>CAKKRJ010000001.1:0-56145 GCA_919902775.1 Burkholderiaceae bacterium
AAACCATCATGGTCAACTGCAACCCCGAGACCGTGTCGACCGACTACGACACCTCGGACCGTTTGTACTTTGAGCCCGTGACCCTGGAAGACGTGCTGGAAATCGTGGACAAGGAAAAGCCGACGGGCGTCATCGTGCAATACGGCGGCCAAACGCCGTTGAAGCTGGCGCTGGATCTGGAAGCCGCTGGCGTGCCCATCATTGGCACCAGCCCTGACATGATCGACGCAGCCGAAGACCGCGAGCGTTTCCAAAAACTGTTGCAAGAGCTGGGTCTGCGTCAGCCGCCGAATGCCACCGCGCGCACCGAGCCCGAAGCGCTGGAAAAAGCCGCCGCTTTGGGTTACCCCCTGGTCGTGCGTCCCAGCTATGTGCTGGGTGGCCGCGCCATGGAAATCGTGCACGAACAGCGCGACCTGGAGCGCTACATGCGCGAAGCGGTCAAGGTGTCGCACGACTCGCCAGTGTTGCTGGACCGTTTCTTGAACGACGCCATCGAATGCGATGTGGATTGCTTGCGCGATCCGGAAGGCCAGACCTTCATTGGCGGCGTGATGGAGCACATTGAACAAGCGGGCGTGCACAGTGGTGACTCGGCTTGCTCGTTGCCACCGTATTCGCTCTCTGCAGAAACCGTGAACGAACTCAAGCGTCAATCGGCCGCCATGGCCGGCGCTTTGAATGTGGTGGGTTTGATGAACGTGCAGTTCGCGATTCAAAACATTGACGGCCAAGACGTCATCTATGTGCTGGAAGTGAACCCCCGCGCTTCACGCACCGTGCCTTATGTCTCCAAAGCCACGGGCATCCAGTTGGCCAAGGTGGCGGCACGCTGCATGGCCGGCCAATCCCTGGCGTCGCAAGGCATCACCAAAGAAGTCACGCTGCCTTACTTCAGCGTGAAAGAAGCGGTGTTCCCATTTGTGAAATTCCCTGGCGTAGACACCATCTTGGGACCCGAGATGAAGTCCACCGGTGAAGTCATGGGCGTTGGAAAAACCTTTGGCGAAGCTTTTGTGAAGAGCCAATTGGGGGCAGGCACCAAATTGCCACGCCCAACCAAGGCCGATGGCACGCCATCGGGCAAGGTCTTTATCTCGGTGAAAAACAACGACAAGGCGCGTGCCGTTGAAGTGGCTCGCCAGTTGGTGGCGCAAGGCTTCGACTTGATCGCGACCAAGGGGACCGCCGCGGCCATCCAGTCGGCGGGTGTGCCCTGTGTCACGGTGAACAAGGTGACCGAAGGCCGCCCACACATCGTGGACATGATCAAGAACAACGAAGTCGTGCTGGTCATCAACACGGTCGAAGAGCGCCGCAATGCGATTGCCGATTCGCGCCACATCCGCACCTCGGCCTTGCTCAACCGTGTGACCACCTTCACCACCATCGCGGGCGCGGAAGCGGCCGTCGAAGGCATGAAGTACATGGACCAACTGGACGTGATTTCGATTCAGGAAATGCACGCCCAATTGGTGGCTTGATAGCGCCGCTTGAGGCTTCTGCCTTGCATTTCGGTGCAAGGCATAATGCAACCCATGACCGCCGAGTCTCAACGCTCGGCGGTTTGCTTTTGGAGAACTGAACATGTCAACTATCCCGATCACAAAACGCGGGGCTGAAAAGCTCAAAGACGAGTTGCATCGCCTGAAAACGGTGGACCGTCCTGGCGTGATTCAAGCCATTGCCGAGGCGCGTGCGCAAGGTGATTTGAGCGAGAACGCCGAATACGATGCGGCCAAAGACCGTCAAGGTTTCATCGAAGGTCGGATTCAGGAAATCGAAGGCAAGCTGTCGGCTGCGCAGATCATCGACCCGGCGTCGGTGGACGCGGGGGGGCGCGTGGTGTTTGGCACCACGGTGGAACTCGAAGACGAAAGCTCAGGCGAAGCTGTGAAATACCAGATCGTCGGTGAAGACGAGGCCGACTTGAAGTTGGGCCTGATCAACATCAGCAGCCCGATTGCGCGTGCCTTGATCGGCAAGGAAGAGGGCGATGTGGCGGAAGTGCAGGCGCCAGGCGGCGTGCGCCGTTATGAAATCGTGGGTGTTTCGTACATCTGAGAAATGACGAAGGCCGTTGTGAAACGGCCTTCGAGGTGGCAGTGGCCTGGAACAGGCGCTGCCTGTGTCAGTCGTGGCGACCTTTTTTGACCGATTTTTGCTTGGGCTTGGCCCGCTTGATCTGGCCACCAGCGGCCAGGCGCTGGTTGCCTAGAACGCGAATGGTTTTGACTTCAGGGCGTTGACCGCCGCGTGAGCTGTACTTCAGGATCTTGAAGTCACGCGGACCGGCTTTGCGGTCTTCATCGGCTTCCTTGATTTTTTCAGGTTGCGGACGCCAGAGGATCAGCAATTTGCCGATGTGCTGGATCGGTGCCGCGCTGAGCTGGTCGGCGAGTTGAGCGAACATGGCCTCGCGTGCAGCGCGGTCATCGCCCAGAACGCGGATCTTGATCAGGCCGTGGGCGTTCAGTGCGGCTTCGGTTTCTTTGACGACGGCAGGGGTCAGACCATCGCCTCCGATCATGACGACCGGATCCAGGTGATGGGCATCGGCGCGAAAAACTTTGCGCTCGGCAGGTGTGAGTTGTATTTGGGGCATCCCCGTATTATCCCCGCAAGGACGCAAAAGAATGAAAGTCAAAACCAAAAGTAAAAAGGTCAATAAAGCCTGGTTGAACGACCATGTGAATGACACCTATGTGAAACTGGCCCTGAAAGAGGGTTATCGCGCGCGGGCAGCCTACAAGTTGAAGGAAATCGATGAAACGCTTGGCTTGATCCGTCCGGGCGATCTGGTGGTTGATCTGGGTTCGGCACCGGGGGCCTGGAGCCAGTACCTGCGTCGCCGTTTGTCGCCCGATGGGGCGGCGGTGGGTGAGTTGAACGGCCGCATCATTGCGCTGGACATCCTGCCCATGGCGCCAGTGGAGGGTGTGCACTTCATTCAGGGCGACTTCCGCGAGAACGAGGTGGCCGCTCTGCTGGAAGCCGCTTTGCAGGGGCGTCAGGCCGATGTGGTGGTGTCAGACATGGCCCCCAACTTGTCCGGTATCGAATCGTCAGACGCCGCTCGGGTCATGCATTTGATCGAATTGGCTGTGGAGTTTGCCCAAAACCACATGAAGCCCCAAGGGGCCTTGGTGGTCAAGGTTTTTCACGGCAGCGGTTACAGCCAGATCGTGAAGATGTTCAAAGAGACTTTCAAGGTGGTCAAGCCGATCAAACCCAAGTCTTCGCGGGACAAGTCTTCCGAGACCTTTTTGGTGGGCATGGGTCTGATCCACGCCGCTTGATCCTTTAATTCCTCGGTTTTCGAGGGCCAAAACCACTTCTTTGGCCTTGGGCCGTTCTTGGCAGGCCTAGAATGAGAACAGTCATATTTTTCGATTGGAGTGTCTCGTGAATAACCCTTGGTTTTCCAAAATTGCCGTCTGGATGGTGATTGCCATGGTGCTGTTCACCTTGTTCAAACAATTTGACAACCGTGGCGTCGCTGGTGCGAGTGCCATTGGTTACTCGGATTTTCTGGAAGAGGTTCGCAGCAACCGGATCAAGAGCGCCACGATTTCCGAGAGCCCTGGTGGCACCGAGATTCTGGCCGTTACCAACGATGACCGACGCATCAAGACGACCGCCACTTACCTGGACCGTGGTCTGGTGGGTGATTTGATCAACAGCGGCGTGAAGTTTGACGTCAAGCCCCGTGAAGAAGGCTCTTTGCTGATGACCTTGCTGGTCAGCTGGGGCCCCATGCTGCTTTTGATTGGTGTCTGGGTGTATTTCATGCGCCAGATGCAAGGCGGTGGCAAAGGTGGTGCCTTCAGTTTCGGCAAGTCCAAGGCACGCATGTTGGACGAAAACAACAACCAGGTCACTTTCGCAGATGTGGCCGGTTGCGATGAGGCCAAAGAAGAAGTCAAGGAAGTCGTCGATTTTCTGAAAGATCCGCAAAAATTTCAAAAGCTCGGTGGCCGCATTCCGCGTGGCCTGCTGCTGGTCGGCCCTCCCGGTACCGGTAAAACGCTGCTGGCCAAAGGCATCGCGGGCGAAGCCAAAGTGCCGTTCTTCAGCATTTCGGGCTCTGATTTTGTGGAAATGTTTGTCGGTGTCGGGGCAGCCCGCGTTCGCGACATGTTTGAAAACGCCAAAAAGAACGCGCCGTGCATCATTTTCATCGACGAAATCGATGCCGTCGGTCGCCAGCGTGGGGCCGGCTTGGGTGGTGGCAACGACGAACGCGAACAAACGCTCAACCAGATGTTGGTCGAGATGGACGGTTTTGAGACCAACCTGGGTGTCATTGTGGTTGCCGCGACCAACCGTCCGGACATTCTGGATGCCGCCTTGTTGCGCCCTGGCCGTTTTGACCGCCAGGTGTATGTCACCTTGCCCGACATCCGTGGCCGTGAGCAGATTCTGAATGTGCACATGCGCAAGGTGCCCATTGGCCAAGACGTCAATGCCGGTGTGATCGCGCGTGGCACGCCCGGCATGAGTGGCGCAGACTTGGCCAACCTTTGCAACGAAGCCGCTTTGATGGCTGCGCGTCGCAATGCCCGCGTGGTCGAGATGGTGGACTTTGAAAAGGCCAAGGACAAAATCCTGATGGGCCCTGAGCGCAAGAGCATGGTCATGCCTGAGCACGAGCGCCGCAACACGGCTTACCACGAGGCCGGCCACGCGCTGATCGGTCAACTGCTGCCCAAATGCGACCCTGTTCACAAGGTCACCATCATTCCGCGTGGCCGTGCCCTGGGTGTGACGATGAGTCTTCCAGAGCAAGACCGTTACAGCTACGACAAGGAATTCATGCTGAACCAGATCAGCATGTTGTTCGGTGGCCGCATTGCCGAAGAGGTGTTCATGCACCAGATGACCACGGGTGCCAGCAACGATTTCGAACGTGCCACCTCCATTGCCCGCGACATGGTCATGCGTTACGGCATGACCGATGCATTGGGGCCGATGGTTTACGCAGAGAACGAGGGCGAAGTGTTCCTGGGACGTTCGGTCACCAAGACCACCAACATGAGCGAATCCACCATGCAAAAGGTGGACATGGAGGTGCGTCGCATCATCGATGAACAGTACAGCCTGGCCCGTCGCCTGATCGAAGAGCACAGCGCACAGATGCATGCGATGGCCAAGGCCTTGCTGGAGTGGGAAACCATCGACAAGGACCAGATCGATGACATCATGGCTGGGCGTGATCCCTTGCCCCCAAAGGACTGGACACCCCGCACGCCCCCCTCGGGCGGTGACAGCAGTGGTGGCACCCCAGCCGTTCAGCCGGAGCCAGCAACCACGGCCGCTTGATGGATCAGGATCGGCACAGCCAAAGCGGGGCCTCAGGGCCCCGTTTTTCATGGCTGGCTGCACACCGAACGCAAACCAACAGGATGGAACAACGTCATGCGCTGGCAGACCACACGTTTTGAGCTGGACCTTTCACGCCCTAGGGTCATGGGCATCGTCAATGTCACGCCCGATTCTTTTTCGGACGGCGGCAAACATGCCGAGGCGATACAGGCTTTGCGTTACGCAGAGCAACTGTTGCGTGAGGGGGCGGACATTCTGGACGTTGGCGCCGAATCCACCCGCCCAGGGGCTATAGCGGTGCCTTTGGCGTTGGAGTTGGCGCGCCTTGGGCCCTTTTTGCGAGAAGCGGTTCGCTGGCAAGTTCCGATTTCTGTGGACACTTACAAACCTGAGGTGATGCAGGCTGTGCTGGATGCGGGTGTGGACATCATCAACGACATTTGGGCATTGCGCCAGCCGGGTGCAGAGCAGGTGATCGCGGCGCATCCTGCTTGTGGGGTGTGCTTGATGCACATGCACCGCGACCCCCAAACCATGCAAATGCAGACCATGACAGGCGATGTATCGGATGCGGTCGAGGCATTTTTGCAAGACCGTCTTGACGCGCTGGTGGGACTGGGCGTAGCGGCACCACGGTTGGTGCTGGACCCGGGCATTGGTTTTGGAAAAACAGTGGCCCAAAACTTTCAATTGCTGGCCAGGCAAGCCCATTTGCTGCGTTTGGGCCGTCCTGTTCTGGCGGGGTGGTCGCGCAAATCCTCTTTGGGGGCCGTGTTGTCCAAAGACGGGCAGGTGCCTGAACCCGATCAACGGCAAGCCGCCAGTGTGGCTGCGGCTTTGTTGGCGGTCGAGCGAGGCGCCTCTGTGGTCCGGGTGCACGACGTCAAGCAGACGGTGGATGCGCTCAAGGTCTGGTCGGCGCTGCGACAACAGGACGTGCTGCCTTGACGCACGTTCTGTCTGCACGTCAGGTCGCGGCTGTGTTGTACGACTAGAATTTATAAAATTTTCACACTATTTCGGAATTCATTCATGGCGCGTCAATATTTCGGCACAGACGGCATTCGCGGTACGGTAGGCCAAAGTCCCATCACACCGGACTTCATTTTGCGTTTGGCGCATGCGGTGGGACGTGTCTTGAAAGCGAAAGAGTCCAATCCGGTGGTGTTGATCGGGAAGGACACCCGCATTTCCGGCTACATGTTGGAAAGTGCCCTGGAGTCGGGTTTCAATTCAGCGGGGGTCGACGTGGTGCTGTTGGGCCCCGTGCCCACCCCTGCGGTGGCGTATCTGACCCGTGCACAACGTGCGTCTCTGGGCGTGGTGATCAGCGCAAGCCACAACCCCTTTGCAGACAACGGCATCAAGTTCTTCAGCGCCCAAGGCACCAAGTTGCCTGACGCTTGGGAAGAAACGGTCGAGGCGAGGTTGCTGGAAGACCCTGTCTGGGTCGATTCGGCCGCCTTGGGTAAAACCCGCCGCCTGAACGACGCAGCGGGTCGTTACATCGAATTCTGCAAAAGCACATTCTCGAACGATCTGACCCTCAAGGGTTTGAAGATCGTGGTGGATGCCGCCCATGGTGCGGCCTACCAAATTGCGCCCAAAGTGTTCCACGAGCTGGGTGCCGAGGTGATCGCCATGGGCTGCACGCCCGATGGTTTGAACATCAACAAAGGCGTGGGCGCCACGCACCCGGAGGCCCTGGTGCAGACCGTCAAGGACCACCGGGCCGATTACGGCATTGCGCTGGATGGCGATGCCGACCGTTTGCAATTTGTGGACAGTACGGGCCGATTGTTCAATGGCGATGAACTGTTGTTCTTGATGGTGGCTGACCGGCTGGCCCGCGACGAGGCCGTGCCGGGCGCGGTGGGCACCTTGATGACCAATCTGGCAGTCGAAGTGGCCCTCAAACAAAGGGGGGTGCAATTTGTGCGTGCCAAAGTGGGCGACCGTTATGTGCTGGAAATTTTGCACGACAAGGGTTGGCTGCTTGGCGGCGAGGGTTCTGGCCATTTGCTGGCGCTGGACAAGCACACCACGGGCGATGGTCTGGTGAGCGCCTTGCAGGTGTTGCAAGCCTGTGTGGGCAGCGGGCAGACCATGGCCCAGTTGCTGGAGGGCATCACGCTGTTCCCGCAAACCCTGATCAATGTGCGCTTGACGCCTGGCTTTGACTGGCAGGGACATGCTGCTTTGTGGGAGGCTACCCGGGTGGTCGAGTCCGAGTTGGGTGATTCTGGACGGGTTTTGATCCGCGCCAGCGGTACCGAACCTTTGGTGCGTGTCATGGTCGAGGCGCGCGATGCGGTGCAAGCCCGTCAATGCGCCGAACGGATTGCAGCCACCCTGTCTTGATGCAGCCGCCTGGTGACCGCACAGGCCAGCGGCTAGCCAACCCGCTCAGTAGATCAACCGTTCAGGTTTGATTTCCTGCAAGATGGTGGTGGCAATTTCTTCAATGGACTTGGTGGTGGTGGACAGCCAACGGATGCTTGAGCGACGCATCATGGCTTCCGCTTCTGACACCTCCTGGCGGCAATTCTCGATACTGGCGTAGCGCGAATTGGGTCTGCGCTCGGCGCGGATTTCAGCCAGCCGATCGGGGTGAATGCTCAGTCCAAAGATTTTTTGACGGTGCGGCACCAGGGCTGGGGGCAACTGCCGGCGATCAAAATCTTCCGGAATCAGCGGGTAATTGGCGGCCTTCAGGCCGTGCTGCATGGCCAGGTACAGACTGGTCGGGGTTTTGCCGCTGCGGCTCACGCCCACCAAAATCACATCGGCAGACTCCAGGTCGCGGTTGGATTGACCGTCATCGTGGGCCAGCGAGAAGTTGATGGCTTCGATCCGGTCATGGTATTCCTTGCTTTTGCTGACGTCCGAAAAGCGACCCACCCGGTGATGCGACTTGATGCCCAGCTCGTTTTCAAGCGGGTTCACAAAGGTGCCAAACATGTCCAGCAGCATGCCCTGGCAATGCTCTTGCAGCACTTTGAGCACATCCATGTTCACCAAGGTGGTGAACACAATGGGCTTGTTGCCCTCGGTGTCGGCCGTGTGGTTGATTTGCCGCACAGCTTGGTGCGCTTTGTCGATGGTGTCGGTGAAGGGCAGACGCACATGCCGGGTTTTCATGTCGAACTGGGCCAGGATGGCGTTGCCAAAAGTCTCGGCTGTGATGCCTGTGCCATCGGAAATGAAAAAAACAGTGCGTTTGGACATGGATGCAAAAATTTCAAATGGCAGGGGCACCAAGCCCCCTAAAATGGTCCGATTATCCATGGCCCCTCGGTCGGCGGTTGAACTCCAAGAACAACAAAACCCCGTCCTGTCCCATGGCACCCGGTTTTAACTTTGGAGCTTTGTATGTCTGATCTTTTCAGTGAGACCGCTTTGGTCGTTCCCTTTGAGCAATTGCGCATGACCGATGTCGAGTCGGTCGGTGGCAAAAATGCCAGTCTGGGGGAGATGATTTCCCAGTTGCCCTCCGGCGTGCGGGTCCCGACCGGTTTTGCAACCACGGCCCATGCGTTCCGGCAGTTTTTGGCTTTTGGTGGCTTGACCGAGCGCATCAATGCCCAGCTGGATGTTTTGGACGCCGATGACGTGCGGGCTTTGGCTGCGACCGGTGCGGCGATCCGCGCGATGGTCGAAGCCCAGCCCTTCCCTGCCGATCTGGAAAAAGCCATTCGCGATGCATTTGTGCGCTTGCAAGGCAGCAACCCGGATGCTTCTTTTGCAGTGCGCTCTTCGGCCACAGCCGAAGACCTGCCTGACGCTTCCTTTGCCGGTCAGCAAGAGACCTTTTTGAACGTGGTCGGCATCGAAGACGTGTTGCACAAGATGAAAGAGGTGTTTGCCTCCCTGTACAACGACCGTGCGATCAGCTACCGCGTGCACAAAGGCTTTGCGCACGCCGATGTGGCCTTGTCGGCAGGTGTGCAGCGCATGGTGCGCTCGGACCTGGGCGCCGCAGGCGTCATGTTCACCATCGACACGGAGTCGGGTTTTGAAGACGTGGTGTTCATCACCTCCAGCTATGGCCTGGGTGAGACGGTGGTGCAAGGTGCGGTGAATCCAGACGAGTTTTATGTGCACAAGCCCATGCTCGCGGCCGGCAATCGCTGCGTCATTCGCCGAAATTTGGGCTCCAAGCTGATCGAGATGGTGTTTGCCAGCCCGGAAGAAAAAGCCACTTCGGGCAAGTTGGTCAAAACCACCGACGTGCCCGCCGAATTGCGCAACCGCTACAGCCTGACCGATGCAGAAGTCGAGCAATTGGCCCGGTATGCGGTGGTCATTGAGCAGCACTACGGGCGCCCGATGGACATCGAGTGGGGCAAAGACGGCACCGATGGTTTGCTGTACATCTTGCAAGCCCGCCCTGAAACAGTGAAGAGCCAGGCCAAAGGCACACCCGAATTGCGTTACAAGCTCAAAGGCAAAAGCACCGTGCTGGCCGAGGGCAGGGCGATTGGTCAGAAAATCGGCACGGGCCCCGTGCGGCTGGTGCACAACATCAGCGAAATGGACAAGGTCCAGCCCGGTGATGTGCTGGTCACCGACATGACCGATCCGAACTGGGAGCCGGTGATGAAGCGGGCCAGCGCCATCGTCACCAACCGCGGCGGACGCACGTGCCATGCCGCCATCATTGCCCGCGAACTGGGCATTCCTGCGGTGGTGGGTTGCGGCAACGCCACCGACCAATTGACCGAGGGCACCCTGGTCACGGTGAGCTGCGCCGAGGGCGATACCGGCCACATTTACGATGGCTTGCTGGAAACCGAAATCAGCGAAATCCAGCGCGGCGTGTTGCCTGAGATCAAGACCAAAATCATGATGAACGTGGGCAATCCCCAGCTGGCCTTTGATTTTGCGCAGCTGCCCAATGCGGGTGTGGGCCTGGCGCGACTGGAGTTCATCATCAACAACAACATTGGTGTGCACCCCAAGGCCATTCTGGATTACCCCGCCATCGATGCCGACCTGAAAAAAGCGGTGGAGTCAGTGGCCCGCGGCCACGCGTCCCCACGTGCTTTTTATGTCGACAAAGTGGCGGAGGGCGTGGCCAGCATCGCGGCGGCGTTCTGGCCCAAGCCGGTGATTGTGCGTTTGTCGGATTTCAAGAGCAACGAATACCGCAAACTGATTGGTGGCAGCCGCTACGAGCCGGAAGAAGAAAACCCGATGCTGGGTTTCCGGGGCGCTGCCCGTTACATCAGCGAAGACTTCGGTGAGGCCTTTGCCATGGAGTGCGAAGCCCTCAAACGGGTGCGTGGCGAGATGGGGCTGACCAACGTGCAGATCATGGTGCCGTTTGTCCGCACCTTGGGGCAAGCCGAAAAGGTCACCAAGCTGCTGGCCAGCCAGGGGTTGCGCCGCGGTGAAAACGATCTCAAAGTCATCATGATGTGCGAAGTGCCCAGCAACGCCATCCTGGCAGAGCAGTTCCTCGAATTCTTTGATGGCTTTTCGATCGGCTCGAACGACCTGACCCAATTGACCCTGGGCTTGGACCGGGACTCTGGCATGGAGTTGCTGGCGGTCGATTTTGACGAGCGTGACCCTGCTGTGACGGCCTTGATTGCGCAAGCCATTAAGGCGTGTTTGTCCCAAGGCAAATACATTGGCATTTGCGGTCAGGGCCCCAGTGACCACCCCGACTTTGCGGATTGGCTGATGGCCCAGGGCATCAGCTCGATCTCGTTGAATCCGGACACGGTCATCGCGACCTGGACCCATTTGGGTCGCTGATTCTTCAAACCAAGACCTTGCGATGACTCAACCCATGGCCGCCCGGAAAACTGCGGTCTCACATTGGCGGTTTCATCGCAATGTGCTGATTTACATCGGCATCCTCATGAGCTTGATCGGGGCCATGGCCTGGGCTGAGCGGTGGGGTCTGTCACGCAACTTGATCGGCCCCATCTTTTTGTTCAGCACGGTGATGATTTATGCCTTGATCGGCATTTCGAGCCGGACGACCGACGAAGACGAGTACTACGTGGCCGGGCGGCGGGTGCCGGCCCTGTACAACGGCATGGCCACGGCGGCCGACTGGATGAGTGCGGCCTCTTTCATCAGCCTGGCGGGTGCGCTTTATTTGCAGGGGTTTTCGGGCAGTGGGCAGCAGCCCGGGGGGCTGGCTTACGTGATGGGCTGGACCGGCGGCTTTTGTCTGGTGGCCTTGTTGATCGCGCCCCATTTGCGGGCCCTGAAACTCTATACCTTGCCGGATTATTTTGACCGCCGCTATGGCGGTCGCTGGCCTCGCATCATTGCGGCGCTGGCTTCGGTTTTGTGCTCGTTCACCTATGTGGTGGCCCAAATTTATGGCATCGGACTGATCGCATCCCGTTTGACGGGCGTTCAGTTTGAAATTGGCATCTTGCTGGGCTTGGGCGGCGTGCTGTTGTGTTCTTTCCTGGGCGGCATGCGCGCCATCACCTGGACGCAAGTGGCTCAGTACATCATGTTGTTGTTGGCTTTCATGATTCCCGTGTCCTGGCTGGCCTACAAACAACTGGGCAACCCTTTGGCCCCCCTGGTTTACGGGCAACAACTGGCGCACATCGAGGCCATTGAAAAGAAGTTGATCAACGATCCTGCTGAAATCGAGGTGCGCCAAGAGTTCGCACGCCGGGCCCAGGTGTTTGAGGCGCGCCTTGAAAACGTCGAACAGTCCATGGTCCAATTGCGTCAAGAGCTGGAAGAACAAATCCGTGTGCTCAAGGCGCAATCGGCCGATTACGCCTCGATCGCGCAAGCCCGGCGTGCGCTATTGGCGGTGCCTCGCGATGCCGCTTCAGCGCGGGAGCAGTGGACGCGTGCCATGCATGAAAACCGCGATCGTGCCAAACCTTTGGGCGGTATGCCTGTCCATGCCCAGGCCTTTGCAGGCAACCCGGAGGGCAGTCCTGAAGAGGTCAAATTGTTCGGTGAGTCGCGGCTCAATTTTCTGGCCTTGGTGTTTTGTCTCATGGTGGGTACCGCTGGTTTGCCACATTTGCTGACGCGGTTCTACACCGTCCCGTCTGTGGCCCAGGCACGCAGTTCGGTGGCCTGGTCCTTGTTTTTCATCGGTTTGTTGTACCTGAGTGTTCCTGCTTTGGCTGTGCTGGTGAAGTTCGAGGTTCTGAATAATTTGGTGGGTAGCAGTTTTGAAGAATTGCCTGGCTGGATGGCCCAATGGGCCCGGCTGGATTCGGCTTTGCTGGAATTTTCCGATGTCAACGGTGACCGGGTCTTGCAGTTGGGTGAACTGAAACTGGGGGCGGACATGATCATGCTGGCGACACCGGAGTTGGGCGGCATGCCTTTTGTGGTGTCGGGTCTGGTGGCGGCCGGAGGACTGGCGGCCGCTTTGTCAACAGCCGATGGTTTGTTGTTGACCATCAGCAATGCGTTGGTGCACGACATTGGCCCCGGGCGTGGGCGCAAACCCAAATCGGCTGAAGGGCGGGTCATTCTGTCTAAATTCGCCTTGTTGGCGGTGGCCATGTTGGCGGCTGTGGTGGCCGCTTTCAAACCGGCTGAAATCCTGGCGCTGGTTTCGACGTCTTTTTCATTGGCCGCTGCCGCATTTTTCCCAGGCATGGTGTTGGGCATGGTGTGGCGCAAAGTGCATCGGCACGCTGTGGTGGCGGGCATGTTGGCGGGCTTGGGTCTGACCCTTTATTACATGGTGGTCAATGCACCTGGATTCCGACACTTTTGGAGCCTGGACCCGTTGGGTGGCTTGTGGTTTGGCATTCAGCCCTTGTCTGCGGGGGTTTTCGGTGTGCCTGCGGGCATGCTGGTGATGGTTTTGTTGACCTGGCTGTGGCCCGCGCATTGGGTCACCCCGCGTCAGCCGTTGGCGGCCTCCGAGCCTGGATATCCTGGCCTTTGAATCCAGGCTATAATCGCAGGCTTCGCCTTGCCGCACCCCGACAGACGCTGGGGGCGGCTTTTCCAACCTTTTGGGTTAACCGCAAGGAGTCTCAATGCGTCATTACGAAATCATTTTGCTGATCCATCCCGATCAGTCCGAACAAGTTCCAGCCATGCTGGAGCGCTACAAAGGCATGATCACTGCCGGCGGTGGCAGCATCCACCGCGTTGAAGACTGGGGTCGCCGCCAGTTGGCATACCAGATCAACAAGCTGGGCAAAGCCCACTACCTGTGCGTGAACATCGAAGCCGACCAGGCTGTGATGGCTGAACTGGAGCATGCCTTCAAGTTCAACGACGCCGTTTTGCGTCACCTGACTGTGCTCAAGAAAAAAGCCGACACTGCGCCTTCGTCCATGATGAAGACCGTGGAGCGCGAAGAAGCCCGCAAGTCACAACAAGCCGAATTCGCCGCTTGATGCTGACCTGTTGAGGAGTGAACTGCACAGAACTGACCGCCTGTATTGCCGAGCAAGCCGCTTTGCGATACACCCCTGCCGGTTTGCCTGCTCTGGATCTGATTCTGGAGCACGCCTCTGAAGTACAAGAGGCAGGACAAAACCGAAAAATCCAGCTCAAGCTTCGTGCCTTGGCCTTCGGGTCTCTGGCAGAAACGCTGGTCAAGCAAGCGGTAGGCAGTGTCTGGACGTTCAAGGGCTTTTTGGCCACCCCTCGACAAGGTAAAAGCGTCGTGTTGCACATTCAAGAGTTTCAGCAAGATTAATTTCAGGAGGCCCCATGGCCACGTTCAAAAAATTCAACAAAGACAAGCGCCCCAAGCGCAACACCCAGTCACTGCTGTTCAAGCGCAAGCGCTTTTGCCGCTTCACCGTGACCGGTGTCGAAGAAATCGACTACAAAGATGTGGACACCTTGCGTGACTTCATCGCCGAAAACGGCAAGATCATTCCTGCACGCTTGACTGGCACCCGTGCCATTTTCCAGCGTCAGCTCAACACAGCCATCAAGCGCGCTCGCTTTTTGGCCATGTTGCCCTACACCGACCAGCACAAAGTCTAAGGAGTCCAACCATGCAAATCATCCTGCTCGAAAAGGTTGTGAACCTGGGTAATCTGGGCGAGATCGTCAAAGTCAAAGACGGCTACGCTCGCAACTTTCTGATCCCTCAAGGCCGTGCACGCCGTGCGACCGAAAGCAACAAGGCCGAGTTCGAAGCGCGCCGCGTTGAATTGGAAAAAGCCGCTGCTGCCAAATTGGCTGAAGCCCAAGCCCAAGGCGAGAAATTGTCTGGTCTGGTGGTCAAGCTGTCGCAAAAAGCCGGTGTGGATGGCCGTTTGTTTGGTTCCGTGACCAACCACGACATCGCCGAAGAGCTGAACAAGCAAGGCTACAAGCTGGTCAAGTCCCAGATCCGTATGCCCAACGGCCCCATCAAGACCGTGAGCGAATCCACCGTGGCGGTGGCTTTGCACACCGACGTGGTGGTGGACGTGACCGTGACGGTGCTCGGCGAAACCGCCTGATCCCCTGATCGTCGATTGAAAAACGCCGGGTGCTTCACCCGGCGTTTTTTTTACCTGGTCTCAGCGGCGCCGACTGGAGCCCAGCAAGCTGCCCAGTACGCCGCGCACGATTTCCCGGCCAATGGCTGAACCGACGGTGCGCACCGCGCTTTTGACCACCATTTGTGCCACGCCATCGCGTTGACCGCCTCGCGGGCCGGTCGAGCCAAAAATCAAACTCGACAAGCCCTCCATCACGCCGCCATCCTTGTCTGCAGCTTCGCTGGCTTGTCCTGGCAAGAGCGAGGTCGAGCTGGCCTGGTTCTGTGGCGCTTGTTGCGTGATCTTCTCGTAGGCCGAATCCCGGTCCTGGGTGTTTTCGTACACCCCGGCCACCAAAGAGTTCTGCATCAAGCTTTGTCGCTGGCTGGCCGTGATCGGGCCCAGTTGACTGGCCGGTGGCAACACGAACACCCGTTCGGTCTCGCTGGGGCGGCCCTTGGCGTCCAGAAAGCTCACCAAGGCCTCGCCGACGGCCAGCTCGGTGATGGCTGCTTCGATGTTCAGGCCCGCTTTGGGCCGCATGGTCTGGGCCGTCGCCGCCACGGCTTTCTGGTCGCGTGGGGTGTAGGCGCGCAAGGCGTGCTGCACGCGGTTGCCCAATTGACCCAACACGCTGTCCGGGATGTCCAGCGGGTTCTGGGTGACGAAATAAACCCCCACGCCTTTGGAGCGAACCAGGCGAACCACCAGCTCGATGCGCTCGACCAAAGCCGCAGGGGCGTCCTTGAACAGCAAGTGCGCTTCGTCAAAAAAGAACACCAGCTTGGGTTTTTCGGGGTCACCAATTTCGGGCAGAACTTCAAACAATTCAGACAGCATCCACAGCAAGAAGGTCGAATACAGGCGGGGCGAGTTCATCAGCTTGTCGGCCGCCAAAATGTTCACCACGCCCAAGCCCTGGGCATCGGTTTGCATCAAATCTTCGATGTTGAGCATGGGCTCGCCAAAGAACCGGTCACCGCCCTGGCTTTCGATCTGCATCATGCCGCGCTGGATGGCACCGATGCTGGCGGCGCTGATGTTGCCGTATTCGGTGGTGAATTTTTTGGCGTTGTCGCCCACATACTGCAGCATGGCCCGCAGGTCTTTCATGTCCAGCAGCAGCAAACCATGCTCGTCGGCGATCTTGAACACCAGATTCAGCACGCCCGCCTGTGTGTCGTTCAGGCCCAGCATGCGGGTCAGCAGCAAGGGACCCATGTCCGATATGGTGGCGCGCACCGGGTGGCCTTGCTCGCCAAAAACATCCCACAAGGTGGTCGGGCAGGCCAGGGGCTCGGGCAAGGCGATGCCGCGGTCTTTCAGCACGGCGGCCAGTTTTTCGCTGATGCGGCCGGGTTGGCTGATGCCGGCCAGATCGCTCTTGACGTCGGCCATGAACACCGGCACCCCCTGGCGCGAGAAGTTTTCGGCCAGGGTCTGCAAGGTCACGGTTTTGCCGGTGCCCGTGGCCCCGGTGATCAGGCCGTGGCGGTTGGACAGGCCGGGCAACAGGTGGCACTGCGCCTGGGCATTTTGCGCAATCAACATGGGTTCAGTCATCGAAAATTCCCTCCCTCTTGTGAAAAGTAAAATCCAAGCTCTAGGTTAAATCAACATTCAAGGAATTCCCGATGGCTGGCCACAGTAAATGGGCAAATATTCAGCACCGCAAAGGGCGTCAAGACGAAAAACGCCAGCGCATCTGGACCCGGGTGGTCCGCGAAATCATGGTGGCGGCGCGCACGGGCGGCGGTGACGTCAGCGCCAATCCGAGGTTGCGTTTGGCCATTGAAAAAGCCAAAGCCGCCAACATGCCCACCGACACCATCAAGCGCAATGTGGACAAGGCCACAGGCAATCTGGAGGGCGTGAGCTACGAAGAAATCCGCTACGAAGGCTATGGCATTGGCGGCGCGGCCATCATTTTGGACACCATGACCGACAACCGGGTGCGCACGGTGGCCGAGGTGCGCCACGCCCTCTCCAAGCACGGTGGCAACCTGGGAACCGAAGGCTCCGTGGCGTTTCAGTTCAAACACTGTGGTCAGTTGATTTTTGCCCCAGGCACCAGCGAAGACCAGGTCATGGAAGTGGCGCTGGAAGCGGGTGCCGAAGACGTCATCACCGATGAGGACGGCGCCATCGAGGTGCTGACGTCACCCGCTGATTTTGAGGCCGTCAAAAACGCACTGGAGGCGGCTGGCCTCGTGGCTGACATGGCCGAGGTGACCCTGCGTGCCGAGAACAGCATTGCGCTCACGGGTGAGGACGCGGTCAAAATGCAAAAGTTGCTGGATGTGCTGGAAGACCTGGACGATGTGCAAAACGTTTTCCACAACGCCGAATTTGAAGATTAAGGAAGTTTGATGAAAGTATTGGTAGTCGGCAATGGTGGCCGTGAACACGCCATGGCCTGGAAACTGGCGCAGTCGCCCAAAATTCAACAGGTGTATGTCGCCCCCGGCAACGGCGGCACAGCCAAAGACCCCAACCTGATCAATGTGCCGGTCACCGATTTGGCGCAGTTGCGCCAGTGGGCCATCGACAACCGCATCGGACTGACCCTTGTCGGACCCGAAGCCCCTTTGGCCGCTGGCATCGTGGACGACTTCCGTGCCCATGGCTTGCGCATTTTTGGCCCGACCCGGGCCGCCGCCCAGCTCGAAAGTTCCAAGGCGTTTTCCAAGTCCTTCATGCAGCGCCATGGCATTCCCACGGCCGAGTTCGAAACCTTTACCGACGCGGCGCTGGCGCATGCCTATGTCGACCGCAAGGGTGCGCCGATCGTGGTCAAGGCCGATGGCCTGGCTGCAGGCAAAGGCGTGGTCGTGGCCATGACCCTGGCCGAAGCTCATGCAGCGATTGACTTCATGCTGCTCGACAACACGCTGGGCGTGGCCCACAACGCGGGCGGTGCACGGGTGGTGATCGAGGAGTTTCTGCAAGGCGAAGAAGCCAGCTTCATGGTGCTGTGCGATGGCCGCAACGTGGCGGCATTGGCCACGAGCCAGGACCACAAGCGCTTGCTGGACGGCGACGAAGGCCCCAATACCGGAGGCATGGGCGCGTATTCACCTGCCCCCGTGGTCACCGCCGAGGTGCATGCCCGGGCCATGCGCGAAGTCATCTTGCCCACCATCCGGGGCATGGACAAAGACGGCATCAACTACACCGGTTTCTTGTATGCGGGCTTGATGATCGATGCCCAGGGCCGCATCAAAACTCTCGAGTTCAACTGCCGCATGGGTGACCCTGAAACCCAGCCGATCCTGATGCGCTTGAAGTCAGACTTTTTGGACGTCCTGTTGGCCGCCACAGCGGAAGGCCTGGACAACTTTGAAATGGAATGGGACCGCCGCGTGGCCTTGGGCGTGGTCATGGCCGCTGCCGGTTATCCGCTGCACCCTCGCAAGGGGGATGCCATCAGCGGCTTGCCCAAAGACAGTGAAGACGCCATGGTGTTCCATGCCGGAACCACCGAACAAGACGGTCAGATCCTGACCTCGGGCGGACGTGTGCTGTGCGTTACTGCGCTGGCCGACTCGGTGCGGCAGGCGCAACAAAAAGCGTATCAGACGGCCAGCCCGATCGCATTTGACGGCATGCAGATGCGCCGCGATATCGGCTACCGTGCCATCAAAAACTGAACGCCGAGACGCAGCATGAGTGCACCGACAAGCCATCCCGTGAAATTTCAGGGCTCCCGTTTGGCCCGTTGGATTTTGAAAATGCTGGGTTGGCGTTTGGAGTTTGAGGGCTTCCCTCAACGCCAGGGCGTGGCCGTCGTTTACCCGCACACCAGCAACTGGGATTTCCCGATTGGCATGCTGGCCAAATGGGCGCTGGGCGTTCCAGCGCATTTTTGGGGCAAAGACAGCTTGTTCAAATTTCCGCTGGTCGGCGCCTGGATGCGTTGGGTGGGCGGCATTCCGATTGACCGCAGTTCTTCGCGGGGTGTGGTGGGGCAGATGGTCCATGTGTTCGAGCAGCACAAGCAAAACGACCAGTTGCTGTGGCTGGGCCTGGCCCCAGAGGGCACGCGCCGCCACACCCCGGGTTGGCGCAGCGGTTTTTACCAATTGGCCCTGGGCGCGCAGGTGCCCTTGGCTCTGGTCAAGCTGGACTGGGGTCAGCGCTGTTTCAGCGTGGTGGATTTTTACGAGCTGACTGGGCGCGTCGAAGAGGATTACGCCCACATGGCCCAGGTGTTTGAAGGCGTGCAAGGCTTTCATCCGCACCAGATGGGGCCCATCACACCGTGGAGTCCTGGCGCTCCCACCCAGTCTGCAACACCGTCCAGCGCCAACCCTTCTTGAGCACCGAACGTTTAACTATTTCTCTATGAACACGCTGTTTGAACTCGACACCGTCAAAAACTATCTGGTGGGCTTGCAATCCCGCATCACCGGCGCTTTGACCGAACTGGACGGCACGCCTTTTTTGGTGGATGGCTGGCAAAAAAATCCGGGTGACCCACTCCAGGGCCAGGGCATCACCCAAATTCTGGAGGGGGGCCCTGTTTTCGAGCGCGCCGGTTGCGGTTTTTCGCATGTGAGCGGGCCGCAATTGCCGCCCTCGGCCACACAACACCGCCCCGAGTTGGCGGGTTCGGCTTTTGAGGCCATGGGTGTTTCTCTGGTGTTTCACCCGCGCAACCCCTATGTGCCCACGGTGCACATGAACGTGCGCATGATCGCGGCCAAGCCTGAGGGCAGGGCCCCTGTGGCATGGTTTGGTGGGGGCATGGACCTCACGCCCTATTACGGCTTTGACGAGGACGTGGTGCATTTCCACCAAACCTGCAAGGATGCGCTGAGCCCGTTTGGCGAAGATCTGCACCCCCGCTTCAAGGCCTGGTGCGACGACTATTTTTGCAACAAGCACCGCCGCGAGCAGCGCGGTGTGGGCGGCATTTTCTTTGACGACTTTTCCGAGTTGGGCATGGACACCAGCTTGGCCATGCTGCAAAGCGTGGGCGATGCCTTGTTGCCCGCTTACCTGCCGATCGTCGAGCGCCGCAAGGACATGGCTTACGGCGAGCGTGAACGCGACTTTCAGCTTTACCGCCGGGGCCGCTATGTCGAGTTCAATCTGGTCTGGGACCGGGGCACGCACTTTGGCTTGCAATCGGGTGGGCGCACCGAGTCGATCTTGCTGTCCATGCCGCCCGAGGTGCGCTGGTCTTACCAGCGTCAGGACGAGCCTGGTTCACCCGAAGCGCGTTTGCTGAGCCACTTTCTGGTGCCCAAGGACTGGGTTTGAGTCTGCCCACGGTGACGCCAACTTCGGCACTTCCCGTTGCTCCGAATGTGACACGTTTGGGGGTTTTCGGCGGGGCGTTTGACCCTCCGCACCTGGCCCATGTGGCCTTGGTCGAAGCCGCTGTGGCGCAACTTCAATTGGACCAGGTGCGCGTTTTGCCGACGGGCGAGGCCTGGCACAAACCCCGCAGTTTGACGGACGCTGCGCACCGTCTGGCCATGAGTCGCCTGGCCTTTGGGCACTTGCCGCAAGTGGTGGTGGACGAACGAGAAATCCGCCGTGCGGGTCCCAGCTACACGGTGGATACGCTGCACGAATTGCAGGCCCAGTTTCCGCAGGCACAACTGTATTTGTTGCTGGGCGATGACCAGCGCCGGTCCTTGTCCTCCTGGCACCAGATCGGTGAAATTGGGCGCATCGCTATAATCTGCGCCGCAGGCCGGGATATGGCCGTGCATGCGTGGACTGAAGATTCGCGTGTGCCTGCGCCACCTCCAACCCTTTCTGACACGCTGCAAGCGCGCATTCGGTCTCTGGACATGCCGCTGATGCCGCACAGTGCCACGGACATCCGTGTGCTGGCGGCTACAGAGCAGGCCTTGACAGGTCTGGTGTCCCCCGCTGTTGAGCGCTATATTCACGAACACCACCTTTACAGGCCCCATTGATGACCGAAAACGCAGCCAAAAAAGACATTCAAAAACTCCAGCGGGCCATTGTGGACGCTTTGGAGGACGTCAAGGCCCAAGAGATCCAGGTGTTTGACACCGAGCACCTGTCTTCCTTGTTCGAGCGGGTCGTCATCGCATCCGGTACCTCGAACCGCCAGACCAAGGCCCTGGCCGCCAGCGTCCGTGACAAAGTGCGCAACGCCGGTTTTGGCAAGCCCCGCATGGAAGGCGAAGACAACGGCGAATGGATCATCGTTGATTGTGGTCAGGCCGTGGTGCACATCATGCAGCCCACCATTCGCAGTTACTACAACCTGGAAGAGATTTGGGGCGGCACGCCTGTGCGTCTGAAATTTGGCGCGCCCAAACCTGCAGCGACCGCCGAGGTCAAAGGCCACATCCAGAATTCGGTGGCCAAAAAAGCCACGACCAAAACGGCCGCCGCGAAAAAGACAGCGGCCAAGCCAGCTGCCAAAGCCAAGCCGGCTTTGAAGGCACCTGCCAAATCGGCCAAACCGGTCGTGAAGTCGACCGCCAAAACAGCTGCAAAAACGACAACCAAGGCACCCGCCAAGTCCGCTGCCAAAACGGCTGTCAAGTCGGTGGCCAAGGCCACCGGTGTGACCAGCAAGCCGACCGTGAAAACCGTGGGCAAGCCCACCGTCAAGCCGGCTGCCAAATCCACACCGAAACCGGCCGCCAAGAAAGCACCGGCTCGCAAGGCCGTGCAAGCCACGACCCGCCGCAAAGCCGATTGATCACGCATGAAACTGCTGATCGTTGCGGTCGGCCTGCGTGTGCCCGATTGGGCGCAGACCGCCTGGGACGACTACGCCAAACGTTTTCCGCCTGAGCTCAAGGTCGAGCTCAAGGCCGTGAAAACCGAGCCCCGGGGCTCCAAAACCCTGCCGAACCTGTATGCGGCCGAGCGCCAACGCATCGAAGCGGCCATTCCGCGTGGCACCCGCATCGTGGTGCTGGACGAGCGTGGCACTCAACTGACCACCCAGGCCTTGGCCACGCGCCTGACCCAATGGCAGTTGAGTGGCGACGATGTGGCCTTGGTCATCGGTGGCCCCGATGGCTTGGAGCCGGAGTTCAGGCAGGCCGCGCACGAGCGCATCCGCCTGTCCGACATGACTTTGCCTCACGCCATGGCCCGGGTGCTGCTGATCGAGCAGCTTTACCGTGCCTGGTCGATCAACGCCAACCACCCCTACCACCGCGAATGAGCGATTTCATCTACCTCGCTTCCCAAAGTCCAAGGCGCAGCCAATTGCTGGACCAAATTGGCGTGGCGCACACCTTGTTGCTGGCCGGGCCAGACGAAGACGCCGAGTCGTTGGAAGCGGTGCGCGGCGGCGAGGCACCCGCCCGTTATGTGGCCCGGGTGACGGCGCTCAAGCTCGATGCCGCCGTGCAGCGTCTGCAGCGCCAGGGCTTGCCCGCAGCGCCCGTGCTGTGTGCAGACACGACCGTGTGTCTGGGGCGTGACATTCTGGGTAAACCGGTCGATGAGGCCGATGCCGGTCGCATCCTGAAACGGTTGTCGGGGCAACCCCACCGGGTCTTGACTGCGGTGGCGGTGCAAAAAGGTCGCCAGCGTGTGGCTGCGGTTTCGGCTTCGTGGGTGCGCTTTGCACCGATGACGCCTGCGCAGATCAAAGCTTATGTGGCCACCGGCGAGCCCATGGGCAAGGCCGGGGCCTATGGGGTGCAGGGCAGGGCAGCGGCCCATATTGAACAGATCCGTGGCAGTTATTCAGGCATCATGGGCCTGCCGCTTTGCGAAACCGCTGCCTTGCTGCGTTCAGTGGGCGTGCGCTGTTGAGCCATTTTCCAACCTGATTCCATCCATGCAACAAGATATTTTGGTCAATTGGGCGCCCCAGGAAACCCGGGTCGCGGTGGTCGAGTTTGGTGCGGTACAAGAGTTGCATGTGGAACGCACGCTGGAGCGTGGCCTCGTGGGCAACGTGTACCTGGGCAAAGTCGCCAGGGTCCTGCCCGGCATGCAGTCGGCTTTCATTGACATTGGCCTGGACAAAGCGGCTTTTCTGCATGTGGCCGATGTGTGGCAAAAACATGCCGAAGGCGATGCCGCAGCAGCCCGCACCGGTCAGCCTTTGGTGCCCATCGAAAAGCAGGTGTTTGAGGGTCGCGCCATCATGGTGCAGGTCATCAAGGACCCCATGGGCACCAAGGGTGCGCGCTTGTCCACGCAAATCAGCATTGCAGGCCGCCATCTGGTGTTTTTGCCGCAAGACGACCACATCGGTGTGTCGCAAAAAATTCCTTCAGATCAGCGCGATGCCTTGCGCCAAAGGCTGCAGGCCTTGGTGGGGGCGGCGGGTGGCGGTTTCATTTTGCGCACCAATGCCGAAGATTCGAGTGACGAAGAGTTGCAGGAAGACATCGCGTATTTGCGCAAGACCTGGGGCCGCATCAAGGAGGCTTCGATGCGCTTGCCTCCGGCCTCCTTGCTGCACCAGGATCTGACCTTGTTGCAGCGCGTGTTGCGCGATCTGGTGGGCGAAGCCACCCAAAGCATCCGCATCGATTCGCAAGAGCAGTTTGCCAAGTTGGAGGCCTTTGGCCGCGAGTTCATGCCCAAAGCGGCTGAGCGCTTGCAGTTGTACAAAGGCGAGCGGCCGATTTTTGATCTTTATGCCATCGACGAAGAAATCGCCAAGGCCCTGGGGCGTCGGGTGGATCTGAAATCCGGTGGTTATCTGATCATCGACCAGACAGAAGCGCTGACCACGGTGGATGTGAACACGGGGGGCTATGTCGGGGCGCGCAATTTTGAAGACACCATCTTCAAGACCAATCTGGAAGCGGCGCAAGCCATTGCGCGCCAATTGCGCTTGCGCAACCTGGGGGGCATCGTCATTGCCGACTTCATCGACATGGCCCGCCCGGAGCACCAGGACGCTGTGCTGGCCGAGTTTCGCAAGCAACTGGCACGCGACCGCGTCAAAACCATGGCCGGCGGTTTTTCTTCACTGGGTTTGCTGGAGATGACACGCAAGCGCACCCGCGAATCTTTGGCGCACATGTTGTGCGAGCCTTGCCCCAGCTGCCAGGGCAAGGGGATTGTCAAGACGCCCCGCTCGGTGGTGTACGACATCTTGCGGGAGATTTTGCGCGAGGCGCGCCAGTTCAATCCGCGTGAATTCCGCATTGTCGCCACCTCGGCGGTGATCGATTTGTTGCTGGACGAAGAAAGTCAACACCTGGCGGGTCTGTCGGACTTCATTGCCAAGCCGATCTCGTTGCAGGTCGAAGCGTCCATGGGCCCCGAGCAATACGACATCGTCTTGCTCTGACGGGGCGCCAGGGTCAGGCCGCCGTGCTGGCGTCTTCGGATGGCGTGTCGCTGGCCTGGGGGGCGGCCCATTCGCCCCGGTGGTGCAGGCGTGCATAAGGGCCGCCTTGGCTCAGCAGTTCTGCTGGCGAACCTTCTTCCACTATCCGCCCCCGTGCCATCACAACGACCCGGTCGGCATGTTCGATGGTGGACAGGCGGTGGGCCACGATCAGTGTGGTGCGCCCTTGCATGAGCTTTTGCAGGGCGTCTTGCACCAGCCGTTCTGATTCGTTGTCCAAGGCCGAGGTGGCTTCGTCCAGAATCAAAATGGGCGCGTCTTTGTACAAGGCCCGCGCAATCGCCAGGCGCTGGCGTTGCCCGCCCGAGAGCTGGCTGGCGTTGTGGCCCAGCAGCGTGTCCATGCCTTGCGGCATTTGCGCCACGTGCGCCCACAGGTTGGCCGCTTCCAGGCTGGCCTGGATGCGTTCTGGGTTTGCCTCATGCCCCAGGCAGACGTTGGCGGCCACCGTGTCGTTGAGCATGACCACGTCCTGGCTGACCATGGCGATTTGACGCCGCAAACTGTCCAGCGCCCAGTCTTGAATCGGGACGCCATCCACGCAGACCGTGCCTGCCGTGGCCTGAACGAAGCGGGGCAAGAGCTGGATCAGCGTGGTTTTGCCAGCCCCGGAGGTGCCCACCAGGGCCACGGTTTCCCCTGGTTTGACTTTCAGTGTGACACCCGACAAGGCGGGCTGGCCATCGGGGGTGAACTGCAAATGCACATCGCGCCATGCCACCTCGCCTTGCGCCCGGGTGCAGGAGTAGCTGCCCTGGGTTTCTTCCTTGGCCTCGTGCAACAAAGCCAGACCTCGTTCCAGCGCGGCCAATCCGCGGGTGATGGGGTTGGAGATTTCGGCCAGACGCTTGATGGGGGCCACCAGCATCAGCATGGCGGTGATGAAGGCCACAAAGCCCCCCACCGTCGCACCCGATGCGCCGTTTTGACTTTGGTACAGCGCAATGACCAGCACCATGGACAAAGACAAAGCGGCCATGACTTGCGTCAACGGTGTCATGGCGGCCGAGGCCACCGTGGTTTTCAGGGCCAGGCGACGCAGCACCTGGGCCAGTTGGCCAAAACGCGCGATTTGGTGTGCTTGTCCCCCTTGCAGGCGCACCACCCGGTGGGCCAAGACGTTTTCTTCGACCACATAAGCCAGGTCATCGGTGGCGCTTTGGCTCTCTTTGGTCAATTTGTAAAGGCGGCGCGACAGTGCCTTCATGATCCAGCTCAAGCCCGGGGCCACGGTGAACACCACCAAGGTGAGCTTCCAGTTCAGCCACATCAGATAACCCAGCAAGGCCACCAGCGTGAAGCCGTCACGCGCCAGCGCGATGACGGCCGAAACCAACTGCGAGGCACCCGTCTGGACTTCGTAAACAATGGTGTTCGACAGGGCGCTGGCCGATTGCTTGCTGAACAAGGACAGATCGGCCTTCATGAGTTGCGAAAAAAGCTGGAACCGGAGTTTCTCCATCCCGTCGTTGGTCAGCCTGGACAAGGCGTATTGCGCAATGAAGTTGGCCAGGCCACGCACCGTGAACAGCCCCACCACCGCGGCCGGGATGGCCCACAAAGGCAACTTGTTTTCTGCGAAACCCTTGTCCAACAAGGGCTGGAACAAGGCCGGGATCATGGGCTCGGTCAAGGCGGCCATCAAGGTCGCCAAAATGGCCACCGCCCAAATGCCGCGCTGGATGGCGAAATAGGGCACCAGCCGCCGCAACCGGTCCCTCATGCTGGATGGAGGCGCGAAGGAAGAAGGGGTCTGGCTCATGCCCCAGATTGTAAGTAGGGCCACTGGCACGGGGGCTGAAAAGTCATTTCTACGGTGTACGATCACGGCTTCCGCGATTTCAACGATCACCACACCCCCATGAAGCTTGATTTTTTGCGCATTGGCCTGCTGCCCTGGCTTTTGAAATGGCTGGTTTTGAGCGTGGTGGTTTCACCCGCTTGGGCGCAGTTTCGTGTCGAAGTGACGGGTGTGGGCATGACCCAGGTGCCTGTGGTGATGGCCCCTTTCAAAGGCGAAGCGGCAGCGCCGCAAAAACTGGCCAGCATCGTGCAAGCCGATCTGGAACGCAGTGGCCAGTTCAAGGGGCTGGCCGCCGGGACGGCGGTGATGGACGAGATGAGCCGACCCGATTGGTCCACTTGGCGGCAATTGTCGGCCGAGGCCTTGCTGGCGGGCTCGGTGACCCGTTTAGCCGATGGCCGTTTTGATGTGCGCGCCCGCCTGTGGGATGTGGTCAAAGGCCAGGACAAGGGCGATTTCAGGGACACTGTTTCGGCTGCCGAATTGCGCTTGTCGGCGCACCGCATCGCGGATTGGGTTTACCTGCAGCTGACCGGTACCCCAGGTGCTTTTGCCTCGCGCATCAGCTATGTGACCAAGGCGGGTGGCCGTTACTCTTTGTGGATCGCTGACTCCGATGGTGAAGGTGCTCAGTCAGCACTTAGCAGCCCAGAGCCCATCATTTCTCCCTCCTGGTCCCCCAGCGGCACGCATCTGGCGTATGTGTCGTTTGAATTGCGCAAGCCGGTGGTGTATGTGCATGAACTGGCCACAGGACAGCGTCGGCCAGTGGCCAACTTCAAAGGCTCCAACAGCGCGCCCGCATGGAGCGCCGATGGCAAGTCGTTGGCCGCAACGCTCAGCCGCGATGGCGGCTCGCAGCTTTTCCGGATCGATCTGGGTGGTGGCGAGCCGCGCCGCTTGACCACGTCGGGTGGCATCAACACCGAGCCCGCTTTTTCGCCCGATGGCAGTACCTTGTTTTTTGTCAGCGACCGAGGCGGTAGCCCACAGATTTACCGCATGCCTGCACAGGGCGGACCGGCCGAACGCGTGACTTTTTCGGGTACTTACAATATCTCGCCTGCGGTCAGTCCCGATGGCCGGTGGCTGGCTTATGTCTCGCGCGTGGGCGGTGGTTTTCGTGTGCATGTGATCGAGTTGGCCTCTGGTCAGGTCACGGCGCTGACCGACACATCGGCCGACGAACGCCCCAGCTTTGCCCCCAACAGCCGCATGCTGGTCTATGCCACCCTTTTCCAGGGCCGTGAGTCCTTGATGACCACCACCCTGGACGGGCGCATCAAAGCCCGCTTGGCCGGGCAGGGCGGAGACATCCGGGAACCCCATTGGGGCCCGCTCCGCAAATGATATTTAGGCTATTCACTTTTTAATTGACGAGGTAAATCATGACGAAGAAATTTTTGGCCAGTTTGTTGTTTACAGCGCTTTTGGCAGGTTGCGCATCCGGTGTGAAACTGGACGACGTGCCTGTTGAAGACAAGTCGGCCACATCGTCGGGTGCAACGACCCAAGGCATTGACAGCAACACCAGCGGCGCGCAAACCGGCGTGGCCGGCGTGACCGTGGACAAGTCCGCTTCGGGGATCGGTCCTGCTGGCGTGGCGCACGTGGTCTATTTTGATTACGACAGTTTCGTCGTGCGTGCCGAAGCCCGCCCGGTGATCGAAAGCCATGCCCGTTTCTTGCAGGCGAACAAGCAGCGCAAAGCCAATCTGGAAGGCCACACCGATGAGCGTGGTGGCCGCGAGTACAACCTGGCGCTGGGCCAAAAGCGTGCAGAAGCCGTGCGTCAGGCGCTGAGCTTGTCCGGTGTGTCCGAGAGCCAGCTTGAAGCGGTCAGCTATGGCAAAGAAAAACCCGCAGCACAAGGTACCTCTGAAGCCGACCTGGCGAAAAACCGCCGCGTTGAAATCCGGTACTGAACGCCATGAGCACGCGCGTGGTTTCAGGCCTGGCATGGTCGCGATGGGCTTTGGTGTGGGCGCTGTCCGGTTGGCTGGGCACGGCGCAGGCGGCGCTTTTTGAGGATGACGAAGCACGCAAGGCCATTCTGGACTTGCGTCAACGCGTGGAGCAATCGAACACGGTCATCAAAGCCCTGGGGGAAGAGAATGCCCAGTTGCGCCGGTCCTTGCTGGATTTGCAGGGCCAGATCGATGGTGTGAAAGCCGAGTTGTCGCAAAGCCGGGGTGCGCAAGAGCAATTGGCCCGTGACGTGTCTGAAGTTCAAATGCGCCAAAAAGACGTGGTCAGCGGCATGGACGAGCGTCTGCGCCGTTTTGAGCCCCTGAAGGTCTCGGTCGATGGTGCCGAATTCTTGGCCGAGCCGGCTGAAAAGCGCGACTACGATGCGGCCATGGACACCTTCCGCAAGGGGGACTTTGTGGCGGCCCAGTCGGCGCTGGGGCATTTCGTTCAGCGGTACTTCAAAAGTGGCTATGCACCTTCGGCCCTGTTCTGGCTGGGCAATGCCCAATATGCCAACAAGGACTACAAGGAGTCGATGGCGAATTTTCAGCAAATGCTGAAGTCTTCACCAGCGCATCCCCGTGCGCCGGAAGCCATGCTGGCCATTTCCAATGTGCAGATCGAATTGAAGGACCTCAAAGGGGCCCGCAAAACGCTCGACGAGTTGGTCAAGAACTATCCGGCGTCTGAAACTGCGGCCACGGCACGCGACCGTCTGGCGCGTCTGCGTTGACCGCCAGGGCCTTGGGGTGATCACGCTCGCGCAACTGCAGCTTCAAACACACACGGTTCTGGGGCTGACGTTCTTGCTGGCCAGCATGGCCGGTGTGCTGAT
This sequence comes from Burkholderiaceae bacterium, assembly GCA_919902775.1. Lineage (GTDB taxonomy): Bacteria > Pseudomonadota > Gammaproteobacteria > Burkholderiales > Burkholderiaceae_C > Limnohabitans_A. The sequence goes on from CAKKRJ010000001.1 coordinate 28,707, forward strand.
TCACCGCAGCCATTTCTGCACCATGGGGGCCATCAGTGACTGGGTCATCATGGGCGACCACACGCGCGCCAAGCAATGGGCTTTGGCCGTGGCTGTGGCCATGGGCGGTTTTGGTCTGATGGCTTGGTCCGGCTGGATCAGCCCGCTCAACACCATTTACGCCAGCAGCCAACTGACCTGGCTCTCCTTGTTGTCGGGCGGCTTGCTCTTTGGCGCGGGCATGGTGCTGAGCTCCGGCTGTCCCAGCAAGTCCTTGATCCGTCTGGGGGCGGGCAACCTGAAGTCGCTGGTGGTTTTGATGGCCATGGGTATCTCTGCATTGGCCACCATGCGAGGTTTGACCGCCGTGTGGCGGGTGAACGCCATGGACCAGGTGACCCTGGGCACGGGGCCCGGTCCGTTTGTGGGGCAATGGCTGGCCAGTGCCAGCGGTTGGGCACTGTCCCTGTCCTGGTTGATCTCGGCGTGTGTGGTTTCGGGCTTGTTGCTGTTTTGGATTTTCAAGGACCGTCAGCCCATGGCCTGGTCTTTTGTCTTGTCGGGCGTGGGGATGGGTGCCGTGGTGGTGGCGCTTTGGTGGGTCAGCGGTGTTGGGGGTTTTGTGCCCGAGCACCCCGAAACGCTGGAGCCTGTTTTTCTGGCCACCGCCAGTGGGCGCATGGAGTCCATGAGTTTGACCGCGCCCGTGGCCTATTGGTGGGACGCTTTCATGTACTTCAGCGATGGCAGCAAACGCGTGACCTTGGGCATGGCCGTCGTGCTGGGCTTGCTGGCAGGGGCTTTGGGCAGCGCCTTGCTGCAGGGCACGTTCCGATGGGACGGGTTTACACAGACTTCTGATTTGACGCGGCATTTGCTGGGCGGCACCTTGATGGGCATGGGTGGCGTCATGGCCTTGGGCTGCAGCGTTGGGCAGGGCCTGTCGGGTTTGTCCACTCTCAGTCTGGGCAGTTTCATCGCCACCTTGGGCATGGTGCTGGGCGCGGTGGCGGTGTTGCAGTGGCAGTTGCACCGTGCGCAGGCAGAAGCATGAACGGGGCGCCGATGCAAGAATCCAGTGAAGAGCGCCGCTTTGGTGGCCTGCAGCGTTTGTATGGTGTGCAGGGCGCACAGCACATAAGGCAGGCGCATGTGGTGGTGGTGGGCATTGGCGGTGTGGGCTCATGGGTCGCCGAAGCCTTGGCCCGCAGTGGCGTGGCCCGGTTGACCTTGATCGACATGGACCACATTGCCGAGTCCAACATCAACCGCCAGATCCACGCGCTGACCAGCACAACAGGGCAAGCCAAGGTCGAGGCCATGCGCGAGCGCATTGCCTTGATCCACCCCGAATGCCAGGTCGATGCGGTGGATGAATTCGTCAGCCCGGAAAATTGGCCTGGTGTCTTGCCTTGTTTGCCTGATGCGGTGATCGATGCGTGTGACCAGGTCAAGGCCAAAGTGGCCATGGCCCAATGGGCGTTGGACAACAAGGTGGGTTTCATCACCGTGGGCGCGGCAGGCGGCAAGCGTTTGGCGCACAAGGTGGACATCGAAGATTTGTCCAAGATCACCCACGACCCTTTGCTGGCGCAAATGCGCTACCGTTTGCGCAAGCACCACGGTGCAGCCAAGGGCGACAAGCGCATCGGCATTCAAGGCGTGTTCAGCCGTGAAGCCGTTGCGCCGCCCGATGCGTCATGTGCCATTGCAGGCGATGGTTCGCTCAATTGCCACGGCTATGGATCGGTGGTCAGTGTGACCGCGACTTTCGGCATGTGTGCTGCATCGGAAATTTTGAATTTTTTGGCTACTGGACTCGGAAGGCCAAAAAACAACGCTATAATTTGAGTCTTGCTGCAGTGCACTGCTACTGCAGCAAAGGGACCATAGCTCAGTTGGTAGAGCAGCGGACTTTTAATCCGTTTGTCGTGGGTTCGACCCCCGCTGGTCCCACCAGAAAAAAGCAAAAAAGCACTTTGTATTTCGGTACAAAGTGCTTTTTTCATGGGCGCGCGTTGCGTGCACCTGATCCCACCCAGAGAGGCCCCCGATGACCATCGACTTGAATCGCCAAAATGAATTGAACAAGATGGTGTTGTGTGAGCCGTGCGCAGGCATTCAGCGCAACTGGCGTCGTGCGCCAGGGCATGCCGAGTTGGTGCAAGGGGCCAACCGCAAGGAGCCGCGCACATCAGGCCAGGTCACCATCACGCGCTACCGCTGCGACCGCTGCGGCACCGCCTGGGAGTATGAAAACAACAAAGCAGACCAGCGTGCGGGCTGGTCTGTGGTGGGCGGTTGAGGATCTGCGGGAAACAGAAGCTTGGTCTTTTGTAGGTCGGAGGCTTCAGCCCCGACATGTTGCCTGAGCCGAGGCGAACCATGTCGGACCTGAAGGTGCCGACCTACCCCAATGCACCCGACCTGTCTTTCGCGGATCAGGTGGTTTCTTCCAGCTGCGCTGTCAATTCCAGCCAGCGCTCTTCCAACACAGCCACTTCATCGGTCAGCGCTTTCAGGCGGCGACCGGCTTCGGCAATTTCTGCAGGTGAAAGCGGCGTGCTCAGTTGCTGTTCCAGCGCGCTCTTTTCTTTTTCAATCGCGGCCATGCGCTGCTCGTTTTGCTCCAGCTCTTTTTTCAAAGGGCGGGTTTGTGCGGCCATTTGCTGACGGCGCAGCGCATCCATCTTGCGTTGCTCGCCGCTGCTGACCGCAGGCGCTGGTGCAGCTGCGGCGGCAGGTGCGACCACCACGACCACTTCGGTGGGTAGCGAGGGGGTGTTGGCTGCCACATCTTTGGACGCATCTTTGGCCGAGTTCTTGGCCAATTCGCGCAGACGTTTGGATTCGTCGAGCAGGTAGCGCTGGTAATCGTCCAGGTCGCCGTCAAACGGTTCGACCTTGCCCCGGCCCACCATCCAGAACTCATCACACACGGCACGCAGCAAAGCGCGGTCGTGGCTGACCAGCATGACGGTGCCTTCGAACTCGTTGAGTGCCATCGACAGTGCTTCGCGCGTGGCCAGGTCCAGGTGGTTGGTGGGCTCGTCCAGCAGCAGCAAGTTGGGGCGCTGCCACACGATCATGGCCAGCACCAAGCGGGCTTTTTCGCCGCCACTCATGGTGCCCACGGCCTGCTTGACCATGTCGCCGCTGAAGTTGAAGGTGCCCAGGTAATTGCGCAGATCCTGTTCGCGGCTGGGCTCACCACTGTTGGGCCCCAGCTCTTTGGCCAGGCGGATCATGTGTTCCAGCGGGTTGTCCTGCGGGTGCAGCACATCCAGTTCCTGCTGGGCAAAGTAGCCGATGTTCAGGCCCTTGCCTTCGGTCAGCGTGCCCGCCAGCAATGGCATGGTGCGGGCGATGGTTTTGACCAGGGTCGATTTGCCCTGACCGTTGGCGCCCAAAATGCCGATGCGTTGGCCGGCCAGAACGGATTTGCTGACCCCTTGCAAGATGGCTTTGGGGGCATCGTCCACGGTGTAGCCGAAGCTCGCCTCGCTGATGGCCAGCATCGGGTTGGGCAGGTTGTTGGGCTCTTTGAAGCCAAACGTGAATTCCGCGTCGGCCAGCAGCGGGGCCACCTTTTCCATGCGCTCCAGCGCTTTGACCCGGCTTTGCGCCTGCTTGGCCTTGCTGGCCTGGGCCTTGAAGCGGTTGATGAACTTTTGCAGGTGGGCGATCTTGTCTTGCTGCTTGGCAAAAGAGGCCTGTTGCAGCTCCATCTGCTGCGCGCGCAAGATTTCAAACGCGCTGTAGTTGCCGCCATAACGGGTCAGTTTGGCGTGGTCAATGTGCAAGGTGACATCGGTCACCGCATCGAGAAATTCGCGGTCATGGCTGATCACGATCATGGTGCCCGCGTAGCGCTGCAGCCAGGCTTCCAGCCAGACCAGGGCGTCCAGGTCCAGGTGGTTGGTTGGCTCGTCCAGCAGCAAGATGTCAGACGGACACATCAGCGCCCGGGCCAGCTGCAAGCGCATGCGCCAGCCACCCGAAAAACTGTTCACCGGCTGGTTGAGTTCATCCACCCGAAAGCCCAGACCCAAAATCAGCGCTTCGGCGCGGGGCAGTGCATCGTGGTCGCCCGCATCGGCCAGGTCGGTGTAAACGTGCGCCATCTCCATGCCATCGCCACTGGCTTCGGCGGCCACCAGGCACTGGCGCAATTCGGCCAACCGCGTGTCGCCTTCCAGCACAAACTCGGCGGCGGGCTGGTCGGTCTCGGGCATGTTTTGGGCCACTTGCGCCATGCGCCAGCTGCGGGGCATGTCGAAGTCGCCGCCGTCCTCGTGCAAGGTGCCGTTGAACAGGGCAAACAAGGTGGATTTGCCTGCGCCGTTGCGCCCCACCAGACCGACTTTTTCTCCGGGGTTGAGTGTGACCGAGGCTTGGTCGAGCAGGACTTTGGTGCCGCGGCGGAGGGTGACGTTTTTGAGGTTGATCATGGAAAAAGCAGTGTCCGGAACGGAGCCGGGGGAAAGGCGCAGGCGCAGCACGGGGGCTGACTTTGCAAAGTCGCAACCCGCTATTTTCGCCGATGCGGCAGAAGCAGCAGTGGTGCTTGGCTGAAAGAGGCCGTTTTTGTCGTTGCAACGGGATGCGATGTCATGCCCGCACACGCGGGCATGGCGTTCAGAGGCTGAGCAGAGCGTCGCGCGTGATCAGCAAGACCTGGTCTTCGCCTGCGCTGGTGTCCAGCCAGGCGACTTCCAGTTCAGGAAAGGCCGCTTCAAAGTGCGCGCATTCGTTGCCGATTTCCAGCACCAGCACGGCGTGTTCGCTCATGCGGGATGGCGCGTCTTTCAAGAGTTGGCGCACAAAGTCCATGCCGTCGGTGCCACCGTCCAGGGCCAGTTCGGGCTCGGCGCGGAACTCGGGTGGCAACGCATCCATGCTGGCCTGGCACACATAAGGCGGGTTGCACAAGACCAAGTCAAACGGCCCCGGCAGGGCAGACAAACCATCGCTGTGCACCAGCACCACGCGCTCTTGCAGACCATGGCGCTCGACGTTGATGGCCGCCACCGCCAGCGCATCGTCAGAAATGTCGGCGCCGGTGACATGGACTTCGGGCCAGGCCAGTGCCGCCAGCACGGCCAGGCTGCCGTTGCCGGTGCACAGGTCCAGCACGCGGGTGGTCTGGTCGCTCAGCCAGGCGTCAATGGTGCCGTCGGCCAGCACCTCGGCAATCAGGCTGCGTGGCACGATGGCGCGCTCATCGATGTAAAACGACACGCCCTGCAACCAGGCTTCTTGCGTCAGGTAGGCGGCGGGCTTGCGCATGGTGATGCGCTCTTCGATCAGCGCCGCACAAGCCGTTTGCTGTTCAGGCGTCACGGCCGAATCGGCCTCTTCGTCCAGATCGGTGTCCAGCGGCAGGCCCAGCCGCCACAGCACCAGCCAGACGGCTTCGTCAAAAGCGCTTTGGGTGCCATGGCCAAAGGCCACGCCGGATTCGGTCAGGCGTTGTGTGGCTTGGGTGATGAGTTGGGCGAGGGTCATGGGTGCTGTGTTGCTTCTTGTTTCTGAAACACACGAATCCTCGGGGAAATTTTGTTCAGTTGGGTGCGGGCGGTCACACGCATGTCGTATTCGGTTTGCAGGTTAAGCCAATAGCGTGGTTCCATGTCGAAGAACAGCCCCAGGCGCAGGGCCGTGTCGGCAGTGATGGGGCGCTTGCCATTGACCACATCGCTGATGCGACTAGGGGGGACATCTGTATCTGCGGCCAATTGGCGTGCGGTGATGCCCATGGGTTTCATGAAGTCTTCCAGCAGGATTTCGCCGGGGTGAATTTCGTCAAGTAGTTTTGCCATGATGAGCTCTCAGTGATAGTCCACGATCTCGACCCGATAGGCACCGTCGTCGTGCCACGCAAAGCAGATGCGCCATTGATCGTTGATGCGAATGCTGTGTTGGCCTTTTCGATCACCTTTCAAGGCTTCCAGCTGGTTGCCAGGAGGGATGCGCAAGCTTTTTAAATCAATGGCTGCATGCAACTGAAGTAGTTTGCGTCTGGCCACGCGCTCAATGTTTTTGAATCGTGGGACTGGGCGACTGCGAAACAGTGCTTCAGTGTCGATGCAGAAAAATGAGCGAATCATGCGGGATTGTGTTCTGTAAAACAGAATCTGTCAATGAGTTTCCGCCCTGATTTGGTCAATCATCTCTGATGCCTGAGCGTGCACGTCACCGTCGTTACGGCTATCCAAGTAATCAGGAGTCGATGCCAAGTTTCGAGATGGTTGCGTGACCAATATGTCTGGGCTTACCCGATTTTCTCTTCCAAGTTTTCCAACGTCCGCCGATAGATCGCCTTGAGTGGCGCGATGTCACTCAGCACCACATGCTCATTCACCTTGTGGATGGTCGCGTTGGGCGGTCCGAACTCGATCACCTGTGGGCAAATTTTTGCGATGAACCGGCCGTCGCTGGTGCCGCCGGTGGTGGAGAGTTCCGTGGTCAGGCCCGTTTCGTCGGTGATGGCGCGCTGTACCGCGTCCACCAGCGTGCCGGGCGTGGTCAAAAACGGCAGACCGCCCACGGTCCACTGCAGTGTGTATTTCAGGCCATGCTGGTCCAGCACTGTGGTGAGACGTTGCTGCAGGCTCTCGGGCGTGGATTCGGTGCAAAAGCGGAAGTTGAAATCGACCACGCAGTCGCCCGGGATCACGTTGCCCGCGCCCGTGCCGGCGTGGATGTTGCTGACTTGCCAGCTGGTGGGCGGGAAGAAGGCGTTGCCTTCGTCCCAACGGATGGCGACAAGTTTGGCCAGCGCAGGGGCCAAGCGGTGGATCGGGTTGTCGGCCAGGTGCGGGTAGGCGATGTGGCCTTGCACGCCATGCACGGTGAGTTGGCCGCTCATCGTGCCGCGTCGGCCGTTCTTGATCATGTCGCCGGTTTGTTGCACCGATGTGGGCTCGCCCACGATGCAGAACTGAGGCGCATCACCACGGGCCTGAAGTCGTTCGCAGACGACCACCGAGCCGTCCAGGGCCGGGCCTTCTTCGTCACTGGTCAGCAAAAAAGCGATGCCCAGGGCGGGGTCGGGGTGGGCGGCCAGGAACTCCTGCACGGCCACGACCATCGCGGCCAGCGAGGTTTTCATGTCGCTGGCGCCCCGGCCAAACAACTGGCCATTGCGGTGTGTCGGGGTGAACGGATCGCTGTCCCATTGGGTCAGTGGCCCGGTGGGCACCACATCGGTGTGGCCTGCAAAGGCCAGGGTCTGGCCCGAACGGCCTGCGCGCTTGGCCCAAAGGTTGCGCACGCGGAAGGTGTCGGGGCCGGAATCCATGTATTCGCAGACAAAGCCCAGTGGCTTCAGGGCGTCGGTGATCAGGTCCATGCAGCCCGCGTCGTCGGGGGTGACGGACGGTTTGGCGATCAATTGTTCGGCCAGGCGAAGGGTGTCGTGGCAGGTGCTCATGTTCAGGCCTTGTGCGGGTGGGCGCGTACAAAACGGGCGATGCGCTGCGCGGCTTCCAGACATTCGGCGGTCTCGGCCACCAGCGCCATGCGGATGCGGCCCCGACCGGGGTTGCTGCCATGGAAGTCGCGGGCCAGGTAGCTGCCAGGCAGCACCGTCACGCTTTCGGCGGCGTACAGCGCTTGGGCAAACGCGGCGTCGTCACCCTGCCATCCTGCGGGCACACCGGCCCACAGGTAAAAACTGGCGTCGGGCAGTTTGACGTCCAGCACCTCGGCCAGCACGGGCGTGACCTGGGCGAACTTGGTGCGGTACTGGTTGCGGTTGTCCAGCACATGGGTCTCGTCGCCCCAGGCGGCGATGCTGGCGGCTTGCACCACCGGGCTCATGGCGCTGCCGTGGTAGGTGCGGTAGAGCAAAAACTGTTTGAGGATGGCCGCATCGCCCGCCACGAAACCGCTGCGCAGACCCGGCACATTGCTGCGCTTACTGAGGCTGGTGAACGCGATCAGGCGCTTGAAGTCGGTACGGCCCAGCTGGTGCGCGGCTTCCAGGCCGCTCAAGGGGGCTTCGTCGCGGAAATAAATCTCGCTGTAGCACTCGTCGGAGGCGATCACGAAGCCGTGCTGGTCCGACAGGGCAAACAACTTTTCCCATTCCGGCAAAGGCATCACCGCGCCGGTGGGGTTGCCGGGCGAGCAGACAAACAGCAGTTGCGTGCGTGCCCAGACTTCGGCGGGCACGCTGTCCCAGTCGTTGGCAAAGTTGCGCGCCGGGTCGCTGGGCACGTAATACGGGGTGGCCCCGGACAACAAGGCCGCGCCTTCGTAGATTTGGTAGAACGGGTTGGGGCTGACCACCGTGGCGCCGGGACGGGTCGGGTCGATCACGGTTTGCGTCAGTGCAAACAGCGCTTCACGCGAGCCGTTGACCGGCAGCACCTGGGTGGCCGCGTCCAGCGTCAGCTGGTAACGGGTTTGCAGCCAGGTGGCGCAGGCCTGGCGCAAGGCGGGCTCGCCTGCGGTGGCGGGATAGGCCGACAAACCGGTGGCGACCGCGGCTTTCAAGGCTTCCTGGATGAAGGCGGGTGTGGCGTGTTTGGGCTCGCCGATGCCCAGGCTGATGGGTTTGAGCGCGGGGTTGGGCGTGACACCCGAAAACAGTTGTTTCAGCCGTTCAAAAGGATAGGGCTGCAGCTTGGCAAGAAGGGGATTCATGCCTTGATTATCCGGGATCATCCGGGCGGGCCTGCTGGGTTAATATTGAAGACTGTTCGAATCGCCTGCCTTCAGGCTTTTTGCACGAGGTGGCCAGGCCAAACGGTCGTCATTTCGTATTCTCTTTTTAGATTGTCCTGACCGCCGTGCGTCTCAATTCCATCAAGCTTTCAGGCTTTAAATCGTTTGCCGAACCGACCAACTTCTTGCTGCCTGGGCAGCTGGTGGGCGTGGTCGGGCCGAACGGTTGCGGCAAATCCAACATCATGGATGCGGTGCGCTGGGTGCTGGGTGAATCCAAAGCGTCCGAGCTGCGCGGCGAGTCCATGCAGGATGTGATTTTCAACGGCACCACCACGCGCAAACCGGCCAGCCGCGCCAGCGTGGAATTGGTGTTCAGCAATGAAGACCACCGCGCCGGTGGCCAATGGGGCCAGTTTGCTGAGATCGCCGTCAAGCGCGTGCTGACGCGCGACGGCAACAGCAGCTACTACATCAACAACCAGCCGGTGCGCCGGCGCGACGTGCAAGACGTGTTCTTGGGCACCGGCCTGGGCCCGCGCGCCTACGCCATTATCGGCCAGGGCACCATCAGCCGCATCATCGAGTCGCGCCCTGAAGAGCTGCGCCTGTTCCTCGAAGAAGCCGCGGGCGTCTCCAAATACAAAGAGCGGCGCCGCGAGACCGAAAACCGCCTGTCCGACACGCGTGAAAACCTGACCCGGGTGGACGACATCCTGCGTGAGCTGAACGCCAATCTGGAAAAGCTGGAAAAGCAAGCCGAGGTCGCGCACCGCTACAACACCTTGCAGGCCGACAGCACGCTCAAGCAGCACCAGTTGTGGTTTCTGAAGCGCCGTGACGCCGAGACCGACCAAGGCCGCATGAAGGCGGACGTGGACCAGGCGGTCAACGCACTCGAGTCGCGCATGGCCGACTTGCGCCACGTTGAGGCCGATCTGGAGACCATCCGTCAGGCGCACTACGCGGCGGGCGATCAGGTCAACCAGGCTCAGGGCGCTTTGTACGAAGCCAGTGCCGAAGTGGGCCGCCTGGAGGCCGAAATCCGTTTCGTGGTCGAAGGCCGCCAGCGCGCTGAACAGCGCCTGCAGCAACTGGTCGAGCAAACCGCCCAGTGGGGGACCCGCAGCGACGACGCGCAAGCCGAGCTGGAAACCCTGGCCGAACAAGCCGCGATGGCCGAAGACCAGAGCATGACGCTGGCGGCGCAGGTGGAAGACCAAGCCATGGCCTTGCCCGATCTGGAAGAAGCCCTGCGCAAAGCGCAAAACGACGCCAATGCCCAGCGTGCCAGCGTGGTGCAGGTGCAGCAGCAAATCGGTGTGCTGGCCGCAGACCAGCGCAACGTCGAAGAACAATCGCGCCAGCTGGACCAGCGTCGCGAGCGCCTGCTGACCGACCGCAACGCCCTGGCCGCTCCCGATGAAGCCCGGCTGCACGGCTTACAAGAACAACTGGACGCCGCACAAGCCTTGTCGGCCGAGTCGGAGGCGCGCCTGCACGAGTTGCAAGACCAAGTGCCCGCGCTGGACGAAGAGCGCCGCGAACGCCAACAGGCCGTCAACGCAGAGTCTGCGCGCCTGGCCGATTTGAGCGCCCGCATTGATGCGCTCAAGGCCTTGCAAGAGAAAGTGCGCACCGACGGCAAGCTCCAACCCTGGCTGACCAAACACGGCATGGACGGGCTGGAGGGGCTGTGGAGCCGCATCCACATCGAACCCGGTTGGGAAAACGCGCTGGAATCGGCCTTGCGCGAACGTCTTTCTGCGTTGGAGGTCTCGCGCTTGGACATGGTGCGCGCGTTTGCCAGCGATGCACCGCCCGCCAAGTTGTCGTTTTTCAGCCCGCCCTTGGCCTCCAGCGCCACGCCACGCACAGGCCTGCCCAGCGGTTGCCGTCCCCTGGCCGATTACCTGCGCATCCCCGATGCCGGTTTGTTGGCCTTGTTGAACGATTGGTTGCAAGGCTGCCTGACGGCACCCAGCATGGAAGATGCGCTGGCCTGGCGCAGCCAGCTCAAAGCCGGCGAGACCTTGTTGGTGCAGGCGGGCCACGCGGTGGAGTTGAACAGCGTGGTGTTTTATGCCCAGGACTCCGAGCAAGCCGGTTTGCTGGCCCGCGCCCAGGACATCGACAACCTCGAAAAGCAGCAGCGCGCCCAGACCCTGATTGCAGAAGAAAGCCGCAGCGCCTTGGTGCGGGCCGAAGCCGCTTATGCAGACGCTTCGCAGCGCCTGATCACGGTGCGTCGCGAGGCCAGCGAGAGCCAGTCCAGCACGCACGCATTGCAAGTGGAAACCTTGCGCCTGTCGCAGCTGGTGGCGCAAACCCGTGCCCGCAGCGAGCAGATCAGCAACGACCTGGTCGAAGTCGAGGCCTTGCTCGATGAACTGCAAGAGCGCCGGGTGACCGCAGAAGCCCGCTTTGAAGAGTTGGACATGCAGCTGGCCGACACCCAGGAGCGCCACGCCCAACTGGACGAACGGGTGATGGAGGCCGAGCGCAAACTGGCCGAATGCCGCGAACAGCAGCGCAGCCTAGAGCGCCGCGCCCAGGAAGCCCAGTTCTCGCAACGCAGCCTGGACGCGCGCCGCGCCGAATTGCAGCGCACCATTGCCACCGCGCAACAGCAAGTCACCAGCATCGATGCCGAAATGCAGCGTGCCCGCGACGAGCTGGGCCGCCTGACCGATGCGGCGGCCCAAGCCGGTCTGCAAAACGTGCTGGCCGTCAAGCTTGAGCGCGAGCAAGCCTTGGGCGCCCGCCGCAGTGCCTACGACGACCTCACGGCCAAACTGCGCGCCAGCGATGAGCGCCGTGTTGGCTTTGAACGCGAACTGGACCCGCTGCGCCAGCGCATCACCGACTTGCAGCTCAAAGAGCAAGCCGCCCGCCTGGGCCTGGAGCAATACACCCAATTGCTGGCCGATGCACAGGCCGACCTCGATGCCGTGGCCCAGTCCATCGAGACCGGCCAGGTGCGCGTGACGGGTTTGCAAAGCGAGATCGACCGCATCCACCGCGAAATCACCGCTTTGGGCCCGGTCAACCTGGCGGCGCTCGACGAGCTGACCACCTCGCGTGAGCGCAAGGTGTTCCTGGACGCGCAGTGCGCCGACCTGAACGACGCCATGAACACGCTGGAAGATGCGATCAAGAAGATCGACGCGGAAACCCGCGACCTCTTGGGCGGCACTTTCAAGATTGTCAACGAGCACTTCAGCCGCATGTTCCCTGAGCTGTTTGGCGGCGGCAACGCCCGCCTGGTCATGACGGGTGATGAAATTTTGGACGCGGGCGTGCAGGTGCTGGCGCAGCCGCCCGGCAAGAAAAACCAGACGATCCACCTGCTGTCCGGTGGCGAAAAAGCCCTGACCGCGATCGCGCTGGTGTTTGCGATTTTCCAGCTCAACCCTGCACCGTTTTGCTTGCTCGACGAGGTGGATGCGCCGCTGGACGACGCCAACACCGAACGCTACGCCAAGCTGGTCAAGGGCATGGGCAAAGAGACCCAGTTCCTGTTCATCAGCCACAACAAGATCGCCATGGAAATGGCCGAGCAGTTGATTGGTGTGACCATGCAGGAGCAGGGTGTTTCACGCATTGTGGCTGTGGACATGGAATCCGCAGTGTCTATGGCCGATGTGGCCTGAGGGTGTTGATGGATGTGGAATTCAATGAGTTCATTGCAATTGAGTTTGTTTGGCATTGGCGCACTCACGCTGGGTGCCGTGGTGATTTACAACTACTGGACATCGCGCAAGAGCGCGCCCAGGCAGGCCGAACCGCAGACCGAACCCGTGGGCGGCGCAACTGAGCCCACGCTCGATGTCGCCGAGCAGAAAGAACCCGTCCTGACCGACGATTTCGCCAGCTTGCCCCAGCCCGAGCGCAAACCGCAACTCGACGCCCTGATCGATGTGATTGCCACCATCGAGGTGGACCACCCCGTTTCCGGTGACGCCGCATTGGCGGCTTTGCCCGCGACACGCCGTGTGGGCACCAAACCTTTCCATGTGGAAGGCTGCAGCGATGTGAGCGGTGAATGGGAAGCTTTGGCGGCCGGTCACCGTTACTCGGCCTTTCAGGCGGGCGTTCAACTGGCCAACCGTGTCGGTGCGCTCAACAACATCGAGTTTTCCGAGTTTGTGGTCAAAACCCAGGCTTTTGCTGACGCCGTGGCGGGCGCGGCCAACTTCAGCGACATGCTCGAAGAAGTGGCGCGTGCGCGCGAACTCGACCAATTTGCCAGTGCGCACGATGCCCAGCTCAGCTTCACCTTGTGCACGCGTGCGTCTGCCTGGAGTCCTGGCTACATCCAGCAACACGCCGCCCGTCTGGGCTTTGTGGCGGGGGTGATTCCGGGCCGCATGGTCTTGCCTTCCCCGGTGGCGGGCTTGCCACCCATCTTGTCTTTGACATTCGATACCCAGGCCGCGATGGCGGACGATCCGGCACTGTCGGCCATCCGCGAGTTCTCGCTCAGCCTGGATGTGCCGCAAATCGCCCGCGAAGACCAGCCCTTTGAGCGCTTGCGCGAGGTGGCCCGCTTGCTGGCCGAGCACATGGACGGTGTGCTGACCGACGGCAATGGGCAGATTTTGGGCGACGATGTGCTGGACCAAATTGCCAGCGATCTGCAGCAGCTGTATGACGCCCTGGATGCGCGTGAGCTGTCGGCGGGCACCCCGCAAGCCCGCCGCTTGTTCTCCTGACGGCACGGTTGGCGACCATGTCCCATCCGGACTTGTTTGGCGATTTGCCATCGGACGGGCCTGCCACGCAGGCGGCCGCCCAGCCCGAGTCGCCGGCTGCGCGCGCAGCGCAGTTGCGCGACAGTCTGCACCACCATGCGCACGCGTACTACACGCTCGACGCCCCCGAAGTTCCCGATGCCGAATACGACCGCCTGTTTCGCGCCTTGCAGGCGCTGGAGTCGGCCCACCCCGAGTTGCTGACGCCCGACTCGCCCACCCAGCGCGTGGGTGGCCAGGTGTTGGACGCTTTTGCCGCCGTTCAGCATCGTGTGCCCATGCTCAGCATCCGCACCGAAACCGACACCGAAGCCAGCGGTGCCGAGGCCTTCGACACCCGCATCCGCAAAGAACTGGGCCTGGCTGCGTCCGAACCCGCTGTGCAGTATGTGGCCGAACTCAAGTTTGACGGTCTGGCCATGAGCCTGCGCTACGAAAACGGCGTGTTGGTGCAGGCGGCCACCCGGGGCGATGGCGAAACCGGTGAAGAAGTCACGGCCAACATCCGCACCATCGGGCAAATTCCGCTGCGCTTGCCTTTGGATGCGCCCGCCGTGCTGGAGGTGCGCGGCGAGGTGTACATGCGCCGCGACGATTTTGAAGCCCTGAACGCGCGCCAGCGCCAGCGCATCGCCGCAGGCACCAAGGGTGAGAAAACCTTTGTGAACCCGCGCAATGCCGCGGCTGGCGCGGTGCGCCAGCTCGACTCGGGCATTGCCGCCGAGCGCCCCTTGAGCTTTTTCGCGTACGGCCTGGGCGACATCACCCAGGCAACCGAAGGTGGCCCGCAGTGGACCACGCACTTTGAGATGTTGCAGCAACTCAAGGTTTGGGGCTTTCCCGTGGCTGAGCAAACAAGCTGTGTGAACGGCTCCGCGGGTCTGGTGGCTTTTCACCAGCGCATGGCGGCCGAGCGCGATGCCTTGCCTTACGACATCGACGGCGTGGTGTACAAAGTCAACGACCTGGCCTTGCAAGCCCGCCTTGGCTTTGTGACCCGCGAGCCGCGCTGGGCCGTGGCCCACAAATACCCGGCGCAAGAAGAGATGACCACCGTGCAGGCCATCGATGTGCAGGTGGGCCGAACCGGCAAACTCACGCCCGTGGCCAAGCTGGCCCCTGTGTTTGTGGGCGGTGTCACGGTGACCAATGCCACGCTGCACAACGAACTGGAAGCACGCCGCAAAGACGTGCGGGTGGGGGACACCGTCATCGTGCGCCGTGCGGGCGATGTGATTCCCGAAGTGGTGTCGGTGGTGTTGGACAAGCGGCCCCCCGAGGCTGTCCCATTCACCATGATGACCCACTGCCCGGTCTGTGGCAGCCTGGCCGAGCGTGAAGAGGGCGAGGCCGATCACCGTTGCACCGGCGGGCTGTTTTGCAGTGCCCAGCGCAAACAAGCCATCTGGCACTTCGCGCACCGCCGTGCCATGGACATCGAGGGCCTGGGCGACAAATTGGTGGACCAATTGGTCGATTCAGGTCAGGTCCATACGCTGGCAGACCTTTATCGCCTGCAGCAGGCCGACTTGGCAAACATGGACCGCATGGCCGACAAGTCGGCGGTCAACTTGCTGGAGGCGCTGGAAAAATCCAAACAAACCACCTTAGGCCGTTTTTTGTTCAGTCTGGGTATCCGCCATGTGGGCGAGGCCACGGCCAAAGAACTGGCCCGCCATTTTGGCCAGCTGGACGCCATCATGGTTGCCAGCGAAGACGCGTTGCTGCAAGTGGCCGACGTGGGCCCGGTGGTGGCGCACAGCATCCACACCTTTTTTGCGCAAGCGCACAACCGCGACGTGGTGCAGGCCTTGCGCGATGCAGGCATCACCTGGGCCGAAGGCGATGCGCTGGCCCCCACCGACATGCCGTTGGCAGGCATCACGGTCGTTCTGACGGGCACCCTGCAAAGCATGGGCCGCGATGAGGCCAAAGAAAAACTCGAAGCCCTGGGCGCCAAAGTGGCCGGCTCCGTCAGCAAAAAAACCCACTATGTGGTGGCCGGGGCCGAGGCGGGCAGCAAGCTCGACAAGGCCCAGGCGCTGGGCGTGCCTGTGCTGGACGATGCCGGGCTGGCGTTGCTGCTGACGGGGGAAAAACCATGAGCCTTCGTGACATTCTGAAAATGGGCGATGCGCGCTTGTTGCGCATGGCCGAACCGGTGCAGGCGTTTGACACGCCGGCGTTGCACGCCCTGATCGCCGACATGCGCGAGACCATGGCGGCCGTCAACGGGGCAGGCTTGGCCGCGCCGCAAATCGGGGTCAATCTGCAGGTGGTGATTTTTGGCAGCGCTGCACGCAACCCGCGTTACCCTGACCGTCCGCTGGTGCCCCAAACCGTGCTCATCAATCCGGTCATCGTGCCGCTGGGGCCCGATGAAGAAGAGGACTGGGAAGGCTGTCTGTCGGTGCCGGGTTTGCGCGGGGTGGTGCCGCGTTGGTCGCGTATCCGGTACACCGGGGTGGACGAGAGAGGCCAGCCGATCGACCGCACGGTGGATGGCTTTCATGCGCGCGTGGTGCAGCACGAATGCGACCACCTGATCGGCAAGCTGTACCCGATGCGGGTGCGCGATTTCAGCCGGTTTGGTTTCACGGAAATCCTGTTTCCTCAGATCAGCGCAGCGGAAGACGACTGAGCTGCAGTGCGCGAGGCCGTTCGCGCGCTTTCACAAGGTTCGGTGGACTTTGTGGGAGGCCGCCCCTGCGGCCGAATGCATTCGCGCGCGGGGGCGCGCTCCGACCAAGGGCCCCGGGTTTTGTAGGGGGGGCGCCCCTGCGGCCAAACAGCAGGCTGGGCCTCAGAACCGCGCCAGACGCTGCAGTGCCAGTTGCAGCGTCTCGTCTTGCTTGGCAAAGCAAAAACGGATGACCTTTTGGTCAAAGCCATTGCCGTAAAAGGCCGACAGCGGGATCGCAGCCACGCCGATCTCGGTGGTCAGCCATTGGCAGAAGTCGGCTTCACTGAGGTGTTTCTCGGGGACCTTCAGGCTGGAGATGTCCACGCTCTGAAAGTAAGTGCCTTCGCCGGGCAGCAACCTGAATTGGGTCTGCGCCAGCCCCTGGCGAAACAGATCGCGTTTGCGCTGGTAAAACGCAGGCAGTTCCAGATAAGGCCTCGGGTCGGCCATGTAGCGGGCCAGGGCGTGCTGCATGGGGGTGTTGACCGAGAACACGTTGAACTGGTGGACCTTGCGGAACTCGGCGGTGTAGGCCGCTGGCGCGGCCACGGTGCCCACTTTCCAGCCCGTCACATGGTAGGTTTTGCCAAAGCTGGACACGATGAAGGCCCGTGCGGCCAAGCCGTCAAAATGTGCAGCGCTCCAGTGCTGGTTGGGCGCGTACACCATGTGTTCGTACACCTCGTCGCTGATGAGCACGATGTCGGTGGGGGCCAGAATCTCTTGCAGCGTGAGCATGTCCTGCCGCGACCAGACCATGCCGCTGGGGTTGTGCGGCGAGTTGATCAGGATGGCGCGGGTTTGGGGGGTGATGGCGGCGCGGATTTTGTCGAAATCAGGCCGGAAAGTGCCGGGCGTGAGCGGCACGCGCACCACCACGCCGCCGGCCAGTTCGATGTTGGGCACATAGCTGTCATAGCAAGGTTCGAGCACGATGACTTCATCACCCGGATGCACGATGGCCAGGACGATGGTGAGAATGGCCTGGGTGGCGCCGGCGGTGACGGTGATTTCGCTGGCCGGGTCGTAGCGGCGACCGTACAGGGTTTCAATTTTTCGCGACACGGCTTCACGCAGCGGGGCCACACCGGTCATGGGCGGGTACTGGTTCAGGCCCTCCCGCATGGCGTCGTTCACCAGATCGAGCAGCTTGGGGTCACACGGAAAATCTGGAAACCCCTGGCCCAGGTTGACGGCATTTTTTTCAGCGGCCAGGGCCGACATGACCGTGAAGATGGTGGTGCCCACATGGGGTGCTTTGGAGACGAGGCTGGGGGTGCGAGCGTTCATGGCGTGGTGTCGATGGGGAGATTCAGAAAATGGCGCGGGGGCGCTCAGAGTTCGTAGTCGTTGACGTGCCCGTTCATGGCTTTGGTGATCAGCGGTGCGGTCAGGCGGTCACTCAGCAATTCGGCGAAATGGTAGACAAAGTGGCGCAGATAGGCCCCGCGTTTGAAGGCCACGCGCGCCACGTTCATGCCCAGCAAGTGGCCCAAGGGGCGGACCGCCAGGTCTTTCACAGGGTCGTCTTTGACGGCCATTTCGGCCACGATGCCAATGCCCAAACCCAGGCGCACATAGGTCTTGATCACATCCGAGTCGATGGCTTCCAATGCGATGCGGGGGTGCAGTTTCTTGGCCGCAAAAGCCTGGTCAATGCGCCCACGGCCCGTGAACGAGGGGTGGTAGGTGATGAGGGCTTCGTTGGCGATGTCTTCCAGCGACAGGTGCTCTTTTTTGGCCAGAGGATGGTCCAGCGGCAAGACCAACACGTGTTGCCATTCATAACAGGGCAGCGTCACCAGCTCTTCGTAGGCTGACAGCGATTCGGTGGCGATGCCGATTTCGGCCACATCCTGAAGCAGCATTTGGGCCACCTGGTCGGGTGCGCCCTGGTGCAAGCTGATGTTGACCTTGGGGTATTTTTCGCGCAGTTTGGCCACCGGAATGGGCAGCACGTAGCGCGCCTGGGTGTGGGTGGTGGCGATCGACAGGGTGCCACTGTCCTGGGCACTGTATTGGTCGCCAATCTTGCGCAGGTTGGTGACTTCGCGCAGGATGACTTCGATGCTGTGCAGCACGTGCTGGCCAGGTTCGGTGATGCGCTTGAGGCGTTTGCCGTGGCGGGCAAAAATTTCGATGCCCAGTTCTTCTTCCAGCTCGATGATGGCTTTGGACACGCCGGGCTGCGAGGTGTGCAATGCCTTGGCCGTTTCCGTCAGGTTCAGGTTGCGGCGGGCAGCTTCTTGGACAAAGCGAAATTGGTGCAGGTTCATGCTTTAAATGCCATATTGACTTGCATCATTATGCTTTATGGGTCTATGGCGCAGCGGCCTGGCCTGCGGCAATCTCGGCCATGAGCTGGGTCATGGCCGGGTGTTCGCCAATCGAGGGCAGCAATTCAAAATGCATTTGGGGGTAAGCCGCGATCAAGTCGTTGACCAATTGGGGCAAGTCTTCCCGGGCGTGTCGGCCCACGCCCAAAAACATGGGCACGATGCGCAAATGCGTTTTTCCTTGCATCATCATGGCGTCGACCGTGTTGGCCAAGTCGGGCGTGGTCAGTTCCAGAAACGCGCAGGCCACGCTCAGGTCGGGCCAACGCTGGGTCATTTGCTGGGCCACCGCATCGATGGGCAAGCGCCAAAGCGGGTCGCGGGAGCCATGGGCAAAAAGAATCACGCCCGTCTGGGGGTTCAAGTGGGTCGTCATTGCCGTAACACCATCCACCAAAAACCCAGCAGGGAAATCGCGCTGTAGATCAAGGCCGGGGCCGCAGCGGTCAGCCAGGGTTGCCAGTTTTGCAAGTTGCCCGCAAAACTGAAGAGGTTGTTCAACAGGGAAAAGCTGATGCCCGCAAGGACGCCGCCAAAGACATGCCCGGCGATCTGGCCCGAGCGAAAGTGCAGGTAGGCGAATGGCAGGGCCATGACCAGCATGACCAGGCAACTCAGGGGGTAAAACACCTTGCGCCAGAACTCGATTTCGTAGCGCTGTGCGTTTTGGTTGTTGCTGGACAAATGGCGCATGTAATTGAACAGCTCCCAGGTGCGCATGCGCTCGGGGCTGAGCACAGCGGCGGCGACCATGTCGGCGCTGATCTCGGTGGGCCAGTCGAGGCTGGCGTGCTTTTGCGCGCTGTATCGCAAGGCGGCTGGCGCGCCTGTGGGGCGGATGGATTTTTCTTCGGCCTGTTGCAATTGCCACACACCGGGTCTGATCTCGCCCTTGGCGGCCGAGGTGATGGCCAGCAACTGACCGGCCTCGTTGAATTCGTGAATGCGCACGTTTTGCATGTGGCTGATGCCGTCGAAACTGCGCACGTTCACCGCGAAATGCCGGTCGGCCTGCCGCTCTTTCAGCCAGGCCCCCGTCTGGCCCACGGTCAGGTTACCTTGGAATTGGGCTTTGATCAGGACGCCTTGGCGATCGGCCCAGGGCGCTGCGTAATCGCCAATCAAGAAGGTCAGCAGCACAAAGACCAGACCGAGTTGAAGCAAGGTGCCCAAGGCCTTGAGGGGGGCCAAACCACCGGTGCGCAAAATGGTGAATTCAGAGCTTTGCGCCAGCCGTGCCATGACAAAAATGCAGCCAATCAGCACCGAGATGGGGAGCAGTTCATAAATGTGCGTGGGCGTTTTCAGGGCCACATACAACAAGGCGTGTTGCAGTTTGTAGCCCTGACTGGCCAGGCGCGCCAGATTTTGCAGTTCATCGACAACGTCAAAAAACAGAAACAGGGCCAGAAATCCGGTCGCGACAAAAGTCACAGCCCGGATGATTTCGCCATGCAGCAAGCTGCGCACCGTTTTCATGCAGCCCCCTGGTGGGCGCGGGCAGGGCGCAGGAAGCGCCAGGACCAGTTGTAATGCCTGATGGACAGCCACAGCATGGACAGCATGAAGACACCGCCGTGCAATGCCAGCATGAAAGACACAAAGTTGTAGCGTCCGGTGCTGATCCAGCTTTGACCGACGTTGAGCATGTTGTAGTAAGCCACAAAGACGAACAAGGCCAGTCCCAGGTGGTAGCTGCGCCCGACTCGCGGGTTGACGGCAGACACGGCCAGTGCCAGCAGCAGTAAATTGATACCGGCCAGGCCCAGGCCCAGACGCCATGACAGTTCGGCCCAGTTTTCGCGGCTGGGTTGTTTCAAGAGGTCCCAGGTGGGGGTCAGGCGGCTGTCGAACGCCGAAACGGGCAGGTTCACGGCCTCGTCGATCAGCAATTCATAGTGCTCAAACTGGGTCAGTCGGGTTTCGTTGGTTTCGTGATTCGTCAACCACTGTTGGCCTTTGTCCAGAATCAGGAAACGGTCGTTGCCCGTGAACTCGATGCGTCCTTGCTGCGCCGTGGTCACGCTCTCCAGTTGGCCATCTTGGCTGGAAATGAAGACGTGTCGGCCAAAACGGTTGTCCGGGGTGTCCTTGTCAATGAAGAAAACCCGTTGCCCGCCGGCAGATTCTTGAAACTGCCCGGGGGCCACGCGTTCGATGTCGTTGCGTTTTTCAAACCGTTGCTTCAGGTCTTGGATTTGCTGGTTGCTCCAGGGCCAGACAAAAAGGGCCAGCAAGGTCACGATCAGCAGCACGGGCCACGCAAAACGAAACAAGGGCCGCACAAAATTCCCCAGACCCTGGCCGCTGGCGAACCAGATCACCATTTCACTGTCGCTGTACATGCGGGACAGTGTGGCCACGACCGCGATGAACAGACTCAAGGTGATGATGGTGGTCAGTTGACTGAGCACGCTGAAGCCCATGACCAGAACGACCTCGGACGGGTTGACGCTGCCTCGGCTGGCTTGCCCCAAGGTCCGGATCAAAATGATGGTGATCACAATGGTGATCAAAACCACCAGTGTGGCGCCAAAATTGCGGGCCAAGTCTTTGCGTAAAGAGGAATGGAATAACATCGGTGCGAAGGAAAAGCTGAATTATGAACTTCGAAATCCAAAAGCGCGCTCTGTCCCAAGTCATTCGTGACGATCTGGATGCGCTGATCGTTTTGTGGCCTTCTCAAGATACGGCACTGGTTGCAGGCAAAGACCCCATCGCCACCTTGGTGAGTGCGGCTCTGGCGCACGGTGATTTTGAACACAAAGCGGGTGCGGTGTTGTCCTTGTATGCGCATCCGGGCATCCAGGCCCGCCATCTGGTGGTCGCTTGCATTGCCGAAGGCACCGCGGCCCAGGTGCGCAGCGCCGTGAGCGCCGCTTGGAATGCCCTCAAGTCGGCCAACATCCAGCGCGTTGGCGTGCATGCCGTGGCCGACCTGTCTGCCCCAGCGCTGCAAGCGGCCGCATTGGCCCTGGCCGATGCGAGTTACAGCTACACCAGCACCTTGAGCAAGCCCAAGCCCCGAAGCCTCAAGAAAGTGGTGTTCAGTGCCCAGGCGGTCCATGCCGAGTTGCGCGCTGCACTGGCTCATGCGCAAGCCCTGGTGGCGGGCGTTGAAGTGGCCAAAGAATGGGGCAACCGCCCCGCCAACCATGCCACTCCCACATTGCTGGCGAAAGCGGCCAAGTCGATCGCCAAAGGCACCGCATTTCGCTGTGAGGTGTTGGGACCCAAAGAGGTGACCCAACTGGGCATGGGCGCATTTTTGGCGGTGGCCCGGGGGGCTGCAGAGCCTTTGCGGTTCATCGTCATGCGCTACAACGGCGCGGCCGCAGCCGAGGCCCCGGTGGTGCTGGTGGGCAAGGGCATCACGTTTGACACCGGCGGCATTTCCATCAAGCCCGCCGCCGAGATGGACGAGATGAAATACGACATGTGCGGGGCCGCCAGTGTCCTGGGGGTGTTCAAGGCCCTGGGCGAACTCAAGCCCGCCATCAATGTGGTGGGCTTGATTCCTGCCACCGAAAACATGCCCGATGGCCTGGCAGTCAAGCCAGGGGATGTGGTGACCAGCATGAGCGGCCAGACCATCGAGATCTTGAACACCGACGCGGAAGGGCGGTTGGTGCTTTGCGATGCCTTGACCTACGCCGAACGCTTCAAGCCCCAGGCGGTGATCGATATTGCGACCCTGACCGGCGCCTGCGTGATTGCACTCGGTGCGGTTCGGTCGGGCCTTTTCTCCAGCGACGATGCCTTGGCCCAGTCACTCCAGCAGGCCGGCGATGTGTCTGGCGATGCCTGCTGGCGCATGCCCCTGGATGACGACTATGCCGAAGGCCTGAAGTCGCGCTTTGCGGATGTTGCCAACGTGGCGGGACGCCAGGCGGGTTCGGTCACCGCGGCCAAGTTTTTGCAGCGCTTTGCATCGCGTTATCCCTGGGCACATCTGGACATTGCTGGCACAGCCTGGCGCAGCGGTGCCGCCAAGGGCGCAACCGGTCGGCCTGTCGGCTTGTTGCTGCAGTACCTGTTGGACCAGGTCGGCAAGAAACCCGTCAAGGCCCCGGCACCCCGTCGCCGTGGATGAGACGGAGATGACCCGGATTGAATTTCACTTCAACACCACCGAGCGCTTGCAATACGCCTGCCGGCTCTTGAGGAAGGCGCATGCGCGGGCCTTGCGGGTCGGTGTGCTGGGTTCTGAAGCCACGTTGCGCCAGCTCGATGCCGCACTCTGGACGTTCTCTGAGATCGATTTTTTGCCGCACAGCTCGGCGGCAGATGCCCAGGAAGTGCAGGACGCTTCGCCCATTCGGCTGCATGCCGACCCACTTCAATTGCGTGGGCTGGACGTGCTGGTGAACCTGGGTGATGAGGTGCCGCAGGGGTTTGATAAATTCGAACGGTTGATTGAAATTGTGGCCACCGACGACCATGGCCGCATGACCGCTCGGCAGCGGTGGCGGCATTACACCGCCCAGGGCTACGATTTGCTGCAACACGATTTGTCTAAAACGGCGGCACCATGACACACCTTGAATCGGCGGTTCTCGCTGAACCCCCGTCATCGGTGGTTCCGGTGCTCAGCGAGGTCATTCTGGATGCGCAAATACCCCAGGCTTTGCGTGCGGCGCTGGATGCGCGGGAACAAGAACGCGCCGCGTTCATGGCCTTGGCCGATGAGCTGGTCCAGGAATTGCGCCCTGAATTGGAGCGTTTGACCTCCGAATGGGTGCAACGCAGCTTGCGCCGTGCTTGGGCCCATCGCGCCCCGCTCGATTTGGACTGATGCGCCCCAAAAACCATTGTGGTTTTGTGAGAATTTTGGTTTTCCCTAGCTCCCAAAGTGCCCGTTTTGCAGTATCTTCGACGCTTGCTTGATTGAAGCAATTTATTTTCGGAGTTTCCATGAAATTTTCTGGTACACGTTCTTTGACCGTGATTTCTGTGGCTGTCGCTGCAGTCGTTTTGGCCGCTTGTGGCAAAAAAGATGCCGCTTCTGACGTTCAAGTGATCAAAATTGGTCACGTGGGTCCTGTCAGTGGTGCCATTGCTCACTTGGGCAAAGACAACGAAAACGGCGGCCGCATGGCCATTGATGAGCTCAATGCCGCAGGTCTGAAAATCGGTGACAAGCCAGTCAAATTCGAATTGCTGGCCGAAGACGATGCCGCCGATCCCAAGCAAGGCACGGCTGCTGCCCAGAAATTGGTCGACGCCAAAGTCAACGGCGTGATCGGTCACCTGAACTCTGGCACCACCATCCCCGCTTCGCAGATTTACAACACAGCGGGCATCCCTCAAATTTCCCCATCGGCAACCAACCCCAAGTACACCCGTCAGGGTTACGCTGGCGCGTTCCGCGTGGTGGCCGATGATGTGCATTTGGGTGGCACCCTGGGCAAGTACGCCGTGGAAACCCTCAAAGGCAAAAACATCGCTGTGATCGATGACCGCACAGCCTACGGCCAAGGCGTGGCCGAAGAATTCAAGAAGGGCGCGACAGCTGCTGGCGGCACCATCGTCGGTCATGAATTCACCACCGACAAGGCCTCCGACTTCAACTCCATCCTGACCACACTGAAGGCCAAGAAGCCTGACGTCGTGTTCTTCGGCGGCATGGATGCTGTGGCTGGCCCCATGTTGCGTCAGATGAAATCTCTGGGCATTGAAGCCAAGTTCCTGGGCGGCGACGGCATCTGCACTTCCGAGCTGGCCAAGCTGGCTGGCGACGCCATGAAAGACGAGTCCGTCTTCTGCGCTGAAGCCGGTGGTGTTGAAGGCGAACAAAAAGCCGGCATGGAAAAGTTCCGTGCTGACTTCAAGGCCAAGTACAACGCCGATGTCCAGGTGTATGCACCTTACGTTTATGACGCCGTCAAAGTCATGGCCACCGCCATGGTGACCGCAGGCTCGGCTGATCCAGCCAAGTACCTGCCCGCTTTGAAAGCCATCAACTACAAAGGCGTGACAGGCAATATCGCATTTGACGAAAAAGGCGACATCAAGAACGGCGCCTTGACCTTGTATACCTACAAAGGTGGTGAGCGTTCGCAACTCGCCGTGGTTCGCTGATCTGACAGCCCCCGCTGGTCGGGGGCGCATTCAGCAGGGCTTTCAAGCTGCTTGTTGAATGCACAGACGAAAAAAAGCCTGCACTTGTGCAGGCTTTTTTGTGTGTGACTGACCCGTCCTGTCAGAGGTTGATTCCTTTTAATAAAAGAAAAGGCAACCCTGATGGAGTCAGACTCCAAACGCAGTCAGCGCGATGACACGCTGGCTTTGAAGTTCGCTGTTGCTCGGTGAAAACAAGAAACGCGCCCAAAGGCGCGTTTCTTGTTGATTTCTGGCGGAGCAGGCGGGATTCGAACCCGCGGTGGGCTATTAACCCACACACGCTTTCCAGGCGTGCGACTTAAACCACTCATCCACCGCTCCGAAGCGTCGTATTGTAGCAGTGGATAAACACCGATTCAGGGGCTGGACCGCAATTCTTGTCACCGGGAACCGCTGAGCTGCGTGTGGTGGATTTTTTACTGAATTCTGTCTGCAGCGATGAACCGGCCATTTTTATCCTTAAACTTCGCCTCTGTTTGAATTCCTTTGTCCCTTCTTTGGCGCACAGCCCGACAAGCCCATGAAATTTCGCTTTCCCATCGTCATCATTGACGAAGATTACCGCTCCGAAAACACCTCGGGTTTGGGTATTCGCGCTTTGGCCGATGCCATCGTGGCCGAAGGCCTGGAGGTCTTGGGCGTGACCAGCTACGGGGATTTGTCGCAGTTTGCCCAGCAGCAAAGTCGGGCCAGCGCATTCATTTTGTCGATCGACGACGAAGAGTTTTCTCCAGGGCCCGACCTCGATCCGGCCGTGATCAATTTGCGCGCCTTCATTGACGAGGTGCGCCGCAAGAATGCCGACGTGCCGATCTATATTTATGGCGAGACCAAGACGTCACGCCATTTGCCCAATGACATTCTGCGCGAGCTGCATGGCTTCATCCACATGTTCGAGGACACGCCCGAGTTTGTGGCGCGTCACATCATCCGTGAGGCCAAAAGCTACCTGGAGGGCGTGCAGCCGCCGTTTTTCAAAGCCTTGTTGGATTACGCCGAGGATGGTTCTTACTCATGGCATTGCCCGGGGCATTCGGGCGGCGTGGCCTTTTTGAAAAGCCCGGTGGGTCAGATGTACCACCAGTTTTATGGTGAGAACATGCTGCGCGCCGACGTGTGCAATGCGGTGGAAGAGTTGGGCCAGTTGCTCGACCACAACGGCGCCATCGGTGAGAGCGAGCGCAATGCCGCCCGCATCTTCAATGCCGACCATTGCTTCTTTGTGACCAATGGCACCAGCACATCCAACAAGATCGTCTGGCACCATGCAGTGGCACCCGGTGATGTGGTGGTGGTGGACCGCAATTGCCACAAATCGATCTTGCATTCGATCATCATGACCGGCGCGATTCCGGTGTTCATGAAGCCCACGCGCAACCACTTCGGCATCATCGGCCCGATTCCCAAGAGCGAGTTCGAACCAGCGGCCATCATGGCCAAGATCAAGGCCAATCCTTTGCTCAAAGGGGTGGACCCGAAAAAAGTCAAACCCCGTGTGATGACACTCACGCAGTCCACCTATGACGGCGTTTTGTACAACACCGAAACCATCAAGAGCATGCTCGATGGCTACGTGGAAAACCTGCACTTTGACGAAGCCTGGTTGCCCCATGCCGCGTTCCATCCGTTTTATGGTCCCTACCATGCCATGGGTAAAAAGCGTGCCCGGCCCAAAGAGTCGATGGTTTACGCCACGCAGTCCATCCACAAATTGCTCGCGGGCATCAGCCAGGCCAGCCATGTGCTGGTGCAGGACGCGCAAAACACCAAGCTGGACCGGCCGCTGTTCAACGAGGCGTATCTGATGCACACCTCGACATCGCCGCAGTACAGCATCATTGCCAGCTGCGACGTGGCTGCGGCCATGATGGAGCCGCCCGGCGGCACCGCCTTGGTGGAAGAAAGCATTGCTGAAGCGCTGGATTTCCGCCGCGCCATGCGCAAGATCGATGCCGAGTACGGCAAAGACTGGTGGTTCAAGGTTTGGGGCCCGGAGAAGTTCGCCGAAGAAGGCATTGGCCGGGCAGAGGATTGGATCTTGCGCAACGACCCACGCAAGAAGGCCAGCAAGTGGCACGGTTTCGGTCAGCAACTGGCCGACGGCTTCAACATGCTGGACCCGATCAAGTCAACCATCGTGACACCGGGACTGGACCTGGACGGCAAGTTCGACAAGACGGGCATTCCAGCCTCGATCGTGAGCAAGTTCCTCACGGAGCACGGTGTGGTGGTCGAGAAGACCGGTCTCTACAGCTTCTTCATCATGTTCACCATTGGCATCACCAAGGGCCGCTGGAACACGCTGCTCACCGCCTTGCAGCAGTTCAAGGACGAATATGCCAAGAACCAGCCGATGTGGAAAATCATGCCGGAGTTTTGCCAGAAGCATCCGCGCTACGAGCGCATGGGCCTGCGCGATCTGTGCCAGCATGTGCACGAGATGTACGCCAAGTACGACATTGCGCGGTTGACCACCGAGATGTATTTGTCCGATCTGGCACCGGCCATGCGCCCATCAGATGCCTACGCCCACATTGCACAACGCAAAACCGAGCGTGTAGAAATCGACCACTTGGTAGGCCGCATCACGGTGGGCTTGGTGACGCCTTACCCACCGGGCATTCCGTTGTTGATTCCTGGTGAAGTGTTCAACAAGAAGATCGTGGATTACCTCAAGTTCGCCCGCGAATTCAACGAGAAGTGCCCCGGCTTCGAAACCGATATCCACGGACTGGTGGAACTCAAGGACGCCGAAGGCAAGAAGCGCTATTTTGCGGATTGCGTGAAGCCTTGAAGCCTGCGTGGTGTGTGCGGCTCTTGGGGCTTTGGGGGTTTTGGGTGTCCCAGGGGAGGGCAGGTGGGGGTGGGGGGGGGGGGGGGGGGGGGGGGGG
>CAKKRJ010000001.1:56155-234363 GCA_919902775.1 Burkholderiaceae bacterium
CCCCCCCCCCCCCCCCCCCCCCCCCCCCCCCGTGGGGGGGAGAATTGAAAAAGCGGCTTTCGCCGCTTTTTTCATGTTCAGAGAATGCTTCGGCCACAGGGGCGGCCTCCCACAAAAACCGGGAACCTTGTAGGAGCGCGCCCCCGCGCGCGAATGCGCCTTTCATCATCCGGGGCGTCGCCAAGCTGCTTGAAAGTTAGCCCGAGAGAAGGCGGGCGCTGAACCGGGCGATTTGGCGAGCGAAGCGAGTTATGAGCCCGGGCAGCGCCCGCCTTTTCTCGGGCGGCCTATGGAAAAGCAGGGTCCGGGCTTAACAAATCGCAGCCTAAGAAAATGCATCAAGCCGCAGCCGCTGGCTCCGCAATCCCGCCCACCACCTGGCTGAAACCACCGTCCACATACGTGATTTCTGCGGTCACGCCTGCTGCCAAATCGCTCAGCAAAAACGCGGACACATTGCCCACGTCTTCGATGGTCACGTTGCGGCGGATGGGTGACGCCTCGGCCACCACTGACAAAATTTTGCCAAAGCCCTTGATGCCGCTGGCGGCCAGGGTTTTGATCGGGCCGGCTGAGATGCCGTTGGCGCGCAGGCCGCGGTTCTGGTTGCCCAGTGACTCGGCCAGATAGCGCACCGAGGCCTCCAGGCTGGCTTTGGCCAAGCCCATGGTGTTGTAGTTGGGCACGGTGCGGATGGCGCCCAGATACGTCAGGGTCAACACGGCCGCTTTGTCGTTCAGGTAGGGCAGGGCCGCTTTGGCCATGGCGGGGAAGCTGTAGGCGCTGATGTCGTGCGCGATTTTGAAGCCTTCGCGTGACAGACCGTCCAGAAAATCTCCGGCGATGGCTTCACGCGGTGCATAGCCGATGGCGTGCACAAAACCGTCGAACTTGGGCCAGATGGCCGACAGGTCGATGAACAGCTTTTCAATTTGTTCATCGCTGCCCACGTCGCAATCGAAAATCAGTTGGGAGCCAAAGTCGGCAGCGAATTCGGTGATGCGGTCCTTGAAGCGCTCGCCCACATAGCTGAAAGCCAGCTCGGCGCCTTGCTCGTGGCAGGCCTTGGCAATGCCGTACGCGATGGAGCGGTTGGATAACACGCCGGTGATCAACAGCTTTTTACCCGACAGAAATCCTGTTTTTGCAGTCATGCCTTCAACTCCTGAAAAATATGGGCAGAATTGTCGCATGCGAAGACCCATGGCCCGATTTTGGACAAACTGTTGGCTGGCCCTTGGGTTGGGGATGACGGGCCACGCATGGGCGGCCCATGCCTATGCCCAGTTTGGCGACATCCGGTACCCCGCCGGGTTTGCGCATTTTTCTTATGTGAATCCCGCTGCACCCAAAGGCGGCGAGATCGTGCTGGTGCCGCCGACGCGGCAGTCCAACTTCGACAAGTACAACCCCTTCACCCTCAAGGGCAGTGCGCCACCGGCCATGCTGGGCATGGTGTTTGACACCTTGCTGGCGGGCAACATGGACGAGCCCACCACCGCTTATGGCTTGCTGGCCTCAGACATTCAGGTGGCACCTGACCGCATGTCGGTGACTTTCCTGATCCATCCCCGGGCGCGCTTTCATAACGGGGACCCGGTGCTGGCGGCCGATGTGCGCCATTCGTTTGAACGCCTGGTCAGCCCACAGGCCGCGCCGCAGTACCGCACGTATTTTGGGGAAGTGAAAGCCGCCACCGTGTTGGGTGAGCGCAGCATCCGTTTTGATTTTGTCCGGCCCAACAGCGAACTGCCGTTGATCGTGGGCGGCTTGCCGGTGTTCAGCCACAAGTGGGGCTTGCAAGGCGGCACGCACAAGCCGCTGGACCAGATGGTCATGGACATCCCCATCGCATCAGGCCCTTACCGCATCGGGCCCGTGCAGTTCGGCAAAGACATCACTTATGTGCGTGACCCGGCTTATTGGGCCAAAGACCTGAACGTGCGCAAGGGGCTGTTCAATTTTGACCGCATCACCTACAAAATTTACAAAGACAGCACGGCGCAGTTGGAGGCCTTCAAGGCCGGCGAGTTCGATTACATGCAGTCCTTTGTGGCGCGTGAATGGGCCAGGGCTTACACCGGCCGGGCGTTTGAGCGCGGTGAATTGATCAAGGCCGAGTTGCCCCACGGCAATGCGGGGGACTTTCAGGGCTTTTTGTTCAACTTGCGGCGCGACAAGTTCAAAGATGTGCGGGTGCGTCAGGCCATTGCTTTGGCGATGGATTTTGAATGGCTCAACCGCCAGTTGTTCTACAACGCCTACAGCCGTGTGCGTGGCTATTTTGTGGCCAGCGATTTTGAAGCCAAGGGCCGACCCGGTCCCGAAGAGCTGGCTTTGTTGACGCCTTTGCGGGCCCGGTTGCCCGCAGCTGTATTCGATCAGGCGGTACCGCAGCCCCCTCAAACCGAACTGGCTGCGGACTCGGGCCACACCTTGCGCGACCATCTGCGCCAAGCCCGCGATTTGCTCCAAGACGCCGGCTGGAGTTACCGCGATGGCGCTTTGCGCAACGCCAGTGGCGAGGCTTTGGCCATTGAATTTTTGGACAACTCGGGTTCCATGGGGCGCGTGGTCACGCCCTTTGCCAAAAACCTGGAAAAGCTGGGTATCCAGGTCCAATACAAAGTGATCGACTTCGCTTTGCTGCAAAAGCGCATGGACGTGTTTGACTTTGACATCATCAGCAACCGCTCCGTTGGCAGTGAAGCCCCTGGCTCCGAATTGCTGGAGCGTTTTGGCTCCAAGTCAGCCAACGTGGAAGGCTCTGGCAATGTGCTGGGCCTGAAAGATCCGGCCGTTGATGCGCTGCTGGACAAGGTGGTGAGCGCCACCACCCGGCCCGAACTCGTGGCCAGCTTGCGGGCGTTGGACCGGGTGTTGCGTCACGGCCATTACGTGGTGCCGCACTGGTACGGTGCGGTGCACCGGGTGTCCTGGCGCGCTGCAGCCTTTGCACGCCCCGCCAATTTGCCGCGTTATTACCAACCCGAGGCCTTGGTCACCATGGTGTGGTGGTCCAGGTCGGTGGACGGGGCAACGGCGGCCACCGCCGTCAAGAAAGGCCCCTGAGCCATGCTGGCCTACATTCTCAAACGCTTGCTGCTGATGGTCCCGACCCTGTTCGGGGTGTTGCTGATGACCTTTGTGGTGATTCAGTTTGTGCCAGGGGGGCCGGTGGAGCAAATGGTGGCTCAGCTGCAAGGGCGCGATACCGGCGGGGAGGGGGCTGCAGCTGCGGGCAGTGGTTATCGGGGGCGCCAAGGTGTGGATGCGGCCCGCATTGCCGAGATCAAAACGCTCTATGGGTTTGACAAGCCGCCCGTAGAGCGCTTCGGGATGATGCTCAAGCAGTTTGTGCAATTTGATCTGGGCAAAAGCTTTTTCTACCCCAAAGACGTCTGGAGCCTGATCCAGGAAAAGTTGCCGGTTTCCATCAGCCTGGGGCTGTGGACGTTTTTTTTGAGCTATCTCGTTTCGGTGCCCTTGGGCATTGCCAAAGCGGTGCGGGCGGGCTCGCGCTTTGACACATTGACCAGTTTGCTGGTGCTGGTGGGCTATGCCATTCCGGGCTTTGTGCTGGGCGTGGCCTTGCTGGTGGTCTTTGGCGGGCAGCTGCAGTGGTTTCCGCTGCGCGGGCTGACCTCGTCCAACTGGGAGCAGCTCAGCTGGGGTGCCCGGGTGGTGGATTATTTGTGGCACATCGCCTTGCCCGTCACGGCCAGTGTCTTGGGCTCGTTTGCGGTCATCACCATGCTGACCAAGAACGCGTTTCTGGAAGAAATCCGCAAGCAATACGTGCTCACGGCCCGGGCCAAAGGCCTGAGCGAAAACCGGGTGCTGTACCGCCATGTCATGCGCAATGCCTTGATTCCGCTGGTCACGGGTTTTCCGGCCGCCTTCATTGGCGCGTTTTTCACGGGCTCCTTGCTGATTGAAACCCTGTTCTCGCTCGATGGCCTGGGCTTGCTCAGTTACGAGGCGGTCATCCGGCGCGATTACCCGGTGGTGCTGGGCACCTTGTATTTGTTCACGCTGATCGGGCTGGTGACCAAGCTCGTCAGCGACCTTTGTTATCTGTGGGTGGACCCGCGTGTGAAGTTTGATCAATGACCGCCGTGCCGTTTTCTTCTTTGCCTGCGCAGGTCTCGCCTTCGGCCCGGGCCTGGCAGCGTTTCAAGCGCAACCGCCTCGGGTTGGGCAGCCTGATTGTTTTTGTGACGCTGTTCATCCTCAGCCTGGGGGCCGAGTTTTTGTCCAATGACAAGCCCTTGGTGGTGCGTTTTGAGGGGCAGTGGTATTTCCCGGTGGTGCAGACCCTGCCCGAAAAAGTGTTTGGCGGTGATTTTGAAACGCCAGCCGATTACCTGGATCCGTTCATCCAGCAGCAAATGCACCAAGGCGGCAACTGGGCCGTGCAAGCCCCCAACCCTTACCACCACAGCACGCTCGATTACTTTGCGCCCTTGCCCAACCCGGCGCCGCCCTCGGCCCGCAATGTGCTGGGAACCGATGACCGGGGGCGCGATGTGTTGGCCCGCTTGCTCTACGGGTTTCGGGTTTCGGTGCTGTTTGCGTTGGCCCTGACGCTTTTTGGTGTGTTGCTGGGGGTGTTGACCGGGGCGGTGCAGGGCTTCTTTGTGGGCAAGACCGATCTGGTGTTCCAGCGTTTCATTGAAATCTGGAGCGCCATGCCCGAGCTGTATTTGTTGATCATCTTCTCCGCGGTGTTTGAGCCCAGTGTGGGTTTGTTGCTGGTGCTGCTCAGTCTGTTTGGCTGGATGGGCCTGTCCGACTATGTGCGGGCCGAGTTTCTGCGCAACCGACAACTCGACTACGTCAAATCGGCCCGGGCGCTGGGCCTGGGGCATTGGCAAATCATGTGGCGCCATGTGCTGCCCAACAGCATGACGCCGGTGGTGACTTTCTTGCCCTTTCGCATGAGCGGTGCGATTTTGGCGTTGACTTCGCTGGATTTTCTGGGCTTGGGGGTGCCGCCCGGCACGCCTTCTTTGGGTGAGTTGCTGGCCCAGGGCAAGAACAACATTGACGCTTGGTGGATTTCGATCTCCACCTTTGGCGTGCTGGTGGTGACCTTGCTGCTTTTGACCTTCATGGGCGATGCCTTGCGCGATGCCCTGGACCCCCGAAAGGCGGATGCATGAACACCCCGCAGCCGTCACCTTTGCTGGAGTTGAAAGACCTGCGTGTGGCCTTTGCCGGACAGGCGGTGGTGCAGGGCGTCAATCTGCGCATTCAGGCCGGGGAGCGCGTGGCCCTGGTCGGCGAGTCGGGGTCGGGCAAGTCGGTCACGGCCCTGTCGGTGCTGCGCTTGCTGGAGTCGGCCCAACTCAGCGGGCAGGTGCTGTGGCAAGGTCGGGATTTGTTGCAACAGTCGTCCGCCGAGATGCAGCGCATCCGGGGCGACGAGATCGCCATGATCTTTCAGGAACCGATGACCGCGCTCAACCCCCTGATGACGGTGGGTCAGCAGATTTCAGAAGTTCTGCAGCTCAAAAAAGGGCTGCCCCGTCGCGATGCCGACAGCCGCGCCGTGCAGTTGCTGCAAGAAACCGGCATCGACGACCCGCAGCGCCGCTTTGGCACCTACCCGCACCAACTGTCGGGCGGGCAACGTCAGCGCGCCATGATGGCCATGGCCTTGGCCTCCGAGCCCAAGCTGTTGCTGGCCGACGAACCCACCACCGCGCTGGACGCCAGCTTGCGCTTGCAAATGCTGAATTTGTTGGCTGACTTGCAGCAAAAAACGGGCATGGCGGTGTTGTTGATCACCCACGACCTGGCCTTGGTCCGCCATTTTGCCCAGCGGGTGGCGGTCATGGAAAAGGGGCATTTGGTGGAGCAGGGCAGTTTGAGTGCCGTGTTTCAGAAGCCAGAGCATCCCTACACGCAAAGGCTGCTTGACAGCCGGCCCAGTCGGGAGGGCCTGGTGCCAGCCGATGCCGCTTCGGCCAAGCCCCTGCTGGAGGCCCGGGGCTTGCAGGTGCGTTACCCCATGGCCGTGCCCGGTTTTCGTGGCTGGTTTCAAAAACACCATTTCACGGCCGTGCACGAGGCCGATTTCAGTCTCGCGCCGGGCACCACCTTGGGCGTGATGGGTGAGTCGGGTTCGGGCAAGTCCAGCCTGGCGCAGGCCGTGTTGGGTTTGATCCCTTTCACGGGTGCGCTGTCCTTTGGCGGCCAGACCTGGCAAAACGCGCCCGCACGCGACAAGGCCTTGCGGCGGCGTGTGCAGGTGGTTTTTCAAGACCCTTATGGCAGCCTTTCGCCGCGCATGACGGTGGGCGAGATTGTTTCCGAAGGCTTGCGCTTGCACCAACCCCAAGCGTCCGAGCGCGAGGTGGAGGCCCGCGTGGTGGCCACTTTGGCCGAGGTGGGGCTGAGCACCGCGGATTTCCCGGATTTGCTCAACCGCTACCCCCATGCATTTTCGGGTGGACAAAGACAGCGCATCGCGCTGGCCCGTGCCTTGGTGGTGGACCCCGATGTGCTGGTGCTGGACGAGCCGACCAGCGCGCTGGATGTGACGGTGCAAAAACAAATCCTGAAATTGCTGCAGGATTTGCAGAAAAAACGCGGCATCGCCTATTTGTTGATCACCCACGACATCGACGTCTTGCGGGCCATGGCGCACCAGGTCCTGGTGTTGCAGGCGGGGGCCATCAGGGAGGCTGGGCCTGCCGATCAGGTGTTGCATGAACCCCGGCACGCCTACACCCGCAGTTTGCTGGCCGCCTTTCCAAATGCGTGAGTCCATTCGCGGCAAACTGGGCCGTGTTTTCCTTCAAAATCACGCACTTAGCACATTTTTCGGCTAGAATACCGGCTTCACGACCAAACGGGCGGGTTTTCACCGCCCGTTTTTTTTGGGTCTTTCTTTTTTAACATTGATATTTCTACGCTCTGTGGCATTGCAGCAAATTGTTCAAGAAACCGTGACCGGCCTGGGCTATGACCTGGTTGAGATTGACCGCACAGCGGGCGGTTTGTTGCGCATCACCATCGACTGGCCGTGGCTGCCCGGCACAGAGCTGTTCATCAATGTGGAAGACTGCGAAAAAGTCAACCGACAACTCCAGTTTGCTCTGGAAGTGGATGGCGTGACCTACAACCGGCTGGAGGTGTCCTCCCCCGGCATTGACCGCCCCTTGCGGCATGAAAAAGATTTTGAGCGCTTTGTTGGTGAGTTGATCGACATCACCCTCAAGGCCCCCATGGGTGAAAACGCAGCCGGTCTGGTCAGTGCCAGTCGCAAGAAGTTTCGCGGCACCCTCGAGCGAACCGCCAACGGCGAAGGCTGGCAAATCGTCTGGAGCGATGCCCTTGCAGTCAAGCCCGGTCAAAGAATCAGTAAAAAACGTGCCCCAGCGCCCTTGCATGCGTTGGGTTTCACTTTGGACGAGTTGCGCGAGGCCCGTTTGGCGCCCGTGGTGGATTTCAAAGGGCGCAAGCCAAAGGTTGAAGCCTGACCTGGGTGTCGGGTTTTGAGCATTTTTATCGGGTCTGAACCGCAGGCCCAGTGGAACAGGAGAGTTAAGTCATGAATCGCGAAATGTTGATGTTGGTCGAAGCCATCTCACGTGAAAAGAACGTTGAGCGCGATGTGGTGTTTGGTGCTGTGGAAGCCGCTTTGGCACAGGCCACCAAAAAACTGTATGTCGGCGAAGTGGACATCCGCGTGGCGGTGGACCGTGACAACGGCAATTACGAAACTTTCCGCCGCTGGCACGTGGTCCCCGATGAGGCCGGTCTGCAATTGCCTGAGCAGGAAATTTTGCTGTTCGAGGCCAAAGAGCAAATCCCGGACATCGAAGTCGACGAGTACATCGAAGAGCCGATCGAGTCTTTGCCGATTGGCCGCATTGGTGCCATGGCGGCCAAGCAGGTCATTTTGCAAAAAATCCGCGATGCCGAGCGCGAAATGCTGCTCAACGACTTCATGTCGCGCGGCGAAAAGATCTTTGTCGGCACTGTCAAGCGCATGGACAAGGGCGACATCATCTGTGAGGCCGGCCGCATTGAAGGCCGTTTGCGTCGCAGCGAAATGATCCCCAAGGAGAACCTGCGCAGTGGCGACCGTGTGCGCGCCATGATCATGGAAGTGGACCTGACTTTGCGCGGCGCCCCCATCTTGCTGTCGCGTTCAGCGCCTGAGTTCATGATTGAACTCTTCCGTCAAGAAGTGCCCGAAATTGAGCAAGGTCTGCTGGAAATCAAGACCTGCGCCCGTGACCCTGGCTCACGCGCCAAGATTGCCGTTTTGTCGCACGACAAGCGCGTCGATCCGATCGGCACCTGCGTGGGTGTCCGCGGCACCCGTGTCAATGCCATCACCAACGAATTGGCCGGCGAGCGCGTCGACATCGTTTTGTGGAGCGAAGACCCCGCCCAGTTTGTGATCGGCGCTCTGGCGCCCGCCAACGTGCAGTCGATCGTGGTGGACGAAGAAAAGCACGCCATGGATGTGGTGGTGGACGAGGAAAACCTCGCGATTGCCATCGGTCGTGGCGGTCAGAACGTGCGCCTGGCGTCGGACCTGACCGGTTGGAAAATCAACATCATGGACGCGGCCGAGTCGGCCCAGAAGCATGCCGAAGAAACCACCGGTATCCGTCAGCTGTTCATGGAAAAGCTCGATGTGGACCAGGAAATCGCCGACATCCTGATTGGCGAAGGTTTCACCAGCCTGGAAGAAGTGGCCTATGTGCCCATCCAGGAAATGCTGGAGATCGAGAGCTTCGACGAAGACACCATCAACGAGTTGCGCACACGCGCCAAAGACGCGTTGTTGACCCTTGAAATCGCACGCGAAGAGAGCGTTGAAGACGTCTCTCAGGACCTGCGTGACCTGCCAGGCTTGACGCCTGAGCTGATTTCCAAGCTGGTTGAAGCGGGTATCCATACCCGTGACGATTTGGCTGACTTGGCCACCGATGAACTGACTGACATCACTGCTCAGACAGCTGAAGAGGCGACCGCCCTGATCATGAAAGCCCGCGAACATTGGTTCGCAGGCCAGGCTTGATCTGATGGAGGCTTGAACAAAATTATGTCCAGTACCACTGTTGCCGAGTTCGCACATGAACTCAAAAAATCTGCCCACGTTCTGTTGGATCAATTGCGATCTGCAGGCGTTGCCAAAACCTCGGACAGCGACACGCTGAACGACGCTGACAAGCAAAAATTGCTCAGCTACTTGCAAGTCAGCCACGGCACCGTGGCTGGTGACCGCAAGAAAATCACCCTGGTGAAGAAATCCACCAGCGAGATCAAGCAGGCCGATGCATCAGGCAAGGCCCGCACGATCCAGGTGGAAGTGCGCAAAAAACGCACCCTGATCAAGCGCGATGACGAGCCAGCGAGCCAGGCCGAAGAACCGGTGGTTGACCATGCCGACCTGGCGCGGCGCGAAGAAGAAGCCCGTCACCAGGCCGAATTGATCCAACGTCAGGAAGAAGAGTTGGCCGAAAAGCGCCGCTTGCGCGAAGCGCAAGAAGCCCAGGAGCGTGCGGCCCTGGCGGCCCAAGAGGCCAAAGCGCAAGCCGAAGCCAAGGCGTTGGCCGAAGCGGCCACCCTGGCTGCTGAACAAGAGGTGCCTGCCAAGCCCCAGTTGAGCCGCGAAGACCGCGAGCAACTTGCTCGCGCTGAAGCGGCCAGCATCAATGCGGCATCGCAGGCCAAGCCTGTCGCTGCCGTGTCGGCTGAAAGCCTGGCGGCCAGCAAAGCCGCCCAGGCCGCTGAAGAGGCGGCTGCCAAAGCCAAAGCCGAACAGGCTGCGCGCGAAGCCGCTGCGCAAAAAGCCGCCGCCGATTCCAAGGCCAAAGCCGACGAAGAAACTGCGCGCGCCCAGGACCTGGATGCACGTCGCCGCAAAGCCCTGGCCGAAGCCGAGGCGATTCGGAACATGATGAACGCCCCCAAGAAGGTGTTGGTCGCCAAAAAAGAAGAGCCCAAGGTCGAGCCCAAAGCGGCGGTCAAAGGCACTTTGCACAAGCCTGCAGGCACGCCAGCACCTGGCACGCGTGCGGCTGCTGCACCCGCTGCCGCGCCTTCGGGCCCCGGTGGCAACAAGGAAGTCAAATCGGCCAAGCTGTCCTCCAGCTGGGCGGGTGATCCTGCCAAGAAAAAAGCCATCCCCACCCGTGGTGACACGAGTGGCGGTGTGGGGCGCAACAACTGGCGCGCTGGACCGCGTGGTCGTCGTGGCAACGAGCGTGATCGCGATGACATGCACACCCAACAAGCACCGGCAGAAGTGCGCGTGCTGGAAGTGCACGTGCCCGAAACCATCACCGTGGCCGAATTGGCCCACAAGATGGCCATCAAGGCGTCGGAAGTCATCAAGCACTTGATGAAGCTGGGCCAGATGGCCACCATGAACCAGCCGCTGGACCAGGACACTGCGATGATCGTGGTGGAAGAAATGGGCCATAAGGCGGTGATCGCTGCGCTCGATGATCCAGAAGCATTCACCGACGATGAAGTGTTGGACCAACACGCCGAAGCCTTGCCGCGTGCCCCTGTGGTCACCGTCATGGGCCACGTGGACCACGGTAAAACCTCGTTGTTGGACTACATCCGCCGCGCCAAAGTGGCTTCGGGCGAAGCCGGTGGCATCACCCAGCACATTGGTGCCTACCACGTCGAAACGCCTCGCGGCATGATCTCTTTCCTGGACACCCCCGGTCACGAGGCCTTCACGGCCATGCGTGCGCGGGGTGCCCAAGCCACCGACATCGTCATCCTGGTGGTGGCGGGTGACGACGGCGTGATGCCCCAGACGAAAGAAGCCATCAAGCACGCGAAAGCTGCAGGGGTGCCGATCGTGGTCGCCATCAACAAGATGGACAAGCCCGATGCCAACATCGACCGTGTGCGCAGCGAACTGATCGCCGAAGAAGTCGTGCCTGAAGAATTCGGTGGCGATTCTCCTTTTGTGTCGGTGTCTGCCAAGACCGGTATGGGCATTGACGACTTGCTGGAGCAAGTGTTGCTGCAAGCCGAAGTGCTGGAACTCAAAGCGCCGGTGCAAGCCGCCGCCAAGGGCCTGGTCATCGAAGCACGTCTGGACAAGGGCCGTGGTCCTGTGGCCACCATCCTGGTGCAGTCCGGTACCTTGAACACCGGCGACGTGGTGCTGGCCGGCCAGACCTTTGGCCGCGTGCGCGCCATGCTGGACGAAAATGGCCAGACGATCAAAACTGCCGGTCCCTCGATCCCGGTCGAGATCCAGGGTTTGACCGAAGTGCCGCAAGCCGGCGACGAGTTCATGGTCATGGGCGACGAACGCCGTGCCCGCGAAATCGCCACTTACCGAGCAGGCAAGTTCCGCAACACCAAGCTGGCCAAGCAACAAGCCGCCAAGCTGGAAAACATGTTCACCGACATGTCTGCGGGCGAAGTCAAAATGCTGCCGATCATCATCAAGGCCGATGTGCAGGGTTCGCAAGAAGCCCTGGGTGCGTCCTTGCTCAAGCTGTCGACCGACGAAGTCAAGGTGCAGTTGGTCTACTCCGGTGTGGGTGGTATCAGCGAGTCGGACGTCAACCTGGCCATCGCTTCCAAGGCCATCGTGATTGGTTTCAACGTGCGTGCCGATGCCGGTGCGCGCAAGCTGGCCGAAGGCAACGGCATTGATCTTCATTACTACAACATCATTTATGACGCTGTGGATGAACTCAAGGCCGCGATGTCGGGCATGTTGGCTCCAGAGCAACGTGAAGAGATCATGGGCATGGCCGAAATCCGGACCGTGTTCGTGGCCTCCAAGATCGGTACGGTCGCGGGTTGTATGGTCACTTCGGGTCAAGTCACCCGCAATGCCAAATTCCGCCTGTTGCGCGACAACGTGGTCATCTACACCGGCGAGCTCGATTCGCTCAAGCGGCTCAAGGACGATGTGCGCGAAGTCAAGGAAGGCTTCGAGTGCGGTATCAAGCTCAAGAACTACAACGACATCAAAGAAGGCGACCAACTCGAATTCTTCGACGTCAAGGAAATTGCGAGAACGCTGTAAATGGCGCGCAAGAAGGCATCGTCCGTTCCCAATCGCGGTTTTCGCGTGGCCGACCAGATCCAGCGTGATCTGGCCGAGTTGATCGCACGCGAGTTGAAAGACCCGCGTGTGGGCATGGTCACGATCAACGCGATCGAGGTCACGCCCGATTACGCCCATGCCAAGGTCTATTTCAGTGTTTTGACGGGCAACCCCGAAGAAGCCACAGAAGGACTGAACGCTGCAGCGGGTTTTCTGCGCAACGGTTTGTTCAAGCGTTTGCACATCCACACCGTGCCGACACTGCACTTCTTGTTTGACCGCACCACCGAGCGTGCGTCCGACATGAATGCATTGATCGCCAAGGCGGTGTCGTCGCGTGCCCAAGAGGATTGAGCATGAACGCGCCACGCACCAGGGTGCAGCGGCGCCCTGTGCACGGGGTGCTGTTGCTCGACAAACCATTGGGTCTTTCCAGTAACCAGGCGTTGCAAAAGGCCAAGTGGTTGCTGCGCGCCGAGAAAGCTGGGCACACAGGGACATTGGACCCGCTGGCCAGCGGTGTGTTGCCTTTGTGTTTTGGTGCGGCGACCAAGTTCAGTCAGCAACATCTGGATGCCGACAAGACTTACGAGACAACGGTGCGCCTGGGGTTGAAAACCAGCACGGCCGATGCCGAAGGTGACGTGATTGCCGTGCGTGAAGTGTCTTGTACGCCGGGCAGGGTGGTGGAGGTGCTGGACCGGTTCATGGGACCGATCAGCCAGGTGCCCCCCATGCACAGCGCCTTGAAAAAGGATGGCAAGGCCTTGTACGAATACGCCCGGCAGGGTGAAACCGTGGAGCGCGAAGCGCGCAACGTGGTGATCCATGATCTGGATTTGCTGGACATGCAATTGCAAGGCGATGCGCCATTTTTGCGTGTGCGTGTGCGTTGCAGCAAAGGCACTTACATCCGAACCTTGGGCGAAGACATTGCCGAGGCCTTGGGGTGTGGCGGCCACTTGAGCGCTTTGCGCCGGGTGGTCACCGGTCCTTTTGAAGCGGCGCAATGCGTGACGCTGGAACAGTTGGAAGCCCTGCCTGAAAACCAGCGTCTGGACGTTTTGCGGCCGGTTGACGTTTTGTTGCCGGGCTGCACCGAGGTGAGTTTGGACAGTGAGAACACTGGCCGTTTTTTGAATGGGGTGCGCAGACACGGCCCCTGGGTGGATTGTGATCAAGTCGTGGTGTATGGAGAACATCCTCGTGCCTTGC
Organism: Burkholderiaceae bacterium; assembly: GCA_919902775.1. Classification (GTDB taxonomy): domain Bacteria; phylum Pseudomonadota; class Gammaproteobacteria; order Burkholderiales; family Burkholderiaceae_C; genus Limnohabitans_A. The sequence goes on from CAKKRJ010000001.1 coordinate 69,429, forward strand.
TGGGAACGGCAAGTGTGCATGGCGGCGAATTGATTCCGGGTCGATTGTTGAGCCCGCTGGAAATTCAACAGATTTTGGAAAAATCACCTGCAACCGAGCCTTTGCTGGCCGAGCAGGTTTAAAGGAAGAGAAAGCATGACCAAGCAAATCCGCAACATCGCCATCATCGCGCACGTTGACCATGGCAAAACCACCATGGTGGACCAGCTGCTGCGCCAATCGGGCACCTTCGCTGACCACGAAAAAATTGTGGACACCGTGATGGACAACAACGCCATCGAACGTGAACGCGGCATCACCATCCTGGCCAAAAACTGTGCCGTGAGCTGGGAAGGCACCCACATCAACATCGTCGACACCCCCGGCCACGCGGACTTCGGCGGCGAAGTCGAACGTGCTCTGTCCATGGTGGACGGCGTGGTCTTGCTGATCGACGCGCAAGAAGGCCCCATGCCACAAACCCGCTTTGTGACCAAGAAAGCCTTGGCCTTGGGCCTCAAGCCCATCGTCGTGGTGAACAAGGTCGACAAGCCCGGTGCCAACCCCGACAAAGTGGTGAATGCCGCTTTTGACCTGTTTGACAAACTCGGCGCGAACGACGAGCAGCTGGACTTCCCTGTGGTGTATGCCTCCGGTATCAACGGCTGGACATCGCTTGAAGAAGGCGCACCTGGTGAGCAGTGGGGCCCCGACATGTCGGCCTTGTTCAACACCGTGCTCAAGCACGTGCCGCCTCAAAAGGGTGACCCCAAGGCACCTTTGCAGTTGCAAATTTCTGCACTCGACTTCTCCACGTTCGTGGGCCGTATCGGTGTGGGCCGCATCAGCCAGGGCACGATCAAGCCGCAAATGGATGTGGTGGTCATGGAAGGCCCGGACGGTAAAGCCATCAAAGGGCGTATCAACCAAGTGCTCAAGTTCCAGGGTTTGGACCGCGTACAGGTGACCGAAGCCGGTCCTGGCGACATTGTGCTGATCAACGGCATTGCCGATCTGAACATCGGTGTGACGGTGACTGACATCGCCAATCCCGCTCCGCTGCCCATGTTGAAAGTGGACGAGCCGACCCTGACCATGAATTTCTGCGTCAACACCAGCCCTTTGGCCGGTCGCGAAGGTAAGTACGTGACCAGCCGCCAGATCTGGGACCGTCTGCAAAAAGAACTGCAACACAACGTCGCCTTGCGCGTCAAAGAAACCGACGAAGAAGGTATTTTTGAAGTCATGGGTCGTGGTGAATTGCACCTGACCATCTTGCTGGAAAACATGCGCCGTGAAGGCTATGAGATGGCGGTGTCCAAGCCCCGCGTGGTGTTCCGCGATGTGAATGGCGAGCGCCATGAGCCGATCGAGTTGGTGACAGCCGACATCGAAGAAACCCACCAGGGCGGCGTGATGCAAGCCTTGGGCGAGCGCAAGGGCGAGTTGGTCAACATGGAATCCGATGGCCGTGGCCGTGTCCGTTTGGAATACCGCATTCCAGCCCGTGGCTTGATTGGTTTCACCAACGAATTCCTGAACCTGACCCGTGGTTCCGGCCTGATTTCCAACATCTTCGACAGCTACGAACCCCACAAGGGTGACATCGGCGGCCGCAAGAACGGCGTGTTGATCTCCATGGACGACGGTGAAATCTTCACCTACGCCCTGGGCAAGCTGGACGACCGTGGTCGCATGTTCGTCAAGGCGAACGATCCGGTGTACGAAGGCATGATTGTGGGTATCCACAGCCGTGACAACGACCTGGTGGTCAACGCCACACGCACCAAGCAGCTGACCAACTTCCGTGTGTCTGGCAAGGAAGACGCGATCAAGATCACGCCACCGATTGACCTGACGCTGGAGTACGGCGTTGAATTCATCGAGGACGACGAGCTGGTCGAAATCACGCCCAAGAGCGTTCGTCTGCGCAAGCGCTACCTGAAGGAAAGTGACCGCAAGCGCAACAAGTGATCGGCTGACGATCATGCGTTTGACGCACGGACTGGCCGTTTGGACCATGGTGGGCGTGACCGCCCTGTGGTCCATGGCCGGTGTGGTCACGCGGCACCTGGAGCAAGCGCGCAGCTTTGAAGTCACCTTCTGGCGCAGCTTCTTCACTGCGGTGTCCTTGCTGGTCATCCTGCCCTTGTGGCAGGGCCGACGTGTGGGGTTACGGCTGCCTTTGCGCAGCCGTTACTTTTGGTTCTCTGGTTTGTGCTGGAGTGTCATGTTCACCGCGTTCATGGTGGCCCTCACCCTGACGGCGGTGGCTAATGTGTTGATCACCATGGCGCTGGGGCCCTTGCTCACGGCCTTGATCACCCGGGTGTTTTTGCGACACCGCCTGCCTGCCAGAACCTGGCTGGCCATTGTGTTGGCGGGCATCGGCATCGGCTGGATGTATGGTTCACAGCTCAGTCTGGCGGACCCGAATTTTCTGATCGGCTCACTGGTCGCTTTGTGCGTGCCGCTGGCGGGTTCTGTGCAGTGGACGCTGGCGCAAAAAAGCCAGAGCGAGGGGCAGAACCTGGATCTGGTGCCTTCGGTCTTGCTGGGCGCCGTCATTTCTTCCTTGTTCACACTGCCGCTGGCCATGCCGTTCCAGGCTTCGGTGCATGATGTGGGTCTGTTGGCCATGTTGGGGCTGTTTCAATTGGCCATTCCCTGCGCCTTGTCGGTGGTGTGTGCCCGGGTGCTGAAAGCGCCCGAAGTGGCGCTGCTGGCTTTGCTTGAAATTGTTTTTGGCATTGCTTTGGCTTGGTGGGGCGCGGGTGAAGCCCCTCAGCTGAGCGTGCTGCTGGGCGGTTCCCTGGTTTTGGGGGCCTTGCTTCTCAACGAATGGTTAGGCTGGAGACAAAACAATGTCTGATGTCATCGCACAAATCGAAGGCCGCATCGGCTGCATCACCTTGAACCGGCCGCAGGCGTTGAACGCCTTGTCGCTGGACATGGTGCGCCAAATCACCGCCGCATTGCTGGCCTGGAAAAACGAGCCACAGGTGCTGGCGGTGGCCGTGCGCGGAAGCAACAAGGAAGGTCCCTTTGGTGCCTTTTGTGCAGGGGGCGATATTCGGTTTTTTCACCAGGCTGCCACGAAGGGGGACCCCCGCCTGGAAGATTTCTTCACCGAAGAGTACCGGCTGAATCACCTGATTCACACCTATCCCAAGCCTTACCTGGCGTTGATGGACGGCATCGTCATGGGTGGCGGTATGGGCATCAGCCAGGGGGCCAGCGTGCGCGTGGTCACTGAACGCAGCAAGATGGCCATGCCCGAGACCCACATTGGCTTGTTTCCCGATGTGGGCGGGGGCTACTTTTTAAGCCGTTGCCCAGGTCACCTGGGTGAATACCTGGGCTTGACCGGTTACATGCTGCACGGCGAAGAAGCCGTTCACGCAGGCTTGGCCGACGGCTACATCGCGTCGGGCAAGTTGCCGCACATCTGGCAAACCTTGATCGAAACCCCGTTTGAAAACGGCGAAGCGGTCGAGCGCTGGGTCACCACCCAATTTGACCGCTTGCAGCACAGCGGGCTGGACCACCGCGGCGAGATGGATGCCGCCATGGCACAGGGCAGTGTGGTGGAGATGCTGCACCAGCTGGAGTCGGCGCAGGATGAGTGGTCGCAACGCACCGCCAAAACCCTGCGTGCACGTTCACCCTTGATGCTGCACGTGGTGCTGGAACAGATTCGGCGTGCGCGCAAGCTGAGCCTGGCCGATGACCTGCGCATGGAGCGCGATCTGGTGCGCCATTGTTTTGCCCTGCGGCCAGTGGCGCAAAGTGAAACGGTGGAAGGCATTCGCGCCCTGGCGGTGGACAAAGACCACAGCCCAAAGTGGCAGCCTGCACGGGCCGAAGACGTGGACGCGGCAGAAGTGGCGGCGTTCTTTGTCAGCCCGTGGCCTGCACATGCCCACCCGCTGCGCGAGCTGAACTGATGCCGCAGGTCGGGACCTTCAGGTCCGACGTTGGCGGGCACTGGCGCAGGTTCATGTCGGGGCTGAAGCCACCGACCTACCGCTGCCCATGAGGATCGGCAACTTCTGCCAATGAGGGCCGGCAACCGCTGCCCATGCCGATTCAGCGGTGACGGCTCTTCATGGCGCGTTCGACCTCGCGCTTGCCTTCGCGGTCCTTGATGGTGTCGCGTTTGTCGTGCTCGGCCTTGCCCTTGGCCAGCGCGATGTCGCACTTCACTTTGCCCGCTTTCCAGTGCAGGTTGATGGGCACCAGGGTGTAGCCCTTTTGCTCAATCTTGCCAATCAGGCGCTTGATCTCTTCTTTGTTCAGCAGCAGCTTGCGCGTGCGTGCCGCTTCGGGGTTGATGTGGGTCGAGGCAGTTTTGAGCGGGTTGATCAGGCAGCCAATGATGAACAGTTCACCATTGCGGATGACCACATAACCGTCTGTGAGCTGCACTTTGCCCTCACGGATGGCCTTGACCTCCCAGCCTTCCAGCACCATGCCTGCCTCGTAGCGCTCTTCGAAAAAATAGTCGAAGGCCGCCTTTTTGTTCTCGGCGATCTTGGCAAAAGTGGGTGCAGCGGGGGACTTTTTGGTGGTGGCCATGGTGAGCAGATAAGGACGGCATGGCCGTTCGCAAGGATGTGCGGTCTGGCGTTGCGCCAACAGGCGATTCGAAAAACTACAATCGCTGCATTGTATGAAGAATATCCACAAGTCCGTCCTCATCTGGTATGCCCCAGAGGAAATGTTTCGCCTCGTCACCGACGTGGCCCGTTACCCCGAGTTCTTGCCGTGGTGTGACCACGCCAGCGTGCTGGAAACAGACGCGCAGGGCATGTTGGCCGAAGTGGGCATTGGCCTGGGCGGCATGCAACAAACCTTCATCACACGCAACACGCATGAAGAAGGGCGTTCGGTGGGCATGAGCCTGGTCAAAGGCCCATTCTCCAATTTGAGCGGCATGTGGCGGTTCATTCCTGTGGGCGATGGCACGCAGCGGGCCTGCAAGGTGGAGCTGGATTTGCAATACGGTTTTTCCAGCAAAACCCTGGCCGCTTTGGTCGGGCCGGTGTTTGACAAAATTGCGGCCAGCTTGGTCGATGCGTTTGTCAAACGCGCCGAAGTGGTTTATGGCTGAAACGACCATCGCCGTCACCCTGTGCTGGAGTCTGGTGCCGCGGCAGGTGCATGAAGTGCACCTGCGGGTGCCCGTGGGCAGTACCGTTCGGGCCGTGCTGGACCTGGGCATGACCCAATGGCTGGAAAGCCAGGGTTTGGCTGAGCCTGCGTTGCTGACCTCGTTGCCATTTCAGCAACCCGGCATCTGGGGCCACAAAACCACGTGGGGGCATCAGGTGCAGGCGGGTGACCGCATTGAGTTGTACCGTCCCCTCAATGTCGACCCCAAAGTGGCGCGGCGTCAACGCTTCAAGCGGCAAGGCAAGGGGCGTACCGGCTTGTTTGCCAACCGCAAAAGCGGCGTGGCGGCAGGGTATTGAAAGCCAGCATGCAAGCCCTTTTGAACGCCATCGCCCAGATGCACCACAGCACCGATGCACACCGGGTGTTCCACGGTCGCGGCGGCATGTTTCCTGACTGTGCGCACTGGACGCTGGACTGGTTTGCACCCGTCTGGGTCCTGACGAGCTTCAAGCCAGTGAGCGACGAAGAGCTGGCGCAGTGCCAAGCGGCTTTGCAAGCGCGCTGGCAAGTGCTGGCACCTGGCGAGCCGCTGAACTGGGTCTTCCAGTGCCGGGCCCAGGGTGAAGCCGAAACCCGCCTGATGGCGGGCAGCGTGCCCGAGCCGCATGTGGTGACCGAGCAAGGCGCGAAGTACCTGGTGCATGTGATGCGGGGTCAAAACCATGGCCTGTTTCTTGACATGGCCCATGGCCGCGAGTGGATGAAAAGCCACGCCAAGCACGAGAACGTGCTCAACCTGTTTGCCTACACCTGCGCGTTTTCTGTGGTGGCTTTGCAGGGTGGGGCAGCGCAGGTGGTGAATCTGGACATGAGCCAGGCCGCCCTGGCCGTGGGACAGCAAAACCACCGCCTGAATGATCTGCCGGCCAAGGCCCGGTTTTTGGGCCACGACATTTTCAAAACCTGGGGCAAGATCAGCAAGATGGGGCCGTATGGGGTGATCGTGATCGACCCGCCCAGCTACCAAAAAGGCAGCTTCATCGCCACCAAGGACTACATCAAGCTGATCCGGCGACTGCCTGATTTGCTGGAGCCGCAAGGCCATGTGTTGTTGTGTCTGAACGCGCCCGAGTTGGACACGCAGTTTTTGCACAGCCAGGTGGCCGAAGCGGCCCCCGCATTGCGCTTTGTCGAGCGCTTGGTCAATCCGGCGGCTTTTGTCGACATCGACCCAGAAAAGTCGCTCAAAGTGCTGCATTACCAAAACGCCTGAGCGGCGAGTGTCCGGGTCACCGCGCTGGTGGCCCGTGTGAAGCCATGAATTTTGGCGGTGGGGCAGGGAAACCCCTTGCCCTGCGCGGGTACAATCGATTTTTTGGAGCCTTAGCTTATGCGCCTACTCGGTAAAGCCCTTACTTTTGACGACGTTCTCCTCGTCCCCGCCTACTCCCAAGTCCTGCCCAAGGACACTTCTCTGGCGACGCAATTCACCCGCAACATCCGCTTGAACCTGCCCTTGGTGTCCGCTGCCATGGACACCGTGACCGAAGCGCGCCTGGCCATTGCCATTGCGCAAGAAGGTGGCATTGGCATCGTGCACAAAAACCTCACCCCGCAAGAGCAGGCGGCCCAGGTGGCCAAGGTCAAGCGCTACGAATCGGGCGTGTTGCGCGACCCGGTCGTCATCACACCCGACACCACCGTGCGCCAGGTCATGGCTCTGAGCGACGAGCTGGGCGTGTCTGGCTTCCCTGTGTGCGATGGCCGCAAAGTGGTCGGCATCGTCACCGGCCGCGATCTGCGCTTTGAAACCCGCTACGACCAGAAGGTCAGCGAAATCATGACGCCGCGCGAGCGCCTGATCACCGTGCCCGAAGGCACCACCCCCGAGCAAGCCAAGCACCTGCTCAACAAACACAAGCTTGAACGCCTGTTGGTGGTCAACGAAGCCTTTGAACTCAAAGGTCTGATCACCGTCAAGGACATCACCAAACAACTGAACTTCCCCAACGCCGCACGCGACGCTGCAGGCAAACTGCGCGTGGGCGCGGCCGTGGGCGTGGGCGAGGGCACTGAAGAACGCGTCGAAGCCCTGTCGCGCGCCGGTGTCGATGCCATCGTGGTGGACACCGCGCACGGCCACAGCAAAGGCGTGATCGACCGCGTGCGCTGGGTCAAGCAAAACTACCCGCACATCGAAGTCATTGGCGGCAACATCGCCACCGGCGCCGCCGCGCTGGCGCTGGTCGAAGCTGGTGCCGATGGCGTCAAGGTCGGCATTGGCCCTGGCTCCATTTGCACCACCCGCATCGTGGCCGGTGTGGGCGTGCCGCAAATCATGGCGGTGGACTCTGTGGCCACAGCCCTCAAAGGCACGGGCGTGCCGCTGATCGCTGACGGCGGCATCCGCTACAGCGGCGACATCGCCAAAGCCATCGCCGCAGGCGCGGGCACCGTGATGATGGGTGGCATGTTTGCGGGCACCGAAGAAGCCCCGGGCGAGATCGTGCTGTTCCAGGGCCGCAGCTACAAGAGCTATCGGGGCATGGGCTCCATTGGCGCCATGCAGCAAGGCAGTGCCGACCGTTACTTCCAGGAAAGCAGCACCGGCAACCCGAATGCCGACAAGCTGGTGCCCGAAGGCATCGAAGGCCGTGTGCCCTACAAAGGCTCGGTGGTCTCCATCATTTACCAGATGGCCGGTGGCTTGCGTGCCAGCATGGGCTATTGCGGTTGCGCCACCATCGAGGCCATGCACAACGAATCGCAGTTTGTGGAAATCACCGCAGCCGGCATCCGCGAAAGCCACGTGCACGACGTGCAGATCACCAAAGAGGCGCCGAATTACCGGGCTGATTGAGCGCCGTTAAAATCACGGCATTCCGAACCAAGGCGTCTGGACATCCCAGACGCCTTTTCCATTCATAGAGACCGCTTGCCATGTCCCATTCCAAGATCCTGATCCTCGACTTCGGCTCGCAAGTCACCCAGCTCATCGCACGCCGCGTGCGCGAAGCCCATGTGTTCTGCGAAGTGCATCCTTGCGATGTGAGCAGCGACTGGGTGCGTGAATACGCCAAGGACGGCAACCTCAAGGGCGTGATCCTGTCGGGCAGTCATGCCAGCGTGTACGAGGTGGACGATCGCGCCCCCGATGCCGTGTTCGAGCTGGGCATCCCGGTGCTGGGCATTTGCTATGGCATGCAGACCATGGCCCAGCAGCTGGGCGGCAAGGTGGAAGCCGGGCACACCCGCGAGTTTGGCTACGCCGAAGTGCGCGCCCATGGCCACACCGAACTGCTCAAAGGCATTGAAGACTTCGCCACGCCCGAAGGCCACGGCATGCTCAAGGTCTGGATGAGCCATGGCGACAAAGTCACCCAGTTGCCCGACGGCTTCAAGGTCATGGCCTCCACCCCGGCTTGCCCGATTGCCGGCATGGCCGACGAGGCGCGCCGTTTTTACGCGGTGCAGTTCCACCCCGAAGTCACGCACACGGTGCAAGGCCAGGCGCTGCTCAACCGCTTTGTGCTCGACATCTGCCAGGCCCGTCCCGACTGGATCATGGGCGACTACATCGAAGAAGCCGTTGCCAAAATCCGCGAACAAGTGGGTGACGAAGAAGTCATCCTCGGCTTGTCTGGCGGCGTCGATTCATCGGTGGCCGCCGCATTGATCCACCGCGCCATTGGCGACAAGCTCACCTGCGTGTTTGTGGACCACGGCCTGCTGCGCCTGAACGAGGGCGACATGGTGATGGACATGTTCGTCGGCAAACTGCACGCCCACGTCATCCGCGTGGACGCCAGCGATTTGTTCCTGGGCAAACTGGCCGGCGTGAGCGAGCCCGAAGCCAAGCGCAAGATCATCGGCGGTTTGTTCGTTGACGTGTTCAAGGAACAAGCGGCCAAACTCAAAGCGGGCGACGGTGGCCACAAGGGTGCCACCTTCCTGGCCCAAGGCACGATTTACCCGGATGTCATCGAGTCCGGCGGTGCCAAGAGCAAGAAAGCCGTCACCATCAAGAGCCACCACAATGTGGGCGGTTTGCCAGAACAATTGGGCCTGAAACTGCTGGAGCCGCTGCGCGAACTGTTCAAGGACGAGGTGCGTGAACTCGGCGTGGCGCTGGGCCTGCCGCGTGAGATGGTGTACCGCCACCCCTTCCCAGGCCCAGGTCTGGGCGTGCGGATTCTGGGCGAGGTCAAAAAGGAATATGCCGACCTGCTGCGCCGTGCGGACGCCATCTTCATTGAAGAGCTGCGCAACTTCACCGACGAAACTGGCAAGACCTGGTACGACCTGACCAGCCAGGCCTTCACCGTGTTCCTGCCGGTGAAAAGCGTGGGCGTGATGGGCGACGGGCGCACCTACGACTACGTGGTGGCCCTGCGCGCTGTGCAAACCAGCGACTTCATGACCGCAGACTGGGCCGAGCTGCCCTATGCGCTGCTCAAGAAAGTCTCCGGCCGCATCATCAACGAAGTGCGCGGAATCAACCGCGTGACCTACGACGTGAGTTCCAAGCCGCCGGCGACAATTGAGTGGGAATAACCACGAGGCGCGAAGTGGGCCGTTAAGCGCGCACTTTGTCGCACGACACGCATCACGTAGCCGGATGCGTGTCTGAGCCATCTCACAGCCGTTGTGCTATTCCTTTTTCATCCGATGTTGGTCTGCTGCGGCCTCCATCCGCCGATCTGGAATGAACCAGATGAGTGACACCATGATGAAGACGGCAAAACCCAACATGGGCCGATAAAGCGCTGCAACGAGGATGCCCACCACATACAGGGCGACTGAGACCTTGCCTTTGACGTCACGTCCCAGCGCTTGCGCGATGGGGTTGCCAGGGCCGTGGTGTCTGGCCAGTTCCTGTTGCAGGATGACAAAGGCCAAGGCGCACATCAACAAATTGCAGCCGTACAGAACCGTGGGCAGGCGGCCAAAATGGTTTTCGCCCATCCAGCCTGTGGTGAAGGGCACGAGTGAAAGCCAGAACAACAGATGCAAGTTTCCCCAAAGCGTTGCCCCAGTGATTTTGCGGGTGGCATGCAGCAAGTGGTGGTGGTTGTTCCAGTAAATGCCGACATACAAAAAACTGACCACATAGCTGAGGAAAACCGGCCACAACTGGGCCAGGGCTTCCCATGAATCACCATGGGGTACTTTCATCTCCAGCACCATGATGGTGATGATGATCGCGATCACGCCGTCGCTGAAGGCTTCGAGTCGATTCTTTTCCATTGGGAAACCTTGCTTGGTTGGCTGACAGTGCGGGTTTGAGATTCAAACAAGTGGGTTTTCCGCTTGACTGGTTGGTGTTGAGTATATTTTCAAAGCAATTTGACTGTGGCTAAGTAGTACAAAAATTCATTTTTGCAAAAACAAAAACTGCATCTTGGTGTTGAATCGCCCCGTCGAACCGCTCGGTGCAGCATGGCGAATTGGCGTTCAGTGGTTTGGTACATTCACCCCACCATGTACCTGCCTCCACAATTTCGCAACACCGACCCGGCCATCGCGCAACGCATCATGCGCGAGCATCCACTGGCTTCCATCGTTTCAGTGGGTGAAGACGGGTTTCCTGTCCTCAGCCACATCCCGATGCATTGGCAGGCCGTGTCCTTGTGGGGAGAGGACGCACCAGAGCACGGCGTTTTGCTGGGGCACTGTGCCCGGGCGAATCCGCAGGCGCAGTTGCTGGCTGCACAAGCACAGGCCTTGGTGAGTTTCATGGGGCCGCAGGCTTATCTGTCACCCGGTGTGTATGCCGACAAGCAGCGTGTACCCAGCTGGATTTACCTGGCGGTACAGGCCAAGGTGCAGACGCGCATCGTGGACCCGCACGCAGACCGTGACCGCATCCTCAAGTGCCTGATCGCCGACCACGAGCCGTCTTATGCCCAGCAGTGGCGCGAGTTGCCTGCCAGTTACACCGAGGCCATGCTGAAAGGCATTGTGGCGTTCGAGATGCGCATCACCGATTTGCAATGCGCCGTCAAACTCAACCAGCACCGCCCCGAATCCCATGCCGCCATGCACGCGGCTTATGCAGCAGGCCCGGTGAGTGGGCAGGCCTTGGCCCGTTGGATGGAAGACCTGGGACTGGTGCCCGCAGCCCCAAGCAAGGGATGATCCGCCATGTTTGAGCACCACAGCAAACCCCTCATTGCGCAAGCGGCCTATCACCGCCGCCTGATCGGTGCCGCCGGGCTGGTCTTGTTTCTGGTTGGGGTGTCGCTGTTGGCGGGCATGGTGGGTTACCGCGAACTGGAGGGCATGTCCTGGGTGGATGCTTACCTGAGTGCCGCCATGATTTTGTCGGGCATGGGGCCGGTCGGTGCGCCCCTCAGCACGGCGGGCAAGTTGTTCGCCGGCACTTACGCGTTGTACAGCGGTTTTGTGGCGCTGATTTGTGTGGGCGTGATCGGTGCACCTGTGTTGCACCGGTTCTTGCATCGTTTTCACATTGAAGAGGATATTGAACAGGACATGGACGCATGAACGGCTGGAGCGATGCGCAAGGCATGCGCTTGGCTTTGGCGCAAGCCCAAGCGGCTGCGGCTGCGGGCGAGGTGCCGGTGGGGGCCGTGGTGGTCAAGGGTGGGCAGGTGATTGCCGCAGGACGCAATGCTCCGATTGCCGGCCACGACCCTACCGCCCATGCCGAGGTGGTGGCACTGCGCGCAGCAGCCCAGTTGTTGGGCAATTACCGCTTGGACGGTTGCACACTTTATGTGACGCTGGAGCCCTGCGCCATGTGCAGCGGCGCCATGCTGCATGCGCGGGTGGACCGTGTGGTGTTTGGCGCACCCGATCCGCGCACCGGTGCGGCCGGCTCGGTGCTCAACCTGTTTGGCCACCCCCAGTTGAACCACCAGACGCAGGTCACAGGCGGGGTGCTGGCCGATGAATGCAGTCGGTTGTTGAAAGACTTTTTCAAGCCCCGGCGGCTGAACGCCGACCCGCTGCGCGAAGACGCCTTGCGCACGCCCGATGCGGCTTTTGCGGCCATCCCGCCATGGCCAGCCACGGCTTGGGATTTGAATGATCTGCCCAGTTTGCAGGGCTTGCGCCTGCACGTCCTGGACACCGGTCCGGTGGACGCCGTGCAGGCCGTCTTGTGGCTGCATGGGGCCGACAGCTGGTCTTTGGGCTGGCGTGACACAGTGCTGAACGCGCAAGCGCAAGGGCGTGCGGGGTGGCGGCACATCGTGCCCGATCTGGTGGGCTTTGGCCGCAGCGACAAGCCCAAAAAAGAAGCCTTTCACCAGGTGCACACGCATGCGCAGATCTTGTTCGAACTGTGTGACCGTCTGGGCCTGACGCAGGTGCAACTGGTGGGCCCTGCAGACATTCAGCCCGTATTGCAGGCGCTGGCGGCCCTGCAGCCCCCACGTTTTCAGCTGCAACCCGCCCAAAACGCCTTGCCTTTGCCAGAGGCTTGGCGCAACGCGCCTTACCCCGACAAGGGCTACCGCGCCGGACCACGCGCCTTGTCGCGTTTGCTGTAGCCGCAGTGGTTGCGGCCCCATGAATGGCTTTGGGCATGCGACACTTGCGCCTGTTCTAGGAAGTTTGGCATGGCCCACATTTACATTTTTTCTCCTTCCAGCGCGGTGCGCGACAAAGCCGCTTTTCGTCGCGGCTTGAAACGTTTGAAGGCCCAAGGCCATGAAGTCGAAGTGGACGAAGCCGCCTTGGCCAGCCACATGCGTTTTGCCGGCGATGACGCCACACGCATCGCCGCCATCGGCCGTGCTGCCGCCAGTGGCGCTGACGTGGCCTTGATCTCGCGCGGCGGCTATGGCCTCACGCGCATCCTGCCCGGCTTGCCCTACAAAGCCCTGGCCAAGGCCATTGACGGGGGCACCCAGTTTGTGGGCTTGAGCGATTTCACGGCATTCAACCAGGCGGTGTTTGCCAAGACCGGCCGCATCAGCTGGCAGGGCCCGGCGTTGGGGGAAGACTTTGGTCCCGTGCAAGAGCCCGACGACATCATGCAGGCCTGCTTTGATGACCTGATTTTGGAGCAGGGCGAGGGCACCGGTTGGCAGTTGCCCAAGCTGGAGGCCGAGCGCCGCGTGAAGGTCAAAGATGCGCCGTTGTGGGGAGGCAACCTGTCGGTGCTGTGTTCTTTGCTGGGCACGCCTTACTTTCCGCAAGTGAAAGGCGGCGTGTTGTTCCTCGAAGACGTGGGTGAACACCCTTACCGCGTCGAGCGCATGCTCACCCAGTTGCTGCATGCGGGCGTGTTGGCCCGGCAAAAGGCGGTGTTGTTGGGCCAGTTCAGCCAATACAAACTGGTGCCCGCGCACGACAAGGGCTTCAAACTGGCCACGGTGGTGGACTGGCTGCGCAGCCAGACCAAGGCGGCTGTTTTGACCGGCTTGCCCTTTGGTCATGTCGAGACCAAGGTGCTGTTGCCGGTCGGTGCCAAGGTGGACCTGGTCACCGAAGGGCGTGACGCACTGATGGTCTGGGGCCACATTTGACGGCACGACCCGCTTCCTTGCACGCTTGGCAAGTCATCACGGGCGGCATTTGCAGCCTGGTGCTGACCCTGGGGCTGGCGCGTTTTGTTTTCACGCCCCTGTTGCCCGCCATGCAGCTGCAGACGGGGCTGACCGATGCCGCTGCGGGTGGTCTGGCCGCCGCCAATTACGCGGGTTACATCAGCGGTGCCTTGGCGGTGGCCTGGATCGATGACGGGCGCTGGCGACACCGCCTCTACAGCATGGGTTTGTGGCTGGCGCTGTTGACCACCGCCGCCATGGCACTCACCACCTGGATGCCCGCCTGGGCCTTGTCCCGTTATGTGGGCGGCCTTTGCGGCGCTGCCGGCATGCTGCTCGGTTCTGGCCTAGTGCTGGGTTGGCTGATGCGGCAAGGTCGTCGCCCGGAGCTGGGCCTGTACTTCATTGGCATCGGTCTGGGGGTGGTGGTTTCAGCGCTGGGGGCCTGGGGCCTGTCGTTTTTTTGGACGCTTTGGTCGGCGCAGTGGTTGGCGTTTTCGGTCATCGGGCTGATTTTCTTTGTCCCCGCCTGGCTGTGGCGCCCCCCTGTGCCACCGGCTCCGGTGGCCACGGTGGCGGGTGATGTGGGGCCTGTGGTTTCCCGCCGCTGGATGCTGACCATGGCTGGGAGTTATTTTGCGGCGGGCTGGGGCTTTGTCATCAGTGCCACGTTCACGGTGGCCATCGTCGAGCGCGAACCGGCTTTGGCCGGACAGGGTGCTTTGGCCTGGGCCTTGGTGGGGCTGGCGGCCATGCCCGCCGTCTTTTTGTGGGACAAGCTGGCCCGCCGCTGGGGCGACACGCGTGCCTTGCTGTTGGCGTTCGGTTTGCAAACCGCATCGGTGGTCTTGCCCGCCGTCTCGGGTTCTTTGGCGGCGGCACTGATCGGGGCCATTGGTTACGGAGCCACTTTCATTGGCATTGTCAGCATGACGCTGGCCCTGGTGGGGCGCAGAGCGCCGCAAAATCCGGGCAAGGCCATGGCCCGGCTGACCTTGAGTTATGGTGCGGCACAAATCGTGGCGCCTGTGGTGGCGGGCGCCATGGCACAAGCCACAGGCAGCTTCAAGGGCGCGCTGTGGTTGACGGCCGCGGTCATGCTGGCGGGCATGGCTTTGCTGGCCACGTTGCCCGAAGAGGGGCCCTCTGCCTAGGCCCGTTTTGCCCGCAAAATAGCCCCTCATCACAAGCGCCCAGAAAGGCGTCAGGGGGAAACATGAACACCACGCCAGAACCGCATTCCGACAGGCGTCCAGACGGGGCTGCGGACCGTCCGCAGCGTGCATGGGCCATGGCGCACATGGACACCGTGCTGGCCCGCCTGGCCGGGCCACATGCCCAGCCCAGGGCCGACCAGGTGGACGCGGTGCACGCCGTGCTGCAGCCCGCATCGCGCGTGCTGGTGGTGCAGGCCACGGGTTGGGGCAAGTCGGCGGTGTACTGGGCGGCCACGCACGCCATCCGCAGCACGGGGGGTGGCCCTGCGCTGGTGGTGTCGCCGCTGTTGGCGCTGATGCGTGATCAGGTGGCTGCCGCCGAGCGGGCGGGCCTGAAGGCGGCCACGGTCAACTCCACCAACTTCGGTGATTGGGACGAGGTGTTCCAGCAGTTGGACGATGACGCCATCGACGTGCTGCTGGTCTCGCCCGAGCGCTTGGGCAACCCGCGTTTTGCGGCACGTTTGGGGGCCTTGCTGGCGCGGGTGGGCTTGATCGTGATCGACGAGGCGCATTGCATCAGCGATTGGGGTTTTGACTTTCGGCCCGATTACCAGCGGCTGGCGCGGGCGCTCTTGGCTACGCCCACGGCCAGTGTGTTGGCCACCACGGCCACCGCCAACGAGCGGGTAACGCACGACATCGGCGTCCAGCTGGGGGCCAACACGGTGACTTTTCGCGGCACCTTGGCGCGCACCTCGCTCACCTTGTCGGTGGTGCCGGGTTTGTCGCCACTGGAGCGCTACGCCTGGATCGCCGATGCGCTGGCGCAGTTGCCAGGCTCGGGCATCATTTATGTGCTGACGGTGGCCGAGGCCGAGCGGCTCACCGCGTTCTTGCGCACCTGTGGCCACGCGGTGGACGCGTATTCCGGGCAGACCGATGCCGACGCCCGCCAACAGGTGGAAGACCGCTTGCGCCACAACCAGGTCAAGGCGGTGGTCGCCACCTCGGCGCTGGGCATGGGTTATGACAAGCCCGATTTGGGTTTTTGCGTGCATGTGGGCTCGCCGTCTACCCCGGTGGCCTATTACCAGCAAGTGGGTCGGGCAGGGCGCGGCGTGGCGCATGCCGAAGGCGTGCTGTTGCCATCGGATGCCGACGAACGCATCTGGGATTACTTTGCCACTGCCTCGATTCCCGACGCGGCCACGGCCGCCAAGGTGCTGGCGTGTCTGGCTGGGGCAGGGCGGGGCCTGCTGGAGCTGGAGGCCGAGACGGGCGTGCGGCGCGGGCGGCTAGAGGCCTTGCTGAAAATTTTGGCGGTGGAGGGCGTGGTGCACAAAGATGGCGCCGTCTGGACCTGCACCGGTGTGCCGTATGTGCACGACACGGCCAAGTGGGCGGCGCTGGCGCAGGTGCGCCAACAAGAGGCCGGCATCATGCGCCAGTACGCGCACGGGCAGGGGTGTCTGATGGCCTACCTGCAAACCGCGCTGGACGATCCATCGCCTGCGCCCTGCGGGCGGTGTTCGGTCTGCACCGGTCGGCTGCCGTTTCCGGGCTTGACGCCTTCACCGGACTCCTTGATCGCCGCCCACAACTTCTTGCGCGGCATGGATGTGGACATCGAGCCGCGCAAACGTTGGCCCGCCGGGGTGGGGCGCAAGGGCGCGATTCGCGGCTTTGAGGCCGGACGTGCCGTGGCCTTTGCCGACGATCCCGGCTGGGTGGCTGAATTGCAGGCTTTGCGTGCGGGCCCCACCGGCGAGGTGCCTGAGGCGCTGTTGGCTGGTGCAGTGGCCACCTTGGGGCGCTGGGCCAAGACCTGGCCTGCCCGCCCGGTGTGCGTGGTGCCGCTGCCTGCGCCCGACATGGCCGCCAACCGCGTGCTGGCCGCGCACGTGGCTCGCAAGGGGCGCTTGCCGCTGCACGATGTGTTCGGCTGGCACGGCGGTCCCGCACCCGATGACGCGGCTTCCACGCCGGTGGTGGCGCATCTGGAGTCGGCCATCCGGTTGACCGATGTTGCCAGCTTGCCAGACGGGCCGGTGCTGCTGGTGAGCACCACTGCGCAAACCCGCTGGACGGCCACCGTGGCGGCCGCCCTGTTGCGCGATCAGGGCGTGAGCCAGGTGCTGGTGCTGGCCCTGCATTTGCAGCCTTGAAGTTTGTTTTTTGGTTGGTCGGCGGCTTCAGCCCCGACAAGCCTTGTGTGGGAGCGCACCCCCGCGCGCGAATGCATTCGGCCGCAGGGGCGGCCTCCCACAAAAACCACCGAGCCCTGTGGGAGCGCGCCCCTGCGCGCGAATGCTTCGGCCGCAGGGGCGGCCTCCCACAAAAACCACCGAGCCTTGTGGGAGCGCGCCCCTGCGCGCGAATTGCGGGTCGGCTGTGGTGTTTTCAGGCATGATCGCCATCCACCTTTTTCTGACGCCCCATGACCGACGACACCCAAGACACGCCCCTGATTCAAGAGCCTCGCCTGTGGCAAGGCGAACACTGGACCGCCAAGGTCATCAAGAACGACGATGACGACGGCTGGGCCGTGGCGATGTTCAAGGAGGGAGAAGCTGAGCCCGCCCTGGTCGGTCCCTGGACCATGGGCCGCGACAAAAAGAACCCCAAGCCGCTGGATGGCACGGCCTTCATCACCCTGGTCAAAACCGCCAGTGAGTTTGTACGCCGCAGCGAGCAACAGTTGCACGCCCAGCTCAACCAAAGCGTGACGGTGAATGGCCCGAACAGCCGCGTGACGGTGCTCTTGCGCATCGTGCCCGACGACGACAACCCCACTGCGGTGCTGAGCGCGCAGGACGAAGGCGGTGATGCCTTGGCCGAAATCAAGGTGGATGCCGGGTTCAAGCTCAACCGCCAGTCTGCCCAAGCTTGGGTGGACGCCGACTTCGCAAAACCCGGCAGCCTTCGCCGCTGAATGACTCGCGGGGCTTGGCGGGGTGCAGGCCGTGCGGTGATCGAAATGCCCCTGTGCCCGGCAATAGACAGGCAGAATGCGGGCTTGTCCAAACCGGACACTATTCCACCCAGGGCCCTTGCCGTGAATCCACAAAGTTACATCCCCGGCAAAGACGCGCCGCTGGAAGCCACCATCCAGACCCTGCAGGCCAAGTTGCAAGCGCTGGGTTTCCACATCGAACAAAAAAGCTGGCTCAACCCGGTGGACGGCATCTGGTCGGTGCACATCCGCGACCGTGATTGCCCGATCCTGTTCACCAACGGCAAGGGGGCCACACGCCTGGCCTGTCTGGCCAGCGCTTTGGGCGAGTTCTTTGAGCGCTTGTCGACCAATTATTTCTGGACCCATTACTACCTGGGGCCCGACATCGCCAACCATGATTTTGTGCATTACCCGCAAGAGCGCTGGTTCGACGTGCCCGAAGACGACGCATGGCCGCAAGGCATTTTGAACAAAGAGTTGCACGCGTTCTACAACCCTGAGGGGAACATCGATGCGCGCAGCCTGGTCGAGTTCAACTCGGGCAACGAAGAGCGCGGCATCTGCACCATCCCGTATGTGCGCCAACGCGACGGCAGCACGGCATACATTCCTGTCAACATCATTGGCAATCTGTATGTGAGCAACGGCATGTCCGCGGGCAACACCGCGCCCGAGGCCCGCACGCAAGCCTTGTCGGAAGTGTTTGAGCGCTACATCAAGGGCAAGATCATCAGCGAGGGCATTTGTTTGCCGGATGTGCCGGAGTCGGTCATTCAGCGCTACCCGCGCATCGCGGCGGGCATTGCCGCGTTACGGGCGGCGGGTTTTGGCATTTTGGTCAAGGACGCTTCGCTGGGCGGGCAGTACCCGGTGATGAACGTGACCTTGCTGCACCCGGAAGACCAGGGTTGCTTTGCCAGCTTCGGGGCACACCCGCGCTTTGAAGTGGCGCTGGAACGCGCCCTGACCGAGTTGCTGCAAGGCCGCGCACTGGACACGCTGAAAGGCTTTCCACCGCCCACGTTTGATCTGGAAGAAGCGGCCAGCGCCACCAACATTGAGATCCATTTTGTGGATTCGAGTGGCGTGATCCACTGGAACTTTTTGGGCGAAATTCCGGACCATGTGTTTGTGGACTGGAACTTTGCCACCACCACCGCGCAGGACTACGCGTGGTCGGTGAACAAAATCCACGAAGAGGGTTTTGACATCTACATCTCGGATTTCGAACATTTGGGTGTTTACGGTTGCCGCATCCTGGTGCCTGGCATGTCCGAGATCTACCCTGTGGACGATCTGGACTTTGAGAACAACAGCATCGCCAACCCGATGCGCGAAGCGATTTTGAATCTGCCCGATCTGGACGACCAGGAGTGTGAGGATTTGCTGGCCAGCCTGAACGAATCCAGCCTGGCCGACCAGCGCCCCGTGGCGGCGGTCATCGGCATGGTGGCCGATGCCGGTTCGTTTTGGGCCGACCTGCGCGTGGGTGAACTCAAAACCTTGCTGGCGCTGGCTTCGGGCAACGAAGAGGCCACCTTGGAAGGCTGCGAGTGGATTCGCCATTTTGACCAGATCGCACCACAGCGCCGTGCGGTGTATGCCTGTGTGGAAACGCTGATTCAGCTGTCCGACGGCGGCAACACCGGGCCTTATCTGTCGGCTTTGCGCCAGCTGTATGGTGCGGCTGCCTTGGTGCAGGCGCAGGCCTTGATCGCGCAGACCGACCGCTTCATGGGCATTTCGGCCCCGGGCTTGCAGATGGACGGTTGCGCCATGCACCAAAAGCTGCTGACGGCGTATGGCAAGGTGCAAGCCATGAAGGCGCAAGCCGTTCAGTGACGAGGTGGCCCGCTCAGCGCGGGCCGGATCAGATGCCCAGGCTTTGCAGCTGCACCAGGCCTTTGGGGGTCTGGAGCGCGGCCACCAGGTTGGCATCGCCCGCTTCGATGGCGATGCCCTCCAGCCCAATAGACGCGTAAGCGGCTTGCAGTTTGGGAGCGCTGGGGTGGCTGGCGGTCAGACTTTGCAAGGTCACCCCCGAGCGCGGCAAACTGTTGCGCGGGTGCAGGCGCAGTGGGTCGGTGGCATCGGGCTTGCCCCACTGGATCAAGGTGGGCAGGGTGCCATTGAACAGGCGTTCGCCGTCTTCGCGCACGGTGATTTGCCAGTTCAGCGTGCCTTTGCCGGACTTGCGGCTGGCATGCACCACCTGGCCGCGTTCAATGCCTTGCGTGCGCAACACATGTCGGGCGGCTTTGATGTCATCGGTGCTGGCCACAAAATGGACCAGTCGGGGTTGCTCGGCCACGGCCTTTTGCAAAACCGGGTCGTCCATGTCGAACCAGCGCGGGACCTGTGAACGTTTGGGAATCACTGCCGCCGGGTTGATGGCGATGATTTCCAAATATGCCAGTGGAAATTTGGGCGACGCGATCTTGAACAGCCGGTTGTGCGTGCCGTATTTTTCATGCTCGCCGCCAGGGCCGGGGATGATGCCGAGTGTGTCTTCGCACCACTGCACGCCCGCATCGAGCGTCGAGGCCATCACCACCAGGTGGTCAATTTGAGTTTTCATTTTTTTCAAGGTCAGACAATTGCCGCTGAGCATAACGGATGCCTTCGCGCGGGCACCCACGCAGGCCTGCGACAATCGGTGCCATGACACAGGAACACGTATGTTGATTGATGCAGATGAAAGCCAATTGGTGCTGGTGGATTTCCAGGCCCGCTTGAAACCGGTGATGCAGGACGCCGACGCGGTGTGGGCCAATGCCGCACGGCTGGCCACCTTGGCTCAGGCGCTGGAGGTGCCGACCTGGGGCACAGAACAAAACCCATCGCGCCTGGGCGAGATGCCCCCCGAAATCCGCAGCCACTGCCGCCAGGTGCTGGCCAAGATGCAGTTCAGCGCCGTGGAAGAAGGCCTGGGCGAATGGCTGCAACCCGAACCCGTGCAGGCCCCGCGTGGCAATGCGCGCAGCTTGCCGCGCCATTTGCAAAAGCCCCAAGCTGCTGCCCAAGAGCGCAAGACCATCGTGCTGGCCGGCTGTGAAGCCCATATTTGCCTGATGCAAACCGCGCTCGATTTGCTGGAAGACGAGTTTGAGGTGTGGGTGGTGACCGATGCCTGCAGTTCGCGTACAGAGCGCAACCGCGACGCCGCTTACGACCGCCTGGCGGGTGCGGGGGCCGAGCTGGTGACCGCCGAGATGGTGGCGTTTGAGTGGGTTCGCACGGCCGAGCACCCCGACTTCAAGCTGCTGCAAAGCCTGTTCAAGTGAATTTGTGAGGCGCTGCAAAGTCAGCTTGTTGCAAGTCCCTTGCCCATAATTATGAATTCAGAAGAGCGGTGGCCAGCTTGCGCGCACACCCTCTGAGAATCCACTTTTGCAGGCATTCAGGAGACTTTCATGGGCAGCTTTGCTGACTTTCACGCACGCTCGATCAACGACCGCGACGCTTTCTGGGCCGAGCAGGCCAAATTGGTGGACTGGAAAGTCCCGCCACAGCAAATTTGCGACTACAGCAACCCGCCCTTTGTCAAATGGTTTGTGGGTGGCCAGACCAACCTGTGCCACAACGCGGTGGACCGCCATCTGGCCGAGCGCGCCGACCAGCCTGCGCTGATCTTTGTCTCGACCGAGACCGATCAGGAAAAAATCTACACCTTCCGCGATCTGCACGCCGAAGTTCAGCGCATGGCCGCCATCCTGAAGGATCTGGGCGTCGTCAAGGGCGACCGTGTGCTGATTTACATGCCCATGATTGCCGAAGCCGCGTTTGCCATGCTGGCCTGTGCCCGTCTGGGCGCCATCCATTCGGTGGTGTTTGGCGGCTTTGCTTCGCATTCGCTGGCCACCCGCATCGAAGACGCGTCGCCCAAGGTCATCGTCAGCGCCGATGCCGGTTCGCGCGGCGGCAAGGGCGTGCCTTACAAGCCGCTGCTCGACGAAGCCATTCAGTTGTCCGCGCACAAGCCTGCCAACGTCATCATGGTGGATCGCCAACTGGCTGCCTTCAGCCCCGTGGCAGGCCGCGATGTGGACTACGCCACCGAGCGCGCCAAGCACCTGGACACCGTGGTGCCTTGCGAGTGGGTTGAATCCACCCACCCCAGCTACACCCTGTACACCTCTGGCACCACCGGCAAGCCCAAGGGCGTGCAGCGCGACACCGGCGGCTACACCGTGGCCCTGGCGGCCAGCATTCCCCATATTTACCAGGGCAAGCCGGGTGGCACCTTCTTCTGTACCAGCGACATCGGCTGGGTGGTGGGCCACAGCTACATCATTTATGGTCCGCTGATCGGCGGCATGGCCACCATCATGTACGAAGGCCTGCCGATCCGACCTGACGGCGGCATCTGGTGGAGCCTGGTCGAAAAGTACAAGGTCAACGTCATGTTCAGCGCGCCCACCGCCATCCGCGTGCTGAAAAAGCAGGACCCTGCCTTGCTGACCAAGTACGACCTGTCCAGCCTGCAAGCGCTGTTCCTGGCCGGTGAGCCGCTGGACGAGCCCACCGCCAAATGGATTTCAGAAGGCCTGAACGGCAAGGCCATCATCGACAACTACTGGCAGACCGAAACCGGCTGGCCGATTTTGACGATCTGCAACGGCGTCGAAAAAGCCCCGAGCAAGTTCGGCTCGCCCGGCAAGGCGGTGTATGGCTACAACGTCAAATTGGTCGACGACCAGACGGGCGAAGAGCTGACCGGGGCCAACCAGAAGGGCGTGTTGACCATCGAAGGCCCGTTGCCACCCGGCAACCTGCAAACCATCTGGGGCGACGATGAGCGTTTCGTCAAGACCTATTGGAAAACCGTCCCCGGCAAACTGGTCTACAGCACCTTTGACTGGGCTGTGCGCGACGAAGACGGTTACTTCTTCATTTTGGGCCGCACCGATGACGTGATCAACGTCGCCGGTCACCGCTTGGGCACCCGCGAAATCGAGGAAAGCATCTCCAGCCACCCCAACGTGGCCGAAGTGGCGGTGGTCGGTGTGGCCGATCAACTCAAAGGGCAGGTGGCCATGGCGTTTGCCATTGCCAAGGACACCTCGGGTCTGGGCGATGCGGCGGCGCGCCTCAAGCTCGAAGGCGAAGTCATGAAAGTGGTCGATTCCCAGCTGGGCGCGGTGGCCAGGCCATCGCGTGTGCTGTTTGTGACGGCTTTGCCCAAAACGCGCAGTGGCAAACTGCTGCGCCGTGCGATCCAGGCCGTGGCCGAAGGCCGCGACCCTGGCGACCTGACCACGATGGACGATCCCGCTGCTTTGCAGCAGATCGTGGATCTGATCAAAGGCTGATGATTTTGGACCCCGCTCAGGCGGGGTCTTTTTCCATCTGGACTTCCTCGCCTGTAAGCTTGACATCGGACAAGCCATGGCACAATGCGCGCTGTACTCAGGCCCTTCCCCTGCCACAGTCGCATCCGCCAACCGGTTCAGCCGTGTCGCGGAAGGTAAATCTCAACCAACTAATGTTTCCCAGAGGGAAACGGAGGTCAGCGAAACATGAGCGAGACTAATTCCGTCTACGCTGCCTATTCAGGCAACACCCACCTTTTCGGAGGCAATGGCCCATACGTCGAAGAGATGTATGAAAACTACCTGGCCAACCCCGGTAGCGTGCCCGACTCCTGGCGCGAATATTTCGACGCCCTCCAGCATGTCCCCGCAGTCGACGGCTCCAATGCCAAAGACGTGCCGCATTTGCCGGTCATCAACGCATTCGCAGAGCGCGCCAAAGCCGGCGGCACCAAGGTCGTCATGGCCAGCGAAAACGTCGAAATGGGCCGCAAGCGCACCGCCGTGCAGCAGCTGATCGCCGCCTACCGCAACGTCGGTCAGCGCTGGGCCGATCTGGACCCGCTCAAGCGCACCGAGCGTCCCCATATTCCTGACCTCGACCCCGCTTTTTACGGCTTTTCTGACGCCGACCAGGAAACCGTGTTCGACACCAGCAACACGTTTTTTGGCAAGAACAACATGTCCTTGCGCGAGCTGCTCAATGCACTGCGCGAAACCTACTGCGGCACGCTGGGTGCCGAGTACATGTACACCACCGAGCAAGCGGAAAAGCGCTGGTGGCAGCAAAAGCTCGAAAGCATCCGCAGCAAGCCCAGCTTTGGCGCGGACAAGAAAAAGCAGATCCTCGACCGCCTGACCGCAGCCGAAGGCCTGGAGCGCTATTTGCACACCAAATATGTGGGCCAAAAGCGCTTCTCGCTCGAAGGTGGCGAAAGCTTCATCGCGGCCATGGACGAGTTGATCCAGTCGGCTGGCGCGCAAGGCGTGCAGGAAGTCGTGATCGGCATGGCCCACCGTGGCCGCCTGAACGTGCTGGTCAACACCATGGGCAAGCTGCCTGCGGACCTGTTTGCCGAGTTCGACCACACCGCCCCCGAAGAACTGCCGGCCGGTGACGTGAAGTACCACCAGGGCTTCAGCTCCGACGTGAACACCTCGGGTGGCCCGGTCCACCTGTCGCTGGCGTTCAACCCATCGCACCTGGAAATCGTCAACCCCGTGGTCGAAGGCTCGGTGCGCGCCCGCATGGACCGCCGCGATGACCCCTTGGGCAAGCAGGTGCTGCCCGTGCTGGTGCACGGCGACTCCGCTTTCGGCGGCCAGGGTGTGAACCAGGAAACCCTGGCGCTGGCCCAGACCCGTGGCTACTCCACCGGCGGTACGGTCCACATCATCATCAACAACCAGATCGGTTTCACCACCTCTGACCCGCGTGACATGCGCTCCAGCGTGTTCTGCACCGACATCGTCAAGATGGTGGAGGCCCCGGTGCTGCACGTCAACGCAGACGATCCAGAGACCGTGGTGTTGGCCACCCAGCTGGCGCTGGAATACCGCATGACGTTCCAAAAAGACGTGGTGCTGGACGTGGTTTGTTTCCGCAAACTGGGGCACAACGAGCAGGACACACCCGCGTTGACCCAGCCCTTGATGTACAAAAAGATTGCGTCCCACCCCGGTACCCGCAAGCTGTTTGCCGACAAGCTCACCACGCAAGGTCTGGGCGACAGCCTGGGCGACGACATGGTCAAGGCCTACCGTGCTGCGCTGGACGCAGGCAAGAACACCACCGAGCCGGTGCTGACCAACTTCAAGACCAAGTTCACCGTCGACTGGGCGCCTTACATGGGCAAGAAGTGGACCGATGCCGGGGACACCTCCATCCCGCTGGCCGACTGGAAACGTCTGGCCGAGAAAATCACCACCATTCCCGCGTCGGTGACGCCGCACCAATTGGTGAAGAAGGTGTACGACGACCGCGCCGCCATGGGCCGCGGCGAAGCGCCGGTGGACTGGGGCATGGGCGAGCACATGGCCTTTGCATCGCTGGTGGCCAGTGGCTATCCTGTGCGCCTGTCGGGTGAAGACTGCGGCCGTGGCACGTTCACCCACCGTCACGCCGTGATCCACGACCAAAAGCGTGAGAAATGGGACACCGGCACCTACGTCGCCTTGCAGAATGTCTCTGACAAGCAGGCACCGTTTGTCGTCATCGACTCGATCCTGTCCGAAGAGGCCGTGCTCGGCTTCGAATACGGCTACGCCTCGAACGACCCCAACACCCTGGTGATCTGGGAAGCCCAATTCGGCGACTTCGCCAACGGTGCCCAGGTCGTGATCGACCAGTTCATTGCCTCCGGTGAAGTCAAGTGGGGCCGTGTCAACGGCCTGACCTTGATGTTGCCGCACGGCTACGAAGGCCAGGGCCCCGAGCACAGCTCGGCCCGCGTTGAGCGCTTCATGCAACTGGCGGCCGACACCAACATGCAGATCGTGCAGCCGACCACGGCCAGCCAGATTTTCCATGTGCTGCGTCGCCAGATGGTGCGCGACCTGCGCAAGCCTTTGGTCATCTTCACGCCCAAGTCGCTGCTGCGCAACAAGGACGCGACATCGCCCGTGTCCGAGTTCACCAAAGGCAGCTTCCAGACCGTGATCCCCGAGAACAAGGCGCTCAAGGCTGACAAGGTCAAGCGCGTCATCGCCTGCTCGGGCAAGGTGTATTACGACCTGGTCAAGCAGCGCGAAGCCAAGGGCTCTGACGACACCGCGATCATTCGCGTGGAACAGCTCTATCCGTTCCCGCACAAGGCGTTTGCGGCCGAGATCAAGAAGTACCCCAACGCCACCGACATCGTGTGGTGCCAGGACGAGCCACAGAACCAGGGTGCCTGGTTCTTCATTCAGCACAACATCCACGAGAACATGCTCGAGGGTCAAAAGCTCGGTTATGCCGGTCGCGCAGCGTCTGCATCGCCAGCGGTCGGTTACTCACACCTGCACCAGGACCAGCAAAAAGCACTGATCGAGGCGGCGTTCTCGAAGCTCAAGGGCTTCGTGCTGACCAAGTGATCTTCCAGAACAACCTTGCGTTTAACCTTTAAAGAGAATTCAACATGGCTATCGTAGAAGTCAAAGTTCCCCAACTCTCCGAGTCCGTGGCAGAAGCCACCATGCTGCAGTGGAAAAAGAAAGTCGGCGAAGCCGTCGCTGCCGATGAAATCCTGATCGAAATCGAGACCGACAAGGTTGTGCTCGAAGTGCCCGCACCTGCGGCTGGTGTGATCTCCGAAATCATCGTGGCAGATGGCGGCACCGTGGCCGCCGAACAACTGATTGCCCGCATCGACACCGAAGGCAAAGCCGGTGCCGTTGCTGCAGCCCCCGCCGCTGCGGTGGCTGCAGCGCCTGCTGCGGCTCCCGTGGCTGCTGCGGCCACTGGCGGCAACATGGCCGGTGTGGCCATGCCCGCAGCCGCCAAGCTGATGGCCGACAACCAGCTGGCCGCTGGCTCGGTGGCTGGTTCCGGCAAAGACGGTCGCGTCACCAAGGGCGATGTGCTGTCGGCCGTGGCCGGTGGCGTCAAGTCGACGGCGGCGGTCATCCCCACAGGCGCACCGACCAAAGCATTGCCCCAAGTGGCCGCACCTGCGGTGGCTTTGGGCGACCGTCCAGAGCAACGCGTGCCCATGACCCGTCTGCGCGCACGCGTGGCCGAGCGTTTGTTGCAATCGCAATCGACCAACGCCATCTTGACCACGTTCAACGAAATCAACATGGCGCCTGTCATGGACATGCGCAAGCGCATGCAAGAGCGTTTCGAGAAAGAACACGGCGTGAAGCTCGGCTTCATGAGCTTCTTCGTCAAAGCCGCAGTGCATGCCTTGAAGAAGTTCCCTGTGTTGAACGCCTCGGTGGACGGCAACGACATCGTGTACCACGGCTACTTCGACATCGGTATCGCTGTAGGCTCGCCACGCGGTTTGGTGGTGCCCATTTTGCGCAACGCCGACCAGATGAGTTTTGCCGACATCGAGAAGAAGATTGCCGAATTCGGCGTGAAAGCCCGTGACGGCAAATTGGGCATCGAAGAGATGACCGGCGGTACCTTCTCGATCTCGAACGGCGGCACCTTCGGCTCGATGATGTCCACCCCCATCATCAACCCACCCCAGTCTGCGATTTTGGGCGTGCACGCGACCAAAGACCGCGCCATGGTGGAAAACGGCCAAGTCGTGGTTCGCCCCATGAACTACTTTGCGATGTCTTACGACCACCGCATCATCGACGGCCGCGAAGCCGTGCTGGGCCTGGTCGCCATGAAGGAAGCGCTGGAAGACCCAGCCCGCCTGCTGTTCGACATCTGATCCCCTTGTTTTGAATGCCCCCTCCCAAGGGGGCGTTTTTCATCCAGAAGACATTTACCATGAGCAAACAATTCGACGTCGTCGTCATCGGCGGTGGCCCTGGTGGCTACATTGCAGCCATTCGCGCTGCCCAACTCGGTTTCCAGGTCGCTTGCATCGACGAGTGGACCAACGCAGCCGGTGGCCCAGCGCCCGGCGGCACCTGCACCAACGTGGGCTGCATTCCCTCCAAGGCCTTGCTGCAATCGAGCGAGCACTTTGACCACGCCAACCACCATTTCGCAGAGCACGGCATTTCTGCCAAGGACGTGAAGATGGACGTGGCCAAGATGATTGCCCGCAAGGACAGCGTTGTGAAGCAAAACAACGATGGCATCTTGTACCTGTTGAAGAAAAACAAGGTCACGTTTTTCCACGGTCGCGGCAGCTTTGCGGGCCAAGCCGAAGGCGGCTACACCATCAAGGTCGCTGGCAAGACGGAAGAATCCATCACCGCCAAGCAAGTCATCATCGCCACCGGCTCCAACGCCCGTGCCTTGCCGGGCACGCCGTTTGACGAAGTCAACGTGTTGTCGAATGACGGCGCTTTGCGCGTGGGTGCTGTGCCCAAGAAGCTGGCGCTCATCGGCTCCGGCGTGATCGGCCTGGAAATGGGCTCGGTCTGGCGTCGTTTGGGCTCGGAAGTCACCATCCTTGAAGGTCTGCCGACCTTCCTGGGCGCCGTGGATGAGCAAATCGCCAAGGAAGCCAAAAAGGCTTTTGACAAACAAGGTCTGAAGATTGAGCTCGGCGTGAAAGTCGGCGAGATCGTCAACGGCAAGAAGGGTGTCACCGTCAACTACACCAATGCCAAGGGCGAAGCCGTGGTGCTGGATGCTGACAAGCTGATCATCTCGATCGGCCGCGTGCCCAACACCGTTGGCCTGAACACCGCAGCCGTGGGCTTGCAGCTGGACGAGCGCGGCGCGGTGGTGGTCGACGCCGAGTGCAAAACCAACCTGCCCGGCGTGTGGGCGGTGGGCGACGTGGTGCGTGGCCCGATGCTTGCGCACAAAGCCGAAGAAGAAGGCGTTGCCGTGGCCGAGCGCATCGCTGGCCAACACGGGCACGTCAACTTCAACACCATCCCCTGGGTCATCTACACCAGCCCCGAGATCGCTTGGGTGGGCCGCACCGAGCAGCAGCTCAAAGCCGACGGCGTGGCGTACAAGGCGGGCACCTTCCCGTTCTTGGCCAACGGCCGCGCACGCGCCTTGGGTGACACCACCGGCATGGTGAAGTTTTTGGCCGATGCCACGACCGACGAAATCCTGGGTGTGCACATCGTGGGCCCGATGGCGTCTGAGCTGATTTCCGAGGCCGTCGTGGCGATGGAATTCCGCGCCAGTGCCGAAGACATCGCCCGCATTTGCCACGCGCATCCTTCGTTGTCTGAAGCGACCAAGGAAGCGGCTTTGGCGGTGGACAAGCGCAGCTTGAACTTCTGAGTCTTTGACGCGCCCGAAACAGTGGTTTTGGGCGAGTTGGGTTAAAGTTCTGCATCCCTGAAAACCCGGGCCTGGTCCCGGGTTTTGTTTTTGAATCGAAGAGCCCATCACCCATGTCAGTGCGTGCCGTTTACGAAGAAGAGCTGCAAAAACGCGGTTACCAAAGCGACCCTGCACAGTTGCGGGCCATCGAGGCTTTGGAGCGCTGTGCCAGCGAATGGTCGGTGTACAAATCCAAGCGCTCCAACGCGCTGAAAAAGCTGCTCAGTCGCCCGGCCATCCCCAAGGGGGTGTACATGTTTGGCGGCGTGGGGCGCGGCAAAAGTTTCTTGATGGATTGTTTTTTTGCCGCCGTGCCGATCCAGCGCAAGACGCGTTTGCATTTCCACGAGTTCATGCGCGAAGTGCACCGCGAACTCACAGCCATGCAGGGCACCGTGAACCCGCTGGACGAATTGGGCAAACGCATGGCCAAGCGTTACCGCCTGATCTGCTTTGATGAATTCCATGTCGCCGACATCACCGATGCCATGATTTTGCACCGCCTGCTGGTGGCGCTGTTCGACAACGGTGTGGGGTTTGTGACCACCTCCAACTTCGAGCCCAAGGGTCTGTACCCGGATGGTTTGCACCGCGACCGCATCTTGCCCGCCATTGACTTGCTCAATGAACGCATGCAGGTGCTGAATGTGGACAACGGCACCGACTACCGCCGTCGCACGCTGGAGATGGTCAAGCTCTACCACACGCCCTTGTGTGAGCAGGCCGATGCGCAAATGCACGACGCCTTCAACCGCCTGGCCACCGGCCCCGACGAAGACCCGGTGTTGCACATCGAAGCCCGTCAAATCCATGCCCGGCGCCGTGCGGGCGATGTGGTCTGGTTTGACTTCAAGGCCATTTGCGGTGGCCCGCGTTCGCAAAACGATTACCTCGAAATTGCCACCCAGTACCACACCGTCTTGCTGAGCAATGTGCCGCACATGCCGGTGAGCATGGCGTCCGAGGCGCGGCGCTTCACCTGGTTGATCGATGTGTTGTACGACCGCCGCGTCAAGTTGATCATGTCGGCCGCTGTGGCACCAGAGGAGCTGTACACCGCAGGCCCCATGGCGCATGAGTTTCCGCGCACCGTCTCGCGCCTGCACGAAATGCAGTCCAGTGAGTTTCTGGCCCTGGAGCACCGCACGGTGGACACGCACATCACATGAAACGCTTGATATTGGCCGTCTGGGTCGCATTGACCACCCCCTGGCTGGGCGCGCAGTCCTTGGTGGGTGAGCCCGAATTCATCCGCGTTCAGCGGGAACACATCGCCAGCCAGCGTGCCGAGGTCATGGCGGTTTATCAGCAAGAGGCCCGGGCCTGCTGGCAAAATTTTGCCGTGAACGCCTGTCTCAGTGCGGCCCGCAAAAACCGCCGTGCAGCGCTGGAGCCCTTGCGCCAGCAAGACCTGTTGTTGAATGCCCAAGAACGCCAGTGGCGCACCGAACAGCGCAGTTTGCGACTGGAAGGCAAGCAGCCAGAAAACCGCAACCCACCATGACACACGAAGCGCCTGAAGACCTGCGTTCGCCGCAACGCCAGTTGATCGAGTGGCAAATGGCCCACGCCGACCTGGATGCCTTGATTGACCAGGCGGTGGGGGCGCCCCTGCCGCTGGACGAACTGTTGTTGCGGCGCTTGAAAAAACGCCGCCTTGCGCTGCGCGATCAAATTGCCCAATTGCAGTCTATGCTGGTCCCCAAGGAGCCCGCTTGAGTTTGTTGCTGCAAAGGGTGGCCGAGACCTTGTCCAGCCACGGTGCGTTGGCCCAGGCGGTGCCCGGCTTTCAGCCTCGGGCCGGGCAAACCGACATGGCCATGGCGGTGGGCCAGACGCTGGAGCAGGGCGGACAACTGGTGGTGGAGGCGGGCACGGGCGTTGGCAAAACCTATGCCTATCTGGTGCCCGTTTTGCTCAGTGGTCAGCGGGCTTTGGTCTCTACCGCCACCAAGGCCTTGCAAGACCAATTGTTTTCCCGCGACATTCCTCGTTTGGTCGAGGTGCTGGGTTTGCCCATTCGCGTGGCTTTGCTGAAAGGGCGCTCCAATTACCTGTGCTTGCACCGCATGGAACAGGCGCGGCACAGTCCCGAGTCGGCCCAGCCGGGTGCCCAGCGTGCGCTGGCCAAAATCGAAACCTGGGCGCAATCCACCCGCACCGGTGACATGGCAGAACTCACGGGCCTGGACGAGCGTTCATCCTTGTGGCCCCTGGTGACGTCGACGCGGGACAACTGTCTGGGCTCCAGCTGCCCGCGCTACCGGGCCTGCCATGTGAACCTGGCCCGCAAAGAGGCCATGGCCTCCGATGTGGTGGTCATCAACCACCATCTGTTTTTTGCCGACATGGCCGTGCGCGAGTCGGGGGTGGCCGAGTTGCTGCCCACCGTGCGCGTCACGGTGTTTGACGAAGCGCATCAGCTCAACGAGATCGGTGTGAATTTTCTGGGGCAGCAACTGTCAACCGTTCAGTTGCTGGAATTGTCACGCGATGTGTTGGCCACGGGCCTCCAGTTGGCGCGTGGCTTGGTGGACTGGCATGCCTTGACGGACCGGTTGGAAAAATCTTCCCGCGATCTGCGCCTGGCTGCGGGCCTGCACCGGGGCTCTGTCCGCTTGCGCTGGACAGAGGCCTGGCCTGAGGGCGTGGAGGAGTCAGAGTGGACGGCGGCTTTGCAGAACCTGCAGCAAGCGCTGGCGCAAGTGCAAAGCGGGCTGGACACCGTGGCTGAATTGGCCCCGGATTTTCAGCGCCTGGTCGAACGCACCCGCGAGCTGGGCCAACAGGCGACCTTGTTTTCTACCCCGCCGGACCCCGAAGGGGTGCGCTGGGCCGAAGTCAGTGCGCAACTGCGTTTGGTGCAGTCGCCGCTGGACATCGCGCAGGCCTTTTCGGCCTTGACCCGGCCCATGCCTGCGCCCCAGGCTGCGGACGACGCGGATGTGGACAACGCGGATGTGGACAACGCGGATGCATTCGACCCGGACTCGGTTCAGGCCTTGTTGGCGGGAGCCCCGCAGCTGGACGCAGACCACCAAGCTGGCCAAGGTGGGGTGGGCCAAAGGGCCTGGATTTTCACGTCGGCCACCTTGGGGGATGAGCCCAGCCTGCGCTGGTTCACCGAGCCTTGCGGCTTGACCTCGGCGCAGGTGATGCAGGTCACCAGCCCCTTTGACTACGCACAGCAAGCCGCGTTGTATGTGCCTGCGCATTTGCCCAAACCGGGTGATCCAGGGCACGCCGGACACGTGGCGCAGTTGGTGGTCGAGGCGGTGCAGTTGCTCGGGGGTGGAACTTTGGTACTCACGACCACGTTGAACGCCATGCGCGCGATCGGGGAGTATTTGCAAACCCGTCTGGACCCGGCCTCGAACGTGGAAGTGCTGGTGCAAGGCCAAAGCCCCAAACGGCGTTTGATGGAGCGCTTCAGGGAAGGGTCTGCGCAAGGGCGCTCGGGCTGTGTGCTGGTGGCCTCGGCTTCTTTTTGGGAGGGCTTTGATGTGCCCGGCGATGCCCTGCAGTTGGTGGTCATCGACAAGTTGCCGTTTCCACCGCCGGGCGATCCCTTGTTTGAGGCGCGCAGCCAGCGTGTGACACGGGAAGGCCGCAGCGCGTTTGCCGACCACGCTTTGCCGGAGGCCGCCGTGGCGCTCAAGCAAGGGGCAGGGCGCTTGATTCGCAGTGAAACAGACCGTGGCGTGCTGGTGGTGTGCGACACGCGCCTAGCCACCATGTCGTATGGCCGCAGGCTGGTTCGCGGCTTGCCAGAGATGCGTCGCCTGAGTGGCCACGCCGAGTTTTTAGCGACCTTGGGTCAATTCACCACAGACGCCACCAAGCCGATGACTTCTTGACCTCTTCGGTCTTGAGGTAGCGGGACTGGGGGAAGTTTTTTTCAAGCACGCGTTTGCTGTCGTCGCGCAAGGTGGTCATGCCCATGGCTTCGTAAGAACTGACCAGAATGCTCAGCGCTTCTTCGACAGCCGGCACGCCCGGGTATTCGGCGATGGCTTGCTGCGCCCGGTTCACGGCGGCCACATGCGCACCCCGGTTGGCGTAGTAACGCGCCACGTGCACTTCGTAGGCGGCCAAGGCATTCACGATGTGCAGCATGCGCTGGCGTGCTTCGGGGGCGTACTTGGAGTCGGGAAAGCGGGTGCTCAACTCTTTGAAGGCTTCGTACGAATCTTTGGCGGCTTTCTGATCGCGCTCGGACAGGTCTTGCCGGGTGAGGAACGAGAACAGGCCCAGGTTGTCGTTGAAATTCACCAGGCCCTTGAGGTAGATCGCGTAGTCCAGGGCGGGGCTGGCGGGGTGCAAGCGGATGAAGCGGTCCAGGGTCGCAATGGCCTGGATCTTGTCGCCGGTTTTGTACTGGGCGTAGGCCTTGTCGATTTGGGCCTGTTGCGCCAGAACCGTGCCTGCTGCACGGCCTTCCAGCTTGTCGTAATAGCCGATCGCCTTGTCCCATGCGCCTGCGTTGGCTTCGTCGCGGGCTTCGCTGTAGATTTTTTCGGGTGTCCAGCCTGCGGTCACGTCTTTGGGGGTGTTGGCGCAGCCCGACAGCCACAGGCTTGCAGCCAAAACCAGGCCACCTGGAACCATCGATAATCTGAAGCTTCGCATCTGTGACACCCTTGTACTGTTGAACACTTTGATTATATCGACCGACCCCGAAATGGAAGAGCCCTCCGCCTTGGCGGACGATGGGGAACGCGCGCTGGAAGCGGCTGACGAAGAGGTGCGGGTGACCCAGGTGCCGATGGCCTTGCATGGCCAGCGTCTGGACCGTGCTTTGGCACAAATGGTGCCTGAGTTTTCGCGCAGCTATTTGCAGCAACTGATCGAGCAAGGCGATGCCTTGATCGACGGGCGCGTGGTGACCAAGGTGTCCACCAAAGTCCGTTTGGGACACCGGGTCGAGGTCACGCTGCGCGCCACGCCGCAGTCGCAGGCGTTTGTGCCGGAAGACATGCCCATCGAGGTGCTGTATGAAGATGCGCACCTGCGCGTGATCAACAAGCCTGCCGGTTTGGTGGTCCATCCGGCGCCGGGCAATTGGCGGGGCACCCTGCTCAACGGGCTGCTGGCGCTCGACCCGCAGGCGGCTGATGTGCCCCGGGCGGGCATTGTGCACCGGCTGGACAAAGACACCAGCGGCTTGATGGTGGTCGCGCGCACCCGCCAGGCCATGGATGCCCTGGTGCAGAAAATAGCGGCCCGGGATGTGCATCGGCAATATGTGGCATTGGCCCACAAACCCTGGACGGCCCCTTCGCCCATGACCGTGGAGGCCGCGATTGGCCGGGACCCCGCAAACCGTTTGCGCATGGCCGTGGTGGACCTGAGCTACCAGTCGGGCAAGACCGCTGCCACCACGATCGAGCTGCTCGACCAAAACCACCTGGGCTGTCTGGTGCAGTGCACATTGCACACCGGCCGCACCCACCAGATCCGGGTGCACATGGCCCATACCGGCCACCCTTTGGTGGCGGACGCCGTGTACGGGGGCGCCAAGGCCGCCGGCATGGAGCGCCAGGCTTTGCATGCCTGGCATCTGGCTTTTGCCCACCCCATCACCGGACAGGCAATCGACCTGCGCTGCGCTTTGCCCGCCGACATGGCCCAGGCCCTGTCGGTTTGGGGGCTCAGCTACAATCAGCCCA
Organism: Burkholderiaceae bacterium; assembly: GCA_919902775.1. Classification (GTDB taxonomy): domain Bacteria; phylum Pseudomonadota; class Gammaproteobacteria; order Burkholderiales; family Burkholderiaceae_C; genus Limnohabitans_A. Next base: position 104,041 of record CAKKRJ010000001.1, read on the forward strand.
CTCAGGGAGCTTGAGCCGGATTCGCCGGTTCGCGCGCAACCAGGGCTTGGCCAAGGGCCAAAGCCCTCCAGAACGGGGCGGTTTCCATCCGGAAATGGCCATCACCTCTGCACCTTTGACGCCGTGAGGCGTCCTTTTCCCGAAAGATCGACACATGAACACGGCGCAAGCCAAGCGTGTCCTGGAAACGGCCTTGCTCACGGCCGGTCAGCCTTTGTCACTGCGCGACATGCGCGTGTTGTTTGACGATGCGCTCGGGGCCGACACCCTGCGGCAAATGCTGCAAGATTTACAACAGGAATGGGCCCCGAAAGGCCTGGAGCTGACCCAGGTGGCCAGCGGCTGGCGGTTCCAAAGCCGGCCCGAGTTGCGGCCCTACCTGGACCGGTTGCATCCCGAAAAACCGCCCAAATACACCCGCGCGGTGCTGGAAACCCTGGCCATCATTGCCTACCGCCAACCGGTCACCCGGGGCGACATGGAAGACATCCGCGGCGTCACCATCAACTCGCAAATCCTGAAACAACTGGAAGACCGCGGGTGGGTGGAAGTCATTGGCCACCGTGAAACCGTGGGCCGCCCGGGCTTGTATGCCACGACGCGCCAGTTCCTCGACGATTTGGGTCTGGCCGCACTGGACCAGTTGCCCATGTTGTCGCAAGTCGATGGCCAAACCCCGGCTTTGTCGGGCTTGGTGGAGTCGCTGCCAGTGCAGCCGTCCTTGTCGCTGGAAGACGCCATCAACGCCTTGCCGTTCGACATGCCTGTGGTAGCGGATGCGCAAGACGCCGCCGCAGGCGTGCTGCCCGACCCCCTTGCTGAACCTCGCCTGTCTGTGAACCCAGACAACCACCCTGACCGTCCGCTGCATGGCGAAGAGTCCACCAATATATGAACCCCAATCCTCAAGACGACAACCGTTCGTCCACGCCAGAAACTGCTGGCCGTCCATCCCGGGCCGATGCGCCAGCCGAGTCGGTTTACAAGCCGATTGAACTGGCCGATGTCGTCTCGGGGCAGTTCGATGACGAAGAAGCCGCTGACGCGGTGGCCATCGACCTGGGCAAGCGCGTGCTGGCCCCCCAGACCGACTCGCCCAAGCTGCACAAGGTCTTGGCCCAAGCGGGCATGGGTTCCCGTCTGGAGATGGAAAAGCTGATTCTGGAAGGCCGGATTTCGGTCAACAACGAACCCGCCCACGTGGGGCAGCGGGTCCAATACGGTGACCAGATCAAGGTCAACGGCAAGCCGATTCACATTCGCATTGACCCGCCCCCAGCGCGGGTGATCGCTTACCACAAGCCGGCAGGCGAGATCGTCAGCCACGACGACCCGCAAAACCGGCCCTCGGTGTTTCGTAAATTGCCCCGTTTGCAAAACGGCAAATGGCAGTCTGTGGGCCGTCTGGACCTGAACACCGAAGGCTTGCTGCTGTTCACCAGTTCCGGCGAGTTGGCCAATCAGTTGATGCACCCGCGCTTTGGTCTGGAGCGTGAATACGCGGTGCGCGTGCTGGGTGCCTTGAGCAAAGAAGAAAAGCAGCGTTTGCTGGACGGCGTGATGCTGGACGATGGCGCAGCCCAGTTTGGCTCGATCGAAGACGGTGGTGGCGAAGGTTCCAACTGCTGGTACCGCGTCACGATTTCGGAAGGCCGCAACCGCGAGGTGCGCCGCATGATGGAGGCCGTCGGCCACGCCGTCAGCCGCCTGATCCGCATCCGCTACGGCGCGATGGTGTTGCCGCACGGCTTGCGCCGAGGCGCCTGGCTGGAGTTGGACGAGTCCGATATCCGTGCGCTGATGCGCGCGGCAGGCACCCTTGACCGCACACGGACCGCCGTGCCGCGACCAGTCTCCAGAACCGATCGCAATGACCGCCGCCCACGCACCGGTGGCCAGGGCCGCACCGGAACCGCTGTGCCGCGTGCGAAACCGGCGGCCAAGCCCAACCAGGCACCCGGTGGCTCCGGGCTGCATGCCAAATCGGATGCGCCGAAAAGTGAGGCCAAGTACATCGGAGCCGAAAGTTTCAACCGACTGAAAAAAGCCCCGGGTGGTCCAGGGCGGGGCGGTCGCGGCGGCGGTGCTCGCAGCCGTTGATTTGGGTTTCTCCTGTGGGGCCATGCGGCCTCGCAGGGGCAGTTGAGCTGTCTGCTCAGGTTAGAATCAGAGGCTTTGCCACATGGCAAAAATGCTTCAAAACACTTTCGTTACAGGAAAAATACCATGGCCATCGAACGCACTCTCTCCATCATCAAGCCTGACGCAGTCGCTAAGAACGTCATCGGTCAAATCTACGCACGTTTCGAAGCAGCCGGCCTGAAAGTGGTCGCAGCCAAGATGGCGCACCTGTCACGCGGCGAAGCCGAAGCTTTCTACGCTGTGCACAAAGCCCGTCCTTTCTTCAAGGACCTGGTTGACTTCATGATCTCTGGCCCCGTGATGATCCAGGCGCTGGAAGGCGAGAACGCCATTGCCAAGAACCGTGACCTGATGGGCGCGACCGATCCGAAGAAAGCCGACGCTGGCACCATCCGTGCTGACTTCGCTGACAGCATCGATGCCAACGCTGTGCACGGCTCTGACGCTCCTGAAACCGCTGCCGCTGAAGTTGCTTTCTTCTTCGCCGGCATGAACGTTTACGCACGCTGATAGCGTCGCGGCTCCAGCGCGACCCCGATCCCATGACGGCCAACCTTCTCGAATTTGACCTGGAAGGTCTGGCCGTTTTTTGCGAAGGATTGGGCGAAAAACGCTTCCGGGCCACCCAGTTGTTCCGCTGGATTCACCAGCGGGGCGCTGCTGATTTTGATCAGATGAGTGATTTGGCCAAGTCCTTGCGCCAAAAGCTCCAGTCTCACGCGCACGTTTTGGCGCTGCCCGTGATCAGCCAGCACATATCGACCGACGGCACCATCAAGTGGCTGTTCGACGTCGGCGATGGCAATGCCATCGAATCGGTGTTCATCCCCGAAGACGACCGGGGCACCTTGTGCATTTCTTCCCAGGCCGGTTGTGCCGTGGGTTGCCGTTTTTGCTCCACCGGTCACCAGGGTTTCAGCCGCAACCTGAGCACGGGCGAAATTCTGGCCCAGTTGTGGTTTGCTGAACACTTTTTGCGCAAGCACCTCCAGACCGAAGAGCGCGTCATCTCCAATGTGGTGATGATGGGCATGGGGGAACCTCTGCAAAACTATTCGGCCCTGGTGCCGGCTTTGCGCGCCATGCTCGATGACCATGGCTATGGCCTGTCGCGTCGCCGGGTCACGGTGTCCACCTCGGGTGTGGTGCCCATGATCGAGCGCCTGTCGGCCGATTGTCCGGTGGCATTGGCGGTGTCTCTGCATGCCCCCCATGACGCCTTGCGCGACAACCTGGTGCCGCTCAACCGCAAATACCCGCTGGATGAACTGATGCAAGCTTGCATCGCTTATCTGGCCCATGCGCCGCGTGACTTCATCACGTTTGAATATTGCATGCTCGATGGCGTCAATGACCAGCCCGAGCACGCCCACCAGCTGATTGACTTGGTGCAAAAGCACGCCAGACAGGGCTTGCGCTGCAAGTTCAATTTGATCCCTTTCAACCCGTTCCCGGCTTCCGGTTTGTTGCGCTCGTCCCAGGCCCGTGTGCAGGCCTTTGCCAAACAATTGCAAGACGCCGGTCTGGTGACCACGGTGCGCAAAACGCGGGGTGACGACATCGATGCGGCTTGCGGGCAATTGGCCGGTGATGTAAAAGACCGCACACAAGTCCAAAACCGCATGGCGCAGCAGCGCACCATTGTGTGGTCGCCTGCCGCTGTGCCTCCACCCCAGGAGTCTGGTGATGTCTGAAATCCCGTCCTTGAATGCGCCTTCAGCCCCAGAATCCGGCCCTGCGCCAGAGGGCGCGCTGACCGCAGGTCAGCTGCTCCAAGCCGCGCGGCTGCGAGCGGGGGTGGATTTGCTGATGTTGTCGCTGAGCCTGAAAGTCCCTGTTGGCCGACTGGAGGCGTTGGAGGCCGACCAGCACCCGGCTGACCAGAGCCCCGTATTTGCCCGTTCGTTGGCGGCTGCGGTCAGCCGACGGCTGGGCGTGGATCCCGCGCCCATTTTGGCGTTGCTGCCGCAAGCGGCCAACTACCTTGAGCCCCATGGCGCTGTGCGCCATGCGCTCATCACACCGACAGCTTTTGCCCAGACACAACGGCCCGCAGCGAAATTCCGGGCCGCCACTTGGTCGACCGCGCTGGGGATGGTCTTGCTGATTGCGGCCTTGATTTGGTTGCCTGGCCCGTCCCAGTGGACTTGGGTCCATGGGGTTTGGGCCGCTCTGGGCGCAGGTGCCAACAACGAACGCGCTGTCACCGTCGAGCCCCAGGTGGTGCTGCCTGTGCCTGCAGCCCCCGAAGCCTTGCCGCTGGGGGCGGTGGTCGTCGTGCCATCGCAAGCCGAGTCGTCGGCCCCCGCGACGGTGCCTCAAGCCCCCGTGGGCCAGTCCATCCGACCCGCATCCGCCAGTGATGTCATTGGCAGTGGGGCCCGTTCCGAGGTGAAACCATGAGCGTCCCATCCCCCATTGCCATCGCCGTGCCCGCACAGCGTCAAAGCCGCCAGTCCAAAGTGGTCTGGGGCTCCCGCGTGGTGACGGTGGGCGGCGGCGCTCCCGTGCGCGTGCAGTCCATGACCAACACCGACACGGTGGATGTGATCGGCACGGCCATCCAGGTCAAGGAACTGGCACTTGCTGGCTCCGAGATGGTGCGCATCACCGTCAACACGCCCGAGGCGGCGCAGGCTGTGCCGCACATTCGCGACCAACTCGACAAGATGGGCATCGACGTGCCCCTGATCGGTGACTTCCATTACAACGGCCACCGCCTGTTGACCGACTACCCGGCCTGCGCACAGGCGCTGTCCAAGTACCGCATCAACCCCGGCAACGTGGGCAAGGGCGACAAACGCGATGTGCAGTTCGGTCAGATGATCGAAGCGGCCATGCGTTATGACAAGGCCATCCGCATTGGTGTGAATTGGGGCAGCCTGGATCAGGAATTGCTGGCCGACTTGATGGACACCAACAGCCAGCGTGCCGCGCCTTGGGAAGCCCGTCAGGTGATGTACGAAGCCTTGATTTCTTCGGCCATTTCTTCTGCCCAGCGGGCCGAGGCCATGGGTCTCAACGGCGCGCAAATCGCGTTGTCGTGTAAGGTGTCGGGCGTGCAAGACCTGATCTCGGTCTACCGCGAGTTGGGCCGCCGCACCGATTACGCCTTGCACCTGGGCCTGACCGAAGCAGGCATGGGCACCAAGGGCACGGTGGCGTCGGCCACGGCCTTGTCCATCTTGCTGCAAGAAGGCATTGGCGACACCATCCGTGTCTCGCTCACGCCCCAGCCGGGTGAGGCGCGCACGCAAGAGGTGGTGATTGCCGCCGAAATTTTGCAATCGCTGGGCTTGCGCATTTTTGTGCCCAGCGTCACGGCATGCCCTGGCTGTGGTCGCACGACCAGCAGCACCTTCCAGGAATTGGCCAAGCAAATCGACGACTTCTTGCGCGCCCAGATGCCTGTCTGGCGCAGCCGCTACCCCGGGGTGGAAAACCTCAAGGTGGCGGTCATGGGTTGCATCGTCAATGGCCCGGGTGAAAGCAAGCACGCCGACATCGGCATCAGCTTGCCCGGCACGGGCGAGGCACCTGCCGCGCCGGTGTTCATCGACGGCGAAAAGCGCCTGACTTTGCGCGGCGAAGGCATTGCGCAAGAATTTCAGGGGCTGGTTGAAAACTACATCGAGAACCGTTTTGGTTCCGGATCTGCTGAGAAAAAATGAGCGAGCCTGTTCAAGTCACACCATCCCAAGCCACCCCCAAAACCACCAAGGCACAGCGCCTGGTGGGCGTGAAGGGCATGAACGATATCCTGCCGCCCGACTCGGCGCGCTGGGAATGGCTGGAAACCCAAGTCCGGGCCCTGATGGCCCGCTACGCCTACCGCAATGTGCGCTTGCCCATCGTGGAGCCGACCGCACTGTTTGTGCGCGGGCTGGGCGAGGTGACCGACATCGTCGAAAAGGAGATGTACTCCTTTGAAGACCGGCTGAACGGTGAGCAACTTACCTTGCGTCCCGAAGGCACGGCGGGTCTGGTGCGTGCCGTGGTCGAACACAACCTGCTGTACGAAGGTGGCAAGCGCTTGTACTACATGGGCCCGATGTTCCGCCACGAGCGGCCACAACGCGGGCGTTACCGCCAGTTCCACCAGATTGGCGCCGAGGTGCTGGGCTTTGGGGGCCCTGAGGTCGATGCCGAACTCATCTTGCTGGCCAACGACCTCTGGAAAGAACTGGGGCTGAAAGACGTGCGCCTGGAACTCAACAGCCTCGGGCAGCCGGCCGAACGTCAGGCACACCGCGCGGCGTTGATCGCCCACCTCGAACAGCACAGCGATGTGCTGGATGAAGAAGCCAAACGCCGCCTGCACAGCAACCCACTGCGCATTCTGGACACCAAGAACCCGGCCATGCAGTCCGTGGTCGAGTCGGCGCCGCGCCTGCTTGATTTTTTGGGCGAAGCCTCGTTGGCACACTTCACTGCGGTCAAAGCGATCCTGGACGCCAACGGCGTGGCCTACAGCATCAATCCGCGGCTGGTGCGGGGCATGGATTACTACAACCTCACCGTGTTCGAGTTCATCACCACCAGCCTGGGCGCTCAGGGCACGATCTGTGGCGGTGGCCGCTACGACTACCTGGTAGAGCAAATTGGCGGCAAGCCATCGCCTGCCGTGGGCTGGGCGCTGGGTGTCGAGCGCGTGCTCGAATTGATCAAGGAGCAGGGCGAGGCCTTGCCCGAACTGGCACCCGATGTGTACGCCATCATTCCCGAGACGGCTGCACTGCCCGTGGCCATGCAGGTGCTGCAAGCCTTGCGTGCCCAAGGCGTGACGGCCCAGATGCACGCCGGCAGTGGCGAAGGCATGGGCAGCATGAAGTCCCAATTCAAGAAAGCCGATGCCTCGGGTGCGCGTTTTGCCCTGGTGTTCGGGGCCGAAGAATTGGCGCAAGGCCGGGTGGCGGTCAAATCGCTGCGCGACGGCGCAGGTGCCCAGCGGACAGAGTCTTTGGCCACGGCGGCCGACTGGGCCCACAGCCTACAATCTTCGCTTTGATGCGCAACCAGCAGTACAACACACACCATGGCCAAAGCACTCGACCTTGAAGAACAAGAACAACTCGACCAGATCAAGCATTTCTGGCGCACCTGGGGCAACCTGATTTCCTGGGTGCTGATTGCCGTGCTGGGCAGTTACGCCGCCTGGAATGCTTACCAGTATTGGGAGAGAACCCAGGCGGTCAAAGCCGCTGCGCTGTACGACGAAGTCGAACGCGCCGTGGCCTCGGGTGAGGTGTCCCGTGTCGAGCGCAGTCTGGCCGACATGAAAGACAAGTTTGGCTCGACGCAATTTGCCCAGCAATCGGCGTTGTTGGCGGCCAAAAGTCTCCACGCCCAGGGCAAGTCCGACGCGGCGCGTGACGCTTTGGCTTGGGTGGCCAGTGGCGCCTCCGACAAGGCTTACCGCGACATTGCACGTTTGCGTCTGGCCGCTTTGCAGCTCGACGCCAAGGCCTACGACGACGCGTTGAAGCAACTGGGCATGGAGTTCACGCCGGCGATGGCCGGTCTGGCGGCCGACCTGCGTGGCGATGTCTTGCAAGCCAAGGGCCAAACCGCTGAAGCCATCTTGGCCTACCAGCAGGCTTGGCAAAAATTGGCAGACACCCCTGATTACCAGCGTTTGGTGCAAGCCAAACTCAACGCCTTGGGCATCGACCCTGATGCGGCGGCTGTTTCGGAGACTGCAAAGTGATGACTGTCTTTTCGCACATCGGGTCGCGCTTGACTTTGCTGGGGGTCTTGGCGCTGTCGATCGCCGCTTGTTCCAGCGCGCCTGAGAAGCCGCAGCCCGCGGCTTTGCCGGCCGTGACGGGCCAGTTGGCGGTGCAAAAAGCCTGGACCAACAGCGTGGGGCCTGTGACCACGCCGCTGTTGGCCTCGGTCCATGGCGACCAAGTGGCGGTGGCCTCTACCCAGGGCCAGGTGGCCTTGATCAGCGCGAGCACGGGCCAGGATGTCTGGCGCATCAAGCTCGACAACCCCATTCAGGCGGGCGTGGGTGGCGATGGTCAGCGCTTTGCCGTGGTCACGCAAAACAACGAAGTGGTGGCGATCGAAGCCGGCAAGGTGGTGTGGCGTTACCGCCTGCCCGCAGTGTCTTACACCGCCCCCCTGGTCGCTGGTGCCCGCGTTTTTGTATTGACGGCCGACCGTGCGGTCACCGCGCTGGATGGCGCGTCCGGGCAAAAACTCTGGACCCAGCAGCGCAGCGGCGATCCCCTGGTGTTGCAACAAGCCGGCTTGTTGGTCCCGTTTGGCGACACCTTGTTGGCCGGCTGGGGCGGGCGCCTGGTTTCTTTGAACCCGACCACAGGCGCTGTGCGTTGGGAAACACTGGTCGGCTCGTCGCGTGGCACCAACGAAGTGGAACGTTTGGTGGATGTGGTTGCCGGCGCCAGTCGCCTGGGCAACGCGGTGTGCGTGCGCGCATTCCAGGCGGCCGTGTCGTGTGTGGCTGCCGACCGTGGCACGGTCCTGTGGTCGCGTCCAGCGCAAGGCCATGTTGGCCTGGACGGCGATGAGCAGTTTGTTTTTGGTGCCGAGTCCGACAGCAAGGTCGTGGCTTGGCCGCGTCAAGGGGGGCAGCCCGCCTGGACGCAAGAGGGCTTGCGCTTTCGGGGCCTGACGGCACCTTTGGTGCTGGGGCGCTCGGTGGTGTTGGGTGATGACAAGGGCTTGCTCCATTTCCTGTCGCGTCAGGATGGGCAGCTTTTGCAGCGCTTGAGCACGGACGGCAGTGCCATTGTGGGCAAGCCGGTGGCCGCAGGCCAAACTTTGGTGGTGGTGACACGCACCGGGGGCGTCTTCGGATTTCGCCCTGAATGATGGATCGGAAAATTTTTAAGTGAAACCTGTATTGGCCCTCGTAGGCCGCCCCAATGTGGGCAAATCCACGCTGTTCAACCGACTCACCAAGAGCCGGGACGCCATAGTGGCCGATTTTGCGGGCTTGACCCGTGACCGCCATTACGGCAATGGCAAACAAGGCCGTCAGGAATTCATCGTCATTGACACGGGCGGTTTTGAGCCCGATGCCAGCAGCGGCATTTACAAAGAGATGGCCAAACAAACGCAGCAGGCGGTGGCCGAGGCGGATGTGGTCATTTTCGTGGTCGATGCGCGCGGCGGCTTGTCGGCGCAAGACCACGACATCGCCAAGTACCTGCGCAAGATCGGCAAGCCCTGTCTGTTGGTGGCCAACAAGGCCGAAGGCATGCTCGAAGGCATCCAGCTCACCGAGTTTTATGAATTGGGCCTGGGCGAGGTGATTGCCATCTCGGCCGCGCACGGCCAAGGCACGCGCGGCCTGGTGGAACTGGCGCTCGAGTCCCTCCACCTGCCCGAAGAGCCGGAAGAAACCGAAGCAGACCCTTCGGTCGTCAAGCTGGCCGTGGCCGGGCGCCCCAACGTGGGCAAATCGACCCTGATCAACACCTGGCTGGGGGAAGAGCGTCTGGTGGCGTTTGACATGCCTGGCACCACGCGCGATGCGATTTCGGTGCCCTTTGAGCGCCAGGGTCAAAAGTTCGAGCTGATCGACACCGCCGGTTTGCGCCGCAAGGGCAAGGTGTTTGAAGCCATCGAGAAGTTTTCGGTCGTCAAAACCCTGCAAGCCATCGAGTCGGCCAACGTGGTGCTGTTGCTGCTCGACGCCGAGCAGGGCGTGACCGACCAGGATGCGCACATTGCCGGCTATGCGCTCGAAAGCGGTCGCGCCATGGTGCTGGCCGTGAACAAGTGGGATGCGGTCGATGAATACCAGCGCCAGTTGGTGCAGCGTTCCATCGAAACGCGGCTGCCTTTCCTGAGCTTTGCCAACATGCATTTCATCTCGGCCAAAAAGCGTCAGGGATTGGGCCCCGTTTGGGCCTCCATCATCCAGGCGCACAAATCGGCCATGTGCAAGATGAGCACGCCGGTGTTGACGCGCTTGCTGCTGGAGGCGGTTCAATTCCAGAGCCCGCAGCGTGGCGGCATGTTCCGACCCAAGCTGCGTTATGCGCACCAGGGCGGCATGAACCCGCCGGTGATCGTGATCCACGGCAATTCGCTGGAACACGTCACCGACACCTACAAGCGCTTTCTGGAAGGGCGTTTTCGCAAGGCCTTCAGTTTGTCGGGGACGCCGCTGCGGATCGAAATGAAAACATCCACCAACCCTTATGCAGACAAGGAATCCGGCTGAGATGTGAGGAAATCCACTTTTCTCAAAAATCGCCGCCATCCCCCTGTGGTAAGGTCGCAGCTTCAAAACTTCTGAACACGGAGAATATCGTGAGCAACAAAGGTCAACTTTTGCAAGACCCCTTCTTGAATGCACTGCGCCGCGAGCATGTGCCCGTCTCGATTTACCTCGTGAATGGCATCAAGCTGCAAGGCCAGATTGAATCGTTCGATCAGTACGTGGTGCTCTTGCGCAACACCGTCACCCAGATGGTTTACAAGCACGCCATTTCGACCATCGTTCCCGGTCGTTCTGTGACTTTCAGCACACCCGAAACGGGTGAAATCACGGCTTGATGCGGTGGTTTTTTTGACCGGCGGTCTCAAACCACCGCCAGAGGCTGCTGACATTGTCTGAAACATCTTCCAACCTGCCTGCGCCGACCTTATTGGTCGGCGTTGACTTTGGGCTGCCGCATTTCGATGCCGACCTGCAAGAGCTGGGTCTGTTGGCCGAATCCGGGGGCCTCAAGCCGGTGGTCCGCCTCACCTGCAAACGCAAAGCGCCCGACCCGGCGCTGTTTGTGGGCAGCGGCAAGGCCGACGAAATCAAGGAACTGGCCCTGATGCACGGCGCGGTCGAGGTCTTGTTTGACCAGGCCCTGAGCCCGGCGCAGCAGCGCAACTTGGAACGCCACATCGGCTTGCCCGTGAACGACCGCACCTTGCTGATCCTGGAAATTTTTGGCCAGCGTGCACGCAGCCACGAGGGCAAGTTGCAGGTGGAACTGGCCCGCCAGCAGTACCTGAGCACGCGCCTGGTGCGTCGCTGGTCGCACCTGGAGCGGCAAAGCGGCGGCATCGGTATGCGGGGTGGCCCGGGCGAGACGCAGATCGAGCTGGACCGGCGCATGATCAATGACTCGATCAAGCGCATCAAAGAGCGCCTGGTCAAAGTCAAACGCCAGCGCAACACCCAGCGCCGTCAGCGCGAGCGGCGTGACACGTTCAACATTTCTCTGGTGGGCTACACCAACGCGGGCAAGTCCACCTTGTTCAACGCCCTGGTCAAGGCGCGGGCTTTTGCCGCCGACCAGTTGTTTGCCACGCTGGACACCACCACGCGCCAGCTGTATCTGGGGGAGGCGGGGCGTTCCGTGTCCCTGTCCGACACGGTGGGATTCATCCGTGATCTGCCGCACGGTCTGGTCGAGGCTTTTCAGGCGACATTGCAAGAGGCCACGGAAGCCGATCTGCTGCTCCATGTGGTCGATGCCGCCAATCCGGATTTCCCGGAGCAAATGGCCGAGGTGCAAAAAGTATTGGCCGAGATCGGCGCCGACACCGTGCCCCAGTTGCTGGTGTTCAACAAGATCGATGCGCTGGACGCCGAGCGTTATCCCCTGCACATGCAGGACCACTACGAGCTGGACGGGGTGCCTGTGCCCCGGGTGTTTTTGAGTGCCCAATCCGGCAAAGGCCTGGACTTGTTGCGCTCGGCTTTGTCCGGCATCGTCCAAACCGCCTTGCCGCCGGTCGTGCAAGAACCTGCCGATCCCCGTGACATGACCCGGGAATATCCGGGTGATCTGGATTGAAGTCCAACCGAATTCGGCACAATGCGGATTCGTCATTCTGACAAAGACACTGCACCATGAATTTTCACCTGCCAGCCCTGCGATGGTCCTTGCTTCCGGCAAAGCTCCGCGGCATGTTCAATCTGAATGACCCACGCTGGGGTCGGGACGACGACAAATCCACACCCGATTCGGGCAACAAGTCCGCAGGCGATGTGCCACCACCGCCGGGCCCCAAACCCGATGCCTGGCAACAGCCGCCTGGCCGTGGCGCACAACAGCAAAGTGGCCCGCCCGATCTGGACGAATTGTGGCGCGATTTCAACCGCAAGCTGGGCCAGTTGTTCGGCGGCAAAGGCGCACCTCAGGGCCCGCAAGGCCCTGGTGGTTCAGGCGGCGGATCGGGGGGGCCGGGCATGCCTGCGTTCATCAAAAATCTCGGCTTGGGTGTGATCCTGGCTGCTGCTTTGCTGGTCTGGCTGGGCTCGGGCTTCTTTATCGTGCAAGAGGGTCAGCAAGCCGTGATCACCCAGTTTGGCAAATACCACTCGACGGTGGGGGCGGGTTTCAACTGGCGCATGCCATACCCTATCCAGCGCCATGAGCTGGTTTTTGTCACGCAGATCCGGTCGGTGGACATTGGCCGCGACAACATCATCAAGGCCACGGGCTTGCGCGAGTCGGCCATGCTGACCGAGGATGAAAACATCGTCGAGATCAAGTTCGCGGTGCAGTACCGCTTGAACGACGCGCGCGCTTACCTGTTTGAAAGCCGCAACCCGACCGAGGCCGTGGTGCAGTCGGCCGAGACCGCCGTGCGCGAGGTGGTGGGCAAGATGAAGATGGACTCGGCCCTGGCCGAAGAACGCGATCAGATTGCGCCCCGTGTGCGCCAAAAAATGCAGACCATCCTGGACCGCTACAAAGTGGGCATCGAGGTGGTGGGCATCAACTTGCAGCAAGGCGGTGTGCGTCCCCCAGAGCAGGTTCAGGCCGCGTTCGACGATGTGCTGAAGGCGGGCCAGGAACGTGAGCGCGCCAAGAACGAAGCCCAAGCCTATGCCAACGACGTGGTGCCCCGCGCTGTGGGCGCGGCTTCGCGCTTGAAGGAAGAAGCCGATGCCTACCGTGAACGCATCGTGGCGCAAGCCGAAGGCGATGCCCAGCGCTTCAAGACCATCCTGCCGGAGTACCAGAAAGCCCCGCAAGTCATGCGTGACCGCATGTACACCGACACCATGCAGCAAATCTACAGCAACGTGACCAAGGTGCTGGTGGACAGCAAACAGGGCTCGAACATGCTGTATTTGCCGCTTGACAAGATCATGCAGCAGGTCGCAGCCCAGCCGCCCACAGGCGATGCTGCGGCCGCCACGTCTGCCAATGCCAGCGCTGCCGGCAATGGTGCCAATGCCGCAACGGTGGACACCCGTTCACGCGACCTCACGCGTTCACGCGACCGCGATCCACGATAAGGACAAAGAAAATGAATCGCATTGGATTGTGGATTTCAAGCTTGCTGGTGGCCTTTGTGCTGTTCAGCTCCACGGTATTTGTGGTCGATCAGCGCCAGTTCGGCGTGGTGTACGCTTTGGGCCAGATCAAGGAAGTCATCACCGAGCCGGGCCTGCACTTCAAGTTGCCGCCCCCGCTGCAAAACGTCAATTACATCGACAAGCGCTTGCTGACCCTGGACAGTCCCGACAACGAGCCCATGCTCACGGCCGAGAAGCAGCGCGTGGTGATCGATTGGTATGTGCGCTGGCGCATTGCCGACCCCCAGGCCTACATCCGCAACGTGGGTCTGGATGAAAAAGCCGGTACCAACCAGCTCAACCGGGTGGTGCGCAACGCTTTTCAGGAAGAGATCAACAAGCACACCGTCAAGGAGCTGTTGTCTCTCAAACGTGAAGAGTTGATGGACGACGTGAAAGCGGCTGTGCTGGTGGTGGTCAAGGGCGCCAAGCCCTGGGGCGTGGATGTGGTGGATGTGCGCATCACCCGTGCCGACTATGTGGACACCATCACCGAGTCGGTTTACCGCCGTATGGAAGCGGAGCGCAAGCGCGTGGCCAACGAGCTGCGTTCGACCGGTGCCGCCGAGGGCGAAAAAATTCGTGCCGATGCCGATCGCCAACGCGAAGTGACGGTGGCCAACGCCTACCGGGATGCGCAGAAGATCAAGGGCCAGGGCGATGCCCAGGCCGCGCGTCTGTATGCCGAGTCCTTTGGCCGTGATCCCCAGTTTGCGCAGTTCTACCGCAGCCTGGAGGCTTATAAATCCAGCTTTGCCAGCAAGAGCGACGTGATGGTGCTCGATCCGGGCAGCTCCGAATTTTTCAAAGGCATGCGCGGCGCAGGCGGCAACACGCCTGCGCGAAAGTAAGCTTTGTTTGACACCCTCCTGCTGGCGTTGGGCCTGATGCTCATCCTGGAGGGCTTGATGCCCATGCTGTCGCCATCCCGATGGCGGCAGCTGTTTGAGCAGTTGTTGCAGCTTGAAGATGGGCAAATCCGCTTTTTTGGCATGTTCATGGTCGTTGCGGGATTGCTGCTGTTCTGGCTTGTTTCCTGAACCGAATCCCGGAAACAGGCTTGCAAGCCGGTAAAATCTCGTTTTTAACAGTCCCCCTCCATCCCCATGTCTGCTTGGGTCCTTCCGGATCACATTGCCGATGTCTTGCCCTCCGAGGCACGCCACATCGAAGAACTCCGTCGCGAACTGCTTGACACCGCCCGTGGCTATGGCTACGAGCTGGTCATGCCGCCGCTGCTGGAGCATTTGGAGTCCCTGCTCACCGGCACGGGCGAAGCGCTGGATTTGCAGACCTTCAAGTTGGTGGACCAGCTGTCTGGTCGCACCTTGGGTTTGCGTGCCGACACCACGCCCCAGGTGGCCCGCATCGATGCGCATTTGCTGGGCCGCGCAGGCCTGACCCGTCTTTGCTATTGCGGCCCGGTGTTGCACACGCGTCCTGCTAGGCCGTATGCCACCCGTGAACCCCTGCAATTGGGCGCAGAAATCTATGGCCATGCCGGCCCCGAGGCCGATCTGGAGATTTTGCAGCTGGCCCTCGATTGCTTGCGTGCCGCCCGCATGGGCGACCTGCAGGTCGACTTGGCCGATGCCCGCATCGTCAACAGCTTGCTGCAGGCCGAGGCCATCACCGATGCGCTGCGCCATGACATCCATGCGGCGTTGGCCATCAAGGACGCGAGTGCCATTGTGCGATTGACCGCTGGTTTCTCAGCAGCCAACCGCGATGGTTTGCGTGCCTTGGTCGATTTGTACGGCGATGCCCGGGTGCTTGACAAGGCGGCCCAGTGCCTGCCTGCGATGCCCGTGATCACCGAAGCTTTGGCCCAGCTGCGTTGGCTGGCGGCGCAAATTCCGGGTGCCTCCATCAGTTTTGATTTGGGTGACTCCCGTGGTTATGCCTATTACAGCGGCATGCGTTTTGCCATTTATGGCCAAGGCGCATCGGATGCGCTGGCCCGTGGTGGTCGCTACGACGGTGTGGGTGCTGTTTTTGGCCACCGCATTGACCGCGACCGTCCTGCTGTGGGCTTCAGTCTCGATTTGAAAGAATTGGTGTCGGCTGTGGCACCTTTGCCGCTGCGTGCAGCGATCCGTGCGCCCTGGGGCAGTTCGACCGGCTTGCGCTCGGCCATTGCCAACTTGCGCAGCCGCGGCGAGACGGTGGTGTGCGTTTTGCCCGGGCACGAAAGCGAAGTTGATGAATTCCATTGCGACCGCGAGCTGGTTGAAGCGGCCGGGCAGTGGTTGGTACAGGCTCTTTGAGAAAGAACATTTCAAGCATGAACATGAAGCAAGGCCGTAACGTGGTCGTCGTCGGCACCCAATGGGGCGACGAAGGCAAGGGCAAACTGGTGGACTGGCTGACCGAAAGCGCCCAGGGCGTGGTGCGTTTCCAGGGTGGGCACAATGCCGGTCACACATTGGTGATCAACGGGGTCAAAACCGCTTTGCACCTGATTCCCAGTGGCATCATGCGGGCCGGCGTGAAGTGCTACATCGGCAACGGTGTGGTTTTGTCGGTGCCCAAGTTGCTCGAAGAAATCGCCGGCCTTGAAAAGGCCGGTGTCGAGGTGCGTTCACGCCTGCGCGTGAGCGAAGCTTGCCCACTCATCTTGCCCTACCACGTGGCGCTGGATGTGGGGCGCGAAGCGGCCAAGGAAAAAGCTGGTACGGCCAAAATCGGTACCACCGGTCGTGGCATTGGCCCCGCTTATGAAGACAAAGTGGCGCGCCGTGCCTTGCGGGTGCAAGACCTGAAATACCCCGAGCGTTTTGCCAGCAAGCTGCGCGACAACCTGGCACTGCACAACGAAGTGCTGGTCAACATTCTGGGCGCCGCCCCTGTGGACTTTGACGCGACGTACAACGAAGCCATGGCCTATGCCAAAGAGCTGCTGCCCATGGTGGCCGACGTGTCGCGCGAACTGAACGACGCGCACAAAGCCGGGGCCAATTTGTTGTTCGAAGGCGCTCAGGGCACCTTGCTGGACGTGGACCACGGCACTTACCCGTTCGTCACCTCCAGCAACTGCGTGGCAGGTAATGCTGCGGCCGGTTCGGGCGTGGGCCCGGGCATGCTGCACTACATTTTGGGCATCACCAAGGCCTATTGCACCCGCGTGGGCGGTGGCCCTTTCCCGACCGAGTTGGACTGGGAAACACCCGGCACCCCCGGCTACCACATGTCCACCGTGGGCGCTGAAAAAGGCGTGACCACCGGACGTTCACGCCGCTGCGGCTGGTTCGATGCGGCCTTGCTCAAGCGCAGCGCGCAGGTCAACGGCCTGAGCGGTTTGTGCATCACCAAACTCGATGTGCTGGATGGCCTGAAAGAGCTGTTGCTCTGCACCGGCTACGAACTGGACGGTGAGGTCATCGATATTTTGCCCATGGGCGCCGACGAAATCGCCCGTTGCAAGCCGATTTACGAAGTGATTCCTGGCTGGACCGAGACCACCGTGGGCGTGACCGAAATGGACAAATTGCCCGCCACGGCGCGCCGCTATCTGGAGCGCATCGCAGAAGTCACAGGCGTGCCCGTGCATGTGGTGTCCACCAGCCCTGACCGGGATCACACGATTTTGTTGCACAACCCCTTTGGCGCCTGAGCGCCGGGTTGGGCCAACAGACACCGACCTTAACCACTGATTTTTTGGAGTAACCCCATGTTGACCGAAGACGGCAAGCACCTGTACGTGAGCTACGACGAGTACCACAACCTGATTGAAAAACTCGCCATCAAGATTCACCAGTCGGGCTGGGAGTTTGACAACATCCTGTGCCTGGCCCGTGGCGGCATGCGCCCTGGCGACATCCTGTCGCGCATTTTTGACAAGCCTTTGGCCATCATGTCCACCAGCTCCTACCGTGCCGAAGCCGGCACTGTGCAAGGCCACCTGGACATTGCCCGTTACATCACCACACCCAAAGGCGAAATCGCTGGCCGTGTGCTGCTGGTGGACGATTTGGCCGACACCGGTCACACTTTGCGCGCGGTGGTGGACCAGCTCAAAAACAACTACACACCGGTGACCGAATTGCGCACCGCCGTGATCTGGACCAAAGGCGTGTCCACCTTCAAACCCGACTATTCGGTGGACGATTTGCCGACCAACCCCTGGATTCACCAGCCCTTCGAGCCGTATGACAACATGCGGCCAGAAAAACTGCTGGAAAAGTGGAGCGTCTGACCCTCTGGGTGCCAGGCACAGACAGCGTTTGAGCAGCCTCCTTCGGGAGGCTGTTTGCTTGAGGATGATGTGATGCAAGATTCGAAATTCGCCAAGGGCATGACCGGGTTGATTCACCACCCCTACACGCCGCCCGCCGGTTTTGCTGCGCCCCAGCCCGGTGTCTTCAAAGCCTCCACGGTGTACTTTCCCTCTGTCGCCGACATGCGGCAGATGGAGTGGAAAGACAAATCGGCCTACACCTACGGCCTGCACGGCACGCCCACGACCTACACGCTCGAAGAGCGCCTGTGCACCCTGGAAGGCGGGCGCCAGTGCCTGCTGGTGCCCAGTGGTCTGGCGGCCTTGGCCACCGTGGCCCTGGCCTTGCTGCACAGCGGCGACGAAGTGTTGTTGCCCGACAATGCCTACGGACCCAACAAGGCCCTGGCCGAGGGCGAGTTGCACCATTACGGCATCACGCACCAGTGGTATGACCCGATGAACCTTCAGGACCTGGCCAGCAAGATCAGCCCCCGCACACGCCTGGTGTGGCTGGAGGCGCCTGGCTCGGTGAGCATGGAGTTTCCAGATTTGCCCGAGATGGTGCGGCTTTGCCGGGCCCAAGGCGTGTGGTGTGCGCTCGACAACACCTGGGGCGCGGGGCTGGCGTTCAAGCCCTTTGATTTGCTGGGCGATGGATCGGGCGGGCAGGGCACATTGGCGGTGGACATCAGTGCCCATGCGCTCACCAAATACCCCAGCGGCGGTGGCGATGTGCTGATGGGCAGCGTGATCACCCGAGACCCCGCCTTGCATCTGAAAATCAAGCTGTGCCACATGCGTCTGGGTTTGGGCGTGGGGGCCAACGATGCCGAAACCGTGTTGCGCTCTTTGCCCAGCATCGCTTTGCGGTATGCCGCGCACGACCAGACGGCCCGCGCCCTGGCTGCCTGGTGGCAAGCGCAAGCGCAATGCGTGCAGGTGCTGCACCCCGCCTTGGCTGGGGCACCTGGCCATGCCCATTGGCAAGCGGTGTGCGAGCACACGCCTGGCACGGGGCTGGCCGCAGGCTTGTTCAGCGTGATCCTCGACGCCCGGTATGCCTGCGCCCAGGTGGATGCGTTTTGCGACCACTTGAAGCTCTTCAAGATCGGCTACAGCTGGGGCGGCCCGGTGAGCCTGGTGGTGCCCTATGACCTGGCTGCGATGCGCCAAAGCTGGCCTGCACATTTGCAGCGCGGCACTTTGGTGCGTTTTTCGGCGGGTCTGGAGTCGGCACAAGACCTGATTGGGGATTTGAGCCAAGCCTTGCAAGACCACTTGCCGGTGCTTTGAAGCTGGCGGCTGAAAAGCCATCGGGCAGCCCGTTTTTGTGCGGCCACTTGGGGGTTTCCTGAGTGTTCAATCCAGGCACCACAGGGTAATCTGGCATTTCCACTGATTACGTGATTGCCATGCCTGTTGATGCCCAGCCCATTGATCCCGCCGCCGCAGAAAGCGCTGATTTGCCCAACATGGCCGCACCCTATGTGCCGCCGGCACCCGAAGGTCCGCAGTCGCTGATGCGGCCGCTGGGCTTTTCTGACCCCTTCCGGTGGTTGGCCCGTGGCTGGCAAGACCTGACGCGTCACCCCGGAATCGCCTTGTTTTATGGCCTGTGCTTTTGGTTCATGGCCCAGGTGCTGGCCATGGTGTTCAAGCACAAACCCGAATACACCTTGTCGCTGATCTCGGGTTGCCTGCTGGTCGGGCCATTTTTGGCCATGGGCCTGTACGAGGTCAGTCGCAAAAGAGAGCGGGGCGAGGTGCCCGACATGGCCACGTCCTTGATGTGTTGGGACCGCCACATTCGCAGCATGGCCATGCTGGTGTTGGTGCTGATGGTGCTGGAGTTGCTGTGGGGCCGAGCCTCGCTGGTGGTGTTTGCGGTGTTCTTCAATACCGGCATGCCCTCGACCACGGGGGTGATCCAGGCCGTGTTCAACCCGCAGAACATCGAATTTGTGTTGGTCTATCTGGGCGTGGGGGGCGCTTTTGCCGCTTTGGTCTATGGCCTGTCGGTCGTGTCCCTGCCCATGATTTTGGACCGCGACACCGACGCCATTTCTGCCGTGCTCACCAGCATGCGGGTGGTTTTTGCTCACCCTGGCGTGATGCTGTTGTGGGGTTTGTTGCTCAGCGTTTTGGTGCTGGCCGCGTTGTGGCCCTGGGCCTTGGGCATCATCGTGGTCGGGCCTTGGTTGGGGCACGCCAGTTGGCATGCGTACCGTGGCAGTGTCGCGTGGTCAGAAAGCCCCGAAGAAGCTGTTACATTGGGCAGCTCAAATTAAAGGAGCCATCTTGGCCACACCCAACTACGGATTCGAAAAACGCCAGAAAGAACTGGCCAAGAAACGCAAAAAAGAAGACAAGCTCAAAGCCAAGTCCGACCGCAAATCGGGCCTGTTGCCTGAAGATGGCACCGGGTCCGACGAGGCAGCAGACGACCTACAGCAGGACTTGGCCGATCCGTTGGCGCCAGGCGCATCGGATCCTTCCCAGCCCGCGGGCTGACCACGCGTCAAGCGTGGCGCAGTGAGCGCTCAGAGCGCTGTGGCTGGCGGCGCTTGCACCAGTTGCTCAGCCAAGGCACACATGTCGGCCATGCTGTGGCTGGCCGGTGCGATCAAGGGGGCTTTGGTGTAATGCACAAAGTTTTGCCCCGTGGAGTTTTCGTAGCCCGGGTCGTAGTGACCTGACAGCAATTCGGTCACGACTTCGCGCATTTCCCCCCGCTCAATTCTGGCTTGCCAGCCTTGCACCATGGCGTTGCCGCGCAGGGCCGTCAGGCGCTCCAGGCGCTCGGCAAACAGGGCGCGGTCTTGCGTGAAAAACGCATAGTCTTCCAGCAGCAAATTCACCCGGTTGTCCAGTGACAGATCCACGCGCAGACAAGGGCTGGCCCGCATGGCCACCATCAGCTCGGCGGGGACCGTCAGGTTGCCCACCTTTTTGCTTTCAGCTTCGACAAAAACCGGGCGGTCTGGGCTGAAGCCCCGCAGCGCGTCCCACACCTGCGTGTCAAAGGCTTTTTGGCTGGGCTGCGGGGTGCCGGGGATCAAGCCCAGCACCGAGCTGCGGTGGCAGGCAATGGCTTCCAGGTCCAGCACTTGGGCGCCGGTTTGTGCCAAGGCCTGCAACAAACGGGTCTTGCCCGAACCGGTCGGGCCGCACAGCACTTGAAACTGCAATCGCTGCGCCTGACGCGGCGTATCGTCCACGATTTCTTTGCGAAAGGCCTTGTAGCCGCCTTCGATCAGGTGCACCTTGAAGCCGATTTGCCCCAGGATCAGCGCCAGCGAATTGCTGCGCTTGCCGCCACGCCAGCAATACACCAGCGGCTGCCAGTTTCTGGGCTTGTCCATGACCTGCGTTTCGATGTGCCGGGCGATGTTTTTGGCCACCAGCGCGGCGCCTACTTTTTGTGCTTCAAACGGGTTGACCTGTTTGTACAGGGTGCCCACGCGGATGCGTTCTTCGTTGTTGAGCGAGGGCCAACTCAGTGCGCCGGGCAGGTGGTCTTCGGCGTGTTCGCCCTCCGAACGTGCATCCAGGATGGCATCAAACTGGTTCAGTTGGGCCATGGCCTGTGCGGCCGATATCAGGTGAACGCTCATTTCAGTTGTTTCTTCAAAGTGGGCCAGACATTGGCCAGCATGCGCGGCTGCGCCGCTTCGTTGGGGTGGATGCGGTCGGCCTGAAACCATTTGAGCGGTTCAGGGTCATCGCCAATGCCTTGCAAAAAGAAAGGCACCAGGGCCGCCTTTTGGCTTTTGGCCACCTGGGCAAAGGCCGCTTCAAACTGGCGGGCCATGTCGGGGCCGTAATTGGGCGGCATTTGCATGCCCAAAAGCAGCACTTGCGCGCCCGCTGTCTGGGCCTGGCGCGTCATGGTTTGCAGATTGTCTTGTGTCATGTTCAACGGCAGGCCGCGCAAGGCGTCGTTGCCCCCCAGCTCGATGATGACATGGCTGGGCTGGTGTTTTTGCAGCAAGGTGGCCATGCGCGAGCGCCCGCCCGAGGTGGTTTCGCCACTGATGCTGGCGTTGATGACTTGGGCGTCGGGTTTTTCTTGCGCCAGCTTTTTTTGCAGCAAGGCCACCCAGCCGACGCCACGGGCCAGGCCGTATTCGGCGCTCAGCGAGTCGCCCACCACCAAAATGCGCGGCACCGTGGCCGCGTTCACCGCCGTGACAAAGCCCCAGCTGGCAAGGGCCAGCAAGGTCCAGTTAAAGTGGCGTCGTCTTAACAAAGGTTTGTGCATGCCTGAATCCATCATTGCCGTGCGTGGCGTCTCGAAAAGTGTGCAGGATGCCAGCGGTCAGCTGGACATTTTGCGCGATATCGATTTCACTTTGAACGCCGGGGAAACAGCCGCTATTGTCGGGGCTTCCGGCTCGGGCAAAAGCACTTTGCTGGCCATTTTGGCCGGGCTGGACACGCCCAGCGCAGGCCAGGTGGTGTTGGCCGGGCAGTCGCTGTTTGATTTGTCCGAAGACGAGCGCGCGGCACTGCGGGCGCAGCATGTGGGTTTTGTGTTCCAGAGCTTTCAGCTCATGCCCAACCTCTCGGCCCTGGAAAACGTCATGCTCCCGCTGGAGTTGGCGGGCAAGCCCGATGCCCGCAGCACCTCCACCGCCATGCTGCGGCGCGTGGGTCTGGGTGAACGCCTCAAGCATTTGCCCAAGGTGCTGTCGGGAGGCGAGCAGCAACGGGTGGCGCTGGCCCGTGCTTTTGTGGTGCAGCCCGACTTGTTGCTGGCCGACGAGCCCACGGGCAGTCTGGACCACGCCACGGGTGAGGCCATCATGGATTTGATGTTCGCACTCAACCGCGAGCAGGGCACGACGCTGGTGTTGGTCACACATGACCGCCAACTGGCCGCCCGCTGTGAGCGCAGCCTGGTGATCCAGGCCGGGCGCTTGACCGAAGCCACCGCCCAGCAGGCCTGAAGGCGGCGTGCCTTGACGGTGCTTGGCCATGCTTGCATGGCAGACCAACGATAATCGCTGCATGTCATCCCACAAAGTGCTGTTCGGCTTCCATGCCGTGGGCGTTCGCCTCAAGATCGCCCCCCAATCCGTTGTTGAAATCCATTACGAGGTCACCCGTCGCGATGCCCGCATGCGGCAGTTCATCGACAAAGCCCGTGATTCGGGCATGCGCCTGATCGAATCGGATGGTGAGCGCCTGGCCAAACTGGCAGGTGGTCACGGGCACCAGGGCGTGGTGGCTTTGGTTGCGCCGATACCGCAGAACCATTCGTTGGACGACCTGTTGGACACCGTGGAGGGCCCGCCTTTGCTGCTGGTGCTGGACGGTGTGACCGACCCGCACAACCTGGGCGCTTGCCTGCGCGTGGCCGATGGCGCGGGCGCGCATGTGGTCATTGCCCCCAAAGACCATGCCGCTGGCATCAACGCCACCGTGGCCAAAGTGGCCAGTGGCGCGGCCGAAACCATGCCCTATTTCATGGTCACCAACCTGGCGCGCACCCTGGGTGAACTCAAGGAACGCAACATCTGGATTGTGGGCACCAGCGACGATGCACCCCGAACCATCTACCAGGCCGACCTGAAGGTGCCCACCGCACTGGTGTTGGGTGCCGAAGGCGCTGGCATGCGCCAGCTGACCCGCAAAAATTGCGACGAGTTGGTGAGCATTCCAATGCGCGGTGCGGTGGAAAGCCTGAACGTGTCCGTGGCCAGTGGCGTGTGCCTGTACGAGGCTTTGCGTCAGAGAAGTTGACGCTACAGGTCGCGGTGTCCGCCTCGGCTATTTTTCGTCCAAAGTCATTCAAGGGAGTTTTCCATGTCCAAAAATACAACACGCATGGCATTGATCGCCACCATGGCCGCCGCCAGTCTGTTGGCGGCTTGTACGCAAGAGCAGCAAAACAAGATCAGCCGTGACATTCAGAACTGGACCGGCACCAACGGCGTGCTGGAAGTCTATGCCGGGGACAAATTGGTTCGTCGCTTTTTGAAGGTGGACAAGATCAGCACGGCTTTGGGCACCGACGATGGCAAACCCCGCGCTTACCGTTACGGCTATGGCGTGCTGGATGAGAACCTGAACATGGTGGTCGATTCAAGCGAGAAAAAAGTGTATTTCGAGGTGAGCGATTACTCGAACACGGTGTTCTTCGAGAACCCGCACTGAGCTTGGCTTAGACCCAGCCCAAGGCCCCCAACACGGCGCCCAGGCCAATCAGCCACAGCATGTGCACGCGGGTGCGCCAGACCACCAGCGTGGTCAGCGCCGTCAGCGCATACAGCGGCCAGTCGCGCGCAGGCTGGTTGTGGCTGAGCGTCAGCAACCAGGCGGTGGCCAGCAGCAGGGCAATCACGATCGGGGCCATGCCCGACTTGAATGCCCGGATGCCCAGATTTTCGCGGTGCTGGTGCGCCCAGCGGGTGGCCGTGTAGGTCAGCACCGAAGAAGGCAGCATGATGCCCAGCAGGGTCAGCAGCACGCCCAGACTGGCCAGGCCGGTGCTCATCCAGCCGCCACCCAGACCGGCCCCGGCGTTCATGCCCACGTTGAAACCCATCAAGGCCACAAACAAGATGTTGGGACCCGGTGCGGCCTGTGCCAGCGCGATGGACGAGGTGAACTGCGCTTCGCTCAGCCAATGCGTCTCGTCCACCAGGTAGCGGTGCATGTCGGGTGCGGTGGTGATGGCACCCCCCACGGCCAGCAGCGACAACGAAGCAAAGTGGTTGAACAGACTCAGCCAATCCTGCGCCGACAGTTGCAGCACCGGGTTCATGGTGTATCTCCTGCTTGGGCGGCTTGGCGGGCCAGTTGCAAATAAGCCCAGCCGCAGCCCAGCAGGCCCGTGCCCAGCAATACAAAGGCCAGAGGCCAACGCAGCAAGCCCACCCCCGTGAAACTGGCCGCCGCCAGCGCGATGCACACCGGCATGCCCATCGGGTTGTGGTGCAGGGCACCGATCAACTTGAGGCCGACGGCGGCAATCAACCCCGCCGACACGGCACCCATGCCGCGCAAGGCCCCTTGGGCCCAGGGCGCGTCAGACACGCCACCAAAAGCCATGGCCAAAAGCAAGACCACGCACAGAGGCGCCATCAGCATGCCTGCCAGACCGGCCAAAGCGCCGGGCAGGCCAAAGTAACGCCCACCGATCATCAACGACAGATTCACCAC
Source organism: Burkholderiaceae bacterium (assembly GCA_919902775.1). Lineage (GTDB taxonomy): Bacteria > Pseudomonadota > Gammaproteobacteria > Burkholderiales > Burkholderiaceae_C > Limnohabitans_A. The sequence goes on from CAKKRJ010000001.1 coordinate 128,859, forward strand.
ATTGGGGCCGGGCATGATCTGCGCCACCGCCCAGTCTTCGACAAATTGCTCGCGTGTCATCCAGCGTTTTTTCTCTACCAGTTCGCGCTGCACCACGGCCAGTACGCCGCCAAAGCCTTGCAAAGCCAACAGAGTGAACGACACGAACAGGTCGGTTTTGGACTTGGGTTGGTTCAGCGGCAAGGCGGGTGGCATGGGCAATGTGGGTTCGGACATGGCTCAATTATCGGCGTCCAGCCATGCCAATTTGCCCTGGCCACTGTCATTGAGGCGTTGCACCAAAACCACCGCTTGCGGTTCGGGCAGCGCGAAGCGCAGGCGCACCACACTGCCGTGCTGCACGTCCAGCAAACTGGCCCCGGCCAGTTCCAGTTCACGGCGGACCAGGCCTTCGAGCGCGTAGGGCACGCTGCAAGCCAGTTGCGCTTGTTTGACCCGTGGGATCTTTTCGGCCGTCAGCAGGGCTTGCGCCACCGCATCGGTGTAGGCCCGCACCAGCCCGCCCGCACCCAGCTTGACGCCGCCAAAGTACCGGACCACCGACGCCATCACCCCCTCCAAATCGTGGTGGCGCAACACCTCCAGCATGGGGCGGCCTGCGGTGCCTCCGGGCTCGCCGTCGTCGTTGGCGGCGGACTGCCCGCCGGCCAGCAGCGCCCAGCACACGTGGGCCGCGTCCGGGTGCGCGGCCTTGAGTTGTGCCACCCGGGCCTGCGCCTCTTCGCGCCCGGTTACGGGTTCAACGCAGGCGATGAAACGGCTTTTCTTGATCACCAGCTCGTGCTGGGCGGGGGCGGAGAGGGAAAATGGCATGGCAGGATTGTCAGGCAAGCGGCGACGGATACTTCTGTGCTCGGTCGACTGCGTTAGGGGGCACCGGTCCACACTTCAATACCCGCTGGATTCTCAAGCCCAAACCCAAACCCCTACACTACAGGGTTATCCCCCAAGCCCTGTCCATGAACGCCCACGCTGACGTCTCTTTTTTCCCGCGCGACGCCAAGCCGCTGACCAGTTACCGCAAGTTCTGGGCGCAGCGCTTTGGCACGGCCCCGTTTTTGCCGATGAGCCGCGCTGAAATGACCCAATTGGGTTGGGACAGCTGCGACATCATCATCGTCACCGGCGATGCTTATGTGGACCACCCCAGCTTTGGCATGTCGGTGATTGGCCGCATGTTGGAAAACCAGGGCTTTCGGGTCGGCATCATTGCGCAGCCTGACTGGACCAGCGCAGAGGCCTTCAAGGTGCTGGGCCAACCCAATCTGTTTTGGGGGGTGACCAGCGGCAACATGGATTCCATGATCAACCGCTACACGGCGGACCGCAAAATTCGCAGCGACGATGCCTATACGCCGGGTGACGTGGGGGGCAAGCGGCCGGACCGCGCCGCCATCGTTTACAGCCAGCGCTGCCGCGAGGCTTTTCCCGAAACGCCCATCGTGCTGGGCGGCATCGAGGGCAGCTTGCGCCGCATTGCGCATTACGACTATTGGTCGGACAAGGTGCGCCGCTCGGTGGTGGTGGACAGCAAGTGCGACTTGCTGTTGTACGGCAATGCCGAACGGGCGATTGTCGAGATTGCGCATCGCCTGGCCGCGCGCGAGCCGGTGCAGCAGATCACCGACGTGCGAGGCACCGCTTTTGTTCGGCGCGAAACGCCTGAAGGCTGGTTCGAGATCGATTCCACCAGCGTGGACACGCCAGGCCATGTGGAGGCGCACATCAACCCGTATTTGATGATTTCTGACCAGGCGCGGGAGCAGGGCGCCACGTGTGCCCGGGAAGAAGAAGCCAAAGACGTGGCCGATGGTGAGAACCAGAAGGCGCAGCCGCTGAAGTTTGTGCCCAATGCCGCAGGCACAGGCCGTTCAAGTATTCGCTTGCAGGGGCAAGCTCCCACAGGTGAGCCAGCAGACGCTGGTGCCACGCTGGCCTCTGGCCGGGACGGGGATTCTTTGTGGGAGCGAGCCCCTGCTCGCGAAGGTATTTCAGCTGCCCCAAGCCCCTTGCGCGGCAAAGGCACGCACAAGGTGCCCCCGCGCGACAAGAGTGTGATTCGCCTGCCCAGTTACGAGCAGGTGAAGTCCGACGCCGTGTTGTATGCCCACGCCAACCGCGTGCTGCATCTGGAGACCAACCCTGGCAACGCCCGTTGTCTGGTGCAGGCGCACGGCGAAGGCACCACCGCGCGCGACGTATGGATTACGCCGCCGCCCATCCCGTTGAGCACGGCCGAAATGGACCATGTGTTTGACCTGCCGTATGCCCGCAGCCCGCACCCGTCCTATGCCGACGAGAACGGCAGCCACGAGCAAGCGACCAAGATCCCGGCCTGGGAGATGATCCGTTTCAGCGTGAACATCATGCGCGGCTGCTTTGGTGGTTGCACTTTTTGCTCGATCACCGAGCACGAAGGCCGCATCATCCAGAGCCGCTCCGAAGAATCCATCATCCGCGAGGTGGAAGACATCCGCGACAAGGTCAAAGGCTTCACCGGCGTCATCTCTGACCTGGGTGGCCCCACGGCCAACATGTACCGCCTGGGCTGCCGCAGCCCCGAGATCGAATCGGCCTGCCGCAAACCCAGCTGCGTGTTCCCCGGCATCTGCCAGAACCTGACCACCGACCACGGCCCGCTGATCAACATGTACCGTCGGGCGCGGACCCTCAAAGGCATCAAGAAAATTCTGATTGGCTCGGGCCTGCGCTACGACCTGGCTGTGCAGTCGCCTGAATACGTGAAAGAGCTGGTGCAGCACCATGTGGGCGGGTATTTGAAGATCGCGCCCGAGCACACCGAGGGCGGCCCGCTGTCCAAAATGATGAAGCCGGGCATCGGCACCTATGACCGCTTCAAGTCGATGTTTGACAAGTACAGCGAAGAGGCGGGCAAAAAGCAGTTCCTCATCCCGTACTTCATTGCCGCCCACCCGGGCACCAGCGACGAAGACATGATGAACCTGGCCATCTGGCTGAAAAAGAACGGTTTCCGCGCCGACCAGGTGCAGACCTTCTACCCCAGCCCCATGGCCACAGCCACGGCCATGTACCACTCCACCCGCAACCCGCTGCGCAAGGTCACGCGCGACAGCGAAAAGGTGGACGTGGTCAAAGGCGACAAACGCCGCCGCCTGCACAAAGCGTTCTTGCGCTACCACGACTCCAACAATTGGCCGCTGCTGCGCGAAGCGCTCAAGGCCATGGGCCGGACCGATTTGATCGGCAATGGCAAACACCATCTGATCCCGAGTTGGCAGCCCTTGGCGGATGGGGGTTACCAAAGCCCACGCCGGGCCAACAGCACACCGGTGTCAGCCAAAACGCCCGCCAAGGGCAATCCGTCACCAGGGTTCAAAAAGCCGGGTCAAGCACCGCGCAAGGGGGCGATGCTGACGCAGCACACGGGGTTACCGCCGCGCAAGAGAGGGTGACGGCTGGGTGCCGCATCCAGCCCGGACTGCCCATTTTTTCAGCGCATCGCGCCAGCCCAGTAGCCATGCGCCTTTGCGCACTTGTTCCGGGTCTTATCCACAGCCTTGGGCACGGGTGGTGTGGATGGATGCAGTGGTTTGCCTTTTGTTGCTATGGATTTGCGCAAACTGGTGGCTCGCTGGCGGCAAGGCGTGTGGCGCTGGCTGGTATCGCGACCCCCGGTGTGGGCCAAAAAAGTTCAGCCTGCAGCGCCACACGGGCCGCGCTCCTTTTAGTCGGTGTCGCTTGTCCTGGTGCCGCGCGCATCCGCTATCGGTAGCAGCACGAAGTCTGTGGAGGACGTTATTTCAGCGTTGCCCAGGAAGGGCAGTATGGCAGCCCAAGTGCAGGGGGAATGCACCCCTTGCTTCGGGCTCAAGCCGCTTGCAGCGCCTGCAGTAACTCCGTTTCAATCTCGATCTGCGCCTTGTTTTGTTGCAGTTTGGCGCCGCTGATCAAGAAGGTGTCTTCGACGCGTTCGCCCAAGGTGCTGATTTTGGCCAGTTGCAGGTTGATGCCATGCCGGGCCAGCACGCTGGCGATGCTGTAAAGCAGGCCGATCCGGTCACTGGCCGAGACGCTGAGCAGCCAGTTTTGACCTTTGTCATCGGGTTGCAAACTGACGCGCGGTGTGACCGGAAAGCTTTTGACGCGCCGAGACACCCGACCGCGGGTGGGGGCGGGCAGGGGGCCTTGTTTTTCCAGTGTCTGCGTCAGACCCGACTCGACCATGCTGAGCAGTTCGCGGTAATGCTCGGGCAACATGGCGGTGACGATTTGGAAGGTGTCCAGCGCCCAGCCGCTGCGGGTGGTGTGGATTTTGGCGTCCAGGATGCTGAAGCCCGCTTGGTCGAAGTGGCCGCAAATGCGGGCAAACAAGTCGGGTTGGTCGGGGGTGTACACCAGCACCTGCAGGCCCTCGCCGAGTGGCGAGATGCGGGCCCGCACAATGGTGCGCGGTTGCCCGGGGGCGGGCAAGGCCACATGGCGTGACAGTTGCCGGGCGTGCCAGGCGATGTCGGATGCATCGTGGCGCATGAAGTAGCCCACATCCAGCGTGTCCCACAAGGCTTTTTGGCCCTCGTGTGGCTCGGCCTGGCGGGCCAGCTCAATCAGCGCTTCGCGCTTGCGCGCTTCCACTTCGGCGTTGGCGTCGGGGGCGCGCCCGCCCAGCATGCGCAGGGTCGATTTGTACAGGTCTTCCAGCAACTTGCCTTTCCAGGCATTCCACACTTTGGGGCTGGTGCCGCGAATGTCGGCCACCGTCAGCAGATACAAGGCCGTAAGGCGGCGTTCATTGCCCACCCTCTGCGCAAAGCGGCCGATGACTTCGGGGTCGCTCAGGTCTTCTTTCTGGGCCACATGGCTCATGGTCAAGTGTTCGCCCACCAAAAATTCGATGAGTTGGGCATCTTCCTTGTCAATCTGGTGTTGGCGGCAGAAGCTGCGCACCTCGGCGCAACCCAGTTTGGAGTGGTCGCCGCCACGGCCTTTGGCGATGTCGTGAAACAAGGCTGCGGTGTACAGAATCCAGGGCTTGTCCCAGCCACCCGCCAATTGCGAGCAAAAAGGGTACTCGTGCGTGTGCTCGGCCATGAAAAAGCGCCGCACATTGCGCAGCACCATCAGGATGTGCTGGTCCACCGTGTAGGCGTGGAACAGGTCGTGCTGCATTTGGCCCACGATGCGGCGAAACACCCACAGGTAGCGCCCCAGCACCGAGGTTTCGTTCATCAGGCGCATGGCATGCGTGATGCCCTGGGGCTGCTGCAAGATCTGCAAAAAGGTCTGGCGGTTGACCGGATCGGCGCGAAACCGCCCGTTCATGATGGCGCGCACGTTGTACAAGGCCCGCAGCGTTCGGGCCGACAAGCCTTTCACGCCCGGCGTGGCCTGGTACAGCAAAAAGGTTTCCAGAATGGCGTGCGGGTGCTTTTGGTACAGGTCGTCGCTGGCCACTTCGATGAGGCCCGCTTTTTCAAAAAACCGCGCGTTCAGAGGCCGGAATTCGTTGATCTCTTCGCCTCGGTCGGCTTTCAGCCGGTCTTCGATGTTGAGCAGCAAAATCTGGTTCAGCTGCGTGACGGCTTTGGCGGCCCAATAGTATTGGCGCATCAGTTTTTCGCTGGCGCGCAAGGCCAGTCGGCCACTGGGCGCCACGTCCGAGCTGTAGCCAAACGACTCGGCTACATTGGTCTGCAAGTCAAACACCAAACGGTCTTCGCGCCGTCGGGCTTGTAAGTGCAAACGGGCGCGAATCAGGCCCAGCAAGGCCTCGTTGCGTTTGATTTGCCGGGCTTCAAGGGGCGTGGCCAGGCCTTTGCGGGCCAACTCGTCCCAGCTGTGGCCCAGGCCGGCCGCGCGGGCCACCCACAAAATCACCTGCAGGTCGCGCAGGCCACCCGGCGACTCTTTGCAATTGGGCTCGAGGGCGTACGGCGTGTCTTCGAACTTGGTGTGGCGCTGGCGCATTTCCAGCGTCTTGGCGACCAAAAATGCCTGCGGGTCCATGGCCGCCTGGTATTGCCTCTGGAACTCGGTGTACAAGCGGGTGTTGCCCGTCACGCGGCGTGACTCCAGCAACGAGGTTTGCACCGTGATGTCTTTGGCCGACTCGGCAAGACACTCGCTCAGCGTGCGCACGCTGGAGCCAATTTCCAGACCGGTGTCCCAGCAACTGCCAATGAAGCGTTCCAGTTGCGCCTGCAACTCGGGTGAGGATTCGGGCGACTGGCCATCGGGCAAGAGCAGCAGCACGTCCACATCGGAATAGGGAAACAGCTCGGCACGGCCAAACCCCCCCACGGCCACCAGGCACAGCTCGGGCGAAAAGCCCGCGTTTTGCCACAGTTGAATCAGCAGGCCATCGGCCAGGATGGACAGTTGCCGGAGGGTTTGTTTCAGCCCCCGGGCGACCGCACCGCTGTGGGCCAGGGTGTGCAAAACCGCCGCTTTGTCCTGCTTGTAGGTGTCGCGCAGAACAGCCAGATCGGCCACCTGACGCATTTCAGGCCGCAGCTTTGTTGGTGATGAACGCAGGAATGGCCGGGCCACCCGCAGACAAGGTCAGCACTTCGTAGCCGGTTTCGGTCACGACCACCGTGTGCTCCCATTGGGCCGACAGCGAATGGTCCTTGGTCACGATGGTCCAGCCATCGCCCAGTTCCTTGATGTCCTTGCGGCCGGCGTTGATCATCGGCTCGATCGTGAAAATCATGCCGGGCACCAGTTCCACCAGCGTGCCGGGCTTGCCATAGTGCAGCACCTGCGGCTCTTCGTGGAAGCCCCGGCCAATGCCGTGGCCGCAAAACTCACGCACCACCGAAAAGCCATGGCCTTCGGCAAATTTCTGGATGGCGTGGCCAATGTCGCCCAGGTGTGCACCGGGTCTGACCTGTTCGATGCCTTTCCACATGGCCTCGTACGTCAGGCTGGCCAGGCGTTTGGCTGCGATCGAGGCTTCGCCCACCATGAACATGCGGCTGGTGTCGCCGTGCCAGCCGTTCTTGATGGTGGTGATGTCGATGTTGAGCGAGTCGCCCTTTTTGAGCGGTTTGTCGTTGGGGATGCCGTGGCAGACCTGGTGGTTGATCGAGGTGCAGATCGACTTGGGATAGGGCTTGTAGCCGCCCGGCGCGTAATTCAGCGGGGCGGGAATGCATTGCTGCACATCGACCATGTAGTCGTGGCAAAGCTTGTCAATTTCGTTGGTGGTAATGCCCGGCTTGATGAAGGGCTCGATGTAGTCGAGGACTTCGGCAGCCAGTCGGCAAGCCAGGCGCATGCCTTCAATGTCTTCGGCGGTTTTGATGGTGATCGTCATGGGGCAAGATTATCCCATTGAGCCCGGTATCCCTCTGTGAGACAGGCACTTGCGATGACGACGCTCATGCACTTCGCTGTGTTCTGGCTTGGGCCAGCATGGCGCGAGAGGCTTCAATGGAATGGCCTTGGCCTGTCAATCTGTCCTTCTCGCCCAAGGCGATCAGTTTGAGCAGCGTGATCAGGTTTTCTTTTTCCTGGTATGGCTGAACGCTCTCAATCACCCTGCTGGCTTCGCCGTTCTGGGTGATGAAAAAGGGCGTTGCGTTATTTTCTACCTCTTGTGCAATTTGCGCGGCATGGCTCTTGAGGTCAGAAATGGATTGGATGTGCTGTGTGGCTTGCATGTGCGCTCCGCTGTTTGGGATTGAATTTAAGGCGGAATGGGAGGCTGATCCAGTGTTTTGATAGCGATCACCGCCATGGTTCAGTGGCAGGCAATTGAACGATCCGTCATGCCTTGAACTTCCCTAAGCACCTCAAAATCAGGGTTTCCCCGGCTAAAATACCGCCTTTGCCGGTCAGCCCCAGTCAGCGGCCCCGGATAGCGGTTTTCCGTCTCTTTACAAGGCCACCCCGTGTCCCTGCACATCACGACTTTCGAAGGCGGCAACGCCCTCAGCGACTTTCGCATGGCTCAGCTTTTGCCACGTTTGGCGAGCATTTCGCCGCAAATTCAGGGCATTTCCGCCCGTTTTGTGCATCTGGTGGCCACCAGCGAAGCGTTGGCCGATGCCCAAAAGCAAACCCTGTCGGCCTTGCTGACCTATGGTGAGCCGTATGCCGGGCCGGTGCAAGGGCCGGTGATTGTGGTCAGTCCGCGCATCGGCACCGTGTCGCCCTGGGCCTCCAAAGCCACCGACATTGCACACAACTGTGGTTTGCTGGTGCGCCGCGTGGAGCGCCTGACCGAATACCGCCTGGTGATGAAGTCCGGCCTGCTGGGCGCTGCCAAGCTGAGCCCCGAGCAGCTCGGGCAGGTGGCGGCCGTGTTGCATGACCGCATGACCGAGTCGGCCATGCCCAGTCGCGATGAGGCGGCGGTCTTGTTCACCGCGCTGGAACCCGCCCCCATGGCGCATGTCGATGTGCTGGGCGGTGGCCGCGCTGCGCTGGAAGACGCCAACAAAACCTGGGGCCTGGCCCTGGCCGAAGACGAGATCGACTATTTGGTCAAGGCCTTCACCGGCCTGCAGCGCAACCCCACCGATGTGGAGTTGATGATGTTTGCGCAGGCCAACAGCGAGCATTGCCGCCACAAGATTTTCAACGCCGAGTTCACCATCGACGGCGTGGCCCAGCCCAAGAGCCTGTTCGGCATGATCCGCAACACGCACCAGTTGAGCCCCCAGCACACGGTGGTGGCGTATTCGGACAACGCCTCGGTGATGGAAGGCCACACGCTGGAGCGTTTTGTGGCCAGAACTTCGGCGCAGGGCGCGGCTTACCAGAACGAACAAGCTTTGCACCATGTGCTGATGAAGGTGGAAACCCACAACCACCCGACGGCCATTTCGCCATTCCCCGGCGCATCCACGGGCGCGGGCGGCGAGATCCGCGACGAAGGCGCGACGGGCCGCGGTTCCAAGCCCAAAGCCGGTTTGAGCGGTTTCACGGTCTCCAAGCTGTGGGGTGGTTTGAGTGACCAGCCGGGCGGCAAGCCCGAGCACATTGCCAGCCCGCTGCAGATCATGACCGAAGGCCCTCTGGGTGGCGCGGCGTTCAACAACGAATTTGGCCGCCCCAACTTGCTGGGTTATTTCCGCGAGTACGAGCAGACGGTGGACGGCGTGGTGCGCGGTTACCACAAGCCCATCATGATCGCGGGCGGTCTGGGCCAGATCGATGCCCAGCAGACGAAAAAGATCGAATTCCCGGCGGGCAGCTTGTTGATCCAGCTGGGTGGCCCGGGCATGCGCATCGGCATGGGTGGCAGTGCCGCCAGCTCTATGGCCACCGGCACCAACGCCGCCAACCTCGACTTTGACTCTGTCCAGCGCGGCAACCCCGAGATCGAGCGTCGGGCGCAAGAGGTCATCAACCACTGCTGGGCGCAGGGTGACAAAAATCCCATCCTGGCGATCCACGATGTGGGCGCGGGCGGTTTGTCCAACGCTTTCCCCGAGCTGACCAACGACGCGGGTCGCGGCGCACGTTTTGATTTGCGCGCCGTGCCGCTCGAAGAGTCGGGCCTGGCCCCGAAAGAAATCTGGTCCAACGAAAGCCAGGAGCGCTATGTACTGGCCATCGCCCCCGAATCGCTGGACCAGTTCACGGCGTTTTGCGAACGCGAGCGCTGCCCGTTCGCGGTGATTGGCGTGGCCACCGAAGAGCGCCATTTGGTGTTGGAAGACAAAGGCCAAGAATCGCCGGTCGACATGCCCATGGACGTGCTGTTGGGCAAACCGCCCAAGATGCACCGCGACGTGACCACGGTGGTGCGTCAGTCGCCCGCCATGGACTTGACCGGCGTTTCTTTGCAGCAAGCCGTCATCGACGTGCTGAGTCACCCCACCGTGGCTTCCAAGCGCTTTTTGATCACCATCGGCGACCGCGCCGTGGGCGGCCTGACGCACCGCGACCAGATGGTCGGTCCCTGGCAAGTGCCTGTGGCCGATGTGGCCGTGACCCTGGCTGACTACGCGGGCTTTGCCGGCGAAGCCATGAGCATGGGCGAGCGCACGCCGTTGGCCTCGCTCAACGCGGCGGCATCGGGGCGCATGGCCGTGGCCGAGGCCATCACCAATTTGCTGGCTGCGCCCATCGAACTGCCTCGCGTGAAAATGTCGGCCAACTGGATGGCCGCCTGCGGCGAGCCGGGTGAAGATGCCGCACTGTACGAAACCGTCAAGGCCGTGGGCATGGAACTGTGCCCCGCGCTCGACATTTCCATTCCCGTGGGCAAAGACAGCTTGTCGATGCGCACGCAGTGGTCCGACAACGGTGAGACCCGCAAGGTCACCTCGCCGGTGAGCCTGATCATCACCGCCTTTGCCAGCTTGCCCGATGTGCGCGGCACACTCACGCCGCAACTCGATGCCCAAACCGAGGACACCAGTTTGCTGTTGATCGACTTGGGCCAAGGCCAAAACCGCATGGGCGGCAGCGTGCTGGGCCAGGTGCTGGGCCAGTTTGGCGACAGCGTGCCCGATCTGGAAGACCCGCAGGCTTTGGTGGGCTTGGTGAATGCCATCAACGCCTTGCGTGCGCAAGGTCAGATCCTGGCCTACCACGACCGCAGCGACGGTGGCCTGCTGGCCGCCGTGGCCGAGATGGCCTTTGCGGGCCACGTGGGTGTGGCGCTGAATGTGGACATGCTGGTCACCGAAGGTGACGGCATTTCCGACAGCCGCGCCGACCATGGCGATGCCAAGAACTGGGCCGGCCAGGTCAGCGCCCGCCGCGAGGAACTCACCCTCAAAGCCCTGTTCAACGAAGAGTTGGGCGTGGTGATCCAGGTGCGCACCGCCGAGCGCAACGCGGTGCTGCAAACCCTGCGTGAGCATGGCTTGTCCAAGCACACGCATGTGATCGGAAAAACGCGTCCCGCGCAATCGACCATTGCCAAAGGCGTGGGCGAACTCAGCATCTGGCGCGACACCAAAGAGGTGTTTGCCGCCAAGCTCCAAGACCTGCACCAGGTCTGGGACAGCGTGAGCTGGAAGATTTGCCAGCAGCGCGACAACCCGGTTTGTGCCGACAGCGAGCACGCCGCCGCGGGCCAGGCCAATGACCCCGGCATGCATGTGTCGCTCAGCTTTGACCCGACTGAAAACGTGGCCGCGCCGTTCCTGAACTTGTCACGCCCCAAGGTGGCGATCTTGCGCGAGCAGGGCGTCAACTCGCATGTGGAAATGGCCTACGCCTTCCACACAGCGGGCTTCGAATCGCACGATGTGCACATGACCGACCTGCAATCGGGCCGAGCCAATCTGGCTGACTTCCAGGGCCTGGTGGCTTGCGGTGGCTTCAGCTACGGCGACACCCTGGGTGCCGGTATTGGTTGGGCGCGCTCCATCACCTTCAACCCGCTGCTGGCCGAACAGTTCAAGGGCTTTTTTGGCCGCACCGACACCTTTGGTCTGGGTGTGTGCAATGGCTGCCAGATGTTTGCCGAACTGGCCGATGCCATTCCCGGCGCGCAACACTGGCCACGCTTCACCACCAACCAGAGCGAGCGTTTTGAAGCCCGTTTGTCGATGGTCGAAGTGCTGGAATCGCCCAGCTTGTTCTTGCAAGGCATGGCGGGCAGCCGCCTGCCGATTGCCGTGGCGCATGGCGAGGGCTATGCCAACTTCAAACACCGTGGCAATGCGGCGCAGGCCATTGGCGCCATGCGTTTTGTGGACCACCACGGCCAGGCCACCGAGCAGTATCCGTTCAACCCCAACGGCAGTGCGGGCGGCCTCACGGCGGTCACCACGGCGGATGGGCGATTCACGGCCATGATGCCGCACCCCGAGCGGGTGTTCCGCAATGTGCAGATGAGCTGGACCAGCGGCGACATCAACGCCACCAGCCCTTGGTTGCGTGTGTGGCAAAACGCGCGCAAATGGGTGGCTTGATGATGGTCTGCGCTGGCTCGTTCCTCGATGTCTGAACAATGGTTCCCACCCTCCCAGCTGGCGTTTTATTTTGACTCGAATTCCTGGGCCAAAGGCACGGCGCTGTACCTCAAAAACGAGGTGTTGTCGGCACAGCTGACGCCGGACGCCCAGGACTGGCGCGCCGATGCGCAGGTGCAGGGCTCGTTGCAAGAGCCGTACCGGGTGACGGCGCATTTGCGTGTGTCCGATGGCGGGAATCTGCAAAGCTGGCGGACCACCTGCACCTGCCCGGTGGGGCGCATGTGCAAGCACGGGGCGGCCCTGGGCATCCATCTCGCCATGCTGGGGCTGGCCATGCGCGACCCTCTGGCGCAAGACAGCGGTGACGCAGACGACCCGGAGCAACATGCCCAACTGCGCCAGGAAAAGGCGCTGCAACAAGCGGAATACCAGGTGCGCGACTGGCTGACCCGTTTGCAAGCCGCCGATGCCCCGGCCGGTTTTTCGCTTCCCGGCAAGGCCAACGAACATTTCTTGTATTGCCTGTCGGCGGCGGCCGTTGGCCACAGGCCGGTGTTCCACCTGACCATCAAACAGGCGGTCTGCAAACCCAACGGCGAATGGGGCAAAGCCAAAAAAGTGTCCAGCCAGCCTTTGCCCAGCGACCCGATCTGGCGCGCGGGTGTGCCGGGTGAGCAGGGCATTTTTGACCTGATGAAGGCGTGCCCACCGACCAACAGTTTCAGCTCTTACGGATTTCAAAGTGCGGTCAAGTTGCAAGGCGCTGCCGCGCAACTGCTGCTGCGCTTGTGCAGCAGCACGGGTCGCCTGATGTGGGAAGACGGCAAAACCCTGCAGCCCTTGGTCTGGCGTGACCAGCCCCTGGCATTTGGTGTGCGCTGGCAAGCTGTGCCCGCGCAAGGCCACAGCCCCGAAGGCTGGAAGCTGCACATGCAGTCGGAGCCTGCCGGCGTGTTGTATGGCCTGAACGAGCCGCCCTTGTTTGTGGACCCGCAGCAGGGCATTTGTGGCCTGCTGGACACGCAAGGCCTGAGCGCCGAGCACTTGCTGCTGCTGACGCAGGCCCCGGTGGTGCCCGAGCGTGTGGCGGTCAAGTTTCAACAACAGCTGATGGACGCCATGGGCCCTTTGCCCCTGCCGCCCGTGATCGAGACCTTGCCCGAAATTCGGGGCGTGGCACCGGTGGGCGTGTTGCACATGGCGACCGTGCCCTCGCACTTGCGCAGCGAGCAAGGCCTGTTTCAGACCACATTGAAGTTCCGCTACGCCGATTGCACAGGCTATTGGGCGCACCACCAGCCGCGTGTGGTGGTCGGCCAGGGCGCCCAGGCCCGCATGCTGTTGCGCGATCTGGACGCCGAGAGGGACCTCTGGGAGCAGTTGGACGAGCTGGGCTTTCAGCTGTGGGATGACAACCTGTTGGGCATGCCGGGTTTGGAGGGCCAAGCCCTGTGGCTGGACTGGCTGGAATCGGACTTTGCCCCTTTGCGCGACGCTGGGTTTGAAGTGCACAGCCCGGAAGGTCTGAACCACTGGCTGCGCCTGGCCGATGACGTGCACGTGCGCATGAGCGGCTCGGAGGAAGCCGGTGCCGAGGACACCTCGCCCTGGTTTGACCTGTCGCTGGGCATGGACATCGACGGCCAGCGCGTGAACATCTTGCCCTGGGTGCCCGAGATTTTGAAGGCCATGGCCCGCTTGGGCGTGTCGGCGAGCGAGCTGGGTGATGCACACACCGACCGTGTGCCCGCCCACCTGTACCTGCCCGATTTGCAGGGGCCAGGCTATGTGAAGCTGCCCACCGCCAAGATCAAACCCTGGCTGAGCATGCTGATGGAATTGCATGGTGAGCGCGGGCACGACTGGGACGGTGATGCCTTGCGCCTGTCGCGCCTGGACGCACTGCGTACAGCCGCTGCGCTGGGTGAGGGCGCGGTCTGGCAGGGCGCGCACAGCCTGCTGGCGTTGGTGCAGCAGATGCGCGGCACCACTGCACTGGCCGAGGTGCCGCTGCCCGATGGCCTGCAGGCCACGCTGCGCCCCTACCAGCAGCAAGGCCTGAACTGGCTGCAGTTTTTGCGCGAACACCGCCTGGCCGGCATCCTGGCCGACGACATGGGGCTGGGCAAAACCTTGCAAACGCTGGCCCACATCCTGACCGAAAAGCAAAGCGGCCGCTTGACGCAACCGGCCTTGATCGTGGCCCCGGTCAGTTTGCTGGGCAACTGGCAGCGCGAAGCCGCCCGTTTTTGCCCAGGCCTCAGCACCCACGTTCACCATGGCCTGTCGCGCCACGAAACGGCGCAGGCGCTGTGCCGCTTTGATGTGGTGATCACCGCGTATTCGCTGCTCTCGCGTGACCGCGACATGTGGCTGGAAGTGCCCTGGCACCTGCTGGTGCTGGACGAAGCGCAAAACATCAAGAACGCCAACACCCATGCGGCGCAGGTCGTCACCGAAATCCCGGCCGTGCACCGGCTTTGCTTGTCAGGCACACCGATCGAAAACCACCTGGGCGAACTCTGGAGCCAGTTTCACTTTTTGATGCCCGGTTTTTTGGGCAGCCAACGGCGCTTCACCGAACTGTTTCGCAACCCCATCGAACGCCAGGGCAGCACCGACAAGATGGCGCAACTGCGCGCCCGTGTGACCCCGTTCATGCTGCGTCGGACAAAGGATCTGGTGGCCAGCGAATTGCCGCCCAAAATCGAAACCCTGATGGCGGTGCCGCTGCAAGGCCAGCAGGCCGACCTGTACGAAACCATTCGTCTGGGCATGGAAAAAACCGTGCGCGAAGCGCTCAGTACACAGGGGCTTGGCAAATCGCAAATCACCATCCTCGATGCCTTGCTCAAATTGCGCCAAGTCTGCTGTGACCCGCGCCTGCTCAAACTCAGCACGGCAGCCCAAGTGCGCGAGTCGGCCAAGCTCAGCCAGCTGTTGGACATGTTGCCCGAGATGGTGGCCGAGGGCCGCAAGATCTTGCTGTTCTCGCAATTCACGCAAATGCTCAGTCTGATCGAAGAAGCCTTGCCCGCATTGGGCATCCCGTGGGTCAAGCTCACGGGTCAAAGCAAGAACCGCGACGCCATCATCGACAAGTTCACCCAAGGTGAGGTGCCGCTGTTTCTGATCAGTCTGAAAGCGGGGGGTGTGGGCCTGAACCTGCCCCAGGCCGACACCGTGATCCACTACGACCCGTGGTGGAACCCGGCGGTGGAAAACCAGGCCACCGACCGCGCCCACCGCATTGGGCAGACCAAGAACGTGTGGGTGGTCAAACTGGTGGCGCAGGGCACCATCGAAGAGCGCATGTTGGCGTTGCAAGAACGCAAAGCCCAATTGGCGCAAGACATGTACGAAGGCGCCGTGCAACGCAAAGAGCCTTTGTTTGGCGAATCGGACTTACACGAACTGCTCAAGCCGCTGGGCTAAATAACAGCCTTCGGCCGCAGGGGCGGCCTCCCACAAAAACTCGCACGCTGTGGGAGCGCGCCCCTGCGCGCGAATGTCCATTGACTTTCATCATCCGAGGCGTCGCTCTGGAGTCATGACAGTGAGGTAGGTCAGGGCTTTACAGGGGGTACTTCATTGGGTAATAATATTTTTATTACCCAGGAGGCCCGCCATGACCACCACCGTTAAATTGCCCGATGCACTTGAAAAATCCCTGCGCCAGCGCTGCGCGCAGGAAGGCCGCAGCATCAGCGAAGTCATGCGCGATGCGCTCACTGCTTATCTGGCCCAGCCACCGGTCAGCGCATCGGCCTGGGTGCTGGGCGAGGGCTTGTTTGGGCGCTACAGCGGCGCTGAAGATCTGGCTGAAACCCGCAAAAAACAGCTGGCCGAAGTCTGGGCCGACAAGCAGTCGCAGCGCACATGAGCGCCGATGGCGCATCCACTGCAGGGGCCGTTGCTGTGCAAGAGCCCGGTGCCCCCTGGCTGCTGCATCCGCACGTACAAGACGCGCTGATCGACAGCGGCCCTTTGCTGGCCTTGTTCAACCGCAGCGACAAGTGGCATGGCCCCACCTTGGCCTGGCTGCAAGCCCATCCCCAGGTGCGTCTGCACAGCACCTGGCCTGTGCTGACGGAAGTGTGTGCGCTGCTGGCCCGCCGCATCCATAACGCCGCCGCCCTCGATTTTTTGCAATGGGTGCAACGCGGTGCCGTGCAACTGGATGCCCCTGCCGACTGGAGCTTGACCAGCGTGTTGGCGATTTGCCAGCGCTTTGCCAGCTTGCCCTTGGACCTGGCTGACGCCTCGATCGCCGAAGCAGCCGAGCGCCTGCACATTCGCCACATCGTCTCCATCGACAAAGACTTTGATGTGTACCGCGACGCCAAAGGCAACGCCCTGCAAAACCTGCTGCGATAAGCGAATCATCAGCGCGCACCGACTTCATCTTGTCGGCCGAGATCATCGACATCACCTTGGGGCATCTGGTTTACCCGTGGTTTTGCTGTGCCTGTGCTGATGTGCCGCATCAAAAAACATGATTGGCGCAGCAGGGTGCTTGCCGTTAGCATCGGTTTTCAGTTGCAACCCTCAAGAGACAACCACCATGAAACAAACATCTTTTCGCTATTGGTTCTCCAGCGCTTTTTTGGCGCTGGCCGGATGGAGCATGCCAGCTGCGCAAGCAGGCACCGTGACGGTGGTGACTTCTTTTCCGAAAGAATTGACGCAGGCTTACAAAGCGGCCTTTGAAAAATCCAACCCGGGCACCAAGATTGAAATCTTGAACAAGAACACCGTGCAAGGCATAGCCTATGTGCGTGAATTGCCGGTGGGCCAACGGCCAGATGTTTTTTGGGCGTCAGCGCCCGATGCCTTTGAGGTTCTTTCGGGCCTGAAGTTGTTGGAACCCATTGGCGCCTTGATCAACAAATCGGCACCGGTCAAAGTGGGGGCTTACCCCATTAATTCTCCAGACAACCTGTATTTGGGCCAGGCGCTGGCCGGATACGGGCTGATGTGGAACACCCGTTATCTGACCGCGAACAAAGTGCCTGCACCCAAGCAGTGGGCTGATTTGATGAAGCCGGTTTACTTCGGCCATGTCGCCATGAGCTCGCCTTCGCGATCGGGCACCACCCACTTGACGGTAGAGACTTTGTTGCAAGGCGAAGGCTGGGAAAAAGGGTGGAGCCAGTTGCTGCAAATCTCTGGCAACAGCGCGGCCATCACCGAGCGCAGTTTTGGTGTACCCGATGGCGTCAACAACGGGCAGTTTGGCGTGGGGCTTGTGATTGACTTTTTTGGTTTGGCGGGCAAGTACTCGGGTTTCCCAGTCGAGTTTGCCTACCCTGATGTCACCGCTGTGGTGCCAGCCAACATCGCGTTGGTTGCGGGTGCAAAAAATGCGGCTGAAGCACGCAAATTCATCGGCTATACCGTGTCGCAGGAAGGGCAAGAGTTGCTGTACAACCCGAAGATTTCCCGCTTGCCCATCTTGCCCCCGCAGGTCATGGGAAGCAAAGTCCCGGCAGGTTATCCAGATCCTTTCGAGATTGCCAAGCGTGCCAAAGTGCAGTTCAACTCGGACCTGTCCGAGACCCGCTACAACGTGGTGTCGGCCTTGTTTGACCAAACCATCACGTTCCGCCTGAAAGAGCTGCAAGCAGCCACCAAGGCCATCCATGTGGCCGAGGCGGCATTGACCCAAAAGCCCCATGCACAAGCGGCCGCGTTGCTCAAGCAAGCGCGGGAGGCGGCTTTCAGTCCCGTCGTCAACGTACAAAAAGTTGCTGACAAGGAGTTCTTGGCGGTGTTTGCGGCCAACAAAAAAGACGCTGCCGTGAGCAAGAGCGTGACGGGCCTGGAAAACCACTGGAACAACAGTGCCCGTCAAAACTACGAGCGTGCGCGCAGCCTGGCCGAACAAGCGCTTGCGGCTGTCAAGTAACACACAAAGGGCAAGACGATGACTGTCAATGGACATGCGGCACCCAGGCCGCAGGGGATGGTGCCGCCGCCGGGCATCTGGGCCGATGTGCGCCCGGGTGTTTGGTTGGCCGGTGGCTTGGTGTTGGTGTTCTTATTGCTGTTTTTTGTGTCGCCAGTGGCCAAGGTGTTTGTGACCGCATTTTTGGACGGTGACAACAGCTTGACGTTGGGGCATTTCAGCGCCTTCTTCGCGCAGGATTTGATGCGAGAGTCGTTTTTCAACAGCCTGTATGTCGCCATCATGGCGGCCATTTTTGCAGCCATGATTGCAGTTCCGCTGGCGTATTTGACCGTGCGTTTTGATTTCCGTGGGGCGATCCTGATTCAGACGCTTGGGGTCTTGCCGCTGATCATGCCGCCTTTTGTGGGCGCGGTGGCCCTGCAGTTGATTTTCGGCAGATCGGGTAGCCTCAACCTGCTGCTCAACGACTGGTTTGGCTTCACGCTGCCGATCATGGAAGGGCTCAATGGGGTGGTCTTTGTTGAAGCGATCCACTACTTTCCCTTCATCCTCATGAACTTGACGGTGGCCCTGCGCAACATCGATGGGGCCATGGAAGAGGCGGCCATGAACCTGGGATGCAAAGGCTGGCGCTTGTTTTGGCGGGTGATCTTTCCATTGGGCCTGCCCGGCTTTGTCGCCGGTGCTTCACTGGTGTTTGTCAAGGTGTTTGACGACCTGGGCACGCCCCTGGTGATGGGCCAGACCAATATGCTGGCCCCACAAGCTTATTTGCGCATCACGCAGGTGGGACTGGAAGACCCCATGGGCTACGTGATCAGCGTCATCATGATTTTGTTTTCCATTGGCGCCATGGTGCTTTCGGCGCGTTCACTCAAGGGGCGTGATTTTTCGACCTTGCAAAAAGGTGGCGGCAGCATCCAGCGCCGTCGCCTGTCTCCCGTTGAGAGCGGTCTGGCCTACTTGTGGATCGGGCTGATTTTGTTGATCACCTTGTCCCCGCACCTGGGTGTTTTGTTGCTGTCGTTTGCCCAGGTCTGGAGCTTTTCGCCACTGCCCGATGCCTACACCACGGCGCACTACGCCACCGTGTTTGAGGAATCTAGCGGCATGATCCGCAACACCTTGGTTTACTGTGGTCTGGCCGCAGGCCTGGATGTGGTGCTGGGCGTCACCATTGCCTACTTGATCTTGCGGACCCGCTTGCCTGCCCGGCAGTGGCTGGATTGGATTTCCTCAGCATCTTTGGCCGTACCGGGCATCGTGCTGGCCATCGGCTTTCTGCGTTTGTTCAAGGGCGTCACCTTGCCCGGTACCGACATGCTGCTGACCAGCACTTGGCTTGCCATCATGCTCGCGTATGCGGTCAGGCGTTTGCCCTATGCATTGCGCAGTTGCATGGCGGCATTGCAGCAGGTGCACATTTCATTGGAAGAGGCTGCAGAAAGTCTGGGCGCCACCAAGATGCGCAGCATCCGCCGCGTGCTGGTGCCACTCATGACGGGGGGCATCCTGGCAGGTTTTGTGACCAGCTTCATCACCGCCGCCGTGGAGTTGTCGGCCACCATCATGTTGGTTTCTGCGGAATCGCAAGCGCCCATGAGCTACGGCATTTATCTGTATATGCAAAGTGTGGCAGGTCGTGGGCCGGGCGCTGCCTTGGGCGTTCTGGCCATTTTGGTGGTTGCCGTGGGCACCTATTTGTCGCATGTCGTGGTGGAGCGTACAGCTGCGCGCCTGACCCCCAGCAAGGAGAATTCAGCATGAAAAAAGTCAGTGTCCAGTGCCGCGATATCCGCTTGTCGTATGGCAGCACCGAGGTTTTGAAAAACGTCAACCTCGACATCGAGCCAGGCGAGTTTTTTGCCTTGCTCGGACCATCGGGCTCGGGCAAAAGCACCTTGCTCCGCCTCATTGCAGGCTTTAATCGGCACCAGCATGGCGAGCTGCTGGTCGATGGCCGCGACATCAGCCGTCAAGAACCCTGGGACCGCAACATCGGGATGGTGTTCCAAAGTTATGCGCTCTGGCCCCACCTGTCTGTGTGGGACAACGTGGCCTTCGGCTTGGTCGAGCGCAAAGTGGACAAAGCCACCATCCGGGCCAAGGTGGGCGCGGCGCTGGAGTTGGTGGGTTTGTCCGCTTTTGGGCAACGCCGACCCAACCAACTCTCGGGCGGACAGCAGCAGCGCGTGGCGCTGGCGCGCACCATCGTGATTGAGCCGCAGGTCTTGCTGCTGGACGAGCCCTTGTCCAATTTGGACAAGACTTTGCGCGTACAGATGCGCCAGGAGTTGCTGGCTTTGCAGCGGCGCTTGGGCATCACCACCATCTTTGTCACGCACGACCAAGAAGAGGCCATGACCACAGCCGACCGCATGGCGGTGCTCGATCAGGGCGTGGTGCAACAAGTGGGGGCACCAGCCACGCTGTATGACTACCCCGTCAACGCCTTCGTCGCTAACTTTGTGGGCACCATGAACACCCTGGAAGGGACCGTGCGCAGCCGCTACGCCGACGGCTTGGTGCTGGACGTTCCTGGGGTGGGCGATCTGAACATTCAATTGCAAACAGACCTCTTGAACAGCTGCGCCGGGCACGCCCGGCTGAAGCTCAGTTTTCGACCCCACACACTCAAAGTGGATGTGGCCGATGCGGCCCCGGATGCGCGTTACATCTGGATGCCCGGCACGGTCGAGGCGAGTGAGTTCATGGGTGAGTTCACCCGCTACAGGGTGCGCGTGGGAAGCCAGTCCTTGTCGGTTGATCAGCCGCACTTTGCGGGTCTGTCCAAATTCTCGGCTGGCGTCGCGGTGAATCTGGGGCTTGAGCCTTCGCAGATGCGCCTGTTCGCGGCCTGACAACCAGCCGCAGGCGTTGCATGGAACTGCACCAAATCCGGGCCTTTGTGACGGTGGCACGCATTGGCAACCTGACCAAAGCGGCGCAAGTGCTGTGCGTGACGCAGCCCGCTGTGACGGCACAAATCAAAGCGCTCGAATCGAGTTTGGGCGTCGCCTTGTTTGAGCGCAGCAGTGGGCGCATGAGCTTGACGCGGGAGGGGGAGGCGCTGTGGCCCAAGGCGGAAAACCTGCTGAATGCCGCAGGCCATTTGCAAGGCCTTGCCCGTCAAATGCAAGGCCAGGTCAGTGGACAAGTGGAGCTGGGCGTGCCGGGTGAGCAACCCGGATTTTTGCGCTTGGGGGAGCTGTCGGCCGCCGTGCAAAATGATTTGCCCTTGGTGGAATTGCACATCCGAAGCCACATGGCCGGCGGCATGCTGGATCCGCTGCGAGCGGGCGCCTTGACCGCCGCCATGGTGATTGCTGCGCATCCGCCCAGAGATGTGCATTGGCAAGCCTTGCGCTCCTTGCGCTATCGCATTGCGGTGCCTACACGGCTGTTCACCAGCCTGCAGCGTGGGGGCTGGAATGCCCTCGCTGCCTTGCCCTGGATGGATGGGCCGTTGGAGTCGCCGAGTCACCTCATGTTGCGCCAGTTGTTCGAGCAGCAAGGCTTGGCACCCAACATTGCTTTGCGCACGGAAGATACGGCTGCGATGGATGCCTTGGTGGCCAGTGGTGCCGGTTGTGCCTTGTTGCGCGAAGAAGTCGCCTTGCCCGGTGTGGAGCGCGGTGATTGGGTGGTTTGGGGCCACGCGCAAGTCGATGCGCAATTGTATTTTTGTACGGCCCTGGAGCGCGTGAGCGACCCGTTGGTGGTTGCCCTGAGTTCCGTGGTGGCCGCCATCTGGGCCTGAAGGCCACTTTTGAAAATTGGATTGATGAACATGATTCCCATGGATTTGAGCGCCGTCATGATTGACCTGGACGGTACGATGGTGGACACCATCGGTGACTTTGAAATGGCCCTGAACTGGGCTTTGCAGGATCTTCAAGTGCCACAGGCCAAGCGATCGCTGATTGAGGGCTGCATTGGAAAAGGCTCGGAGCATTTGATCCGCTCGGTGCTGACGCACCAGTTGGCGCAGTCGGAAAACACCGACCCAACGCGCTGCGCTTCGCAATTGTTCGACGCGGTTTGCGCGCGCTACGAACACCACTACCTGACCATCAATGGGCAATATTCGCAGGTGTTTCCAGGCGTGCTGGAAGGCTTGGCCCAGCTGCAGTCCATGGGCTTGCGCATGGCCTGCTTGACGAACAAACCGCTGGCCTTCACGCAGCCGTTACTGGCGGCCAAAGGCCTTGACGCCTACTTTGCACATGTTTTTGGTGGCGACAGTTTCGAGCGCAAAAAACCCGACCCCTTGCCCTTGTTGAAAACCTGCGAGGCTTTGCAAACCGCACCGGCCCAGACCCTCATGGTGGGGGACTCCAGCAACGATGCGCAAGCAGCGGATGCTGCAGGGTGTCCGGTGGTTTTGATGACCTATGGCTACAACCATGGACAACCGATTCGCCATACGCCTGCACGGGCTTGGTTGGATTCGTTCAAGCAGTTACAGCCGCTGATCAAGGTCTGATTGCAGGCGGCAGCGGCAACAAGGGCCTGTCGAGGTGGGCGGGCCCATTCCAGTCTGGACCTTGCCGACCCTTGGAGACGCGTGTCAGGCTTGCGGGCTCAAGTTGAATTGGCGCACAGCCAGTTCGTCCATTTGCCGTTGTTCGTGGCGCTGCGCATCCAGCGCCACTGCTTTGATGTCTTGTTCGACCAGCGATTCCATCTTGTGCAGTTCAATTTCTGCCTGCACGCGCTTTTTGCGCGTTTGCGCCAGCGCCGCTTGCGCTTTGCTCAAGTCCAGCACCACACGCTGCTGCAAGTTCAGCAGTTGGGCCATGAACTGGCGCTGGTTCATGCTCGCTTGCATGCCCATCAGGGGGGCGGTGCTTTGGCTTTCTTGCAGGCGGTACTCGTCGTACAAGGTGCACAGGCGTTGGTGACTGGCTTGCAGTTGTTCCACGCGTGCGAGGGCCTTGGTGATCTCGGCCTGGGCGTCGTTGACCCCGTCCTGGGCTTTTCTGACCAGCACGGGCCAGCAGTTTCGGGCTTGTCGCATAGGGTGCTCCTTGGGGTGTTCAATGTGCCATCAAGGCGTGGACTTCGTGGCGCGTGTCGGCAACGTCATGGCCGGTGTGCATGTCTTGTTGCAGAAAATGTTCCATGGACGTTCGCAAACGGATGGCCTGGTCCAGGTCCGGGTTGCTGCCGTTCTCGTAAGCGCCCACCTGGATCAAGTCCTGGTTTTGCTGGTAGAGCGACCACAGCCTGCGAAAGCGGTTGGCCAGTTTCAGCTCTTCCGGAGAGAGCAGGTTTTGCATCACCCGAGAGATCGAGCCGTTGAGGTCGATGGCAGGGTAGTGCGCGGCGTCGGCCAGCTTGCGCGAGAGCATCACCTGGCCATCGAGTGATGCGCGTGCAATGTCCACGATCGGGTCGTTGGCGTCATCGCCTTCGGCCAGCACGGTGTAGATGGCGGTGATCGATCCCACCCCGTGGCGGCCCACACCGGCGCGCTCAATCAGGTTGGGCAGCAAAGCAAACACCGACGGCGGGTAACCCTTGGCGGTGGGTGGCTCGCCCACGGCCAGGCCAATCTCGCGCTGTGCATGGGCCACACGCGTCAGGCTGTCCACCAGCATCAGGACGTTTTGGCCCTTGTCCCGAAAATACTCGGCCACCACATGCGTCATGTGTGTCGCCTTGAGGCGCAGCACGGGCGACTCGTTGGCTGGCGCGGCAATCAGCACCGACTTGGCCAGACCCACCGGTCCCAGTGATTCTTCGATGAAGGCCTGCACTTCGCGGCCCCGTTCACCGATCAGGCCAATGACCACGACATCGGCTTCGGTGAACCGGGTCATCATGCCCAGCAGCACACTTTTGCCAACACCCGATCCCGCCACCAGGCCCAGGCGCTGACCTCTTCCGATGGTCAGCATGCCGTTGATGGCTTTCACGCCCACATCCAGAATGTCCCGGATCGGGCCGCGTTCCATCGGGTTGATGGGCCGCCCCTGCAAACTCAGGATGTCAGTGCATTCCGGGGCCGGCTTGCCGTCCAGCGGTTGGCCGCGTCCGTCCAGCACGCGGCCCAACAGCGCAGGCCCCAAAGCCACTTGCGAGGTGTTGCTGAGCACCGTCACTTTGGCACCCGGGCCAATGCCTTGCGGCTCGGTGAAGGGCAGCAGGTAAAGCGTGTCGTCATTGAAGCCCACCACTTCGGCTTCCACACGGTGGCCAAACTGGCCCACCACTTCGCAGCAGGCCCCCAATGGAGCCATGAGTCCGCGTGTTTCCAGGCGCATGCCCACCAAACGCACCAGGGTGCCGCTGCGTTGCGGCTCCGGCGTGCGCAGTTCGGTGATCAGCTGGCTGACCTCGGCGTCAAAATTCATCATGGCTGGGCTTTGTCAGAAGGGGATGCGGAGGTGCTGGCCGGCAGGGGCTGTGCCTGGTCCTTGACCAAAGACGATTGCTGCAACCAGGCTTCCGGTTGCGACAGCAGTCGCCGCGCCAGGGGTTCCAGTCGGTTTTGAATCAGGTCATGCACCACCGTGTCGTTCGCCCGAACCCGCACACTGCCGGGGCGTAACTGCGCATCGGCTTCCAGGTGCAGGTGCTGTATGGCCGATTCGCCCATGGCGTTCAGGCGCTGCAAGTCTTGCGGGTTGACGCTCACGCTGACCACTTCTGCGCCGGGGTCCAGTTGCTGCACGCATGCCTGAACCAGGTTGTGCACGGCTTGGCCCGACAGCTGCAGTTCGGCCCGCACCAATTGTTCGGACAGGTGCAAGGCCAGTCGCTTGAGGGGTTCAAAAAACCGTTGCGGGTCTTGCGAGATGCTGCGCAACTCGATGCCCAGGTGGCGGATCAGTTCATGTTCTTTGGCCCGCTCTGCGTCGTGTTCGGCGCGCACCTGGGCCTGGCCTTCCAGAAAACCTTTTTGAAAAGCTTCGTCGCGCATTTGCGCCTGTGCGGCTTCACTCCAGGGCGAGGCTGGTTCGGTTTCGGCCTTCAGCAACTGCACCGCCTGCAGCGCGTCTGCGGGCGCTTCTGGATGGGCGTTGTGAGGGGCGTCGGGCGCAGCCGGGAGCCTGTCCTGGCTGGGTGTCATCAAACCGTCAACGGCATCGGTCTTGGGGCCGACCCGCCAAGGGCCAAACGATTGCGCCGAGGCCTCGTCCCAATGCGTGCGCAAAAAATGCGGGGTCTTGACCTTGCTGTTGAGCAAGGGGTTGGTGTTCCAGTCGGCCGCAGATGGGTCCTGTGGTTTGTCAGACGAAGCCATCGCCGCCTCCTGCCAACACCAGCTCGCCCGCATCGGACAACTTGCGCGCCAAGCGCATGACGTTCTTTTGTGCCTCTTCGACTTCGGTGATGCGCAGCGGGCCTTTGGCTTCCATGTCGTCCACGAACATGACACGCGCACGGGCCGACATGTTGTCGAGGAATTTGTCCTTGACATAGTCGGGGGCTCCCTTGAGGGCCACCATGAGCAAGTCGGGCTCTGCGGTGCGCATGATGGCCTGAATGCCCCGGTTGTCCACACTGACCAGGTTTTCGAAGGTGAACATGTTGTCCTGGATGCGCTGCATCAAGTCGGCATCGATCTGGGACAGGCCGGACATGATCGACGATTCAAGCTCGACCTTGACCGAGTTCATGATTTGGGCCGCTGCCTTGATGCCGCCAAAGCTGGACGACTTGGACGAGGAGTTCGTGGCGAACTGCTTCATCATGATTTGCTCCAGCTCTTCCATGGCCGACGGTTGCACCGTCTCCAGGCTGGCAATGCGCTGGATGATTTCGGGACGGGACTCACTGGGCAGGAAGTTCAGCACATCGGCCGCCACGGTGTATTCCAGCACCGACAAGATGATGGCCACGACCTGCGGGTGTTCACCCCGGATCATTTCGGCGATCGATCGGGCATCCATCCATTTCAGGATTTCCAGGCCTTTGCTGCCCTGGCCCGGCATGATGCGGCTGAGCACCGAGGCGGCCTTGTCGTCACCCAAGGCCCGTTTCAGAACTTTCTCGACATAGTCGCCTGTTCCCAGACCCAGGCTGGTCTGCTTTTTCAGCATGGTGACGAATTCGTCCAGCACAATGTTCACCGCCTCTTGCGACAGATCCGACACCGAGACCATGGCGGCCCCCAGCGACTGCACTTCCTTGGGGTTCATGAAGCGGATGATTTCTGACGCCTGTTGTTCACCCAGCAGCAGCATCAACACGGCCGCACGCTGTGTGCCGGTCAACTCGGCCAGTTCCTTGGCCAGTTCTTCGGTCATGGCGATAGCGTTATTGGCGGCGGGTGCCGCCGGCGCGTCCTTGTCGTTCTTGGCGTCTTTGTTATCGGGTTTTTGGGTAGCCATGGTCGTTGTTCCTTGATGCGCTTCAGTTGACCTTGATCATGCCCTTGAGGACGTTGGCCACACGGCCAGAGTCTTCGGCCACGAGCATGCGGATGAGGGCCACCTTGTCGTCGTACGTGTTGGCGGTGTCCAGCATGTCCATGGAGATGCTCGACTTCTTGGGCTTGAGCTTGGCCTTGATTTCCTGCAGGTTCTCGCCTTCGCCGATCTGGATCATGCGCATGTCGTCTTCGCTCAATTCGCCATCGCTCAGCGCCGCCTTGGCCTGCTGCTCTTCGGCCGCCTTGTCGGCATAGATGTTGCGCATGATGGGGCGGACCACGATCAGCATGAACACGATGAAGCTGATGGCCAGCAAGCCGCTCTTGATGCCGGTTTGCACGGTGTCTTCCAGGTACCACGGAATCGTTTCCATGGCCATGACGGGTTCGAATTTGGCGGGCACCACCGACACGTTGTCGCCGCGTTGCTGGTCAAAACCCACCACGCCACGCACCACTTGCAGCATTTGCTCGAGTTCTTGCGGGGTGTAGGGCACCGACGTTGGCGCATTGGCCACCACGGGGGCATCTTTGGCTGGGGGCGGTGCAGGGCGCTCGTTCACGACCACGGCCACGCTGACCTTCATGATGCCGCCAGTGGCGTTGCGCACGTGGCGCACGGTGCGGTCCAGTTCAAAGTTGCGGGTGGAGCGGCTGCTGAGCTTGCTGCCCGACTCGCTTTGGCCCTTGTTGGCATCGGACTGGGTGTTGTTGGTGGTGGTCGGGTCGGCTGGTGGCGAGTTGGCCAAGGCACCCGGAATGCCCTCTGCGGCACGGCTGGCCGCACGGTCTTCGGCCAGCACTTCGGAGCGGGTGCGGGGGCCTTTGTCGCGGTTGTCAAAATCTTCGGTGGTGCTCTCGATTTGGGTGAAATCCAGGGACAGATTCACTTGTGAGCGCACATTGGTTTGACCCACCATGGGCGACAGAATTTCCATGATGCGGGTGCGGTACACATCTTCCAGGTGCTGCTTGTGTTGCTCTTGTGCAGAGGTCAGACCCAGCTTTTGTTCTGTGGCCGATTCGGTCATCAGCTTGCCCACGTTGTCGACCACGGTGACGTGGTCGGGTGCCAAATAGGGCACGCTGGACGACACCAGGTGCACGATGGCCTGCACCTGCGATGCAGACACCGCCCGGCCGGGGTAGGGGGCCAGCACCACCGATGCTTTGGGGGGGGTGCGGTCACGCACAAAAACGCTTTGCTTGGGAGTGGCCAGGTGCACGCGGGCGCTTTGCACACTGCCGATTTGCATGATGCTGCGGGCCAATTCCTGCTCCATGGCGGCATTGACCTTGACCTGCTCCATGAACTGGCTGGTGGTCATGGAGGACTGTTCCTTCAGACCGTCCAGGCCGGTCGCGCCGGCTTTGGGCAAACCTTGCGAGGCCAGAAAAATCCGGGCTTCGTGAAAGCGTGGGCTGGGCACGGTAAGCTGGCCCGTCGCAGGGTCGATCTTGGGACTGAATTCGGCCGTCTTCAGAGCTTCAAAGGCTTTTTGCTGGTCGGCCTCTTGCAGGCCGGGCATCACGGGACGGTAGGGGGTGACGTTCATCCAGGCGTAAATCAGCCCGAACACCACCAGCACCATCAGCATGATGATCAGCGGCAACACTTTGCGCACCGATGGTTGGTTGATCACTTTCGTGAAAGACTCGGAAAAGCCTTTGGTCTGCCACGGGCTCAAGCCTGTGCTGGCACCCGCACCGGCTTTGTCTGCGCCACCGGGGACGGTGGCGACGGCGGTGTTGTTGGACACGGTTGCCGGGGTGTTGGCAGAGCCCTGGGGGGCGGTCATCACACCAGGATTCATTGTTGCGATTGCTGCGGCCATGTTGGTTCTTCTTCAGTTAAAGGGGTCAGACCGGCATGTTCAGAATTTCTTCGTAAGCCTTGAGCACCTTGTTGCGCACTTGCAAGGTGGCTTCAAAGGCCAGCGAAGATTTCTGCATCCCCAGCACCACATCGGTCAGCGCCATGTTTTCGCCACGGTCAAAGGCGTCGCGCATTTCGGTGGATTGGACTTGCAGTTGGTTGACTTGGCCGAGCGCACCCGTGACCAGATCAGAAAAACCTGTTTTTTGCACACCGCCTGTGCCACCGGTCAGTTCGGTGGCGCCAGGCATGCCCGCTGTTCTGCCTGACGCTTCGGCCTGGTGGCTGCGCAGGGTTTGCAGCATCGATTGGATGCTGGCGGGAGAAATGGCTTTGTCGATCATGGGTGTCTCCTTCAGCAAGCCGCGCTGGCCATGCCCAGGCCGTGCTCACGCAACTGGGCCAGTTTGTAGCGCAGGGTGCGTGGGCTGATGCCCAGGCGCTTGGCGGCTTCGGTTTTGCTGGGGGTGGTGGCCAAGGTGGCCATGATCACCTGGTGTTCGTTCATGCGGACCGCACTGTGCAGGTCGGTTCGCTGGCTGTCGGCTGCGCTGTCTGCGTTGTTCAATGGGGCATGGTCTTGCGGGTCCAGCTTCTGCAAGGTCGATTGCATGAAGTCTTCCAGCGCTGTAGGCGTCACATTGGTCGGCACATGGATGGGCATTTGTGCCAACACGGGTGTCGCTGCGGGCATGGCCATGGGGGCGGGCGTGGGTGCGCAGGTGGTCAACCAGTCGTCAAACATCAAGTGCGCTGGCGTGATCAGGTGGTCGCTGCACAGCACCATGGCGCGGCGCATGACATTTTCCAGCTCACGCACATTGCCAGGCCAGGGGTATTGCAGCAGCTGCATTTGGGCTTGGGGGTGCAGTTGCCAGGGTTTCTTGTCGTGTTGCAACAGGCACTGCATGGCCAGGGGAATGATGTCGCCAGGCCGTTCGGCCAAGGGCAACAAGCGCATGCGGAAGGTGGCAATGCGGTAGTACAGGTCTTCGCGGAACTCGCGCGCGGCGATGGCGGCTTTCAGGTCTTTGTTGGTGGCGGCGACGATGCGCACATTCAGCAGGATGACGCTTTGTCCCCCCAGGCGGGTGAGTTGGCGCTCTTGCAGCACGCGCAGCAGCTTGCTTTGCAGGTGCATGGGCATTTCACCGATTTCATCCAGAAACAAGGTGCCGCCCTGGGCTTGTTCAAACAAGCCTTTTTGGTCGCGGTGTGCGCCGGTGAAAGCGCCTTTTTCGTGACCGAACAACATGTCTTCGATCAGGTTCTCCGGCATGGCCGCGCAGTTGAGTGCCACAAACGGGCCGTGTGCCCGGGCAGACGCTTCGTGCAGCACACGGGCCAGCACTTCTTTGCCCGAACCGGTGGGGCCGACCAGCAGCGCAGTCACATCGGCCTGGGCCACTTTTTGCGCCAGGGCCAACAGGTGCTGGCTGGCCGGGTCCACAAACACCACGTTGCGCACGGGTTGTGCCGTGGGGCGTGTTTGTTTGGGGCTGATGTGGTTGTGCAAACGCAGCCAGGAGGCCGGACGCACATCGTCGCTGGCCAGGACCGCCACGGCGCCGCAACGGCTGGCTTCCACGGCCATCTCCAGCTCATGGCGGTCCACACGGGCCACCACCGGGGTATTCAGGCCGGCGTCTTGCAGGAGCTGTTGCACGGCTTGCAAACGGCTCATGTCCGCGCCCAGGTGCAAAACCACCAGGGCCGCATCGGACGCTTGCGACAACAAAGCATCCAGCGTGTGGATGGGCATCAAAGCCCAGCCACTGCTGTTCAGGGCTTGGCTGTGCTCGGGACTCAGCGATTTTTCGGGATCCAGCCACAGGGCCAGAGGGGTAGATGCAGCAATTGGCTTCACAGCGTGGCCTCACATTTGTTGTCATGTGTAAAGCAACCCTCGTGCCAGAAATTTAAGCGTCTCTAAATGCTTAAAAAGCAAAATAACAGATACTTTAATTTTATTAATTGAAATGGGAAAATTGACAGGCCTTGACGGAACATTGACAGCGTAGGGAACTCGGGGGCCTGAACAAGGGGGTGGCTTTCTACAAAAACCTGAACCCTGCAAAAAGACCCTGAGCCTTGTGGGAGCGCACCCCTGCGTGCGAATGCTTCGGCCGCAGGGGCAGCCTCCCACAAAAAACGGAATCGGCTTTACAGATAGGCTTGCCCGACATCGCTGGGACTGGCTGCCGATGTGGGTGGCGTTGCAGGGTCGGTGTCTTGTGTGGCGTTGGACGGGTTTTTCTCGACCACATCGTCAATGCTGTGTTCGGTGACCTTTTTCTTGAGGTCAGTCCAGGCTGGCTCCAGGGTTTCAACCTCGACACCGGCCAGCTTTGAGGCATTTTTCAACCAAATCTCGGGTTCAAAAATCAGTTTGCGCGCCAGGTCTTCCAGCCGGGTCTCGATCAGGTCCTCGATCACTGTGTCGTTGGCGCGCACGCGAATGCTGCCTGGCAGCAAAGAATGGTCCGCATGGAAAAGCAGCGGGGGGTCGCTGTTTTTGAGCAAAGGACGAACCCGATCCAGGTCATGGGGGTTGGCCGACAGGGTGATGCCATTTTCTTGTGAGGTCAAATCCGCCACGCAAGCTTTGACCAAGCGTTCGATCGCCTCGCCCGACAGTGACAATTCACCCCTGACCAGTTGTTCTGCAATGTGCAGCGCCAGTTTTCTGAGTGGTTCAAACAAGCGAAAAGAATCATTTTGAAGCGATTGCAATTCGGAGGTGATCGTTTGAATCAAATCTCTTTCTTTGGATCGCTCCGACTCCAGATCGAGCAAGGTTTTTGCCATGCCGTCTTTGAGTCCCTGCACATACCCTTGTTGACGCGCAATTCTGATTTGTTGCTCGTTCAGTTCCACCGGGGCGGTCAATGGCCCGGCTTCAGGCGGATGGGGGGCAGGGCTTGCTGGCTCAGCTGGGGCGGCGCTGGCGTGATCAGAGGCTGAAATTTCAGCAGCGTCTGAATGCGTGCCATTGGGGCTGTCAAAAAGACGGTCAATAGAATCCGTTTCAGAATCTATTTGAGCTGGTTTTGGATGGCTGCTTTGAAAAGCTGGTGCTTTCGATTTCGAATCGCTTTTTGGATTCCAGGCGCCAAAATCGTGTTCTTTTGACGCATCCCAGGCCGTTCGGACAAAATCAGTGTTTTGCTTTTTACCACTGAGAAGCGAATTGGACGTCCAATGCAATTTGTTTTGTTCTGCTGAATTCATTTGACAAATTGCAAGTATTTGTATGGAAACGAATGGCTTTAAATTGGCTTGAATTCCATTCAGGCTTTGATATTGACGACAGGGCGTACGGGCTTGATGGCTTTGGGCATAAAACCTCGGCAATATTCACCATCGGCTCTGAGAACTTCCAGAGACGGTAGCCATTTGGATTTGAAACCCATGAATTGACAACTGTACGGCGTGGCACGCAAATAAGTGATATTTAAGTACGCACATTTCCAGCAATCAGGTCCGCGACTTTCTGCTGGCATCGCATCGGGCCGCGCAGGCTCTTGGGCAGATGACTTCATGGCTCACTCAGTTTGAAGACTGAAGTTTAGCCTTGCAGGAGTTTGAGGACAGACTGTTGGTCCGTATTGGCTTGCGCCAACACCGAGGTGGCCGCTTGCTGAATAATTTGTGTGCGCGCCAATTCGCTGCTGGCCTTGGCAAAATCGGCATCTTCAATGCGGCTGCGTGAAGCCGACGTGTTGATCGAGATATTGCTCAGGTTTTCAATGGCGAAATTGAGGCGGTTGATTTTGGCACCCACATTGGCACGGAAATCATCCACAGAGGAGATGGCAGCATCCAGTTTGTCCAGGGAAGTTTGTGCGGCAACGTGACTGTCAACAGCCAGACCCACAATGTCCAGGCCCGATGCGGTCAGGTCAACGAAGTCGACTGAAATGGTGGAGTCTGTGTTATTGGCAATGCCCACCTGGAATGTTTTTGTTATCCCGGCATTGTCCAGGAATGACATGTTGTTCCACTTGGTGTTGCTGGAAATCCGTGTGATTTCAGATTCCAGTTCGACCATTTCCTTGCCAAGCGCCAACCTGTCGTCGGTGCTGTAGGTGTCGTTGGCCGCCTGAACAGACAACTCACGCATGCGCTGCAGCATGTTGGTGATCTCTTGCGTGGCGCCTTCGGCCGTCTGCAGCATCGAGATGCCGTCGTTGGCGTTGCGTACCGCTTGGTTCAAACCCCGGATCTGCGCGGTCATCTTGTTGCTGATGGCCAAACCGGCGGCATCGTCTGCCGCCGAGTTGATGCGCTTGCCCGTGGACAATTGCTCCATGGATTTGGACACATCGCGGGCGTTGCGGGCCAGCGCGTTTTGCGAAATCAATGACTTGATGTTGGTATTGATGACTGACATGGAATGACTCCTGGTTTTAGTCTGGCTTCTTTAACGGCGGCCATTCATTGCCGCATCGGGTGTTGGTTAGGTATAAGCACAATGCGTGCCAGAAATAAACCTAACCGTTCAGGCAAGAACGACGGAATTCCGTCAAGACGCCGCTTTGGCCGTGCGCGGCACATCGGTCAGCGATGGCAACAGTTCGTTGACCAATTGCTGCAGATCTACAGAGGTGGGGTGTTGTCCCAATGCTTTTTGGGCAACAGACAGAGCGCGTTGGGGGTTTCCTTCGCAACGCAGCACGCGGGCGAGGTGATGCCAGACTTGGGCCGGTGTGTGACCCGCCTGGACTTGGATCAAATGTTCCAGCAGTTCGCGGGAATGTTGCCAATCCTGCTGGACTTCTGCCACCAGTGCAGCGATGACCAGAACATCTTCACTGTCGGGGTAAAGAGCCAAGCCTGCTTCAGCCAGTGCGATGGCCAAAGAGAGGTGGTTTTGTCCGAACAACTCGGCCACCCACTCACGGACTTTGACAGGGGACGGAGGATCCAGCTCAAGGTTGAGTGGAAAGTCCGGCAAACCATATTGGGTCTGCGTGTGTACTGCGGCATTTGACATGTGTTGCTCCTGACGGACCACACCGGCAAACGGTTGCCGGTGTGGGGTTTACGTCAGATAAGCAATTCACGTGCCACTTGCTTTTACGTCAGCTTTTCTGTGGCTGATTGCTTCCCGATCAGCTGCGCAATGCCTGGATTTGCGTTGTATCCAGTTGCGACAGTTGTGTGGCCGTCAAG
This sequence comes from Burkholderiaceae bacterium, assembly GCA_919902775.1. Taxonomy (GTDB): domain Bacteria; phylum Pseudomonadota; class Gammaproteobacteria; order Burkholderiales; family Burkholderiaceae_C; genus Limnohabitans_A. Next base: position 162,068 of record CAKKRJ010000001.1, read on the forward strand.
ACCGCAGGCGCGACCACGGTGCCGACCTGATCCGAGGTGAACAAGGCGGCAATCTGGGCTGTGGTTTTGCTGCCCACCAAGCCGTCAAGTTGCGTTGCCGTGATCCGGGCAATTTGGTCGGTCGTCAAAGCTTGCGTCTGAGCGGTGCTCAATGCAGCCACCGCATCGGTCGTCAAGGTCGAGATCTGGCTAGCCCGCAGGTTCTGCAGGTCAGCGGTTTCCAGAGCCTGGATTTGCGTTGCGCTCAAAGCGTTAACCTGGGTTGCAGTGACCGTCGCCATCTGCTCCGTTGTCAATGCCTTGATGTCAGCCGTATCGAGTTTCGCAAATTGATCTGAGGTCAGTTTGCCGACCTGTGCAGAGGTCAAGGCTGCGACCTGAGTCGTACTCAAAGCATCGACAAAACCAGTGCTGAGGCTGGCCACCTGATAGACGTCAATTGCCGCCAGATCGGCTGTCTCCATGGCGCTGATTTGACTGCTGTCCAGTGCATTCAATTGCGTGGCCAGCAAGGCGTCCATTTGAGCGGTGGTCAAGGCTTTCACGCTGGCGGTGCTGATGCTGTCCATCTGTACCGTGGTCAAGCCTTTGACCTGGCTAGCTGTCAGGGCCTGAATTTGATCCGTGCTCAATGCATTCAGCTGGGTCGTGCTCAGTTCGCCAATCTGGGTGGCCGTCAGCGAGACGATCTTGTCGGTGGCAATGGCCGCCAAATCAGCGGTGTCCACGGCATTGAGCTGGTCACCCGACAAGGCCTTGAGCTGGTTGGCCGTCAGCGATGTGACTTGGTCGCTGGTCAGTGCCTGGACAAAGCTGGTGTCAAGGCCGGAGACCTGGGTGACACTCAAAGCCACCAGATCGGCGGTTTCGATGGCGGCAATCTGGACGGAACTCATGGCATTGAGTTCGTCGCTTGCCAACACCCGGATCTGGGTCGAGGTCATGGCCGCCACCTTGGTGTCTGCCAGGCCACTGACCTGTGCAGAATTCAGTGCGGTGAATTGTGTCGCCGTCAGAGCGCCAAACTGGTCTGTCGTCAAAGCGTCAAGGAAGGTGGTGCTCAGTGTCGAAATCTGGGTGGCAGTGAGCTGGTTAATTTGTGCACTGCTCCAGCTGCCCACATCGCCTGCATCCAGCGCGTTGAGTTGGTCGGCACTCAGTGCCTTGAGCTGGCTGTTGGTCATGCTGACCACCTGGCTGGATGTCATCGCCTGGATCACCGTCGTCGTCAGTGCCGACAAGTTGGTGACCGAGATGGCCGCCACGTCCTCGGTGCCCAGCGAAGCCACCTGGTCTGCATTCAGGGCATTGAGTTGCGCTGTGCCCATGGCTTTGACTTGTGTGCTGGTCATCGCAGCCACTTGGTCGACATTCAGCACACCAATTTGCGCTGTGGTCAAGGCGGCCACTTGCCCGCCGTCCAAGGTCGACATCTGGGTGGTCGTCAAGCTTTGCAACATGGTGTCAGACAGTTTGCTGACTTGTGTCGTGGTGAGTTTGCTGATTTGCTCTGTGGTCAACAGTGCAAAGTCTTCAGGTTCCAGATTGTTCAGCTGCGCCGTGGTCAGCGCTTCCAACTGATGATTGGTCAACGACCGAATCTGGCCGGAGCTCAAGGCCTGCAGCTGTGTGCTGCTCAGGCCAATGATTTGGCCCGTGGTCATGCTGGCCAGATCGGCTGTTTCAATTGCGTTCAATTGGTCTTGTGTCAAGGCATTGAGCTGCGTTGTGCCCAAGGCGCGCACTTGCGTGCTGGTCAATGCCTGGATCTGGCCTGTGCTCAGCAATTGCAGCGGTGTGGTGGGCAAGCTGTCAATCTGGGCAGTCGTCAAAGCTGAGATGTCCGTCCCAATCGAGGTGATTTGGTCCTCGTTCATGGCGGCGAACTGGCTCGATTGCAGGCTTTGCAGCTGGCTGGTTCCCAATGCACCCACCTGGCTTGGTGTCAGCACCGAGATCTGGGCTGTGCCCAAAGCGGCCACTTGTGATGTGGTCAGGGCGGCGACTTGTGTCGTCGACAAGACTTCCAGCGCAGCGTTGTTCAACTTGTTGACTTGCTGGGTGGTCAGAGATGCAATCTGGCCCGTGGTCATGGCGCCAATGTCATCGGCATCCAGTGCATTGATCTGGCCAGTCCCCAAGGTGGGCAGTTGGCTGGTGGTCAAGGCCTTGACCTGGGCGGAACTGAGTTCCGTCATCGTGGCATTGCTCAGACCGGCCAATTGGCCCGTGGTCAAGGCGGCCACATCCGCTGTGTCCAGTGCCTGGATCTGCTCTTCGCTCATCGCGTTGAGTTGTGTCGTGGTCAAACTGGTCACTTGATCCGAGCTGAGTGCCTTGATCTGGGCGGTGGTCATCAACGAGACGGCACCACTGCCCATGGAGGACACCTGGGTCGTGCTCAGCGCTGCGACCTCGGCCGTCGACATGGACTGCACCTGGCTTTCACTTAAAGCGGCAAACTGTCCAGAAGTCAGGCCAGCCAGTTGGCTTGATCCCATGGCGGTGAATTGGGCATCACTGATCACGGGCAGTTGGCTGGCCGTCAAGGCCCCGACCTGGTCGGAGCTCAAGGCCGCCACTTGCGTGGTGCTCAGCGCTTCAATGTTGGCGTTGCTGAGCTTGCTGATCTGGGCCGTGCTCAGCGCAGCAATCTGGTTGGTCCCCATGGCGGTCACATCGTCCGCATCCAGCGCATTGATCTGGGCGCTGGACAGGGATTGCAATTGGTCACTGCCCAACACCTTCACTTGTGCCGAGGTGAGCGCAGCCACGTTGCTGGTGGACAGCTTGGACAGTTGACCTGTCGTCAATGCCGCAATGTCTGCCGTATCCAGCGCCTGGACTTTTTCGGCGCTCAGGGCATTGAGTTGGGCGCTGCTGAGTGACTGCACCTGGGCGGTGCCCAGTGCCTTGACTTGCGCCGTATCCAAAGCCGCAACTTGTGACGTGGTCAATGCCGCGACTTGGCTGGTGGACAAGGAGGCCACCTGCGTGGTCGTCAAGGCGGCGATCGAGTCGGTTTGCACTTGTGACAGCTGGGCAGTGGTCAGTGCCTGGATCTGGCTGGTGCCCATGGCGGCCACGTCAGCGGTGTCCAGTGCATTGAGCTGACCCGAGGTCAGGGCTTGCAGTTGCACCGAATCCAAGGTCTTCACCTGGCCGGAGGTCAAGGCGGCGACGTTGCTGGTGGCCAGGCCAGTGACCTGCGCGCTGGTCAGTGCCGCGACATCGGCGGTTTCGATGGCCTGCACTTGGGTGCTGCTCAGGGCGTTGAGTTGGGCGGTGCCCAAAGCGCTGACCTGGGTGGTGCTCAATGCGGCTACCTGTGTGGTGGTCAGTGACTGGATGACGTTGCTGGTCAGGCCTGCAATCTGTCCCGTGGTCAGGCTGGCCAGGTCGGCGGTCTGGATGGCCGCAATCTGACTGCTGGACATCGAAGCGATCTGGCTGCTGCCCAAGGCGCGGATCTGCGCGGTGGTCAACGACTCGACCTGGCTGGTGGTCAGGCTGGCGACCTGGGTTGTGGTGAGGCTGGAAACCTGCGCACTGGTCAGGGACTGGACCTGGCTCGAGGTCAGTGCCGTGATCCGATCGGTGGACACGCTGGCCAGCTGGCTGGTGGTCAGTGCCTGGATCTGGCTGGTGCCCATGGCGGCCACGTCAGCGGTGTCCAGTGCATTGAGCTGACCCGAGGTCAGGGCTTGCAGTTGCGCTGAACCCAGGGCATTCACTTGGCTGGAGGTCAAGGCGGCGACACTGCTGGTGGCCAGGCCGGAGACCTGCGCGCCGGTCAATGCGGCGACATCGGCGGTTTCGATGGCCTGCACCTGGGTAGTGCTCAGGGCGTTGAGCTGGGTGGTGCCCAAAGCACTGACCTGGGCGGTGCTCAGTGCGGCCACCTGAGCAGTGGTCAGTGACTGAATGGCACTGGTGCTCAGGCCTGTGATCTGTGCCGAGGTCAGGTTGGCCAGGTCGGATGTCTGGATGGCCGCCAACTGGCTGCTGGACAGCGCGGCGATCTGGCTGCTGCTCAGGGCGCGAATCTGCGCGGTGGTCAAGGACTCGACCTGGCTGGTGGTCAGGCCGGCGACCTGGGTTGTGGTAAGGCCGGAAACCTGTGCACTGGTCAAGGACTGGATCTGGCTCGAGGTCAGTGCCGTGATCCGATCAGTGGACACGCTGGCCAGCTGGGTGGTGGTCAGGGACTGGATCTGGCTGGTGCCCATGGCGGCCACATCAGCGGTGTCCAGCGCATTGAGTTGACCCGAGGTCAGGGCTTGCAGTTGTGCCGAACCCAAGGCATTCACCTGGCTGGAGGTCAAGGCCGTGACGTTGCCATTGCTCAAGGCGCTGACGACGCGTGCATCCAGCGCGGCAATTTCCGTGGTCTCCAAGGACGCCATTTGCGTGCTAGACAGCGCGTTCAGCTGGGTGGCATTGAAAGCCCCGATCTGCGCCGTGGTCAAAGCGGCCATGGAGGCCGTCGTCAGGCCGGCCAGCTGACCGGTGGTCAGTGCCCGGATCTGGGTATTGGTCAAGGACTGCGCTTGGCCGGTGGTCAACGCGGCCAATTGGTCGGTGGACAAACTGCCGATCTGACCGCCGCTCAGGCCCGCAATGGCGCCGGAGCTGATCTTGCTGATCTGGGTGGTGCTCAGGGCGTCCAGTTGCTGCAGCTTCAGACCGGTCACCTGTTCAGAGTTGAGGGTGGCGATGGCATCGGTCTTCAGGCTGGCCACCTGGGCGGTGGTCATGCTGCCCACTTGGGCGTCCGACAGGGCCGTGACCTGCGTCGTGGTCAGCACATTCAGCTGGCCCGTGGTCATGCCCTGAATCTGATCTGCACGCAGCGCGGCCACCTGGGCGGTGCCCATGGCCGCGAGGTCGGCGGTGTCCAGTGCATTGATTTGGTCGGCTGTGAGCGAGCGCAGGGCAGTCACGTTGATGGCCGCCACCTGGGCGCTGGACAGAGACTTCACACTGTCGGTTGACAGCCGGGAAATGTGTGCACCGCTGAGTGCGCTGACTTGCGTTGTGCTCAGACGGCCCAGTTGTGTGGTGCTCAGACCTCCTACTTGGTCGGCTTTGAGTGCGGCCACCTGGCTGGTGGTCAGTTTCTCCACGTCCGCTTGCTCCATGGCATTGAGCTGGTCTGTGGTGAGCGCCTTGATCTGGTTGGCCGTCAGTTGTTCGGCCTGGGTGGTGGTCAGGGCCTGGATGGCGGTCGTGCTCAAACCAGCCACTGCGGTGTCGTTGATGGCGACCAGGTCTTCTGTGGTCAAGGTTGCAATCGAGCTCATTGCATTGAGCTGGGTGGCGGTGACCGAGCCAAACTGACTGGAGGTCAGGCTGTTCAAGTCAGCGCTGCTGAGCGCGGCAAACTGTGCGGTGGTCATGGCCGCCACTTGCGAGCCTGTGAGCGAACGCAATTGGTCGGTGTCCAGGCCGTCCAGCTGTGCGGTGGTCAAACCACTGATTTGGCTGGCTTTGAGGCCGCTGAGTTGGGCGGTGTTGAGCTTGGTGACATCATCACCCAGGGCTTGCAATTGTGCCGAGTTCATGGACTGGAGCTGCCGTCCATCCAATGCTTTGACCTGGTCGCTGCTCAGCGCGCCCACGTTGGCGGTGGACAACTTGCCCAAAGCCGATGCATTGAGGGACGCCACGTCCGACGTGTCCATGCTGCCGATCTGGGTGGTCGTCAAGCCATTGAGCTGGGTGGCAGTCAAATTGGCGGCCTGGCCTGTGGTGAGCGCCTTGACATGGTCGGTCGACAGGGCCCCCATTTGCGCGGTGGACAAGCCGCCGATCTGGATGGCCGAGAGCGAGGAAAACTGCGTGGTCGTCAGGCTGTTGAGCTGGCTGGTGGACAACGACTTGATTTGGCTGGCAGACAAGGCGGCAATCTGCGAAGTGCCCAGCTTGGCCAAGTCGTCGGTGGCCATTGCATTGAGCTGGCTGCTGCCCATGGACTGGATCTGCTTGTTCGTCAGATGGCCAACCTGTCCTGTGGTCAGGGCCTGCAGGACATCGGTGGACAGTTTGGCAAATGCGGCTTCGTTGATCGACGACAGTGCGGTGGAGGTCAGTCCTGCCACCTGAGTGGAGCTGAGTGCGTTGAGTTGGGTGGCAGAAAATGCCTTGACTTGATCGCTGCCCAGGGTGGCCAGGTTGGCCGTGGTCAACGTGCTCATTTGTCCGGTGGTCAGTCCGCCCAATTGTTTGGCGCTCAGGCTTTGCAACTGGCTGCTTGTCAGGTTGTTCAGCTGACCGGTGGTGAGTTGCCCCACTTGATCCGCGCGCAGCGTGTTGAGCTGTGCGGTGCTCATTTTGGCCAGATCACCCGTTTCCAGGGCCTGCAACTGCACACTGGTCATGCCGGTCAGTTGTGTTTTGTCCAGGGCCTTGACCTGGTCCGAGCTCAGTGCATTAACAAATGCGGTGGAAAGTTGACCTGCGGAAGCTCCGGAAATCGCGGCGATGTCCGCCGTTTCAATGGCGCTGATCTTGGCGGTGAGCGCGTTCAGCTGGTCGGCCGACAGTTGTTTGACCTGTGTGGTGGTCAGCGCTTTGATTTTGTCTGTTGACAGCGAAGCCATCTGTGCCGTGGTCATGCCCTTGACTTGTCGGGCGTCCATGGCACTGAACTGGTCGGTGGTCAGGGCATTCAGTTGAGTCGTGCTCAAACCCTTGACCTGGTCCGCCGAGAGTTGGGTGATCTGGCGGCTGCTCATGCTGGCCAGATCGGCCGTTTCAATCGCATTCAGTTGGTCCGTGCTCAGGCTGCGCAGCTGACCGGCGGTCAGCGAGGCCACTTGTCCCGAACTCAAGGCCTTGACCGAGGTGGTGGACAGGCCCGATGCCGTGCTGCCCGACAGGGCGGCGAGATCCGCTGTTTCGATGCTGGCAATCTGATCGCTGCTCAAGGCGTTGACCTGGGTGGCGCTGAGTGTTTTGGCTTGCGCGGTGGTCAGTGCGGACAATTGACTGGTGGTCACCGCAGCCATCTGCGTGGTGGTCAAACCACGCACTTGGTTGGCATCCAAGGCTTGCACCTGCTGGGTGCCCAAAGCTTGCACCTGGCTGGTGGTGAGTTGGCCAATTTGATCTTGTTTGAACTGGGAAATCTGGCCTGTACTCAGTGCGGCAATGTCGCCGCTGTCCATGGCTTTGATCTGGTTTCCGCTCAGGCCCTTGAGCTGCTGGGCGGTCAGATTTTGAACCTGTGACGAGTTGAGCGCCTGGATTTGTGAGGTACCCAGGCCGCCAAGTGTGGTGCCCTTGATGGCGGCCAAATCGGCGGATTCAAGCGCTTGAACCTGTGCGGAGCCCAATCCGTTGAGCTGTGCGGCGAGCAAGCCCTGAAATTGTCCTGTGGTCAAGGCCTGCAGATTTTGCGTTGACAAAGCCCCCAATTGGCTGCTGGTGATGCCTTTGAGCTGCGCATTGCTCAAGCTTTGCAACTGGTTGCTGCCCAGCGCGTTGAGTTGCGTGCTGCTCAAACCGCCAATCTGCACCGCTTTCAGACCTTGCAATTGGCTGCTGCTGAGCGATGCCACCACGTCGGTGGACAAGGCATTGAGCTGGCCTGCCGACAAGGCCCCCATGTCGCGAGCATCGAGCGCCGCGGCATGGGCCGTGGTGAAGGTGGCCAGTTGAGAGGTGGTCAGGCTGGCCAGTTGACTGCCCGTCATGGCTTGCAACTTGTTTTTGTCGTAAGTCAGCAGACCATCGCTGAACTGCGATGGGTCAAAGGCGCTGATTTGTTTGGCCGTGAGTTGCACAAAATCAGCCGTTTCGATGGCGCTGATCTGCGTGCTCGACAACTGGTTGATCTGGGTGGTGGTGAGTTCCTTGATCTGGCTGGGCGAAAGCGCAGCGATATCGGCCGTGGCAAGGCTCGGAATGCTGAGCTGACGGATCTGAGTGGCCGAATATGAGCTGATGGATGAGACCATGGGAACCCCTTTAAATTGTTGGCTTGCACTGTCACAAAGTGACTGTCTTTACAAAAACCTGGCGAAAACGACTCGCCTAACTTTGTGCTTATCTGTCGTATCGGCAGCAGCTGAGCAAACTTGAGGGGGAAAGGAGCATTTGATCTCCATGACCCCCTGGGTATCGGCAAAACTGCGGCAAACTGAACCCGGTTGCGGCAGTTTGTTGCCGCTGGAGGGGTTCAAATCGTCGAAAAAATGACGCTTTTCCTCAAACTGAATACGCAAAGTTTCAATAAGCTGGCACTCAACTTGCATGATTTGTGCCATGTTTGAACGGCCCTGATCAGCCATTGAAGGAGACCCCATGAATGCGCCGCTGCCCCACCACTTGATCCCAAGTGACGTCACCCCCATGGAAACTGAACCGGACATCGTGGCCTTGGTCAGCAGTGGTGGCATGGCACTTTCCGTCATGGTGAGCCATGCCGAGCAGCTGCAACGCGACGGGCATGCCCAGGCCGCCTCCAATCTGTATGCCTTGTGGCTGGCCCACCATGACGATCCCCGCAAACATTTGGTGTGGTTCAACCATGGCTCTTTGTTGCAGCAACTGGGACACCTGGACCAGGCGCAAAACGCCTACGAACAGGCGCTGGCGCTGGCGCCAGATTTTGCGCAAGCCCACATCAACCTGGGCTTGGTGCTGGAAAAGCGGGGCCAAAGTGCCCAGGCCATCGCCGCCTGGGCGGGCCTGACGGGGCAACGCTATGCCAAGGACCCGGTGGACCCGGACATGTTGACCGCGGCGCTGAACCACATCGGGCGCGTGCATGAGAACAACCGGCATTACCGCCAGGCTCTGGAAGCGCTGGAGCACAGCCTGTTGATCAACCCCAAGCAAGCGGGCGTGATCCAGCACTGGGTGCACATCCGCCAAAAATCCTGTGAATGGCCGGTGTACAAGCCGTTGCCGGGCATCAGCAAAAACGAGATGCTCATGGCCACATCGCCCCTGGCCATGTTGGCATTGACCGATGACCCGCTGCTGCAGTTGCTCAGCGCCCACGCCTTTGTGGCCCGCACCTATGGCTTGAAAGAAGAGCGCTTGTGCAAGGTCAAGCAATACCACCACCCCAAAAAACGCATCGGCTTTGCATCGGGCGATCTGCGAGAGCATGCGGTGGGGTTTTTGCTGCCCACCATGTTGCAAGGCATCGACCGCGACCGTTATGAGGTGTTTGCCTATGACTTCACGGCGGACGATGGCAGCGAACACCGTAAACGCCTGCTGGGCATGTTTGACCATGTCCGCCCCATTCAGAGCTTGACCGACAGGCAAGCGGCCGAGCGCATTTTGGAAGACGAAATTGATGTGATGGTCGATCTGCACGGCCTGAGCTCAGGGGCGCGGCCAGGCATTTTTGCCTTGCACCCAGCGCCCAAGCAGGGCACTTATCTGGGATTCATCGGCACGACAGGCATGCCCTGGTTTGATTTTGTGATCACGGATCGCCACGCGCTGCCGCCTGAACACACCGAATACTTCATGGAAAAGCCGCTGTATGTGGAAGGCAGTTTCATTCCCTTGACACCACCCGACGAGAATTTGCCCATGGTCACACGGTCCGATGTCGGCTTGTCCGAACAGGCGTTTGTGATGGGCGCGTTTGGCAATGTTTACAAAATCACACCGGAAATGTTTGCCGTGTGGATGCAACTGCTCAGAGAAATGCCAAACGCTGTGCTTTGGCTGATTGATGACAATCCGACAACAACAGAAAACCTGAAAAATCAGGCCCGCAAGGCCAATGCTGATTTGTCGAGAATCCATTTTTCAGCAAGAACAGTGCACAAGGAGTTTTGTGCGCGGTTGAAACTGTGTGATGTTTATCTGGATACTTATCCCTATAACTGCGGCTCGACGAGCAACGATGTCATTCGAAACGGTGTTCCATTGATCACCAAGTATGGTCCCACCATGGTTTCGCGCATGGGCTTGAGTATCGGTGCCGCAAGTGGGCACTTGAATCATGCTGTTTGCACGGATGCAGATTACATCCAGTGTGTCGTGGAAATTCAAAATTCTGAAAAGACAGAATTCAAACCAGGGGTGGCACTGTCGATTTGTTTCGATGGTTTGTATGCCAATTAAGCGGCAGCAGATTCCCCATCCAAGATGGCTGCGGTCTCCGTCAAAATGACCTCCAGTGAGGACCACTGGGGTTGGTAGCCAAATTCGGCTGCTTTTCGGTTCAGGGAGTAATAGAACGGCTTGGCGCCCGTTGCATTGACCGAAGCAGTCGTGCCTGCAACGACCTCGTAGTGCAGCCCAAAATGTTCGGCCATGGTCTGTAACAACAATGGCTTGTCGATCGGTTCCCGCGAATAACAGTCGATGGCGCAATTGGCCCGAGGGGCAGCCAGGAGACATTCGACCAGTTGGTGAAAATCCTGTGGGTGCATGAAGTCCCGCACCATGTAGTCGGTGGATGTTTGCAGGCTGCGCTTGTCCCGTATGGCTCGAACGATGTCGGTGATGAAAAATCGGGCGTTGATGTCGTGTGTCCGGCTGAAAATATTGAAAACACGCAAGTCGACGATGGCCAAATCTGGCCGGCCTCGGTGCCCCACCTCTGCGTACAGTTTGGCCATCGCATAGCGATCCTGAGGCCGAATGGCGTTGATGGCGATCGTGGCTTGCGTGTCCGCCGTTGCGGGCTCGGTAAAAGAATTGCCGTAAACAGCGCCGCTTGAAAGGAACAGGTAGCGGCGATGGGGGTGCTGTTCCAACCCTGCCATCACCAGACCATCAAAATGCGCCGTGATGGGCAAAATGGCCGAGCCCATTTCTGCTGTGCGCATGGGGTCACCGACCCCGACGAAGTTGATCACCACGTCATGGGGCATCAAGCCATAGGTGTCATGGTGGTGAACAGAACAGGCGTGTTGCAGGCCATGTTCAACAACCCAAGCGCTCGTGCGATCGGTGCTGCGGACATAGAGTAAGAGATCGCGACGGCCGGCCTTGGCAAATGAAAAAATCAGATCTTTGGCGATCTGGCTGCTCGCACCGAGGATCGCGATGCTCATATTTCGTCGACAAGAAGATTGCTGCGGTACTCCTCGCGGTCCAGAAATGGCGCCATGTCTTCCAGTGGTCTGGAGCTCATGGAGCCGTCAGGATTGACGCGCGATGAGACGCTTGGAATGATGGCTTGTTCCGGTGGCGTCATGATTTCAAGGACATAGGGCCCATCGTGGTCAAAGGCTTTTTGTATGGCCGCATCCAATTCAGAGAGTGCGCTGACACGCGCAGCGGGCAAGCCGTAGGCGGCACAAATTTTGAGTGTGTCTGGAATGGACACCCCAGACCGAGCCCCTTCGCCAATATAGCGTTCTTGAAAGTAATTCTTTTGTGAGGCACGGATCGACAAATACCCATCGTTGTTCCAGATGAACAATTTGATGGGAAGCTTGTAATGCAAGATGGTTTGCAATTCCTGGATGTTTTGTTGCAGGGAGCCATCACCGGTGATCGCCATCACGCGCTTGTCGCCGAGTGCTGCTGAAACACCCATGGCCGCAGGGACGGTGTACCCCATGGTGGCCATGGCGCTGGAAGGGATGTAGCGCTGGTTGTTGTGGCGCAGAATCAAGCCCTGAGAGACTGCATAAATCGCAGAGCCTGCATCGCCAATGAATACATCACCTTCACCCGTCAAGGCAGACAGACGGTCCATGAAGGAATAAACGTTGATGGCGCCAACGGTGTTGGCATATTCCGGCAAGCAGACAGGGTATTTTTTCTTCCATCCCACACACCGTTGCAACCATGGGGCGCTGACACTCTTGAAATTGGCTTCATGCAGCCGCGTCAAAAGGCCGTCCAATGCCTGTTTGGCATCGGATTCGATCATGCGATCGATCTGGATGGTGCGCTTGCGATGCGAGGTCAGGTCGATGTCAATGACCACTTTCTTCGCAGCCCGCGCGAATTGCTCGTATTCATAGCCAATCACCGAAATGTGCAGACTGGTCCCGACCGCAATGACCAGGTCGGCGTTTTGCATGGTGAAGTTGGCGGGACGGTCGCCCTTGACCCCCGTCTTGCCAATGTAAATGTCCAGATCGTGTCGCAGGTTGTCAATGCCCAGATAGGGCGTCACGACAGGAACGTTGAATTCGGTGGCAAGCGCTTGCAGCACGGCTTGGGCACCTGCCAAACGAACGCCGCGACCGGCAATGATGACGGGCCGCTCGGCCTGCATGAACAAATCCCTCAACTCGTCCAGGACGGCATCACTGCCGGTGGGCACGGGCTCCATCGCGGTATACGAAGGCAAAGTGTCTGGGTCGATCAGCGCCGATTGCACATCCATCGGGATATCGATCCAGACGGGGCCTGGCCGACCACTTTTGGCGATGCTCACCGCCTTTTCAAGTTCATAGCGAACCATCTCGGGCTGCGTCAAATGAACGGCGTATTTGCACAAGCTGGAGACGACAGGGATGATGTCCAATTCCTGAACGCCAAACTGGCGCAACCCAGGGACGCCTTCGGTGTGCGAACAAGTGGAGCGCTTGACCTGACCGGAAATGAACAGACAAGGCACTGTGTCTTGCCACGCGCCACCCAGACCGGTCAGCGCGTTCAGCGCGGCTGGCCCGGTCGAAAAATAACCCACGCCGAAGTTCTCGTTCGTTCTTGCGTAAGCCTCGAGCGCCATGGAGGCGGACTGTTCATGGTGCACGCAAATGGCGCGCAACTTGGGGTTGCAGGCCACGCCATCTGTCAGATGCATGCTGCCCGCGCCGGACAACATGAAGATGTCTTTCAGGCCCAAGCGGTCGCTGATGAATTGGGCGATGTAGTCGGATACGCGGATCATATGAGCTCCCATTTCACAAATGTCGACAAGCTTCGGCGATGCGTTCGAGCGCCAATTGGATATTGGCCTCTGAAGAGGCGTAAACCATGCGGACAAATCCTTCGCCCTGGGACCCAAAGTTCGATCCTGGCAACAAGGCCACATTGGCTTTTTCCAGCATCACATCCGCAAACTCTTCCGAGCTGAGGCCAAAACTGGAAATATTGGGGAAAGCATAAAACGCACCACCTGGAAGGTGACACGCCATGCCAGGAATCGCATTCAAGCCATTCACCAGCAGATCCCGTCTTCTGCGGTACGTCGCCATCATTTCCTGGACCGGTGATTGATCGCCTTCAATCGCTGCAATGCCAGCCCGCTGGACAAATGCGGAAACACAAGAGGATGTGGTTTGAAGCAACATCATCATCCGCTCTGCAATCACCTTGGGGGCAATGACCGAACCCAGCCGCCAGCCGGTCATTGCAAATGCTTTGCTGAAGCCGTTGGACAAAATGACACGTTCGCGCGCTTCATCAAGACTGGAAATAGAGAAGAAACGGCCTTCTTCATAAACCATCCGAGAATAGATTTCATCGGAATAGATGTAGAGGTCGTGCTTTTCGGCCAGCTCATAAATCTCCTTCAGATGTTCCGGCTCGGTGATCGCCCCCGTGGGGTTCTGCGGGCTGTTGATGATCAACAGACGGGTTCGAGGCGTGATCAACGGTTCGATGTCTGCTGCCCGCATGCGAAAGCCATTTTTGTCATGCAAGGGGTAGGGCACAGCCGTGGCCCCACACATGCTGATCGATGACAGATAGGTTGGGAACCCAGGGTTAGGGACCAGCACCTCTTGCCCGGGATTCACCAGGCAGAAAATGGCATAGAAAATGGAGATGTTGGCCCCCGGGGTGACGAGGACTTGGTTGACATCTGGCAAGAAGCCTCTTGACTTGTGCGTGGCTTGACGCATCGTTTCCACAAAATCAGCCAGGCCCCAACTGCTGCCGTAATGGGTCTCGCCGAGATCCAGTGACTGCTTTGCGGCCTCAACGATGTGACGTGGCGTCGTGAAGTCGGGATCCCCGATTTCGAGATGAACGATGTGGCGGCCTTGTGCCTCGAGCTGCTTAACTTTGTCAATCACCTTGAACATGGGTTGTCCCTGAATCAGGGCTGCGTTGGCTGCAATTTCTCTCATTTGGACACCTCTGCTTAAAAGCCAATACCAAAAAATTCTTCGAGTTTGTCGGCGATGTAATCCAGCTGCGGCACATCCAATCCCGGGAAAGTGCCCAGCCAGAAGGTCTGGTTCATCACGGTATCGGTGTTCGTCAGCTCGCCGCTGACACGGAAGTTCCGGCCCGCCATATAAGGTTGTTTGGTTAGATTGCCGGCGAACAACAGGCGCGTGCCGATCTTGTTCTGTTCCAGGAAGTTGATCAGGTCGGTCCGCTTCACGCCCGCCGTTTCCTTCAATACCAGGGGGAAACCAAACCAGGAGGGTTCGGAGTTGGGCGTGGCTTGTGGCAAGTGCAAGAACTGCTCGAGACTCGCCAGGCGATGCTTGAGGTAGGCGAAGTTGGCGCGGCGCTTGGCGATGAATTCGTCCACCCGGTCCATCTGCGCCAGTGCGCAGGCGGCCTGCATGTCGGTGATCTTGAGGTTGTAGCCCAGGTGGCTGTAGGTGTACTTGTGGTCGTAGCCGTCGGGCAGGTCGCCGCCCAGTTCCTTCTTGGTCCAGCAAAAGCGTTTGTCGCAGGTGTTGTCCTTGCCAGGCGGGCAGTAGCAATCACGGCCCCAGTCGCGGAAGGATTCGGCGATCAGCTTGAGCTCGGCGTTGTTGGTGAACACGGCACCGCCTTCGCCCATGGTGATGTGGTGTGCCGGGTAGAAGCTCAAGGTGGCGATGTCACCAAAGGTGCCGACCAACTGGCCGTTGTAGGTTGCACCCAGCGCGTCGCAGCAGTCTTCCACCAGCCAAAGCTGGTGCTTCTTGCACAACGTGGTGACCACTTCGAGGTTGAACGGGTTGCCCAGACTGTGGGCCAGCATGATGGCCTTGGTTTTTGGCGTGATGGCCGCCTCGATTTTTGACGCATCAATGTTGTGTGTGGCCAAGTCCACGTCGACAAACACCGGCACAGCGCCAAACTGAATGATCGGATTGACCGTTGTGGGGAAGCCGGCGGCAACGCCGATCACCTCGTCCCCTGGCTGGATGGCGCGATCGCCCAACTTGGGGCTGGTCAGCGTGGAGAAGGCGACCAGGTTGGCCGACGAGCCTGAGTTCACCGTGATCAGGTGCTTGACGCCCAGAAACTTTGCCAAGCGCTGTTCGAACAGCGCGTTGAAGCGGCCGGTGGTCAGCCAACCGTCCAACGAGGCGTCGACCATCAGCTGCAGCTCTTTCGCGCCGATCACCTTGCCCGAGACGGGGACAGTGCTTTCTCCTGGCACAAAAGCCTTGGGTGCGTAGGCGATGTCGGCGTATTGCTGCACCAGCGCGCTGATCTGGCTGCGCAGCTTGTCCAGCTGCGGTTGAAAATGGACGGTTGTCGCGTTCATGGGGTGGATCTGTATTGGTTAATCTGGTTCAGACAAACGGTGCGCATGTCCTGACCCTGGAGCCAGGCTTGATGCCACTGTGCAATGTGTTGGAGTGCGGTTTCCAGGGGCCAGCGGGGCACCCATTGCAAACGCTGCCGTGCTTTGGAAATATCCAACTTCAAAAAGCTGGCTTCGTGCGGATGGTCGCCGGGTTGCAGGGTCCAAGATGCGCTGCTGCCCCAGTTCTCGCAAAGATGTTCAACGATCCATTGCACAGGGCGTGCGTCCTCGTCGCGTGGGCCAAAATTCCAAGCCTCTGCATCGTCTTGTCCGTGCAGGGTCAGGCGTTCAGCCAACAGCAGGTAGCCCGACAGGGGCTCCAGCACATGCTGCCATGGGCGAATGGCGTGCGGATTTCGGATCTGTACAGACTCACGCTTTTCCAGGGCACGCAGGATGTCGGGAACCAGCCGATCGAGTGCCCAGTCACCCCCACCAATGACGTTGCCCGCACGGGCGGTTGCCATGGCGATGCCCGCCTCCGTCAGGAAAGATTGGCGGTAGGCTGCGCTCACCAGTTCTGCACAGCCCTTGCTGTTGGAATAGGGGTCATGTCCGCCCATGGGTTCATCTTCGCGGTAGCCCCAAACCCATTCGCGGTTCTCGTAGCACTTGTCCGTGGTGACGTTGACGATCGCCTTCACCGAGCCAGCGTGACGGGCCGCTTCAAGCACATGGACCGTGCCCATGACGTTGGTCGCGTAGGTCTCGATGGGCTGGCTGTAAGAAAGGCGCACCAGCGGCTGCGCGGCCAAGTGGAAAACGATTTCTGGCTGGAATTCATCCATCTGTGCCTTCACCGCAGCAAAGTCACAGATGTCGACGATGCGGTGTTCCATGCCGTCAGCGACTCGGGCGACAACAAACAAGGCGGGCTCAGTGGGCGGCTCCAGCGCGATTCCGCGCAAGGTCGCTCCCATGGATTGCAGCCACAGGCTCAGCCAACTGCCTTTGAAGCCTGTGTGGCCAGTCAGCAGGACGCGTTTGCCGCGCCAAAAGTCAGGGTTGGTTTGGGACAGCACGGGCTTCAGTCCTATTTTTTCCAAGGTGCAGTGCCGTCTGCCCACAGTTTTTCAAGGGTGTTTTTGTCGTGCAAGGTGTCCATGGGGTGCCAAAAACCGTAATGCGGATAGGCCATCAATTCACCCTCTGCGGCCAATTGCATCAGGGGCTCTTGCTCCCAAACTGTGCGGTCATCTTTGAGGTACGAAAGTACTTTGGGGGACAGCACAAAAAAACCACCATTGATCAATGCACCATCACCCCGGGGCTTTTCCTGGAAGCTTTTGACTTGGCCATTTTGGATATCGAGTGCACCAAAGCGAGCCGTTGGGTAAGTGGCCGTGAGTGTGGCCGCTTTTCCGTGTTGGCGGTGAAAGGCGATGGTGGCGGAGATGTCGTTGTCACCGACGCCGTCGCCGTAGGTCAGACAAAACGCCTCGTCGTTTTTAACGTAATTGGCAACACGCAGCAAACGCCCACCGGTCATGGTGCTGTCACCCGTATCGACCAAGGTCACCTTCCAAGGTTCGGCACGTTTTTGGTGGACTTCCATTTGGTTGGCCTGCATATCGAACGTGATGTCGGACATGTGCAGGAAATAATTGGCAAAGTATTCCTTGATCAAGTAACCCTTGTAGCCGCAGCAGATGATGAAGTCGTTCACGCCGTGGTGTGAATACATTTTCATGATGTGCCAGAGAATCGGCTTGCCCCCGATTTCCACCATGGGTTTGGGCCGTGTCGAAGTTTCTTCGCTGAGCCGTGTACCCAGACCTCCGGCAAAAATGACTGCTTTCATATTGATTTCCTCAATTTTTTCCGGAGCTGACAAAAGCATCGGAGTGGAAACGTTTCTCTGGCAAGCCCGCCTGTACCAATCGGTTCCTGGCGCTTTGAATCATGGCATCTGAACCGCAGGCGTAGACCACTGATTTTGCTGGATCTGGTTTTGACGCCAGCAGGACATCCTGAACATAGCCTGTTGCACCATTCCAGGCATCCGATGGACGCGACAGGACGGGAATGTAAGTGTGCGAACCGGGTATCTCCGTCACATCCAAGTACAGATCGTGTGACTGGCGTCCGCCCCACACGACTGTGACCGACTTGGGTTGCTGGTCGGGTAAAAGCGTGGGCATGGACTCGAGCATGGCCTTGACGGGTGCCATGCCGGTACCGGTGGCGAGAAAGATGAGGTCGACGCCCGCAGTTTCGCGCAAGAAGAACGTGCCCAATGGGCCGTTCAGGCGAAGCAGGTCATTCGGTTGGGCTTGGTTAAACCAGTAGTGACTCATGGCCCCACCGGCAACAGCCCGAATGTGGAGTTCCAGCAGTTTTTCTGTTGAGCAAGCATTCGCCAGCGAGTAGCTGCGCCGGATACCCTGGGGGCCAATCACTTCGATGTATTGACCTGGGATGAAGCGAAAATCTGCGCTCGGCGGGAGCCGCAAAAAAACACGCACCACGTCGTGTGTCAAACGATCGATGGCGTTGATGCGGCAGGGCAAGGTTTTGGCGATGGGCAACACCACGTCACCCAAATCATCGACTTCCAGCAGAGCATCGGATGCCGCACTCCGAATACAACTCAAAATCCAACCCTCGGCCTTTTCAGCCTCAGTCAGACCGACCTCGGGATGCAATGCTTGGGTGGCGCCGCTGATGACCTTGCACTTGCACGTGCTGCATCGGCCTGTTTTGCAGCTGTAGGGCAGCGCGATGTGGGCTTGTGAAGCGGCGTCCAGAATCGACACCCCTGACGGGGCTGAAAATTTTTTTCCAGAACTCAGCGTGACCAGTGCCATCATCACTTGCGACTGTCGGTTAGGTTAATCATGCTTTTTCAGCCCTTGGCGCATCATACTTGTCCATCACGACCGCTATGCCGTATTCAGGGACGACGCTTGATGTGCTGGACAAATTCGCCCACCTGATCGAGCCAGCTGGCGGAGTACGCGTTGAGTTTGCCCACCATGTTGTCCATGGTTTGGTCGATGGCCGACACATGGGGTGGCGTCGCCCGCGAGTCCATCCCGGGCTCGTAGGTCATGGGTGGCAAAGCCCCCATTTCCAAGCTGTCCACGACGGACCTGGGCAACTGCTTGTCCTGCATGAGAACGGGGACCGCGCCACACAACACGGCGTCGATGTTCGTGGCACTCAGGCAATCCCATGAATAGAAATACTTGCATTGGCGCAACAGCAGCGCCAATTGTTGTTTGTCGCGCGGCCAATCGCGCTCGACCAACAGCGTATTGGGAACGAGGTGACAGTCGGCGTATTCCTGTCCTTTGCCGATGTAGGTCAGGCACAGGCTGCGCTGGCTCCAGTGCACTGTGCCGCGGTTGTGCATGTGCTCTGACACAAAGGGTTTGTACAGGATGCAGTCGGGGTTTGAAATGTAGCTGCTCGAATAGCTGATCACGAACTCGGAATCGATCTCGAATTTCGGGAACCCCAGTACATAGGTGGCGTAACGACTGGCGCCCAGGGGGTTGCCTTGGACGATGTCTGGATAGATGACCACCGCGTTGCGTGTGTAGTCCGAAATTTCTTGCAAGCTACGCCCAGTGAAGTAGTCATGGTGCATTCCGTTGGGGTCATGGAATTGCGCATCTGCGGAGTAGCCAAACTTGAAATTTTGTGCCGCTTGGCTGCCCTCGGTGATGAGAAGGAGGCCGGCTTGCTCGCCAATTTGATTGAGCGCAGTGCAAAGCTCGTGCAACACCATGATGCCGCCGGATCGCGACGAGTAGGGCGGGGCGACAACGAGAAAGTGGGTCGGGGTGGTCATCGTGGTCAAAGCAGCTGCTGCGGCAGGTCCAGTCCCGCAACGGCGAGCATGGATTTGCGCTGGAGTTGAATCTCGGGGGTTGGCGCAGCATGGCGTCGGTAGACGTAGAGATAGTCGATGACGGCGTTGAAGTTGGTGGCGGCTGCGCTGGAACCCCGCCGGTCGGTCGTGGTGTCGTCAACCTCACTCACCAGGGAGCAGGCGATGGGTAGGTGAATGGGCATCTGTCGGCTGAACACGGCCAGGAGGAAGTCCCAATCCTCGTAGGCCCGCATGGTTTCGTCGAACTCTAAACCTGCAAGCAGGTGGCGCGAGAACATGAAACAGGACATGTGGACCTGGTTCTTGACGAACACGTCCAGGGTGAGGCGTTCACGCAGATCGAGCGCTTGCTCGGCCAGCTTGATCGGGCCTGAGGCCGGGCGGCTTTCTTTGATGACCGTGCAATCAAAGTAGAGCGCTGTCGCAGGCAGTTGTGGCCACTGGGCAAACAGGGACGCACAGAACCCCTCTTGCCAGGCATCGTCATCGTCCAGGAACATGGTGTATTGCCCGCGCACCAGTTTCAGACCCAGGTTTCGACTGGCCGAAGGGCCGGGTGCCCCGTTTCTGCGCACGTAGATGTCACCCTTGCCGAGCAAGTTGGCGCAGACCTCGTCGGTCGCAGAGTCAATGACATCAGAGACCACAATCACCTCAATCTGGTCGCGCCCCGCTTGGGCGTTGACGGATGCCAGCGCTCGGCTGAGCAGCTGAGGTCGCAGGTGGGTGGGGACGATGAGCGAGAGGATGGGTTTTGACACCGCCAGAGGCGAAGCCACCGATTCAAGAGCCATTGGATGCCTCCGTCTCCAGGGGTTTTTCGCATTCGATGCACAGGGATTCCATGACCCGAAGCGGCATTTGGGGCTCAATGGTCAAGATGTCTTCGATGGTGCTGTCTGCGTACAGGGTCCGTTTCACGTTGACGAAACCAGCATGCTCGACGAGCCACTTCAACGACGCGAAGTCGTAACCGCATTCGTGACCATGGTTGTGTAGCATGCCCATGAAGATCGCGGCAGGGGTGACGTAGATATTGGGATCCAGTACCTTGCGGTACTCTTCGAAAAAGAATTCATTCTTATTGGTGTACGCGTTGATCCAGATCTCGAGATCGGGCACCAAAACGCGCATGCGACCTCCCGGTGCCAAGACCCGGTAGCACTCTTTGATGAAACTGATGCCATCCAGATAGGAGAGGTGCTCGAGCATGTGGGAGTGGTAGACCAGGTCGAGCGAATCGTCCTCAGCCGGTATCCCGTTGCGCAAGTCATGGTTCATCATGAATGTGCCTTGGGTGCCGTTCAGGTCCTTGTAGATGGCGTCGTCGCCCAGGTGGCTCCAAAAGCCGATGTTCAAGTAACCTGGATACAGATGCGTGCCACATCCCAAGTTGTACTTCTTGAACAGATTGGAAAGATGTTTCATTGAGTCGCTCATCGCTTCATTACTCCCCCGAGGGTTGAGCCCCAGTCACCCTTTATGACTGGCTTGAAGGGGATAAAGCAAATTTTGCGCCATGCCAAATGAAGCCCAAACAGGCCTTTCTCAGCGGTTTGGCGGGTTGAGTCATCGGGGAGGGGGGGCGTCAAAGACGATTTTTTGACACTGCCCGAATATTTAACCGCTCCATTGCGCCATGGCGGTCATTTTTCGCAGGCCATTCGCCCGCCCCAAGGTCATGCGCTGGGTGCCGGGATGGCTGTTTGCCGCGCACTTGAAGAAAAGGGGCGGCAGATGATGGGGCAGAGTGCCGGTCAGCGTAACAAGCGCAACACCGAAATAGGCGCCTGGTTGGCCTGCGACAACATGGCTTTGCCCGCCATCTGGAGTATTTGCGCCTTGGCCAGATCGGCCGTGGCTTTGGCATAGTCGGCGTCGATGATCTTGCTGCGCGAGTCATCCAGGTGCAGCGCAACGTTGCTGGACGAATCGCTGGCATGCACCAGGCGGTTCATGTTGGCACCCCATTTCACGCGGGCTTCATCGATGCTGGCCAAACTGCTGTCAATCGCGTCCAGCGCCGACAAGGCATCGCCTCGGCTGCTGATGCCGGCGGCAGTCAGCGCCGACAAGCCTCTGAAATCGGCCATGTCCACGGCATGGCCGTCGCCGGACGAGGCGCCAATTTGCAGGTTCACACTGGCCGTGCTGCCATCGAGCAATTTTTTGCCGTTCCATTTGGCGCCGTCAATGGATGCGCCCAGGTGTTCGCGCAGTTGCGTGAACTCGTTGTCCAGAGCCAATCGGTCTGAATCGCTGTTCGTGTCGTTGGCGGCTTGCAGCGCAATTTCACGCATTCTGGTGAGTGCATCGGTCATGCTGCCGGCCGCGCCGTCAGCCGTTTGCAGCATGGACACGCCATCGTTGGCGTTGTGCATGGCGCGTTGCAAACTGATGGACTGTGCGGTCAGCTTGCTGCCAATGGCCATGCCGGCCGTGTCATCGGCTGCCGAGTTGATGCGGCGGCCCGTGGCCAGCTGCAGGGTGGATTTGTCCACCTGTTGAGCGGCATCGGTCATGGCGTGCTCGGCCCGTGCGGCGTTGATGTTGGTGGCGATGCTGGACATGGTCGCCTCTCCTCAAGTGCTGGGTCGTCAAACGAAATGCATGCAAACCCCAGCCCATCAGGACGGGGGCTGCATGCGACAACGCCCCCCAATCAAGCTGACGGGTCAGCTGACTGAGAGGCGAGGAGTTGCCGCTTACTGCAGCAAGGACAACACGGACGAGGGTTGCTGGTTGGCTTGTGCCAGCATGGCGGTTGCGGCCTGCTGAATGATCTGGCTGCGGGCCAGCTCGGTGGTGGTCTGTGCGTAGTCGGTGTCTTCAATACGGCTGCGTGAGGCGGCTGTGTTCAGCGACACGTTGCTCATGTTGTCGGCAGCGTAATTCAGGCGGTTCATCTTCGAGCCCAGATCCGAGCGGAAAGAATCCACGGTGGCAATGGCAGTGTCCACTTTGTCCAACACAGCTTGCGCAGCAGTGTGGCTGCTCAGGTCCAAACCAGAGACATCCAGGCCAGAGGCGGTCATGTCTTGCAAATTCAGTTCAATGGTCGAGTCAGTGGCGTTCTCCATGCCCACTTGCAGGTTCTTGGTTTGTGCGCTCGACAAAACCGACATGCCGTTCCACTTGGTGTTGGTGGCGATGCGTGTGATCTCTTCTTCGAGCTGACCGACTTCGTCTTGCATGGCGGTGCGGTCTGCGGCATCGTAGGTGTCGTTGGCTGCTTGCACCGCCAATTCACGCACACGTTGCAGCATGTTGGTGACTTCTTTGGTTGCGCCTTCAGCGGTCTGGATCATGGAAATGCCATCGTTGGCATTGCGAACCGCTTGGTTCAGGCCCTTGATCTGCGAAGTCATTTTGTTGCTGATGGCCAGGCCAGCGGCATCGTCAGACGCGCCGTTGATGCGCTTGCCTGTGGACAACTGCTCCATGGTTTTGGAGAGATTGCGGCTGTTGACGGTGAGGGCGTTCTGTGCAACCAGTGACTTCACGTTGGTATTGATAACTGACATTGTCTTACTCCTTGATGGGCTGATTCAAAGGTCTGGCAGGAACCAAGAGGGAGTAGGACCTGCCGTTTTTACAGAAATTCGAATTTGATCTCTGTTAGCTAATGATTCGGCGGCTGCGTAAATAACTTGAGAGCAATTGTGTAAAAACAAGCGATCAAGTCGATTGGTTGTGCAACACGCCCTTGAGGTTTTCCAGGTCGTGTGCCACGTGCAGCAGGGCGGCATCGGGGATCTGCCGAACGATCTCACCCGTGTTGGCATTCTTGACCGTGATGACCACCCTGTCGGTGCTTTCATCCATGCTGAAGTTCAGGTCGCGGCTGCCCTCGCGCATCATGTCGTTCAGGCGTTGAATGGCCGAACGCAGGTTTTCGCGTCTTTCTTCTGAAGAGACCAAGGGCTCAAACTTCGGCTTGGCTTCTACCGGTTTGGCTTCTGCCGCAGCGGTGGCTGGCGACGTGGCGGCTGCGACATGGGCGGTGGGGGCGGTGTGTGCCGTGGCGGGCGCAGGCACAGGGGCCGCCACATGTGCAATGGGCTGGACTGGGCTGGTGGCTGAAATTTCGGTGGTCATGGTGCGCCTTCTCCTGTTGCGTGTGCGCGGAAATTCTTTACCGGCTACTGGGCCTGATAAGAGTCGTCGATTTCAGTATCGGCACCAGTCGGTGTTACTTGAGGAGGTTTTTTGTGGGGGCATGCTCACAAAGAGTTCAGGCTTCCTGTGTGAGGCTGCCCCCGCGCCCGAAGGTTGTTCTTTCGCAGTCGGTCAGGCGTTCTTAAAAACGCAAGTCATCTTTTTTGCCTTAAAAAAAACCACAATATTGATAACACCGCTTATACTGTAAAGCAGCTTTCCGACTTGGCCATTTTGCATTCAGTGCAGCTGGCCTCGTTTTCAATTCGCGCCGTGCCTGTGGATGCGGCGGCTTTTTTTGCAGGTGTTCATGTTTTCGTTGTTCAAGGGCCCCGAGTCAGCCGAAGTGCTGAAAAAGCGTGCTAAACAAGCCTTCGAAAAGGTGACAGCCTTGACGGCCGATACTTTCGAGGCGAACAGCTTGCGCCGGGGTATGGCCTTGCTGTGCTGCGCACACCTTGACAAAACCTTCATTGCCGGCGCCGAGCGCATGGCCGACTGGCAACAGATGGCCGCTTTTGCGGTGGCCAAAGGTGCCGAAGCACCGCCGATGCCCAAGGCCGACGAGTACCAGAAAGTGCGTTCAGGCAAGTCCGACATCTGGGTGTACTTGCCGACCGAATACGCCGAGCGTGCGTTCTTGTTTGGCGCCAAATACCAGCGCACCGAGTTGTCTTCCGAGCAAGCGATCACCTCCATGCAGCAGTTGGCTGACACGGTGTGCCGCGGTGACATTGGTTTGGGCTTCCAGGTGGAAATCTTGAAGTTTTTACGCCGCGAACTCAGTGCGACGGAGAGAGAGTCCGACGTGCACGACGATGCGGATGACGCGCCCACCGAGACCGCGTAATTTCACGGCGGCAGACCCTGCCGCCGCAGACCATTTTCGGCCGCAGGGGCGGCCTCCCACAAAAACCCCAAGCCCTACAAAAAGCCGCTGAATCCGTGTGGGAGCGCGCCCCTGCGCGCGAATGCATTCGGCCGCAGGGGCAGCCTCCCACAAAAAACGGAAACTTGGCAGGCCGTTGGCCGTTATGCGAACAAGCTGGGCGAGAGTTGCGTTTTCAAGCAGTAGGCTTGGGCGCCGAGTTGGTCGTCAATCCAGATCGATTCGAACCAATCGTGGGCCACTGTTTTCACGCTGGGCAGCCTTTGCAGTTGCTCGCGGCGGGGATTCCTCAACCCCAACACTTCGTCGATCGCCATCAACACGGGCGGGGCATCTGAATCGTCGGGGCTGAAAACCACGCCGTAGGCCCGGGTGGGGACGGCTGCGTTGCAGCGCCGAAGCACGTAGCCCAGATCGAAAGCCATGATGGTCTGGTCGCGCCAGATCATATGGCCGTCGGCATGTGGTCCCTGGTTCTCAAGCCCGATCACCTCGTGCACCTGCAGGGCAGGCAGCAAGAGGGCGACATCTTCCACCCGGACATGAAGGTACTGTGCCATGCGCCAGAGTCCTTCAAGCACCCACGGGCAGGTGGTGCGGGGTTTGCAGGTTTTCGGCCAGGCGGTACAGCGCGGCGGCGTCCAGAATGAGCACCACGCGCCCATCGCCCAGAATACTGGCGCCACCGACGCCTGGCAGTGCGGCCAAGCGCGGGTGGATGTCTTTGGTGAACAGCTCTTGTCGACCCACAAACTCTTGTACCGAGACGCCCAGCGTGCGCTGCCCATCGCTGAGCACCACCACGTAGCGGTGCGAATCGGATTCGGCAGGCGGGAAGCCCAGCACCTCTTCGAGCCGCACGATCGGCAGAAAGTTGCCTCTGAGCAAGATGGCTGTGCGTCCCTTGACCGTTTGGTACTCGTCCGGGCTGACCTCGACCAGTTCCGCCACGTAACGGCCGGGAATGGCCATGGTCTGGTTGGCGGTGTTGACCAGCAGCACTTCCTGCACCGCTGCCGACAGCGGCATTTGCATGGTGAAGGTGGTGCCACGGCCTACTTCAGAGTCCAGGTGGATGGTGCCACCCAGACGCATGACGCTGGTCCGCACCACATCCATGCCCACACCCCGGCCAGAGGTCTCGGTGACCACATCGGCGGTGCTGAAGGCCGGCCTGAAAATGTAGCTCAGGATGTCTTCCTTGCTCAACTGCAAGCTGTCTTCTTCTTTGACCAGACCACGTTCAACGGCCTTGCGGCGCACACGTTCGGGGTCAATGCCTTTGCCGTCGTCGACCACGCGGATGATGATGCGGCTGCCTTGTTGTTCGGCCTGGATGCGGATGACGGCTTCTTCTGCCTTGCCCGCCTGGCGGCGATCTTCGGGTTTTTCCACCCCATGGTCGGCGCTGTTGCGCACCATGTGCAGCAGTGGATCGGCCAGAGATTCCACCATGGCCTTGTCGATCTTGACTTCTTGTCCCAGCAACTCCAGTCGGATCTGTTTGCCCTGGGCCAACGCCAGGTCGCGGACCATGCGCGGGAAGCGTTTGAAGACCAATTCAACGGGCACCACCCGCAGCCCCATCACGCTGTCTTGCAGGCGGGACAGGGCGCCCTGGATCAGCGCGTCGGTTTCTTGCAAACGGCGCAGTTGGTCGTCCAGACCTTCGGCCAGTTGCTGCAGGTCATTGAGTCCGCTTTGCGTGTCTTTGTTTTGGCTTTCCTGCTCGTGGCGCAGGCGGTGCAGGCCTTCGCGCACGCGTTGGTCGCCAATGATGTGGGCCAACTGGCCACGTACCAGCACCATTTCACCAATCTGATTCATGAACTGGTCGAGCATTTCGCCAGGAATACGGATCACATTGGACGAGGCGTTGGACGCCGCCGCAGCCGGTGCGGCAGCGGCACGTGCCGGTGTTGCAGCGGCTGGTGTCGGTGCGGCAACGGGCGCGGTGGCCACGGCAGGGGCTGCAGCTGCGGTTGGCGCAGCCTTGGCGGCTGGCGCAGCAGCAGACGCAGCAACGGGTGCAGCAGCCGGTGCTGGTGCGGCCGTCGCAGCGGTGGATGTTGGTGCCGCAGCTGGCGTTGGCGCAGACGTTGGCGGTGTGGTTTTTGCGGTGGAGGGCGCCTGAATGGGCTCCTTGCCCAGCTCGCCGAGCAACAGCACGTGGTTGGAGCTGTCATCGATGGCGAGCAGGTCTTGCTCGATGGACGCGCGGGGCATGGTCGAAATGAAGAGCATTTCGTACCAGCTCAGATCGTCCTCGATCAGCGTGCGGTTCGTGATGACGCGCCCTTTTTCGTTGATCCATTCCAGAAAGGCCGTGGCGATGCTCTCGGACGATTCCAGGTGGGCCTTGATCAGGTACGCCTTGGAGCCGGCCTGGATCAGCTCCATCAGTTCGCGCGTGTTGTCGGGCGAGAGCAGTTCGACCAATTCGGCCGGGATGTGCATCGTCGCGACAAACTGGCGCACGTCGTCCACCGGAGTTTCGCCCACGTCGTCGTGGGACCAGAGGTAGTCGCGAATGCGTTGGTGCAAGCGTTCGTCGGCCGCTTGCAGCGGCGCTTGCTTCAGGGGCTGGCGTCCGCTGGCGTTGAGCATGTCGCGGATGAGTTGCAGCGCATCGCGCGACAGCGTGATGACTTCGCTGTAGATGCCCTCCTGGTTGCGGCCTGCACGCGCAAAGGCGTCCACCAACAGCAGCGGCACATCGGTGTGTGATGTGGGATACAACGAGGCCAGGTAACCGTGAATGCGCGCAAAGCGTTGCGACAACTGGTTGGCGATTTCCTCGTCCTGCACATCGCCGGGTTCTTCCAGGGTGAGCAGCAATTCATCGACTTGCAGCAGATGGTGCAGCAGGTTTTCCTTGAGGGTTCGCGCCAGCACCTTGGCCAGCGATTCGCCGCCCAAGTCAACGCCCGTGGTCTCACCCAAGGTTTTGAGGTCATCGAGGAAGGCCACGATGACGTCCACCATGCGTTCGCCGTCGGCTTGCGAGATGTCTTCGGACACTGGCAGGGCCGCCAGAATGTCTTCAATACGGGTGTCCAGACCCGCATAGCCCAGGCTGTTGGAGCCTTTGAGCAGCCAGCCCAGGGGTTTTCGGATGTCGTTGGCCACGGCCAGAATTTGAGCCGCCTCTTGTTTGGTAGCAATCGAGTTGGCCAGGCGCTCCAGGATGGGCAGGCCGTTGGTGAGCAGGCGCAAGAAGACTTCTTGGCGCGTGTCGACTGCGATCTTGGGGGCGGCTTTGGCGACGGGTTTGTTGGCCGTGCTGCGTGCAGCTGGGGCCGCTTCGCTGGCCTGGGGAGCATCGGTGCTGGCCGCGTCGTGGGCCGGCACAGTGGCTTCGGGCGTGGGTGCCGATGGGGGTGCAGCCGCCACCGGAGCGGTGCCAGCCGGCGCTGCCGCTTCCACCGCCTGGCCTTGGCTGACCATTTTGAAGGCACGTTCGAGTTCTTGCAGCAAGGTCGCAGGTTTTTCGCCGTCGGCGCGTTCGGCCACGGCTTTTTCGCACAATACCTTGATGGCGTCGAGCGAGCGCAGCAACAAATCCACCGTGTTTTTGTCCAGCGCAGCAACGCCCTCGCGCACCAGACCCAGCAGGTCTTCGCAGCGGTGGGCCACCGATTCGAGCGCACCCAGCTCCATGACCCGACTGAGGCCCTTGAGAGAGTGAAATGCCCTGAAAAGACCAGACACCTCTTCTGCGTTGAGTGACTCCGAGTCGGCCTTGACGAGCAAGGACTCAATGCTTTCGATGTGCTCTTCGGTCTCTACTGCGTACTGCGCCCAGATGGTTTCTAGAAAATCGTCAGACACGGTCCCACACTCCTTTCGAGCTTAGTGTCGTGAAACAGGCATTGCCAGCTTACGACAGGCCCAGCACGCGGCGTGAGGCAGTGACGATCTCATGGCCTTTTTTGGCATTGAGATCCAGACTCATGGCACCCGAGGGTTTGGCAATCACTTCGGCTGCGCCAAATTTGCGCGCCTCAATGGCTTGGGGTGAACCCGCCTGGGCCACCGAAGACACAATGATCACGGGCACTTTGCTCATCAGGCGCAGGCGCTTGATGCACTCGATGCCGTCCATGTGCGGCATTTCAATGTCCAGCAACACCAGGTCGGGTGCGACTTCTTTGACTTTTTGCAGCGCCTCAAGGCCGTTGGTGGCCTCGCCTGCGACTTCAAAGTCGGGGTCTGATGTCACGATGCCACGCAGAAGGGCGCGCATCACGAAAGAGTCATCAACAATGAGTATGCGTTTCTTGGTCATGGGGCAATCTCTATCAGGCAGAGGTTTTAAAAGAAAAAGTGTTGCGGCTCGCACACAAACGGGACAGGCGCATGCCAATGTCTTTGGGGGTCAGTATGGCACTGGCCAGGCCGGCATTGATGGTCGAAGACGGCATGCCGTCCACGATGCAGCTGTCTGGCTCCTGCGCCAGGACGTGCGCATTTTTGCGGGCCACTAGGTCTTTCGCGCCCAGCATGCCATCGCTGCCCATGCCGGTCAT
The DNA here is from genome assembly GCA_919902775.1 of Burkholderiaceae bacterium. GTDB lineage: Bacteria > Pseudomonadota > Gammaproteobacteria > Burkholderiales > Burkholderiaceae_C > Limnohabitans_A. The sequence goes on from CAKKRJ010000001.1 coordinate 190,906, forward strand.
CACGACAGCCACCACCGGGCAGGAGGCGGCAGCAGCTGAGCGGAACAGCACATCGGCATTGGGGTGGATGGTCGCTTGCGTATCGGTTTTTTGGTACAGCATCAGTTTGCCGGGAAACGGCTCACGCACCACCACATCGGTGCCGCCCTTGACGATCACGACCATGCCGGGCTTGAGCTCCATCTGGTCCGTGCTCTCGACGATGTCGAGGCCGGTTTCGCTGCGCAAATGGGTGGCAAAACCGCTGGTGAACATGGGGGGCATGTGCTGCGCCACGACCATGGGGCAGGCCAGTCGGCCCATGTTTTTCAACACCATGGGCAAAGTGGCCGGGCCACCTGTGGAGATGCCCAGCACCACCAGACCTGCGGACTGCACGCTGGGCACAGTGCGCAGCTTGGCCTGGGTCGTTGGGCCTTGGGTGGGGGCGGCACTGGAAGGGCTGCCGAACTGCCGCAAGCTGGTCAGGCGGGATTTCTTTTTGGCCCAATAGCGCAGTTTGTCCACCAGGTCGGCACCGATTTGCACGATGTCGAGCTGCACGAAAGAAGACTTTTTGGCAATGAAGTCGACCGCGCCCAACTCGAGTGCGCGGATGGTGGTGACCGAATTGCGTTCGGTCAGGCTGCTGAGCATGATGATTGGGCAGGGTGTGGCGGCCATGATCTGGCGCGTCGCTTCCAAGCCATCCATGATGGGCATTTCCACATCCATGGTGATCACGTCAGGGCGCAGTTCACGCGCCATGTCGACGCACATTTGACCTGTCTTGGCTTCGCCCACCACTTCGATGTCGGGCTCGCTTTCGACCATTTTGCGGATGGCAATCCGCATGAAGGCCGAGTCGTCAGAAATGAGGAGTCGGATCATACGCGGGTGTCATTTCTCACGTACCACGGGCCGCCTTTGCCCAGACGTGATTCAAAATATTCGGGCGCCAGCATCTGGACCGAAGCCCCCAGCACGAGCACGCCACCGGGCGCCAGGGCTCGCGCGAGCATCTGTTGCACCGTGCGTTTGATCGAGTCTTCGAAATAAATCAGCACGTTGCGGCAAAAAATCAGATCCATGCCTGTGACGGGAGGGCGGGTGTTCATCAGGTTGAAGCGTTCAAAACGGGTGCATTGGCGAACCCATTCGCGGATCTTGAAGTAATTGACCCCGGGCATGGCGTTGGCCGGCGCCATCTTGACGGGTTCGAACATGGTTTTCCAATCGTCGGGCAGGTTGCGAAACGAGCCCATGCCCAGGTCACCATACATGGCAGCGCGCGCAGTGCGCAAGGCCTGGTTGGAGATGTCGGAGCCAAATACGAACAAGCCCCAATTCGATTCGGGCACCAGTTTGCCTTCAAACATCCGTGCGTAACCGGCTTTTTGCATGGCACGCAGGGCAGAAAAGGTGAGGTCATAAACCTCTTCACCCGTGGAACTGGCCGCAGACCAGACCTGCAACTGCTTCTGGTTTTTGCGCAAATTCAGCAGGTGCGGCAGGATCTCGTCGGCGAGCATGCTCATGAGGTCAGGGTCGCGGCAGAAATAGGTTTCGTGCACGGTCAAGTTTTCGACCAGCGACTGCCATTCAGAGTGCTCGGGAGAGCAACTGTTCATGCTCTCGACCCAGTCCTTCAGGGTGGACATGGGCATGTCTTTGAAAATGCGCACCAGTTTGCGCTCAACCAGCGTGCCGGGTTTGATGCCGAAACGGGTTTCCACGCCAGCCATCAACTCGTTGATGAGCTGCAGCAAAGCGCGGGACTGGCTGGGCTCGTCCACTTTGTTGAAAGCGGGCATCACCGGTTGGGCGGTGAAGACGGGAGGGGGCGCAGCCGCTGTCACGGCACGTGCGGTGTCCACCGCAGTGCGCATCTGACTGAGCAGGTCATTGACTTTTTTGTCTTGTTTCACAGAGGGTTTACTTGTTTTGGCGTTGTGCCGCCAAGGTGAGTGGAGCCAAAGTGATGAGCGAAATCAATTCGCCATCGAGTTTGCCGACTTCGTTGAGGTAGTCGTTTTGTTGGTTTCTGACCGGCGTGATGTTGCGTTCTTCGATGTCGATCACGCGCTCGATGCGGTCTACGATCAGCGCCCAAGGTTCATTGTCCACGCGCACGACCACGTACGACGATGTTTCCAGGGGGTGCACGCCGAGCATGCTGCGCAGGTCGATCACGGGGGCGATTTCGCCCTTGATCTGAATCACACCACTGAGGCTCTTGTCGCCTTCGGGCAGGTCCACACTGGCGGTGTATTCTTCTACACGGTCCACCATGGACAGTGGCAAGGCGCAGCGCTCGTTGCCCAATCGGAAGGACAGCATTCGACGCACTGCGCTGAGTGCCAGATGGTTGTTGTGTAGCATGAACGTGGTTTGCTGGGTCAAAAAGCGCTGGTAGTGGGCAATGGCCTGAGGAGACAGCAAGCCGGTCATCGACAGCAGTCCCGTCATGTGCCCATTGCGGGTGGTTGCACCACGGAGGTAGCCTTCCAACTGCGCGTCATTGGCGCCAGCCACGGCCTGAACGGCATCGCGGGCATAGCGTTCAATGCCCACGATCGTGGTCACGCTGACACCCAGTTGCAGGCCTTGCACTTTCACCACCAAAACGAAGCGGGCTGGGGTGGTTTGGGCTCGGCCCAACAAGCCACCCAGCGAAACCACCAGCAGGGCTTGGCCACGCAGCTCCATCAGTCCCAACACCTCGGGGCCAGACCCGGGCAATTGGGTCAGCGCAGCGATTTCAACGATTTCCTGCACATGGGCCATGTGTAGGGCATAGGTTTCATCGCTGTCTTCAACGGTGACCGTGGCCATGTCCAGGCTGGACTGTGCACTGTCGGCGGCGCGGTTGTCCTGGTTCGAATCAAAGCCGATCAGTCCGCCGCCGCCTTCAGGCACGCCGATGGGATCCATGTCGCGCATGTCGAGCGACTGTTCATCCAGCAGCAGCACCATGCGTTCGTTCAGGCTGAATTCTCCACTGATCAGGTTGCGCTTGGCGGGATCCACATAAGGTGTGACCAGCGCGTCGTCCAGAGTGATCTTGTTGTGCACGCGGTCCACTTGCAGCGCGATGTTCTCATGCCCGGTCATGACGACCAGCAAGTTGCCACGGCTGTCGGCCGAGCGTGCAGGCATGCCCAGACGCAGCGCCAGATCGATTTTGAGCAGCACCGTACCGGCCACATTGACCAGGCCTTCCACCTCAGCCGGTGCATAGGGCAGGGGGGTGATGGCCAAGGGCTCCAGCACTTGGCTCACCGCTGAGGCACGCAGTGCGAAGCGGCTGTCCTGAATGTCAAAAAGTACCAGTTCCATGGTGTGAGGTCTCGGCGCCTTAGGTGCTGAACTTGGTGATTTCGCGGCGGGTGGAGTCGGCCACCTTGGACAACTCAATCATGGCGGCGGCCAATTCTTCCGAAGCAGCAGAGTTGCTGCGGGCGATGTGTTCCAGGTTCTCTACGCTGCCGTTGATTTCCTGGATCATGCGGGTTTGCTCTTCGACCGCTGCCGAAATGCGCTGCAGCATGCCGTCGGTCTGTTCGGAAGACTTGACGATCAGTTCCATGTCCGAGCTGACTTCTTTGACCGCGACCACGGCTTGTTTGGCCTGCACGCTGGCTTGCTGGATCAATTGCGTGATTTCCTTGGTGCTGTCGGCACTGCTGGCCGCCAGTTTGCCCACTTCGTCGGCCACCACCGCAAAACCTTTGCCATGTTCTCCGGCGCGCGCGGCTTCGATGGCGGCATTCAGAGACAGCAGGTTGGTTTTGTTGGCGATCTTTTCAATCACGTCGGTGATCTTGTTGATCTTTTCGGAACTCAAGGCAATGCCGTTGACCACATCCACCATCTGCACCATTTTGTGCTGACCATCGCGCACGATCTGGGTCGACTCCTGGGCCTGACGGCTGGCGTGTTCGGTGTTGGAGGAGATGTCGCTCACGGCCGCCGCGGTTTGGCGAATGGCGCTGAGCATGTGGCTGATGAACTGGGTTTGGCTTTGGGCGCCATCGGCCAGTTGACCAATCGCCGTGCTCGATTCATTGGCGGCACCGGCCACCTGCTGCGCGTTGTCGCCCAGCTGTAGCATGGATTGGGCCAAAGAGGACAGAGACAGGTTGATGTCGTCCTTGAGCTTGCCCAGTGCGCCCTCACCTTGGGCCGTGACCCGGTTGCTCAGGTCGCCGCGCGAGACACCGTCCATCACGCGCACCACGTCGCTGATCAGGGTGTCCAGTACCTCGGTGGTGCTGCGGGCATCGGTCAGGATGTCCAGAAACTCGCCAGACTGACCTTGTGTGGACAGCCGCAGATCGAAGTTGCCTTGCGCCATGCCGCGCATGCTCTGGCTCAACATGTGCACGGTGGTGGCCATGTTTTTTTGCACCAGGGCGATTTGAGTCAGCACCTGGGGAAACAGGCCGCGCAGACCGGTGGGTTGGGGTTGGCGCGAAAAATCACCGGCGCCCATGCGCGAGACCACGGTCATGGATTCGCGAAACACCGCCTCGATCTGATCGAGCACTTCGTTCACACGCCAAGCGGCATCGACCAGACGGCCCTGGGTCGGGATGCCGGTGATGCGTGCTTCCAGCTGGCCACGTGCGGCCTCGCTCAACACATGGGTGATGCGTTGCAGTTGGGCATCTTCCCGGCGGTAGGCCCGGATGCCCGCAATCAGAAACACGGCGATTGCGCCCAACAAGGCCCACAAGAGCTGGTTGTCCTGGGCTTGCCAGACGGCCACACCGGCGGCGACCAGGCCCAGTGTGCACGCAAGCCCCAGCAGCAGCAGGGCACTGAAATCAAAGTGCTTGGAGGTCGAGGATGAAGCGCTCATAGCTCACGCCCTTTTCTTGAAGGAGATTGTGCATGTGGGACAGCGATGCGGCGATGGCATCGCGGCTTCCCGCGTTTTGTTCGATTTGCAGAAGTTCCCGGTACAGCGGTGCGATCACGCTGACGGCCTTGGCGTTCGGCTTGCGGCGCACCGAGTAATAGCCCACGACGTGACCTTGCGCATCGCGCGAGGGGGTCACATTGGCCAGCACCCAGTAGAACGAACCGTCTTTGCAGAGGTTTTTCACATAGGCAAAGATTTCCTGCCCGTTTTCCAGGTGCTGCCACAACAACTTGAAGACGCAGCGGGGCATGTCGGGGTGCCGGATCAGATTGTGCTGTTTGCCCAGGCACTCTGATTCCGTGAACCCTGAAAATTCAATGAAGATCTGGTTGCCGTAGGTGAGACGGCCTTTCAGATCGGTCTTGGAGACGATGAAATCATCGTCCCGCATGACCCTTTCATTTTGGCTCGGTTGAATGTGTTGTCGTGCCATAGCATCCTCTGGTGTTGATCGGGCCGCGGTGTGCTGGCTTGGTGACAAGCAAGCCGCGGGGTGGGTTTTCAGTTCCGTCCATTGACAAAAAATGTTTCGACTTGGCCTAAACTTTTGACTTCAATCGAGCCGCGCGATTCCAGTTGGAAATCATTGCGGATCAAATCGGCGGTGATGGCCGACACGTGGATGCGTCCCGGCGCGCCTGTGGACTCCATGCGGCTGGCCACGTTCACGGTGTCGCCCCACAGGTCGTAGGTGAACTTGCGCAAGCCAATCACGCCGGCCACGATGGGGCCGCTGTGCACGCCAATGCGCATGCGCAGGGCGCCGCCGGTTCGCTCGCGCATTTGTTCGAGTGCACTGCACATCTCTAAAGCGGCATCCATGACGGCATGTGCGTGGTCGTCGCTGGGTTCGGGCACACCGCCTGCCAGCATGTAGCAGTCGCCAATCGTCTTGATCTTTTCCAGGCCGTGCCTTTCGGTGATCAGGTCAAACCGCGAGAACAGGTCGCCCAGCACTTCCACCAAGGCGGCGGGCGTCATGGTGCGAGACATGGCTGTGAAGCCCACCATGTCGGCAAACAGCACGCTCACATTGGGGAAAGCGTCGGCAATGTGCTCCTCGCCGGCTTTCAGGCGCAGGGCGATCTTGCGCGGCAAGATGTTCAGCAGCAATTGTTCGGTTTTGGCCTGCTCTTGGGACAGCGCTTCGTGCTGGCGCTTGAGTTGGCGCATGCGCAAGACCTCCTGGTCACGCAGGCGTTTGCGTTCCACAGAGGTTCTCACCCTGGCGCGCAACAGCACCGGGTTGAATGGTTTGGAGAGGTAATCTTCTGCACCCAACTCAATGCACCGCACCGCATCGTCCAAGCTGGTGCCGCCGGAAATCACGATCACGGGCGGCCATGGGTGGTGGGGCGTGTCCCGCAGCACGGCCAAGACTTCCATGCCGTTCATTTCGGGCATTTCCATGTCCAGCAGCATCAAGTCGAAATGCTCGCGGACCAGGATTTCAATGGCTTCGCGTCCGTGACCTGCCTCGGTGATGTCGGACAAGCCAATTTCCTCCAGCGAGCGGCGCAGGCCCATGCGAAGCAGGCGGCTGTCGTCTACCAGCAGGACTTTGGCTTTCTGAAAGTCCGAGGAGACGCTCGAGGCGATGTCCAGTTCTGTTGCACTGCTGCTGTCTGCACCATTCGAGGATGTGGGCATGAGCATGGCTGTGGTGTCAGCTGACGGCCAGCAATGCGTTCACCTTCTCTAGCAGCTGTGCCGCTGTGAAGGGTTTGGTCAAACTGGAGTTGGCACCCGAAAGCAAGGCGGAGTCCAGACCAAAACGGGCGCTGACGACGCGGCTGCCCCCTGAGATGGTCAAGATGGGCACGGCCGGGAAGGATTCCCGCAAACGCGAGACGAAATCCACACCGTCCATGTTCGGCATCACGATGTCCGAAATGACCAGATCCACATTGTTCACTGCGAACAACTCCAGCGCTTCCACGCCGTCACGTGCTTCGATGACTTGGAAGTCAGAAAGCTCCAAGATCTCGCGCACACCTTCGCGCAAAAGATCTTCGTCATCAACTAGCAAAATCGTGGTCATTCAAATTTTCTCCGTGCCGTTCATGATTCTATCAAAAAAATCGCCAATAATTGTCATCTTTGGGCGAAAAAGATAACTTGTTCTGTGTGGCTTGGAATTGTTTTTTGTTTGAATTTTGATAATTTTGGTGCCTTTCGTATTTTAGAGAACGCAATTGTATGAACCTGTTTCGCGCGTGGACGCCCAAAGTGTGGTTTTGCCTGATCGGGTTGGGGGTGGCTGGCGTTTTTGTCTTGGGTTGGGTGTTGGTGGCACCGTCAAGCCAGGGCCTGTGGTGGCTGGGTGGGGCGCTGGGCAGTGCCTGGGTGCTGGCGGCGGCCTGGGCTTGGTGGCGACTTGATCTGGGCCATTTGGGCACGGCGCCTGTGCAATTGGCGCGCGTGACGCTGTTGTTGGCACAAGGGCAGCTCGAACGGGCGCGCAAGGTGTTGGGCCAGGGCGGTCGGGGCGTTTGGGGCGATCTGACCACGGTGGTCGGCAATTTGCAAAATGCGCAGATCCACCACGAACAGCGTGCCTGGCGTGACCAAGGACTGGCCTTGATCCATGAAACGGTGCGCCATGACCACACACCGCAAGCCTTGGCAGATCTGGTTTCTCAGACCCTGATCCGTTTCCTGGGGCTCAGCGCTTGCGGTATCTATGTGCTGGAGCCCGACGCGGCTGCCCAGCGACTGCATGCCGAATGTCGGCTGCGCCGTCAGAGTTCAGCTCTGGACCAGTCGTTGGCCTTGCCTGAACAGATTGCTTGCAGTTATGCAGGGTTGCAGGCTTTGGCGGCCAGCAAGACCATTTTGCACAACGGGGAGATGCCCTCGGCGATTTGGCAAACGCTGCGCCGCCCGGACCAGACCGACACGGTGTTTGTGCCGCTGGTCATCGAGGCGCAGGTGCGGGGCGTGTTGCTCATGACCTCGGCGCAGGCCTTGCCCGCCCATCTGGAGGCGCTGATGGAGCCTGTGTCGGTGGCCATTGCCGTGGCGATGCAATCGGCCAGTACGCGTGAGACCTTGCAGGCCTCCCTGTCGCGGGCCAATGAGTTGACCCGCGAGCTGCAGGATCACCATGAAAAATTGCAAGCCAGCGAGGTCGCGCTCAAAAAGCAAATGACCTATGTCAACGACATTTTGGGCAACATGGACAGTGGCCTGGTGGTGGTGGACCGGGCAGGGCGCATTCAGGACTGCAACCCGGCCTTGCTCAAGCTGACCGGGTTTGACCGTGATTTGCTGATGGGGCAGCCCAGCAGTTTGTTGTTCGAAGAGGACGAGACGCGCCTGCTGTCGATTTTCAAGGGCTATGGGCACATGCTCACACGGCTGGGCGTGCAAAACCCGGACGCTTACCGTGAGGTTCTGACGGAGAACCTGCTGGGCGCGTCCTTGATCGACAGCAGTGGCCGGATTCTGGAGGCCAATCACCGCATGGCGCAGTTGCTCGGCTGTGGCATCGATCAGTTGAAAGGCACTTCATTTTGGGCCTTGTTGCAAGATGTGCCGCCCGATGAATTGCACGATTTGCAGGCCTTGTTGTCCGGCGACGAGAGCTATTACCACTCCGGCTCTGGCCAGTCCATGGGCATGCGCTTTCACGCGGGGCAGACGGTGCACCGCGTGGAGATCAGCTTGATCAACCACCAGTTGCTGGGCGAGCGGGCGACGCTGGTGCTGGTGCGCGGCGAACGCGACCTGCCTTGGGGTGTGGTCAATTCGACCATCTTGCAAAAACTCACCCCGGGTGACGAAGAGGCCATGATCGCCAAGCTGCGCAATCGCTCGGGCACGCACATCCCTGTGCGGGTGAGCTCTTCGTTTTTGGCCGATGCCACCGGCATGCCGCAGCAGACGGTGATCAACTTGCACGACGTCTCCAGCTTGGTGAACAAGAGCGAAGAGATTCGCGCCCAGCACCAGTTGCTGGAGATGAGCATGGACGCCATGCAAGATGGCGTGTTGCGTCTGGACCGTCATGGGCGCGTGAGCAGTGCCAACCCCATGGCGCTGGATTTGCTGGGCAGTGACAAGGCCAGCACCGCGTTGCAGCCGGTGCACCAGCTTTTGCCGGGGCAGCAAAAAGGGCATGACCTGGCGTATTGGTTGCCCTTGCAGACGGCCTGGCTGTTGCGCCGCCTGGTGCAAGACCTGGCCCAGGACCCGTCGTTGGTGCAGTCCTTGCCCATTCCCTTGCTGTATGCCAACCGCATGGGCCGCCTGCGTTGGGCCACCCCCACCGCTTGTGCTTTGCTGGGTTTGATGGTGCCACCGCAATCGACGTCCGAGCCGCTGTTGCTGGCCGAGCAAACCAGTCGTGAGCTCTTGGCGTTGCGCGACCAGACCGAGGTGGACGCTGCGGGTCAAGACCCGCTGGTGATTGAAGTGGCCTGGCGTGCGGGCAATGCCCCGGTCATGCGGCTGCCCACCTTGCTGGTGCCTCAGGCGTCTGTGGGCAATGACGAGATGATGGTGTGGATGATTCCCGATCTGGATGCCTTGTGCGCGTTCATGATTCGGCGCATGCACAACATTGAGTGGATGGTGTTGCACCGCCAGCAAGAAAGTTTGCTGCCGGTGGTGTTGACCGCTTCGCCCCTGGTGGACCCCTACAACCGCCTCACGGGTGCGGTGGTGACCATCAAGGACATGCGCGAAATCAAGGAAAAAGAGGCCGAGAATTTGCGCATGGTGCAAAAGGTCGAGCAGTCTCAGCGGCTGGATGCGCTGGGTCAACTGGCGGCTGGTGTGGCCCACGACTTCAACAACTTGCTGGGGGTGATTCAAAACCACGCCGAACTTGTGGAGATGAAGCTCGGCACCGAGACCAAGGCCGCCAAGAACCTGTCGGCCATCCTGCAGGCGACCACCCGGGCGCGTGACATCGTGCTCAAGCTCAATGCCTTGGGCCGGGAGCGCAAGCGGCTGGAGGAAGACGGCAGCGTGCACGATGAGCAAGACAACCTGGCGCCCTTTGATCTGTTGACGGTGATCGAAGAAACCCAAGGCTTGCTGCACGCCACCCTCAAGGGCATCGACATCGTGGTGGACGCTGCGGCTTTGGGCTCCGGGGTCATGGTGCGTGGCCAAAGTGGCACGCTGCAGCAGGTCATTGTCAACTTGTGCGTCAACGGCAGCCATGCCATTGGCGACCGGCGTGATGGCTTGATCCGTATCCAGTTGGGACGCCCCGATGCAGCGCATGTCTCCATTGCCGTGTCTGACAACGGCAGCGGCATCCCACCCGAAATCATGTCGCGTATTTTTGAGCCATTTTTCACCACCAAAGAAGTCGGCAAGGGCACTGGCCTGGGGCTGGCCATGGTGCGCAGCATTATCACCCAAATGGGGGGCACGATCGAATGCGTATCACAGCCCGATTTGGGTACCACATTCACCATCGGATTGCCTTGCGTGCAAGCGTGAGTTCCACCACATCTACAGAAACACACACCATGCCAAACACCAACACCACCATTTTGCTGGTGGAAGACGAAGAGTTACTCCGGGCCGGCGTGCAGGAGATGCTGGAAATGCAGGGTTACCAGGTGATCACCGCTGCCAATGGGCAACTGGCGCTGGAGTGCCTGAGCGCCGGGGCGATCGATTTGATCATCACCGACTTGGTGATGCCCAAGATGAACGGCATTGATTTTGTGCAGCAACTGCGCACCGGCTACCCCGACGTGCCGGTGATTGTGGTCTCGGGCAGCACGCGCAACATCATGCAGCGCTTTGGCATCGACAACATCCAGGTGCCGGGTGCGGATGCGAGTTTGCCCAAGCCATTCAAAGGGGTGGAATTGATCGCGCAGGTCCAGCAATTGCTGGATGCCCGACGGACCTGATGCGGATGGCACCGCTGGGTGCCGCCACCACCTGAGCCCCACAAAGCCAAAAGCCACAAGGCCCTGAAATTCAGGGCCTTGTGGCTTTTTTTTGCGAGGTGCTACACGGTGACGAACGAACCCTGTGGAAGCAATAACGAACCGTGTGGGAGAGCGACCGAACCTTGTGGGAGTGCGCCCCTGCGCGCGAATGCTTCGGCCGCAGGGGCGGCCTCCCACAAAAAACGCCTTAGACGCTGAAGCGTCCCAGGTCCTGGCGTGTTTGTTCGGCCAGTTTGGACAGCTCGATCACCGTGGCCGTGATTTCCTCGGAAGCCGCCGCGTTGCTCACGGCAATGCGGTCCAGGCTGCTGAGGTTGGAGTTGATTTCTTCGACCGCGGCCGATTGCTGTTCCAGCGCCGCTGAAATGCGCTGGAGCATTTGGTCGGTTTCTTGCGAACCACTTTCGATCACCGACATGTCGTGGCTGACCTCTTGCACCACCACCACCGCTTGCGCTGTTTCCGTCACCGCTTGTTGCACCAGGCGGGCGATTTCTTGCGAGCTTTCGGCGCTGCTGGCGGCCAGCTTGCCCACTTCTTCGGCCACCACAGAGAAGCCTTTGCCGTGCTCGCCTGCACGGGCGGCCTCAATGGCGGCGTTCAGTGAGAGCAGGTTGGTTTTGTTGGCGATCTTTTCGATCACTTCGGTGATCTTGTTGATCTTGTCCGAGTTCACGGAGATGTTGTTCACCACCTGAACCATCTGGTTCATCTTGTCCATGCCTGTGTGCATGATGGCCATGGATTCACGGGATTTCTGGCTGGCAATGGCGGTGTTGCGCGACACATCGGTGACCGACTCGGCTGTGTGTTTGATGGCCAGTGCCACTTGACCAATGGCATGGGTCTGGTTCTGCGCGCCGTCTGAAATCTGACCGATGGCGGTGCTGGTTTGGTTGGCTGCCGCGGCCACCTGGCGCGTGCTGTCGTGCACCGCACCCAGGGCTTGGCCCAGGGCATCCAGCGAGCTGTTGATGTTGCGCTTCAGGCGCAGCAGGTCACCCGTGGCTTCGATCTGCACCCGTTGGGTCAGATTGCCGCCCGCCACCGCGCCCATGACCTCATCGACGTTGCCAATCATGCGGTGCAAGGATTGCAAAGCCTTATGGGCTTGCGCCAGGCTTTGCTGGAATTCGCCACGGCTTTGGCTGTAGTCGATCGCGTGATCGAATTGTCCGTGCAACAAAGCCTGCGACAAACCGTTGAAGCCGCTCATCGTGCGTTGCACGGTATCCAGCGAGTTGTTGATGGCGGTTTTCATCTGCGCCAGGTCGCCTTGCATTTCGCCTTCGATGCGCTGGCTCAGATCGCCGTTGGCCAGGTGCTGAACCACGCGGTTGACTTGTCCAATGGCCGTTTGCTGGGCTTGCAGCAAGGTATTGAAGGCACGTGCTGTCTGTCCCACCTCGTCGCGCTGGGTGACATCGATGCGGCTTGAATAGTCAAAATTTTGCGAGACCCGCTGCGCGACTTCTTGCACCAGACCCAAGGGTTTGATCACGGAGCCGACGATCCACAGCGCCAGCAAGACGCCGGCCAGGTTGCCAACCACCAGCAAACCGATGCTGATGAGCCTGGATTGTTCGTATTGCGCACTTTCATAGATGTATTCGGCTTTGGCGACATTCAGTTGGACTTCGATCAGCTCGGAAAATTGGGTGCTGATCGGGTCAATCACCGGGTACAAGACCTCGATGCTGAAGCGGCTGACTGCCTCCTTGTCTTCTTTTTCGAAGATGGCTTGCAGGGTGTTGAGGGTGGCCTCGGTTTGTGCCAGCATCGGTTCAATGACGGCGACCCGTTTTTTTTCTTCTTCGACCAAGAAGGTGGATTTGTACGCCTTCCATGTTTTGTCAATGCTGAGGCGCGCCTCTTGCAAATTCTTCCGGGCTTCGGCCCAGTCGATGTTGCCGTTGCGCACTTTGTGCGTGGTGTCCACAATGTTCACGGCATACATGTCGGCAATCACCTTGAGGTCACGCAAGGGGACCACGCGGTCTTCGTAAACCGTGCGCAGGCCGCCGACGGTTTCTGCCATGCCCCGCAACCCCATCAGGCCCACCACAATGGACACCAGAGAGAGCAAGCCGACCAGTAGGAAAAGGCGAATTTTGACGCTGAGGTGGTTCATGGGTAGTGGTGTCAACAGTGAGAATCGTTGGAAGAAAGAGGCACAACCGGCGCGCAAACCGGGTACACAGGATGTTTTTTACGAATGATAACAATTGTGGCATTTTAAATTTGTTTTTTTGATGTATTTGTTGGTATAAATACCAATGTTCTTAAAATTTGTAAAAATCGTTACCTGGTCGGAGGCCTGAAAGCCCCAGCACTGCCTTTGAGCCCGTTGGCCCATGTCTTGCCGAGCGGTTGAGGCTGACGGTCACCCCTTGGGGGTGTGGCGCGCTGGATGTCCACATGGCAGGCCGGGCCGCCGTACAGAATGCGCGTTGTGCAGGGTGGTGGAGAAATCGATGCTATCCTTGAAACGTGTGCATCTGATGGCTGTTGGAGCGAAAGATGGATCGGCAGTTGGCGGGTCTCCAGAACGGTTGTGATGGCGCGACAGGGCATGGCCCGTTACAAAATTTGTTGATTTCATGAAATTTGTTATTTTTTCTCAGTCTCTTTGTCGGGGGATGGCATGAGCACCAGCAAATACGTTGCCGCCTCCTTTTCCGTCAACATCGAGCATTTGCATGCTTTGGGTGTGCGTGACCCGTACTCTGAGCAAAGTTTGCAGCTCTACCATTCAGGCAAGCTCAATGCCAATGAGCGCTTGTATTTTTCCTTGTGGGGCTCGTCCGAATTGAGCACTTCCCTGATCCGTGCCAAAACCCGTTTTGCCCGGCAAGGTGAGCCGGTCAGCTCGGCATACTTTGTGATCAAGGGTGCTGTGCTCGGGGTCAAAGGGGATGACATCTTCCGGCTGGGGCCGGGCAGTGTGATTGGTCTGGCCGAAGGGGTTGGCGGCGTGCCGCACAACATGGATGCCATTGCCGTGGACGATGTGCAGGTGCGCGTTTTTCCCATTTATGTCATCTCCAAGCTGGTCAAGAACATGCCCCCTGGCCTCAAAGGCATTCTCAAATCCACCGTCATGCGCACGCTGCAACTGACCTCACCACCGCCATTGCTGTCATGAGTACTTTTGACGAAATTCGGCTCGAAGAGGGCCAAATCCTGTTCAAGGCTGGGGAACCGGCGGACAAGTTGTATTTCATCCAGTCGGGTTCCATTCAAATGGCCGACAAAAACACGGGTGCGGTTTTTGCCACCTTGCGCGAGGGCGATTCGTTTGGCGAGCAGGCCATGTTGCAAGGGGGGATTCGGGGCGCGACAGCGCTGGCTGGCAATGGCACGGTCCTCCTCGAGATCACCGCCGAGGGCCTGCGTGGCATGCTCAAAACGGCTTCGCCGATTTTGACAGCCGTGTTTGAAGCCATGATGCTCCAGCAGAACATGCAAAACGCCTTGCGCACGAAAGCCTGATATGGACGATCAAGCCTCTCTGGCCGCGATGCCCACTTTGTCACAACTCACCACGGCGCTGCGCAACCTGCGGCGCCCTTGGCCGCGCGCTTGGCCTGGTTTGCCACTGGTTTTCGAGCGTGCCTGGCATCGGCTGGACCTGGCTTCGCCACGCGCGGGCTCGCGTGCGCACGCGCTGCGGGCGTTCGGGCGGTCGGTGACCGAACAAGTTGAGCGCGATGGTGCACGGCGGCATGCCCAAGGCCAAGAGCCGGACTACCACAACCGTTTGCACATTGGCGACACGCTGGTGTGCATGACGTACTTGCTGCTGGCCTCGCGCTTTTTGAAGGTGCCTGGCGCGGACAGCCCCCCGGTGGCCGCGTTGGCCTTGGATATCATGGCCGGGCATGATTTCTTGCACCCCGGTGGCTCCAATGGCCATCCGGGTGAGTTTGAAGCGCGTGCCGTGCAGGATTTGCAACCCTTGCTGCAGGCGGCCGGGGTGACCGAAACCGATGGCCAGAGTCTGGCGCACTGCATCATGGCCACCGACCCCACGCGCGTCAAATCATTCCATCTGGCGGTGCGGTCGCAAAAGTTCGATCTGCGCCAACGTGATTGCCTGGCCGTTCTGGTGCAAGAGGCCGACATCCTGGCCAGCACCTTGCCACAGACCCAGGAGGCGCTGACGCAAGCGCTCTCACGCGAATGGGCCCCAACCCAGCCGCAGGCGGCAGGGCAGTTGTTGTTGCCGAAAAATCGCTTGTTGTTCCTCGAGCATGCGGCCTTGTTTTCCAGCCCGGCAGCCCAGTTATTGGGCCTGGACGAGGTCAAGGTGCGGCAAGTCGCCCAGATCGAAAGCCAGTTGCGGCGTCTGGACTGACGGCCTGTTTTCCTGGTTTTTGTACAAGGTGCTGGTTTTTGTGGGAGGCCGCCCCTGCGGCCGAATGCCTTCGCGCGCAGGGGCGCGCTCCTACAAGGAGTCTCCTAGCCGGCCTCAATTGGTGTAGGACGCCATCATGCCTTCGAAGGTGCTCTTGAGGCCTTCGCGTGTGCTGCTGCTGCTGCCCACAATGCTGTCCATGATGCTGAACTGGCTCATGTAGCGGGTGAGCAACTTTTCCATGCGGTCTTCCAGCACCACGAGGTCTTCCTTGTAGCGGGCAATCTTGGCGGTGGTGCTTTCGCTTTGGGTGTCGATCAGGCCGGTCGACAGCAACATTTTCCCGATGCTTCTGAAGGCGTCGCCAGCCACGCCAGCAGGGGCCGTGCTGTAGACGCTTTTGTTGTTGGTGCCCGCGCTGAACAGGGTGGACACTTCGCTGAAGTTGCTTTGCAGGGCCGCGTCGAGTTTGCTTTCGTTGAGGCTGAGCTTGCCGTAGCGGTCCAGGCTCAGGCCTACATCGCGCGCGGCTTTGACGGTGGTGCCTGGGGTGCTGGAGTTGTTGGTGATCATGGACCGCACCTGGGTGCGTACCGTTTGCAAAATGCTTTCACCGGCCAGTGCGCCACCATAGGCCTCGACTTCGCTGGACCGGTCGCCCAGGATCTTGAGGGTCTCCTCAAAGTCGTTGTAAGCGGTGACCAGGCCGTTGAGGTTTTCCTTGATGCTGGCGGTGTCGCGGTTCAGGTCCAGCCGGGCGGCACCGGTGGTGTTCGCGTACAGGTCGAGCGTGACACCGTCGATCACATCGGTCACGGTGTTGCTGCTGCGAGTCACCGCCAGACCGTTGACCTTGAAGCTGGCATCGGTGGCGCTTTGCAGGGTGGTGGCAAATTCGACACCCGCTACGGCCGTGCCGGTGCCGTCGTCGCTGGTCATGCTGAACGATTGCGCCGCGCCGGTTGCGCCGGTCAGCACCACGTTGTAGCCGCTGCCGGTGTTGATGAGTTGTGCGCTCACGCCCAGTTTGGCCCCGTTGATGGCGTTGACCATGCCCGCCGGGGTGGCGGTGGTGACCGCAATGGGGGTTTGGCTCACACCGCCCAAGCTCAGGTTCAGGCTGAAGGCAGCGCCGCCATTGAGTGGCGTGGCGCGGTCTGCAAAGTTGCTGCTGGACGTGCGCTGCGCCTGGGCGGTTTGCAAGATCTCGATGCTGTAGCTGCCCGCATCTGCCGTGGTGCTGGCCGTCACACCAAAAGCTGCGGCTTGGGTGTTGTTGGGCTGGATGGAGCTGAAGTCGCTGGCGTCGTTGAGCTTGCCAAAAGCGGTTTGCAGTTGGGACAGGGCGTACTTGACGGCACCGTAGCCGGTGATCTTGGCCTCGGACTGGGCGATCTTGGCGTCGATGCGCTCTTTTTTGGGGGCCTTTTCGGCGTCCACCAAACCTTGGGCCAGGCTTTTCACGTCGATGCCGGAACCGGCGCCGAGGGTGCTGACAATGCTGCTGGTGGCCATGGGGTGGTTTCGCTGGTGGAGGGGTGACGACAGTGGTCAGTTCAGAGAATCGGAACGAGTCCGAAAAACTTGAGTGGTGCTGCCTGCATCAACCCCGGATGTATTCAAAAAGGGACAAACCGGAGATCTTGGCAAAGCTGCCCATGGCCGCTTCCAGGGCCATCATTTCCTTGTTCATGCGTGTCATGGCTTCGGCGTAGTCGAGGTCTTCGATGTCGGACAGGGTGGACTTGAAGCGCAGCGCGGTCTCGTCCAGCACATCCAGCTGGGATTGCACCACGGTCTGGTCCGAGCCGTTTTGGGCTTGCGACAAAGTCAGGCTGTTGTGCATCTGGGTCACGTCGCCAATGCCTTGCTGAATGTCTGCGGTTTGGTTGCTGTTGACGCCTTCGATCATTTGGTCCAGGGCGTCAAAAAAGCCCACGCTGGTGGTGCTTTGGTCGGGATTTTCACGCACCACGCGGCTGAACACGTCGGTGCCGGCACGGGTGAATTGCACCGTGCGCTCCACCCCGGCCGGAATGCGCGTTTGCGTCTGGTCGCCCTGGTAGATCACTTGGCCAGTGGCGTCTTCGGCAAAGGCCGGGGTGTTCACCCGGGTGCCCGAAAACAGGTAATTGCCACTGTCGTCGCGCGTGTTGCCCAGGCTCAGCAGCTGGTTGCGCAGGGCTTTCATTTCCATGCCGACGGCTTGGCGGTCTTCGGCGGCCATGGTTTCGTTGGCCGCTTGCAGGCCCAGCTCTTTCATGCGGATCAGGATGTCGTTGGACGCCGACAGCGCGGTTTCTTCGGCGGTGTAGCGGCGCATGGCCACATCCAGTGTGCGCATGTGGCTGTCTTGTCGTTGCACTTCGCCTTTCAAACGCTGGATGGCGGCGGCCTGGTCGGGTGCGTCGCTGGGCGAGAGAATTTGCTTGGACTCGGCCATTTGGGCCTGGGTGGTGGCCAGCTTGTTCTGGATTGTGCTCATGCGCTCGGTGGCGCGGTCAAACAGGAACGAGGTGGAAATTTTCATGCGGCCTCCGGTCAGCGCACTTGCAAGATGGAGTCAAACAAAGCCATGGCCACTTGCATGACCTTGGCGTTGGCCTGGTACGCCTGTTGAAAGCGCACCAACGCCGAGGCTTCTTCGTCCAGGCTCACACCCGAGACGCCGTCGCGCGCTTCTTGCGCTTGCTGGTACACCACGCTCAGGGCTTGTTCGGCGATGGCCGCTTGCCTGGCCACACTGCCGACCTCGTTCACGCGCTCGATGTAGGCTTCGGTCATGGTCAGGCCGCCGGGCATGATGGCGGCGTCTTCCAGCGCCACCATGCGCAGCATGGCTTCGTTGTTGCCGATGCCGTCGGTGTTGCCATCGATGGTGAACACATCGCCAGTTTTGGGCGCGGTTGAAAACTCCAGCTTCAAGCCCCGGTACGTCAGGCTGGGTGTGGGTGAGTTGGGGTCGACGATCAAACTGCGTTCGGCCACCACGGTGTCGGTGGCCGTGTCCACAATCTGGTAGCTGCTCTCGGAGGTGAAGCTCACTTGCAGGGGCGAGGCCCGCAAGGTTTGTTTCATGCTGCCTTCGATGCCGGTAAATTGAGCGCTCACAGTGGCGCTGTCCACCGTGCCACTGTGGTCGGTCACAAAGACCAGCAGGTCGTCGGTGGTGCCGCCCTTGACAGAGATGCGGGTGTCAAAGCCCAGGCGACTCAGGTCGGCAGGGGTGCCATTGCTGCCCATGCCCAGTCGGATGTCGTCGGTGGTGTTGGCGCTGTCGCGTGACAGCACCAATTTCCCGTCGGTCGCGCTGGCTGTGACGCCGGTGTTGGCGGTTTCGGTGTTCAGCCAGTTGACCACCGAGCTCAGGGTCAGGGGCCCGGCCAGTGCGGTCAGAGCGCGGCCATTGAGGGTGAGGGTGCCCGCAGCGATGCCGCCAGAAGAGGGCGCGAAGGTGTTGCCCGTGAGCACGGCCGCGGTCTTGGTCGGGGTCAGCACATCGCCACTGGTGGCGTTGAATTGCTGCACCAGGCCCACATCGGCTTTGGCGCCCATGAAGATGTCCATCTCCAGGTAGGTGTTTGTGCCGCTGGCATTGAGGTTGGCGGTGCTGTAGGTGGCACCCGCTTCCATGCCGTTGCTGGGTTTGATCAGCAGGGCTTGTTCGGCGGCGCTCAGTGCCTGACCCAGCAGATGGCGGCCATCGCGGGTCAGCACCTGAAACGATTGGGTGGACGTGGGGTTTTGCAGGGTCAGTGACAGGTCTTGCGTGCCCACGGGCACCAGGCCCAGGCTGGCAAAAGGCTGGTTGGGACTGGTGGTCACCGTCAGGCTGCCCACCTGGGGGGTCTGGGCCAGTCCCAGATCACCGAGCAATTGGGTCGGGCCTGCAAATTCGGGCGCGGCGTACTGCACACGTGCTTGCACGGTGCCACTGTTCAGGGGGTCGTCAATCACCCGGAATTGACCCGCTGCTGCAACGCGGTTGGCGTCTTGCACAATCATTTGCATGCCTGCGGCCTGCAAAGGCTTGTCGGCGCTGAAGGCAAACAGGTCACCGCCCAGCAGGCCTTCGGCGTCTACCCCATCGCGGTGCACGGCATTGATTTCTTGCGCCATGACGCGGGCCAGATCGTTGAGCGAGTTGAAGGCCGGCTGCAACACCTGGTCACGGAAGCCCATGACGCCACCGATCTTGCCGCTGCTGATGCCGGGCATGGTTTCGGGGTTGCCATAGGCGTCGATGACAAATTCGAGCTTGTTCGGGTCCAGGCTCGACGGTGACACGCTGATGGCGCGCACGGTCGAGTTTTGCACCAGGATGCCTTGGTCCAGGGTGTCGCCCACGCTGACCAGGACAGAGCCGTTCGGCTCGAACTTGGTTTTGGCAGCAATCAGGCCGGACAGTTCGCGCAGCAAGCGGTCACGCTGGTCCAGCAATTCGGACGGCTGGTTGGCGGCGCTGCTGTGCTTGACCATTTGCTTGTTCAGCAAACCCAGCTGTTGCGTCAAGGAGTTGATTTGGCCCACATCGGTTTCAACCGATTGGCGGGTTTCGTTGTTGAGCAGGTCAAACTGGCCGGCCAGTTGTTGGAAACGGGCCGCCAGGCCCTCGGCATCGCGCAAGAAGGTGCTGCGCGAGACCACCGAGGCCGGGTCGCTGGCCAAGTCTCTGGACGATTCGAAGAACCGGTTCATGGCGGTGGTCAGGCCAATGCTTTCATCGCCCATCACATCGATCAGGCGGTTGACGTAAGACAGCAGGGGTTTCTGGCTTTCCAGATCGCTGTTGCTGTTGCGCAAATTGGATTCCACAAAGGCGTCGTACTGGCGCTGAACGGCATCAAAGCGGGCGCCCGTGCCCAGGTAGCTGTTGCCCAGTTGCCGTGGCTGGTTGGAGCTGAGCGACACATTTTGGCGTGTGTAGCCGTCGGTGCTGACGTTGGCGATGTTGTTCGACACCGTGGCCAGCGCACGTTGGTAGGCGCCGACGCCCGAGCTGCCGATGCTGAGCAAGTCACTCATGGCCGTGCTCCTGTTGTGGTGTCAAGTTTGAAGCCGCTGACGCGTTCCAGTTCATAGGCCTTGATGGCCTCTGGCTTGATCGGCATGGCTTCACGCGGTGGGTTCAGCGGCATGGCCTTGGCATCGGGTTGGCGCAGTTGCAAAGCGTCTTGGGTGCTCAGGTCTTGCGCGCGGTGCATCTGGCGCTCCATCATGTCGGCCAGGCCCATGCCGCCGCGTTTGACCATTTGCAGCGAGAGTTCTTTGTCCATCAGGTCCTGGTACATGTCCATGTTGCCGCCTTCCACCAGGTCGCTTTTGTCAACGGACTCGCGCATGGTTTTCATCATCTGCTGGATGAAGTAGGCCTCGAATTGCTCGGAGGTCTGGCGAATGGCTTTGGACGGGTCGCGCGCAGCCTCACCCTTCAAACGCGCCAGGGCGTTGAAGTCCAGATAACTGCTGGAGGTGTTGGTGGACAGGTCGCTCATGGCTGTTCTCGCTTCAGATCACGATCAACTCGGCACGCAAGCTGCCCGAGCTTTTGAGGGCTTCCAAAATCGCAATCAAGGCCGAGGGTGTGGCCCCCACCTGGTTGACGGCGTCCACCACCTGGCGCAAGTCCACGCCGGGCTGGAACAGGAACATCGGATTTTTCGGTTCGGACACGGCAATGTCGGCGTTTTGCACCGCTGCGGTTTGGCCGCGTGACAAGGCGTTGGGTTGCGAGACTTCGTTGGTGGCCGAGATGGCGACCGAGATCGTGCCGTGCGCCACAGCGGCGGCGGTGACACGCACGTTGCGGCTGATGACCACGGTGCCGGTGCGCGAGTTGACGACCACGCGTGCTGGCGGTTCGCCGGGCACGACATCGAGGTTTTCAACCATGCTCAGGAAGGCCACGCGCTGCGACATGTCGCTGGGGGCCTTGATGGCAAAGGACATGCCGTCCAGGGCTTGTGCGGTGCCTTGGCCAAAATTCTTGTTGATCGAATTGACGATGGCGGTGGTGGTGGTGAAGTCCGACTCACGCACGTTCATGACCACATGGTCCGTTTTCTCAAATGGGGTGTCGACGATGCGTTCGACCGTGGCTCCGCCAGGAATGCGCGCCGAGGTGGGCACGCCGATGCTGACTTTGGAGCCCGCTGCACTGGTTTCCACACCGGTGGCGGTGAGGGCACCCTGCGCCAGACTGTAGATTTCGCCGTCCACACCGCGCAGGCTGGTCAGCAGCAAATTGCCGCCGCGCAGGCTGCTGGCTTTGCCGATGGCCGAGACGTTGATGTCGATTTTTTGCCCTGGCTTGGCAAAACCGGGCAGCTCGGCGGTCACCATCACGGCGGCCACGTTTTTGATGTCGATCTTGCCACTGGTGGCGTTTTGTTCAAAGTCAGACAGCGGGCCGTCAATGCCCACACCCAAACGGGCCAGCATGGCTTTCATGCTTTGCGCGGTGAACGACACATCGGCACCGTCGCCCGTGCCTTGCAAACCGACCACCAGGCCATAACCGATCAACTGGTTGGTGCGGCCAGCGGCCACCGAGGCCAGGTCCTTAACGCGGTCAGCCCAGGCCGAGCCCGACAAGCCAAGCAACAAGAGGAGGGAAAAGAGGGCGGATTTCATGAGGTATTCCAGCGTGCCGTTGCGTTAAAAAGGCCAGAACTTCATCAGGGCGTTAGTGCCCCAACCGGCTTTGGCGGCGTTGGCCATGTCGCCTGTGCCACGGTAGGCAATTTGGGCATTGGCCAAGCGGCGCGACTGCACGGTGTTGTTGGGCGAAATGTCTTCGGGGCGAATGATGCCGCTGACCTGGATGATCTCGGCGCCTTCAGTCAAGGCCAGTTGTTTCTCGCCGCGCACCATCAGGTTGCCGTTGGCCAGCACTTCGCTCACCGTCACGGACACGTCACCGGTCAGGCTGGCTTGCTGGTCGGCTTCACCGCCGCCCACGCTTTCGATGTTGGCCTTGCTCAAGTCCACGCCATTGAAAATACCTTGGGGGTTGAGACCCAAAACTTTGGGCAGACGCATGCCTTGCAGCTTGGCGTTCAAGCCACCAGGAGCGCTGAGTGCGGAGGGAATCACGTCATTTTTGGCGGCGCGTTTGACGCTGCCTGTTTGGGTGCGACCGGCCTGGGTGGATTCGTTGAGCAAGACGGTGATCACATCGCCCACGTTGTAGGCGCGCACGCGGCCAAACCAGTTGTCACTTTGCCGTCCGTTGTAGATGGCGCCTGTGGCCATGCGGGGCTTTTCGATGGCGACCGGCAACACGGGGGTGAATTGGGGGCTGTGGGCCATGGGCGCATTGGGCGAGGCGCAGCCGGTCAAGACCGATGCCAGGGCCAAAGAGAGCCAGAGGCCGCAAGATGAAATGGGTGTCTTTTTCATGGTGCGCTTACATGTTGTTGTTCAGGAAGCGCAGCATGCCGTCCACGGCCGAGATGGCTTTGGAGTTGATTTCATAAGCGCGCTGGGTCTCGATCATGTTGACCATTTCTTCCACCACGTTCACGTTGGAGGCTTCCAGTGCGCCCTGCATGAGCTGTCCGGCACCGGCCAGGCCGGGCTGGCCGACCTGGGGTGCACCGCTGGCCGTGGTTTCCTTCATCAGGTTTTGACCGATCGATTGCAGACCGGCTGGGTTCACAAAGCGGGCAATCTGGATTTGTCCCAGCACCTGGGTGCCGCCGCCTGCAGCGGCCTCGACCGAGACCGTGCCGTCCTGGCCCACGGTGATGCTGGACACGTTGGGCGGGATGGTGATGGCGGGCTGCAATGCCGCGCCGTTGGCCGTGACCAATTGACCT
The DNA here is from genome assembly GCA_919902775.1 of Burkholderiaceae bacterium. GTDB lineage: Bacteria > Pseudomonadota > Gammaproteobacteria > Burkholderiales > Burkholderiaceae_C > Limnohabitans_A. Next base: position 213,910 of record CAKKRJ010000001.1, read on the forward strand.
GTGGAAGACAGCTTGAACGCCCCGTCACGGGAGTAGGCCACGGTGCCGTCGGCCTGGGCGATCTGGAAGAAGCCTTCCCCCTGAACCGCTAGGTCGAGTGCGTTCTTGGTGGTGACCAGGCTGCCTTGTGCATGGGTCTTTTCTGTCGAGACGATGCGCACACCCGTGCCCAGCATCAGGCCGGTGGGCGCCTGTGCGTCGGCACCGACCTGGGCGCCGGGTTGGCGCAGGTTTTGGTAGAGCATGTCCTCGAACGACGCACGGTCGCGCTTGAAGCCCGTGGTGTTGACGTTGGCCAAGTTGTTGGAGATAACCGACATGCGCGTTTGTTGCGCGTCCAAGCCGGTTTTGGCAATCCACATTGATGCATCCATGGTGTTCTCCTGTCAGTTCTTCAAGCGTTTTTCATCATGGTGGACCCGGACTCGTCGAGTCCCTTGGTTTCCTTGATGATGCGAATTTGGGTTTCGAAGCTGCGCGAGTGGTCGATCAGTCGGGTCATGGCTTCAATGGCGCTGACGTTGCTGCCTTCCAGCGCCTGGGGAATCAGTTTGGGGGGCATGTTGCCCTCCGCGATGTCGGTGCCGTCGGGTTGTCCGTCCACCTTGAACAAACCATCCGCGCGACGCCCCAGCTTCACGTCGGTGCCATCGCGCAGTCGCAATTGGTCGATGAACACCGAGGCCGCAGGGCCGGTTTGGGCCGGGTCTCGGGCGTACACCGTGCCATCGGGGTTGATGGTGACCATCATGCCCGGGGGCACGGCAATGGGGCCGCCAGCGCCCAACACCAGGTGGCCAGAGCCGTTTTCCATTTGCCCTTGGGCGTTGACTCTCAAGTCGCCACGGCGCGTGAAAGCCATATCCCCGTTGGAGGCCTGCACGGCCAGCACCGCCTTGTCGGCCAGGGCAATGTCCAATGGGCGGCCTGTGGCCATGATGGGGCCGGGTTCCATGCGAATCAAATCGCGGGCCACGGCCTGCGCCTGGATGCGCGAATCAAAACCCGGGCCTTCCGCCTTGACCGATTGCAACGCCACGTCGTAGCTGCTTTTGAAACCCACCGTGGACACGTTGGCCAGTTCATTGACCAACACCTGGCGGGCGGTGGCCTGCTCCTTGATGGTGGCGTTGGAGGTGAAGACAAGGCGGTCCATGGTGTTTTTCTCAGTGGTTCAGATGGGGGTGCGTCAGCGCATCAAGAACGGATGTTGATGATCGCGGAGGTCATCGTGCTGCTGGTTTCGATCGCTTTGGCGTTGGCCTGGAAGTTCCGCTGTGCGGTGATCAGGTCCACCAGCTCTTGCGTCAAGTCCACGTTGGCGCGTTCGGTGGCACCGGCGCGGATCGAACCGAAACCGGCCGATCCGGCTTCGCCGATCTTGGCGTTGCCGGAGGTGGCCGATGCCAGGTAGCTGGCGTCACCCACTTGGCGCAAGCCGGTCGGGCTGGAGAAGTTGGCCAGCACGATCTTGCCCAGCGACACCTGAGAGCCGTTGGAATACGTGGCATTGACCAGACCGTCCACGCCAATGTCCAGACCCATCAATTCGCCTTCGGGTGCACCGTCTTGCGATTGCGACAGCACGGCGAAGGCGCTGGAGTACTGGGTCGACTGGGTGAAGTCGATCTTCATGGTCAAGGCCCCTTTGCCGCCTTCCAGGAACGCAGTTTCAAAAGGCATGGCAGAGAGGGGTGAGACGGGTTTGCCGGTCAGGTCAAAGCTGAGCTCGCCACGGTCGAGGTACACGGGCCACCATTCGGTTTTGGTCGACAGCTCGGAGGCGTCTTCGGTTTGCGCACCGTTCTTGACGTATTGCAGCGCACCGTTTTCTGTGTAGTGGGACAGTTTGACCCAGTCGGTGGTCGCACCAAACTGCATCTCGGTATTGGCCAGGCCCCAGTCGGCCGAGCCCGTGACCTGGATGGACGCGTTGTCGCCCGTGGTGCCGGTCGTGAACGTCATTTGCTTGGTCTTGGTGTCAAAAGCCACTTTGACGCCTGTGACCTGGCGACCTGTTTCGGGGTCGGTGATGGTGTTGATCTGGTTCTGGATGGCTTCGGCCAGCTTGTCCATGCTGTAGGAGCCGACGGGCACCGTGAAGGTGCTGGCAATGCCATCGACCGTGGCAAAAAAGTTCTGGTTGGAGGACGCCACGGCCACGTTTTTGGTGGTGTTGATGGTCATGGTGTCCCCGTTCATCTTGGCCGGTTCGCTGGCTTTGCCGCGAACTGCCTCGGAGGAGGAGGCGGCCACTTTCAAGGTGCTCAGACCACTCTCCAAGCCCAGGAAATTGAGCGCGCCACTGTCTGCGGTGGTGCTGCCGGCGCTGGTGGTCACGCTGGAGGCTGCGCCGGTGCCGGTGTTGCTGGCCGACAGGGTGACTGTGGGGGTGAAAGCCGCGCCGTCTGCGCCGCCGGTGAAGGTCAGCACGCCAGCACTGTTGGCCGCAGCGGTCACGCTGGCGTTGCCCGTGTTGAACGCGGCGGCCAGACCTGCGGCCACGTCGGCGGCGGTGTTGTCTGCCTTGACGGTGTAGGTGTATTGGGAGCCATCGATGCTGGCCGACACCGTGTCGCCCACGGCAAAGCTGCCGCTCAGTGTGATGTTGGATGTTTGGCGCTGAAAGGCGCTGACTTCGATGCTGGATTCGTCACCGGTGGTGCCGGAAGCGATCGAAAATTTGGCGGTTTCGGGATCGAAATCGACGGAGATGCCATGGCGTGGATCGGTGCTCAGCACGCCCAGTTGGTTGTTGATCTTGACTTCCAGGTTGCGCGCCAGCACTTCGGGGTCTTCATCGGCTGCCGTCATGGTGTAGCTGATGTTTTGTGGCAGGGTGGAACCATCGACCTTGATGCTGAAGTTCAGTTTGGTCGTGCCTGCGGTGAAGCCGCTCAAGGCCGGTTTGATGTAGGTGCTGCTGGACAAGGCGGCACCCACGGCAGACGAGGGTGTGGACAGGCGGGTGTCGGTCAGTTGGTCCAGCGTGTACATCTCGGTGGTGCCGGAACTGGGCACGACACGGGAGTCGCTCTTGGGCAACACGTCGCCGTATTTGTTCACATACAGCGCGCTGCTCAAACCGTCGGTGGCTTGTTGCAATGCGGGCTTGACCTGGCTGTCGCCCACAAAAAAGTAGGTTTGCCATTTCGAGTAAGGGCTGTCCTGGCTCGCGTTTTGTGTTTTGGCGTAGTAGACCGTGGCCAGGTAGCCGTTGCCACCACTGTCGTACACGGTCAAGGCGGTGCTTTTGTTGTAAGTGCTGGGGTTCGTGCGGTCAAAGTCGGCAAAGATCACGGCCGAGTCGGCAGGCAGGTTCAGGCCGAGCTGAATTTTGGTGGTTTCCACCGCTTCGCCCGAGGTTTTGGGGGGGATGGTCAGGGCCGAGAGGTTGGTCAAATCGGCCTTGCCGGAGGAGTCCACCGAGGCGGCTTGAAGACGTTGCCCTGTGGAGTTGACCACGTTGTTCTGGTCGTTCAGGGTGAACGAGCCGTTGCGGGTGTAAACCTCTTGCAGACCATCGGCCGATTTCAAGGGGAAGAAGCCGTCGCCGGTGATCGCCAGGTCCAGCGAGTTGCCCGAGGTGGAGATGTTGCCCTGGCTGAATTCCTGGCTCACTTGTTTGAGCGACACGCCCTGGCCGATGTTGCTCGACGATTTTTGCAGTGGCGATGTCGAGAAAATGTCACCGAAGTCAGCGCGCGAGCGTTTGAAGCCCGAGGTGCCCACGTTGGCAATGTTGTTGGAGGTGACGGCCAACTGTGCGGTGGCAGAGTTCAGTCCGGTGAGCGAGGTGTAGAACGACATGCTGGATGGCTCCTGTGAATCGGGGGGGATCTGGGAATGTGGGTGGGTGCAGGTCAGAGACCCACGCGCTTGACGTCGCTGAGCAGGATGCTCTTGCCGCCATCGATTTCGACGCTGACACTGCCGTCTGTGGGGTTGGTCACGATGGAGCGGACCGTTGACAAAGCATTGACCGCCACGCTGGTGGTGTTGCCGTTGACCACGGCCTGGGCCGTCAGGCGGTACAAACCGGTGGGTGCGGGGTTGCCCATGGCGTCGTTGCCATCCCATTGGACGGGGACCGTGCCTGGCGTCTGGGCCCCGGCAATCAGTTCCTGTACCAGGTTGCCCTTGGCATCGTGCACATTGATCTGGATGCCTGCAGCGCCTTCGGGCAGGTCGATGCTGGCGTCGATGGTTCCGCCTTGTGTGAGTTGCGTGAGCGCATCGCTGACCGCCACTTTTTTGCCGATCAGCGAAGCACTGTTGAGCATGCGTTCGCCGGACATGGAAGTCACGAACGTGTCCAACGAGGTTTGCATGTTGGTCAGCGCTTCGAGCTGCGAAAACTGCGCCAGTTGCGCCACGAAGGCTTCGTTTTTGACGGGCTCCAGCGGGTTCTGGTTTTGCAGCTGCGCGGTGAACAGGGTCAGGAAGTCCTGCTTGCCCATGTCTTCGCTGGTTTTGGACGTCGATTTGTTCTTGACGTCTTCGTAGCGCGTGACGTTGCCCAACAGGCTGGCGGAGGTGAGGGTATCGGTTGCCATGGTGTTCTCTCTGATCAAGCCTTGGTGATGTCCAGCGTGCGCATCATGAGTTGACGCGCCGTGTTGATGACTTCCACGTTGTTTTGGTAGGAACGGGCCGCGGCCATCATTTCCACCATCTCGGTGACTTCACTGACATTCGTTTGGTAGACGTAGCCTTGCTCGTCGGCCAGTGGGTTTTTGGGGTCTGACACACGGCGGGGGGGCGCGGTGTCATCGGCCATGCGGTCGATCTTCACGCCGCCGACGTAAGACGCGCCTGCGTTGGTCATCTGTTCATCGACCAGGGCCTTGAAGACGGGGCGCTTGGCGCGGAAGGCGTCTTTTTCCGAGCCCGCCACCGTGCCAGCGTTGGCCAGGTTCGATGCGGTGGCGTTCATGCGCGTGAGTTGCGCATTGAGTGCGGTGCCGGCAATGCCGAAAATGTTGCCCATGCCCATGTTCAATCTCCTCGCAGGGCTTTGCGCACGCTGCTGACCCGGTTTTCTAAAAAGTTCAAGGTGGCCTGGTAATCTGCGGCGGCTTTACCGTACTGAGCTTGCTCCACACTCATTTCCACGGTGTTGCCGTCAAACGAGGTGTTGAACGGGGTGCGGTAGCGCATGCCATCGGGGCTGAGTTCCTGGCCAGCGGCAAAATGTCCGGCGCTGGTGGTGGCCATGGCGTTGTCTTGCTGTTGTGCAGCGCCCAGCACGGCCTTGAAATCGATGTCGCGTGCTTTGTAGTGCGGCGTGTCGGCGTTGGCAATGTTTTGCGCCAACACTTCCAGGCGGCGGCTTTTGACTTGCAAAGCTTGTTCATGCACGCCAAGTGCTTGGTTTAACAAATTCATCTTCACTCCTGGGCTACGGACTGGGATTCGAGGGTCGTCGGTCTTTTGACGCTGCCCACTCAAGTCGAGCGGGTTTGTGTCGATACCTGCAAAAGTTGTGCCAAGTTTTCCAGTCACCTTTTGCGGGGGGCATCAGGGGGAGGGGCGGGCCGGCGCAGGGGCATGCGGCGATTTTTGGTCTATGGCGGCAAACTCTTGCCGCTGGGGGCGGTGCAGGCCAAAAGCAGGGTGTCGAACTGGGGTGGTCTTGTTTTTGCTTAACACCTGGCAGTTCAACCCCTGTCAAAACCTCAACACCCTCTATGAAACACGCTTTGCAAATGCTGTGCCATCTGCTGGATCGGCTGGTCACCCGCGGCCTGTGGCTGGGGTTGGCGGTGTGCTGCTTCAATTCGGCGTCCTTTGCGGCGAGTGCCAGCAACGCAGCGAAAGCCCCGAAAACACCGGCATCACCTCAGCAAGCGCTGGAGGCGTCGGTGAAAGACTGGGTCGCCCAATCGCGCAAAGTGCCTGTTGAGCAAGTGGCGCTGGCCCCCCTGGATACCCGTGTGAAGGTGCGCAGTTGCGACAAAGCCCTGACCATGGACCAGCCCTTTGCCAGTCCTGAGACGGTCCGGGTGCGTTGCCCGCAGCCCGTCTGGCAGCAATACGTCAGCGTGCGTGTGGCCGGCAAAACGCCTGAACCTGTGGCACAAGCGCCCCGCGACAAGCCTGCCGAGCCTGCCAAACGCTGGGTGCTGGTGGCGAGCGTGCCCTTGCAGCGGGGCATGACGCTCAATGAGACTCATGTTCAGCGTGTTCAGGTCGATACATCAGGTATGCCTGTGAATGTGCTGGAACAAGCTTCAGAAGTGCTGCATGCCGAAGTGGTTCGGGATGTGCGGCCCGGAGTGCCCCTGCGCAGCCACGACATTCGTCCGACGGTGTTGGTGAAAAGAGGCCAAATGGTCTTGTTGTCGGTGGGACAGGCGCAAGGATTTCAAATTTCCGCCCGGGTCGAGGCCATGCAGGATGGGCGGTTTGGGGAGCAGATCCGGCTCAAGAATCGCGATTCCGGCCGGGAATTGAGTGGCCGTGTGCAAGGCCCCAACCAGGTGATGGGTCTGTGACGCGTCAGGCGTCAACCGCTTTGGAACAACCGGGTCCCCAAAATATGAAAAATAAACTGTTTGTGGCTCAAGCTCTAGAATCTCGTGCCGATTCAGTATTCGACAAAGGTCTCGGTTACATGTTCCTAGACCAGAAAAGAGAACCATCATGACCAATCCCATCACGAATTTTGGCCGCAAAGCCCAAATCGAATCTGCCAGCCGACCTGCGGTGGGCAAGGGTGAGCCGCGCGTTTCTTCGTCTGCTTCGGAGAACGTCGCTCGGTCTGCCGCCCCCGCCACCGACGAGCTGCGACTGAGTGACGTCGCCCGCAAAGCCATGCAAGAGCCTGAATTTGACCGCGCCAAGGTTGACTCCATCAAGACCGCTATCCAGCAAGGGCAGTACCCCATGGATACCCGCCGCATCGCTGAGAACTTCATCGCGATCGAGAAAATGATCCAAGGCTGACCCACCGATGACCGAGTTGACCCGACCTGACGCGCCTGTGCATCCCGCAGTGACGGCCCTGTTGGTCGCCCCGCAGGGGGTGGCACGTCTGGCCGAGATCCTGGGTCTGGAGTTTGAGGCCTTGAAAATCCGTGATCTGACGGTGTTTGAAGCGCTTCAGGAGGAAAAAAACGGGCTGTTGCAGCACCTGTCTTCCTTGGCGGAATGGGCCACGGCCCAAAGCCCCGTGCCCGAGGCGTGGCAACAGCTGCAGCCAAGTTTGCAGCAGAGCAAACAAGACCACTTGCGCAACATCCAGCTGTTGCAGCGCCAGTTGCAGGCCGTCAAGGGCGCCTTGCAAGCCTTGCAAGGCGAGTCTGCGCCCTCCGTGGATTTGTATGACCGCATGGGGCAGATGGCCAAGCGCCAAGGTGCCTGGGGCCACCAACTGGCCTGAAGTTCTTGGGGTTGCCTTCCTCACCCCCCCAAATCCTGTACAAAACCCGAACCCCTTGTGGTGGAGCGCCCCTGCGCGCGAATGCTTCGGCCACAGGGGCGGCCTCCCACAAAAACTTCCAGACTTTTGTCAGTCAGCGCGGCTTCTTTTCATCGCCGGGGCGCATGCCCTTGAGCCAATAAACCCACGACAAAATCACTGCCACCGCCGTGTACATCTCTGGCGGAATTTCCGCATCCAGGTCGACGCGGCTGAGCAAAGCCAGCAATTGGGGGTCTTCCGCCACATAAACGCCATGCCGGCGGGCCTCGTCGATGATGCTTTGGGCCAGATCGTCTTGCCCTTTGGCGCTGATGACCGGCGTTTTGCGGGCGCCATATTCCAGCGCAATGGCTTCCTTGAGCGGGGCTTTCATGTGTGCACGTCCAGCAGGCTGCCCATTTCAGGGGGCGCGTAGGGCAGGGGGTCTTTCGGCCCTTGGCCGTGGATGATCTGCAGCCGGGTCATGTGCAGGCCTGCGCTGTCGAGTTCTTGCTCCAGGTTGCTGGCCATCGACTTGGCGCGCTCGACCACATCTTCACGCAAGGCCCACATCACCATGTCCACCTGGGTCTGTTGGCTGATGCGGGTTTGCAGCCAGACCTCGCCCAGATCCCGGTTGCGGGTGTGCAGGTGGATGACCAGGGGCGGTTTCTCCTGGCCGGGCTGGCGTCGGCTGCGCACCAGGCGCATGGCCACGGGTTCTGCATCGGCGAAGGGCAGCATCATCGAGAGCACCCACTCGCGCCCGTGCACGCTGTCGTTGGCCATCAGTTGCCGAGATTCGATGTCGTCCAGGCTGTCGCCGATCAGGCTGTCTTTGTCGGTGCCGCTGCGCAGCAGTTGGCGCAGCACGCTTTTCAGATCGATCAGGCCTGCGCCCAGACCTTGCGTCAGCAGGTTTTCCGTCATGAAGCCACTGCGGTGCATGGCTTGCTGCAATTTTTCGGGGCTGAGCTGGGCCATGCCGGGCCGCAACTTGAGCCACTGCTGCAGGGCGCTGAACGCGGGGGATGACGACGCGCTCAGGCCTTGCAGCAGGCTGTCCAGCATGCCGGGCTTGAGCAGCTGTGCCAAGGCCTGCATGTCCGGGGGGCGAAAGCCCAGCTGTTCGGCCCTGCTTGGCAGCACGGCAGGCGGCGTGGCCGAGGCCTCGGTGGGCGCTGGCGCAGCTTGCAGGGGGCGCAGCATGATGCTGCCATTGGCCAGCACCTGAACCCGGAACAAGGCGTTATCCCCCGAAGACAGGCGCAAGCCGGCCGGAAGGTCTTTGGGCAAGTCAATGAACTGCCCTTGTTGGGGGCCTTTCAGATGCAGTCTCAGGGCATCGGGTTTGGATTCGGCGGTGGCCTGCACGATTTGGTTGTCGCGCAAACCCAGCTCGGCTGCGGTTTTTTCGACGATCAGCGGCAGCCGGCCTTCCAGGTAAATGGTGGGCGTTTTGAGGTTGAGGTGGGCGGTTTCAGCCCCCGTGATCATGTGTGACCGCCTGCGGGAGGGTCAAGGAAACCGCACCCAGCGGCGTTTATCTGTGCCGGGGGCGTCTTCGGTCGCAGCACTGGCGATTGGCGGGGCCTGAAACAGGTCAGCCGCTTCCGGGTGGCGGGACACGATCAGTTGGCGCAACGCCTCATGCGACGGCAGCTGCAGCACCGTGCCAGGACGCACCGGGTAGGTTTGGCCACGGGGGAAAATCTTGGGGTTGGCTTTGGCCAAGGCCAGGCGCATGAAGTCTTCTTTCAGGGGCAAGCCGGGCAAACCCCGCCGAATCACGGCATCGATGCCTTCGCCTTTTTGCACCGTGATGCTGTGGCCCGGCTGTGCCTTGCTGCTGGGGGCCGTGGCCGCTGGGCTGTCCGGGTTGCGGGTCTCGCTCAGGGGCATGGACAAGACCTTGAGTGCCGCAGCTGCGGAGGCCGAAGTTTCAGCCGCATGGGCGGGTGAAATGGTGGCCATGGCCGTCATGGCCGCTGCAGCGAGCGTGAGAAAGACCAGCCCGGCCCCGCGCATGCCCATCCAAAAAGAGGCCGATTGGGCGCCGGGGGGTCGGGTGGTCGTGTGGGTTTGGTGCTGGTGCATGGGAGAACTCGTCACTTCAAATCACAGAGGCAAGGCCATCCAGTGGCCCTGGGTGGGCAGGGCCGGACCGGCCAGCTGCTGCAGCTCGGTCCGGTCGTGGCCCACTTTGACCACCTGGGCCAGGGCCAGGTGCTGGGTCGCGCCGGGCTCCAGCATCTGGCTGGGGATGTGGCTGGGGTTCATCAGCAAGACACGGTCGCCCGCCCGCAAGCCGCTGTCCATACCGGCTTGCAGTTGCAGGACATCCTGGCCGTTGCGACGCACATGGAATTGAACGGGTTCGCATTCGGAGCGTTTGTCCAGTTGTTGCACCCAGGCTTGCATCTGGGTTTGCAGTTGCTCTTTCAACTGGTGGCTCCAGGCGCTGGGGTGTTGGCCCACGGCTTGGGGGTCGATGGTGATCACTTGTTCGATGTGCCAGTGGGCTTCGATCGGGCCCGAAGGCGAATGGCGCTCGCCCAGTGTGAAACTCAATGTCCAGCGCCAGCCGGGCTCGTCTTTGTTCAGCGCTTGCCAGACTTGGTGCAGCCTGGAAGCGGGGACGGGGTCGGGCGCGTGCGGCTTGAGCACCAATTCTGCGGTCCAGCCGGTGGGGCTTTCGTTGGGGCCGGTCAATGCCCGCATGTAAGCGCTCTCGGGCGGGATTTCCTTGAGCTGGGTGCGCCAGCGTTGGGAGGCCTGCATTTTTTGCGTCCACACCTGGCGCACGTTGCTCAGCACAGACTGGCTGGCAAATTGCTGCGTGCCCGTGAAGCCTGGCTCGGCGCGGGTTTGCAGCACCAAAGGCAAACGCCAGGGGCGGGGTGGGGCGGTGCAGCTGGCGTCCTTGGCTTGCGTGGTGCGCCAGCCCCAGGGCAAGACCTCGGCACTGATTTGCTGTGGGGTCTCTTTTTCGTCTTCTACGTACGACAGCACACGCACGCCACGCACCTGCGCTTCGGACTGAAAATGGGCGCTTTCGTGCAGCGCCCCCTTGTCATCGATCCAGGCGCTGCTGAGCACGCGGGTCGGGCGCTCGATGGTGGCTTGCAAAATGGCTTGGCGAATCGCACTGAGCTGGGCTTCGTGCTGCTTTTGCTGAAGTGCGCGGGCGCCCCTGGCCTCGCTTGCAGCCCCGACGTTCACCACCTGGCCATCGCTGTGGGCGGGCAGCTTGGCGCTTTGCGCATGCGCTGTCATGGTGGCCAGGCAACACAGCGCCATGACCCAACCCTGGCGCAAGTTCTGACGCAGGTGCGCCAGACTGGCGGCCGGGCCACGGGGCAGGGCAGATGCAGGTGGGGTGAACATGGTGTCAGCGGCGGCGTGCGGCCAATTGGGTCAGGTACAGGCTGCGCAGGTCTTTGACCACCTGCTGATCGAGCGAGAGGGTGGTTTCGTAGGTGTCTTCACCCACCGGGGCGATGCTGACCATCACGGCGCCATAAATCACCCCTTCGACCTTGGCCCTGAAGGTGTCGCTCATCACGGTCATGTCGGCCACGGTGGTGGTGGCATCCAGATGCTGCCCGTAAACCTGTTCGGTGAGCGAGCGGTAGGCATCCAGTTTGGAGGCCCGGATCGCCAGCAGGCGTTGCTGCGCGGGGTTTTTGTGGTTTTGCACGCTGATGACAGCGTAGCCCGTGGCCACCAGGGTTTCGCGCTTTTCGACCATGGGGGTGATCATGGAGGCCGGCTCGGTCGGGGCGATTGCGACCGCCGACAGCTGATTCCGTGGCGTGGTGTTGCACCCCGTCAAAGCCACGAAAGCCAGCAGCAGGGGTGCCATGGATCGGTGAAAGCGCATTTTTTATACTCCAGAGGCCAGCTGAGCGCACTCTCCAGTGGGCGGGCAAGCGGATTGATCTTGCATGGTGTATCGGCAGTCGCGGGGAAGTCTTGAGGTTGCCGCCGGTGCGCGTGCGCTGCCGGAACGCGATGCATCCACGTCGCTAAAAACCCACGGCATTGTGATTTTTATCAATTTGTCCCCTAAAGTTGTCGTTTTTACTTGCTTGAAGTTGTGTTTATCATTTATAAACGTCAAAAGTCTTATTTGTATCAATTTTTTACAGGGCGATAGGTTGGCATTTTGCCGGATCTGAACGCTCAGACGCCCGACAACACCTTGATCTTTTGCGGATGAAACCCCACTCCAAACCTCACATCATTGGCGAAAGTCAGGCGACGCTGTTCCTGCGTGAGTTGATCAAGACCTTGTCGGCGTCTTCCTCGACGGCGCTCATCACGGGTGAAAGCGGCACTGGCAAAGAACTGGTGGCGCAGGCCTTGCACATGCAGGGGCCCCGCGCATCCGGGCCTTTTGTGCCGATCAACTGTGGCGCCATTCCCCGTGAGTTGATTGAAAGCGAGCTTTTCGGGCACCGAAAAGGCAGTTTCACCGGGGCGGTGTCCGACCGCTTGGGGCGCTTCGAGCTGGCGCACGGCGGCACCTTGTTTCTGGACGAGATCGGTGATTTGCCGATGGACATGCAGGTCAAGCTGCTGCGAGTGTTGCAAGAGCGTTGCATCCTGCCTGTGGGCGGCTCCCGAGAGGTGCCCATCGATGTGCGCGTGGTGGCGGCCACGCACAAGAAGCTGGAAGACGAAGTGGCCGCCGGCCGATTCCGGGAAGATTTGTATTACCGCATCAACGTCTTGCCGGTGATCACCACGCCTTTGCGCGAACGTCCGGCCGACATTGCCGCCTTGCTGAATTTTTATGCGGACCGGCACGCCTTGCCGCACACGAAAGCGCTGCGTTTTGCCCCGGAAATGATGCAACTCATGCAGGCCTATGCCTGGCCGGGCAATGTGCGCGAATTGTCCAATCTGGTGGACCGTTTCTCCACCTTGTACCCCTCGCAGTTGTTGCACGTTCACACGGTGCCCGCTTGCATGATGCCGGTGGGCCTGGCGGCTTTGCAGGCCGAATGGCTGGCGCAGCAGGGCATGACCCCGGTCGCGATGTTCCCGCCCCAGTTGAGCGCTTCCTGCTCGGTGTCGCAAGTGGTCACACCCGCAGAAGATGCGGTGGGGCCCGCCCCCTTGGGCAGTGTCGCCCACGAGCTCGCCTCACCTTTTCTGGGCGACGACGATCCGATGGCCCATTTGCTGTCGAGTCCCGTCAGCTCGTTCAACCCCGTCACCACCTTCAGCCCCGCACCCTTGTCTGCATCCAACGATGAGATCAACGAGGTGGAGCACGCGATTTTGCTGGCGCAGGGCATACAGACCTTGCCGCCACAAGGCATGTCGCTGAAGCAGCATTTGGTCGAGGTGGAGCGCAGTCTGATCGAGCAGGCGCTGGCCCGCACGCAAGGCAATGTCTCGCAGACCGCCAAGCTGCTGCAACTGCAAAGAACCACCCTGATTGAAAAAATCAACAAGTACGAGTTGCGCGGGGTCGGCTAAGCGTTACCCCGAGGAAGTGCCAAGGATGCAAACTTGAAAACGCCATTTGCCAAAGACATGTCCAAGGGGTTTGTTTGCAAAGTTGTTGCGCACCCAAAGCGCGTGGTGTTGAGCAATCTATGCCCTTAGGCAGGGCGTTAAACGTCAAGCAAGCGAGTCAAAGACTTCCGTGCCTGTGCTGACCACGGGTGGCGCGGCAAGAAAGCCCATCAAGCTACCCCAAATAGCGCGTATCGAGTCGGTCGCAGCCTCGGCGTGCTGCTGGCTTTGGTAAATGGCAAAAACGGTGCCCTTGCCCGTGTCATCCCAGCAAGTCTTGCATTCCAAGAGACCAGGAATGGCTTTGAGCTTGGCGTTAACGGCGGGCATGGCCGCTCTCATTTCCGCGATTTTGGCGGGTTGGATCTGAATGGCGTTGATGCGAGCGTACATGGCAGTCTCCTATCCTGGGTCAGGTGAAGCATTTTTGATGTTTGTTAATTTTATTTGTATTGGTGTTTTCCCAAGTTTGCGTCTCTTCCCCAAAAGCGCATTCCCGCGCGGGGGCTCGCTCCCCCTAAGGTTCGGTGTTTTTGTGGGTGGCCGCCCCTGCGGCCGAATGCATTCGCGCGCAGGGGCGCGTTCCCACAGGGTTCGGGGGAGGTCGACCTGCGGCAGGGCTGCGTTTTAAAACGGGGGTTTGATGACCTGGGCGCAAGTGCCCTTGATCAGTTTGACGGTCCGGCCATCGTTCAGGCTGAGTGACTGCACAAAACGGCCTGTTTTGCGATCCACCACAAATTCCTCGCCGCTGATCATCACGCCAAAACGCTGGAACATGGCCGGGCGGTAGATTTTCAGGCGGGTGCCCATCAGGGTGAGGGTGCCTGCACGGCTTTCAGAGATGGCGATTTTGCCCTGGTACCAACCCGATTTTTTCTCGAAATCGATCTGGGCCATGGTGATTCTGGACGGCTCGTTCTCTTTGATGCCCAGTGTCAATTGCCCGTCCAGGTCCAGCTCCAGTTCGCAGATCAGGTCCATCACGCCTTTGTTGCCGCCGGGCATGCTGCTGTCGATGGCTTGCTCGGGCGAGGTGCTGCTGCCCATGACGTGCACCAGGCCCCAGACGCCGCCCATCACCAAGATGCCGATGGCTATACCGATGGCGATATTTTTCAACATGGGTCAACCTCTCGTGGGACGTTGTGGTGGGATGAGTGGTTTTGCATCATAGGTGAACGCGGGCGGTATGCTGGCCTGCCCCGGTCACTGGTTGAGCACGGTGATGCTGACCCGGCGGTTGCGCGGGTCGGCTGGGTTGCCCGGCACATTGGGGTTGGTGTCGGCCACCCCCTCGATGCGTGAGAAACGGTTGGCACCGATGCCTTGGCCTTGCATGAACTGGCGCGTGGCATCGGCGCGCTCGGTCGACAAAGACCAGTTGTTGCGCATGCTCTCGGGTGGAAAACCGGTGCTGTCGGTGTGGCCGCGGATGGCCAGTTTGTTGGGCAGGGGCTTGAGCGATTTGGTCACCTCGGACATCAAGGCCGCGGCCTTGGCTCCCATTTCGGCACCGCCCGAGCCGTACATGGCGAAGTCGGCCTTGTCGATCACCTCGATGCGCAGGCCTTCCTTGTCGCGGGTGATGCTGACCTGGTCCTTGATCTTTTCGAACTGCTTGCTTTCCGACAGCTTTTGTTTGATGTCTTTTTCCAGCTTGTCGAAATTTTCTTTGTCTTGCTTCTGGCTGGGCGTGCCGGTGCCGCTGTCCTTGCCCGGGTCTTGCTCGGAAGGGCCATCTTTGTTGTTTTCTTCTTTGGACGAGCCAAAGCTTTCAGCCGGGCCGCCTTGGGCTTGCGGTGTCAGGCGCTCGAGCATGGCGGTTTGTTTGGCCGTGAACGGGAAGCCGTCGGTGTCGATGATGGACTTGCCGCCAAACATGCCGTTGGAGCCGGCCAATTCACCGAAAACGATCTGGCTGTGCGAGGCGGGCCGGAAGTAGTCGGCCACGCTTTTGCGTTTGTCTTCGTTGCTGGCACCCAGCAGCCACATGAGCAAAAAGAACGCCATCATGGCCGTCATCATGTCGGCCAGGGCGATCTTCCAGGCGCCGCCGTGGGCACCCGCATGACCATCTTCCACGATGATCTTGCGGATGATGGGGCGCATCGCCTCCGCAGCGGCTGCCGCCGCAGCGGCTTCGGCTTCGGCGGTGGCTTCGTCGGATGCGGGTTTTTTGTCCGGCTCGGCCATCAGGAGCCTCGCATGCCGTCAAAGACTTCAGAGAAGCTCGGTTGGCTGTGGTGCGCAATACAGGCCCGGGCCGATTCGATGACCAAAGGTTGCGGGTGGCCCTTCAGGTTGCAGACGATCATCTCCCGGATCACGTCGAACGCTTGGGCGTCTTCGTTGATGATCTGGGACAGACGACCCGAAAAGGGCTCGAACATGCCATAGGCCAGGAACACGCCCATCAGCGTGCCCACCAGCGCAGAGCCGATCAACGCGCCCAGAACCGGTGGCGGCTGGTCGATCGCGCCCATGGTTTTCACCACACCCAACACGCAGGCCACGATACCCAGTGCGGGCAAACCACCGGCAATGCCCGCCAGGGCCGCGGGCGCCAGCAGCGCTTCGTGGTGGTGGACCTTGATGGCTTTTTTCATCAGGTCGTCCAGTGCATCGGCATCCAGGTTGCCTTGCGAGATGACCATCAGACGCAGCGGGTCGCAGATCATCTGAACGATCGAGTGGTCCTTGGCCAGTTTGGGGAATTCACCAAAAATCGCGCTGGAATCGGGGTTTTCAACGTGGGATTCCAGGGCCACCACGCCTTCTTTCTTCATCACGGTTTGCAGCTTGCCCACCAGCAGCATCAGGGCCAGATAGTCGGCCTGGTGCCATTTGGGGCCCTTGATGCATTGACCGATTCCGGCCATGGCAGCTTTGAACACCGGAAAGCTGTTGGCCACCAAAGACGCCCCAATGGCCGAGCCGGCAATGATGATGAACTCAAAAGGCGCGGCCTTGATGATGGGCGCCATTTTTCCGCCGGCCAGGATGTACCCACCAAATACCGCGCCGAAAACAACCGCTAAACCGACAAAGAAAAACATGGTGGCCCTTTAAAGCTAGACAATGCACCAAATGCCGATGCACCAACCGAATGTCCATTGAAAAATGAAATCCATCAAATTGCCCAGCAAGAGGATGGGTAAACCCAGATACAGCGTTCCCCAGGCCCAACCGGAGGCGGTCAAACGGGCTTTGGGAATGTCATGGCCGAGAACGCTTTGATCTTTGGGAGATGACATGGTCATTTTTTCCAATAACACCTGTATTCATCGGCCACAAATGCGGTATCTTGAGTTCAATTTGCGGAATTTACCTATTATGACAATATGAAAGTGCAGTGGGATCAGTTGCCCTCGGCAGAATGGTCGGAATTTCATGCGGCGCACCAGGGCGCATTGCAGCAAGCCTGGGCTTATGGCGATGCCTTGACTTCCCTGGACGTGGTCATGCGGCGTGCCATGGTCTGGGAAGATGGAAGCCTGGTGGCGGTGGCCCAGTTCATGTGCAGACGCGTGGCGGGCTACATTTCGCTGGCTTCTTGCACCCGTGGGCCCGTTTGGCACCCGGATGTGCGGCCCGAGCAACGGGCGGCCATATACAAGCTGTTGCGCCAGTCGATCCCATTGCCGCGCGTGAGGGTGGTGTTGTTTTCGCCCGACCAGACCAGCGAGCAGCTGGACCGCGCAGAAACCCAGGGCATGTCCCGCGTGATGACGGGTTATTCCACAGTGCTGCTGGATTTGAAAACGTCCTTGGCGACCCTGAAAACCCAGCTCGATGGCAAATGGCGAAACCGCCTGGTCAAAGCGCTGGCGAACGACAAAATCAGGGTCCATGTGCAACCGAGCGTGAAGCGCTGTGAATGGTTGCTGGGCAGAGAGCTGGACCAGCGGGAAACCAAAAAATTCCATGGTCTGCCCACCGATTTTGTGCAGGCCTACATCGCTGCCGCAACAGACCCCCGCCAGGCTTTTGTGGTGGCTTATGCCGAACTGGGCAAGAACACCATCGCCGGCATGTTGTTTTTGATCCATGGCCGTGTCGCCAGTTACCATATGGGCTGGGCCGACGACCAGGGTCGCCAGCTCAATGCCCACAACGCGCTGCTGTGGCAATCCATGGCCTACTTGCAGGATCTGGGCTGCGAGGTGCTGGATTTGGGGGGCGTCAACACCCACGATTTGCCAGGCATTTCACGCTTCAAATTGGGCACCGGTGGGCGTGCGGTGACCCTTGCGGGGACTTATTTTTGAGAAGACACATGACTTTGCCAGGGTTTTCAATGCGATCGTTTTGCCGGGCTGGACTCTGCGTGCTGACCTGCCTGGGCAGCTTGGCACCGGTGGGGGCCTTTGCCTGGACTCGCATTGGTGAAACGCCAGAGGTGACGCTTTACGTCAACCGCAACACGATCGAGAAAGAAGACACCTTGCGCCGGGTCTGGGAAATGCAGGATCTCAAAACGCCCGATGCCGAAGGTGTGCGCTCCAGGCGCTACCTGAACGAGTACGACTGCAATTACAAGATGCACCGCATGGGGCAAATGACCAGTTTCGCCGGCCCCAAAATGACGGGCCAGACCGTCGCCACCGTCAGCGAAATGGGCTATTGGCGAAAAATTCCGCCGAACGGCATTTTTGTGCTCACCTACATCGCCGTCTGCATTGAATGACCGATGCCCCGCCTTGGCGGGGCCTGTGCGCCCAGGCCGTCAGTCGCAGGCCTGGCCTGGTGCGATGGGCTGCGGCGGTTTCAGCATCTTTCCATTTTGGATGGCCACCACTTCGGCCATGATGGACAAGGCAATCTCGGCGGGTGTTTTGCTGCCGATGTCTAGCCCAGCTGGGCTGTGCAATTTTTGCAGCAAGGTTTCTGACAGACCGAAATGCGTCTGCAAGCGCTCGCGCCGCAGCGCACTGTTGCGCCTGGAGCCAATGGCGCCCACGTAGAAGGCCTTCGATTGCAAGGCATCGATGAGCGCCAGGTCGTCCAGTTTCGGATCGTGCGTGAGCGCCACCACCGCCGTGCGCGCATCGGGTTGCAGGCGCAGGATCAGGTCGTCCGGCATCTCGTGGCTGACGCTCACCCCCGTCAGATGCCAGCTGGCACGGTGGTCTTCGCGCGGGTCGCAAACGACCACCTCAAAGCCCAGACTCAAGGCGATCTGGCACAGAAAACGCGACAGATCGCCCGCACCGATGACGATCAGGCGCACCTGAGGGCCCAAGAAAGTGGTCAATTGCTGCTCGGTCAGCTGGGGCACCCCGTCTCGGCGTCCTTCCTGCAAAGTCACCTGGCCCGTCTGCAAGTTCAAAACCCGTTCTGTGCTGCGCCGTTGCGCACAGGCGGCCAGCAACTCGTCGAGCCGGCTGTGTGCGCCGACCGGCTCCAGCACCAGTTCCACGGTGCCGCCGCAAGGCAGTCCGAAGCGGTGGGCCTCATCGGCCGTGATCCCGTAGCGCAGCACCATGGGGGTGTTGGCGGCGCACACGGCGTTCACGCCGCCCTCGCGGATGCGCTGGATCAGATCGTCCTCGATGCAGCCGCCGGACACCGAACCCACTGTGTGGCCCTGGCCGTTGATGGCCATGAGCGAGCCCGGTGGGCGGGGCGACGAGCCCCAGGTGCGGGCCACCGTCACCAGCACAACCGGCTCACCGGCCGCGTGCCAAGCCTGCGCTGTGCGCAATACCAGGGTGTCCAGATCTTCCATCGTTTGTGCTTGTGGCGCCTTCAAGGCTTGGCTGTGGGCGCAACAGCAGGGCTGGTGGGCTGGGCCGGCGCAGTGGCTTCGCCGGGCTTGGGGGCGGTGTAGCGCGGGAATTGCACAGCCCGCTCGCGTGTCGCGCTGGCGTTGTTCTTTTGCACCGTTTCCAGATAGCGCTCTTTTTGCAGCGTCACCAAGGCTTCCACGTCCCGCTTGAGTCCATCGACATTGCCCACGGCGGATTTGAGGGATTTCACCTCGGTGCCCAGGGATTGAACGGCGTTGGCCTGGCTTTGCAGTTTGGCGTTGATGCCCTGCACCTGGCGAATCACCGAGTCGCTGCTGGCGGCCACTTGTTTGGCGGTTTCCGTCGGCACTTTTTGAACCAGGCTTTCTGATTGCTTGAGCGAGGCGTCAATGCGTCCCTCGATCTGGCCTTGTGATTTGGTCAAGGCCACTTGTTGGGACGCCAGTTCTTTCACGCTTTGGTTGACGCCTTCGAGCGATTCCATGCCGGTGTTGAGTTCGACCACGCGCTTGCCAACGGCCAGCACCATGGCATCGAGTTGGTTGATGCGGCTGACCAGCCGTACCCCCATGATGAGGAAGAAGATCAGGCTGATGACCATCACGCCACCGGTGATGGCCAACAAAAGCCGGGCCTTTTTGTGACCGGATTCGGTGAGTTCTTTGAACTCGGCGGTGGTTTTGCGCAAGTTGCTGCTGGCGCTGGCAGCCGCTTCGGCCGATTTGGTCGCCAGATCGGCCGAGTCCAGAACCACCTGGGCCAATGACTGGTATTGCTGGTAGGCGCGTTGGTCCACCGTGATCCCCACATGCACGGGTTTGGCGGGGTGCGTTTCTGGCGCAGAGGCCGCTGGAGACGAAGGTGTTTCGCTGGCTTCAGCGTGGCTGATGTCCTGCGGCTCGGCGGCAGGTGTGAAAGTGTTTTCGCTCATGGCTTGTTCCCTCGGGCTTGAAAGGTGGGTTTCAGTCTTTGGAGTTGTTCATCCAAAAGGGCGTTGCGTGCTCGCAGTTGTGCCAAACGGCTTTTGATGGGGCTGTCTTGTTCCCACAGCGCGCCTTCGTCCAACAACGCGGGCGCAGTGGCCACTGCCGTGGTGTCTGTGCCTGTCTGGGGCGCAGGCGTCTGAGCAGGTGTTTTGGGGCGCGCTTTGGCCGCTGTTTTGCTGGCGGAGCGTTTCGGCTTGGGTTTCTGTTTGGGCTTGGGCTTTGGCGCTTGTTGAGATGCCTGCTGCGGGGCCAGTTGTGACACCTGGGCCAGGTCCACGGGCATGGTGGCCTCGGGCACCGCTTGGTCTGCGACTTCGACCTGGACCGCAGGAGCGGGCTCCGACTCAGGTGCTTCGGCAGGTTCAGTTGCAGGAGCTTGTACGGGCTCAGGCTCAGGAGTTTGGGCTGGCGCAGGAGCAGGAGCAGGAGCAGGAGCTTCAGCAGGTTCAGTCGCAGTCGCAGGAGCTTGGGCAGGCGCAGGCGTGTCTTCGGTGACGGGGGCGTCCGTGCGACTTTCCTCGAGCGGCTTGTGTTCCTGTGGAGTGGCTTCGGTTCGCACCTCGGGTGTGGGAACTTCTGCTGGGGCCTCTGCTGACGGGTTGGGCAACGCGGGCGTGTCCGGGTTCAGCGCGGCTTCCAGCACGGGGGCCTGGACCGTTTCAGGAGCCGGTGCGGGCTCAGATGCAGATGCAGATGCAGATGCAGGTGCTGGTGCAGCCACAGGCTCAGGCTCAGGCTCAGGCTCAGGCTCAGGCTCAGGCTCAGGCTCAGGCTCAGGCTC
>CAKKRJ010000001.1:234463-235032 GCA_919902775.1 Burkholderiaceae bacterium
AAGGGCTTGGGTCGGCGCAATTTCAGGCGCAGGTTCAGGCTTGTCCTCGGAGACAGGGGTGTCCGTGCGACGTTCCTCGGGCGGGGTGTGCTCCTGTGGAGCGGCTTCGGTCTGCAACTCGGGCACGGTGACTTCTGCCGGTGCGTCTGCTGACGGGTTGGGCGGTGTGGGTGTGTCCGAGCTCAGAGCGGCGTCCAGCACGGGGGCCTGGACAGTTTCTGTTTCAGTTGCAGGCTCAGCTGCTGGTGTAGCCACAAGCACTGGCTCAGGCTCAGGCTCAGGCTCAGGAGTTTGGGCAGGCGCAGGTTCAGGCTTGTCCTCGGAGACAGGCGTGTCCGTGCGACTTTCCTCGGGCGAGGTGTGTTCTTGTGGAGCGGCTTCGGTCTGCAGCTCGGGCACGGGGACTTCTGCCGGTGCGTCTGCTGACAGCTTGGGCAGTGCCAGGGTGTCCGGGCTCAGCGCTTCTTCCAGCGTGAGGGCCAGGGCAGTTTCAGTTTCTGCAGGAGCAGCAGGTGCAGGTGCAGGTGCAGGTGCAGGTGCAGGTGCAGGTGCAGGTGCAGGTGCAGGTG
>CAKKRJ010000001.1:235132-329441 GCA_919902775.1 Burkholderiaceae bacterium
CTTGGGCTGGCTTTTTCAGGCGCGCTTTGGCCGGTGTTTTGCTGGGTGCCTGTGCAGGCGTCTGCTTGGTCACTGGCGTGGACGCTTTGGCCTGCTTGGCGGGCTTGTCCTTTTGGGTTGGGCTGGCCTTCTTGGCTCGGCTGTCCGTCTGTGCCTGGTCGATCACCACGGCATCCACTTGGGCTTGGGGCTTGGCCGCGGGCTTTTTGGACTGGGGGACCTTCTTGACAGGGTGTTCAGCCACGCTGGCGCTTGGCTGCGGTGTTGCAGCTTTGGCCACTTTGGACGCTTTCTGGCGGGCGAGGGGGGCTTTTGTCATCGGATTGCTTTCATGGCTCAGGTCGGGCTTTTGAGCTGTTCTTGCAAACTGCGTGTAGTGCGAACCCAGCTTCTGGGGATGCCGGGACGCTTGGAGGCCTCGTAGCCTTGACCCACGTCGCTGAAGGGGCCTGAAACGATCACGAAATGGGCCAGTTTTTCACCGGGTCGGTAAGCCGCCACGATTTGGGCTTGCTTCAAAGCCGGGTGTTTGCGCTGGATGTCCAGCACTTTTTCATAGGAGTTGGCGGTGCCGTGCTGGAGCAAAAAGCTGTTGGCGTCCAGTTTTCTCAGCCAGGCTTGGCCTTCTTGTGTGCCCTCGGGGACCTCGATGGCGGACTCCGCCGGGGTTTTGGCCATGGGGGCCGGCGCGCGCTGGGCCTCTTCAGGCGTGACCACGGCGGCCGTGGGCGCATTACCCGGGTTGCCGGGCAGCGTTGCAGCCGGTGTTGGCGATGGTGCTGGCGCGGGCGTTGGCAGTTGGGGGCTCTTGAGTGGTGCGGCGGCCACGGGTTGGCCCGACTTCAGGCCAAACGCTTCGGGCTGAACCCACAACATCACCAACGTGGACATGACCAGGGCGAAGGCCACGCCCAGCGTCAGCTTGGTGTTTTGTCGGAACCAGGTGATGCTTTGGCTCAGACCCCGGCCGGTTTGCCGCAAGGCCAGGAGGGCCGAGGCGCCGCGCTGGTGGAAAGCGCGCACCTTGCTTTGCAGCGTGGATGTCGGCGCTGGGGTCGGTTCGGCCGGTGTTTCAGCGGCGGGCGTCAGGGCACCATGGTATGCCGCGTTCAGTTCGGGCAGTTGTTGGCGCTGGATGCGCTGGACCAATTGCTGGGTCGCGTTGGCATGGCCCTCATGGCGGGCCAGATCGAGCGCGGCTTGCGCTTGTTCTGGGGTGGGGCCTTCGATGTCCCAGCGCAAAATTTTTCGGCCAAATGCCGACAGGGGTGATTTGTCGGAATGGGTGTTGCCCGACATGAGCAAGATCGCCCGGATGTTGGCGCCGGGGAAGTTCTGGATCAAACGCGCCAGCAACTGGATTTCAGACTCTGGCAGCGTTTGCGCGTCGTGCACGAGCCAGATTTGCGCCTGGTTCACAGTGGATGTGGCTTTGACCGCCTGGTTGAGCGACTGGCTGGCCAGCACTTCGTTGAAGCGGCCCAACAAGGAGTCGGTGTTGGCGGGGAAGTACACCTCGATCCGGTGTTCTGGCGCTTGCTGACGCAAGCGGGCCAAGAGCAAGTTCACATAGTGGTCGAGCAAGGCTTCAAAGGGGCAGTACAGGGCCAGGCTCAAGCCTTCGTGGGCCACGGCATTGGCGCAGCCATCGATGCGCATGCGGTCGGCGGCACGAAAGACACAGTTGTTCAAGTTGGCGTTCTCGGGGTGGATCTGGATGTTCATGCGCTGGCTCCCGCTTTCTCAAGCCGACTGCCGTCGGGGTTGAACTGCATGCTGGGAGGGACTTTGACTCGGGGTTTGGCTTGCGGCGGGTTCATGGGGGATGCGGCCTCCAGGCTGAAGACGTAGGCAATGACTTGCGCGACGGCGTGGTAGAGGTCTTCGGGCACTTGTTGCTCGACTTCGGTGGTGAAGTAAATGGCGCGGGCCAGCGGCGCGGCTTCGAACAAGTGCACGCCGTGCGCCTTGGCTTCTTCGCGGATCTTGGCGGCCATGTGGTCCGAGCCCTTGGCCACCATGACGGGGGCGCCATCGCCGGTGGGGTCGTATTCGAGCGCCACCGCAAAGTGTTCCGGGTTGGTGATGACCACGTCGGCGTCCTTGACGCGTTGCATCATGCGCGAGTTGGCCATTTCGCGCTGGCGTCGGCGGATCTGTGCTTTGACCTCCGGACTGCCTTCCATTTGCTTGTACTCGTCTTTGACCTCTTGTTTGGTCATGCGCAAGCGCTTGTTGAATGCGTGTTTTTGGTAAGGCACATCGATCATCGCGATGACCGCCAGGCTCAGGGCGACCCACAATGCCGACTGCATGATCATGGAGCCGGCCGCATTGAGGGCGGGCTCGAGCCCCATCTGGCCCACCCGGATCAGGTTTTCCATGTTGGACATGAGCGACCACCACAGCACCGACGAGACCAGGCTGAATTTGAGGATGGCTTTGCCCAGTTCTACCGCAGCATGGGCACCAAAAATGCGTTTGAGCCCGCCGAACAAGCTGAGCTTGGAACCTTTCGGGGCGACCGCGTTCAGAGAAAAAAGATAACCGCCGGTCATGCCCGAGGCCACAATGG
Source organism: Burkholderiaceae bacterium (assembly GCA_919902775.1). Taxonomy (GTDB): domain Bacteria; phylum Pseudomonadota; class Gammaproteobacteria; order Burkholderiales; family Burkholderiaceae_C; genus Limnohabitans_A. The sequence goes on from CAKKRJ010000001.1 coordinate 237,708, forward strand.
CCGCGATCACGGTGAAGACCATGATGGGCATCACCGTGACGAAAGCCGAGAGCGCCTGGTCGCCAAAGTGCGCGGGCAGCAGCAAGGGTTTGTGCAGCGTGGTGCGGTCAAACACAAAGCCATGGGCAAAAATGGTGGCCAGGCGCGAGACCAGCCAACCACCGGTCATCAGCAGCATCATGAGGGCGCCAATCACGATCACGGCGGCAGGCAACTCCGAAGAGCGCGCGACCTGACCGTCCTCACGGGCCTGGTTGAGTTTTCTGGCCGTCGGTTCTTCGGTTTTGTCTTGATCCGAGCCTTCAGACATGGGCCACCCCCATCACGTCGCGCAGCACGTTGAACCCCTGGACCCAAAGCCAATCGATGCGCGCACCGATGCTTTCCATGGAGATGATCAAAATCAGGAAGCCCGCGATGATCATCGCGGGGAATCCGACGGCAAAAATATTCAGGCTGGGTGCCGCCCGGGTGACCATGCCCAGGCCGACGTTGATGAACAGCAGGGAGACCATCACCGGCAAGGCCATCAACACCGCGCCCAGAAAAACCATGGAACTCCACTGGAGCACACGCCCATAGACGTTCTGATTCAGGATGGAGGTGCCGATTGGCAGCGAGTGAAAGGATTCGGAGATCAGCCCCAGCAAGATGGCGTGACCCCCAAAGCCGACAAAAATGAGGGTGGACATGACGATCATCAACTGGGAGATGACCGGCACGTTGCCCATGTTGGGGTCCATCATGTTGGCCATGGACAGGCCCATGGCCGCGGCAATGCTTTGGCCGCCAACCACCATGGCCGCCACCACCACTTGCAAGATGAGGCCCATGACCGAGCCGATCATGATCTGGTTGAACACCTCCAGCAGCCCCGGTGCGGTGGAAGGGTCGAGCACAGGCCAGGCGTGCAGGGGGTAAATCAGCCAGGCCAGGACCAGCGCCATCAAAATCCGCAGCCGCAGGTTGAAGGCATTCAGCGAAAAAATGGGGGCGGTGATCAGCAAGGCCGAAATGCGCAGCATGGGCCACAGAAAGGTATAAAACCTTTCAATGACGTCGGCTGCCAGGAAGTTCATGGTGGGTCAGCCCCGTGCTCAGGAGAACAAGGTCGGGATGCGCAGAAAAATGCTGCGCGTGAAGTCGATCAGCGTGACCAGTTGCCAGCTGCCAAAAACCAGCAAGGCCAAGGCCAGGGCGATCAGTTTGGGGATGAAGCTCAGCGTCATCTCGTTGATCGATGTGGCGGCCTGGATGATGCCGATGACCAGACCCACGGCCAGGGCCACACCCAGCAAGGGGGCGCACACCAGCACGGCGGTCCACATGGCATGCCGTCCCAAATCAATGACCATCGCGGTGTCCATGGTGTTCTCCTTCAGGGCATGGCAAAGCTGGCGGCCAGCGAGCCCATGATCAGGCTCCAACCATCCACCAGCACAAACAACATCAGCTTGAACGGCATCGAAATCATCATGGGCGACAGCATCATCATGCCCATGGACATCAAGACGCTGGCCACGATCAGGTCGATCACGACAAAGGGGATGTAAATCAGGAAACCGATGGTGAAGGCGCTTTTCAGCTCAGAGGTCAGGAACGCCGGCACCAAGGTCATGAAGGGCACATCCTGGGAGCTGGTCACGCCCTTGTTGCGCGCCACTTCTACGAACATGGCGATATCGTCTTCGCGGGTTTGCAGCATCATGAAAGCCCGGATCGGTTTTTCGGCCGCGGCCAGGGCCTTGTCGAACGACAGCCCCTGGTTCATGTAGGGCAGCAGGGCGTTTTGGTAAACATCGTTCAGCACCGGAGACATGACAAACAGCGTCAGGAACAGGGACAGCCCGACGATGACCATGTTGGGCGGGGTCTGACCGGTGCCCAGGGCTTGGCGCAAGATCGACATGACGATCACGATGCGCACGAACGCGGTCATCATCAGCAGCAAGGAGGGCAGCACCGACAAGGTGGTCATCAAGGCCAGCAACTGCAGCGTGATGCTGTATTGCGTGCCTTTGCCGGTGTTGCTGCTGGTGATGGCCGGCAGGTCAGGCGCGGCTTGCGCCAGGGCAGGCAGCAGGCCCACCAGCAGGGTGAGGATCAGGCCAAGGCAGACGGAGCGCTTCATGGGGTGTTTGTTTTTTCAGGGGATGGGGCGGCTGTGCCACCAGCTTCAGGCCAGGGCGTCAGGACGGTCATTTGTTGCGCGGTGACGCCCACCAGGATCTCTCGGTCATCGACCCGGATCAGCATGATTTTTTGCCGGGTTCCGACAGACAGGGTTTCCAGTGTTTGCAGTCGCTGTGTGTTTTTGCGCAGCAGCGAAGCGCCGCCTTGCAGTTTACGCAGGGTCCACAACAGGGTCAGCAGCAAACCAATGACGAAAATGAAGCTGAACAGGTATTGCAGCCAGTCTCCCAATGTCCATACCGAGTTCATGCCAGTGCCGCTTCAGATCAGAGGTTTTCGAGCCGTTCGGAGGCGGGCACCACGCGTGTCAGGCGAATGCCGTACCGGTCATTGACCAGCACCACTTCGCCTTGCGCCACCACGGTGTTGTTGACCAGCAAATTCAGCGGTTCACCCGCGATGCGGTCAAGCTCGACCACGCTGCCCTGGGTCAGGCGCATCAGATCCCGGATCTTGATGATGGCGCGGCCGACCTCGATGGACAGGGTGACGGGGATGTTTTGTAAAACATCCGTGTGGATCTGGCCTTTGTCGCCGGCTTCCGGGCTGAATTCGTTGGTGATCATTTCGCTCATAAGCGCTCCTCAATGTGGGGGTCAGACGGGGGTGTTGGGGCTGATGGCCTGGACGATTTTGACCGCCACCTGGCTGCCCATGGCGCCCACCTCGACGTCGTAAACGGGCATGTCTTCGATGAGGGCCCTGGCTGATTCTGTTTTTTTGAATGGCAACACATCGCCCGGCTCCATGGTTTGAAGCTGGTGCAGCGACAGACTGAGTTTGCCCAGCAGCACCTGGACTTCCAGATCGGCATCCCGCACGGCATCGGCCAGTTGGCTGTGCCAAACCTTGTCGGACTCTTCATTGCCGTCGCCGGTTTGCACGCGGCTGCGCAGCAAATCACGCACGGGTTTGAGCGCCACATAGGGGATCACCATGTCAATGAAACCGGCCCCTTGGGGTGAGGCATCGGACTCGAAACGGCTGAGCACCACCAAGTCGTTTTCGTCTGCAATTTGTGCAAATTGGGGGTTGATCTCTGAGCTGACATGCTCAAAATCAATCGGTGAGACCGGCGACCAGGCTTCTTTGAACGATCGGAACAAGACCTGAAGAATGATTTTGATGATGCGTGTCTCGGTGGGCGTGAACAGCCGGCCCGGAGGCAGTTGGCCCACGCCGCGGCCAAAGCCGCCAAAAAAACTGTCCAAAGAGCTGAACACCACCGTGGGGTCGATCACCACCATGGCATAGCCACGCAGGGGCGCCATGCGGATGACGTTCACCGACAGGGGGGCCTTCAGGTCCTTGATGTAATCGCCAAAGCGCACGATCTGCGCCCGGGTGGGGTTCACCCTGGGGCTGGTGCGCAGCACTTCCAGCATGCCCAGACGGAACATGCGGATGAAGCGCTCGTTGATCATGTCCAGGGAGGCGACGTTCACCCCCAGGCTGCTGTCCTCTGCGGCCAAGTCGTGTTTGCGCACCTGGACATCCAGGTTGTAGCCGGTGTCGACGTCCATGCTGCCATCGTTGAAGCTGGCCGACAAAGCGGCCAGTTCTTCCGGTGACAAGAGGTTTTGGGTATCAGCCATGGTCATGCAATTGGGTCAGAAGGGGCGGCTCACTGCACCACAAAACTGGTGAAGAACACCTCTTCGATGCCACCGAAGTCTTCGTACTTTTGCAAAACAGCGTTCATTTCTTCGCGGATCGTGGCGGCCAGCTCTTTGCGGAATTCGGGTTTGGCCAGATCGGCTTCGGTCATTTGGCGCATGGCATCCAGGGCCACGGAGCGCAGGGCGAACTCGTGTTTTTTGGCATTCTTGAAAACGCGCTCGTCGTAGTGCGTCATGATGGCCAGGTTCAGTTGAATCACCTTGCGGGTGTTGGTCAGGTTCGAGACCAAGGGCTTTTCCAGTTCCATGTAACTGTTTTCAAAGCGCTTGAGCTCGGGGGTCTCCTTGGCCACCTTTTGCGGTGGTCCGGGTTCGCTGGCACCTGCTTTGCTGTCGGCTGCACCTTCTTCCAGGTGTTTGAGCTTCTCTTCGGCGGCGTGGGTGTCTTTCTTGTCAAAGAAACCCGTGACAAACATCGTGCCCACGGCGGTGCCCGCCAGCAACAAAATGGCCACCAATGCGATCACGATGATTTTGATCAGTGGCGATTTCTTTTTGCCTTCAACTTCTATTTCTTCGTCTGCCATGTTGGTTCCTTGATTGATTGCGTGTCAAACCAGCACATCCCAGCCGTCTTGGCCCATTTTGATGCGCGGGACAGGGACGGAAGGGGGAGCCACAGGGCTTGGGTCGTTTTTCCCGGTCATGCTCGATTTTGACATTTGTTCGGGTGTCGATTCTCCGCCACGTTGTTGGGTCTGCCCACCGCCTACCTGGAACGAAGCAACATCCATGCCCATTCCGTTCAGGGTGTCTTTGAGTTTGGACATGCCGTCTTGCAGCAGTTCACGGGTCACGGCTTGCGATGCCGTGAACACCGCATCGATTTCGCCGCTGCGCATGCGCATCTCCACTTCAATGTGGCCCAGTGTGGCGGGCCGCAGCGACAGTTTCAGGTGCCATTGGCCTTTTTCTATTTCAGACAAGATGCGTTGACCGACCGCCTGGCCCATTTTCTCGGCCAGGTTCTGCACATTTTCGCTGCGCTGCGCGTTGCCCGATTCGGGGGCGGAGGCGCTGGCATCCGGGTTTTGCGCATCCAGGCGCGCGCTGGCTGCCAGGTCCAACCGTTGTCCGGTGTGTCCGGACAGTGGGGTGGGGTGCGCGCCCGCAGACGCCGCGGCACCACTTTCTGCGCCCATTTCGGCAAGTCCCAGGCTTTCCAGCAGTTCCTGCGTGGCGGCATCCGTCAAGTCCAGTTCGCTCTCTGCGATGGCGGTTTTGTTGGCAGGCGCTTCTTTGCCTGGCGTGACGGCCTGGGCGTGGCGCAGCATCCAGACGGCGGCAGGTGCAGGCGGGGTTTGCAGCTGGATGGGCATGGCCGGGGTCTCGGCCAAGGCCTGTGCCGTGGGGGTGGCAGCATTGGCTTTGTCGGTGGGCTGGGCCATGGCCCACAGCGCGGCTGTGGTCAGGGTGGTGCTGTTCAGGCCATTGCCATCGACCGGCAGGTCGGGCTGGACCGCGCCAGTGGCGGCCATGGGCGCTTCGGGTGGCGCGATGGACAAGCCTGCGGTGGAGGGGAGGGCTGACGCTGCCAGCATGCTTGTCGCCGTTTCGGTGCTGGACAGGCTCGACACGCCAGACAGTTCCGGGCCGCCTGCGCCTGCAAACTGGGTTGCGCCTTGGGCTGGCAGTCCCAACGGCGCTGAGCCCATGAGCCATTGCACGGCGGTTTCGTCCAGGCCTTGTGAGCGGGCGAAGGCTTCCAGGCTTTGCTCATCCGGCGCAGCGGTTTCTGCCGTGATGACATTCAGGTGGGGACCCAGATGGACGGCTTTCAAAAAATCACCACCCCAGGCGGCGTTGAATCCGGACAGGCCGAGCGGGGCTTCGGCAAGCTCTTGCCCCTGGGCGGCGGCTGTCTCGGCCGACAGGCCGGATGCCAGGTCAGCGGCTGACCCGGTGCCCCTGGGACCGGGCGCGCCAGAGGGGGGCATGATTTCTGACATGACCAAGCCAAACTCGGACCCTTCGGTGCGCGGGTTTTGGCCGTTTTTGAGCGCTAAAGAATCGCTTTTGGAGGCGTTGGCTGTTCGGCTGGGGGAGTCAATCAAAGCAATGGTCATGGCGTTGCGTCTTGTAGGGGGTTCTGACGGGGTCTCAAAGTCCTCTTGCATGGCGGCCATTCCTTGCCGCTCATCCGAGGGATAGGCTTATTGAGCAATTTACGCACCAGCTTTTGGAGGGTGTTGGGCATCCCCTCCTTTGGGGGTGTCGGTTTGCATGGCACGCACCTTGCTTCATGGTGTTGAAACATTTACACCCCAACCCTTTGTTCACTCTGTCAGCGCCCACTTTCCCATGAACACTTTGACCCTGTCAGCGATCCGGCAGAACTTCTCGCGCTTCGATATCGCGGGTTTGGGCTTGCCAGCTTTGGTCTTGCTGATCATGGCCATGTTGGTGGTGCCGCTGCCGCCGTTGCTGCTGGACATTTTGTTCACCTTCAACATCATGATTGGCCTGGTGGTCATCATGATCGCGATTGGCACGCGCAAGCCGTTGGAGTTTTCGTCGTTCCCTTCGGTGTTGCTGTTTGCCACCATGTTGCGTTTGGCGTTGAACGTGGCTTCCACCCGCGTGGTGCTGGTCAAGGGCCACGAGGGTGCCGAGGCTGCAGGCAAGGTGATTGCGGCCTTTGGCGAGTTCGTGATCGGCGGCAATTACCTGGTGGGTTTCATCATCTTCGTGATCTTGATGATCGTGAACTTCTTTGTGGTGACCAAGGGTGCGGGGCGTGTGTCCGAGGTCAATGCCCGATTCACCCTGGACGCCATGCCCGGCAAACAGATGTCGATCGATGCCGATTTGAACGCGGGCGTGATCGACCAGGAAACCGCCAAAAAGCGCCGTGAAGAACTGGCCCAGGAGTCGGACTTCTTCGGCTCCATGGACGGTGCCTCCAAATTCGTCAGCGGTGACGCCATGGCGGGCATGCTGATTTTGATCATCAACATTGTGGGTGGCCTGGCCATTGGCATCGGTCAGCACAATTTGCCTATCGGCGAAGCGACCCGTGTGTATGTCTTGTTGACCATCGGTGACGGTCTGGTCGCGCAGATCCCGTCTTTGTTCCTGTCGTTGGCCACCGCCATCATTGTGACCCGCGTGACGACATCCGAGTCGATGACCGAGCAGGCCAGCACCCAGTTGTCGAATGTGCCGGCCTTGTTCATCGCGGCGGGCATCTTGACCATCCTGGGCCTGGTGCCTGGCATGCCGCACCTGGTCTTTTTGGCCCTGGCCGGTGCCACAGCAGGGATGGCGTTCATGATCATGCGCAAACAGATGTTGCTGGAGCAAACTGCGGCTGCACCTGCGGAGTCGACCACCGCCGCACCCAAAGAGCTGGACTGGGACGATGTGGAGCAGGTGGACCTGATTGGTCTTGAGATTGGCTACGGCCTGATTCCTCTGGTCAACGTCGAGTCGGGCGGTCAGCTGATGACCCGTGTCAAAGGTGTGCGCAAAAAACTGTCCGCCGAATTGGGTTTTTTGGTGCAGCCGGTGCGCATCCGCGATGCTCTCAACCTGGAACCCGACGCGTACCACATTGTTTTGAATGGCGTGGTGCGTGGTCGTGGCGAAGTCAAGGTTGGTCGCGAGCTGGCCATCAACCCGGGCAAGGTCTACGGCAAAGTCGAAGGCGAGCCCACCAAAGAGCCGGCTTTTGGCCTGGAAGCGGTGTGGATTCAGCCCGCCTGGCGTGACCAGGCACGGGCTTTGGGTTACACCGTGGTGGACCCGAGCACAGCGATTGCCACCCACATGAACAAGGTGTTGCGTGACAACGCCTCCGAGTTGATGAGCCACGACGAAGCACAAAAACTGTTGGACAAGCTGGCCGCCAAATCGCCCAAGCTGGTCGAAGAGCTGGTGCCTGGCAAATTGTCCCTGGGTGTGGTCACCCGCACCTTGCAAAACCTGTTGCAGGAGTCGGTGCCGATCCGCGACATGCGCACGGTTGTCGAAGCCCTGACCGAGGTGTGCGGCCGCACGCAAGATCCAGACCAATTGACCCAATTGGTGCGTCCAAAACTGGGCCGCATGATCGTACAAAGTCTGACGGAAAACCGCGAAACCTTGTCGGTTCTGACGCTGGACCCGCAACTTGAACAGTTGTTGCACAACGTGTTGCAACAAAACACCAATGCCGCCGGCATGGTGCTGGAGCCCGGTTTGGCCGACAGCCTGTTTGCTGCTTTGCGCGAAAGCGCTCGGTCCACGGAAGAACAGGGCTTGCCCGCCGTGCTGGTGGTTTCACCCGCTATCCGTCCGTGGATGTCGCGCGCCGTGCGCTACCGCGTGAACGACCTCACTGTTTTGTCTTACAGCGAAATTCCGGATGACCAGGCCGTCAAGGTGATCAACACCGTGCAAGCCGACTCACGCAACAACCCTTCTGCCCCCAGGGCCTGATAAATCATGGAACTCAAACGCATCATTGCCCGCGACAGCCGCTCCGCCAATGAAAAAGCCATTCAGTTGTATGGTCCCGATGTCCTGATCATTTCCAGTCAGCGGGTCGATCAGCAGACCGAATTGATTGTGGCGGTCGATGTGGCCAGTGCGCCTGCTGACGTGCCCCAGACCACAGCGCAGGCGGTTAACCGGGTGGGAGCCAATGACTTCAAGTCGGACGACGACCAGAGCCTGCCATTTGCCGCCGTTTTCCAAAGTGCCAGCGGCCAGGCGGCACCCGCCCGCGTGCAGGACGATGCCAACCCGGGGGATTTTCAGACCGGGCAAGCCCAATTGATGTCGCGTGGCATGGCCGTGGCGCCAGAGGCTGTACCTGTTGCCGCACCTGTGGCACCCGTGGCTCCCATGACGGCCCCTGTGATCGCCCCTGCGGTGGCCCAAATGGCGCCCGCGCAGCCGCTGGCCGCCCATGCCCCAGCAGTGCAGGCCGCTTCGGTCGCGCATTACGAACAGCAGCGCAGCCACGAAATCGTGGACTTGTTGCGTCAGGAAATGGCGGCTTTGCGCCAAGAGTTCGCGCTGTCCCGCCAAATGCAGCCTTGGCAGCAAGCGCTGGGCTTGTCGGGCGACATCCAAAAATTGTCCATGGCGATGCAGGAAGTGGGCATGCCCGTGGCCCTGCGTTCCTTGCTCACAGACAGCATCCAGCAACTGGACACCCTGGAGGAGGCTTGGCCCGTGGTGGAGCGTTTGTTGACCGACGCCATCAGCCGCCCAGCCAAGTCCGTGCCCGACGCGGGGGTGCATGCCTTGTGCGGGCCTTCGGGGGCCGGCAAAACCTCCATGCTGGGACGTTTGGCTTATGCCGCCGCCCAGACCCATGGGGCCGAAAAGCAAGTCATGATCAGCTACGGCGACCAGCGTCCTGGTGCCTGGTCGCAAATCCAGTTGTTGGCATCGCAGGCCGGTGCCACGTGCTTTCGTGTTGCCGACCTGTCCATGCTGCAGACCTTGCTCGACGATTTGCACGGCAAAACGATCTGGATTGACACCCCCGGTGCCGATTTCGCGGCCCAGGCCCAACAACTGCAGTCCCAGACGGGCATGGCCATCCATGCGGTGCTGCCGGTTGATGCTACAGTGACGAGCGTGCAAAAAATTCTCCAAAATCCAGAAATTCGCTGGTCGTCCATGATGCTTACCAAAGTTGATGAAGCTGCTTACCCGTGGCCATTGATCAAAGGCCTGTGCGACCAGTCTTTGGCGATTTCCTGCATGGCCGAGGACAGCAAAATCAACGTGCCCCCCTTGTCGTTTGGTGCGGAGCGCCTGGTGGCTTTGGCCATGACGCCTTTGCAGGCCTTGTTGCCCGAACTTCAGCACTTGCCTGTGGCGGTTCAGCCCGCAAAGGTGGTGCGCAAGCCCCGTGTCAAAAAAGAGACCGCTGTGTCTCTGGACATTCAACCCAAGTCCCGTGCTGTGAAGCCTCGGGCTGTGACGGCCAAGTCGTCGGCCAAGGCTGTTCATGGATAAAAATAGTTTCCCTCAGGTGATTGGTGTGGCCAGCGGCAAAGGCGGCGCGGGCAAGACGACCGTGGCGATCAACCTCGCGGTGGCCCTGGCGATGCGGGGCCACAACGTGATGCTGCTGGACGCCGACCTGGGCATGGCCAATGCCCAGATTGCATTGGGCGCCCATGCCCCTTTCAACATCAGCCATGTGCTCAACGGCAGCAAAACCCTGCAAGAAGTCTTGGTCACCACCACCCAGGGCGTGCGTCTGGTGCCTGGCGCGTCGGGTTTGCGGGACATCGCCGCGCTCGATTCGGCGCAAATTGCCACCATGATCCATGCGTTTGACACCCTGGACGAACCGGTCGATTACCTGGTGGTGGATGTGGCCGCCGGCATTGCGCCCGCTGTGCTCGACTTCATGGCCGCCTGCCAGCGCCGCTTTGTGGTGGTGTGCGACCAGCCATCGTCGATCGCCGATGCGTATGGCCTGATCAAGGTCATGGCGACCGAGCAGTCGCTGGACGAGATTTACCTGATTCCCAACATGGTGGGCAGCGACCAGGAAGGCCGTCGGCTTTACCGCCGCCTGAATGACGTGTGCACCCGTTTCCTGGGGATTTCGATCCGTTATCTGCACGCCATCCAGGGCGACGAGCTGGTGCTGCAGGCTTTGCGCAAATACCAGTCGGTCCTTGATTACGCACCGGGCAGCGCGGCAGCGCGTGATTTCCGAGGTTTGGCCGAAGCGCTGGACCACCTTCCCCGCATCGAGTCCGCATCCGGACGCATGCAGTTTTTCATGGAACGCATGCTCCGCGTTCCCGCAGACAGGTAAGGCACATGAGCATCAATGTGTCTTTATATGAAGAGGTCGGAAACGAGGCCGGAAACCGGCACGAGTCCTTGATCCTGGCGCACATGCCCATGGTCAAGCGTGTGGCGGTGCACCTGAAAGCCCGTCTTCCGCCTTTCATGGAGCTCGATGAGCTCGTGCAGGTGGGCATGGTGGGTCTGATTGAGGCGGCCCGCTCTTTTGACCCAACCAAAGGTTTTGAATTTGAACATTTCGCACTCAGCCGTGTGCGAGGGGCCATCCTGGACGAAGTCCGGCGGCAGTCGTTTTTGCCACGTTCGGCGGTGGCGTTCAATAAAAACGAAAACGAAGCGGTGCACGTTTTGGCCGCCGAGTTGGGCCGGGCGCCCACCCAGATTGAGTTGGCCCAGTTCATGGGCAAGGAAATTGAAGAATTCCACAAGGAGCGGGGACAGGCCAAACGCTTTGAAACCTTCTCGATGGAGGTGGTGAACGACGAAGTCATGAGCATGCCAGGCGACAGCGCCATGCAACCCGAGACCATGGTGGAAGAGGCCGAGTTCATGGAGGCGGTGGTGCAGGCCATCGACCAATTGCCTGAGCGTGAACGCATGGTGATGTCGCTTTATTACGTCGAAGAGCTCAATCTCAAGGAGATCGGCGAGGTGTTGGGCGTGAGCGAGTCGAGGATCAGTCAAATTCTTTCTTCGGTGGTGAAGAAGTTGCGGCAAAATCTCCAAATAGCCTAAAGCTGACAAATCAAAAATGTTCAGTTTCTTCAAACGCAACCAACCCGCAGACGAGATGCGGCGGGCTGTGGCGGCCTATGAGAAAGTGGCGTCTCTTTCATCCGATTCACACGAGGCGCGCAGTCTGCGGCTGCGCATGGGCTTGATTTGCCGAGCCCACCTGGACAAGACTTTCATTGCCGGGGCAGAGCAAACTGCCATTTGGCAAGAACAGGCCAGAACAGCGCTGATCGAAGGCTCGCCCTTGCCCGAGGTGCCGGTGCCCTCCAAGTTCCAGAAAATTCTGACCAGTGAATCCGAGATTTACGCGTACTTGCCCGAAGAATTTGTGGTCGAGGCCTTCGCGCTGGGCTCGCGTTACCAAAAAATGGACTTGTCCGCCCGCAAGGCGATCGAAGCCATGCAGGCCCTGGCCAACCAAATCAGCCATTACGAGCTGCGTTTGCCTGAGCCGTTTCAGGTGCTGGATTTTTTGCGCGAGGAACTGGCCGCTCAGGCCGCCTTGCAAGAAGCTGAGGAGGCGGCAGCACAAACCCCGCCACCTGTTGATGGGCCCACGCCATGACCGTCATGGATGCGCTGGTCAATGCATTGATGGCGATCGGTTTGCTGCTGATCCTGATCCTGATCATTTATTTGATCGACAGGGTCAACTCCATTGAAAAAGAAACCCGTCAGGTGATGAACACCCTTGCGGAAAATTCTGCGCGCACCACCACCACGCCGTTCATGGGGCTCAGCGGTAAAAAGCTGTGGGACACCATGACGGGCAGGGAAGACGGGCTGGACGCCGAGTCTTTGGCCCAGCTGCGCAGCCGCTACCAGTTGGTTTTGTCCAAGCACATGGAGGCTTTGTACCAAGAGGGCTACAAGGACGGGTTCCGCGGTGTCATGGTCGAACCGCCCAATACGAAACAAGTTTCGACATCGAAAGGCACGGTGGAGTCCTGGATTCCCTCGGCGCAAGCCAATGCCTTGTACCAATGTGGGTTGAGTGCCTCGCAAACGCCCGAGGCCGACTGGGGTCCCATTCGTTCCTCCATGGATGAAGCCGGGCAATATTTGCTGACCAAAACCCAGTTGGATGCCAGCAGCCCCTTGTCCGATTGGTTGATGCCGGCGGCTGTCCCGAATGACAGCAGTGGAACGGCAGAGGCTCCTGGCGCCGCCGGCCATTAACGGGTGTCCTGGGCAGGCCTGAATGCCCGTTAAAAAATGTGCGCAGAAATAACGAAATCGGCCTTAAGTTTTCGGGTCCACCGCCGATTCCTCCAGTACAGAAGTTGTCAAGGGGTTTTTTCCATGCGTGCATATTCAAAGTTTGCTGAGAGCTACGGTTCCGTCCAGGTCGTGACGGGTGTGGCCACGGCCGATAACATCCAGTTGATCCAGATGTTGTTTGATGGTTTGCTCGAGAGCCTCGCTGGAGCAACAGGCCATATCCAGAACAATGCCATTGAAGGCAAATCCAAAGCGCTGGCACGTGCTGGTCGCATTGTGGTGGGTCTGCAAGGCGCACTGGATTTCGAGCGCGGCGGTGAGCTGGCGCAAAACCTGAATGAGCTGTATTCGTACGTCACGCGCCGGCTTTTTCACATCAACGCGCACAACGATTTGGCGGCGTTGGAAGAAGTCAAAGCCCTGATCATTGACATTTCCCAAGCCTGGCAAACCCTGCCCAGCTTGTTGGCCGATGCCAGCCGCAAAATGCATTACGCCAACTGAAATGGTTGGTGAAGTGGCCAAAGGGCGCGATGCCTTTTGGCCTGCCCGACAGGAATCGAACCTGTGACCCACAGCTTAGAAGGCTGTTGCTCTATCCAACTGAGCTACGGGCAGAATCTGGAAATGCAAAAGGCCCTGACGGGCCTTTTTTTTGGTATGGACAGAAGTGGGTTTGGAAAGAACCACTTGTGCTTTTTTTGGAATTTGCCTGAACCAGATCAGGTCAATGGTCGGAGCGGCGGGATTCGAACTCGCGACCCTCTGCTCCCAAAGCAGATGCGCTACCAGGCTGCGCTACGCTCCGACAAGCGATATTCTAACCCTCAAATTCCCTGTTCTTGAGCCATCCGCTAAAAAAGTGTCGGTCACTTGAAAAAAAATTCCAGATCGTGCACGCCATCCCTGTTTTTCATGGGCCTGACCGCAAGGCTCCCAAGGTTCTAGGTGCACATGGATCGATCTGCGCAGCCAGCAAAAAAACGGCCTGCAGGTGCAGGCCGTCATCAGGGAGGGGCAGCGCGCGGGCAACTGCCGCGTACCCACTGCCGGGTATCAACTGCCGCGTGTGACGGGCATGTTCACCTCACCGGGCCAGGCGAGTTGCTTGGCCAGTTCCAGTTTGGCCAGCGAGTTGCGGTGCACTTCGTCCGGGCCATCGGCCAAACGCAAGGTGCGTTGGTGGGCGTAGGCATAAGCCAACGGGAAGTCTTGCGACACACCGCCACCGCCATGCGCCTGGATGGCCCAGTCGATGATCTGGCAGGCCATTTGTGGGGCCACGATTTTGATCATGGCGATCTCGGCCTTGGCGACCTTGTTGCCCACGGTGTCCATCATGTAGGCCGCTTTGAGTGTGAGCAGGCGGGCCTGTTCGATCATGCAGCGTGACTCGGCAATGCGCTCTTGCCACACCGTCTGGCGGGCCACTTCGCGGCCAAACGCCACGCGGGTGTTCAAGCGGTTGCACATCAACTCCAGTGCGCGTTCGGCGCAACCGATGGTGCGCATGCAGTGGTGAATGCGGCCAGGTCCCAGGCGACCTTGCGCGATTTCAAAGCCACGGCCTTCGCCCAGCAAAATGTTTTCGGCCGGCACACGCACATCCTTGAGCAGGACCTCCATGTGGCCATGCGGGGCGTCGTCGTAGCCAAACACCGACAGGGCGCGCACCACGGTGATGCCGGGGGCATTGGCGGGCACCACGATCATGGACTGTTGTTCGTGGCGACCTGCGTCGGGGTTGGTTTTGCCCATCACGATGTACACGGCGCAGCGTGGGTCACCGGCACCAGACGACCACCACTTGCGGCCATTGATGACGTAGTCGTTGCCATCACGGCGGATTTCACATTCGATGTTGGTGGCGTCTGACGAGGCCACATCGGGCTCGGTCATCAGGAAGGCCGACCGGATATCGCCGCGCAGCAGGGGTTCGAGCCATTCGTCCTTGAGTTGCTCGCTGGCGTAACGCTCCAGGGTTTCCATGTTGCCGGTGTCGGGTGCCGAGCAGTTGAAAATTTCAGCGGCGAAGGGCACGCGGCCCATGATTTCGCACAGCGGGGCGTATTCGAGGTTGGACAAGCCCTGGGGTGCACGCGTGGATTTGGGCAGGAACAGGTTCCACAGGCCGGCGGCTTTGGCCTTGGGTTTGAGTTCTTCGACGATGCGGGTCGGCACCCAGGCGTTGCCTTTGGCGCGGTTTTCGGCGATTTCCTCGAAGAAACGCGCTTCGTTGGGATAAATGTGCTCGTCCATGAAGGCCAGCAAGCGGGCCTGCATATCTTTCACCTTGGGGGTGTATTCAAAATCCATGGTCTATCTCCTAGGGGTTGCGATGGGGTGGTGAAAGAAATCAGGCTTGGCAGGCAAAGCGCCAGGCCAGCTCGGCCATGGGGCGGGCCCCTGCACCCGAGCTTTTGGCTTGGTCGCTGGAGGCGGTGCCGTCTTCGACGCGTTTGGCAATGCCTTGCAAAATGGCCGCGATACGGAACATGTTGTAGGCGAGGTAAAAGTTCCAGTCTTGCGCCAGCGCCTCGGGCGTGGTGAATCCGGTGCGGTCGCAATAGCGGCGGATGTAGTCGGCCTCAGAAGGGATGCCCAGTGCTTGCAGGTCGAGTCCGCCAATGCCTCGGAAGGTGCCGGGGCTGATGTGCCAGGCCATGCAGTGGTAGCTGAAATCGGCCAATGGATGGCCCAGGGTGGACAGCTCCCAGTCGAGCACGGCCAGCACGCGTGCTTCGGTGGGGTGGAACATCAGATTGTCCAGGCGGTAGTCACCGTGCACGATGCTCACCAGTGAATCGTCTTTGGCACTGTCCGGGATGTTTTGCGGCAGCCATTCGATCAGTTTGTCCATCTCGGGGATAGGCTGGGTGATCGACGCGGCGTATTGCTTGCTCCAGCGGCCGATCTGGCGTTCGATGTAGTTGCCGGGTTTGCCGTAGCTGGCCAGTCCGCGCTCGGCGAAATTGACTTTGTGCAGCGCGGCCAGTACGCGGTTCATTTCGTCATAAATGGCGCCGCGCTCAGGCGGGCTCATGCCGGGCAGGGATTGGTCCCACAGCACACGGCCTTGCACAAACCCCATGACATAAAACGCACGGCCGATGACGGTTTCGTCGTCGCACAGCACATGCATTTCGGCCACAGGCACGTCGGTGCCGTGCAGGCCTTGCATGACCGCAAATTCACGTTCAATGGCGTGCGCCGAGGGCAGCAGCTTGGCCACAGGGCCAGGCTTGGCCCGCATCACGTACTGACGCGATGGGGTGATGAGCTTGTAGGTGGGGTTGGACTGCCCGCCCTTGAACATCTCCACGCTCAAAGGGCCGCTGAAGCCGGGCAGTCGGGTGCTGAGCCAGTTTTCCAAGGCCGACACATCGAAGGCGTGGGTGCCCGTGACAGGCCGGGTCCCCACGAAATGATCAAAAGCATTCATAGGGCACCCGTTTGCGCTGCATGGCGCGGTGATTGAAGAGAGGAGCGGTTCAGTGGTCCGCATTCACGATGGTCATCAGGCCATCGCGGTCCAGCACAACCAGACCACCCGGTTCGATGCGGATGATTTGTTCGCGTTCCATTTGCTTGAGTTCCTGGTTCACGCGCTGGCGCGATGCGCCCAGCAACTGTGCCAGTTCTTCTTGTGCCAGTTGCAAGCTGATGCGGATCGCTTTGGCATCCGACAGACTGGGCACACCGTAGCTGCGCAGCAAGTGGTTGAGTTGTTTGGCCAGACGCGCACGCAGGGGCAGGGTGTTGAGGTCTTCCACCAAGCCGTACAGCTGGCGGATGCGCCGTGCATGCAAGCGCAGCATCGCGTCGTAGAACTCGACGTGCTGGGTCAGGATTTTTTTGAAGTCGGCTTTGGCCACGTTCAAGGTGGTCGTGTCGCCATGCGCATACGCATCGTGCGTGCGGCGGTCCCCGTCGAAGATCGAGACGTCGCCAAACCAGATACCCGGCTCCACGTAGGTCAGCGTGATTTGTTTGCCTGAGACCGAAGTCGAGCTCACACGCACTGCGCCCTTGGCACAGGCGATCCACTGCTCGGGTGGGTCCCCGCGTGCAGCGATCATGTCGCCGTCTCGGTAGCGTTTGACGAATGCGCATCGAAGTATGTCGTGCCGAAGCGATGGTGAAAGGGTTGAAAACCAGCGACCGTTGTTGATCGCTTCTCTTTCTTCCATTGTCAGAATGGGTTCGTCCATGGGCTGTCTTTTCAGTGACTGGGAAATGGTTTTTTGTCGCCTGGGGGACCGGGCGGCTTATTCGTAGTGCGGTGTTTGCTTGTTCAAAAACGCGGCAATGCCGATGCCGGCATTGGGGTGGTGCAGGTTCTTGACAAAGTGGTCGCGCTCGCGGGCCAGCTGCGCATTGAGGTTGCTGCTGTCGGCATCCGACAACAGTTCCTTGATGCTGGCCAGCGCATTGGGGGCACGGGCGTTGAGTTGTTCGCTCAGCAGCAAAGCTTGCTGCAGCGACTGGCCTGCATCGGCCAGGCGGTTGACCACCCCCAATTGCTGCAAGCGCTCGGCGCTGATGCGCTCGCCGCACATCAGCAACTCGGTGGCCAATTGACGCGGCACGGCGCGCGACAGGCTCCAGCTGCCGCCGCCGTCAGGGGACAGGGCGATGCTGCTGTAGGCCATGACGAACACGCTGTTGCGGGCGGCCACGATCATGTCGCAGGCCAAGGCCAGCGAAAAACCGGCACCGGCCGCAGGGCCTTCGACGGCAGCGATCACCGGCTTGGGGAAGGTGCGGATGGCCTCGATCCAGTTGTGCAGACCTTCGATGCTTTGCGCCTGGTGCTCGGGTGGCTGTTGTCGGTTGTTTTGCAAACGCTGCAAATTTCCACCCGCGCTGAAGATGCCGTTGGCGCCGGTGATGACCACGCTGCGCACGTCGGGGCTGGATTCAGCCACGCTCAGGGCTTCCACCCCGGCGGCATACATCTCCGGACCCAGCGCGTTGCGAAACTCCGGGTTGCTCAGCGTCAGGATCAGGGTCTGGCCTTCGCTGGAACCAATCAGTTGGGCGGTCATGGCGTCACTCTTCGGTGTGCAGCAAGGACAGGCCAATCGCTCCGCGGCGACGCAACCAAGGGCTGGGGCGGTAGCGCATGTCGCCGTACACCGTCTGCATGTTGAACAACACTTCGAGCACATTGGTGGGGCCATAGCGGTTGCCCATGGCCAAGGGGCCCAGCGGATAGGCCAAACCCAGCGTGACCGCTGTTTCCAGATCTTGCGGGGTGCAAATGCGTTGCTGGCAGATGTCGGACGCGATGTTCACGATGGTGGCCACCACGCGTTGCGTGACAAAACCACCGCTGTCACGGATCACCGAAACCGCTTTGCCGTCGCGTGCGAACAGGGCGTGCGCGGCGTCGCGCATGTCGCTGCGGGT
The DNA here is from genome assembly GCA_919902775.1 of Burkholderiaceae bacterium. Lineage (GTDB taxonomy): Bacteria > Pseudomonadota > Gammaproteobacteria > Burkholderiales > Burkholderiaceae_C > Limnohabitans_A. The sequence goes on from CAKKRJ010000001.1 coordinate 255,713, forward strand.
GGCCGGGTTGGTGGCCAGCACGCGGCGTTTGGTGGCGGCGTCGTCGATCAGCATGTCGATGCCCACGGTGCGGGCTGGATCCAGGCGCTCGACCACGGCCACGGTGGTGATGTCAAAGCCCAGTGGGGCCACCAGAGTCAGCGCTTCGGGCGAGGGCGATGCGCCGGTTTCGATTTTGGCGCCCAGGTCCTTGAGCAGTTGCAGCAGCTCCATGCGGCGTGCAGCGCGGGGCGAGACCCACACCGGCGGGATGTGCTTGACCACGGGAACGGGCGGCTCGGCCGGCGTTTGGGCCACGCCGTTCACGTATTTATAAAAGCCTTCGCCGACTTTTTTGCCCACCACACCACCGGCCAGGCGCTGGGCGGTGATCACGTTGGGGCGGTAGCGCGGCTCTTCGTAGTACTGGTGGTAAATCGCTTCAATCACAGGGTGCGACACGTCCAGCGCCGTCAAGTCAAACAACTCGAAGGGGCCGAGCTTGAAGCCCACCTGGTCACGCAGGATGCGGTCAATGGTGGCGAAATCGGCAATGCCTTCACTCACGATGCGCAGGGCTTCTGTGCTGTAACCCCGCCCGGCATGGTTGACGATGAAGCCGGGGGTGTCTTGCGCCTGCACCGGGGTGTGGCCCATCTGCCGGGCAAAGTCGGACAGACGCTGGCACACGGCGGCATCGGTTTTCAGTCCGGCAATGACCTCGACCACTTTCATCAACGGCACGGGATTGAAAAAGTGGTAACCGGCAAACTGGCCAGGGCGTTGCAATGCGGCAGCAATCGCCGTCACCGACAGCGAGGAGGTGTTGGTGACCAGCACGGCGGTCGGGGCCAGCACTTTTTCCAGATCGGTGAACAGACTTTTCTTGATGTCGAGCTTTTCCACAATGGCTTCGACCACCAAATCGCAGTTCGCCAGGTCTTGCAGGCTGCTGGCGCCGAGCAAACGGGTTTTGAAATTTGCCACGGCCTCGGCTGTCAGGCGGCCTTTTTCCTGCAACTTGTCCCATTGCTGGAACACCGCGTCACGCGCTTTTTGGATGGCCTCGGGCTGGGTGTCGTGCAGCCAGACCTGGCTGCCTGCTTGTGCTGCGATTTGGGCGATGCCCCGGCCCATGGCGCCGGCGCCAATGATGGCGACTTGTGAGAATGCGAGGGTCATGTTTGGAAATATCAATCGATGAGGGAAATGGCGGGGGTGTGGGCTCAGCGCCGCACCTGCAGGGCGCCCGGGTTGACGATGTTGGTGGGGGTGCCTTTGATGAAATTCACCACGTTGTCAAAAGCGGCACTGAAATACAGCTCGTAACTGTCTTTTTCGACATAGCCGATGTGGGGGGTACAGATGCAGTTTTCCAGACGCAGCAAGGCCAAGCCTTGCAAAATGGGTTCAGATTCGAAGACGTCGACCGCCGCCAGCCCAGGGCGGCCCCGGTTCAAGGCCCCAATCAAGGCATTGGGTTCGATCAATTCGGCGCGGGAGGTGTTCACGAAGAGTGCCGTGGGCTTCATCCGGCTCAAGTCCTCTCCCGTGACGATGCCTTGTGTGACATCGTTGAAGCGCAGATGCATCGACAACACATCGGACTCTTCAAAGAAAGCGACGCGGCTGGATGCGGCCCGGTAGCCGTCCTGGATGGCCTTGTTGCGGGATTCGGCGCTGCCCCACACCATGACATCCATGCCAAATGCTTTGCCATAGCCGGCCACCAGTTGGCCTATTTTTCCGTAACCCCAGATGCCCAGGGTTTTGCCTTTCAGGACCGTGCCCAAGCCAAAGTTGGCGGGCATGGAGGCAGCTTTCAAGCCCGATTGCTGCCAGGCCCCGTGTTTGAGGTTGCCGATGTATTGGGGCAGACGCCGCGCAGAGGCCATGATCAAGGCCCAGGTCAATTCAGCCGGTGCCACGGGCGAGCCAACACCCTCTGCCACAGCCACGCCGCGTTCGGTGCAGGCGGCCAGATCGATGTGCCCACCCAAACGGCCCGTTTGGACAATCAGCTTCAGACGGGGCAGCTTTTCGATCACGGCCCGCGTGAGCTGGGTGCGCTCCCGAATCAAGACAATGATGTCCGCGTCTTTCAGTCGCACGGACAACTGGCCGATGCCTTTGACCGTGTTGGTATAGACCTTGGCCGGGAAGTTTTCCAGCTTGGCCGCGCAGTCGAGTTTGCGCACTGCATCTTGGTAGTCGTCAAGGATCACAATGTTCATCCCTCCATTGTGCCTTGACGTGGTGACCGGGTTGGGTCACCCGGGTGGTGATTTCAGCTCAAACGCGGGTTTGTGCAGCTTCCAGGGCCGCCAGCCGGTCCAGCTCGGCGCAGACATCGGCCATGCGTCCCGAAATCACCATGCGACCGGCACCTTTGACCCGTTGATCGCTTTCGGTCACCCGCAAAACGCGCAAGGCGGGTGCGGCCGAGGCGGACGGGCCATGCCACGGTGCGGTCTGGGGTTTTTGCCCCAGGGGGGCACAAGCGGGCTTGCGCGTGGTCCAGACAGGCCGCAAATAGGCGTTGGCGCGTCGGGGCTGGCTGGTGACAGGCGCCGCACGGTTGAAACTGGAAAAGCCTTGAAAAAGACCCGATAAAGCAAGCAGAGCGATTCCCATGTGAAACCTTTAAAAGCATGGAGGTTGGACACAGGCAGGATTGCTGAAATGGCCTGTTGCATCAGGGCTGACAGAACCATTCCGCCAGCGCCCGCCACCTGGTGCAACAAGCAAAGGGGCTTACATCAGGAGCGTGTTGCGGATCAACCCCACGGCCAGGCCTTCGATGTCAAAAGGCTCTTCGGGGTTGACCACGATGGTCTGGTAATCGGGGTTTTCGGGCAGCAATTCGATGCCAGTGGCGGTTTTTCGCAAGCGCTTGACCGTCACTTCATCGCCCAGACGGGCCACAACGATCTGGCCATTGCGCACTTCTTTGGTGGATTTCACGGCCAGCAGGTCCCCGTCCATGATGCCGGCATCGCGCATGGACATGCCGCGAACGCGCAACAGGTAATCGGGTTGTTCGCTGAACAGGGTGCTTTCGATCTGGTAGGTCCGGTCCACATGCTCTTGCGCCAAAATGGGAGAGCCGGCAGCCACGCGGCCGACCAGTGGCAAACTCAGCTGGCCGAGACCGGGCAGGGTGAGGCTGAATAAATCGGCAGGGGCGCGCTGGCTGCTGCGTGAAGTGCCGCGCAGGCGAATGCCGCGCGAGGTGCCACTGACCAGTTCGATGGCGCCTTTGCGGGCCAGGGCTTTGAGGTGCTCTTCTGCCGCATTGGCCGACTTGAAGCCCAGTGCGTTGGCGATTTCGGCACGCGTGGGTGGCGCACCGGTGTTGGCAATGGTGTTCTGGATCAGTTCCAGAATTTCTTGCTGTCGGGCGGTGAGTTTGGGGCTGTCGGTCATGGCGGTCTCCTGATGGGTACTGAGTGAACTGTTGTTTCATCCAGTGACTGTATTTTTAACCAGTTTTCAGAGGTGTGCAAGTGCTTGACGCAAAAAAAATTCAAAAAGTGGTGGTTTTGGGCACAGGCGGCACCATCGCAGGCACGGCGGCCAGCGCCAGTGACCACACGGGCTACACCGCCGGGCAGTTGGGTGTGCAGCATTTGCTGGAAGCCATTCCCGGGTTGAATGGCGTCCTGCAAGGCGATGCGTTGGTGTGTGAACAGGTCGCCCAACTCGACAGCAAAGACATGGACCACGCCACTTGGCAGGCCCTCGCTCAGCGCTGCGCGCACTGGTTGGCCCAGCCCGATGTGGGCGGCATTGTCATCACGCACGGCACCGATACGCTGGAGGAAACCGCCTGGTTTTTGCAGCAGGTGCTCGAAACCCCCAAGCCGGTGGTGCTGACCTGCTCCATGCGCCCGGCCACAGCCTTGACGCCCGACGGACCGCAAAACCTGCTGGATGCCATGGCTGTGGTGCGTGACCCGATGGCGCGCGGTGTGTTGGCCGTTTGCGCTGGTCGCATCCACAGCGCCCATGGCGTGCAAAAGGTTCACCCCTACCGGCTTGACGCCTTCAGCTCGGGCGATGCCGGGTCGCGCGGCTGGGTAGAGCAAGGGCGGGTGCGTTGGGCCGATCCTGGCAGCTGGCCCATGGTGCACGTCCATGCCAAGAGCGCGCTGTCATTACCCGCCAGCGACTGGCCTTGGGTCGCGGTGCTGCACAGCCACGCGGGAGCCGATGCCCGCCAGGTCAATGCGCTGGTGGCTGCGGGCGTGAAAGGCCTGGTGGTAGCCGGTACCGGCAACGGCACGGTGCACCAAAATCTGCTGACTGCGCTGGCCCAGGCGCAGGCCCAGGGTGTGGCCGTGCGCCTGACCACCCGATGCGCCGAAGGTCAGCTTGTGGGCCAACCCGCTGCGCTGCAAATGGCCCCGCGTGGGCTCAATGCGTACAAAGCGCGGGTGAGTTTGATGCTGGATTTGATGGGCTGATGGCCCTTCGCGCGCAGGGGCTCGCTCCCACAGGGGTCAGGTGTTTTGTGGGAGGCCGCCCCTGCGGCCGAAGGCTGTTTCCCCCCCAATAACAACAAAGCCCCGCAATGCGGGGCTTTGTTGTTTGCAGAAGCTGAAAAAAATCAGTCAGCCAGCGCCGCGAAAGCGCGGGTGGTGATGTCTTCCACGCTGCCGGTGCCTTGAATCGCGCGGTACTTGGGGGCCGCAGTCGCGTCGGACTTGGCCCAGTTGGAGTAATAGTCCACCAGGGGGCGGGTTTGTGCGCTGTAGACATCCAGACGCTTTTTCACGGTTTCTTCCTGGTCGTCAGCACGCTGCACCAGAGGTTCGCCGGTCACGTCGTCCACGCCTTCCACCTTGGGTGGGTTGAATTTGACGTGGTAGGTGCGGCCCGAAGCCGGGTGTGAACGGCGGCCGCTCATGCGCTCGATGATGGCGTCAAATGGCACATCGATCTCGAGCACGTAGTCAAGCTTGACGCCTGCCGCCTTCATGGCGTCGGCCTGGGGAATGGTGCGGGGAAAGCCGTCAAACAGGAAGCCGTTGGCGCAATCGGCCTGGGCGATGCGTTCCTTGACCAAATTGATGATCAGGTCGTCGCTGACCAGTCCGCCCGATTCCATGATGGATTTGGCTTGCAGGCCCAGCGCCGTGCCGGCCTTGACGGCCGCACGCAGCATGTCGCCGGTCGAAATTTGCGGGATGTTGAATTTTTGGCAAATGAAGGTGGCCTGTGTGCCTTTACCGGCACCGGGTGCGCCCAACAGAATCAGTCTCATGGGAAGTCCTCTTATCGTTTGAAATCTTACAGTCAGGTCCGACTGAGCTTGTTCTTTTTGAGAATAGCACGCCTGTCTCTAAGCAGGCTTACGAAAATCTGGCCAGAGCCAATGCTGTGCGTTCAGGCCAGCAGCGCCTGCACGCGGGCCAGGTCTTCGGGTGTGTCCACCCCCGGTCCTGGTGCCTCATGGGTCACATGCACCGCGATCCGGTGGCCGTGCCACAGGGCGCGCAGTTGTTCCAGCGACTCCATCGTCTCGATGGGCGCAGGGGGCAGGGTGGGGAACTGGGCCAGAAAACCGGCGCGGTAGCCATAAATGCCAATGTGGCGCAGCGGTGCCGGGTTGGGCAAGGCGTTGAAGCTGCCGTCTGTCTGGCCATCGCGCCACCACGGAATCGGGGCGCGGCTGAAATACAGCGCCATTTGGCGGGCGTCCATCACCACTTTGACCACATTGGGGTTGGTGAATTCGGCCAGTGAAGCGATGGCGTGTGCGGCCGTGCTCATGCTGGCTTCGGGGCGTTCGGCCAGCACGCGTGCAACGTCGTTGATGAGCGCAGGCGGTATCAGGGGTTCGTCGCCTTGCACATTGACCACCACCGCGTCGGCGCTCAGGCCCAGCAGTTGGCAGGCCTCGGCCAGCCGGTCGCTGCCACTGACGTGGTCTTGCCGGGTCAACAGGGCCTGGATGCCATGCGCCAGGCAGGCTTGCACAATGCGTGCGTCATCGGCGGCCACCACCACTTGGCTGGCCTGGGACAGCAAGGCCCGTTGTGCCACGCGCACCACCATGGGCAGGCCTGCGATGTCGGCCAGAGGTTTGTTGGGCAGGCGGCTGGAAGCCAGGCGCGCCGGAATCACCACGGTGAAGCCTTGCGGCAGGGTGGGGTCGGTCATGGGCTGGCCTCAGAGTGCAGGGCGCAGGGCCGCGAGTTGGTCGATTTCTTCGTCGCTCAGAGTGCGGGCTTCGTTTTCCAGCAGGATCGGAATGCCGTTGCGCACGGGATAGGCCAAGCGGGCGCTGCGCGAGAGCAGTTCCTGGTGTTCCCGGTCGAAGTCGAGCGGGCCCTTGGTGACTGGGCAGACCAGCAATTCAAGCAATTTGGTGTCCATGCCGCCAATGATACCGGGCCAAAAGTCGGTGACCCGGCGAATCACCGGCAGATGGGGCGTTTTGAGCCGTTCAGTGCGGCAGAAGTTGCTGGATGCGGTGGTCCAGCGCCGTCCAGAAAGCGGGCTCGGGCGTGATCACCAGGGGGACCGCCAGGGCGTCGGGCGCGTGCGGCCACAGTTTGGCGGCGTCTTTTTCGGTGCAAAGCAAGGTACGGCCGGTGGGTGTGTGTGGCCAATCCTGGAAATCGTGGTGGTCGGGCAGGGCGTGGGTGTGCGCCAAAGTCAGGCCCGATTGGCGCAGCATTTTGAAAAAGGCTTCGGGCCGCGCCAACCCGGCCACGGCGTCCACCGGTTGCCCTGTCAGCGTGCAGAGCGCCACGCGTTGGCCGTGCGAGGTCACGGCATGGTCGGCCAGTTGCCGTGGGGCCTGGAATGACCCTGCTGGGCTGCCGCCTGCAGTGGCTGGCCCGGTGTGCAGCACCGCATCGACAGATCGGGGCCAGGGTTCGCGCAAAGGGCCTGCGGGCAACAACCAGCCGTTGCCCGTGCCGCGCTCGTCCATCACACACAGTTCAATGTCACGGGCCAAGGCCAAATGCTGCAGGCCATCGTCACAGATCAAGATTTGTACTTCAGGGTGCGCCTGCAGCAAGCCCAGCGCCGCATCGACCCGTGCCCGAGCGACCCAAACGGGCACCCCTGTGGCCTGGTGAATCAGCCAAGGCTCGTCACCCACATCCAGCGGGGCACTGTCATGCGTGACGGCGCGGGCGTCTTGTGTTTTGCGCCCGTGGCCCCGAGAGATGACCCCCACCCGAAACCCTTGGGCTTTGAGGTGCCTGGCCAAGGCGATGGTGACCGGTGTTTTGCCCGCACCACCTGCCACCACATTGCCCACCACAATGACCAGTGCCGGAACGCGCCGGGTGGTGAACAGCCCCTGGGCATAGGCCCAGCGCCGCCCGGCCCAGAGTGCCCCATAGACGGCGGCCACCGGGCGCAAGGCCCAGGCGACCGGGCCGCGCCGCAGCCAGACACGGGGCAGGTGGTGGTGAAAGAATGTGGACAGGCCCATGCCGATCAAGATCCCGGGGCTGGGGCCGATTGGGCGGCAAAGGTGATTTTGGACAAACCACTGCGGCGCGCCGCTTCCATGGCGTGGATCACCGTCTGGTGTGTGGCCGAGGCGTCGGCGCTGATGACCAGCATCGTTTCTTTGTGGGCCAGCGGCGTCAGCACTGCCACCAGGGCACCAACCGAGCTGCCACCCACTGGGGATTTGTTGACGGCGTATTGCCCTTGCGCCGTGATCGTCAAGACAATTTCTCGCGGACGCTGGGGGGTGGGGGAGGCATCGGCCACTGGCAGGTTGAGCTGGATCTCGGTCAGGCGTGACCAGGTGGTGGTCAGCATCAAAAAGATCAGCACCACCAACAGCACGTCGATGAACGGGATCAGGTTGATCTCGGGTTCCGGGGACGCGGGGCGGGGTCTGAAATTCACAGCCAAGCCTCAAGCACGCAAACGGGCCAGATGCCGGGCGAAACGCTCGGCGGCGACTTCCATGGCCAGCACATGGCGGTCCACCACCGCGCGAAAGTAGCGCCAAAACATCAGGGACGGGATGGCGACCATCAAGCCAAAGGCGGTGTTGTACAGCGCCACCGAAATGCCACGCGCCAGCAGGGCCGGTTGGTTGTTGGCCGCGGTGTGCGCCCCAAAGATGTCGATCATGCCGACCACCGTGCCCAACAAACCGAGCAAAGGCGCGGCCGAGGCAATGGTGGCCAAGGCGGGCAGAAAGCGTTCCAACCGCTGTGCAGACAGGCGTCCGGCCATTTGCATGCTCGATTGCAGGTCTTCGTCGGAGGCTTGGGGGTTGTCTTGCAGGCAACGCAGCCCGCTGGCCAGGACCGGTCCCATGGCCCCTGCCTTGTCCAGTTTTTCGACCATGTCTTGCACAGGAACGCCGCGTTGCGTGGCCTCGATGGTTTGCGCCAGGAGGTTGGCGGGCATGACTTTGGCGTCTTGCAGTTGAACCCAGCGTTCCAGAATCAAGGCCAAAGCCAGAATGGAGCACAGGATCAGTGGCCAGATGGGCCAACCTGCGGCTTGTATGATGGACAGCAAGAAAATACCTTCCAGTTTTCGGTCATGAAGAACGCCGATTATCGGTGAATGCCCGGGCCACCCGCATGCCACAGGGTGGGTGTTGGCAAGCGGCGGCTGTTTCTGTGGATAACTTTGTGCAGAACTTTGCCTGGCCCAGGGTTTCGCAAACTCAGGTATATATGGATTTTGAAAAATTTGACCTGTGGTTTTTAAAATAGTCAATAAAATCAATGGCTTGCAAATTTTCCCTGCTGTTGCCGGCTGCACATGCGCTGAAACCCGCCATGGGCCTGGCTTGTGGAGTACTTTTCCTTGATGCCATGGGCTTGGACGCCCGAAATCCTCTTGCAACGCCGATAAAGCCGCCATTTCATGCCTTCACTTGACGCTTTGAAGCCCCGTGCCTGGACAGTTTCGGCGCTGTGCCGCGCTGTGGCTGACACGCTGGACGCCCAGTTCAACCCGGTCACCGTGCGCGGCGAAATCTCGGGTTTTTCACGGGCGGCCAGCGGACATTGTTACTTTTCGATCAAGGACGACACAGGCCAAATCCGCTGCGCCATGTTCCGCCGCGCGGCCAGTTTGATGGACTTTGTGCCCCGCGATGGCGAATTGGTCGAGGTGCGGGGCCGTCTGAGCGTGTACGAAGCCCGGGGTGATTTGCAGTTGGTGGTCGAATCCATGGCACGGGCCGGGCAGGGCGCTTTGTTTGAGCAGTTCTTGCGCCTCAAAGCCAAGCTCGAAGCCGAAGGCCTGTTCGATCCCGCCCACAAGCGTGCCTTGCCCGCCCAGCCCAGAGCCATTGGCGTGGTGACCTCGCTGGGCGCCGCCGCCTGGCACGACGTGGTGACCGCTTTGCAGCGGCGTGTGCCGCACATTCCCGTGCTGATGGCGCCTGCCCTGGTGCAAGGCGCAGGGGCCGCCGCCACGCTGGTGCAGGCCTTGCAAAACATGGCGGCCTTTACGGCAGAAGACAACCCGCTCAGCCCGCCTGTGGATGTGATTTTGCTGGTGCGCGGCGGGGGCTCGATCGAAGACCTGTGGGCTTTCAACGACGAAAACCTGGCCCGATGCATCGCCCAAAGCCCGGTGCCGCTCATTTGCGGTGTGGGCCATGAGACCGATTTCACCATCGCCGACTTTGTGGCCGATGTGCGCGCGCCCACGCCGACGGCGGCCGCCGAAATGGCCGCGACCGACCAGCGTGTGGGGCTGGAGGCCCTGTCGGTGCTGGAACACCGGCTGACCCGGGGGCTGTTGCGCCAACAAGACCGGCAAGCCCAGCAGTTGGACAGCCTCGCTGCCCGCTTGGGCGTGGGGCTGATGCGTCAGCAAGAGCGCCATGCCCAGCGCCTGAGTGCCATGGCCACCCGTTTGAGTCGGCCGCAAGCCCTGCTGGGCCAGCACCGTCAGTGGCTGGACCGATTGGCCCACCGCCTGCAAGCCGGGGTGCAAGGCGCGTTCACGCAGCACGACCACCAGCTGGACCGTCTGAACGACCGCCTGAACTTCCACCGGGGGCAGCAGGTGCAGCAAAGTGCCCAGCGCCTGGAGCGTGCCGCGCTGCGTTTGGCATCGGTGGACCCGCATCGGGTGCTGGAGCGCGGTTATGCCTGGCTCAGCGATGAAGCCGGGCAAGCCCTGACCCACGCTGCCCAGTTTCAGCCGGGGCAAGCCGTTCGGGCGACCTTGGCCGACGGCGATGTGCGCTTGTCGGTCAAATCCTGATGTGTGCTGGACCACCTGCCCCATCGCCAATGCAGTGACCTGCCGCGCCAAAGGGCGATCACGCTGCCCCTAAAATGCACGGGTCCATCTTCAACCCGCAACAACAAAAGGATCCTCCATGGAACACACCTTGCCCGCATTGCCTTATGCGATCGACGCTTTGGCCCCTCACTACAGCCAGGAAACCCTGGAGTACCACCACGGCAAGCACCACAACGCTTACGTTGTGAACCTGAACAACCTGCAAAAAGGCACTGAATTCGAGGGCATGTCCCTCGAAGAGATCATCAAAAAATCCAGCGGCGGTATCTACAACAACTCTGCCCAGATCTGGAACCACACCTTCTTCTGGAATTGCATGAAGCCAAACGGCGGTGGCGAACCCACAGGCGCCCTGGCTTCAGCCATCAACGCCAAATTCGGCAGCTACGCCGCGTTCAAGGAAGCCTTCGTCAAGAGCGCCGTGGGCAACTTCGGCTCTGGCTGGACCTGGTTGGTCAAGAAAGCCGACGGCTCGGTGGACATCGTCAACATGGGCGCTGCTGGCACGCCCCTGACCACCGGCGACACCGCCGTGCTGACCGTGGACGTGTGGGAGCACGCCTACTACATCGACTACCGCAACATGCGTCCCAAGTTCGTGGAGACCTTCCTCGACAAGCTGGTGAACTGGTCGTTCGCCGAGAAGAATTTCGGCTGATCGACGTCTTCCCCAACGCCAAAAGCCCGCTGATGCGGGCTTTTGGCATTTTTGCAGCAGTGAGTTGTTGGACCTGAAGGTACACCGACACAGTGGATAGCAGAACCACGGAGCTGAACATGGGGTGGGGCCGGGCGCCGATTTCTGGTACCCCAGCATGAGGTGCCTGGCCCCACCCCATGCACAGCTCAGCGCGGAACGCGCGCAAACAAAAAGTCAGCGCACCATCATGCCGCCATCGGCCACGATGGTTTGACCCGTCACGAACTGCCCGGCAGGGCTGGCCAGGAACACCGCCACGCCGCCAATGTCGTCGGGCTCGCCCATGCGCCGCAGGGGTGTTTCACTGTTGTACTTGGCACTGAGCACCGGGTCTTCATGCAGGGCCTTGGCAAAGTCGGTTTTGATCAGACCGGGCGCGATGCAGTTGATGCGGATGTTGTCCGGCCCCCACTCCACCGCCAAGTTGCGCGCCAGCTGCATATCGGCGGCTTTGGAGATGTTGTAGGCCCCGATCACGGCCGAGCCATGCAGGCCGCCAATCGACGAGACGATGACGATGGCGCCGTCTTTTTTGGCCTTCATGTCGGGATAGACCAGGTTGCAAAGCCAGCTGTTGGACAGCACGTTGTTGCGCATGATTTTGTCGAAGACATCGTCGCTCATGCCTGTGGCCGGGCCGTAATAGGGGTTGGTGGCTGCGTTGCAGACCAGGATGTCGATGGGTCCCCAGGCCGCGCGGGTCTGCGCCACCAGGGCTTCGAGTTGCTCCTTGTTCGAGATGCTTGCGGCGATCGCCATGGCTTGGCCGCCCGCGGCGCGGATTTCTTCGGTCACTTTTTCGCACGCGTCCAATTTGCGGCTGGAGACCACGACTTTGGCACCGGCCTTGGCCAGTTGGTGCGCGATGGACCGCCCGATGCCCCGGCTGGAACCGGTGACGATGGCGACTTTGTCTTTCAGATCGAACAGGGACATGCGTGGGACTCCTTGGTTGGGGTTCGCTGCAGTTTCTGTGCTGACGTTGGGCTTGTCTGTCTTCTGGGTGTCAGCAAGCGCCGTGCAAAAATCAGCGCATTGACACAAGAGAGACCCACACCATGGAACATATCGATGCCGTCGTGATCGGCGCTGGCGTGGTCGGCCTGGCCGTGGGGCGCGAACTGGCGCTGCGCGGTTTTGATGTGATGCTGCTCGAAGCCGAAAACGCCATCGGCACCGGCACCAGTTCGCGCAACAGCGAAGTCATCCATGCCGGCATTTACTACGGCGCTGGCTCGCTCAAGGCCCGCCTGTGCGTGCAGGGCAAGGACATGCTCTACGCCTACTGCGCCGAACGGGGCGTGTCGCACCAACGGCTGGGCAAACTCATCGTGGCCACCCGCCCCGATCAGGTCCAAGCGCTGGACGGCATCGTCGCCCAAGCCGCCGCCAACGGCGTGCACGACCTGCAAAAACTCACGGCGGCTGAGGCCCAGAGGCTGGAGCCCGCACTGGCCTGCGAGGCAGCGCTGCTCTCGCCCAGCACCGGCGTGGTGGACAGCCACGGCCTGATGCTCAGCCTGCAAGGGGATCTGGAAAACGCGGGCGGCTTGCTGGCGCTGGTCTCGCCTGTGCAGCACATCGGCTTGACGCAGGGCACGGCCACCCACCCGATTCGCGTGTGCACGCAAGACGGCACCGAGCTGGCGTGCCGTGTGCTGGTCAATGCGGCTGGCCTGAATGCTGTGGCGCTGGCAAGAGACATGGCGGGGCTGGACCCGGCCTTGCTGCCCCAGGCGCATTACGCCAAAGGCAATTACTTCACGCTGGCCGGCAAGGCGCCGTTCTCGCGTCTGATTTACCCCGTCCCGGAAAAAGCCGGGCTGGGTGTGCACCTCACGCTGGACTTGGGCGGACAGGCCAAGTTCGGCCCGGATGTGCAGTGGACGGTGGACCCCACCGATTTGCAGGTGGACCCGCGCCGGGGCGATGCCTTTTATGCCGAAGTGCGCAAATACTGGCCCGCGCTGCCCGACGGCGCATTGCAAGCCGGTTATGCGGGCATGCGGCCCAAGATCAGCGGCCCGCACGAGGCCGCTGCAGACTTCCTAATCCAGGGCCCTGCGGAGCACGGCGTACCGGGTCTGGTGAATTTGCTGGGCATCGAGTCGCCGGGCCTGACCAGTTCGCTGGCGATTGCCGCCGAGGTCTGCGCCCGCCTGGCTTGATGACTTTCGATATGACGCAAGGCACTGAGGTGCTTCCAGCAGGGGCGACCTCCCACAAAACACCTGAACCCTGTTGGAGCGCGCCCCTGCGCGCGAAGGCTTCAGCGCTTCATTTGCTGTAGCGCACTGGCCACTTCGGTCACTAACGCCGGGCCTTGGTAAATCAAGCCGGTGTAGATCTGCACCACATCGGCCCCCGCCTCGATCTTGGCAATCGCGTCATGGCCACTCAGGATGCCGCCCACACCGATGATCGGGAAGTCTTTGCCCAAAGCGCCGCGCAGCAGGCGGATCACGCGGTTGCTGCCTTCGAACACCGGCGCGCCAGAAAGGCCGCCCATTTCTTCGGCGTGCGGAAGACCGGTCACGGCCTCGCGGGCCAGGGTGGTGTTGGTGGCGATCACACCGTCCATGCCGTGCTTTTGCAGGGTGGTGGCGATCACGCCCACTTGGGTTTCGTCCAGATCGGGGGCGATTTTCAGGAACATGGGCACCCGGCGGCCGTGCTCAGCGGCCAGTTCCTCGCGCCGCGCCACCAGGGCGCCCAGCAGGCCGTCCAACGCCTCGTCGCTTTGCAGGGCGCGCAGGTTCTTGGTGTTGGGGCTGGAGATGTTGACCGTGACGTAATCGGCGTGGGGGTAGACGCCTGCCAGCGCGATCAAATAATCGTCGGTGGCGCACTCTATCGGGGTGGCCGCATTTTTGCCGATGTTCAGGCCCAGCAAGCGGCCATGCTGGCGAAACTTGGAACGCTTGACGTTGGCAATGAAGGCATCCAGCCCGTCGTTGTTGAAACCCAGGCGGTTGATCAGGGCATGGGCCTCGGGCAGGCGGAACATGCGCGGCTTGGGGTTGCCCGGCTGCGCCTTGGGCGTGACGGTGCCCACTTCGACAAAGCCAAAACCCATCGCGCCCAGACCGTCGATGCAGCGGGCGTTTTTGTCCAGCCCTGCGGCCAGCCCGACCCGGTTGGGAAAATGCAGGCCCGCCAGCGTGACGGGTTGCGCCACAAAAGGCTGGCGATAAATGCGGTCGAGCGGGGTGTTTTGGGTACGGGCCAGGCCGTCAATCGTCAGTTCGTGGGCCTCTTCGGGGTCCATCTTGAACAAAAACGGGCGAACCAGGGCGTAGGGGATCAGAGACATTGGATAATTCCGGCCAGCAGAGTTGGCGTGAGGGCGTTGAAGACGTGGCCCCGATTGTCTCAAACCCTGACCGCCCTGATTTTTCCCTTCACCTTTTTCATCCAGACCCGATCCCATGACCCAAGACGAACTCAAAGCCCTGGTGGGCCAAGCCGCCCTGAAATACGTTGTTCCTGGCGAGATCGTGGGTGTCGGCACGGGCTCCACGGTGAACAAATTCATCGACGCCCTGGCCACGATGAAAGACCAGATCAAGGGCGCAGTGTCCAGTTCCGAAGCCTCCACCGTGCGCCTCAAGGCCTTGGGAATTCCGGTGTTTGACAGCAACGAGGTGGAAAGCCTGTCGGTTTACATCGACGGCGCCGACGAGATCGACCCCCAAGGCCACATGGTCAAGGGCGGCGGTGCGGCGCTCACCCGTGAAAAAATTGTGGCGGCCCAGTCCAAACAGTTTGTCTGCATCGCCGACGAGAGCAAGCTGGTCGATGTCTTGGGCGCGTTCCCACTGCCCGTGGAGGTCATCCCCATGGCCACAGCCCGTGTGGTGCGCCAGTTCGCAGCCATGGGCGGCCGCGCAGTGGTGCGCCAAAAAGACGGTCAGCCCCTGGTGACCGACAACGGCCAGCACATCGTCGATGTGCAGGGTTTGAAGATCACCGACCCGGTGGCGTTTGAAACCGAAGTCAGCCAGTGGCCCGGCGTGGTGACGGTGGGTGTGTTTGCGCTGCAAAAAGCGCAGGTGTGCCTGCTGGGCACGTCGCAAGGCGTGAAGACGCTCAATTTTTAAAGGGCCTAGGCGCATTTGTAGGTCGGCGGCTTCAGCCCCGACATGAACCCGTCACCCCAGCCAAAGCCCACCCCTTCTGTGCTGAGAGTGGCCGTGATGCTGGCAGCCGTTCGCCAACAGTCGGCCTGCGCCGAAGCCTGCAACTGCGCCGAAGCCCGCAACGTTGGAGCTGAAGCTCCAACCTACAGGGGGATTTGTAGGTCGGCGGCTTCAGCCCCGACATGGGCGTTCAATCAGCCCAGCCGCTGGCGCAGCTCGGTTTTGAGCACCTTGCCGTAATTGTTTTTTGGCAGGCTGCTGACCACTTCGTAGCGCTTGGGCCGTTTGAAGCGGGCGATGGCTTGCAGGCACAGCGCATCGAGCGCGGCCATGTCGATGGCGTGCCCCGCTTGCGGCACCACAAAGGCCACCACCACTTCACCCCATTCGGCATCGGGTGCACCCACCACGGCCACTTCGGCCACGCCCGGCGCGTGCAGCAGCACTTCTTCGATTTCGCGCGGGTAGATGTTGGAGCCACCGCTGATGATCAGGTCTTTGCTGCGGTCCTTCAAAGTCAAAAAGCCGTCGGCGTCCAGGCAGCCCATGTCGCCCGTGAACAGCCATCCGTTTTGAATGGCGCTGGCCGTGGCCTCGGGGTTGCGCCAATACCCGGCCATGACGCTGTCACCCCGGATCAGCACTTCACCCACTTCGCCCAGCGGCAGCTCGTGCCCTTGGGCGTCGGTCACGCGGATGCGCACGGGCGTTTGCGCCACGCCCACCGAGGCCAGGCGCTCCTGGTGGCGCGGGTGTGCCGTGTCTTGCAGGTGCTGGCGTGACAGGGCGGTGCCCACCATGGGGCTTTCGCCTTGGCCGTAAATTTGCACAAAGCGCGGCCCCATGACGCGCAGCGCCCGCTGGATGTCGGCGGCATACATGGGCGCGCCGCCATACACCACGGTTTTGAAAGACCGCCCGCAGGTCTGCGCCGACAGCCCCGCAGCCTCGGCGTGGTCCACCAGCCGTTTGACGATGGTGGGGGCTGCAAACATCGACAGTGGCCCGACTTGCTGGCCCAGCGCAAACAGCTCGGCCGGATCGAACCCGCCTGAAGGCGGGACCAAGTGCCTGGCCCCCGCCATGAGGTGGGGGATGGCGTAAATGCCCGCGCCGTGCGACATGGGTGCGGCATAGGCGATGGTGTCTTGCGGGGCCAGCGCATCCACATCGTTGAAGTAGGCCAGGCCCATGGTCATCAGGTTGCGGTGCGTGATCATCACGCCCTTGGGCCGGCCGGTGGTGCCGCTGGTGTAGAACAGCCAGGCCAGGTCATCGGGCTGGCGTTCGGTGATGGGCGTGTCAAGTGGGGATACCGGCAGCTGCCACAGCGCATTGGCCTGGGCGCTGTCGACGTCGATGATGCACTCCAGCCCGGTGAGGTTGTCGCCGGTGTCGCTGGTGATGTCAGCCGTCACAAAGGCCCAACGTGCCTGCGCGTTGTCGATGATCCATTGGGCTTCGCGCACATGCAGTTTGGCGTTGATGGGCACCACCACCAGGCCTGCCCACCAAGCGGCGAACAGCACTTCCAGATAGCGCACATGGTTGCGCATGAACAGCGCCACCCGATCGCCCGGCTGCAAACCTGCGGCCTGAAACTGCCGGGCCAGATGCTGGCAGCGCTGCGCCCATTGGCCGTGGGTGGCTGCGAGTTGGGTGCCGTTCAAAATGGCGTGGCGCTCGGGGGCCATGCGGGCTTGGCGCAGCAACAAATGGGCGAGGTTCAAGGGAGACTCCGGCAAAAACTGGGAAGCATTTTGGCGCGGCTAACCCTGCGGTGGCTGTCCCGAGGAGGTCTAGGCGCGGCGCAGCAGGAGGCGCAGATCCGGCCCGATGCGGTCCACCGCATGAAAGGCCAGTTGGACGGCGCCGCTCAACTCGGTGAGCCCCGGCAAATTGGCCAGGCCCTGGCCGGGGCCGAGCATTTTCGGCGCCAGATAGACCAGAAATTCGTCCACCAGATCTTCGCGGATGAAGGAGCCGTTGAGCTTGTGCCCGGCCTCGACATGCAGTTCGTTGACCTCGCGCCGGGCCAGGTCGCGCAGCATGGCCGCCAGATCGACCTTGCCGCCGGGGCCTGGCATGTCGATCACGGTCACGCCGCGTGCGGTCAGCGCGGTGCGTTTGTCCAGGTGTTCGTTCGTGGCGGTGTAGATCCAGATCTGCCGCGCTTGGTCACCCGTGCCTTGCGTGTCCAGCAGCTGGGCGGTCAGGGGCATGTCCAGGCGGCTGTCCACCACCACCAGATGCGGTTGGCGCGGGGTGTTGACACCGCGCACATTGAGCAGCGGGTCGTCTTCGAGCACGGTGCCGATGCCGGTCAGGATGGCACAGGCGCGGGCGCGCCAGGCGTGGCCATCGGTGCGGGCTTCGGCGCTCGTGATCCACTGGCTTTGGCCGTTTTGCAGGGCGGTTTGTCCGTCGAGCGAGGCGGCCACCTTCATGCGTACCCAGGGCAAGCCCCGCTCCATGCGGCTGAAAAAACCGATGTTCAGTTCGCGGGCCTGCACGGCGATGGCACTGCCCGGGTCCAGCGTTTCGGTCTGCACACCTGCGGCCGCCAGGCGCGCCATGCCCTGGCCCGCCACTTGCGGGTTGGGGTCGGTCAGGGCCGCCACCACGCGGCCTATGCCGGCAGCCGCCAGGGCGTCGCAGCAAGGGCCGGTTCGACCTTGGTGGGCGCAGGGCTCCAGCGTGACCCAGGCGGTGGCGCCTTGCACCTGGTGACCGCGTGCGGCCGCGTCGCGCAGCGCCATGATCTCGGCGTGCGGTCCACCCGCGCGCTGGGTGTGGCCTTCGCCCAGCACAGCACCGTCGGCGGCCGTGATCACGCAGCCCACGTGGGGGTTGGGTGAAGTCAGCCACAGGCCTTGATGGGCCAGATCCAGGGCGCGTTGCAGGGGAGAGGGGTGAGCGGTCGAAGAGGGCACGGCAGGTAGAAAAATGACGGTGAAAAAACAGCCTTAGGCCGCAGGGGCAGCCTCCTACAAAAAACCGGAGAGCCTTGTGGGAGCGCGCCCCTGCGCGCGAATGCACCCTGAAGTTTATTTCAGGCGCCGGGGCGTCGCCCAGCCACATGACCGTCAGGGCGAGGATACGCCAACCCAGCCGGGCAACGCAGAAACGCTGCTGTGCCATTCGATGTGGTTGGGCTCAAGGGGGCTGGCGCCGGCACTGGCGCGTGTTCCGCTGGCGGTCCATGCCACACGGACTTGCAGGTCGTCCATCAGGCCGTTGCCACGCGGTGAGCGGCGTGTTTGCCGGTCGTAGCGCTGGCCTTGCACTTCGATGGTTTCTTGGGCAAAGCAGGGGGTGGTGTTGGCATGCAGGCAGTCCATGGCTTCCTGGGCCAAGTGCTGGGCCACGGTGTGTTGCCTGCTTTCGCTGGCGATGTGCAGTGTTTTGAGGGTCCATTGCGTGGCCCCCACCAGGCCGATGCCCAGCACCGCCGAGGCGATCAGGGCTTCGATCAAGGCCATCCCTTGTTGCTTGTGCGGGGTGTGTGTCATGGCTTGCCCTCGCTCCAGCTGCCGTTGACGCGCTGCACCTGCGTGGCATCGATGCCTTGGGGCCAGTGCAGGGTGTAGGCCTTGCGGGCTTGGGGCTGCGCCAGCACCTGGCCGGACCGCCATTCAGGCAAGCCCGATTCCACCACCAGCTGGCCCTCGATGGTTCCGGCCTGCCAGCCGCGCATCTTGTCGTCGTTGCAGCCCGCGTCCAATACGACGCTGCCGACAATGCGCACGTTGGCCCCGATGCGCGGGCAGCGCTGGGCACAGGCCTGGGCCGAAAAAACCAGCAGGACCGGATGGTCTGCCGTGCCCACGCTGTGCTGCCAATCGCTGGGGCTGTCGATCCAGTAGACCGAGCGCGGAGGCGTGCTTTGCGCATGCAGGCCGTGGCGCTCTTGGGCGGCTGACCAGGCTTGCAGTTGTGCGTCGGTGGTGTGGCCCAGCACGCTGCTCCAGGCGGCTCGGTTGCAGGGGCTGCGCGGCACGGCGGTGTTGGGGCCCGTTTGGCTGCCCCCGCCAGGCAAGCTGGTGGGGCTGAGCGCCAGGCAGGCATTTTTCTCTGCCACCGAGAGGCTGCCATCGCCTTGGGTGTCTTCCACAAAATGGGTCAGCACGGCCGGGGCCTGGGCCGTGCCGCTGCAGGCCTGGTTGGGGCTGCTGAGGGGGCACACACGCAGGCTGGCGCCGGCCGCTTCGCTGATGCAGCCATTGAGCACCAGCGCAGCGGGCGTGACCAGCTCGGGCGCGGGCGCCAACGTGGGGATGAACACGCTTTCGCGCACGCTGGCCAGGCTGTGTTGCCCGGCGTTGCTGGCACTGGCATGCAGCGTGACCACATGGGGCGACAAGACCAGGTCACGCACGGCGATGGCGCTCAGCTGGAACTGGGGCAGGGCTGGGTGCCGTGCGATGCCCAAGGCCGCGCATTGCCATGCCGCGCCGCTCACCTCTGGCGGGCAGCGGGCTGGGCTTGCAAACAGGGTGTGGGGCTGGGCCGCGCTGGCCATTGCGGCCGCTTGTGCGCTGGCCAAAGCCGCATCGGCTGCCAGCCTGGCCTGGCTGGCATGTGCGTGGTTGTGGCTGGCCAGTTGGTCCAACAGCACACTGCGTGCGCTGTAAAAGCTGACCAGGCTGGCCAGGAGCACCAGACCGATGGCCGCCAGCAAGGTGATGGCGCCGTGTTGCGCGCGGGTGGGCGGTTGGCGCGTCATGGGCAAAACAGCGCTTGCTGGCTGGCCGGCACGTTGTTGCGCAAATGCACGGTTTGCGACAGGCTGAGTTGGCGCGCGGCATCGCCTGGCCACTGCGCCGTCATGGCCATCTGAACACGGCGGTGCAACCAGCCGTGGTGCTGTTCGCAGTGCACTTGCCAGCGCAGTGCGGTGACGTGAAGATTGGCTTTGTCGGTGATGGCTTGCCAGTCACCACTGGCGTTGCACGATCGTTTGGCTTGCAGCGCCGTGCCCGACAAACGAAAACCCATGCATTCATTGCTGTCTTGCGCGCCGTTGTGGTTGCGGTCATGGCTGAAGTGGATCGCATCGCCGTCGATGCGGAAGTCTTCCGGACCATCGCAAAACGCGTCTGTGCAAGCGGCAGGGGAGCGGGTTGCAAAAGCGTTGGCCGTGTAGTGGGCTTTGCGCAGTTCGCGTGTCATCCAGTCCATCGCCGAGCGCAGGTCGGCGTGCAGGTGGCTGTCTTGCAAGGCGGATCGGTGCGCGCGCAAGTGGGTGCTCAGCAAGGCGCTGCCCGCCGCCAACACCACCAAGCCCACGGACAAGCCCACCAGCAGGCCCAGCAAGGTTTCGCCCCGTTCGCGTCCTGGCGGCATGGGCATGGGCATGGGCTTCACCTTCTCCAGCAGCGTGCGGGGTCGCTCTCGGTGTGCTCACCTGCGCTGAACAGGGCGGTTGCTGTGCCTTGCCAGCGCAAGCGCAAAGGCGTGCATTCGCGGTCAGCCGCCTGACCGCCCAGTGCCACCGCAAGTGCGGTATAGCCCTCGGCGTTGGCTTCAGAGAGGGTGATTTGGTAGTGTCCTTGCGGGGATTGGTCGTTCGCCCAGCCCAGCGCGCTCAGTGTGTCGGCATGGCTGTCGTGGGCGCTGCGCCAACGGGCCTGGTCCATCTGCAATTGAACCAAGGCCGCTTGCCCATCGCTGCGGCGGGCCTGGCGCTGTTGCTGCTGGTAAGTGGGCAGGGCCAGCGCTGCGAGCACGCTCATCAAGGCCAGGCTGATCAGCAGTTCGGCAAGCGTCCAGCCGCGATGGTTTTGGCTTGGTGGGCTTGGCGGGGAATTCGGATTCACTTTGGGTTGGGGCATGTGCTGTCTCCCCCTGGTGGTTGGGTTGGTTGGAATTGTGGTCTTCTGTTTCCATCTTGTACAGTTGACTGTCATGAGTCCAGAGCGACGCCCCGGATGATGAAAGTCCATGGGCATTCGCGCGCAGGGGCGCGCTCCCACAAGGTTCAGGTGTTTTGTGGCAGGCTGCCTCTGCGGCCGAAGCATTCGCGCTCGGGGGCGCGCTCCCACAGCGCTCGGGTTTTTGTGGGAGGTCGCCCCTGCGGCCGAAGGCTGTTCTTTCACGTTAGCAAGCGGGCGCAGGTCTTGTGCCCGTGGGGGTGTCCACGCTGTTGTGGCTGCTTTGTTTTTTGCTGGTCACCGAGATCCACCATGCCGCACCCATTCACATTTCGAACCGTTCGCATGGCGCGTTGTGGTGCGCGGGGTTTTACGCTGCTGGAGGCCTTGGTCGTGCTGGCTTTGCTGGGCATTTTGGTGTCCCTGGCTGCACCCGCCATGACGGATCTGCGCGCGCGACATCAGGTGCAGGCGCAGGCCGAGGGGTTTTTGGGCAGCCTGGTGCTGGCGCGTTCAGAGGCCTTGCGCCGTCAGCAGCGGGTGAGCCTGTGCGTGCAGGCGGCCAACCACAGCTGCGACGCCAGTGATCACTGGCAGCAAGGCTGGCTGGTGTTTGTGGACGCCAACGACAACGGCCTGCGTGAGGCCGAGGAGGCGCTGATCGAGGTGCACGCGGCGTTGCCGACGGCGGTACGTCTGGACGCCGCCAGCACCGCCAAAGCTTATTTTTCGTATAGCGCCGAGGGACGAAGCGCCAGCACCAGCGGTGCATTCATGGCGGCCACATGGCGCTTTTGTCAGACGTCGCTGCCCGTGGGCTGGCAGGTGGTCAGCAATGCTTTGGGCAAACCCCGGATCGAGAAATACACACCGCAGGATTGCCCATGAACACTTGGCCTTCCTGGGGATGGAAGGTGGCCCCAGCGCTCAGCTTTGGACTTCGTCGACCAAGGTCTTGAATTCGTCGATGTCTTCAAAATTGCGGTACACGCTGGCAAAGCGCACGTAGGCCACTTTGTCGAGCTTTTTCAGCTCACGCATGACCAGCTCGCCAATGCGGTGCGAGGCCAATTCACGGATGCCCAGGTTGAGCATCTTCTCTTCAATGCGTTCGATGGCCGAATCGACCTGCTCGGTGCTGACGGGGCGCTTGCGCAGGGCCAGGTTCAGGCTGGCGCGCAATTTTTCGCGTTGGTAGTCGATGCGTCGGCCGTCTTTCTTGACGATGGCCGGAAAGTTGACTTCCGGTTTTTCGTACGTGGTGAAGCGCTTTTCACACGCCCCACATTGACGGCGGCGGCGGATGAAATCCCCGTCTTCGGCCAGCCGCGTCTCCACCACTTGGGTTTCGAGGTGACCGCAAAACGGGCATTTCATGGTGCCGTCCGATCAGCCGTAAACCGGGAAGCGGCTGGTCAGGGCGTGGACTTTGGCACGCACAGCGGCCAGGTTGGCTTCGTCCAGCGGGTTGTCCAGCACGTCGGCGATCAGATGGGCCGTGGCACGGGCTTCTTCGTCCTTGAAACCGCGGGTGGTCATGGCGGGTGTGCCGATGCGCACGCCGCTGGTGACGAAGGGCTTTTCCGGGTCGTTCGGGATGGCGTTCTTGTTGATCGTCATGTGGGCGCTGCCCAAAGCGGCCTCGGCCACTTTGCCCGTGATGCCCTTGGCACGCAGGTCCACCAGCATGACGTGGCTCTGGGTGCCACCGCTGACGATGCGCAGACCCCGTTGGGTCAATACTTCGGCCACGATCTGGGCATTTTTGACGACCTGGGCCTGGTAGGCCTTGAACTCGGGTTGCAGTGCTTCCTTGAACGCCACCGCCTTGGCCGCGATCACATGCATCAGCGGGCCGCCTTGCAGGCCGGGGAAGATCGCGCTGTTGATGGCTTTTTCGTGCTCGGCCTTCATCAAGATGATGCCGCCGCGGGGGCCACGCAAACTCTTGTGGGTGGTGGAGGTCACCACGTCGGCATGGGGCACGGGATTCGGGTACTGGCCCGCAGCGATCAGACCCGCGTAGTGGGCCATGTCGACCATGAAGATGGCGCCAACTTCCTTGGCGATCTTGGCAAAACGCGCCCAGTCGATGTGCAGGCTGTAGGCCGATGCGCCAGCGATGATCAGTTTGGGTTGGGTTTCGCGGGCCTTGGCTTCCATCGCTTCGTAGTCGATGGCTTCGTTGGCGTCCAGACCGTAAGACACGACGTTGAACCACTTGCCCGACATGTTCAGCGGCATGCCGTGGGTCAGGTGACCGCCTTCGGCCAGGCTCATGCCCATGATGGTGTCGCCGGGCTTCAAGAAAGCCAGGAACACCGCTTCGTTGGCGGATGCGCCGCAGTGCGGCTGCACGTTGGCGGCTTCGGCGCCAAAAATTTGTTTGATGCGGTCAATGGCCAGTTGTTCGGCCACATCCACATGCTCGCAGCCACCGTAGTAGCGCTTGCCGGGATAGCCTTCGGCGTATTTGTTGGTCAGCTGCGAGCCTTGCGCGGCCATGACGGCGGGCGAGGCGTAGTTTTCGCTGGCGATCAACTCGATGTGGTGCTCTTGGCGGGCGTTTTCGGCCTGGATGGCGGCAAAAATTTCGGGATCGGTTTGTTCAATCAACATGTTGCGGTGGTACATGGCAGTCCTTCAAATGATGGAACCTTGGCGCAAGACGGGTCAAAAGTCTTGCTCAAGGGCTGCCCAGGCGAACGGCTGAAAACCCGAATCTGGGCTTGTTGACCAGTTTCGGGCTGTGCGCTTCCCAGTGGTTCTGGGGTGGCTTGGGGCCACCACGCTCCACGTCAGAGTGGTCCCGCCTTGTATTCAAAGAGGGGGCTCCTATCGCCAGTCGCGCACCACATGAGTGTAGCCGAGCCCTGTCTGCCCGGGATGGGGGCCACCTTAAAGCTGGGCGCGGTAGCCCTTGCTGGGCAGCGCTGCGGTGCTGAGCTTTTGGGTGATTTTGTCCAGCAGTTGTTGTTCTGCCAGGACCCGCTCGACGTACTGGCTTTCCATCAGTTGGCCTGAAGACGAGCCGTAAAGGAACAAGGCCTCCTCCAGGGAGTCGGTCTGCTGGATCAGGCCTTGCAAATGCCGCACCCCGACGCGCAAATTGGTCAAGGGGTCGAATGCCGACAAGGGGCCACCAAATTGGCCCAGCGCTTCGGCATGGGCTTTGGTTTCAATTTGCATCAGGCCCACATTGCCCTGGCTGCCCGAGGCAAACGGGTTGAAGCGCGATTCGATTGCCATGATGGCCAAAATCAAGGTGGGGGCCAACTGGCTGCGCTCGCCCACGGCCCAGGCTTCGGCCACCATGGCGCTCAGCGGTTCGGTCGAGACGTGGTATTTGCGGCTCAGCCAGCGGGTCACGGCCAATTGTTCTGTCGTCAGGTTTTTAAGGTTTGTGGCCGTGGACCGGGTCGCCGCGTTGCTGAGCACCGGAATCTCCATGGGGTCGTTTTGCCGGATCTGCAGCCAGCCGATCAAGAGTTCGCTGGCGGACGCCTGCAGGTTGGGGCGCGCCACAAAAGTCACGCTGACCAGCACGACGGCCAAGCCGAACAAGGCCAGGCTGTGGCGGGTGATTTCCACAAAACCTTCCCGCACATCGGCGGCCCAGGTCTGCAGACACAGCAGCAGACGGGACATTGGTAACGGTGCTTTCATGGCACTTCCTCTCATGGCAAGCAGTGTGATGGGCATCACGGGGCGCTATAGCGGCGGGTGGGATGCGGCCTG
Source organism: Burkholderiaceae bacterium (assembly GCA_919902775.1). Taxonomy (GTDB): domain Bacteria; phylum Pseudomonadota; class Gammaproteobacteria; order Burkholderiales; family Burkholderiaceae_C; genus Limnohabitans_A. Next base: position 280,405 of record CAKKRJ010000001.1, read on the forward strand.
CAGCACGCCCAAGTGGGGGCAGGTGGTGCCAGAAGTTGGCAGCGGCATCGGGTGATCCCCTGGTTGGGGGTGGGCGAATTCTAGGAATATTTAATATCGAGTCAAGGCTATCAAAATTCAATAACATGTAAAAAAGAAATATAGAAGCACCCAAGAGGTTTAAATCACAAGAGATTTCCACCGATTCGTGTCAGAGGGCCGGGTCTGGGCAAATCCCGGCGAAAATACGGGGTTGTCGACCGCCGTCCTGGAAAATTTTGCAGGGAACCCCGGCAACGACGCTGATGCCGTATTTGGCATGGACTGTGTTTTAAAGTTTTTACCGTGACTTCATCTTCTAAGCCCCTTGACATCACTGCCCTCGACTCGTTGACCGGAGGCGCATTCCAAGCCGTGACCTCGGGTGAGCGCAGTGCCCGTTTGCGTGAATGGCTCTTGTCCGAGCCCTCGACCGAGGTGTTGGCCGAGGTGTACCGAGAGATGTCCTCGCGCGACAAGGGCGCAGCCAAGTTGCTGAAGGAAAAGCTCGACGAACTCAAGCGCATGCACGGCCAAGAAGCCTTGGCCAGTGACTGGGCGCAAAAAGCCGAGCAGTTGTTGCAGGCCCCGCGCTTGAACATTGCCGACGCCATGGCCTGGCAGCGCGATGCCGCCAAAGCCGGTGCACCGCTGTCGCGCGAGCCCCTGGCCAGTTTGAAGGTGCGCTTGGCCGAAGTGGTCAAGGGCGTGGAAGATTTGCAGCACCAGGTGATGGTGCAACGCGAAGCCGCCGTGCTGCTGGCGCAGCGCATTGAAGTGCTCTCGACCAAACCGATGGCGGAAGCCCAGACCAGCCTGGCGGGTTTGCAGGCCGATGTGGACCAGTGGCAGACACAGGCCCAGCAGCTGACCACCAACGCCGTGTGGCCGAGTGTGGACTTGAAATTTCCGGCCCAGCTGGACACGGCGCTCAGCCAATTGCAAGCGGTGTGGCAAGGTTTTTCTGCCGCCTTGGCGCTGGCACAGCAAGCCCAGGCTGACGCGAGCGCCGCTTTGCCATCGGTGCCCGTTTGGGCCGATGAAATTCGCCGTTTGCGCGGTGAAGTGGTGGCCGACATGCATACGCCCACCGCCGGTGCGGGCGAAGCCGAAGCGGCCAAAGAGCCCAAAGCCGCCAAACCCAAGATGGATGCGGCCCAGCGCCAGGCCTTGCGCGAGCAAGCCAGCCAAGCCGTGACGCTGGTTCTGGAAGCGCTTGAAAAACAAATCATTGAAAGCCAGGACGCCCCCTTGGCCGAGGCCGCTGGTGCTTTGCGCGCTGCGCTCAAAACCCATGGCAAGAACCTGGACACCACGTTGGACGAGCGCGTGCACAAGGCATTGTTGACCGCCGGCGACACCGAAGGTTGGCAGCGCTGGCTGGCCGATCAGGTGCGCCAGGATCTGGTGGCCCAGGCTGAGGGCCTGCTGGATGCTGAAAAAGCCCCCACCGTGGGCGGCCGCAAGATGCAGGACAAGCTGCGCCAGTTGCGTGACAGCTGGAAGCAAACCGACCAAGGCGGCTTGCCCAATCATGCGCTGTGGAAGCGTTTTGACGCCGCATGCAACGAGGCCTACAAAGCTGTGTTGGCCTGGTTGGAGCAGATGAAAAAAGAGTCGGCCGACCACCGCGCCCAGCGTTTGGCCTTGCTGGACGAGGTCAAAGCCTGGACCGTGGCGAACGCCGAAAGTGATGACTGGCGTGCGCAGCTGCGCGCCCTGCACCAGTTCGCCGATCGCTGGCGCAATGCAGGTCACCTGAGCGAAAAAGCTTTTGGTGAAATGCAGTCGCAGTGGAAGGTCGCCTTCAAAGCGGCGGCGGCGCGTCTGGAAGCGGCCCAAAAAGCCAGCGTCGAGCGACGCCAGGCCCTGATCAACGAAGCCCGTGAAGTGGGCGCTGCACCGGCTTTGCGTGTGGATGCTGTCAAAGCCTTGCAGCAACGCTGGCAGGTGGAAGCCCAGTCGGTCCCGTTGGACCGCAAAACCGAACAAAAGCTGTGGGAAGTGTTCCGTGCACCGCTGGACGAGGCTTTCCAGCGCAAAGGCTCGGACCGCCAAGCGACTGCCGCGCCCCTCAGCGCCCGCGACCGGGCCGTGATCGACGCGTCCAAAGCGCTCGACGAAGCCAATGCCGGTGGCGATGCCTCCAAGATCCGCGCCGCCATGGCGGCACTGGATGCCGCTTTGCGCGGCCAGGCCCAGGAAGCGCGGGCCCTTCAAGCACCCGTGGCCGTGCCTGTGGCCGCACCAGCGGCTGTCGCACCTGCTGCACCATCTTCGGATGCTCCCGCTGAAGGCGCCGTGGTCGACGCCCCTGTGGCACAGGCTGACGCAGCCGCACCGGCAGAAGTTACCGAAGTCAGCACCGACAGCGGTGAAGCGGGCGAGGCACCCGTCCCCGAAGCCGCTCCTGTGGTGGCCCCCAAACCTGCCAAACCGGTGGTGGCGGTGCGCGGCGATGACCGTCCAGGGCAAAAGAAGACCGAAGCTGCATCAGGGCGCGATGGCCGTGACGGGCGCCGTGACGGCCGTCCCGGTGACCGGAATGCACGCCCCGGTGGTGACCGTGGCGGGGATCGCTTTGGTGACCGGGGTGCGCGCGGCGAAGGGCGTGATTTTAGGGAAGACCGCGGCCCTCGCCTGGGCGATGCCGCTTTCCGTGCCCAGCGCGAGGCGATGGAGCGCGCCGAAATGTCCTTGCGCAAATTGGCCGCACAAGCCCACGGCGAAACCTTGACCCGCTTGATGACCGCCTGGCAAGAACGCCAAGCCGATGCCTTGCCCAGCGCACAAGAGCTGGGCCGCGCCATCAACGCTGCGACCCGCCAGGCTTGGGCGCAAGCGGTCAGTACAGAACCCAAAACCCCGGCCGCCACGTCTTTGTTGCGCCTGGAGATGGCGGCTGAAGTACCGACCCCTGCCGACAACCTGAACGAGCGCCGGGCGCTGCAATTGCAATTGCTGACCCAGCGCAACCAGCCCGGCCCCAGCGAAACCTGGGGTCAGGATGTGGCGCAAGTCTTGTCCGGTCCGCACGAAGCGGCCACCGCACGCCGTTTGCAAAACGTCTTGAAGAACCTGCTGCGCGGTTGATGGTTTTTTGATTGCTGCAGCAAAAAGGCCGCTCTATAAGTGGCCTTTTTATTGGGTGCGCCCGGCTTCAGGCTTGGCGATGTCGGACCTGAAGTTGCCGACGGAGCCTGTGGCTTGTAGGTCGGCGGCTTCAGCCCCGACTTGAGTTCAAAGGGCTATGGCCTACATCCAGACGCTGAGCGGGCCCCTCGCGCTGCAACCTGAACACCTGCGCCCGCCAAGGGGCGTGGTCGAGTGACCAGTCGCTTAAGACATGCCGTTGCGCCGTGCCCAGTGCGTGGTCTGCGGGGCGGTGGGTGTGGCCATGGACCAGCCGATCGGCTTGGGCTTGGCCCAGCCAGAACAGGCTCATGTCCAGGTCAGCATCGGCAAAGACCATGCCCTGGTGTTTTTGCGATTCACTCAGTTCACGCAGGCTGCGTGCAAATGCCTGGCGTTCGGCCAAAGGCTGGGCCAAAAATGCGCGTTGCCATTCGGGGTCACGGGCCTGCAGACGGAAGGCTTGGTAGGGTTTGTCGTCCAGACACAGGGCATCGCCGTGGCTGAGCAAAATGCGCTGCTGGCCCAGTGCCAGCAAGGTGGGATCGGTCAGGGGCTGCACGCCGCAGCCGGCCAGAAAGTCGGCCCCCACCAGGAAGTCCCGGTTGCCGGGCATGAGGGCCACCGGTATGCGTTGTGTCGTTTCGCGCAAAACGTCGGCGCAGCTTTGCAAAAACGGGTCTTGTGCTGCGGCGTCGTCGCCGATCCAGACCTCAAACAAGTCGCCCAGAATCAGCACCGCATCGGCCGGTGTGCTGGCCATGTAGTCGCGCCAGGCTTTGAACGTGGTGGACGCGCTGGCCTGCAGGTGCAGGTCCGAGATCAGGTCCACCGTTTGCCATGCCGCTGGCGCCGTCAGCAAGCCGATGTTCGGCGTGGTGGTGCGCGGGTCAGCGGACATGGCGTTGCCGCTCAGATGGCGACTGCTTTTTCGATCACGACGTCTTCTTTGGGCACGTCACCGTGGCCGCCGCGGTTGCCGGTCTTGACGCCTTTGATTTGGTCAACCACTTCGGTGCCCTTGACCACTTTGCCAAACACGGCATAGCCCCAGCCTTGCATGGAGGGGGCGGTGTGGTTCAGAAAGTCGTTTTTGGCCACGTTGATGAAGAACTGCGACGAGGCGGAGTGGGGCGCCGAAGTGCGGGCCATGGCCACGGTGTATTCGTCGTTTTTCAGGCCGTTGTTGGCTTCGTTTTCGATGGTGGCATCGGTGGGCTTTTGGCTCATGCCGGGCTCAAAGCCGCCGCCCTGGACCATGAAGCCGGGGATCACACGGTGAAAAATCGTGTTGTTGTAATGGCCTTTGTTCACATACGCCAGAAAGTTTTCTGTGGACTTGGGGGCTTTTTCGGCATCCAGTTCGAGCGTGATGACGCCGTAGCCAGTGATGTGCAGTTCAACTTGTGGGTTGCTCATGGTGTTACTTCAACAAAGTGATGGATTGAATGAGGATCGGTGTCCGGGGGACATCGGTTGGAAAAGGACCGCCCGCACCGGTGGGGGTGGTCCTGATTTTTTGGACCACGTCCATGCCGGACGTGACTTTGCCAAAAACGGTGTAACCGAACAACTGGGGGGCGTTCAGCAGTTGGGCGCGGGCGATTTTCTCGTAAACACGGCCCTGGTATTCAAATTTGGCCACCGGGTCGCCATCGGGGATGGGGGTGGGGTCTAAAAACGCGTTGTCGACCACGTTGATGAAAAACTGCGAGGTGGCCGATTGCGGGTCGTTGGTGCGCGCCATGGCCAGGGTGCCGGTGGTGTTTTTCAGGCCAGCGGCCAGCGATTGGCGGCCTTCGTGCGGCACTGGGGCGCGGGTTTTCTTCTCTTTGTACTGGGCGTCATAGCCGCCGCCTTGCACCATGAAGCCCGCAATCACCCGGTGAAAAATCGTGCCGTCGTAGTGCTTGTCGTTCACGTATTGCAAAAAGTTGGCCACGGTTTTGGGGGCTTTGTCGGTGTACAACTCGGCTTCGATGTCCCCGGCCGATGTGCTGATTCGCACTTTGCTGGTGCCCGCTGTTTGGGCCTGGCTGGCCAAGGGCAGGGTCAGGGCCAAAGGCAGGGCAATGGCCAACGCCAAAGAGGTCAAAAAACGGGAGCGGTGCATGGGGTCCTTCAGATAGGCGAGGAATGACAGGCGGGGCGTGTCACAGGGGCTACGGCGGGATTCAGGGGCATCAAGGCGTGGCAGCTTTCAGCAGCAGCTCGGCCCCCAGACGCTTGCGGGTCGCACTGGACGATGGCGTGGCCTGGCTGGCATTGGCGTAGGCCTGAATCGCCAGCGCGATGTACACATCGCCCAGGTTTTCCAGCGCCGTGGCGTAATCCGGGCGGGCACGCACAGCGGCTTGCAAGGCTTCCAGGGCCTCGGCGTAACGGTTTTGGCGCGCCAGCAGGGCGGCCAGGTTGTTGTGCGGTTCTGGCAGTTCGGGGAAAGATTGGGTCAAGGCCTGCAGGGTGGCCATGGCCTGTGCGGTCTGCCCTTGCCCATCTTGGATGCGGCTGAATAACAGGCGCATCTGTGGGTCGGTCGGGTGCAATTTCAGGTGCTGTTCGGCCTCGGTCTGGGCCTTGGCCCATTCCTGCGCCACCACCCAGTGGTTCACATCGCTGTAAACGTCGGCTTTGGCGCTGGCACTGAACACCACCAAAAGACAAGACAAGACGAACGGGAGTAGAGAGTGCATGCGCGCCAAAAGCTTCGAATCTGGGCTGCCAAGAACTGGGAGCGGGGCCCCTGACGGGGATATACTGAAGGGTCATTGTAGCGGAGGCCATGCGCCACACCGCTGCCTGCAAGCGCTGCTGCCCACGTGTACGGCGGCCATTTTCAAGCTGAATTTCCTGATTCCTTCTTTCCCGTCCAGCCCTTGGTGTTGGGCGTTGTTTTGTCGGTTGTTTGTGATTCCAAAACTTCTTTGATCTGACATGAGTCTGCGCATTTTCAACACCTTGAGTCGTGCTGTTTCTGAGTTTTCGCCGGCCGAGCCGGGCCATGTGCGCATGTACGTTTGCGGCATGACGGTGTACGACCTGTGCCATCTGGGCCACGCCCGCTCAATGATCGCGTTCGATGTGGTGCAGCGTTGGCTGAAGGCCAGCGGCTACCAGGTCACGTATGTCCGCAACGTGACCGACATCGATGACAAGATCATCAAACGCGCCTTGGAAAATGGCGAAACCATCCGGAATTTGACCGACCGCATGATCGATGCGTTGCACCAGGACGCGGATGCCCTGGGCATTGAGCGCCCGCAGCATGAGCCCCGTGCCACCGATTACGTGCCCCAAATGCTGGGCATGATCGGCGCCCTGGAGCAAAAAGGCCTGGCCTACCGCGCGGACAATGGCGACGTGAACTATGCCGTGCGCAAATTCCCCGGTTACGGCAAGTTGTCGGGCAAGTCGCTCGACGAGCTGAATGCGGGTGAGCGCGTGGCGGTCGAGACCGACAAAAACGACCCGCTGGACTTCGTGCTGTGGAAGAGCGCCAAGCCCACCGAACCCGAAGACGTCAAATGGGCCAGCCCCTTCGGCACAGGCCGCCCCGGCTGGCACATCGAGTGCTCGGCCATGGCCTGCGAGCTGTTGGGTCAGACCTTTGACATCCATGGCGGTGGGGCCGACTTGCAGTTTCCGCACCACGAAAACGAGATCGCCCAAAGCGAAGGCGCCAACGGCCAGCCGCTGGCGCGCTTTTGGATGCACAACGGCTTCATCAATGTGGACAACGAAAAAATGTCCAAAAGCCTGGGCAATTTCTTCACCATCCGCGATGTGCTGAAAGAGTTCGACGCCGAAACCGTGCGTTTTTTCATCGTGCGCAGCCATTACCGCAGCGCACTCAATTACAGCGATGTGCACCTGAACGACGCCAAAGGCGCGTTGAAGCGCTTGTACACCGCGCTGCAAGCCGTGCCGCCTGCCGATGTGACCATCGACTGGGCCGACCCGCTGGCGGCCCGCTTCAAGGCGGCGATGGACGAAGACTTTGGCACGCCAGAAGCCGTGGCGGTGCTGTTCGAGTTGGCTGGCGAAGTCAACCGCAGCGGCTCGGCCGAGCGCGCGGGTTTGCTCAAGGCCTTGGGCGGCTTGCTGGGCTTGCTGCTAACCGATCCGACCACCCATTTGCAGTCGGGCGCGGGCCTGGACGATGGCGCCATCCAGGCGCAGATTCAGGCACGTGCGGACGCCAAAAAGGCCAAAAACTTTGCCGAAGCCGACCGCATCCGCAATGAGTTGCTGGCCCAGGGCGTTGTGCTCAAAGACTCGGCTGCCGGCACCACCTGGGAGGCCGCGCAGTGACGGGCACACCAAAGTCTGCTGTGGTGTCTGTGACGCCCGCTTATTGGGCCGAGGCGTGTGCGCACCTGTCCAAAAAAGACCGGGTGATGAAAAAATTGATTCCCCAGTTTGGCGACGCGATTTTGGAAACCCGAGGCGATGCATTTGTCACCCTGGCGCGCTCCATCGTGGGGCAGCAAATTTCGGTCAAGGCCGCGCAATCGGTCTGGGACCGTTTTTCGGTGCTGCCCAAGCGCCTGACACCGGCTGCCGTGCTCAAGCTCAAGGTGGACGACATGCGGGCCGCGGGTTTGTCGGCGCGCAAGGTCGAATACCTGGTGGACTTGGCTATGCATTTCAGCGCCGGCTCTGTTCACGTCAAGGCGTGGCAAGAGATGGACGACGACGCCATCATCGATGAGCTGATGGCCATTCGGGGCATTGGCCGCTGGACCGCCGAGATGTTCCTGATTTTTCACCTCATGCGGCCCAATGTGCTGCCGCTGGACGATGTGGGCCTGATCAACGGCATCAGTCGCAACTATTTCTCGGGCGAACCGGTCAGCCGAAGTGACGCCCGTGAAGTGGCTCAGGCCTGGACGCCCTATGCCACGGTGGCAACTTGGTATATTTGGCGCTCGCTGGACCCCGTCCCCGTGGCGTATTGAGGGGCTGGACGTTGGCGTCCACCCGGTTATGAACAGAGGAGTAAAACTTGGCCAAAAAAACATTTCTCGACTTTGAGCAACCCGTTGCCGAACTCGAAGCCAAGATCGAAGAGTTGCGCTATGTGCAGACCGAATCGGCGGTGGACATCACCCTCGAGATCGACCAGCTGAGCAAAAAAAGCCAGCAACTGACCAAAGACATTTACAGCGATCTGACCCCTTGGCAGGTCACCAAAATTTCGCGTCACCCCGAGCGTCCCTATACATTGGACTACATCAACGGCATCTTCACCGACTTTGTCGAGATGCACGGCGACCGCCACTTTGCCGACGATTTGTCCATCGTGGGCGGTTTGGCCCGTTTCAATGGCCAAGCCTGCATGGTGCTGGGTCAGCAAAAAGGTCGCGATACCAAAGAGCGCACGCTGCGCAACTTTGGCATGAGCAAGCCCGAGGGCTACCGCAAGGCGCTGCGCCTGATGAAAACGGCTGAAAAATTCAAGCTGCCCGTGTTCACCTTTGTGGACACCCCGGGTGCGTACCCCGGCATTGACGCTGAAGAGCGAGGGCAGTCCGAGGCGATTGGGCGCAACATTTTCGAGATGGCCCAACTGGAAGTGCCGATCATCACCACCATCATTGGCGAAGGCGGCTCTGGTGGCGCACTGGCCATTTCGGTGGCCGATCAAGTGTTGATGCTGCAGTACTCGGTCTATTCGGTCATCAGCCCCGAAGGCTGTGCCTCGATTTTGTGGAAAACCAGCGAAAAAGCCGAAGTGGCCGCCGATGCTTTGGGCATCACCGCGCACCGCCTGAAGGCCTTGAATTTGGTCGACAAAATTGTCAACGAACCCGTGGGCGGCGCCCACCGAGACCCCGAGCAAATGGTGTCTTTCCTCAAACGCGCTTTGGGCGATGCCTGGCGCCAAGTGGCCGACCTCAAGCCCAAAGAACTGTTGGAGCGCCGCTACGAGCGTTTGAACAGCTACGGCCGCTTCACCGACACCAAAGCGGGCAAGTGAGCCGGCGCTGAGCCGTCTGGCCGCGCAAATGGCTTCAGACATGGCCTCCACCGTGGCGTCTTCATCCCCTTTGCCCATCGAACAGGCCCTGGCTGATTTCAGCCCGGGCCTTCCTTTTGCAGTGGCCTTCAGTGGCGGTGCCGATTCCACCGCGCTGCTGTTGGCCTGCGCCCGGCGTTGGCCCGGGCAGGTGAGGGCGGTGCACATCCACCATGGCCTGCAAGCGGCAGCCGATGGTTTTGAGGCGCATTGCCGTGTGTTGTGCGCGCAGTGGGGCGTGCCGCTGGCCGTGCGCCGTGTGCACGCCGGTCATGCCCCGGGCCAAAGCCCCGAAGACGCTGCCCGCCAAGCCCGTTACCAGGCATTGGCCGAAGCGGTTCAGACCGAGTGGCCCGATGTGCACGATGTCGCGCTGGCCCAGCATGCCGATGACCAAATCGAAACCTTGTTGATTGCCTTGTCGCGTGGCGCAGGCCTGCCGGGTCTGGCCAGCATGCCGGCGCACTGGCAGCGGCAAGGGCTGAACTGGCACCGCCCCTGGCTGACAGTGCCGGGCGCGGCCTTGCGCGAGTGGCTGCACCGGCAGGGCCAAAGCTGGATCGAAGACCCCAGCAACACCGACGAACGCTTCACCCGCAACCGCATCCGCGCCCATGTGCTGCCGGCCTTGGCCAAGGCCTTGCCTGCTTTTCGCGAGACCTTTGCACGCAGCGCGGCCCATGCCGCGCAGGCGCAAGAAGTCTTGAACGAAGTGGCCGCGCAAGACCTGGCGCAAGTGGGCGTGCCGCCGCGCATCCAGGCCTTGCAACAACTGAGCCGAGCCCGTCAGGCGCTGGTGCTGCGCCACTGGCTGCGGCAACAGCACGCCACCACGCCCAGCACCGCACAGCTGAATGAGCTGCTCGACCAGGTGGCGGCGTGCACCACCCGAGGCCATCGGCTGCACCTGAAAGTAGGGCAAGGTTTTGTGCAGCGAGCGGGCGCCCACTTGGCATGGCAGGTGATTTGACAGCAAAAGCCCCTGGCCTGGTGGTTACAATTGACCGGTTTTGCTGGGCTAAAAACCCTTCAAATCTTGGCGGTTCGGGCTTTCAAAGTTCGCACCCGCATTCATCTTCACTTCAAAACTACACATGGCTTTGATCGTTCACAAATACGGCGGCACCTCGATGGGCTCGACCGAGCGCATCCGCAATGTCGCCAAGCGCGTGGCCAAGTGGGCACGCGCTGGCCACCAAATCGTGGTGGTCCCCAGCGCCATGAGCGGTGAGACCAACCGCTTGCTGGGCCTGGCCAAAGAGCTGGCCCCCGCCAAACCCGGCGACGCCTACAGCCGCGAGCTCGACATGCTGGCCTCCACCGGCGAGCAAGCCTCCTCGGCCCTGCTGGCCATTGCACTGCAAGCCGAAGGCCAACCTTCGATCAGTTACGCCGGTTGGCAAGTGGCCATCAAGACCAACAGCGCCTTCACCAAGGCCCGCATCGAGTCGATCGATGACGCGCGTGTGATGGCCGACTTGAACGCAGGCAAGGTCGTCATCATCACGGGCTTTCAGGGTGTGGACGACCAAGGCAACATCACCACGCTTGGCCGTGGCGGCTCTGACACCTCGGCCGTGGCCGTGGCGGCAGCCCTCAAAGCCGACGAATGTCTGATTTACACCGACGTGGACGGCGTCTACACCACCGACCCGCGCGTGGTGCCCGAAGCCCGTCGCTTGGCCAAGGTCAGCTTTGAAGAGATGCTGGAGATGGCATCGCTCGGCTCCAAGGTTTTGCAAATTCGCTCGGTCGAATTTGCGGGCAAATACAAAGTGCCCATGCGTGTGCTGTCGAGCTTCACGCCCTGGGACATCGACATCCATGAAGAAGCCGCATCTGGCACCCTGATCACTTTTGAGGAAGACGAACAAATGGAACAAGCCATCGTTTCCGGCATCGCATTCAACCGCGACGAAGCCAAAATTTCCGTGTTGGGCGTGCCCGACAAGCCTGGCATTGCCTACCAAATTTTGGGCGCTGTGGCCGATGCCAATATCGAAGTGGACGTGATCATCCAGAACCTGAGCAAAGACGGCAAGACCGACTTCAGCTTCACGGTGCACCGCAACGACTACGCCAAGACCATTGATTTGCTCAAGGAAAAAGTGCTGCCCGCACTGGGCGCGGCCGATGTGACTGGCGACGCCAAGATCTGCAAGGTGTCGATTGTCGGTATCGGCATGCGCAGCCATGTGGGCGTGGCCAGCAAGATGTTCCGCAGCTTGAGCGAAGAGGGCATCAACATCCAGATGATTTCCACCTCTGAAATCAAGACCTCGGTCGTGATCGATGAAAAATACATGGAATTGGCGGTGCGTGCCCTGCACAAAGCCTTCGATCTGGACCAAGCCTAAGTTATAATTTGACCCACTGGAAACGTGACCGAGTGGCCGAAGGTGCTCCCCTGCTAAGGGAGTATGGGGTGTAGAGCCTCATCGAGGGTTCGAATCCCTCCGTTTCCGCCAAGACTGAACCCTGAGTAGTTGATCTACTTGGGGTTTTTTCTTTTGTGCCGTCTTAAAGTGATATTCGCCAAGCCAGACGCATTCAATGCAGGCTGCGCGCCAGCAAGGCCCAAAGTTCCTGCGCGGCTTGACTGAGTTCGGTTTCAGGGCGGCGAATCAAGGCGATTTCGCGGCGGAGTACGGGTGCTGTCAGTGGGCGCATGACAAGGTCTGGCGCTCGGGCATCCAGGGCCATGCGTGGCAGGACACCCACCACTTGTGCATTGCGCAGGAATCCGATCATGGTCGACAGGTGTTCTACCTCATCAAACCATGGGAGCGTGATACCCGCCCGCAACAGCGCGCTGTCAATGAGATCGCGGTTGGCACTGCTGCGTCCCAGACCGACAGGTTTCCACTTCGCCAGTTCACGCCAGTTCAGCGTTTTTATATTCGCCAAAGGGTGGTCTGGGGAAACGGCCACAACGAAGGGGTCTTGCGCCACACGCTGTATCACCAGATCGGCCATGTTGCCGTTCAAGACCGTGACGCCAAACTCGGCTTCTCGGTTGATCACGGATTGGGTCACGCGCTGCCCCGTGTCATCGCGCACATGCAGGCGAACGTTCGGGTAGGTCTGCCTGAATTGACCCAGCACGGTGGGCAGCCGGCTGTAGGCGACGGTGGTCAGACACGCCAATGTGACCCTGCCGGATTCTCCGTGCGCCTGTCGGTAGGCGTCCTCTACAGACTGGTCCAGCTGAGGCAAAACGATCAGGGCCTGGTTGGCCAACGATTGCCCGAGCGCGGACAAAGCCACTCGGCGCGAGGTGCGCTCGACCAGCCGTGCGCCGACGGCCTCCTCGAGTTGGGTGATGCGCCGGCTGAAAGCCGATTGCGTGATGAACAAGGTTTCAGCGGCGCGGACAAAGCTTCCGTGCTGCGCCAGTGCCAGCAAGGCACGCAGGTCATCGATGCGGTAATTGATGCGATTCATGCATCGATCCTCAAGAAAAACTCACTTTACCTCACGGATGGGGTGGTGAAGAATGCAGGCTTCTTTCGGCCCCCATTCAGGTTTTTTTGCATGCCCGTGATCAAGATTTTTTGTCCACAACGCCCCGATGCCCAGGCCTGCGATGGTCTGGCCCAATCACTGCGTGCGCTGTGCCTGGACCCTTTTGGGGCACAGCCCCATGCCATCGAGGTCTTGCTGATCGAAGGCGTGCACAACCTGCATGGCCTGCCAGTGTTTGTCGAGATCCACTACCGCGATCGACCGGACCGTCACGGTGAGGTCTTGGCGCAATTTCTGCAGGGCGTAGACCTTGCCGTGCAAGCCGCCTTTGGCCAGCCCCCCAGGATCCGCAGCTATGCGGTCGACCAGCGCATTTTGGGGGCGGTGCGCTGATGGACCGCGACCCGTCAAGCAGCGGCAAGCTGCACCTGCGTGCGGTGGGCAGTTTCCATGTGGGCGGCCAGCGCCAGACGCTGCAGGGTCTGCCGGTCGAGCAGATCCGTCTGGCCGTGGGCGCCCCGGCGCGCAGCGTGGACCCCAACGGCAGCTACATCAGCGGCCAAATGTATGTGCAGTATTTTTTGCAGCAAAACCCGGTTTGCCCCTGGCCCCTGGTCTTGTGGCATGGCGGTGGCATGACCGGCGCCAACTGGGAATCGACCCCGGATGGGCGGCCTGGCTGGTTGCAGCGTTTGCTGGAGTCTGGCTGGGATGTGTATGTGTGTGACGCGGTGGAGCGCGGCCGCGCGGGCTGGTCGCGTTGGCCTGAAATTTACCAACAAGCGCCCTTGTTCCGAACCCTGGAGGAGGGATGGGATATGTTCCGCATCGGGCCGCCCTTGGACGGTATCAACGACGGTCTGAGCGCACATCCGGGACAACAATTTCCCGTGGATGCATTCGAGGCGTTTGCCGCTCAGTGGGTGCCCCGTTGGGCCGACCATGAGGCCATCACCCTGCAGGCCTACCAAGCCTTGCTCCAAAAGATCGGTCCCTGCGCCGTGGTGGCGCACAGCCAGGGGGGCGGGCTGGCCCTGAGCCTGGCCGCACGCTGTCCGGCGCTGTTCAAAGCGGTGGTGGCCATCGAACCCTCGGGTGCCCCTGATCAACTCCCCCCTGCAGGCACCTGCCCGCCCTGCTTGATGGTCTGGGGTGACCATGTGGCAGGTCATCCCATCTGGCGCACATACCGAGAGCGCGTCGATCAGCATGCGCAAGCGCTGAAGCGCCAGGGTGCCCAAGTCACGCAGCTGGACCTGCCGGCGCAGGGCATCCAGGGCAACTCGCATTTCCCCATGCTGGACCGCAACAGTGACCAAGTGCTTGAACAGATCTTGCACTGGCTTCATCCCCTGATTTCTTAACGACAACGGAGCACATGACATGAAACGACTGAACTTTTTGCGGCTGGCCTTGGCCGCGACCTTGTCCACCTGTTGGTTGAACGCGGGGGCCCAGTCGCGCGACTGGCCTCAGGCACCGATGAAGATCATCGTGCCCTTCGGGGCGGGCAGTGGGGCCGATCAGGTGGCCCGATTCGTGGGGCTAGAGTTGACCAAAGCACTCGGCCAGCCCGTGGTGATCGACAACAAACCGGGCGCGGGCGGCAACATCGGCGCCAGCGCAGCGGCCCGCTCGGCACCCGATGGGCTGACCCTGTTCTTGACCACCAACACCACGCAGGCCGCCAACCCCTTCCTGTACAAGCAGCTGCCGTATGACCCCATCAAGGACTTTGTGCCCATCGGCCGCATCGCCAACACGCCGGCATTGCTGGTGGTGCACCCTGCCGTGCCAGCGAACAACCTGAGCGAGCTGATGGCCTTGGCCAAATCCAAACCCGGCAAGCTTTCTTACGCTTCAGGCAGTGCGGGCACCTTGGTGCCGGGTGCCATGCTGAGCTTTGAAGCGGACGTCGAGATGGTCCATGTGCCCTACAAATCCATTCCCGATGGCCTCAAGGACGTGATGGCCGGCACCGTCGACATGATGTTCACCGACATGGCCACGGGCTCGGTCCAGGTGAAGGCGGGCCGCGTCAAAGCGCTGGGCGTGAGCAGTGCCAAACCCTCGGCGCTGATGCCCGAGGTGCCGGCCATTGCCAGCACCCTCAAGGGATTTGAACTCCTGGCCTGGTACGCCATGTATGCCCCGGCCGGTACGCCTCAGGTCGTGGTTGATCGACTCAACCAGGTCATCGTCACGGCCATGGCCAAGCCCGACATGATCGGCAAATTCTCTGCCTTGGGGCTCGAACCCATGACCAGCACACCCAAGCAATTGGCCGAATTCAATCTCAGCGAACTCGAAAAATGGGGCCGTGTGATCAAGAAGACCGGTGCCACGCCGCAGTGAGTTGGGCGCAGACCCCTGGGCGAGCAGGCGTTTGAATCTCCGTCCACACACAAAAAACTGCTACGGCCCGCGCCAGTCTGTCCCGGGTACCAACGGTGTTGTCATGGGGGGCTTTTGCGCTGTTTTTTTCTCAGGTGTTCAGTCTTAAAATACGTGTTTTCACCCTTGTGACCTCCGCATGAACCGTTTTGTTTGTCTTTTGTGGTGCCTGGCATCCTTGGGCGCATCGGCTCAAGCACAGGATGCGTTGCTGGATTACTCGCTGGTGGCCCCGCCCGTTGTCGAGCAGCGAAAAATTGCACAGCCGGTGGTTCAGTGGCTCACCCGACCCGATGCGCCTGATCACTGTGCGCAAATCAAGGACCACGATGGTTTTGCGGTGTGGAAAGAGGGTTGTGTTTATTGGTCACTGGCGCAGTCCACTTGCACCATCGTGACCACGGGGAACACCACGCATTCACAAGTGGGTCGCTTGTTTATTTTGTGTCTGACCTCGGGAGATCCCGCATGAAGGTCGTTCGCGCTGTGGGTCTGTGGGCGGTTGGGGTGTCCTGTTTGTGGGGCGCTGGGCTGACGGCTGTGCTGGCGCAAACGGAGGATGTCAATGACATGCCCGGGGCCAGCATCGTGCGCAGGTTCCGGCCTCCGCAGGTGGACCTGGTGCGTTTTCAACCCATGCCTGCAGATCACCGCTTGCTCAATGAACCCAAAATCAAATTGCTCGCCCGCAAGGACGGCTATGAGTTTTGCTCCCGGATCACGGGCGCGCCCATCAGCGCGACCTCGCGCCCCATGGCCTGCGCCTACTGGAACGTGAAACGACGGGAATGCACCGTGGTGACCCCTGAGGTGACCGGTTTCAACTATGTGGGGCACGAGGTACGCCATTGCTTCGAGGGTGCATTCCATGATTGATGCGCCTGTCCTTGCCGTTCCCCGCATGCGCAGCCTCGACCGCCGCCAGTGTCTCAAGATGGCGCTGGGCCTGGCGTGGGCAGGCCCAGCGGTAACGACCTCTGCGCAAAGCATCAAGCCGCGCATGAAGGTGGGTTTCATTGCCCACTATCAGCCTTACAGCTTTCTACAAGCAGACGGCAGCCTGACCGGTTTTGATGTGGAGGTGGTCAAGGCTTTGCTGGACGCGTCGGGGTTTGAGATGGTGCCGGTGACTGACAGCTTGACCCAGTTGCGCAAAAAGTTGCGCGACAGCGAGATTGATTTCATCGGCAACCAACTGCTGCGCACACCCGAAAACCGCCGCCAATTCGACTTTGTGAATTCGTACGCCACGATCCAATTGGTCACCGTGTTGCACGAAGACGATGACCGTGATTTTTTGAGTCTGGAAAACTTTTTGGGCAAAAACCTCGGCGTGTTGTCCAACACCGGGATCGATGAGCAGGCGCGGGGTGTGTTGGGCAAAACGGTGCGGGGCTTCGAGCGCATCGAAGATGCCTTGCGCGCACTGGCCGAGCGCAAGCTGGATGCGGTGCTGGAGGAGAACCTGATCGCTGAGTACTTCATCGAGCGCGATGAATTGCCGCTGAAAGTGGGCACGCCTTTTGCGGCCCCGATTCGCGCGGGGCTGGCTGTGCCCAAAGGGAACAAGAACCTGGAAAACCGTTTGAACGAAGCGGTCAAAAACCTGGTCAAGGCGCCGCGCTTCAAGGCCATCTCTAGTCGCTGGTTTGGCTACGATGTCAGCCGTCCCCGGGTCTCCTTCGCCACAGGCGTTTGATGTCCGGGCGCGTGTGACCCCTGCGCGTTTCACGCGGTCTTGAGCCTCGGTAAGATCCTGGCATGCCTTTATCTGTACCTTCTGAAGTGACGGGTCTGCCCACGGATGCCCAGAGCATCCTCAATCTGGCGGCCAAGTCCTTGTTTGATGTTTTCGCGCACGCCAGCGAAGGCATGCTGTTGGTGGACCGTTCGGGTTGTGTGGTCTGGATCAACGACCAATACCGCCGCTTTTTGCCCGCTTTGGGCTTTGCCAACGAACAGGCGTTTGTCGGGCAACCTGTGGCGCAGGTGGTTCAAAACACCCAAATGCAGCGGGTGCTGGAGACAGGCAAGCCGATCCTGATCGATTTGCTCACCAACAAGGCGGGTACGTTTGTGGTGAGCCGCTTTCCATTGCACGATGCTGCCGGGCTGGTGATTGGTGCTTTGGGTGTGGTGTTGTTTGACCAGGCCCAGTCGAATCTGCAGCCTTTTTTGGCCAAGTTTTCCTTGATGCAGCGCGAGTTGGACGAAGCCCGCGATGCCTTGGCTGTGCAGCGGCGTGCGGGAGCCGGCTTGCGTCAGGCACGGCACAGTTTCGCCAGCTTCATCGGTGCCAGCGCGGCGGTGGTTGCACTCAAACGCCAGGCCCGCAGGGCGGCGCAGTCCAGCAGCCCGGTGCTGCTGTTGGGCGAGACAGGCACCGGCAAAGAGCTGTTGGCGCACGCGATCCATGCCGCTTCGCCACGGGCCAAGGGCCCCTTGGTCAGTGTGAACATTGCCGCCGTGCCAGAGACCTTGCTGGAGGCCGAGTTCTTTGGTGTCGCCCCGGGTGCGTACACCGGCGCCGACCGCAAAGGGCGCGATGGCAAATTCAGGCTGGCCGATGGCGGCACCTTGTTTCTGGATGAAATTGGCGACATGCCTTTGGCTTTGCAAGCCAAACTGCTGCGGGCCTTGCAAGAGGGTGAGATCGAACCCTTGGGCTCCAACCGCTTGGTGTCTTTTGACGTCCGTGTGGTGGCGGCCACCTCGCGTGATCTGGCGCGTCTGGTGCAGGCCGGCCAGTTTCGGGAAGATTTGTATTACCGCCTGAATGTGTTGCCTTTGCGGGTGCCCCCTTTGCGGGAGCGGGCCACGGACATCCCGGCGTTGCTGGAGGTGCTGGCGGAAGACCTGGCCTTGCGCAGCGATCTGCCGCACCCCGAGTTCAGCGCACAAGCCGTGGCCTTGCTGTCGGCCCAGCACTGGCGTGGCAATGTGCGCGAACTGCGCAACGTCATTGAGCAGCTGCTGCTGCGCAGTGACACCGGTGTGATCGGCGCCGCCGAGGTGGAGTCGGTGTTGCGTGAGTCGGGCTTGAGCCAGATTTCACCGGCACCGCTGCCAGAACCCGTGGCGGCCAGTGCGCTCTTGCCTCTGGAGGCCGAGTTGCTGCGCCAACCTTTGGCGCAGCAGGTGCAGACACTGGAGCGCATGGCGGTGGCCAAGGCCCTTGAGTTGACGCGGGGCAACAAAGTCGCGGCGGCCAAAATGCTGGGCATGTCCCGCGCCAAGCTGTACCAGAGGCTGTCGGATGCGCTCTAGATGTGTCTGATGTTCAGGCATCTGTATTTTTATTGGGCATATTCACTGCCTGAAAGTCAGGCAAATTTACTTGCTGGCACAAGTTGGAACAGAAAATCTCAATGGTGACAAGGGTTTAGAGTGAGGTCGTTGCGGGTCTTGGCGGGCACGGCTTGTGCAAAGGGTTTAAGGTGACATCTGCACGATCATTCCCACAGGAGACCCACATGTTCCGTCGACACCTCGTATCTTTGGCCGCTTTGGCGTTTGCTGCTTCCTTGGCGCCGCTTGCCGTGGCCCAAGGTCAAGACATCAAAATCGCCCACATCTACAGCAAGACCGGGCCTTTGGAAGCCTATGGCAAGCAAACCCAGACCGGTTTGATGATGGGTTTGAGCTACGCCACGGGCGGCAGCATGGCCATCAACGGCCGCAAAATCGTGGTGATTGAAAAAGACGACCAGGGCAAGCCTGACCTGGGCAAGAACCTGTTGGCCGCCGCCTACGGTGACGACAAGGT
The DNA here is from genome assembly GCA_919902775.1 of Burkholderiaceae bacterium. Taxonomy (GTDB): domain Bacteria; phylum Pseudomonadota; class Gammaproteobacteria; order Burkholderiales; family Burkholderiaceae_C; genus Limnohabitans_A. The sequence goes on from CAKKRJ010000001.1 coordinate 299,199, forward strand.
GGATATGGCCGTGGGCCCCACCGCCTCGCCCGTGGCGCTGGCCATGCTGCCGGTGGCCGAAGAGTACAAAAAGATTTTGCTGGTCGAACCCGCTGTGGCCGACTCGATCACGGGCGAGAAGTGGAACAAATACATCTTCCGCACCGGCCGCAACAGCAGTCAGGACGCGATCGCCAACGCCGTGGCGGTGGACAAGGACGGTGTGAGCATCGTCACCATGGCGCAAGACTCGGCCTTTGGTCGTGATGGCGTGAAGGCTTACAAGGAAGCGATCAAGAAGGCCAAAGTCGTGCACGAAGAGTACTTGCCGCCAGCCACCACCGACTTCACGGCCGGTGCGCAGCGCATGATCGACAAGCTCAAGGGCCAGCCCGGCCGCAAGATCATCTTCATCATCTGGGCCGGTGGCAACCCGTTCAAGATCGCCGACATGGACTTGAAGCGCTACGGCATCGAGATCGCCACGGGCGGCAACATCCTGCCCGCCATGGTGGCCTACAAGCAGTTCCCCGGCATGGAAGGCGCGGCCTACTATTACTTCGGCATGCCCAAGAACGTGGTCAACGACGCCATGGTGGCCTCGCATTACCAGCAGTTCAAGTCGCCGCCTGACTTCTTTACAGCGGGTGGTTTTTCCTCGGCCATGGCCTTGGTGACGGCATTGAAGAAAACCAATGGCGACACCAACACCAACAAGCTCATCAGCACCATGGAAGGCATGAGCTTTGACACGCCCAAAGGCAAGATGACTTTCCGCAAGGAAGACCACCAGGCCATGCAAAGCATGTACCACTTCAAGATCAAGCTCGACCCGGCTTTTGCCTGGGGCGTGCCCGAGCTGATCCGCGAGATCAAGCCCGAAGAAATGAACGTGCCGATTCGCAACAAGCGCTGATCAAAATAACCGGGCCGTGTAAAAAAGCCCGGACCTTGTGGGAGCGTGCCCCCGCGCCCGAATGCTTCGGCCGCAGGGGCGGCCTCCTACAAAGAACCCGAGCGTTGTAGGAGCGCGCCCCTGCGCGCGAATGCGCCTCTACAACAACCGACCCGCAAAATCAAAACAACGCCATGCTTGAAACCCAAAATCTGACCGTGCGGTTTGGCGGTCATGTGGCTGTGAATGCCGTCACGTGCCGTTTTGCGCCCGGCACACTCACGGCCATCGTGGGGCCCAACGGGGCGGGCAAAACGACCTATTTCAACCTGATCTCGGGGCAACTGCCTGCCACCGCTGGCTCGGTGCATTTGAATGGGCGCGCGCTGACCGACTTGTCTGCATCGGCCCGCACCCGCGCAGGTCTCGGGCGTGCGTTTCAGCTCACCAACCTGTTCCCCAATTTGTCGGTGCTTGAAAACGTGCGGCTGGCGGTGCAGGCCACGAAGGAGGGCGCACACCGCCGGGGCCTGAACCTGTGGAGCATCTGGAGCGACCACGCGGCGTTGACGAACCGCGCGCTGGAAATTTTGCAGTCCGTGTCGATGACCGCGCAGCAAAGTGCGCCGGTGGCCAGCTTGCCGCACGGCGACCAACGCAAGCTGGAAGTGGCGCTGTTGATGGCGCTGGAGCCTGCGGTGTACATGTTTGACGAACCCACGGCAGGCATGAGCCACGACGAAGCGCCGGTGATCCTGGACTTGATCCGTCAGCTGAAAAAAGACAAGACCAAAACCATCTTGCTGGTCGAGCACAAGATGGACGTGGTGCGCGAGCTGGCCGACCGCATCATCGTGCTGCACAACGGCATGCTGGTGGCCGATGGCGAGCCCAATGAGGTGATTGCATCGCCCATCGTGCAAGAGGCTTACCTGGGCAAAACCAAGGAGTCTGCATGAGTACGAATTTGTTGACCCTCGAAGGCGTGCACACGCACATCGGGGCGTACCACATCCTGCACGGCGTGGACTTGGTGGTGCCGCGTGGTGAGCTGACGATGCTTTTGGGCCGCAACGGCGCGGGCAAAACCACCACGCTGCGCACCATCATGGGCCTGTGGTCGGCTTCGCAAGGGCGCATCAGCTTGGGTGCTGAAGACATCACGGCGCTGAACACGCCTGCCATCGCGCAAAAGAACATCGCCTATGTGCCGGAAAACATGGGCATCTTTTCGGACCTGACGGTCAAGGAAAACATGCTGCTGGCGGCCCGCAGCGCGAAAAACGCGGCGCAGATGGACGAAGCCCGTTTGCAGTGGATTTTCAAACTGTTTCCGGCGGTGGAGAAATTTTGGAACCACCCCGCGGGCAAATTGTCGGGCGGTCAAAAACAAATGCTGGCCGTGTCGCGGGCGATGGTGGAGCCGCGTGATTTGCTGATCATCGACGAGCCCAGCAAGGGCCTGGCCCCGGCCATCATCCAGAACATGATCGACGCGTTCCAACAGCTCAAGGCCAGTGGCGTGACGATTTTGCTGGTGGAGCAAAACATCCACTTCGCCCAGCAGCTGGGCGACACCGTGGCCGTGATGGACAACGGCCGCGTGGTGCATGCCGGCCGCATGCAGGCGCTGGCCGAAGACAAGGCCTTGCAGCAATCGTTGTTGGGATTGGCGTTATGAAATTCTTGGAAGATATCGACACGCGCCCTTTGCTGCTGGTGCCCGTGCTGGCCTTGCTGGCCTGGCCCTTGATCGGCTCGGGCTCGACCTGGCTCACGCTCACGGTGGCGGGCTTGGCCATGGGCATGATCATCTTCATCATGGCCTCGGGCCTGACGCTGGTGTTTGGCCTGATGGACGTGCTCAACTTTGGCCATGGCCTGTTCATTGCGCTGGGCGCTTTTGTGGCCACCAGCGTGCTGGGCGCCATGGGCGACTGGACGGGCTCGGGCACGTGGTGGCACAACATGGTGGCGGTGCTGCCCGCGATGTTGATTGCCATGGCGGTGGCCGCCGCCGTGGGCCTGGCGTTTGAACGCTTCATCGTGCGGCCGGTGTATGGCCAGCACCTCAAGCAAATCCTCATCACCATGGGCGGCATGATCATTGGCGAGGAACTCATCAAGGTCATCTGGGGGCCGCAGCAGATCGCCTTGCCCTTGCCCGAAGCCATGCGTGGCGCGGTGCTGTGGGGTGATGCCGCGATTGAAAAATACCGGCTGCTGGCTGTGGCCGTGGGCTTGGCCGTTTTTGTGGCGCAAATGTGGGTGCTGGGTCGCACCAAGGTGGGTCTGTTGATCCGCGCGGGTGTGCAAGACCGCGAGATGGTCGAGTCGCTGGGCTACCGCATCCGCCGCCTGTTTGTGGGCGTGTTTGTGGCGGGCAGTGCGCTGGCGGGCCTGGGCGGTGTGATGTGGGGGCTGTACCAGCAGAACGTGGTGCCGCAAATGGGCGCACAGGTCAACGTGCTGATCTTCATCGTGATCATCATCGGCGGGCTGGGCTCGACCGGTGGGGCGCTGATCGGCGCGCTGATGGTGGGCTTGATGGCCAACTACACCGGCTTTTTGGCGCCCAAGTTGGCGCTGTTTTCCAACATCGCACTGATGGCCGGTGTGCTGCTCTGGCGTCCGCAAGGTGTCTATCCCGTGGCGAACCGCTGAAAGACTGGACATGTTCAATCGACTCATTTCCAACGACGCACCGCGCAGCCGTTTGCTGGCGGCCTTGCTGATCGTCACGCTGCTGGGGCTGGCGTTTGCGCCTTTCCTGTTTCCTGGGGTCAAGGCCTTGTCGGTCGCGGCCAAGGTGCTGATTTTTGTGGTGCTGGTCGCGGGCTTTGACCTGCTGCTGGGCTACACCGGCATCGTCAGTTTTGCACACACCATGTTCTTTGGCATCGGGGCTTATGGCATCGCCATCTCGTCCAACACCTGGGGGCCGACCTGGGGCGCACTGGCCACAGGTTTTGCCTTGTCGCTGGTGTTGACGCTGCTGCTGTCACTGGCCATCGGTTTGTTTTCGCTGCGGGTGAGGGCGATCTTTTTTGCCATGATCACGCTGGCCGTGGCGGCGGCTTTTCAGACCTTGGCTTCGCAGTTGTCAGACTTCACCGGTGGTGAAGATGGCCTGAGCTTCAAGCTGCCGGAGTTGCTGCTGCCCAGCACCGAGTTCAGCGAAGCGCCGTTCTTGGGGGTGTCGCTCGATGGCCGCTTGCTGTGTTACTACCTGCTGTTTGTGTTGGCTTTGGGTTTGCTGCTGTCGTTGCTGCGCATCGTCAATTCGCCTTTTGGCCGGGTCTTGCAAGCCATTCGTGAAAACGAATTCCGTGCCGAGGCCATTGGCTACCGCGTCGTGGTGTACCGCACGCTGTCCAGCGTGTTGTCTGCCTTGTACGCCTGTGTGGCTGGGGCCATGCTGGCGCTTTGGTTGCGTTACAACGGACCCGACACGTCGCTGAGTTTTGAAATCATGATGGACGTGCTGCTGATCGTGGTGATCGGCGGCATGGGCACCATCTATGGCGCGGCCATTGGCGCCGTGTTGTTCTTGTTGGCCCAAAGCTACTTGCAGGATCTGCTGCGCCTGGCCAGTGAGGCCGCATCGGCCTGGCCCGTGCTGGCCGCCTTGCTGTCGCCGGACCGCTGGTTGCTGTGGCTGGGGCTCTTGTTTGTGCTGTCGGTGTATTACTTTCCCACCGGCGTGGTGGGGCGTTTGCGCAGTCGCGCCGCCTTGACAAGCCTGTCGTCCCAGGCGCGCAGCAAGGACGTGGCATGAGCTTCACGTCCAACTACATCAGCTGCGCCGGACTGGAAATTCACTACACCGACTGGGGCAAGGCCGAAAAAGGCACGGTGATCGCCTGGCATGGCCTGGCCCGCACCGGGCGCGACATGGACGAGTTGGCCATGCACCTGAGTGCGCGTGGCTGGCGCGTGATTTGCCCCGACACGGTGGGGCGTGGTTTGTCGCAGTGGAGTGCCGAGCCCGAAAAACAGTATTGCCTGAAGTTCTATGCGCAACTGGCCCGCGAGTTGATGGATGGCCTGCAATTGCGTGCGGTGCACTGGGTGGGCACGTCCATGGGCGGGGCCATCGGCATGCTGTGCGCTGCGGGGCTGGTCGAGCCGAGTTTGAAGCACCGCATCTTGAGCCTCACGCTGAACGACAATGCGCCCGAATTGGCACAAGCGGCCATTGACCGCATCAAGGCCTACGCCGGCACACCCCCTGCGTTTGCGAAGGTGAGCGAGCTGGAAGCCTTTTTGCGCCAGGTCTACCAACCCTTTGGCTGGCTCAGCGATGCGCAATGGCGTCGCATGGCAGAGACCTCGACCCGTCGTCTGCCCGATGGGCGTGTGACGCCCCATTACGACCCGGCCATGGCGTTGCAATTCACCGTGCATCCCGATGACTACCTGATCTGGGACCACTACGACGCGCTTCAATTGCCGTTGCTGTTGCTGCGCGGGGTGGATTCGGATTTGGTCTTGCCTGCCACCGCGGTTGAAATGCGTCACCGAGGACCTGGCCTTCGGGGCCAGCTCAAAGCCATTGAAGTGCCCGGTTGTGGCCATGCGCCTGCGCTCAATGTGTTGCAACAATTGGAGTGGGTCACCGATTTCATCGAAAGCATTTGATGCGCCTTGCATGGGTGTTTTCACTCGGGTGGCCAGGGCTGTTTTGACACGACAATGGCAAGACCCCATTTTGGAGATTTCCGTGAAAACAGCATTCAAGTTCATCCCGCTGCTGGCTTTGTTGGCCACCGGTGTCCAGGCCCAAAACCGGGAGGTCAACATCATCTGTTCGGCCCAAGCCGCTTGGTGCAACATGATTGCAGTGACCTTTGAGAAAAGTCAGGGCATCAAGGTCAACATGACGGCCAAGGGCTCTGGCGAAGCGATTGCCCAGCTGGCCGCAGAAAAAGCCAATCCCAAAACCGACATCTGGTTTGGCGGCACCGGAGATCCGCATTTGCAGGCGGCCGAGCAAAACCTCAGCCTCGAATACAAATCGCCCACGCTGCCCAAGTTGCATGACTGGGCGCAAAAGCAAGCGGCTCAAGCAGGCTACAAGACCGTGGGCATTTATTCCGGCCCACTGGGTTTTGGCTACAACACCGAGCTGTTGGCAAAAAAGAAGCTGCCCATCCCCAAAACCTGGGGTGACTTGCTCAAGCCCGAATACAAAGGCGAAATCCAGTCGGCCAACCCCGCTTCCAGTGGCACGGCCTACACCATGATCGCGACGCTGGTGCAGATCATGGGCGAAGACAAAGCGTTTGAATACCTCAAAGGCCTGCACAAAAACATTGGCACTTACACCCGCTCGGGCACCGGCCCCATCAAGGCCGTGGCCCGGGGCGAGACGGCGGTATCCATCAGCTTTGTGCATGACGGCCCGGGTGAAAAAGCCCAGGGCTTTCCGATCGAGACCCTCACGCCGGCCGATGGCACGGGGGCCGAGATCGGCTCGATGTCCATCGTGCGCGGCAGCCGCAACCTGGAAGCCGCCAAAAAGTTTTACGAATGGGCCCTGACGCCTTCGGCGCAGGCGCTGGGCGCGGCCACCTTGCAGTTCCAGTTGCCTTCCAACAAGGACACGCAAGTGGATCCGCGTGTGCCCGATTTCCGCAAGATCAAGATGATCAATTACGACTACGCCAAGTACGGTCAGACGGCCGAGCGCAAGCGCCTGATCCAGCGCTGGGAAAAAGACGTCAACTCGCTGCCCCGTTGAGTGAACACCTGAGATGAATCCAGCGCTGCGTTTGCAGCGCGCATTGCAAGGGTGGGTCATGCTTGGCCTGGCCAGCTTTGCGCTGCTGCCTTGGTATTTTTTGCAACAACTGTCTCTGGCCGATGCCATGCCCGGGATCTGGGCTGGAGCCGAAACGGCCAGCGGCTGGGTGCAGGCCAGCCAACATGGTCGGCCTTGGTTGTGGTCGGGTCTGCTCGGCTTGCTGGTGTGTGGTGTGGGGGTGGTGCGGCCTTGGCCCGCCCGCCGTCAAGGCGGGGTGCTCTTGTTGGGCAGCCTGATCGGTCTGTTGGGTTTGCTGCTCAGCGGCTTTGCGATCGGTGCGACCGGCTGGTCTTTTGAATCGTTGGAAGCGGTTTGGGGGGCCTTGCCCACAGGTCAGTACGGCATGGGCTGGGGCGCGGCGCTGGTCTTGCTTTGCTTGGTGGTGCTGTTGGGGGCATCGCTGGCGCGTCTGGGCGCTTTTCGGGGCGATGTGTTTGTGGCGGCGGCGGTGGTGGGCTGTTCCGCGCTGCTGGCGCTGTTTGTGGTGTATCCGGTGCTGCGCTCTTTGGTGGCCGCCTGGGTGGACGACGCGGGGGCCTACGCCTGGGCCCATCTGCTGCAGCGCGTGGCCACCGAACGGATCTGGGGGCTGGGCTGCGTGCAGGGGGCAGGGCGCTGCGGCGTGGCCTGGAACACCTTGTGGCTGGCCTCCATCACGGCGGTGGGCACCACTGTTCTGGGCACCTTGATGGCCTTGTGGGCCGAACGCGGCAGCACCCGGCTGGCCAAACCCCTCAACATCCTGGCCATGCTGCCGCTCATCACGCCGCCTTTTGTGGTGGGCCTGGGGCTGATCCTTTTGTTTGGCCGTGCGGGCTTGTTTAACCAGGCGCTGGAATGGGCGTTCGGCATCGAGCCGGGCCGCTGGTTTTATGGTGTGTTTGGCATCTGGCTGGCGCAGATGTTTGCCTTCACCCCCATTGCTTTCATGATCATGCGCGGTGTGGTGCAGGGGGTGAGCCCGAGCATGGAAGAGGCCGCGCAGACCTTGCGTGCCAGCCGCATGCAGACCTTCTGGACGGTGACACTGCCCTTGCTCAAGCCCGGGCTGGCCAATGCCTTTTTGGTGGGCTTCATCGAGAGCATGGCCGACTTTGGCAACCCGATCATTCTGGGTGGGCAGTTTGCGGTGCTGTCCACCGAAATCTTTTTTGCCATCGTGGGTGCAGCACTCGACCCCGGCATGGCGGCTGCGCTGGCGCTGGTGCTGACCGGTTTTGCGCTGTCGGTGTTCTTTGTGCAGCGCAGGGTGTTGGCTGGCAGCGGCTTCACCACCGTCTCGGGCAAGGGCGATGCGGGTGTGGTCATGGCTTTGCCACCCGCCGTGCTGCGGGTGTGCCGGGCCATTGCAGGCCCGTGGCTGTTGTTCACCGTGGTGGTGTACTTGTTTGCCTTTGCCGGCGGCTTTGTGCAGACCTGGGGCCGCGACTTCACTTTCACGCTGGCGCACTTCAAAACGGCATTCGATGTGCAGCTGGGCGAGTTTGGCTGGGTCTTTGCAGGCACGGCCTGGAAGTCGCTGTTCACCACCCTCAGTCTGTCGGCCATGGCGGCGCCCATTTGCGCAGGTGTGGGTTTGCTCATGGCCTGGCTGCTGGCGCGCACCGAGTTCCGGGGCAAGGCCGCTTTCGAGTTTTCTGCGTTGCTCACTTTCGCCGTCCCTGGCACGGTGCTGGGCGTGAGTTACATCTTGGCCTTCAACGTGCCGCCGGTTGAGCTGACGGGCACCGGGCTGGTGATCGTGCTGTGCTTTGTGTTCCGCAATTTGCCGGTGGGTGTGCGCGCGGGCACGGCGGCCTTCAAGCAGCTGGACCGCTCGCTGGACGAAGCCTCACAAATGCTGCGCGCCAGCACCCTGACCACGCTGCGCCGGGTGGTGTTGCCCCTGCTCAAGCCGGCGCTGGTGGCGGCGCTGGTCTACAGCTTTGTGCGCTCCATGACCACGGTGTCGGCGGTGATTTTTCTGGTCACGGCGCAGTACGAGCTGGCCACGACCTACATCATTGGCCGGGTGGGCAATGGCGACTATGGCGTGGCGCTGGCGTATTGCACGGTGTTGATGGTGCTCATGTCGGTCATCACCTGGGGCATTCAAAAGCTGGTGGGGCAGCGGCAGCTGGGGCGCCGGGCGGTGCCTCTGAACGAAACAAGGGTTTGACAAAGGTTCAAGGCGATGGGCATTCAATTCAAACAGGTCACCAAACGCTATGGCGGCACAGCGTCGCCGCTGGTGGTGCAAGGCATCGACTTTGTCGTGCCCAAGGGCAGCCTGACCACCATCCTGGGGCCTTCGGGCTGCGGCAAAACCACCACCTTGCGCATGATCGCGGGGCTGGAGGCGCCCACGGGCGGGCAGATCCTGATCGACGGTGTGGATGTGACGCACCTGGGGCCATCCGAGCGCAATGTGAGCATGGTGTTCCAGAGCTATGCGCTGTTCCCGCACATGAACGTGATCGAGAACGTGCGCTACGGCCTGGACGTGAGCGGCGTGAACAAGCAAGAGGCCAGCGAACGCGCCATGCAAAGCCTGGCCAATGTGGGCCTGAAGGGCTATGAGCAGCGTTTGCCCAGCGAGTTGTCGGGTGGTCAGCAGCAGCGCGTGGCGCTGGCCCGCGCCTTGGTGCTGGAGCCTTCGGTGTTGCTGTTTGACGAACCCTTGTCCAACCTGGATGCCCGGCTGCGTCGCTCCATGCGCGACGAAATCCGCCATTTGCAGCAACGCCTGGGCCTGACGGTGGCGTATGTGACGCACGACCAAAGCGAAGCGCTGGCCGTGAGCGACCAGATCATCGTGATGGAGGCGGGCCGCATTGCACAAGCGGGTTCGCCGCAAGACCTGTACGAGCGGCCGAACTCGGCCTTTGTGGCCGGCTTCATGGGCGAGGCCGTGTTGTTTGACGGTCAGTCCATGGCCGATGGCACGGTGCAGCTGGGGCCACTGCGCCTGTTGCCTCGCCATGTGGTGGCAGCCGGTGCCGTGCGGGCAGCGGTGCGGCCCGAAGCCTGGCTGGTCGGGCGCGAATTGTCAGGCGGCGAAACAGTGCCCGGCACTTTGTCGGCCAAGCTGTTGCAGTGGTCTTATCTGGGCAGCTTTGTCGAGCTGACCTTTGAGACCGAGCTGGGTGCGGTGTTTGTGGTTTCCCCAGAGGTCGAGCGCGAGTGGCATGCAGGCCAAGTGCTGGCCCTGAGCCTGCCGGGGCGTGGCGTGTCGGTGGTGGCGGTTTGAATGAAAGTTCTGTGATGCGCAAAGACGTGGTGTTTGATCTGGGCGGTGTGGTGTTTCGTTGGCAACCTCTGGTGCTCTTGCAAGAGCTGTTTCCACAGCAAGTGACCAGCGAGGCCGTGGCCCGCGAATGGGCGGGACAAATTTTTCAGACCTTCCACCCCGAGGCCGACTGGGCCTTGTTTGATCTGGGCCAGATTGAGCCCGAGCCACTGGCCCGGCGCATCGCCGCCCGCACCGGTTTGGTCGAATCCGATTTGCTGCGCCTGATGCTCGGCATCCCGCCCCATCTGCAACCGATCCAGGGCACGGTGGACCTGATCCACGACCTGAAAGCGCAAGGGCATCGGCTGTATTTTTTGTCGAACATGCCCGCAGGCTATGCCGACCACCTGGTGCGTGAAAACCCCTTTTTCAGCCAGTTTGAAGAGGGCATTTTTTCAGCCCATGTGCAGCAGATCAAACCGCTGCCGGGCATCTTTGCCACCGCCCAGGCGCGTTGGCCGTTGCAGGGGCAGCCCGTGTTCATCGACGATGTGCAACACAACATCGACGCCGCCGTGCAACACGGCTGGCAAGGCATCCGCTTTGAAACGCCAGAGCAGTTGAGGGCGGACTTGGTGGGGCAGGGGGTTTTGGTGGGGCAGGGGGTTTTGGTGGGGTGAGACGGGTGCTTGCTCTGAAGGTCTTTTTGTAAGAGCGGTTTGGGGAGACGGATCTCGGTCAAAAGCCGTCATTTGAATGGTGTCCTCACTTGGTCTTGCTCTTTTGACGCTGCGTTTGCAGAAACAGCGTGCTGCAAACGGCCCTGAGCCAACGGTTGGCAGGGTCATAGTGAAAACGGGTGTGCCAATACTGTTTGACGGTGAAGCCCTCAATCGGCAACGGGCAGGGCAAAACCCGCAGGCCAGCCGCTTGCGCCAGCGTTTCGCCGATGTGCCGGGGCAGTGTCGCCACCAAATCGCTGCTGAGCAGGATGGCCGACAAGCCCAAAAAACCTGGCAAGGCCAGCTGAACCTGTCGCTGCTTTCCCGCTTTTTGCAAAGCCTTGTCGAGCAGGGTGGCGCCTGTTCCCGAGACGATGCCGACATGGGCTTCGGACAAATAGGTTTTGAGCGTGAGCTTGGCGCCCAGGCGCGGGTGTTTGGGGTGGGCCAGGCATATCCAGTCCTGATCGAACAAGGCTTGTTGGTAAAACCCGGCTTCCAATCCGGGGATCAAACCCAGCGCCAGATCCGCTTCGCCGGACTGAAGTTCCGTGGCCATGTTCGGGCCAATGGTGGCGGCCTCCAGGCGGATACCGGGTGCCAGCGCGTGAACATGCGCAAAAAGTTTGGGCATGAGGGTGATGTGGCTGGCATCGGTCATGAAGATGCGGAACTTGCGCGCACTGGTCGCTGCGTCGAAGTGGCTGGCGCTGGAAATCAATTGCGACATCCCGGTGAGCACTTGTCTGACCGATGGCATCAGGTCTTCTGTTCTTGGCGTGGGCTGCATACCCTCTGATGTTCGGACAAACAGCGGGTCTGAAAGCATCTTGCGCAGCCGAGCCAGGCCAATGCTCACCGTGGGCTGGCTCAAGGCCATTCTTTCGGCTGTGCGGGTCACGCTTTGGGTCGCATAGAGCGCGTCCAGCAGGCGCAACAGTTTGAGATCGATGTCATCGGCACTGGGTGCTTGTCTTTTCGTCATATTGAATATCTCAATACTGAATATTGTTTCTATTGCATTTCGGAAATCGTGCCGGAACTCTAGCATCCGTTCAAGCATCCCTGACTGTCAGGGTGCAGGGCAATGCCCCCGGATGATGAAAAGCACATTCGCGCGCGGGGGCGCGCTCCCACAAGGTCCGGTTTTTGTTGGAGGTCGCCCCTGCGACCGAAGGCTGTTCTTTTAAAGGAGTGCGAATTGAAAATTGCTGTCCTGGGCGCGGGTGCCCTGGGTTGCGCCATGGGCAGTTGCTTGAGTGAGGCCGGGCACGAGGTCTGGCTGATCAACCGCCGCGCTGACCATGTCGAGGCCATGAACAAGCAGGGTCTGAGCGTGCGCATCAACGGTGTCGACAGAACCATTCCCGTCAAAGCGGCGCGCACTGCGCAAGAAATGGCCGACAAAACGGGCGCCGTCGATCTGATCGTGGTGCTGGTGAAGTCGTTCCACACGCACGAAGCCATCACTTCGGCCACTGCCCTCGTGGGTCCCCACACCGTTGTGCTGTCGCTGCAAAACGGGCTGGGGCATGAAGATGTGCTGGCCGACGTGGTGGGGCGCGACAAGGTGCTGGCGGGCAAAACCTATGCGGGAGGCGTGATGCTGGGCCCGGGCCGGATCATTCGTGGCACCGAAGGCAAGGAAACCTACATCGGTGAACTCGATGGGCGCATGAGCGATCGGGTCCAGCGCATCGCCCAGGCCTTCAATGCCGCAGGACTGATCACCCACATCAGCGACAACATCATGGGCACGATGTGGGAGAAATTGCTGGTCAACGTGGCCACGGGTGCGCTCAGTGGCATCACCCACCTCACCTACGGCGATTTGTACCAGGTGCCCGAGGTCAAGGCCTGTGCCTTGGCCGCAGTCCAGGAGGCCATCGATGTGGCCAAAGCCAGCGGCATCCAGCTTTCTGTCCATGACCCCGAGCAAGCCTGGATCAAGGCTGCCGCAGGCCTACCGCCCGAGTTCAAGGCGTCCATGCTGCAAAGCCTGGAAAAAGGCTCGATCACCGAAGTGGATTACGTCAACGGTTCGGTGGTCCGCTGGGGCCAGAAATGTGGCGTCCCCACGCCCGTCAACCGCACACTGGTCGCTTGCCTCAAGGGCATCGAGCGCGGCCTGTCTGCATAACTCAAGGAATCACCATGGCAGTCAAAGCCTATGTTGAACATGTGGCCGTCCGGGTCAAAGACATCCACTGGCACATCAAGTTTTTTTATGAAGTCCTGGGCATGGACGTGCGCGAGATCGACGGCCCGACCGATGACCCCAAGCAGTATTGGACGATCGGTGGCCTGCAGTTGATGGCCACGCCGGATTTTGAAGCCGTACCCTCCAACGATGCGGGCTGGTTGGCGCATCTGGGCGTCATGGTCAATGACCTGGAAGCGGCGATCAAAGCCGCAGAACCTTGGGGCGTCAAAGCTTTGCCGCAAGGTCACAACTGGCTGCAATTGCCGGATGGGCTGGCTGTTGAACTGATTCAGGCCGCGCCCGGCACCGTCGAGCAAGTGCTCACGATCAACCCCCGCGCGAAGTGATTGGAAGGTACAAGCATGAAACTCACTCCCCCTGTCATCCACTTCAAGACGCCCGAAAAATACTGGGACGATGCCCAGGAGGGCGATGTCTGCATCAGCCCCAGCTATGAAGTCACCGAAGCGCGCATCAACGCCTACGCCGTGTTGACCGGTGACTACACGCCGGTGCACATCGACGAGGACTACGCCAAAACCACGCCATTTGGCACCCGTGTGGCGCATGGCCTCTTGGGCCTGTCGATCGCCGATGGCCTCAAGACGCAAAGCGAATACCGCTTTCTGCCCGGCATGTCATTGGGCTGGACCTGGGACTTTTTGTTGCCCATCAAGATCAGCGATGTATTGCACGTCCAATTCACGGTGACCGGCTTGCGTGCCAGCAAGAGCCGCCCGGGTTGGGGCATCGTGATTCTGCCGTCCGAGTTGATCAATCAGCACGGCGAAGTCGTCCACAAAGGTGAGCATCGCTTGATGATCCCCCGCCGTCCAGGAGCTTTCTGATGCAAAACCTGCCACTCCAGGGGATTCGGGTCATCGACTACAGCCATTTTCTTGCAGGCCCTTATGTCGGGCGTTGCCTGGCGGCCTTGGGCGCCGAAGTCATCAAGGTGGAACGTCCTGGGCTCGGTGATGCCGGGCGCCAGCATGCGCACGTCATCGACGATCAGCAAAGCGGCTACTTCTTGCAACTGAACATGGGCAAGCAGGGCGTGAGCGTCAACATGAAAGACCCGCGCGGCAAAGACTTCATGCAAAAGCTCTGCGACAGTGCCGATGTGTTCATCGAAAACTACCGTCCGGGCGCACTTGAAAAGCTGGGCCTGGGTTACAAAGAGTTGTCGTCCCGCAACCCCAAACTGGTGTACTGCTCGATTTCCGCTTACGGCCACACCGGACCGGACTCACACCGTGCAGGCTTTGGTCTGATCGCCGAAGCCAAGAGCGGCATCATGCAGATGGTGGGGGTGCCTGGTGAAGCGCCGCCCCTGCTGCGCATCTCGCTGGGCGACATGTACACCGGCATTCATGCGGTGGCGGCCATCAACGCGGCCTTGTTGGGACGGGTCAGTTCCGGCAAGGGCCAACACATCGACATGGCGCTGTACGACACCCTGGTGTCCATGCACGAGTACGCGGTGCAGTGCTATACCCTCTCGGGCGGCCAGGTGCTGCCGCAGCAGACGGGGCACGACATGCCCACTTCGACGCTGTACGGCGTGTTCCGCGCCAAGGACGGTGATCTGGTGATTGCCGCGCAGGTGGACGACGCCTGGGTGCGGTTTGCCAGCATGCTGGAGGCGCACGGAGGTCCGGCAGGCTTTGGCAGCGACACCCGCTTTCACAGCCTTAATGGCCGCAACGCGCACCGGGAAGAAATCCTGGCCCCCGTCAAAGCCTGGGTGGCACAACGTTCGGTGTCCGAGGTGTTGGCACTGCTCGACGGCATCGATGTGCCCAGCGCCAAAGTCCAGCGCATCGACGAGGTCATCAACGACCCGCAGATTCAGGCACGTGGCATGGTGCTGGAGCAAGAGCACCCGCGCTACGGCACCCTCAAGCTGCCCAATCTGCCGTTCCGGTTTTCAGACTGCGACACCACAGCACCGATGAAACAGGTGGCACCAGACATGGGCCAGCACAACGCCCAAATTGCCCGCACGCTGGGCTACACAGATGCAGAGATTGAGGCCCTGCAAGCCGATGGTGTTTTGTTTTCCAAGTGAGAGGGGGCCTCTACAAAACCCGAACCCTTGTGGGAGCGCGCCCCTGCGCGCGAATGTACCTTCCGTCAGCCAGGAAGCCGCTCCTGCGGCCGCTGTTTAGCCTCAGCGCGCAGCCCCCGCCGCCAATGCCTGCGCCCGGCTGGCCGCCAAGGCCTGCGCATCTGGCGCTGACAAATCCCAGCCTTGCATGTGGCCCAGGCTGATGTCGGTCAGGGCGTCGATCCACTGTGCGTGGTTGTTCAGGCAGGGGATGTAGCGGAAGCTTTCGCCACCCGCGTGAAGATAAGCCTCTTGCGCTTCCTGCTGAATTTCTTCCAGCGTTTCCAGGCAGTCGCTGGTGAAGCCGGGGCAGACCACATCCACCTTTTTCACACCTTGCTGGGCCATGGCCACCAGCGTGGGTTCGGTGTAGGGCTGCAGCCATTTGGCTTTGCCAAAGCGCGACTGGAAAGTCAGCTTGTATTGGTCTTTGGCGAGGCCCAGCGCTTCGGCCAGCAGGCGACCGGTCTTCATGCATTCGCAGTGGTAGGGATCGCCCAGGTGCAGGGTGCGCTCGGGCACGCCGTGAAAGCTCATCACCAGTTGCTCGGCCTGGCCGTGGGCGGCCCAATGTGCGCGCACGGTTTGGGCCAGCGCGGCGATGTAACGCGGGTCGTCGTGGTAACGGTTGACAAAGCGCATCTCGGGGATGAGCCGGGTTTTCAGGCTCCAGCGGTACACCGCGTCCAACACGCTGGCCGTGGTGGTGCCGCTGTACTGTGGGTAGGCGGGCACGACCAGCACACGCTGCACGCCTTCGGCCTTGAGCGCGTTCAGCTGTGCGGCGATGGACGGCTGGCCGTAGCGCATGGCGTAGCGCACCGTCACGCTGTGGCCGCGCTCTTGCAAGGCGGTGCCCAGCGACTGGGCTTGTTGTTCGGTGAAGACTTTGAGCGGCGAGCCGCCCGCTGTCCAGATGCTGGCGTATTTGGCCGCTGACTTTTTGGGGCGCACGCGCAAGATGATGCCGTGCAGGATCAGCCACCAGATGGGCTTGGGGATTTCGACCACGCGGCCGTCGCCCAAAAATTCGGCAAGGTAGGTGCGCAGGGCAGGGGCCGAGGGGGTGCTGGGCGTGCCCAGATTGCAATACAGAATGGCCGTCCGTGCGGCCTGACCATGCTGGAAAGAAGGTTCTTGTTGAAATGCCATGCGGTATTCTCCCATCCCCATGATTGACATTTCCCGCATCCGCGCCATTACCCTTGATCTGGACGATACCTTGTGGCCCGTCTGGCCCACCATCCATCGCGCCGAAGCCGTTTTGCAAAATTGGCTGAACGCGCATGCGCCCGCCACGGCGGTTTTGTCGGGACAGCCTGAAGTCAAAAAAGCGGTGCGCGCCGAGATCAATGCCCGCCATGCCGACCGGGCGCACGATCTGTCGTTTTTGCGCCTGGAAGCGATCCGCGAGATGTTGCTGCAAGCCGGGGATCCGGGCCACTTGGCCGAGCCCGCATTTGAAGTTTTCTTCGACGAGCGCCAGCGGGTGGATTTGTTTGACGATGCGCTGCCCGCCCTGGCGTTCTGGAGCCAGCGCTACCCGGTGGTGGCGTTGTCGAATGGCAACGCCGATGTGCACCGCGTCGGTATTGGCCAGCACTTTCACGCCAGCGTCAGCGCCAAATCGCTGGGCGTGGCCAAACCTGACCTGCGCATTTTTCTGGCGGGGGCCGAGGCCGCAGGCGTGCACCCGCACGAGGTGCTGCACATCGGCGACGACGCGCACGCGGACTGCGTGGGGGCTTTGGCTGCGGGCATGCAGGTGGCGTGGCTCAACCGCGAGGGCCACGACTGGAGCCACGGCGACACCCGCCCGCACCTGGCCGTGCGAGACTTGCACGCGCTGTGCGCTTGCTGGCCAGAATACGTTTCGCAGGTCGGTGGCTTCAGCCCCGACATGAATGATTCACCCTTGCATTGAGGAAAAGCATGACTTTGAAAATCTACGGCATCGGCCCATCCCGTGCCGTGCGCCCCATCTGGACCGCGTTGGAATTGGGCGTGCCGTTTGAACTTGTTTCCACGCCCTATGCCGGTGGCGCGACCCGCACGCCCGAGTTTTTGGCCATCAACCCCAACGGCCACATCCCGGCCGTGGTGGACGAGCGCGCCGAAGGCGCTGTGACGGTGTGGGAAAGCATGGCCTGCGCCCTGTACATTGCCCGTGTGCACGGCCAAGCCGATGGCCAGTCGATCGCGCCCGCCAACGCCCGCGAAGAAGCCGAAGCCCTGCGCTGGAGCTTTTGGACGGTGACCGAACTGGAAAAAGATGCGCTCACGGTGCTGATGCACCGCATGGCCATGCCTGAAGATCAGCGCAAACCCGAACTGGCCGAACAGGCCGAAAGCCGCCTGAAAGTGCCGCTGGCCGTGCTGGAAAAACACCTGCAAGCCCAACACGCCCAAGGCGAGACTTACCTGGCCGCCAACCGGTTCACCGTGGCCGATGTGTGCGTGGCCAGTGTCGTCGGCTGGGTCCGCCCGGCCGCTGCGCTGCTCGCGCAATACCCGGCGGTGTCTGCCTGGGTGCACGCCTGCGTGGAACGGGCAGCGCACAAGCAGGCGCGGGGGATGAAGTGAGTTGGGGGATTTTTCCTGTGACTCAAAACCGCCCCAGCGCCTGCATCTTCCACGCCAGCCACAGCTTGCGCAGTGGCGTGAGCGCGATGCGCTGGTGCAGCACCTGAAAGCCCGAAGCTTCGATTTCGCGCAACAAGGTGCGGTAAATGCTGGCCATCATGAGGCCCGGTTTTTGGGCGCGGCGGTCGGCCGCAGGCAGCAGGGCCAGGGCTTCGTCGTACAGGGCGTGGGTGCGTTCGGTCTGGAACTTCATCAGCGCGGTGAAGTTGTCTGAGTAGGTGCGCTGTATCAGGTCATTGGCTTTGACCCCAAAGCGTTGTTGTTCGTCCAGCGGCAGGTAGATGCGGCCACGCATCGCGTCCTCGCCCACGTCACGGATGATGTTGGTCATCTGAAATGCCAGGCCCAGCTTGTGCGCGTAGGCGGTGGTGGCCTCGTCGGTCTGACCAAAAATGCGGGCGGCGACTTCGCCCACTACGCCAGCCACCAGATGGCAGTATTTCGTCAGGCCGGCAAAGTCCAGGTAGCGCGTCTGGTTCAGGTCCATCTGGCAGCCTTCGATCACGGCCATCAGGTGGCGGCTTTCGATGCCAAAAGCGGGGGCCAACGGCATCAGGGCGTGCATCACCGGGTGGCTGGCTTGGCCCGCAAAGGCTTGGGCCACCTCTTTTTGCCACCAGGCCAGCTTGGTCGCGGCCACGCTGGGGTCGCTGATTTCGTCGACCACGTCGTCCACTTCACGGCAAAAGGCATAAAACGCGGTGATGGCCGCACGCCGCTCCGGCGGGAGGAAAAGGAAGGCGTAATAAAAGCTGCTGCCCGAGGCGGCGGCTTTTTGTTGGACGTAGTCTTGCGGGCTCATGGGCGCTGATTTTCGCACCCAAACACGGGGTTCAAGCGGGGGCCGTGCCGGACAATTTTTGGAACAGCCGGTCCAGCGTGGCGGGCGATCCCCATCCCCGTGCGATTTGCCACAGCAGGTGGCGCATTTCATGGCGCGGCATTTTCACGCGCTGGGTGAGGGCCATCGGTCCGGCCTGTCGGAGCAGGGCCAAGGTGCGTGCGCCGATGAGCGCAGGCAATGCGCTGGCCAGGCGCAGACGCAACGGCTTCAGGGCCAGGGCATAGCGCAGGCCATCGGCCAGTTGCGACTGGGTGTGGCATAGCCACTGGTCATACAGCGGGGCCAGTGCCTGCAAGGTTTCGGTGTGGCCAGTTTGGGCGGCTTCGGCCAGCTGGTGCGGGCTCAGGCCGGCGCTGGCCAAAGTGTCGGTGGGCCAATAACAGCGTCCGGCGGCCAGATCGGCCCCGGCGTCGCGCAAGATGTTCAGGCGCTGCAAGCCCATGCCGTATTGCCGTCCCATGCGCATCATCTCGTCTTGCGCCAGCCGCGTGTAGCCAGGCAGGTGGCGGCCGCACAGCGTGGTCCAGAATTCGCCCACACAGCCCGCCACCTGCCAGGTGTATTGGTCCAGTTCGGCCTCGGTCTGCAGGGCATTCAGGCCGGGGCCAAAGCGCGCCATGTCCATCTGCTGGCCTTGCGTGATGTGGCTCAGCACCAGGCGCACGCTGGCCTGATCGGCTTCTTCAAGAGTTTGCAGCAGCGGCAGGCATTGCGGCAGGGCCTGCATCAAGGCGCGTTCGTTCGGGTCGGTTTGTTGCGCTGCAAAGGCCTGGGTGTGCTGGCCCAGGGCACGGGTTTGCGCGGCAGGGGTGTCTGGCGACGTGATCATCTGGGCCATCAGGTCCAGTAAAAGCTGCCGCTCAGCCAGAGGCAAGGTGGTGGTGTCGGCCACGGTATCGGTGGCACGGGCCAACAGGTAACCCAAGGCCACCGGGGCTTGCACCACAGCCGGCAAGAGGCGGATGGACAGGTCAAATGAACGGGACACGGCGCGCAGCAGTTGGCGGTGTTCCGGGCGCAGTCCGATGTGTTTTTTGGGCCTGAACAAGGAGGGTGGATGCATGGTCAATGGCTATTGTCGCTTGACAGCGGCGGCGATTTTGAATAAATTACTAACCGGTTGGTCAGTATTATTTCCAAGGATTTCCATGTCTTCGACTTTTCCACTCGCCGCTGGGCGAGTTTTTCGTTTGTGTGCACTTGCCGCTGTTGTGACTACTTTGGTGGCGTGTTCAAAAACCGAGACGCCACAAGAACCCTTGCGTTCGGTCAAGTTGTTGACAGTGTCGGGCGCTGATCTGAATGTGTCGGGCGAGTACGCGGCCGAGGTGCGCGCACGCGTGGAATCACGTCTGGGCTTCCAGGTGGGCGGCAAATTGGTGCAACGCCCGGCCGAATTGGGGCAGCGTGTGGCGGCGGGGCAGTTGTTGGCACGCATTGACGCGCAAGACTACCAATTGGCAGCGCAAGCGGCCCAGGCCCAGATGAGCGCGGCGCAAAGCCAGCGCGATTTGGCAGCCGCCGACTTCAAGCGCTTTGAGGCCTTGAAGGCTCAGAACTTCATCAGTGGTGCCGAACTGGAGCGGCGTGACACCGCGCTCAAAGCCGCTGAAGCCGCCTTGAACCAGGCCAAAGCCCAGGCGCAAGCGCAAAGCAACCAAGCTGGCTACGCCCGTTTGATGGCCAGCCATGCGGGCGTGGTCACGGGTGTCGATGCCGAAGTGGGGCAGGTGGTTTCAGCCGGTCAGCCGGTGTTGCGATTGGCGCACGATGGTCCGCGCGATGCGGTGTTTGCGGTCTCGGAATCCATGGCGTTGGCCCTCAAAGTGGGTCAAGCCATGCAGGCCAAGTTGGTCAGCACGGGCCAGCCCCTCCAGGGCAAAGTCCGTGAATTGGCGGCCAGTGCCGACCCGGTCACGCGCACCTATGCGGTGAAGTTGGCATTGGACGCGTCTGAGCGCTTGCCATTGGGCGCGACGGTCAATGTGTCGGCTGCGCATTTGCAGGGCAGTCGGCCCGCCGCGATCAAGCTGCCCACCAGCGCGCTGCGCCAGGAGGGATCCTCTACGGTGGTGTGGTTGCTGGACGAAGCCAGCATGACCGTGAACACCCAGGCGGTGCAGGTGGGCGCGATCGACGGCAACGAGGTGGTGATCACGTCCGGTTTGAAGCCCGGTCAAAAGGTGGTCAGTGCGGGCGTGCATGTCTTGTCGCCAGGCCAGAAAGTCATGGAGTACGGCGCGGCAGCCAAGTCCCAGGCTTTGGCCCCTGCCGCCGCCCCTGCGGCGTCGACATCCACAGCGCAACGGTGATCGCATGAGCCGTACGGACAACACACCATTCAACCTCTCGCGCTGGGCGCTGGAGCACCCGGCCCTGACCCGCTACCTGATGGTGGTGCTGATGGTTTTGGGCATGGCCTCTTACTTTCAGCTGGGGCAAGACGAAGATCCGCCTTTCACTTTCCGGGCCATGGTGGTGCGGGCTTACTGGCCGGGCGCAACAGCCGAGCAAATGGCCGAGCAGGTGACCGACAAACTCGAGCGTACCCTGCAAGAGGTGCCTTTTGCCGACAAGATCCGCAGTTACTCCAAGCCGGGCGAGGCGCAGATCATTTTCCAGATCAAGGACAACTCCAGGCCCGGCGATGTGCCCCAGGTGTGGTATGCGGTGCGCAAAAAAATCGGCGACATGCGCGGCAGCTTGCCGCAAGGCGTGGTCGGCCCCTTCTTCAACGATGAATTTGGCGATGTGTATGGCGTGATTTATGCCCTGAGTGGGCAGGGCTTTACCGCCGCAGAAGTCAAGACCCAGGCCGACAGCCTGCGCCAGACCTTGCTGCGCGTGCCCGATGTGGCCAAGGTGGACTTGTTTGGTGCCCAAGACGAAAAAGTTTTCGTCGAAGTGTCGCAAAAGAAACTGGCCCAAATGGGCCTGGACATGGGGGCGGTGCTGGCGCAACTGGGCCAGCAAAACGCGGTGGAATCGGCCGGCACGATGCAGTCGCCAGCGGATGTGGTGCAGGTGCGAGTGGGGGGCCAGTTCCAAAGCCTGGAGGACTTGCAAGCCATGCCGATCCGTGGGGCTTCGGGGGCGCAAATCCGCTTGTCTGACATTGCCAAAGTGAGCCGAGGCTATGTCGACCCACCGTCCGTCAAGGTGCGCCACGGCGGCCAGGAAGTGATTGCGTTGGGCGTGTCCATGGCCAAGGGCGGGGACATCATCTCCTTGGGCAAGTCGCTGCGCCAAGCGGTGTTGCAGGTGCAGGCTGCGTTGCCTGCAGGCATGACTCTGGCGCAGGTGCAAGACCAGCCGAGTGCCGTGTCCAATTCGGTCAATGAGTTCATCAAGGTCTTGATCGAGGCCGTGGTGATTGTGTTGGCGGTGAGCTTTTTGTCGCTGGGTTTGCACAAGCGCCCTGGCAACAACCCTCTGTGGCGCCGCTGGACGCTGGACATCCGCCCCGGTCTGGTGGTGGGCATCACGATTCCGCTGGTGCTGGCGGTGACCTTTTTGGCCATGAATTACTTCGGCATTGGCTTGCACAAGATTTCGTTGGGCTCACTCATCATTGCCTTGGGCTTGCTGGTGGACGACGCCATCATTGCGGTCGAGATGATGGTGCACAAGATGGAGGAGGGCTATGACAAGGTGCGTGCGGCAACCTTCGCCTATGAAATCACCGCCATGCCCATGCTCACCGGCACCCTGATCACCGCCGCCGGCTTTTTGCCGATCGGCATGGCCAAGTCCATGACGGGTGAATACACGTTCGCGATTTTTGCCGTCACGGTGGTGGCTTTGCTGGTCAGTTGGGTGGCCTCGGTTTACTTTGTGCCTTATTTGGGGGCCTGGCTCTTGAAGCCGCCCGCGCATGCCGCTGCGGGCGAACACCGGGATGTGGCCGAGATGTTCAACACCCCGTTTTACCGGCACTTTCGCACCTGGGTGACCTGGTGCGTCACGCACCGCTGGAAGACGATTGGCATCACCGTCTTCTTGTTTGTCATGGGCATTGTCGGCATGGGCCAGGTGCAGCAGCAGTTTTTCCCAGACTCCAGCCGCCCTGAAATCCTGGTGGATTTGTGGTTGCCCGAAGGCTCGCCGTTCCAAGCCAGCGAAGACATGACCCGCCGGGTCGAGCAACGCTTGGCGCAAGAAGACGGCGTCAACTCGGTCACGGCCTGGGTGGGCTCGGGCGTGCCGCGCTTTTATTTGCCGCTCGACCAGGTGTTTCCGCAAAGCAACGTGTCGCAGCTGATCGTGTTGCCCAAAGACCTGAAAACCCGCGAAGTGCTGCGGGCCAAGTTGCCCGCTTTGCTGGCACAAGAGTTTCCAGAGGTGCGTGGGCGCGTGAAATTGCTGCCCAACGGGCCGCCCGTCCCTTATCCCGTGCAGTTCCGTGTGGTGGGACCCGACCCCAAGGTGCTGCGGCTGAAGGCTGACGAGATCAAGGCTGCGATGCGTCTGAACGCCAACACCCGCGGTGTGAACGACAACTGGAACGAGTCGGTCAAGTCGGTGCGGCTGGAGGTGGACCAGGCCAAAGCCCGTGCTTTGGGCGTGACCAGCCAGTCGATTGCACAGGCCTCGCGCATTTTGCTCAGTGGCTCTACGGTGGGGCAGTACCGCGAAGGCGACAAATTGATCGACATTGTGCTGCGACAGCCTTTGGCCGAGCGCGATGCCTTGTCCGATCTGTCGCAAGCGTATGTGAACACCGCTTCGGGTCGCTCGATTCCCTTGCTGCAAATCGCCACCCCGGTCTTTGCCTGGGAGCCGGGTGTGATGTGGCGTGAGGGCCGTCAATACGCCGTCACCGTGCAGTCCGACATTGCGGAAGGCCTGCAGGGCGCGACCGTCACGGCGCAATTGCTGCCCGCCCTGAAAAAGATCGAGGCCACCTGGCAAGGGCAGGGGCTGAGTGGCTACCGCATCGAAGTGGCCGGGGCGGTGGAAGAAAGCTCCAAGGGCTCGGCCTCGATTGCGGCCGGGGTGCCGGTGATGCTGTTCATCACCTTCACCTTGCTGATGCTGCAGCTGCAAAGCTTCAGCCGAGCCATGCTGGTGTTTTTGACCGGCCCGCTGGGCATGGCGGGGGTTGCGGGGGCGTTGCTCGTGCTGAACCGGCCCTTTGGCTTTGTGGCTTTGCTGGGCGTGATCGCGCTCATGGGCATGATCCAGCGCAACTCGGTGATCCTGATCGACCAGATTGAGCAGGACCGTGCGGCGGGCGTGGCCCCCTGGCAAGCGATTGTCGAGTCGGCGGTGCGGCGCTTGCGTCCCATTGTGCTCACGGCGGCCGCGGCTGTTTTGGCCATGATCCCGCTGTCACGCAGCATTTTCTGGGGCCCCATGGCGGTTGCCATCATGGGCGGCTTGATCGTGGCCACGGCCTTGACACTGCTGGCGCTGCCTGCCATGTACGCGGCCTGGTTCAGGATTGAGCGGCCAAATCCAGCCCGTGCCTGAAATTAGCCAACTGAAGTGGCTAAAATAGAAAGTTGACCGATTTCAACCGGGCGGTCAGGTGCACAGGTCTGCTTTGGGGCTGACAGGTGGGCCTGACGCCCTTTTTGTTTGGACCTGCGCGGGTGGCGAAATTGGTAGACGCACCAGGTTTAGGTCCTGACGGTGGCAACACTGTGCGGGTTCGAGTCCCGCCCCGCGCACCAACCGACTTTTGGCCAAAGGGGCAACCCGACGGCACGAGAGAAATTCAATTAACCGAGAACGACGATGACAGTGACTGTTGAAACCCTTGAAAAGCTGGAACGCAAGATCACCCTGACTGTGCCTGTGACGGCCATCCAGACAGAAGTGGATGCACGCCTGAAGAAAATGGCCCGCACGGTCAAGATGGACGGTTTCCGTCCAGGCAAAGTGCCCATGAACGTGGTCGCGCAGCGCTATGGTTACTCGGTGCAGTACGAAGTCCTGAACGACAAAGTGGGTGAAGCTTTCGCCGTGGCCGCCAACGAAGCCCAAGTGCGCGTCGCTGGTCAGCCCCGCATTTCTGAAAAAGAAGGCGCACCCGAAGGCGAGTTGAACTTTGAAGCCATCTTCGAGGTGTACCCAGAAGTCAAATTGGGCAATCTGGCCGACACCGAAGTCGAAAAATTGACGGCCGAAGTGTCTGATGCGGCCATCGACAAAACCGTCGACATCCTGCGCAAGCAACGCCGCACCTTCGCCCAGCGCGCCCAAGACGCAGCGGCTCAAGACGGCGATCGCGCCACCATCGACTTCGAAGGCAAGATCGACGGGGAAGTGTTCTCTGGCGGCAAAGCCGAAGACTTCCAGTTCATTTTGGGCGATGGCCAAATGCTCAAGGAATTCGAAGACGCTGTGCGCGGCATGAAGTCGGGCGAAAGCAAGACATTCCCATTGGCGTTCCCTGCCGATTACCACGGTCAGGATGTGGCGGGCAAAACCGCTGACTTCATGGTCACGGTCAAGAAAATCGAAGCCGCCAACCTGCCCGAAGTCAATGAAGCCCTGGCCAAGTCCTTGGGCATTGCCGACGCTTCCGTGGAAGGTCTGCGCGCTGACATCCGCAAAAACCTCGAGCGTGAAGTGAAATTCCGCTTGCTGGCCCGCAACAAGCAAGCGGCCATGGACGCTTTGGTGGCCAAGGCCGAGTTGGACCTGCCCCAGTCCATCGTTCAGTCCGAAATCGAACGCCTGAAAGAAGGTGCCCGCGCCGACCTGAAGCAACGTGGCATCAAGGACGCCGACAAGGCACCGATTCCTGATGACATTTTCCGTCCTCAAGCCGAGCAGCGCGTGCGCCTGGGCCTGGTGGTGGCCGAAGTCGTGCGTGGCAACACCCTGCACGCCAAGCCCGAGCAGATCAAGGCCCACATTGAAGAGCTGGCTGCCAGCTACGAGCGTCCAGATGACGTGGTGCGCTGGTACAACAGCGATAACCAGCGTCTGGCCGAAGTGGAAGCCGTGGTCATCGAGAGCAATGTGTCCGACTTCGTCTTGGCGCAAGCCAAGGTCGTCGAAAAGGCCATCACCTTTGAAGAACTGATGGGTCAACAGGGCTGATCGGGTCCGTTGCTTCCCTCGAGAATGGGGCTTGTGCCGGACTTGCAGTCTGGCTAACAAGCCCCATCTCATTGGTGGGCTTGACAAACGGGTTAAAGTCCCATTCATATTTTTGGAGAAATGATGAGCGCACTGGACATCACAAATTTGGGCATGGTGCCCATGGTCGTCGAGCAATCGGGCCGTGGCGAGCGCGCCTACGACATTTATTCACGTCTGCTCAAAGAGCGTGTGATCTTTTTGGTGGGTGAGGTCAATGACCACATGGCCAACCTGATCGTGGCGCAGTTGTTGTTTTTAGAGAGTGAAAACCCTGAAAAGGACATTTCGCTGTACATCAACTCGCCTGGCGGCTCAGTCAGTGCAGGCATGGCGATTTACGACACCATGAACTTCATCAAACCCGATGTGTCCACGCTGTGCAACGGCATGGCCGCCAGCATGGGCGCGTTCTTGCTGTCTTCGGGTGCCAAGGGCAAGCGCTTCTCGCTGCCCAACTCCAAAATCATGATTCACCAGCCCCTGGGCGGTGCCCGTGGTCAGGCCACCGAGATCGAGATCGCGGCACGCGAAATCGTCAAGACACGTGCCCACCTGAACCGCATCCTGTCCGAGAACACCGGCCAGCCGCTGGAAAAGATTGAGCAGGACACCGAGCGCGACTATTACCTGTCGGCCACGGAGTCCAAAGACTACGGCCTGATTGACGAAGTGATTTCCAAACGCGCTTGATGGTGGCCGGACATTCCGGCACCCTGGCTGACGGCGTTTACCTCCAAAGGGTGAGCGCCGTTTTTCTTTCGTTATCATTGTTGAATTCCGGAATCCGAGGCGACATTTATGGCCGATAAAAAAGGCTCCACCACTGAGAAAAACCTGTTCTGCTCCTTTTGCGGCAAAAGCCAGCACGAGGTCAAAAAGCTGATCGCAGGTCCATCGGTTTTCATTTGCGACGAATGCATTGATTTGTGCAATGACATCGTGCGCGATGAACTGGCCACCTCCACCGTCGCCGAAGGCGCCAAAGAAGGCCTGCCGACCCCGTTGGACATCAAAACCAACCTGGACAACTATGTGATTGGTCAGGAAAAGGCCAAACGCAGCCTGGCGGTGGCGGTTTACAACCATTACAAACGGCTCAAGCACAAAGAAGGCGCCAAGAAAGACGACGTTGAGCTGGCCAAAAGCAACATCTTGCTGATCGGACCCACGGGCTCTGGCAAGACCTTGCTGGCTCAGACCATGGCCCGCATGCTGGATGTGCCTTTTGTCATGGCCGACGCCACCACCCTGACCGAAGCCGGTTATGTGGGTGAAGACGTGGAAAACATCGTCGCCAAGCTGCTGCAGACCTGCAACTACGACGTCGAGCGTGCCCAACGCGGCATCGTCTACATCGACGAGATCGACAAGATCACCCGCAAGTCGGACAACCCGTCCATCACGCGCGACGTGTCGGGTGAGGGCGTGCAGCAAGCCTTGCTCAAACTGGTCGAAGGCACCATGGCCAGCGTGCCCCCGCAAGGCGGCCGCAAGCACCCCAATCAGGACTTCTTGCAGATCGACACGACCAACATTCTGTTCATTTGCGGCGGCGCGTTTGCCGGACTTGAAAAAGTGATCGAAAACCGCACCGAAGCCGGTGGCATTGGCTTTGGCGCGACGGTCAAAAGCAAAAAACAGCGTTCACTGACCGAAGTGTTCACCGAAGTCGAGCCGGAAGATCTGATCAAGTTTGGTCTGATCCCCGAGTTGGTGGGCCGCTTGCCTGTGGTGGCAACGCTGGCCGAGTTGACCGAAGACGCGATGGTGCAGATCCTGACCGAGCCCAAGAATGCGGTGGTCAAACAGTTCACCAAACTGTTGGCCATGGAAGGCGTTGAGCTGGAAGTGCGCCCCAATGCATTGAGCGCCATCGCACGCAAGGCGCTGGCCCGCAAGACAGGTGCCCGTGGTTTGCGCTCTATCATGGAGCAAGCCTTGATCGATACGATGTTTGAATTGCCCAACGCGGTCAATGTTGAAAAAGTGGTGGTGGACGAGTCCGTCATCGATGACAACAAACCACCATTGCTGGTTTACCGAGAGTCGGCCAAACAGGCCTGACCCACATGCGCTGTACAGCGATGCATACCCAAGTTTGTTGATGGGTTGAAATCGCGGGTGTTGCACCCATGTGAAGTTGAATTGACCTGAGGGACACACCATGTCTGGACACATACCTTTGCCATCCACCCCGATTGAACTGCCCATGTTGCCTTTGCGCGATGTGGTCGTGTTCCCTCACATGGTGATTCCGTTGTTTGTGGGACGCCCCAAGAGCATCAAGGCACTGGAATCGGCCATGGCCGCCGAGCGCCGCATTATGCTGGTGGCCCAAAAGACCGCGGCCAAAGACGAACCGGCCATCGACGACATGTTCGATGTGGGCTGCGTCTCGACCATTTTGCAAATGCTCAAACTGCCCGACGGCACCGTCAAGGTGTTGGTCGAGGGCCAGCAGCGCGCACTGGTCAAGTCCATTGTGGATGGCGAGGCGCACTTTGTGGCCACCGTCACCCCGGTGGATGCCGTGGCCGAACAGGCCGAGCCCAGCAGCGAAATCGAAGCCTTGCGCCGTGCCGTGATGCAGCAGTTTGACCAGTACGTCAAACTCAACAAGAAAATTCCGCCCGAGATACTGACCTCGATTTCCAGCATCGACGATGCTGGGCGCCTGGCCGACACCATTGCCGCCCATTTGCCACTCAAGCTGGAGAACAAGCAGCAGGTGCTGGATTTGGCCAGCATCAAGGCCCGTCTGGAAAACCTGTTTGCCCAGCTGGAGCACGAAGTTGACATCCTGAATGTGGACAAGCGCATCCGTGGTCGCGTCAAGCGCCAGATGGAGAAGAACCAGCGCGATTTCTATTTGAACGAGCAGGTCAAGGCCATCCAGAAGGAACTGGGCGAGGGCGAAGAGGGCGCAGACATCGAGGAGATCGAAAAGAAGATCAAGAGCGCCAAGATGTCGGCCGAAGCCCGTAAAAAGGCCGAGGGCGAGCTGAAAAAGCTCAAACTCATGTCCCCCATGTCGGCGGAAGCCTCGGTGGTGCGCAATTACCTGGATGTGCTCACCGCACTGCCCTGGAGCAAAAAAACCAAGCTCAAGCACGACCTGGCCAATGCCGAGGACGTCTTGAACCAGGACCACTTTGGCCTGGACAAAGTCAAAGACCGCATCTTGGAATACCTCGCTGTGCAACAACGCGTGGACAAGGTCAAAGCCCCCATCTTGTGCCTGGTCGGCCCACCGGGCGTGGGCAAGACCTCGCTGGGACAATCCATTGCCAAGGCCACCGGACGCAAGTACGTGCGCATGGCGCTGGGTGGTATGCGCGACGAGGCCGAAATTCGAGGGCATCGCCGCACCTACATCGGCGCTTTGCCTGGCAAGGTGTTGCAAAACCTGAACAAGGTCGGCACCAAGAACCCGCTGTTCCTGCTGGATGAAATCGACAAGCTGGGCACGGATTTCCGGGGCGATCCGTCGAGTGCTTTGCTGGAGGTGTTGGACCCTGAGCAAAATCACACCTTTGGCGACCACTACGTTGAAGTTGATTTTGACCTGAGCGATGTGATGTTTGTCGCTACATCGAACTCGATGAACATTCCTTCGGCCTTGCTGGACCGCATGGAAGTCATCCGCCTGTCGGGCTACACCGAAGACGAGAAAACCAGCATCGCCATGAAGTATTTGCTGCCCAAGCAAATGACCAACAACGGTGTCAAGGATTCCGAGTTGAACGTGACCGAAGACGCCGTTCGCGATGTGGTGCGTTACTACACCCGCGAAGCCGGTGTGCGTTCGCTCGAACGTGAACTGGGCAAAATCTGCCGCAAAGTGGTCAAGGCTTTGCTACTCAAGCAAATGAAGCCCCAGGTGTTGGTGACCGCTGACAACCTCAACGACTTTTTGGGCGTGCGCAAATACAGCTATGGCCGTGCCGAGCAAAAAAACCAGATCGGTCAAGTCGTGGGTTTGGCCTGGACCGAAGTGGGGGGCGATTTGCTGACCATTGAAGCGGCCCTGATGCCGGGCAAGGGTGTCATCACCCGCACCGGTTCGCTGGGCGATGTGATGAAAGAGTCGGTCGAAGCCGCGCGCACTGTTGTGCGCAGTCGCTCACGTTTGCTGGGCATCAAGGACGAGGTTTTTGAAAAGAAAGACCTGCACATCCACGTTCCCGATGGCGCCACGCCCAAAGATGGCCCCAGTGCGGGTGCCGCCATGACCACCTCGATGGTTTCGGCCATGACGGGTATTCCTGTGCGCGCCGATGTCGCCATGACGGGCGAGATCACGCTGCGCGGTGAAGTGACGGCCATTGGTGGACTGAAAGAAAAACTTTTGGCGGCTTTGCGAGGCGGTATCAAGACCGTGCTGATCCCTGAAGACAACGTCAAGGATTTGCAAGACATTCCGGAGAATGTCAAAAACGGTCTGGAGATCGTGCCCGTCAAGTGGATCGACCAGGTGCTGGACATTGCGCTGGAGGCCAAGCCTGTGCCTTTGAGTGACGAAGAGGTGGCTGCAGCGGCGGTGAGCGCTGTGGCATCCACGGTGACACCACAAGCCATCAAACATTGATGCAATTTTTTCAGGGCACCTCAAAATGCCCTGAAATTTGCATTACAATTCATCCAACGCAGCGAACACGGCATAGAATGCTAAGTTCACTGAAATGCGGGAATAGCTCAGTTGGTAGAGCGCAACCTTGCCAAGGTTGAGGTCGCG
>CAKKRJ010000002.1:0-3221 GCA_919902775.1 Burkholderiaceae bacterium
AGGCGGCACAGCCAGCCCGGCACTGACCCCCGCCGACCTGGCCAAGATCGGCCTGGCCGATGTGACCGACAACAACCTGGCCGCTGTGCTGGCCGCGATCGCCGCCAAGAACAACGACGGCAGCCAGACCGACAGCCTGGCTGAGTTGCAAGCGCTGGTGACCGGCCTGAACACCGCCGCCACCGATCTGGGTGCGTTCGCCGAGGCAAACACCACCGGTTTGGCCAACGCCACCGGCACCGTGCCGGTACTGGTTGACTACACAGACGCAGGTGTCACCGGCGTCACCGCCGACAACCTGGCGGCCATCAACGACGCCTTGGCCAGCGCCCCGATCACGGGCGAGCAAGCCAACAGCCCCGCAGAGCTGCAAGCCATCGTGGACGCCTACAAAGCGATCCTGGCCGAAGCCAACGACACAGCCGACAGCGCAGGCGACGGCACAGTCGACGCCACCCCGACCGTGGACCCCACAGCAGCGCAATACGCGGCCATCGGTGCCGTCATTGGCACCACCGCCACCGACCCAGAAAACCTGGCCTTGCTCAACGACATCGTGGGCGCACAGCAAACCACGGGCGTGGACACCATCGCCGAGATCAACGAACTGGCCCGCATCGCCAACGCGATCCAGACCATCGCCGCAGGCGGCACAGCCAGCCCGGCACTGACCGTGGACGATTTGACCAAAATGGGCCTGGCCACCACCAGCGTCACACCGGCCAACTTGCCCGCTGTGCTGGCCGCCATTGCCGCCAAGAACAACGACGGCAGCCAGACCGACAGCCTGGTTGAGTTGCAAGCCATCGTCGACAGCGTCGACACGGCACCGCCCACCATCACGACCGTGGCCTTTGGCAGCACCACGGGTGCTACGGGTGGCTGGCTGAACGAGGGCGACACGGTTTCTTTCACCGTCACCTTCAACGAAAACGTCACCGTGACGGGCACGCCCCAGTTGCAACTGAACATCGGCGGCACCATGGTGCCGGCCACCTATGTCAGCGGCACAGGCACCACCGCCTTGACTTTCAGCTACACCATCCAGGCGTCGCAGAACGACGTGGATGGTCTCAGCATCGAGCCCAACAGCCTGGGCTTCAACGGCGGCAGCATCCAAGACAGCACGGGCAACCTGGCCATCTTGACGCACGCTGGCGTCACCGCCACCAACCCGCTGGACTACCGTGTGGACACCACCGCACCGGCCACCACCGCCGTGGCGACCGGCTTGGCCGACGACGTGGGCCTCTTGCAAGGCAACGTGGCCTCGGGCACAACCACCGACGACACCCACCTCACGGTCACGGGCACCTTGGGTGGTGCCATCGCCGGGGCCAGCCTGGTGTCTGGTGAAAGCCTGCGCATCTATGACGGCAGCACCTACCTGGGCGACGCCACGGTCACTGTCAACAACGGTGGCCAAAGCATCTGGAGCTTTGTGGACACCCGCACCCTGACTGAAATCCAAACCGTCAGCTACACCGCGCGCGTCACCGACGCGGCGCTGAACCAAGCGGCCGCAGGCACCGCCTACACCGCCACGGTGGACACCACCGCGCCCACTACCACGGCAGCGGTGACCGGTTTGGTCGACAACGTGGGCGCCTTGCAAGGCAACGTGGCCACTGGCACCACCACAGACGACACCAGCCTGATCGTGACCGGCACGCTGGGCGGCGCGACAGCCGGGGCCAGCTTGGCCGCAGGCGAGAGCGTGCGCATTTATGACGGCACCACCTTCTTGGGCAACGCCACGGTGACCACCGTCTCCAGTGGTCAAAGCACCTGGAGCTTCACCGACACCCGTACCTTGGTCAATACCCAGACCGTGAGCTACAACGTGCGCGTGGCCGACGCGGCCTTGAACCCAAACACGGCCAGCACGGCCTACACCGCCACCGTGGACACCACTGCCCCGGCTTTCAGCGCAGCAGTGACCGGCTTGGCCGACAACGTGGGTGCGGTCACGGGCAACGTGGCCACTGGCACCACCACCGACGACACCAGCCTGACCGTGACCGGTACGCTGGGCGGCGCGACAGCCGGAGCCAGCTTGGCCGCAGGCGAGAGCGTGCGCATTTACGACGGTGCCACCTTCCTGGGCAACGCCACGGTGACGGTTGTCTCTGGTGGTCAAAGCACCTGGAGCTTCACCGACACCCGCACGCTCACCGACACGCAAGCGCTGAGCTACACCGTGCAAGTGGCCGATGCGGCCTTGAACCTGACGACAGTCGGCACGGCCTACACCGCCACGGTGGACACCACAGCCCCAGCCCAACCAGCGGCTCCGACCAGCTACGCCGACAACGCCGGTGCGCTGACCAGCGCCACCAGCACTGCGGCCACGACGGACGACACCACACCGGGCATCAACGTGGGCACAGGCCTCATCACACCCAAGCTCTATGTGGACGGCGTTTTGGTGGCTGCTACTTACAACGCCACCACCGGCACCTTGACCCCCGATGTGGCCATCACGGCCAACGGCGACCATGTCTTCACCTACACCGTGAGCGATGCTGCTGGCAACGAAAGCCAGCTGAGCGCTGGCCTGACGATCAACATCGACACCACCGCCCCAGCGACAAGCGCTGCGGTGACCGGCTTGGCCGACAACGCCGGTGCAATCACGGGCAACGTGGCCACTGGCACCACCACCGACGACACCAGCCTGACCGTGACCGGTACGCTGGGCGGCGCGACAGCCGGAGCCAGCTTGGCCGCAGGCGAGAGCGTGCGCATTTACGACGGTGCCACCTTCCTGGGCAACGCCACGGTGACGGTTGTCTCTGGTGGTCAAAGCACCTGGAGCTTCACCGACACCCGCACGCTCACCGACACGCAAGCGCTGAGCTACAACGTGCGCGTGGCCGACGCGGCCTTGAACCCAAACACGGCCAGCACGGCCTACACCGCCACCGTGGACACCACTGCCCCGGCTTTCAGCGCAGCAGTGACCGGCTTGGCCGACAACGTGGGTGCGGTCACGGGCAACGTGGCCACTGGCACCACCACCGACGACACCAGCCTGACCGTGACCGGTACGCTGGGCGGCGCGACAGCCGGAGCCAGCTTGGCCGCAGGCGAGAGCGTGCGCATTTACGACGGTGCCACCTTCCTGGGCAACGCCACGGTGACGGTTGTCTCTGGTGGTCAAAGCACCTGGAGCTTCACCGACACCCGCACGCTCACCGACACGCAAGCGCTGAGCTACA
>CAKKRJ010000002.1:3321-320144 GCA_919902775.1 Burkholderiaceae bacterium
TGGGCGGCGCGACAGCCGGAGCCAGCTTGGCCGCAGGCGAGAGCGTGCGCATTTATGACGGCGCCACCTACCTGGGCGATGCCACGGTGACGGTTGCCGCTGGTGGTCAAAGCACCTGGAGCTTCGTTGACACCCGCACCTTGGCCAACGCCCAGGCCGTGAGCTACACCGTGCAAGTGGCCGATGCGGCCTTGAACCTGACGACCGTAGGCACGGCCTACACCGCCACGGTGGACACCACAGCCCCCACCACCACCGCAGCAGTGACCGGCTTGCTCGACAACGTGGGCACGATCACAGGCAGCGTGGCCACTGGCGCCACCACCGACGACACCAGCCTGACCGTGATCGGCACGCTGGGCGGCGCCACAGCCGGGGCCAGCCTGGCCGCAGGCGAGAGCTTGCGCGTTTATGACGGCGCCACCTACCTGGGCGACGCCACGGTGACGGTTGCTTCTGGTGCTCAAAGCACCTGGAGCTTCGTTGACACCCGCACGCTCACCAACGCGCAAGCGCTGAGCTACACCGTGCGCGTGGCCGATGCGGCCTTGAACCTGACGACCGCAGGCACGGCCCACACCGCCACCGTGGACACCACCGCCCCCACGATGTCCAGCACCACACCGGGCGACGACACCACCGCCGTGGCGACCAGCGCCAACGTGGTGCTCACCTTTGCGGAAAACATCCAGCTCGCCTCCAGCGGCACCATCACCTTGAAGTCGCTCAACGGCGGCACCGACATCGTGATCGACCTGGCCAACACCATGGGCCAACTCTCGGTTTCTGGCGGCACGCTGACCATCAACCCCATCGGCAACATGGCCTCGCTGGGCCAGTACGCCATGCAAATGACCGCAGGCAGCGTGACCGATCTGGCCGGTAACGCCTACGCCGGCATGAGCGACACCACCACGCTCAACTTCACCGCCACCAGCAGCTCGGCCGTGGTCACCGGCACCGGTGGCAACGACCTGATGACCGTCACCAGCGGCACCAGTGGCACGCCTTACACCGACGCCAACGGCAACCAAATTGACGGCAGCGACGGCATCAACGACACCATCGACGGCGCGGGCGGCAACGACACTATCGACGGCGCTTTGGGCAACGACTCCATCGACGGCGGTTTGGGCAATGACTCCATCACCGGCGGCGCAGGCACCGACACGCTCAACGGCGGCGCAGGCGCAGACACCCTCATTGGCGGCATCGGCAACGACAGCATCGACCTGGGCGCAACCGACGGTGCGGTGGATGTGGTGGTCCTGGCCAATGGCTCGGGCAGCGACACCCTCTCCAACTTTGAAGCCCCCACGCTGTTAAACGGCGTTTACACCGCGCATGACTTGCTGGACGTGAGCCGCATGACCGTGAGCGGTTAACTCGTCAACATCAGCAATGTGCAGGTGAGCAGCGTAGCGGGCAATACCGTCTTGACATTCACTGGGGGCGAAACAGTCACCCTGGTGGGCGTCACGGCACCTGCTGCTGGCGATACCAACGCATTTTTGAAAGCCTTGGGTATTCCAACTTCGCTGGTGTTCACCAGCGGTACCACGGCCTCTGTGGCCGAAAACACCGCCGCCAGCACGGTGGTGTACGACGCCAATGCCAACCAAGTCGGCGAAGCCACCGACGCAGGCATCACCTACAGCCTGCAAGGCATTGATGCCAGCTTGTTCAGCATCAACGCCAGCACGGGCCAGGTGAAGTTCCTTGCGCCGCCGGACTATGAAATTCCGCGCAACGAAGGCCTGAACAACAGCTACCAGATCCAGGTGCTGGCGGCCAATGCCGCAGGGGCACAGGCCACCAAGGATGTGACCATTTCAGTGACCAACGTGGCGGAGTCCACCACCGCCAGCACGGGGACCACGTTCACCCAAACGGGGTTGAATGGTTCTGGTTTGGTCAATTACGAAGCCAATGACTTGAATTTCATCATCGCAGGGACCACTGCGGGTTACAGGGTGTTGCAGGTGGCCGACAACGGCAGCGGTGGCTTTGCTGTCACGACGGTCGCGGACTACAATTTCGGCACCACTTACAACGCGATCAGCCTCACAGGTGCGCAAGGCAGCAGTGGTGAGCGCGAGTTCCAGCTGGTGCGCATTGGTTGCGAGGTTAAGTTTGTGGATGTGGCCGGTGGCAGTGTGAACGTGTTTGCTGTCAACGCAGACACGGGCGTGATGACGTTGGAAGCCTCCGTCGTCGCCACCGCCAGTACGGCCAATTACCCGCGTGCTGTCTCGGTTTGGGAAAACACGGATGGTGGTTACACCGTCAATTGGTCGAACTACAGCACAGCGGGTGAATACTCCATCGTTTTCAATGCCAACAACACGGTGAAAACGGCTCAAGCGTCCGTGGGTACGGCTGGTGCCTGGACGGGTACGGGTGCCACGGTCGACACGGGCAATGGCACGGAGGTTCGGTTCGAGCTGGACAACCCTTACAGCGCAACGGTCAGGATCATCAGAATCAATGCCGACGGCACTTCCACGAACTTGGGTACACAAGCATTGACCAGTGGCGATGGCTATGCCTACACCATGTTCTCGGCAAGGGTTCCCCAAGCAACTGGGCCCGATAAAACCTATGTTTACTCGACCGCCACCAATGCGGTGTATGCCTACGAGTTGAGTTCGACCGGGATATTGACCTACAAAGGCACGTACACGGTGACCGGGACGGCGGTGGGGGCGAGCAGCGCAGATGTCTATGTCAATCCGGTGGATGGCACGGTGTTGGCGACCATCAGTGGCAACACCTTGCGCGTCAACGCTGACGGCTCTTTGACTTCTTTGAGCAATTTGGCCACGCCAATCAATGCTTCCGGTTCAAACGAGAGCGATCAAATAGTCATCAATGGCCAGTTGGTGTTGACCAATAACACTAGCAACACCTTGACGATCTACAAGACGGGTGTGGGCACCGGCGACCAAGGCTTGCTGAACGAAGGCCTGAACCAACAAGGCACCTCGGGCAACGACAACCTGGTGGGCGATGCCGATTGCAGCAGCAAGCTGTGGGGCCTGGCTGGCAACGACACCCTGACCGGTGGTACAGGCGCTGACAGCCTGTACGGCGGCAGTGGCACCGACAGCTTGCTGGGTGGCGCAGGCAACGACAGCTTGGTCGGTGGCACCGGTGCCGACACCTTGAACGGTGGCACGGGCAACGACACCATCGACTTGGGCGCCGCCGATGGCGCCAACGATGTGGTGGTGTTGAGCAACGGCATGGGAGCAGACACTATCGTTGGCTTTGAAGCCCCGGTCAGCAATGGCAGTGGCGGCTTGACGGCCAAAGATGTGTTCGACGTTTCGGGCTTCTTGGTGAACGGCAGCGTGGTGATGGCTGCTGACGTGGTC
The DNA here is from genome assembly GCA_919902775.1 of Burkholderiaceae bacterium. GTDB lineage: Bacteria > Pseudomonadota > Gammaproteobacteria > Burkholderiales > Burkholderiaceae_C > Limnohabitans_A. The sequence continues at coordinate 6,699 of CAKKRJ010000002.1, forward strand.
GTGACCAACGACGGCAACGGCAACGCCAGGCTGACATTCCCAGATGGGGAGAGCGTGGTTTTGGTGGGCATCAGCCCCTCCACAGCCAGTGACCTCAGTTTCTTGAATGCCATCGGTTTTGCCGACGGCAGAGGCACCGTCGAGGGCACCAGCGGCAACGACTTGATCGACGTGAACTACACCGCCGATCCGCAGGGTGATCTCATCACTTCGGGCAGCGACACGGTGAGGGGTCTGGCCGGCAACGACACCATCAATGCTGGCGGTGGCGCTGACAGCATCATGGGTGGCGCGGGTGACGACACCTTGCTGCTGGCAGGAACCTTTGGTAACGACACCATCGCGGGCGGTGAAACCCTTGAAACACTGCGCGACACCCTGAACGCCAGCGGCGTGACCGCCGACACCACGCTGACTTTCAGCGCGGCAGAAGCGGGCACTTTGACCGACGGCACCAGCACGGCGACCTTCAGCCAGATCGAGCGCTTTGTGCTCGGTTCGGGCAACGACACGGTCAACCTGGCGTTGGACACCGGTGCCATGAACGTGAACGCCGGAGACGGCAACGACGCCTTTGTGCTGGCTGCGGCCAACATCACCAAGCTGGCCAGCACCTACAACAGTGCCGACGGCGTGGTGCCCAACCTGAATGGCGGTGCCGGTCTGGACACGCTGCGCGTGAGCGGTGGTGCCAACCTGAACCTGACCACCATCGCCACCGTCAGCGTGACGGATGCCGGTGGTGCCTACGGCAGCCGCTTGAGCAGCATCGAAAAGATTGACCTGCTGACCGACACGGCAGCCAACGTCGTGACGCTGGACACCACAGACGTGCAGGCCATGGCCGGCACCAACGTCATCAACAGCGGCAACAAAGCCAGCATGGGTGTGACCGGTGGCACCTATGTGTTCAGCGCCACAGAAACCCGCCACACCATGATCGTGGACGGCAACACCAGCGATACCGTGGTGCTCACCGGTGGATTCACCGACACGGGCACCACCGTGGTCATGAATGGCGCCACCTACACGGTCTACAACCAGGGCAGCGATGCTCAGGTGTGGGTTGATTCGACCGTGTCCTTGACCACGGTGCCGGTGGTGTTCACCAGTGGTGTCACGGCCTCTGTGGCCGAAAACACCGCCGCCAGCACGGTGGTGTACGACGCCAATGCCAACCAAGTCGGCGAAGCCACCGACGCAGGCATCACCTACAGCCTGCAAGGCATTGATGCCAGCTTGTTCAGCATCAACGCCAGCACGGGCCAGGTGAAGTTCCTTGCGCCGCCGGACTATGAAATTCCGCGCAACGAAGGCCTGAACAACAGCTACCAGATCCAGGTGCTGGCGGCCAATGCCGCAGGGGCACAGGCCACCAAGGATGTGACCATTTCAGTGACCGATGTGGTGGAGTCCACCACCGCCAGCACCTGGACCACGTCCACGCAAACGGGCTTGAATGGTTCTGGTTTGGTCACTTACGAAGCCAATGACTCGAACTTTGTCATCGCAGGGACCACCACGGGTTACCGGGTGTTGCAGGTGGCCGACAACGGCAGCGGTGGGGTGGCTGTCACGACGGTTGCGAACTACGACTTCGGCACCGCTTACAACGGGATCAGCCTCACAGGCGCGCAAGGCAGCAGTGGTGCGCGCGAGTTCCAACTGGTGCGCATTGGTTGCGAGGTCAAGTTTGTGGATGTGGCCAGTGGCAGTGTGAACGTGTTTGCTGTCAATGCAGACACGGGCATGATGACCTTGGAAGCCTCCGTCGTCGCTACCGGAAGTACGGCCAGTTACCCGCGTTCTGTCACGGTTTGGGAAAACACGGATGGTGGTTACTCCGTCAATTGGTCGAACTACAGCGGAGCAGGTGAATATTCGATTGTTTTCAATGCCAACAACACGGTGAAAACGGCTCAAGCGTCCGTGGGCACGGCGGGTGCTTTTACCGGTACCGGTGCCACGGTCGACACGGGCAGTGGCACAGAGGCGCGGTTCGAGGTGGACAAGCCTTACAACAGCACAACGGTCAGGATCATCAAAATCAATGCCGATGGCACGTCCACGGACTTGGGGGTGCAATCGTTGACCGGTGGAGGTGGCAATTCTCAGACCATGTTCTCAGCAAGGGTTCCCCAAGCGACAGGGCTCGATAAAACCTATGTTTACTCACCGGACGGCGGTGTGGCGTATGCCTATGAGTTGAGTTCGACCGGGACATTGACCTACATAGGCCAGTACACGGTGACCGGGGTGGTTTCGACGTCGAGCAGCGCAGATGTCTATGTCAATCCGGTGGATGGCACGGTGCTGGCGACCATCAGTGGCAACACCTTGCGCGTCAACGCGAACGGCTCTTTGACTTCTCTGAGCAATTTGTCACCGGCTATCAACACCGTCAAAGCAACCGAGAGCGACCAAATGGTCATCAATGGCCAGTTGGTGTTGGCCGACAACACCAGCAACACCTTGACGATCTACAAGACGGGTGTGGGCACCGGCGACCAAGGCTTGCTGAACGAAGGCCTGAACCAACAAGGCACCTCGGGCAACGACAACCTGGTGGGCGATGCCGATTGCAGCAGCAAGCTGTGGGGCCTGGCTGGCAACGACACCCTGACCGGTGGTACAGGCGCTGACAGCCTGTACGGCGGCAGTGGCACCGACAGCTTGCTGGGTGGCGCAGGCAACGACAGCTTGGTCGGTGGCACCGGTGCCGACACCTTGAACGGTGGCGCGGGCAACGACACCATCGACCTGGGTGCCGCCGATGGCGCCAACGATGTGGTGGTGTTGAGCAACGGCATGGGGGCAGACACTGTCGTTGGCTTTGAAGCCCCGGTCAGCAATGGCAGTGGCGGCTGGACGGCCAAAGACGTGTTCAACGTGTCGGGCTTGCTGTCGAACGGCAGCGTGGTGATGGCGGGTGAAGTGGTTGTGACGAACGACGGCAACGGCAACGCCAAGCTGACTTTCCCAGGGGGAGACAGCGTGATTTTGGTGGGCATCAGCCCCAACACCGCCAATGACGTCGGTTTCTTGCGGGCCATTGGTTTTGCCGACGGCACAGGCATCGTCGAGGGCACCAGCGGCAACGACGTGATCGACGTGAACTACACCGCAGACCCGCAGGGTGATCTCATCACTTCGGGCAGCGACACGGTGAGGGGTTTGGCTGGCAACGACACCATCCAGGCGGGTGGTGGCGCGGACAACATCAGTGGTGGCTCAGGTGACGACACCGTGCTGCTGACAGGAACCTTTGGCAATGACGCCATCGTGGGAGATGAGACCGGTGAAACGCTGGGCGATACGATCGATGCCAGTGGCTTGACCGTGGCGACCACCATCACCTTCACTGGTGCAGAAGCCGGTACCGTGGTCGATGGCACAAGCACGGTCACATTCAGCCAGGTAGAAAACTTCAAGCTGGGTGCTGGCAACGACACCCTCAACGGTGCTTTGGCCACCACGGCCATGAGCGTTGACGCGGGCATTGGTGCCGACAGCGTGATCGGTGGCTCGGGTGCCGATACTTTGGTGGGTGGTGCCGGTGCCGACCTGGTTGGCGGTGGTGCGGGCAACGACACCATTGATCTGCGTGTCAGTGGTGTGGGCGACGGCAGCAACGATGCTGTGGCCTTGACCAATGGCATGGGCAACGACGTGATTTACGGCTTTGAAGCCCCCACAGGCACAGGCAGCAACTTGACGCCGCGTGATGTGTTCAACCGCAGTGGCCTCACGGTGAACGGTTTGGGCGTGTCGGTGCCTCAAATCACCGTGGGCAACGATGGCAACGGCAACGCCACGCTGACTTTCCCCAACGGCGAAAGCGTGACCTTGATGGGCATTGCCCAAGCCGATGTGACCTCTGATTTCTTGAAGGCCGTGGGCTTCCCCCTGGAGTTGAGCGACAACATCGTCACGGGCACCACCGGTGCGGAATTGATTGACACCGCTTACACGCTCGATCTGGGCGGTGACATGGTCACCAACAGTGGCAGCACCTTGCGCGGTTTGGCAGGCGACGACACCTTGAACGGTGCCAATGGCAACGACACGATTGGCTCTGCGGTCACACCGACCGAGGTGCTGACCAACGGTGGTTTTGAGTCCAGTACGTACTCTGCAGGTTGGGCCTCTGGTACCGTCGGCAACTGGACGGTGGCGGGTTCTGGAAATGTGAATTTCTCGCAAGACGGCGGGTCTGAGTGGAAACCAGCCATCAGTGCAGGGGCGGGCAGTGCCTATGCGTTGATTGGTACCAATGGTGGAACGAACTTGAGTGAAATTACCCAGGCCGTGTCGCTCACCGCAGGACAGTCTTACACGTTCAGTGCGAAGGCCATGGCACTGGACAGTACAGGCGCTTGGTTCACGCCTTCTGCCACCCCGCCTTCTGCGCTTTTGCAGGTGCTGGACCAAGCGGGCAACGTCTTGGGTTCGGTGACGGTGACACAACCCTCCGATACCAACACGTATGCAACGTACACCTTCAGCATCACGCCCACGTTGGATGTGACCACGTTGCGTGTTGCAGTGAAAGGGCAGAGTCAGTACAACTCGATCGCATTGGATTCGGTCTCTGTGTTGAACGCGGTGACCACCATTGATGAGTCAGGCCATGACGTGATCAACGGTGGCTTGGGCAATGACCTGGTGTATGCGGGGACAGGCAACGACACCGTGCAACTCACTGGGGTGTTCGGCAATGACACCATTTATGGTGGCACCGATTCGAACGGCCTGGATCGGGATGTGCTGGATGCCTCCACATTGACGGCTGCGTTGACCCTGAACTACATCGCCAGCAAGTCGGGCAGGTTGAGCGATGGAACCTCCACCGCCAATTTCTATGAAATGGAAGCCGTGAAACTGGGTTCTGGCAATGACACGCTGAACGCCGGTGGCCAGACTGTCGCCATCAACGTAGACGGCGCTGCAGGCAATGACAGCCTGTTGGGTGGCGCAGGCAACGACACCTTGATCGGTGGTGCCGGGGCTGACACGATCAAAGGCGGTGCCGGCAACGACAGCTTCGACTTGCGTGTGAGCGATGCGGGCGATGGTGTCAACGACACACTGGTGTTGAGTACCGGTTCTGGTGATGACACGGTGGAGGGTTTTGAAGGCCCGACCGGTTCGGCAGGCAGCTTGGTGGGGCATGACCTGCTGAATGTGGCCGCGCTCACCACGTCGACAGGCGCACTGACCCACACCAACAACGTGACCGTGGCCGCCAGCGGCAGCAACACCGTGTTGACCTTTGTCAACGGTGAAAAGCTGACCCTCAATGGCATCAGCGCGGCTTCGGTTACGTCTGAATTCCTGGCGGCCATGGGCATTCCGCTGTATTCAGCGCCTCAGACCTTGAACACCACAGCCTCCAGTACCGTGATCTCTGGACACACCGCGCCAACGCTGACCAACGGCAGCGGCGGGGCTGCGTCGACAAATTCCGATGTGGTCACCTTGTCGAACGGCAACTTTGTGGTGCTCAGTGGTGACTGTGCTGCCGGCAACAACGGGGCCATGCCACTCAAGGTCTACCTGACCGTGCACAACGCCAGCGGCACTGTCCTTGGCCAAGTGGCCGTGGTCAACAGTCCGGACGCGGGTCAAACAGCCATTCGGGATGTCAGTTTGACCGATTTGCACGATGGTCGCATTGCGATCCAGTATCTGTTGAACACCGTCATTGTGGGGGGCAATGGTGAACAGACGATCCGATCGTATGGCCATATCTACGACATCTCCAACTTGGCCAGCCTGACACAAGTGGGAACGTTCAATAACGGGACATGGAATTATGTAAACAACATTGCCGGGCTCCCGATGGCGGACAGTGTGGACTTGGATGCGAACAGTTTTCTGAGTTATTCAGTGACCCAAAACACCACCAACCTGGTGGCCACGGTGCTCTCCAATACAGGGACGGTATTGCGCTCTTACACCATTGACTCGGCAGTTTTGTCCAGAAGCGCCATTCGCAATGACGCCCAGCTGGAAGCCAATGGCCATGTGGTGTTTTTGTACCAGCAAACCGATGGCGATGTGGTGATGACCGACCTGAACCCGACCACAGGCGAATTGAGCACGCCGAAAGTGGTCACGACCTTGTTGTCTGGCACCTCCCCGGCCACGGTTTCCCAGTTGCGCATGACGACCTTGACCAATGGCGATTACCTGGTGGAAGTGAACACCTCGTTGTACCGCCTGGATTCAAGCTTCAATGTGTTGACGCAGATCACACAGCCTGAAAGCACAGAAATTGCATCGGACGTCACCAAAGTGGTTGCGCTTGCCGATGGCGGGTTCGCCATGGTCTACGGCGCGCATTACGTCTACAACGTTGGCTATGGAATTTATGTGCAGGTGTATGACAAGTTCAACAACAAAAATGGTGGGGAAATCACTTTGGCCGCAGCTGGATCAGCCTATACGTCGAATGATGTCGGCTTGTCGGCATTGAACGGTGGCGGTTTTGTGGTCACTTGGGCAGGGGGAACCGGCGGACGCGAGGTGAGCATGAAGATCTTCAATGCCACGGGTGCGCCTGTGGTGCTGGATCTGAACCATGACGGTGTGCTGGACTACAGCACGGTGGCGATGGACGTCAACGGCGATCGCGTGCTGGACCAAACGGCATGGGTGGGTGCCAAAGACGGTGTGCTGGTCTGGGACAAACAGGGCGATGGCCTGGTGCACGACCAAAGCCAGTATGCGTTCATCCAGTACGGCGGCAGCACCGACTTGGAAGGTTTGGCGATCGGGTTCGACAGCAACCACGATGGTGTGTTCAATGCCCAAGACGAGAAGTTTGGCGCGTTCATGGTTTGGCAAGACGCGGACCAGGACGGCGTGAGCGACGCGGGCGAAACACGCAGCTTGGCCGAAGAAGGTCTGACCTCGATCGACCTGACCAGCGACGGCGTGGCGCGCACACCGGCAGCGGGCGTGACCGAATCCGGTCAGACCACGGCCACGACAAGCGACGGCTCGTCGATGCTGGTGGCCGATGCGAGCTTTGACTACAGCAGCTTGGCTTACAGCGTGCAAGCGGGCAGCGACGGCGCGCAGCTGACCTGGTTGGGGGCCGACATGGTCTTGAACTTCTCCAGCTTCGTGGCACTGCACGGTGACGTGGCATCGGTTGACCTGAATGGCTCGGGTGCCAACACACTCAAGTTGGACTTGGCCGAAGTGCTGAGCAGCCTGGGCGAGATGGGCCAGCCGGTGCTGAAGGTGCAAGGCGGCAGCGACGACCGGGTGGCTTTGACACACGCCACCGATTGGACCGCCACCGGCACCAGCAGCGAAGCGGGCGTGCTCTACAACGTGTGGCAACACACAGGCAGCGCACACCAGGTGTTGATCGACCAGCACCTGCAAGTGATCTGACCTGAGGTCCCCCAGCCAAAACCCCACACCTCACCAGAGGTGTGGGGTCACAAGCACGAAGCGCTTGTGACCCAGGCAAGAGCGAAGGATCAACCGAGAGTGAGTGACGCAGGCGCCAGAAGAGGCTCTGACGCGGTGGTGCCGACCGGGCACACCCGAGGGGGGTGCCCTGGCGGGGTGCTTGCAGTCAGGGTTGGGCGTGGGCGTGGGCTTTGGCGTGGTATTGGGTCACGCGCTCGACTTCGTTTTTGGAGCCCAGCACCACGCTCACGCGCTCGTGCAATTGGCTTGGCTGCAGATCCAGAATGCGGTCCTTGCCGTTGGTGGCCGCGCCACCGGCTTGTTCGATCAGCCAGCTCATGGGGTTGGCTTCATACAGCAGGCGCAGCTTGCCGGGTTTGTGCGGCTCGCGCTTGTCCCAGGGGTACATGAACACGCCGCCACGCGTCAGGATGCGGTGCACGTCGGCCACCATGCTGGCAATCCAGCGCATGTTGAAGTCTTTGCCGCGCGGGCCTTCCTTACCCTGCAGGCATTCGTCGATGTAGCGGCGCACCGGCTCGTCCCAGTGGCGCATGTTGCTCATGTTGATGGCGAACTCTTGGGTGTCGGCAGGCACCTGCACGTTTTCTTGCGTGAGCACGAACGAGCCTTGCTCACGGTCGAGTGTGAACATGGCCACGCCATCGCCCACGGTCAGCACCAGGGTGGTTTGCGGGCCGTAGATGCAGTAGCCTGCGGCCACTTGCTGCTGGCCGGGTTGCAAGAAATCTTGCTCGGTGACGCCCTGGCTGTCTTCCGGCTTTTTGAGTACGCTGAAAATCGTGCCAATGCTGACATTGACATCGATGTTCGACGAGCCGTCGAGCGGGTCGAACATCAGCAGGTATTCGCCTTGCGGGTAGCGGTTGGGCACCAGGTAGATGCTGTCCATTTCTTCCGAGGCCATGGCCGCCAGGTGGCCGCCCCATTCATTGGCTTCGATCAGCACCTCGTTGGCAATGATGTCCAGTTTTTTCTGCACCTCGCCTTGCACGTTCTCGCTTTCGGCACTGCCCAGCACACCGCCCAACGCGCCTTTGTTGACGGCGTGGCTGATGCTTTTGCAGGCGCGGGCCACCACTTCAAGCAGCAAGCGCAGCTCGGCCGGGATGTGGCCTTTGTCGCGTTGTTGTTCGACCAGGTAGCGGGACAGGGAAATTTTGCTGCTCATGGGAGGTCCTTGGGTTCTGGTGCTGAGGTCAGGCCGCGTTCATGCGGCACTGAGGGCGCGGCTGATCACTTCGCGCACATCGTTGCTCAAGTCGGCTTTGGTGGCCACGCGCTCGATCGCCACGTGGGCGGCACTGCGGTAGGGCTCGGCCAGGCGGCTCCAGCGGTCCATGGCACGGGCCAGTCGCGCGGCCACTTGCGGGTTGATCGCGTCCAGCGCCAGCACCTGCTCGCTCCAGTACACATAGCCTGCCGCATCGGCGCGGTGAAAGCCTGCCGGATTGGCGCTGCAGTAGCTGAAGATCAGGCTGCGCGCCCGGTTGGGGTTGCGCAGGCTGAAGTCTGGGTGTTGCATGAGCTGACGCACGCGTGGCAGCACATCGCCCGCGCGGGCAGGGGCGCTGGCCTGCAAGGCAAACCACTTGTCGATCACCAGGGCTTCGTGCTGGAACAGTTTGTGGAACAGGGCCAGCGCGTCTTGCGCCAAGGCATGTCCGCTGACCACCAGCGCCGACAAGGCGTTGAAGCGGTCGGTCATGTTGCCCGCATCCTTGAACTGCTGGTACACGCGGCCAGGCGTGACGGCATCGCCACTGTGCACGGCGGCCACGCACAGCATGCCCATGGCCAGGCCCGCCAGGGCGCGGCGGCCGCTGGATTTGGCGTCGGGCGTGTAGGCACCGTTGTGTTTGTGGGCATCCCAGGCCCATTGCCAGTCGGCCTGCAAGGCCGTGGCCAGTTGCAGGCGCATGGTTTCACGCAAGGTGTGCACGCGCTGCGGGTCCACCATGGTCAGTTGGTCGGCGATGTAGTTCTCGGACGGCAGCGTGAGCGCCAGGTCCTTGAAGGCCGCGTCCAGACCGGGGTGGCGCAACACGTTGCGCAGGGCGGCGATCAGCGCATCGGACAGCACGGGTTGGCCCGTCAGATCCTTGTTTTGCTGCATGGCGTCGAGGGCGCTTTGCAGCATCAGGCGTTGGCCGGCTTCCCACTGGTTGAACGGGTCGCTGTCGTGGGCCAGCAAGATCAGCAGGTCGGCTGCACCCAGGCCATCTTCCAGCACCACGGGGGCACTGAAGCCCCGCAGCAGGGACGGCACGGGTTCGCTGTCCAGGTTGACGAAGGTGTAGCTGGCGCTGGCATCCGTCAGCACCAGGGTCTGCTGCAGGGCGCTGTCGGTTGCACCCGCCAATTGCAAGGGCAGCGCTTGGCCGTCGCGATCGAGCAAGCCGAGGGTGACCGGGATGACAAACGGCGCTTTGTGAGCTTGGTCGGGCGTGGCCGGGCAGCTTTGGCTGAGCGTGAGGGTGTAGCTGCGCTCGGCGGCGTTGTAGGCCCCCGTCGCCTGCAGGCGGGGTGTGCCTGCCTGGCTGTACCAGTGCTTGAACGCGGGCAGGTTGTGCGCCAGGGCCGATGCCGGGTTGGCGTCGGCAATGGCTTGCGCAAAATCGTCGCAGGTCACGGCCTGGCCATCGTGGCGTTCAAAGTAGAGCTTCATGCCCTTGGCAAAGCCGGCTCGGCCTTGGTTGTCGGCCGGTGTGGCGACCAGGGTCTGCATCATGCGAACGACTTCAGAGCCCTTTTCGTAGATGGTGACGGTGTAAAAATTGTTGATTTCCACATAGCTGTCGGGGCGCACCGGGTGGGCCATGGGGCCAGCGTCTTCGGCAAACTGCACCGTCCGCAGCACGCGCACGTCTTCGATGCGTTTGACGGCGCGGGCACTGACCTCACCGGCCATGTCCTGGCTGAACTCCTGGTCGCGGAAGACCGTGAGGCCTTCTTTCAGCGAGAGCTGAAACCAGTCGCGGCAGGTGATGCGGTTGCCGGTCCAGTTGTGGAAGTATTCGTGACCGACCACGCTTTCGATGTTGCCGAAATCCATGTCGGTGGCTGTGGCCGGGTTCGCCAACACGTATTTGGTGTTGAAGATGTTCAGGCCCTTGTTTTCCATGGCGCCCATGTTGAAGTCGCTGGTGGCGACGATCATGAAACGTTCCAGATCCAGTGGCAGGCCAAAACGCGCTTCGTCCCAGGCCACGCTGGCCATCAGCGAGTTCATGGCGTGTTCGGTCTTGTCCAGGTCGCCGGGGCGCACGAACACTTGCAGCAAATGCTCGGTGCCGCTGCGGCTGAGGATGCGTTGTTCACGTGCGACCAGTTGACCCGCCACCAAGGCGAACAAATAGCAGGGCTTCTTGTGCGGATCGACCCACTTGGCAAAATGCCGGGGGCCGTTGGGGCCGTCTTCCAGCGCACCTTGCTCGACCAGGTTGCCGTTGGACAGCAGCACCGGGTACTTGGCCTTGTCGGCACGCAGCGTGACCGTGAAACTGGCCATCACGTCCGGACGGTCCAGGAAATAGGTGATGCGCCGAAAGCCCTCGGCTTCGCACTGGGTGAAGAATGAGTCGTTGCTGACGTACAGGCCCATCAGCTGGGTGTTCTTCTCGGGGCTGCAGGTGGTGAAGATTTCCAGCTCGAAGGTTTCGGCGCTCCCGTCTTCCATGCCCGGCAGGTTTTCCAGCACCAGTTGGCCACCGTCCATCTTGAACGAGGTGCCTGCGCCGTTGACCAGCACGCGTGCCAGGTTCAGATCTTCCCCATGCAGGCGCAGCGGCTGGGTCGCCACGTCGGGATTGCGGCGCAGACGCATCTTGTTCAAGACGCGGGTTTTGGCCGGATCGAGGTCGAACGTCAGATCGACCGTGTCGATCCAGAAGGCCGGGGCGGCATAAGCCTCCCGGCGAATCGCGGTGGGTTGTCCTTCACGCATCACTAACTCCGTTGTGTTTGCTGTCTGACGAGGTCAGAGGCCTTGTTTCAGTGAGGCTTCGATGAACGCATCGAGGTCGCCATCGAGCACCTTCTGGGTGGCCGAAATTTCGACGTTGGTGCGCAAATCCTTGATGCGGCTGTTGTCCAGCACATAGCTGCGGATCTGGTGACCCCAGCCCACATCGGTCTTGGTGTCTTCCAGCTTTTGCTGCTCTTCCATGCGTTTGCGCATTTCGAAGTCGTACAGACGTGAACGCAGGCGCTGCCAGGCCACGTCGCGGTTGCTGTGCTGGCTACGCCCGTCTTGACACTGCACCACGATACCGGTCGGGATGTGCGTCAACCGCACAGCCGAATCGGTTTTGTTGATGTGCTGGCCGCCCGCACCACTGGCGCGGAAGGTGTCGGTGCGCACGTCCGACGGGTTGATGTCGATCTGGATCGAGTCGTCGATCTCGGGGTACACAAACAGCGAGGCGAACGAGGTGTGGCGACCCCCGGAAGAGTCAAACGGGCTTTTGCGCACCAGACGGTGCACACCGGTTTCGGTGCGCAGCAAGCCGTAGGCGTATTCGCCCTCGATCTTGATGGTGGCACCTTTGATGCCCGCGGTGTCGCCTGGCGTTTCTTCTTCCACCGTGGCTTTGAAGCCCTTGCGTTCGGCGTATTTGAGGTACTGGCGCAGCAACATGCTGGCCCAGTCACACGCCTCGGTGCCGCCCGCGCCTGCCTGGATGTCCACGAAGCAGTTCAGCGGATCGGCCTCATGGCGGAACATGCGACGGAATTCGAGGTCTTCGACCAGCTGAGCCAATTTGGCGGTCTCGGCCTCGATGGTCTTGAGGCCATCGTCGTCGCCTTCTTCCTTGCTCATTTCGAAGAGTTCAAGGTTGTCGGCCAGTTCACTGGTCAGGCTGGTGATGGTCACCACCACGCCGTCGAGGGCTTTTTTCTCTTTGCCCAGTTCCTGGGCTTTCTTTGGGTCGTTCCAGACCGAGGGATCTTCGAGCGATGCGTTGACGGTTCTCAGCCGTTCAGATTTGGCATCGTAGTCAAAGATACCCCCGTAATTCATGGGTCCGCGCAGTCAGGTCTGTGAGGGTTGCGCCGATTTGGTTGATGTGTTCTGCGTCCATGGGGAAAGTTTCCGGTTCGGTAAACCGGGCATTTTCTCATGAGTTGACTCGGTGCGGCCTGGGCTGTGGCTTAAAACTGCCGCCCGTAAGAGAACATCACCGCTGCGGTGCCCAGCAGCATGACCTGAACCGAGTCGTGCTGCGTCAGCTTGTAGCCAATGGCCGGGATGACAGCGGGGGAGAACCCGTGGACATTGAAAGGGACTTTGTGGTCATAAGGTGCCACATAGCCATACAGCAGTCCGCCCGTGACTTTGGCAAACAGCTGCGGCACACCCAGCAGGTGGTTGAACCGCTGCCCGGCATACACATAGACCGAGGGCTGCCCAAAAGAGTTGCTGAAAAAGCTGATGCCGCACAAACGGTCACCCGGCAAGGCTTCGTCGACCGCCACCAGGACCACCTGTTTGTGTTCCGGGTTCTGGCTCCAGTGGTGGGTGTGGGGGGAAAACATGAACTCCCCCCGGGTGGAGGGTTCAGGGGCCTCTTGCACGGCCAGAAAGTCTGGGCAATGGCGTTGACTGGACGCAGCCTGCGCCGACGACAAACAGGCTGAAAGGGCCCCAAGCAGGAAAAAACGCAGTGCGTGCACGGAAGACATGGCGATCGATCAAGGATATGGAATCCATGGAATTCTAAAACCTGTCAATTGACGAACTTTTCAATCATTGTGGCCAGGGTCTGCGGCTGGTCGTGGTGCAGCATGTGGCCTGCGTCGTGCACAACGGCTTTTTCAAGCACCGCAACGGCTTGCAAACGCTCGTGGTATTCGGCCAGCGTGTAGCGGCCCTTCCACCATTGGCCGAGCGAATCGTCCACCGCTTCCACCGCGAGCACCGGGGCCGCAATGCGGCGGTACGTCTCCAGCGTTTCATCGACATGGAACAAATAGGGGTTGATCACCTTGTGTGCTGCGTCGCCCAGAATCCGCCACTGCCCATCGCTGCCGGGCTGGGCCCAGTGCTGCGCCAGCCAGTGGGCCTTGTCCGGGCTCAGGCGGCGGTTGGTTTTCATCAGCCGAGCCGCCACGCCGGAGGCATCGGCATAGGGTTTCAGGTCATTGTCCCCATGGCGCTGCGCTTTGAGCTCGTCCAGCCATTGGGCCATGCGCCCGGGGGCTTGGGCGGGTCGGGTCGCGGGCATGCCAAAACCTTCCAGATTGACCAGGCGGCGAATGCGCTCGGGGCGAGTGCCTGCGTACATCATGACCACGTTGCCGCCCATGCTGTGGCCCACCAGATCGATGGCTTGGCCGGGGTAGAGGGTGTCCAGCAAGGCGTCCAGGTCGGCCAGGTAGTCGGGGAACCAGTAGCTGTCGGTGGCCGTGGCTTCGGTCAGGCCGTAGCCGCGCCAGTCCATGGCGATGATGGGGCGTTGCTGGACAAAGGCTTCGCTGAAAGCGTCCACCATGAATTGCCAGGACGCGGCCACATCCATCCAGCCGTGGGCCAAAACCAGGGGGGTGGCGCCGGGCGAGCCCCATTGGCGAACGTGGTAACGGCAGCCGCGCAGCGGCACCCAGAGGCTTTGTGATTCGCGTTGAACTTGGTACATACTTTCGATCATAAGGAGACACACCATGCGCGTCAGTCGTATCCAGGACTGCTCGGCCAGCAGCGCCGCCGACAAGCCAGCAGATCGGTACCAGGCCATTCACCAGGGCTTTGGCTGGAAGGTTCCCCGACGCTTCAACATGGCCCAGGCGTGTTGCGGGCGGTGGGCTGCGCAGGCGGCCACCGCCCAGCGCCAGGCCGTGCGTGAGCACGTGGCGGGGCAAGGCCTGGGCCGCAGCTGGACATTTGGCCAATTGCAGCAAGACGCCAACCGCCTGAGTCGGGTGCTTCGCGCGCAGGGCGTGCAGCGGGGTGACCGGGTGGCGATTGTCATGCCCCAGCGCTATGAAACGGCCGTGGCCTACATGGCGGTGCTGCAAATGGGGGCGGTGGCCATGCCGCTGTCCATGTTGTTCGGCCCCGAGGCGCTGTCTTTTCGCATCAACGACAGCCAGGCCCGTGTGGCGGTCTGCGACGAATCGACCGTGCACGCTTTGCAGCAGGCCCGCCCCGATTGCCCCAGCTTGCAAATGTTGCTGGGGGTGGGGCAGGCCGCTGCGTTGGCCGACCTGGACTATGCCCAGGCCATCCAGGCCTGTGCGCCCACATTCAAGACCGTGGCCACTTGGGCCGAAGACCCGGCGGTGCTGATCTACACCAGCGGCACCACAGGCAACCCCAAAGGCGCCTTGATCCCGCACCGCGCCCTGATTGGCAACCTCACGGGTTTTGTGTGCAGCCAGAACTGGTTTGGCTTTGACCCGGATCGGCCCGATCAAGCTTCGCAGGCGGTGTTCTGGTCGCCCGCCGACTGGGCATGGACCGGCGGCTTGATGGACGCCTTGCTGCCCAGTTTGTATTTTGGACGGCCCATCGTGGCCTTCAATGGGCGTTTCTCGCCCGAAGCGGCGTTCGAGATTTTGCAAGACCATGGCGTCACGCATACCTTTTTGTTCCCGACCGCGCTCAAGGCCATGATGAAGGCCGTGCCCGAAGTTCAGGGCCGTTACCGCCTGAAACTGCAAGCCATGATGAGCGCCGGGGAGGCGGTGGGCGATGCGGTGTTTGGCTATGGCCAGCAACAACTGGGCGTGACGGTGAACGAAATGTTTGGCCAGACCGAAATCAACTACGTGGTGGGCAACTGTGCCCGCCTGTGGCCCGCCAAACCCGGCAGCATGGGCAAGGGCTATCCGGGCCACCAGGTGGCGGTCATCGACGAAACAGGCCGCGTGTGCCCCGCTGGCACACCGGGCGAAGTGGCGGTCAACCGGTTTGATGTGCATGGCCACCCGGACCCGGTGTTCTTTTTGGGTTACTGGAACAACGACCAAGCCACCACCGCCAAATACACCGGTGACTGGTGCCGGACCGGCGACATGGCCGTGGCCGACGATGATGGTTACCTGTGGTACCAGGGCCGCACCGACGACATGTTCAAGGCGGCGGGTTACCGCATCGGCCCCGGCGAGATTGAAAACTGCCTGGTCAAGCACGCTGCTGTGGCCAACGCCGCGGTGGTGCCCAAACCCGACCCGGAACGGGGGGCGCTGGTCAAGGCCTATGTGGTCATGTCGCCCGACTGCCTGGCCCAAAGGCCTGAGGGCGCAGCCCGGCAGGCCTTTGATGACGAAGTGCGCAGCCAGCTGCAAGCCCATGTGCGCGGTCTGCTCGCGCCCTATGAGTACCCCAAGGAAATCGAGTTCATCGACCAGTTGCCCATGACCACCACGGGCAAAGTGCAGCGCCGGGTGCTGCGCTTGCAAGAAGAGGAACGGGCAGCGCAGGCGCGGGCCTGACCGTCGGCTTCGGCGTGACAAAATAAGCGCCCAACAGGGCGCTTGGCGCTGCCGTCCAGCCATGGACTTGGCGCTGCTCTTGCCCGCTTGACCCACCCGTCACCGCTGCACAAAAAATCACACAGGAAACACCATGAAACTCGTTCAACTCGGCCAGTCCGATTTGCAAGTCACGCCCATTTGCCTGGGCACCATGACGTTTGGTCAACAAGTGAATGAAGCCGATTCACACGCCATCCTCAGCCGCTCGCTCGAAGCCGGCATCAACTTCATCGACACCGCCGAGATGTACGCCGTGCCCGCTACGGCCGAAACTTGTGGTGCGACAGAAACCTACATTGGCAATTGGTTTGCCAAGAACCCCGGTGCCCGTCAGAAACTTGTGCTGGCCACCAAAGTGGCTGGCCCATCGCGGGGCATGCCCTGGGTTCGCGAAGGTTCGGGGCTGACGGGGCAGGACATCTTGCAGTCATGTGAGGGCAGTTTGCGTCGCCTGCAAACCGATGTGATTGACCTGTACCAGATCCACTGGCCCGAGCGCCATGTGCCGGTGTTTGGCCTGACTTATTTCGATCCAGCCAAGGACAAGTCGGTCACGTCCATTCACGAGCAGCTCGAAGCCCTGTCCAAGCTGGTCAAGGCGGGCAAGGTGCGTTATATCGGTCTGTCCAACGAAACGCCTTATGGCGTGCACGAGTTTGTGCGCCTGGCCGAGCAGCATGGCTTGCCGCGTGTGGCCACGGTGCAAAACCCCTACTGCCTGGTGAACCGCATCTATGACAACGGGCTGGACGAAACCTGCCATCGTCTGAATGTGTCGATGCTGGCGTACTCGCCGCTGGGCTTTGGCTTGCTGACGGGCAAATACGACCCCACTGACCTGACCGGCCCGCTGGTGCCCGATGGCGGCCGCCTTGCCCGCTATGACTCGGTGCGCAAGCAGCGCTGGGGCCGCCCCGAAGCCCTGGTGGCGGCGCGCCGCTACAACCAGTTGGCGCGTGACAACGGCATGACGCCCACCCAAATGGCGCTGGCGTTTTGCTACCACCGCTGGAGTGTGGCCAGTACCATCATTGGCGTGACTTCGGTGGCGCAATTGAACGAAGACCTGGCGGCCTGGTCCACCACCTTGTCGCCCGACGTGCTCAAAGCCATCGATGCGATCCGCTGGGACATGCGCGACCCGGCACTGTGAGGCGATCTCAAGTCAGCGAAACCCCCGCCACGGCGCTCTTGCGCCAGCAGGGGGTGTCTTTTACCGAACACCCCTACGTTTACCTAGAGCACGGCGGCGCTCAGCACAGCGCCCAGGTGCTGGGCATGGACCCGTTCACGGTGGTCAAAACCCTGATCATGCAAGACCAGGACGCCAAGCCGTTGGTGGTGCTGATGCACGGCAACCGCAAAGTTTCCACCAAAAATCTGGCCCGGCAGGTGGGGCTGAAGTCCATCGTGCCGTGTGCCCCCGAGGTGGCCAACCGCCACAGCGGCTATCTGGTGGGGGGCACCTCGCCGTTTGCCACGCGGCGCACCATGCCGGTGTTCATCGAAGAAACCATTTTGGCGTTGCCCCGCATTTGCATCAACGGCGGCAGGCGCGGTTATCTGGTGGGCCTGGACCCGCAAGTCTGTGTCCAGTTGCTGGGCGCCAAGCCGGTGAACTGTGCGCTGGCAGAATGACGCACGTTCAACAACAAGGAAAACACCCATGAACTTTTTGCTTCCAGCCCTTGTGGTGCTGGCCAGTTACCTGGTGGGCTCGCTCAGCTTTGCCGTCATCGTGAGCCGCCTGATGGGGCTGAACGACCCGCGCAGCTATGGCAGCAAAAACCCCGGTGCCACCAATGTGCTGCGTTCTGGCAGCAAAAAAGCCGCCCTCCTGACCTTGCTGCTGGACGCGCTGAAGGGCTGGCTGCCTGTGGCGCTGGTGCTGGCCTGGGGGCCTGAACACGGCTTGGGTGCTGGCGTGGCTGCGCTGGCGGGTCTGGCCGCATTTTTGGGACACCTGTACCCGGTGTTCTTTGGTTTCGTGGGCGGCAAAGGCGTGGCCACGGCGGTGGGGGTGCTGGCGGGCGTCCATGGTGTGCTGGCGCTGGCCACTGTGGTCACTTTTGGCATCGTGGTGTATTTCAGCCGCTACGTGTCGCTGGCCTCCATGGTGGCGGCGGTGTTTGCCCCCATGTTCTACGTATTCGGTGATGGCGTGGCCTGGACCGCGCATGCGACGGAAGTCTTCAGCTTGGCCGTCATGGCCTTGTTGCTGGTGTGGCGTCACCGCGAAAACATCAACCGCCTGCTGGCGGGGAGCGAGTCGAAATTGGGGCAGAAAAAAACATGAACCAGGACATTCAACGACTGCATGTGGCGGCACGCTACAGCGAAGCGGCCATTTTCCAGGGTGTGGTGTATTTGGCAGGCATGGTGTCCGAGTGCGAAGCCACCGACATCCGCAGCCAGACGGCCGATGTGCTGCGTCAGATTGACCTGCGCCTGGCCGAAGCGGGCAGCGACAAAACCCGCATCTTGCGCACCCAGATTTACCTGAAGGACATCGCCGACATTGTGGCCATGAACGTGGTGTGGGATGCCTGGGTGGTGGCCGGAAGTGCGCCGCCCAGAGCCACGGTGCAAGCCGCATTGGCCGATCCGGTGTACCGCATCGAGGTGGTGGTGACGGCGGCGGTGAAGCCTTGAGGCCTGAAAGAACAGGCTTCGGCCGCAGGGGCGGCCTCCCACAAAAACCCGAGCGCTGTGGGAGCGCGCCCCTGCGCACGAATGCCCGTTGAGGCAATAAAAAATGGGCATCTGATAATGCCCATTTTTGTTGGCCCTTGGCCGCCACAGTCTGACCGGGTGTGGCCCGTGGCCCTTCAGGTCAGACTGCCGTGCATCACATCCGCTCAAAAATGGCTGCAATGCCTTGACCGCCGCCGATGCACATGGTCACCAGCGCGTAGCGGCCGTTCACGCGTTGCAGCTCGTACAGGGCTTTCACGGTGATCAGGGCGCCGGTCGCGCCGATGGGGTGACCGAGCGAAATGCCCGAGCCGTTGGGGTTGACCTTGGCCGGGTCCAGGCCCAGCTCGCGGGTCACGGCGCAGGCTTGGGCGGCAAAGGCTTCGTTGGCTTCGATCACGTCCAGGTCGTTCACGGAGAGACCGGTTTTCTTGAGCACCGCCAGCGTGGCCGAGACGGGGCCCACGCCCATGATCTTCGGGTCCAGACCGGTGTGGGCGTAACCCACCAGACGGGCCAGCGGCTTGGCGCCACGGGCTTTGGCGGTGCCGGCTTCCATCAGCACCACGGCCGCAGCGGCGTCGTTGATACCCGAAGCATTGCCAGCGGTCACAGTGCCGTTTTCTTTCACAAACACGGGCTTGAGTTTGGCCAGGTCTTCGAGTTTGCAACCGGGGCGGAAGTGCTCGTCGGTGGCGTAGGCCACGTCGCCTTTTTTGCTCTTGAGCATGACCGGCATGATCTGTTCTTTGAACAAGCCTGCGGCGGTGGCGCGCTCGGCGCGGTTGTGGCTCTCGACCGCCAACGCGTCTTGCATCTCGCGGGTGATGCCGTACTTGGCGGCGACGTTTTCAGCGGTCACGCCCATGTGGATGGTGTGGAAAGGGTCGTGCAGCGCACCGATCACCATGTCCACCATCTTGGTGTCACCCATGCGGGCACCCCAGCGGGCGCTCAAGGAGGCATAAGGGCCACGGCTCATGTTTTCTGCGCCGCCGCCAATGGCGATGTCGCAATCCCCCAGCAAGATGGACTGGCTGGCGCTGACGATGGCCTGCAGGCCCGAGCCGCACAGGCGGTTCACGTTGAAAGCGGGTGTGCCTTCGGCGCAGCCGCCGTTGATGGCCGCCACGCGCGACAAATACATGTCTTTGGGTTCGGTGTTGAGCACATGGCCGAACACCACGTGGCCGACGTCTTGGCCATCGGTGCCAGCGCGGGACAGGGCCTCGCGCACGACTTGAGCAGCCAGCTCGGTGGGGGGGATGTCCTTCAGGCTGCCGCCATAAGTACCAATTGCGGTGCGCACACCGCTGACAACAACAACTTCACGGCTCATGGGATGTCTCCAAAATGAAAAGATTGAAAGGAAATGATTTGTCCAGTTTCAGGGGCAATGACTACATTGACCTGACATGGCGGGCGGTTGAATTTTGCGCGGGGCTCAATCCCGCACGTCGGCGACCGGGTTGTGACCAAAGTCCGGACGCGCCAAATAAGCCAGCACCTGGCTGGCCGCTTGCTGGGGCGAGCTGAGCAGGCCTTTTTCCTTGAGCTGGGCAAACCGGCCCTGGTCGGGAAAGGCTGTGTTGGCTGCCCCGCGCAACTGCACCTGCATGTCGGTGTCGATCACGCCGGGGGCCAAAGAGCAGACCTTGGCCCCATGGGGTTTGAGGGCTTCGTCCAGCGCCATGCAACGGGTGAAATGGTCCATGCCCGCCTTGGCGGCGCAATAGCCCGCTTGCGAGGCCATGGCGCTGCGGCCCATGCCCGAGGAAATATTGAGCACCTTGCGCGGCAGGCCCCAGCTTTCGGTGGCACCCAAAAATGCCGCACACAAAGCCATGGGCGCTTCCAAGCCGACGCGCAGGGCCAAGGCCAGATCGGCGGGCCGCGATTGGCTCAAGGGCACGACGGGTGGAACGACCCCCGCGTTGTTGATCAGGCTGGCGCTGGCGAAATGGCCCGGGTTCTGGCTTTGCAGCCAGGCGCTGAGGCGCACGCTGGCCCCTTCCCCGTCGGCCAGGTCGTGGGTCCATTGTGTCAGTGGCACATCGGCCTGTTGTGCTGCAGCGGCCAGCTCAGCATGGGCATGGCGCGAAATGCACAGGAGGTGGTTGCCTGGCACCAGCAGTTGCTGGGCCATGGCCAGGCCCATGCCTCTGGAGGCGCCTGTCAGGATGTAAAGGTGTTGTGCCATGGCCGGCATGTTAGCGGTTCGGCCCCCATTTTTGAGTGCCGCAGATGACACCCATTTTCGCGGCTGTCAATGCCCTTGCGCCGCCCGGATGCGGTTGACTTGCAAGGGGGTGACCTCGCTGGCCTGGTTGCCCCATTGGGTGCGCAAGTGGGTTAACACAGTGGCAATGTCGCGGTCGTCCAGTTCCAGCACGGCAGGGGGCATGCCAAAAGGGCGCGGGTGCAAGGCGGTGGCGGGACCATAGCCACCGTACAGCACCATTTGCACCAGGTTGGTGGGGTCGTTCAGCAACACGGCGCGGTTACCCGCCAGCGCCGGGTAGGCCACAGCGCCTGCCGCTGTGGTGATGCCCTGGCCTTGTTCGCCATGGCATTGCACGCAATGCCGTTCGTAGGTCTTCAGGCCTTTGATCGCCACGGCCAGACTGACTTTGGCACGCACGGGGGCTGCCGAGGCGGTTTTTTGGGCGCGGGACTGCAGGTACACCGCCATGGCGTGCAAGTCGGTTTCGGTCATGTGTTGGGTGCCGTGTTGCACCACTTCGGCCATGGGGCCACTGGTTTGGGCTTGGGGTGACTGGCCCGTGCGCAGCAGTTGCACGGTGTCGCGCAAAGGGGTGCTGGCCAGGCCCGTTTCGGGGTCGCTGCCCAGGTTGGGCGCGTACCAGTTGAGCACCGGCATGAGCCCACCGGACAGGTCGTCCACCGCACCGCTGGCCCCCAGCGCGTTGCGCGGGCTGTGGCATGCGGCGCAGTGGCCCAGGCCCTGGACCAGATAAGCGCCACGGTTCCATTCGGCTGATTGCGCCGGGTCGTTTTGGAATGGACGGGGGCTGAAAAACAGGCTGCGCCAGACCGCCAACGCGGCTTGTGTGCCCACGGGCCAGATCAGGGTGTGGGGCGGGGTGGCTTGGTCCACCGCGGGCAGGCTTTGCAGCCAGGCCAGCAGGTCGTCGCTGTCGGCACGGGTGATTACGCTGGTGTGGTTGTAGGGGAAGGCGGGCGTCAGCAGGCGGCCGTCTTTGGAGCGCCCGTGGTGCAGCGCTTGCCAAAAGTCCTGGCTGTTCCAGGCCCCGAGGCCGGTTCGGGCGTCGGGCGTCAGGTTGCTGCTGAAGACGGTGCCAAACGGCGTCTCGATGCGGCGCCCTCCGGCCATGGGCGCAGCCCCCCGTGCCGTGTGGCAAGCCACGCAGTTGCCGGCACGGGCCAGGTAGTGGCCGCGTTCGATTTGCGCGGTGGGCTCCAGCGGTGCAGCCAGGGCGGGGGGGCGGGCATCCTGCTGGGCCGGTGCCAGCCAGGTGTCGCCCCAGTTGTCCCAGGCGACGAAAGCCGTCAACGCCAGGAGGGCCCCGGCCAAACCCCAGCCGATGCGGGCCATGCGTGGTGCTTTCATGGCTGGCCCCCTGCTGTGCTGGAAAGCTCGGGTGCGCTGCCGCAACGCAGCGTCGCAGGCAAGGGCGGCCCTGCCGGTGGGCGCGGGGCCGGGTGGGTGTCGGCAGGCAAAGCCTGGCGTGCCAGCCAGCTGGACACGGCAATCAGGTCTTCTGCCGGGATGCGCCGCACCACTTCGGCCATGCAGTCGGGCGCATGGGCTTGGCGCTGACCGGTTTGCCAGGCGCCCAGTTGGGCATTCAGATAGTCCAGCGGCAAGCCCAACAGACCGGGCACGTTGGGTTGCACGCCGGTCAAACGCAGGCCGTGGCATTGGGTGCAGGCGGGCACGCCCAGCGACGGGTTGCCTTGCGTGACCCATTGCTGGCCTTTGGCCAGACGCTCGGCCGAAATCGTGTTGGTGGCGGCGGGCTGGGCATAGGGCAGCTGAAGGGCTGAAAAATACCGTGCCATCTCGCCCAGATACTCATCCGAGAGGGGATCGACCAGGCGTGTCATCAGCTCGTAATGGCGTCGGCCCTGGGCAAAGTTGCGCAGCTGGTTGTGCAGGTAGCCCGCAGGTTTGCCAGCCAGACGCGGGTAATAACCGTCGGGCCCGGCCCGGCCTTGATCGCCATGGCAGGCGGTGCAGGCCCGGGTGCGTTCGGCCATGTTGTCTGCAAAACGGGGGCGGGGCGCGGCGGCGGGAGGGGGTGGACTTTGGGCCAGTGCTGCGGCACTGCAGGCCAGCAGCGTGGACACGATCCAGACCGGTGACCATTTCCAGGTATTCATGAGCGTCAACATCTCTTGACGATAACCGAAGCGGCGACAATACCGGGTTGGGCTCTGCACATCCATGTGCACGCAGCCGGTTGTTTTTTCATTCCCATTCAAGCCATGTCCGATATCCAAGTCCGATTTGCCACCCTTCAAGATGCCCCCGCCGTGGCCGCATTGCATGTCAGCGCCTGCCGCGCCGCCTACGCGGGCCAAGTGCCCGATGCCCATTGGGACGCCACCCCCATGCCCAAACGGGTTTCGTTCTGGAAAGAAGCCATTGAATACGGTGAGCCGCAAGTGATGGTGGCCACCGAGGGGCCGCAGGTGGTCGGGTTTGTGGGTTTTGACCGTTCACGCGACCCGAAGTCCAAAAATACCACCGGCGAAATCTGGGCCATTTACGCCGCGCCCGACCGTTTGGGCCAAGGCATTGGCCTGGCCTTGTGGGACGCGGCCCGCGAGGGCCTGGAAGAGGAAGGCTGTACCGATGTGACGGTCTGGCTGCCCCTTTTGCACGAAAACACCTTGCGCTTTCACGATTTGGCCGGTTTCAAGCGCGAGATGAACACCGCCCGCACGGTGCCCTTGGGTGGGGTCAAGGTCGAAGAGGTGCGCCTCAAGCGCAAGTTGGGCTGATGGTTTGAGCGCACGAGCATGAGCCACATGGGCGCGCGCGTCTTGCTGGCCCCCATGGAGGGCCTGCTGGACCACACCCTGCGCGACATGCTCACGCGGGTGGGCGGCGTGGATTTGTGCGTGTCCGAATTCATCCGGGTCACCAACACCGTGTTGCCGCGCCGTGCCTTCATCCGGGTCGCGCCCGAGTTGCTGAACAACAGCTGCACCGTGGCGGGCGTGCCGGTCAGGGTGCAATTATTGGGGTCTGACCCCGATTATTTGGCGGCCAACGCGGCAGCCTTGGCCGAGCTGGCGCCCGCAGGCATTGATTTGAATTTTGGCTGTCCAGCCAAGACGGTGAACCAGCACCGTGGCGGTGCCGTGCTGTTGGATGAGCCCGAATTGGTGGGCCAGATCGTGGCGGCTGTGCGCCGGGCGGTGCCTGCGCACATTCCGGTGTCGGCCAAGATGCGCCTGGGCTTCAACGACGACAGCCGCGCCGAAGACTGCGCCTTGGCCATCGAGGCCGCTGGCGCCAGCGATCTGGTGGTGCATGCCCGGACCAAGGTGCATGGCTACAGACCGCCGGCTTATTGGGACCGGATTGCCGATTTGCGCCAGCATGTGCGCTTGCCCATGGTGGCCAATGGCGAAATCTGGACTTTGTCAGACGCTTTGCGCTGCCGCGAAGTGACCGGCTGTGACCGGTTGATGATTGGTCGGGGCATGGTGGCCGACCCTGGCCTGGCCTTGGCGATCACGCAACACGATGCCGCGTCAACAGGCGGCTTGACCGGCAGCGCGGTCGCCTGGTCACAGATTGTGGGCTTGATGCGCTTGTTCTGGCAGGGCATCAGCTTGCGGGTGGCGCCCCGGCACCGCGCTGGGCGACTCAAGCAGTGGCTCAATTATTTGCGCCGCGTGTACCCCCAGGCGCAAGACGCCTTTGACCAGCTGCGCCTGCTGCACGACCCGGCCAAGATCACGCAGTGGCTGGACGTTCAGGCTGGGGCGTGAAGGCGCAGGTGGGTGGCCACTTCGGTGCGCAACTGTTCCAGTTTGGGGGCCAGGTGGCTGTAGGCGCCACGGATTTCTGCAGAGGCTGCGTGTTTGCTCAGGTGTTCGATGCGCACAACTTCTTCAACCAGGCTGTCCACGCAAAACACCGGGGTGAAGCCTTTGAGTTGGTGCAGCAAGCGGTTGGCACCATGCATGTCATCCTTGTCCAGCATCGCCTGAATGCGCGGTAAGTCATCACCCAGGGTCTGGTGCAGGGTTTTCAGCAAGGACAAGACCCCATTGACGTCGCCAATGAATTCCATGGCCCGATCAATAGACAGGTAAACAGGGGCGGGAGATGGGTTCATAAAAACAGGGGGTGTATCCATAAAGGTTACAAATTGTAATGCCCTAGATTCTAATCAAGCAAAGCGGCCAAACCCAATTCAGGCTCAAAGCGCTTGTTTTTAAACATCAGTCGGGTTGGACCGGGAAACGCCGCATGCGGCACCGAATGCCGTGGGTCACCGGGGTAGCAAATGGTGCGCACGCCGTCTTGGTCAAAGGGCTCGGGTTCCACCACCGGCGGCTGGCGGCTTTGGGCTTCTGCCAACGCGCTGTGAGCGTTCCGGTGCCGGGCCAGATGAACCAGGCCCATGATCTGGGGCGGTGCCAGCTCGATCTGACGGTCCCAATAGCGGATCAGTGCCTCGCGTGGGGTGGTCCACAGGGTCTCGGTGGTTTCGTGGTTGTCGTGCTCGGCGGTTTGGCCTTCGGGCACCCGGGTGATGAAAAAGCGGGTGTCAAAGCGCTTGTGGGTCACAGACGCTTGTCGGGGCGTGATCCAGCGGGTCCAAGGCACCAGGGTGTCGGTGTGCAACTGGAGTGACAGGTGTTGGGTCGCCTGCGCCCAGCTTTGTCCGTTGGCCAAGGCCTGATGCAGGGCTTGCAGATCGGGGGTGTCCCCACCATTTTGGCCCAGCAAGATGCGGCATTCCTCAAACGCTTCGCGGATCGCCGCGACAAACAAGCCCGCGGCCCGTTGCGCGTCCAGCGCGGGTTCGGCCAGCCGTTGGTGCAACGTGGCGGCGTTCTGGCTGAGCTGGGCCAGCAGCGCGGGGCTCTGGTCGGCCTGATCGAGCTTGCCGCCCGGAAACACATAAGCCCCGCCCAGCACATTCGACGCCTGGTGCCGCCGCAGCAACAGCACTTGCAGGCCCTGCGCACTGTCGCGCAGCAAAACCACCGAGGCAGAGTCCAGCGGCGGGGTGGTGATGATTTCGGTGTTCAGTTCCATGGCAAAGTGTCAATCAGGTAACACAGCCGGCGTGCAGGCTGTTTTAAAGTAGGGCAAGGCTTTTATCAGCAGCCAGATTAGCAGAAGGGGCTGCCATGCCCTGTCTCCCATTCATCCGCATTCAATCAAGGAAAAACCATGAGCATCGATTTCAAAGGCCGCGTCGCGATCGTCACGGGCGCCGGTGGCGGTTTGGGCAAACAGCATGCCCTGGCCCTGGCGGCACGCGGCGCCAAAGTGCTGGTGAACGACCTGGGGGGCGATCTGCACGGGGTGGGCGGCTCGGTGTCGGCGGCGCAGTTGGTGGTGGACGAGATCCGGGCAGCGGGCGGTGAAGCCATCGCCAACGGCGCATCGGTCACCGATTTCGAAGCCGTCAAGGCCATGGTCCAGCAAGCCGTCGACGCCTGGGGTCGGGTCGACATCCTGGTGAACAACGCCGGCATCCTGCGCGACAAGAGCTTTGCCAAGATGGAGTTGGCCGACTTCAAACTGGTGATGGACGTGCATGTGATGGGGGCGGTGCATTGCACCAAGGCGGTGTGGCCGATCATGCAGGCACAAAACTACGGCCGCGTGGTGATGACCACGTCGTCCAGCGGTCTGTACGGCAACTTTGGCCAGGCCAACTATGGCGCGGCCAAGATGGCGCTGGCGGGTTTGATGCAAACCCTGTCGATCGAGGGCGAAAAAAACCACATCCGCGTGAATTGCCTGGCCCCCACGGCCGCCACCCGCATGACCGAAGGCCTGATGCCGGAACAAGTGCTGAAGGCGCTGGAGCCCAGCGCGGTCGTGCCCGCCATGCTGGTCATGGCCAGCGAAGACGCGCCCAACCGCACCATCATTTGTGCAGGGGCCGGCAGCTTTGAAGTGGCCCACATCACCTTGACCCAAGGGGTGTACCTGGGCACCGGCCCCGACACCCCGGAACGGCTGGCCGCCGCGCTGGCGCAGGTCAGCGACCGTCAGGGCGAAACCGTGCCGCGCTCGGGCGCAGAGCAAGGGACGCTGGAAGTGGGCAAGGCGCTGGCCGCGCACCAGGCCTGATGTCACCCACCCGCCCCTGCGGCCGAGGCATTCGCGCGCAGGGGCACGCTCCCACGAGGTTCAGGTGTTTTTGTGAGGGCAGCATTCAGGGGTTTTGTGGGAGACCGCCCCTGCGGCCGAAGGTGACGTGGGCGTGGTCACCATTGCACCTGTTTTTGGCATGACGCCACGCACCGATCTGAACGCACACCAAGACAGTTGGCAAAAAACCGATTGCCGCTCTGTTTTCCATCGCCGGGAACGTTGTCAATGCGTTTGGCGAACTGACCATTCAGACCACCAACCCTTGCCCCTGCGGCCCCGTTCATGGCAAAATTTTGGCCAACTTTTTGAGCGGGAAAAAGAAATGAGCGCCTATACCCACGTTGTTTTGATTGCTGCCAGCCTGTTCATCACGCTACCTGCCTTGGCCAGCGAAAATTGCTCTCAATTGCCGGATGCATTGCAAGCCATTCCGGTGATGCACATCAGCCAAAGCAGTGAATTAAACAGTCTGGACGACAAGCTTGATTCTTATCTCAGGCCATGCCTATCACCTGTCACTGAACAAAACAAAAAAGCCATCTGTGCCAACGGCAAGTTGGCTGGCGAACAAGCACTGAGAGTGATCGCCCGACTGGACCATGCGGGCGCGAGAAACCCATTTTTGGCCAAAGCAAAAGTCAAGTCTTACGCAACCGCCTTGAAACTTTTGGACCACATGAAGCATTTGCACGCTGACGCTACCTGTGTCTAGAAGCCTGTCGGGCTTGAAGCGCACCGCCCAGTCGATCTGATCGCTGGGCCATTTTTTGTGGCAGGCCGCACCTGCGGCCGAAGCATTCGCGCGCAGGGGCGCGCTCCCACAGGGGGGGGCGGTTTTTGTGGGAGGCCGCCCCTGCGGCCGAAGGCGGTTCAAGGCCAGTGCGTTGTGGCTTGAGCATTTCAACAGACCGTCGCCACGCCTCAAAACCTGCGTGGGTGGCCTCCAGGGCTTCAGCGATGTCCTCTTGTCCAGCGCCTTGGACCTGCGCAAACACCTCGGCTGTTGCAGGGTTGGTCAGCGTCAGCAAGGCACCACCCTGGCCATGCCGCCAAGTACCGGCAATGCAGATCAGCGGCAGCCTTTCGATGGGTGTGTTCATATTTTCAAATCTTCCTGAATCAGATCGGCAGCACGCTCGGCGAGCATGATGATGGGTGCATTGGTGTTGCCCGACACGATGCGCGGCATGATCGATCCGTCGACGACGCGCAGACCACGAAGACCATGGACACGCAAGCGTGCATCCACGACCGCCATGGGGTCGGATGCCGGCCCCATCGCGCAGGTGCCAACGGGGTGAAAAATGCTGCCTGCACGGCGACGCACCCATTCCAAAATTTCGGCATCCGATTGCCGGGCGCTTCCCGGCTCGTGCTCTTCGACGACAAAGCGAGACAGGGGTTGGGCGCTGGCGATGTCACGCATTTTTCGCACCAAAGCCACGGCCAGCGTGCGGTCTTGCTGATGGCTGAGGTAGCCAGCCTGAATGCTGGGTGCTTGGAGTGGATCGTTGCTGGTGATCGCAATTCGGCCCCGGCTTTGTGGCCGCAAGATGCAGGCGGACAGCGTGACGCCCGGGAAAGGGTGGGGCGGCTGGTGGGGCCTGTCAAAACTCACCAGTCCAAAGTGAATCTGCGCATTTGGCCAATGGGGGTCGGCGTCTTGGCCCGCAGAGAAAAAGGCACCGGCTCTGTAAACGCCATTGCGCAAGGCCCCTTGGCGGGTGGTTTGGTAGCGCAGAAACTCCAACGCACTGCGCCATGTGCTGTTTGCAATGTCGTTGAGCGTGACCACATTCTGGCAGCGGTACGCAGGGCGGACTTGCAAATGGTCTTGCAAATTCTCGCCCACACCGGGCAAGTCATGGACGACATCCACGCCGTGCCGCCCCAGCAGATGTGCGGGCCCGATCCCTGACAGCTGCAGCAGCTGAGGCGTTTGAATGGCACCGGCGCACAGCACCACCTCATGCCGTGCCCGCACCGTTTGTGGCTTGCCACCGCACAGGATTTTCACGCCCGTGGCCCGCTGCCCCTGTGTCAATATCTGCAAAGCCTGGGCACCCGAAACCACGCGCAAGTTCTTGCGCTTTCGCGCAGGATCGAGATAGGCCTTGCCCGTGCTCATGCGCACGCCGTTGCGCGTGTTCATGCGGAAATAACCGGCACCCTGGTTGTCTCCTTGGTTGAAATCGTGGGTGCGCGCCATGCCACACAAGCCGGCGGCCTCGATGAAGGCATCCGACAGAGGGTCCGTTGGCAGGTCAGAAATCCACAGTGGCCCCCCTTGACCGTCTGCAGCCCCCTTGGTCTGTTCCGCGTGCATGGAGCGCTGAAAATAGGGCAGGACGTCTTGCCAACCCCAGCCTTCATTGCCCATGGCACGCCATTGGTCATAGTCCCGGCGATGGCCGCGCAGGTAAAGCATGCCATTGATCAAGCTGGAACCCCCCAAGCCTTTTCCGCGCGGCCAAGGCAGACGGCGGTCCGCCATTTCAGGCTCGGGGTCGGTTTGAAATCCCCAGTCAAATTGGGGATGGCCGACCGTCTTGAAATAGCCGATAGGAATGTTCAGCCAGGGGTATCTGGAAGGTTTGCCTGCTTCAATGAGAATGACCTGCAGTGTGGGGTCTTCGCTCAAGCGCGCAGCCAGCGTGGCACCGGCCGATCCCGCGCCCACCACCACCACATCGGCTTGCCAGTCGTGATCCGTCATCATGGTGTTGTCAATCAGCTTTGATTTGCGCCGAACGCCCAATGCGCAGCCATTTGTCCGACTCGGACGCGATGGTTTGTCCAAATCCTGCAGGCGTCATCGCATCCACTTCCAGCGCCAGTGGCATCAAGCGTTCACGCACTTCTGCGCTGTTCAGTGCCTTGTTGAGTTCGCTGTTCAGGCGCTCCACGATCGGCTTCGGCGTCCCGGCCTTGACCGTCATGCCATCGAATGAACGCAGCACAAAGTCGCCGAATCCTTGCTCCGCCATGGTGGGCACGTCCTTGAGCACCGGCAGCCGGTGGCTGCCTGTCACGGCCATGGGGCGCAGCTTGTTGCCTTGAATCTGAGGAATCGCAGCCGATGCCGTCAGGAACATGAAGTTGGTGCGATCGGCGATCAAGTCACCAATCGCCATGCTGAACTGGTTGTAGGGCACATGGGCCGTTGAGGTGCCCGTTTGTTGCTTGAAGAGTTCACCCGCCAGGTGCGCCGGTGTGCCATTGCCGCCCGATGCAAAGCTCAAGCTGTCTGGCTTGGCTTTGGCCGTTTGCACGATGTCTTTCGGGTCTTTCAGGGCACTGCTGGTGGGCACCACCAGGACGTTGTAACTCCAGACCATCATGCCCACGGGCTGCAGGCTTTTGTTGAAGTCAATGGACTGCGAGGGGAACAGCATGGGGGCCACCAGGGAGGCAGAGGACAGCATGTAAAGCGTGTAGCCATCTGCAGGTTGCCGCAAGGCCTCGGCCATGCCGATGGTTCCGGCTGCCCCGGGCTTGTTTTCGACCACCACGGCTTGTCCCAGCCCGGCCGACATGCGTTCTGCAACGACCCGGCCGGTTACATCGGCAGGCGTGCCTGGAGGCCACGGAACGACCATGCGGATGGGTTTGCTGGGGTAAGTTTGTGCGGCTGCCCAAACTGGCAGTGCGCACAGCAGCAACAAGGCGCGTTGGATCGAATTCATTCAAATGTCTCCGTGTTTTATTGGATAAGGTGCACGCGATTATCAAAAGTCCACGCGCCATCGACAAATGCCAAATGGCATTTTATTTATGCAAAAATTGGTATCAATGAAATCACCCTACCTTCAAAGAGTGCTCACGCTCAAGCAGCTGCGTTTGATCAGCGTGCTGGGCCAAGAATTGAATTTGAGCCGCTGTGCTGAGCGTCTGCACACCACGCAACCCGCTGTGTCGCGGACCTTGGCGCAGACTGAGGGTCTGCTGCAACGGACGTTGTTTGAACGAACCACCAAACGGATTGTTCCCACGTCGGCCGGACTGAGTCTGATGCAACATGCCAATCGCATCCTGGCGGAGCTCGATCAAGCAGAAGAAGACCTGCAAGGCCTGAACCCAGGCCATCGCACGGAGCTGCGCATAGGGATGCTGACCGTTTTCTCGCAACAAGCCATGGCCCAGGCCATCAATCGCTTTCGCGGCTTGATGCCCCATGTGTTTTTAAGGGTGCAAGCACTCCCATTGCAGGCGCTGCATGAGCAACTTCTGGCGGGTCAAATTGATTTGATGCTCTCGCACGCGGAACTTCGGCTGGACCTCAATCTGGTGGAGGTGTTGCCACTCTATGAAGAGCAAAGCGCCGTGGTGACTGGCCCCAACCACCGCCTGGCCAAGAAACGCAAGGTCAGTTGGGAAGAGCTGGCGCGCCATCCCTGGGTTCTGCCACCGCCATCAACGCCTGTGCGACCCAAACTGGACCGTGTGCTGGCGATCTATCGCCAACGGGACATGTCGGAGTCTGATGTCGAGACAGATTCCCCGCTGCTGGCAATTCAGCTCCTCAAAAACTCTTCCATGTTGTGGGCAGTGGCCAGTCAGCAAGCCCTCAATTTCTGTCAACAAGGGCAGGTGTCGATCATCAACGTGCCACAAGAATTGTTGCGCGGTCCCATGTGCTGTATGCGCTTGCACGAGGCCGCCGACAAGCATGCTGCGCAGGTCTTTGTCAGCTGCCTTGAAGATGCGGTTTTGTCGATGCAGAAATCCAACCGGCCATAGCGCAGCGCAATAGGGCTCTCACAATAAGTTATTGGCGTCACCCTGCATCTGCCCCTAGGATGCGTGGGCCATGCAAACCAACTTCCTTGTTTTTATCGTCGATCAGCTCAATGCCCAGCATCTTGGTTGCTACGGCAACCCGCAGATCGAAACCCCCCACATCGACGCGCTGGCCGCCAGCGGCTGGTCGGCCACGCAGTGCCATGTCGCCAGCCCCATCTGCATGCCCAACCGCGCCAGTTTGATGACCGGGCGCATGCCTTCGGTGCACGGCGTGCGCCACAACGGCATCCCG
Organism: Burkholderiaceae bacterium; assembly: GCA_919902775.1. Lineage (GTDB taxonomy): Bacteria > Pseudomonadota > Gammaproteobacteria > Burkholderiales > Burkholderiaceae_C > Limnohabitans_A. Next base: position 38,696 of record CAKKRJ010000002.1, read on the forward strand.
CTGTCTTTGGGCAGCCGCACCTTTGTCGATGCGCTCAGGCAGGCGGGCTATGCGACGGCCTTGTGCGGCAAATCGCATCTGCAGAACATCACCAACAAGAAACCGTTGCCGCACCCGGCGCGGCCCGACCACGGGCACGACGCCCATCTGCCTTATCCGGGCAACTATTTGCAGGAGTGCATCGACACCTGGCGTGCGGACCCGGCGTTTGAGCCCCAACTGCCGTTCTACGGATTTGGCAGCGTCGACCTGGCCATCGAACACGGCGACTGCCCCGAGGGCCATTACCTGCGCTGGCTCAAACAAAATCACCCGCAGGCGTTGGCGCTGGCCGGCAAAGACAACGCCACCCCCACGCCCGACTACGCCTTGGCCGCAGTGGGTCAGGCCTGGCGCACGCGCCTTCCCGAAGAACTGCACCCCACCGCGTGGATCGCTGACCGTGCCATCGCGCGCATCGAATCGGCGGCTGAGCAGTCGCGCCCCTTCTTTGTCTACTGTTCATTCCCCGATCCGCACCATCCCTACACGCCACCGGGGCGCTACTGGGATATGTACAAACCCGAGGACGTGACGCTGCCTGCATCCTTCTACGCCCAGCCCTCGGTGCCCCACCTGGCCTGGCTGCACCAGCAGCGCGATGCGGGGCAGGCGGTGAAGAACAGCCAGGCCTGCTTTGCCGTCAGCGAACGCGAGGCGCGCGAAGCGGTGGCGCTGGGTTACGGTTCGCTGTCTTTCATCGACAGCAACATTGGCCGCGTGCTCGCGGCCTTGAAAGCATCGGGGCAGGCCGAGCAAACCGTGGTGATTTTCACCAGCGATCACGGCGAGTTTGCAGGCGACCATGCCTTGCTGCTCAAGGGCTCGCTGCACTACGACAGTCTCACGCGCACGCCCTTCATCTGGAACGGGCCCGGTGTGGCCGCGCCGGGGCGTCAGGACAATGCCCTGTTGTCGAGCATCGACATCAGCAGCACCATCCTCGATCAGGCCGGCGTTGAACCCTACAACGGCATGCAGGGGCGCTCTTTTCTGCCGCTCATCGAGGGGCGCGAAGACTTTGTGCGCCGTGACCACTTGCTCATCGAGGAGGAGGGGCAGCGCACCTACTTCGGTTTCGACGAGCCGGTGCGCATGCGCAGCCTGCTCTCGGGACAGTACCGCTTGAGCCTCTACGATGGGGAGGATTGGGGCGAGCTGTATGACCGGCAGGCGGACCCCATCGAGTCACGCAACCTCTGGGACGACCCTGCCCACGCCAGCCTCAAGCATGAACTCTTGGGGCAGCTCGCGCGCGAGATGCTCCGCCTCTCTGAAACCAGTCCCGCACCCACCGCACTTGCATGAGAAAAACGACCATGACCATGAGACATACAACCGGCCCCACTTTGCTGCGCCGCTGCTTGAGCGCCGCCGCCCTCGCGCTGCCGCTGGCCTGCGCCGCCCAGGCCTGGCCCAACAAGCCCGTCAAGGTGGTCGTGTCCTCTTTCTCTGGCTCGCCCGCCGATGTGGTGATCCGAGCCCTGTCTGACGAGATTGCCTTGCGCATTGGGCAGCCACTGATCGTCGAGAACAAGGGCGGTGCCCAGGGCGCGATCGGTCTGGGCGCGGTGGCCAAGGCCGAGCCCGACGGTTACACCTTCGGTGTGGTGAACTTGCAGAGCGTGGCGGCTGCCATCTTGCGCAAGGACATGCCGTACAACATGCGCACCAGCTTTGCGCCGGTGGCCCAGCTCACCTACGAATCGCCAGTGCTGATCTCCGGCCCACGGCTGCCCGCCGACAACCTGGCTGATCTGGCTCGGCAGCTCAAGGCCAAGTCGGGGCAGGTGAGCTACGCATCCGCTGGTTCCGGTTCACCCTCGCACCTGGGCATGGAGCTGTTCGCCCGAGAAATCGGCGCCAAGTTGCAGCATGTTCCCTACAAGGGCGCGGTGCCGGCTGCCACCGATGTGGCCGGGGGGCAGGCCGAGCTGACACTGGTCGGGTCGTCCGCCGCCACGCCTTTGATCAAGAGCGGCCGCGTCAAGGCCATGGCCGTTGCCTCGGAGCATCGCCTGGCCTCGTTGCCGGATGTCCCCACTTTCGCCGAAGCGGGTTTCCCCAACGTCGATGTGCGCGGTTGGGTTGGGTTGGTGGCACCGGCGCAGACCAGCCCGGAAATCCTGGCCAAAATGCAACAGGCGGTGACTCAAGCGCTGGGCATGAAGGTGGTCAAGGACAGGCTGGCGACACTCGGCTCGTCTGCGGCACCGAGCACTTCGGCCGCCTTCGGTGCCATGATCGTTCGAGAGGATGAGCGCTGGGCCAAAGTGGTCCGCGATGCCAACATCGGGACCGAATGAAGCGCTTTATTTGTGGGCTTCGAACTCGCGCCTGAGCACGTCCGCAAGCACCGCCTCGCAGGCCTGAACCGAGGGGGATTTGGGTGTCTCCGGATGCGCGTACAGGCAGATCCCACGGTCAAAACCCATCACCTTCAGCATCTTCAGTCTGGGGCGCTCGGTACGGACCAGGTTCCTGGCCAGCGTCTCGGACATGAAGGTGGCCGCATGGCCTTCGCAACACAGCGTCGCCAGGGCTTCAGAGGATTGGATGTTGCCAATGATGTTGAACGGCACCCCCAGCTTCTGCCCCATGGCCCGCAGTTCGCCGTGGATCGGCTGGGTGGGCGACACCAGCAGGGGAATGCCATCCATTTCCTGGATGCTGACCGGCCCGGACAAATGCTTGAGCAATTTGCGGTTGCCGATCAAGCACACCGCTTCGGTGAAGAACAGCTCGCTGCCGGCGGGTTTCGCCTCGGGTTTGACCACTTGCAGGGCCAGATCCAGCCGGCTGGCCTTCACGTGCTCGATCAGGTCGGAGGAATAGCCGACGACGATCTCGGGGACGATTTCTGGATGGCGTGCGCGCAATTCCCGAAACAAGGGCACCGCCAGCAAGCGCGACAGGCTGTGCAGCAAACCGATGCCCACGCGCCCGCCGATCTGACCGCCGCGCTCGCGCGTCGCCTCCTGCGCCGCCGTCAGTTGATTGAGGATGCTGCGTGCGCGGTCGTACAGCTCCAACCCGGCGGGCGTTGCCTTCACCCCCAGGCGCGAGCGCACCAGCAGTTGCACCCCGATCTCGGCCTCCAGTGCCGAAAGCCGCTGGCTCACGGCCGGCTGCACCACGTGCAATTGACGCGCCGCGTCGCTGACGCTGCCGGCCTGAACAACGGCGATGAAGTAACGAAGTTGGCGAAGGTCCATGGGGCTCAGTTTAGCCCGCCTATTTCAGCGCACACCGCTGCCGGGTCAAGCCTCCAGCCTGTCACTTTTTGCCAATGCCTTTGACCCTTGAGGCGATTGCGGCTGGGCCGGTCGCGCGGTGCAATGGTGCATCGCGATCGCTCGGTCCTACCCGGTGGCGCCGCGTTGGCTGTATTGGAGACCCCGCATGTATCTGACCGCAGGTTTGCACCGTTCGCTGCAACGCCACCCCGACAAAATTGCCACCGTCACCGGTGCCCGGCGCCAGAGCTATCGCCAGCTGGTGGACCGTGTGGCGCGCACCGCCGCGAGCCTGCGCGCACTCGGCCTGCAACCGGGCGAGCGCCTGTCGGTGCTGAGCCTGAACAGCGACCGCATGGTCGAACTTTTGCTGGCCGGTTGGTGGGCCGGGCTGGTGGTCAACCCCGTCAACACCCGCTGGACCCCGGCCGAGGTGGCCTACGCCCTGGGCGATTGCGGCGCCAGCGCGCTGGCGGTGGACGATGGCCTGATGGCCACGGCCAGCGCCATGCAAACAACGCAGGTGGCGCTGCCTGCGCTGCGGCACAAGCTCTACATCGGCGAGACGCAGGCGCCCGAAGGCTTTGTGGCGCTCGAAGAAGGACTGGCCTCGGCCGTGCCGATGGACGACATGCGCAGCGCTCCCGACGCGCTGGCGGCCATTGTTTACACCGGCGGCACCACCGGTTTTCCCAAGGGCGTGATGCTCTCGCACGGCAACCTCTGGGCCTCGCTGCTGGGGCGCATGGCCGAGGTGCCCAACCCGCCGCACTACGTCACCTTGTTGACCTCGCCCATGTTCCATGTGGCCGGGCTGGGCCGCATGCTGGGGCAGATGATTGTGGGCGGCACCTGCGTGACGGTGCCGGCCTTTGCGCCCAAGCAGGTGGTTGCGCTGATGGCGCGTGAGGGCGTGAACGACCTGGTCATCGTGCCCAGCATGTTGCAGATGTTGCTGGACACGCCGGGCTTTGACCCGCAAGGCCTGCCGCGCCTGCAGCGCATCCTGTGGGGCGCGGCGCCGATCACCTTGCCCTTGCTGGAGCGCGCGCTGGAGGCTTTTCCGCAGGTCGATTTCATCCACGTCTATGGCATGACCGAAACCTCGGCCGCCGTCTCGGCGCTCCAGATCCTGCGCGATCCGGCCTTTCTGCAAAGCGAGCGCATCCGCTCGGCCGGTCAGGCCGGCCTGTCGGCCGAGATCCGCATTGCCGACGCGCAGGGCCATGAACTGCCGGCCGGCACGTCCGGTGAAATCCTGGTGCGCGGCCCGGCCGTGATGCAAGGCTATTGGGGCCGCCCCGAGGACAGCCAACAGGCGCTGGCCGGCGGCTGGCTGCACACCGGCGACGGCGGCGTGATGGACGCGCAGGGCTACCTTTATGTGATCGACCGCATCAAAGACATGGTCATCACCGGCGGTGAAAACGTCTACCCGGCCGAGGTCGAAAGCGTCCTCACCAGCCACCCGGCGGTGTCGATGTGCGCCGTCATCGGCGTGCCGCACGAGAAATGGGGCGAGGCGGTGCACGCCGTGGTCGTGCTCCAGCCCGGCGCGCAGGTCACACCCGAAGCGCTTTCGGCGCATTGCCACGCGCACATCAGCGGCTTCAAGTGCCCCAAGAGCTATGAGTTCCGCGAGCAGCTGCCGCTCACGGCCGCCGGCAAGGTGCAAAAAACCGCGCTGCGCCAAGCCGTGGCGGGGGTGAGCGCATGAACACCGAACAAGGCGCGCCCTTGCGCGGTGTGCGCGTGCTCGACCTCACGCGCCTCTTGCCCGGCCCCATGTGCACCCTGCACCTGGCCGACCTGGGCGCCGACGTCATCAAGATCGAAGACCTCGGCGCGGGCGACTACGCCTCGCCCCCGGTGCGCGAAATGCTCAACCGCAACAAGCGCGGCATGCGCCTGGACCTCAAGCAGGCCGAAGGCGTACAGCTTTTGCTGCAGCTGTGCGAGCAGGCCGATGTGCTGGTCGAAGGCTTTCGCCCTGGCGTGATGGCGCGGCTGGGCCTGGGCTACGACGCGGTGCGCAGCCGCAACCCGCGCCTGGTGTATTGCAGCATCAGCGGCTACGGCCAGACCGGGCCACTGAGCCAGAAGGCCGGGCACGACCTGAACTACTGCGGCTTGGCCGGCGTGGCCGACCAGGTGGGTACGCCCTCGGGCGAATTGGCGCTGTCCAACCTGCCCATGGGCGACTTGCTGGGCGGCACCATGCCCGCCGTGATGGGCATCCTCGCAGCCTTGTTCGACGCGCAGCGCAGCGGCCAAGGCCGGCATGTCGATGTCGCCATTGCCGACGGTGTGCTCGCGCACGCGGTGATTCCGTTGGCGGGCCTGCACAGCCGGGGCCGCACACCCGCGCCCGGTGGCGACAAGCTGACCGGGGCGCTGCCCTGCTATGGCCTGTACCCCACGCAAGACGGGCGCTACCTGGCCGTCGGCGCGTTTGAGCACAAGTTCTGGGACAGCTTTTGCGCGCTGCTGGGCCGGCCCGACTTGGCCGAGCACCACATTCCCAAAACCCGCGAGTTGTCTGACTGGGTGCGGCGCGAAGTTGCCCAGGCGGTGCAGGCGCACCCGTTGGCCCATTGGGCGCAGGTGCTCGACGGCGCAGATTGCTGCGTGACCCCTGTGCTCAAGCTCGACGAAGCGCAGCAGCTGGCGCACTTTCAGGCGCGTGGCATGTGGGTGCAGGTGCAGACCGCGCAGGGCGAGCAGATGACACAAATGGCCATGCCGGTGCAGATGAGCGGCTACACCTTCGCGGTGCACAACCCCGCGCCCACACAGGGCCAGCACACCCGCGAGGTGCTGGCCGAAGCCGGGCTCGATGCCGCTGCCATTGATGTTTTGTGCCAACGTAAAGTCGTAGGATAGGGGCTTGTTGAACCCAACCCATGATGTTTAAAGCCCTTGCTCCGCAGCCAGAAGTGCAGGCTGACAGCCTTGCAGAAGTTTGTTTTGTAGGAGGCCGCCCCTGCGGCCGAAGCATTCGCGCGCGGGGGCGCGCTCCTACGGTGAGCCTCCGTGGGTAATTTGTTGCCAATGACCCGCCCCCCAAACACCCCGCCTATCCAACACACCATCGCGGTTTACCAGGTGGTGCAGATGCTGCTGGCGGTGGAGGGCGAAGACGCCCGCGCGGCGGTGCTGCGCCGTGCGGGCATCTCGCCCGCCTTGCTCGAATCCCGGCTGGCGCGGGTCACCCAGACGCAGTTTGCCCGCCTGATGGTGGCCCTGGTGCGTTACCACCGCGACGAGTTCTGGGGCCTGGGCTCTGCGCCTTTGCCCCTGGGCTCGTTTGCCGTGTGTTGCCGCATGCTGGTGGGGCAGCGCAAGCTGGGGGACGCGCTGCGTGCCGGGTTGCGCTATTACCACGCCTTGCTGGTCGACTTTGTGCCCCGGCTGCAGGTCAGCGGCGGCGTGGCCTACCTGCGCATGGGCTCACGCCACACCCTGACCGATCGGCAGATCTATGCCGTGCGCGTTTTCATGTTCCTCAGCTACGGCGTCATGTGCTGGCTGGCCGCGCGGCGCATCCCGGTGGACGAAGTGGTCTACCAAGACCGCGATGTGGCCCGCCGCAGCGATGCGTCGCGGCTGTTTCAGGCCACCATCCATTTGGTCGATGGCGAATGGGGTTACCGCTTTGATGCCAAGTGGCTCGACCTGCCCGTGGTGCAAAGCCACGAAAGCGTTGAGACCTTCTTGCGCGAAGCCCCGGCCTGCCTGCTGGTCAAGTACCGTGACCAGACCAGCCTGACCGAGCGCATCCGCCGCTTGCTGCGGCGCTACCTGGCCGAAGAAATGCCCTCGCTCGAAGCCGTCAGCGACATGCTGGCCACCACCCCGCAAACCCTGCGCCGCCGCCTGCAGCGCGAAGGCCAGGGCTACCAGATGATCAAGGACGCGCTGCGCCGCGATGTGGCCGTCGAGTTCCTCACCCAGTCCGACCTGCCCCTGCTTGAAGTAGCCGCCCGCGTGGGGTTTTCAGAGGCCAGCACCTTCCACCGCGCCTTCAAAGGTTGGACTGGCCTGACGCCTGGCGCCTACCGCCAAGCGCACAACGAGCCAGGCGAAGAAGCAGCACTGTAAGGGTGGGGCCTCTTGCCGCGATACATCGCCCGTGCTGTTTGGTAGCTATCGCCCATAGTCATTGACTGTCTCTATCCGACCCTCAGCAGACGTTAGCTACACCGCATTTGATGACCGCTAATGTGGGCTGCTGCCTTAGGCGTACAACCGAAGCACTGCCGCCCGCAAAGCCAGTTCATAGCTATCCGCACCAAATCCACAGATTTGCCCAGTCACGATCTCAGCAAATACTGAATGATGGCGAAATTCTTCGCGCGCATGAATGTTCGACATGTGCAATTCGATCACCGGGCAGGTCAAGATGGCCAATGCATCGCGAATGCCATAGCTGTAATGCGTCCAAGCCCCTGCATTGATCAGAACGGCATCCATTTCCTCAAAGTACGCTTTATGAATGCGGTCACACATCTCCCCTTCGGAGTTTGTTTGAAAGCTTGTGACTTCAGCGCCGAGCTCTTGACCAACCTTGTGCAATCGTGCGTCGATTTGTTCGAGCGTAATGGTTCCGTACTGTTTGGGATCACGTTTTCCAAACATGTTGTGGTTGATCCCATGCAACATCAAGACGCGCATCTTTATCTCCTAAAGAGAGAGGGGGCTGGCCCCTCTCACAGTCTTACTTACGCAGCTTGGCCAATTCGGTTTGGACTTCCTTGACAGTGGCTTCGCCGACTGATGCGGTGTACTTGTCAATCACCGGTTTCATCTTCTCACGCAACTTGTTCACTTCAGTTGGAGGCAGCTGGGTGACAGTCATGCCGTTTTTCTTGAGCAACTCCAAATTGGCAGCAACTGCAGCACGAGCTTCCTTGCGCTGATTCTGTGTGGCCTCATCGGCAGCATCGTCGATGATTTTGCGATCAGCTGGCGACAGGCTGTCCCAGACCTTTTTGCTCATGAGGACGGATTGTGGGTTGTACTGGTGGTTGCTCAGAACCATGAATTTCTGAACTTCCCAGAACTTGTTGGCAGCGATCACAGAAACAGGATTTTCCTGCCCATCAATGGCCCTTTGCTCCATGGCGCTGTAGACCTCTGGAAAAGGCAGCGGTGTTGGATTGCCGCCCAGAGCCTTGACCCAGTCGATGTTGATCGGGCTGGGAATCACGCGCAGCTTGAGACCTTCGATGTCTTCGACCTTGTTGATGGCGCGTTTGCTGTTGGTGATCTGGCGATAGCCTAGCTCCCAGTAGGACAGTCCCACAATGCCCTTGGCCTCCAGGAGGCTGTGCATCTTCTTGCCCACAGGACCATCCACAACCGCGTCAGATTCTTTCTCGTTGGCAAACAGGAAGGGGAAATCGAAGATGGCCATTTCTTTGACTTCGCTGGCCAAAATTCCCGAGTTCATGACGGCCAGTTCAATGGTGCCGCCTTTGAGGGCTGAGACCACCGCCTGATCGCTGCCCAATGCGCCGTTGTAGAACAGGCTGATCTTGATGCGGCCATTGGTTTTGGCAGCAACAGACTCTGCAAACTTTTTCATCCCCGCTGCCGCTGGATGGTTGTCCGGGCCATTGAGGTTCATCTTCAGGGTGCGCTCCTGAGCAGATGCCAGGCCCAATGCAGCCATTGCTGCAACAGCCACCACAGATTTCAAAATTAAGCGTTTCATACGTGTCTCCAGTTTTTCGGTGCGCAGTTTGAAAAATTCCTGAATTGGCGCACTGTTCAAATCAGGATGTCTGATCAAGCAGTTTCAGACCAAGGGAACGGTCAGTTCTTTGATGACGTGCCGTGTGTCTGGACGCACTCCCCTCCACCAGACAAATGCTTCTGCAGCCTGCTCAGCGAGCATGCCTACACCATCAGCCAGTTGGCGAACGCCAGCGTTTTGCGCCAGTCTCAGGAATGGCGTCAATCCTTTTCCATAAGCCAACTCGTAGGCCAGCGCACCTGGACCAAAGACGGTGGCTGGTACGGCGGGCAATTCACCTCGCAAGCTGGCTGAGGTGGCGTTGAAAACCACATCGAATTGCATTGCGCCAAGCTTATTCATGGCAACAGCCTCCACTGTGGTCGATAAAGTTTTGTGCTGCGTAGCGATCTTGGTCAGGGCTTTGGCCTTGGACTCGGTTCTGTTGGAAATGACCAACTGCTGTGGGCCCTCGGCCAGGAAGGGTAGCAGTGCCCCTCTGGCTGCGCCTCCTGCGCCCAGCAGCAACACCCGCTTGTTTTTCAGGGCATGTCCGAGGTTGTGAACCACATCTCGCACCAGCCCCACCCCATCGAAGTTTTCGGCGAGAACTTCATGACCCTGAAATTTCAGGGCATTGGCGGCACCAGCCAATTCTGCAGCTGCTGAACGCTGGGTGGCATATTGAAATGCGTCGAGTTTGAAGGGGGCGGTCACATTCATGCCCAAACCACCGGCTTGCCGGAATTCATCGACAGTCGAATGGAATTGCCCCAGAGGCCCCAGCACCTTGGTGTACTCGATGTCCTGGTCAGTGGACTGGGCAAAGCTCATGTGAATGAACGGTGACTTTGAAAAGTCAATCGGGTTGCCAATCACGGCATAACGGTCGGTCATGAGGCCCCCACTCACTTTGAAAACAGAACGCCATCGGCCTGCATGGCTTGAATGTCGGCATCGGAGTAGCCCAGTGTGCGGGCAATCTGCGCGTTGTGCTGTCCCATATCGGGCGCCACCTGTTGCATCGGCGCCGTGGTGTCACAGTCTGAAAATCGGAATGGCAGATTGGGCAGCTTGAGTGTGCCGTAGCGTGGGTGCTGCTGCTCCAAGACCATGCCACGTGCCTGAATCTGCGGGTCATTGATGACCTCGTCGATGCGTTGGACCTTGGCGCTGGGTACATCGATGCCATCCAACAAAGCCAACACCTCAGTCACTGCACGCTGCGCCACCCATGCTTTGACTGTGGCCAGGATTTCTTCCCGATGGGCGTTGCGGCCATTGAGGCTATGGAAGCGGGTATCGCCACCAAATCCTGCTGGGCCACCATGCTGCTCCAGCATGCTGGCAAATCGCGCCCAGGCGTCATCCACTTGCGCGGCAATGACCAGGTCGCCGTCCTTGGCGCGGAACACCCCGTACAGCGTCGAGGTCGGCATGTCGTGCCCGGTCTGCTGCGGCAGCACTTTGCCGCCCGAGAGGGTGTAGCACTGCACCGCGTACTCGTGCATGGACACCAGAGTGTCATACAGCGCCATATCGATGTGCTGGCCCTTGCCGGAACTGACCCGCCCCAACAAGGCCGCATTGATGGCTGCGACCGCGTGGATGCCGGTGTACATGTCGCCCAGGGAAATGCGCAGCAGCGGTGGCGCCTCACCCGGTACCCCCACCATCTGCATGATCCCGCTCTTGGCTTCAGCGATCAGGCCAAAGCCTGCACGGTGTGAGTCCGGTCCGGTGTGTCCATAGGCAGAAATCGAGCAATACACCAGCTTTGGGTTGCGCTCGGAGAGCTCCTTGTAACCCAGGCCCAGTTTGTCCAGTGCGCCGGGGCGGTAGTTTTCGATGAAGACATCTGCGCTGTCGCACAGCTTTTGCATGAAGGCTTTGCCGCGGGGGTCTTTCATGTTGACGCTCACCCCCTGCTTGCCCATGTTCAGCTGCAGGAAATAGCCGCTTTGCTGGTCGTCGATGATGTGTGCGTGCTGGCGCCCGGCATCACCAAGCCCAGGACGCTCCACCTTGATGACTTCGGCCCCCATGGCGGCCAGGCAACGGCCCACGTAGGGGCCGGCAAGAAAGTGGCTGTAGTCGATGACCCGGATGCCCTTGAGTGGCAGGTTTTGCATCAGAACGCTCCTGGACGACGGGGAATCATCAAACGGTGTTCGCCTTTGTGGACGACTTCACCGTGCTGGTTGATCAATTCGGAAGGCAGGATCACGATGCCCCAACCCGGGCGGCTTTTGCTGGCGCGCAAGCCCGTCACCGTGAACTTGACGTGCAGCACGTCGTTGATCTTGATGGGCAGCAGAAAGTCCCAGGTCCAGCCCAGCGACATGCCGGGCAGGAAGCGGTATTCGCTTTGCGTCTTCAGCCCATCGGCAATCGACAGGCCCAAGAGACCATGGGCCACCCGCGTGCCAAAGGGCGTGGTTTTGGCGTAGTCCTCGTCAATGTGGACGGGCGTGTAATCGCCGGTCAGTACCGCATAGGCGTTGATGCGGTCCTCGGTCACCTCATAGCTGGGGCTGATGCAGACATCGCTCTCCTGGGCGTCATCCCAGTATTTTTCGGGTGTCTTGAACTGAATGGTGGGGGGCGTGAGTTTCATGCGCTTGCTTTCAAATCACTTGGCACGAGGATTGACCTTGAGGGCCTGTTCGACGGTGCCAGGTGCTGCCTGAATCAATTCAACCGCCAGTCCATCCGGCAATTGCAGCCAGTTTCGACCTTGGGGTAGGGCTTTGACACCCCAGGGCTCAGCGGCTTTGATTGCCGCCTCCAGGTCATCGACCATGACCCCCAGGTGAGCCAACCAGCCCCCGTCATTGCTGGGGGGCGCCTCAAAATCTGGCGTGGCCATCAACTGCATGCCCCCAATGGTCCAATACTGCTTTGGGTCGTCGGTCGGTCCATCGATCTCCCTCACGTCCATACCCAGAACTTCGTAAAAGAACTTGATGTGCCAGTGAATGTCCTTGACGCGGACAGCAACATGTTCGACGTAGGCTTTGACTGCCATGGTTTTTCCTTGTGTTATGCAAAAAGGCCGCGCTCAATGCCTTTGAGGCAAGCGACCAAGGTGCGGTTGACTGGGGTGGGGACGCCACATTTCTGGCCCCAGCGAACCACCGAGCCGTTGACGTAGTCCACTTCGGTGACTGAGCCTTTTTCCAGGCTTTGCAGCATGGACGCTTTGAACTCGGGTGGCAGGCCAGTGGCCGCCTTGATCCAGGGTTGCTCGGGGTCATCGATGGAAAGGCGGATGCCGCTGGCCTTGGCCACATCAATGGCCTCTTGAACGGCAGCCAAGGCACAGGCCTTGACTTCGGGCACTTGGTACAAATCTCCGTAGGTCAGGTGGGTGATGCCGCTGAGCGCACCCGTGGCCACGTTGACCAACAGCTTTTCCCACATCGTGCCCATGATGTTGTCGCTGATGTGGGTGATCAGCCCGGCGTCGTTGAACGCCTGCGCAATGCGCTGAACTCGCTCTGTCAAATGCCCGTCAAGCTCGCCGATGTAGGTCTCCTTGCCTTCGGTGCCCCGGATGATCCGGCCCGGGCCGAGCATGACGCCGCCTGCATAGGTTTTGCCTGCCAGCACCTTGTCGCGCCCCACCACCTCGGCCAGCACGTCCTCATGCCCCAAGCCGTTTTGCAACGACAAGACCACGGTGTTCGGTCCGACGATGGCAGTCGCCGATGTGATGGCTTCCTGCGTATGGAAAGACTTCACGAGGACCACGATCAGATCGACCACACCCGTTTGTGCGGAAATTTCTTGCGCGGTGAGCGCGGCTTTGACAAGGACATTGCGGTCAACACCGTGGGTGCGCACGCTCAGACCATACTTGTTCATGGCCTCAACATGGTCCGCACGGCGATTGATCAGCCAAACCTCATGGCCAGCTTCGCTCAGGCAACTGCCCATCGCACAACCCAGGGCACCTGCGCCCAGGACAGCAATCTTCAATTTGTACTCCTTTCCCCCATGTTTGGGGAAGTTGCACGGATGCTAGAGTTCCGACACAATTTCTGAAATGCAATAGAACAAATATTCGGTATTGAAAATTTAAATATGGCAGAAAAATCTGAACCAAGCGCTGACGAAATGGACCTCAAGCTGCTGAGACTTCTCGATGCGCTCTATGCCACACGAAGCGTGACCAGGACGGCAGAGCGAATGGAATTGAGTCAGCCTACGGTGAGTATTGGCCTTGCTCGACTGCGGAAGATGCTCTCGGACCCACTGTTTGTTCGAACTTCGGAGGGCATGCAGCCTACGCCCCGAACGGAAGACCTGATGCCTTCTGTCAGGCAAGTTCTCTCGGGTATGTCACAGCTGATCTCCAGCGCAAGCCATTTCGACGCCGCCACCAGTGAGCGCACATTTCGCATCTTTATGACAGATGCTAGCCACATCACGTTGATGCCACGTCTTTTCGCGCATGTCCATGCACTGGCGCCAGGCATACGCCTGGAAGCAGCCACCATTGGTCCGAATATGGCAGCCGAACTACAGTCTGGCGAAGCCAACCTGGCACTGGGTCTGATTCCAGGATTGGAGGCTGGCTTCTACCAACAAGCCTTGTTTGATCAGGACTGGATCTGCCTGGCCAACCCAAGACACCCACGGCTAGGCGCAAAGCTCACGCTCAAAACGTATTTGTCTGAAGCTCATGTTGGCATCGTTTCAGGGACAGGTGCAACCTTGCTCGACAAGGCATTGCAGAAGGCCGGACAGCAACGGCAGGTTCAACTGGCATTGCCGGGCTTTCTGGGCTTGTCCGCCATCCTGCTGAGCAGCGATTTGATTGCCACACTGCCCAGACACATCGGAGAGACGCTGGCGCACGCGGCAGGCCTGAGAGTTTTTCCGAGCCCTTTGCCAATCGAAGGGTTTACGGTCAAACAGTACTGGCACACTCGCTTCCACCATGACCCCGCCAATCGTTGGCTAAGAGCAGTGTGCAGCACCTTGTTTTTGCAGACGCAGCGGAAAAAATCCAAAGCCGAATAAGGACCGTAAATATTAAATATTTCAATAAAGGTCATTTGGTTCAGTGAATGGACCAAATGATGCGTGTTTTCTAGTATGAGGCCGTTACAACCCACATAGCCTCAAATAAAGGAGACACCTCATGAAATATGGATTCAAACATTGGGTCACCGCGTCCGCACTTGCAGCGGTCTGCAGCGTGGCAATGTCACAACCATTACCTGTCTTTGGACTGGTCGAGCTGAGTGGTTCAGGCACCACAGCTGGCACCAACTATGACAACGGCGTCAAGCTGGCTGTTGCAGAGATCAATGCCACCGGAGGAATTCTCGGGCGTCAAATCAAATACACATCGATGGATACTCAAACCAACGCTGGCGTGGCCAAATCGCTGGCAGCCAAAGCCATCGACGAAGGTGTGCCGCTGGTGATGGGGCCGGTGTACTCCGGATCGATTTTGGTGAGCATGGCTGAAACCCGCCGCGCTGAGATTCCCAACATCATTGGTGGTGAGGCGGCGGCAATTACTCAGCAAGGCAATCCCTACGTCTTCCGCAGCTCATTCACCCAAGCCTCGGCCATGCCGAAGGTTGTGCGATACATCTCCGAAATTGTCAAAGCCAAATCGATCGCTGTGATCTACGTCAACAACGATTTCGGCAAGGGCGGTCGCGACATGGTGCTCAAAGGACTGCAGACCGCAGGCATCAACGTGGTCGCGGATATCTCTACGGACGTTGGCCAAGTGGATTTTTCTGCGGCAGTTCTGAAGGCCAAGCAATCGAACGCAGACGCCTTGTTCGCCTACACCAATGAAGAAGAGTCTGCCCGTCTGCTCAAAGAAATCCGCAAGCAGGGTTACAGCAAACCCGTGATTGGTGAAACCACCTTGGCCAACGACAAGGTCATCGAGTTGGCTGGCGACGCGGCCAATGGCGTGGTCGCTCACGTGGGTCTGACCCCTGACGCGCCTAATCCACCTGTGCAGGCCTTTGCTAAAAAATACCTTGCAACCTACAAAGCCAAAGCCGACCACAACGCCATGAAGGGTTACACCGGCATGCATGCTGCCAAAGCTATTTTTGACAAATTTGGCAAGATTGACTCCAAAGCCTTTGCCGTGGCGATGCACGGCGCCAGCATCTCAGTCAAAGACTATCCAGGTGTGCTGTTCGATGTGAAGTACGACGACAAAGGCGATCTTGACCGGGAGAGCTTCATCGTCAAGGTTGTCAACGGAAAGCCTCAGGTGGTCGAAATCCTGAAACCTGCCAAATAACACCAACGGTCAGCCACATCACCATGTCAGATACGGGATTCAAATACTGCCTTGTTGAGCGCCGGGATCACATCCTGACGATCACACTCAACCGCCCCGAGGTTCTCAATGCCATGAATCCAGGGGCGCACTTCGAGCTGGAGGAGGTATTTGACCTGTACACCGCAGACCCTGACATGCATGTGGCCATCATCACCGGTGCTGGAGACCGTTCATTCTGTGTCGGGACCGATTTGAAAGAATTGGCCCGTACGGGGGATCATCGAAAACCCCCAGGGGGCTTTTGTGGAATCACGACAAGATTTAACCTCTTCAAACCGGTTATCGCCGCAGTGAATGGCTTGTGCTTAGGTGGTGGCACTGAAATCGTAGCGGCCTGTGATCTGGCCATCGCCTCCGATCGAGCGGAATTCGGTTTGATCGAACCCCGAGTCGGACTGGCCGCTTTGGGTGGTGGTGCTTTACAGCGTTTGGCACGCGAGATGCCCATGAAGGATGCAATGATGCTCGTTCTGACGGGTAAACGCATCAACGCCCACGAGGCGCGCAGGATAAGTTTGATCAATGAGGTAGTCCCTCATGAGGACCTGATTCCCGCAGCTCGTCGTCTGGCTCAAGAAATCCTGGCCTGTGCCCCTTTAGCAGTGCAGGCATCTAAACAAGTCATGCTCCAAAGCAGAGACATTCCAGCGATGAGGGACTCTGTGGTTGCACCATATGACGCGGCCGAAAAAATGCTGGCAAGCAAAGATGCCATCGAAGGTCCTTTGGCGTTCTCTGAAAAGAGAAAACCTCGGTGGACGGGACGTTGAACTATCCGATACCCAATTAACTCCAAGATAAGCTGAAGATTTCCCTCTTGCTTGACTTCGCCCGCTCAAAGCTGTCGTTTGCCAAAATCACACAAACGACAGCTTCTGGCCGAATCCGGTTAGTCGGCGATCATTGCTGCGGCAGCCGTTTCATGCCTACGAGCGGCTATTTGGGTGGCGGCAATTTTCTTTGACGCCTCAGTGGCTATTATGATTTCTTGAAATCGCAGGTGGCAACCGCCTGTTCAGCAGCCGGCCAATCTATTCTTTGCCAAGGTCATGCCACCCTTGGGCACTACGATTGCTACACCACTGTCATAGGACATGTGTAGAAAACTTTTCGTACCGTGCGGGAGGGTGGATGTACCACCGACTTGCGTCTGCCCGAAGTGGTCGAACCTAAAGAAAATTGATGCCTCAGAGGGGGGCAAATTTGAGTGCATCCCCCTTGGGACCCTGCATCAGTTCACGATCTCGCCACAAACTAACTCATTTTTTATTAGGCGCCGCGTATTTCGTAGCCTTAGAGGCAGCGCTCTTCATTGCGGCCAACATATCTTTTGTGGATATCAATTCTTGGGCATGAATTTGAGTAAAACCACCACTGGCCATGGTGATCATTTGAGCCTCGGCAATTTGAGCTGAAGTGCCTTCCAGCAAGCAAACGATTTCACCGCTTGTCACAGAAAACATGATCTCTTTGGTCTTGATGCCAAGTGATTTGAATAACACCTTTGCGGCTTGACCACGATCGTGGGAAGCAGCAAGCATGCCTTGAAAAGCGGCAGGGCTGTAGCGACCATGAACCAGATAAGTTGCCATGTTTACTTCTCCTTATGTTTGCAAAAAATTTTGATCGGGCAGTCCATCGATTGAACGCAGCATGAGGTAGAGAATTCAGTCATGGACTCTCGAAGTGCAGATTGCTGCAGAGCCATCTGCTCAAACCCGATGCCAAAGGGCCTTAAATACTTTGCCTTTTGAGTGATTCATCACTTAGATCGGCATTTCACGAACCAGGTTGCTGCGTACCCACTCAGCAGTACCAGACGCATTGATTTTTGCCATCAGTGCCTGCACAGATTGTTCACCGACCATCTTGTCTAGGGTTTTTCCATAAGCCTCATAGCTGCCCCAGTGAGCCGTAAAGACCAAATTGCCAATCTCACCAACGGAGACTGTGTAGACCTTGACTTCAGCGCCAGCGCTTCGCCACAAGGCTGCTGCGTCTTTCATGTTGCCCATGATCGTTCCCATGTCTGCGCCAGGTAAGGGTTTGGACACGATTTGCAATGCTACTGATGCCATGATGATTCCCACAAAGTTGATTGGGAATTTATCTTGATCGTTGTCAATTTTGTTGAAATCAGCAATTACCCTGATGTGTATCAGTTCTTAGGGCTTACGCCGTCTGACCAGTATGCAACTTTTAAGACGGAAGCCGCCAAGTCAACACCACGTTTCACCAAATCTCTGCCGTTGCCATGAGAGATACTTAATGATTGATGACAGGTATCTTTGTTTATCGCAGTTTCAATAGATACCAGCATCAACAACAGAACATCCAGGAAACAACCACATGCAAACCATCGAAATCTTGGGAGTTCCCGCCTCGCCGTACACACGGAAAATGTTGGCCTTGCTTCGCTATCGGCGCATTCCTTACCGTGTTTTGTGGGGCAGTCATATCGCCCCACCTGCAGGTTACCCGGTGCCCAAGGTTAAGTTGCTTCCAACGATTTATTTTCAAACCGATGCCGGGCAGGATGCCATGGTTGACTCCACGCCCATCATTGACCGGTTGGAGACGCTTCAACCCGAACGCTCAGTCCGACCCAATGATGAGGTGCTGCATTTTTTGGATTTATTGATCGAAGACTTTGCCGATGAGTGGCTCACCAAGGCGATGTTTCACTACCGCTGGCACTTCGCCCCGGATGCGAAAAATGCTGGACCTTTGATTGCCTTTGGGCAGAACCTGCAATTTGACAGCTCTGATGCCATGGCCATGAGTGAGTCTTTCTCGAAACGTCAAATTTCGCGTTTGCCCCTGGTGGGCTCCAGCGCGATTACAGCACCTGTGATTGAAGCAAGCTTTCAGCGTTTGATCGGCATTTTGGACCGCATCATAGAAAGGCGCGGCTTTGTGTTGGGTTCACGACCGGCCTCGGCTGATTTCGCAATTTTTGGCCAACTGACCCAGCTCGGCATCATGGACCCCACATCAGCACAATTGCTGGTCCGTACGTCGCCCCGTCTGCGGGCCTGGTTAGACCGCACAGAAGATCTCTCAGGACACGTTGACGCTTTATGGCTTGAACCAACGACGATTGTTGCGCATCTAGGCGAATTGCTGTCAGAAATTGGCAGTGTCTACATCCCGTTCCTGAAGGCCAACGCGCAGGCTTTTGCAAAGGGAAAAAACGATCTTAAGACCATTATTGACGGGCACGCTTGGACGCAGCCAGTGTTCCCCTATCAGGTGAAGTGCCTCGAAACCTTACAAGCAGCAAGAAATTCCATGTCCTCAGAAGCACGTGCTAGTTTGGATAAACTGCTGGTCGGGACCGGATGCGATGCGATGTTCAGCAATGCCTCAGACTGAGGCGGTGGCGGCCTTGTACATTCGAAAAACTGCAAGCTCAGCTCAAAGCTGATGTGGCATGGTTGGGCCAATAGTTCTGTTTCATTGCCCAGTTAGTCAATTGGCGGCCCCTCGGGGCCTTTTTCTATGGTTACTCAGCATCAGGCAACTCGTTAGTCTGGCACGAGTCGTTGCTGTGGGTTTTGCATGGCCTGCGAATGTCCGCTGCCGGTAGCAGCCATGGCTGTCTGGTTCTGGCCGTGTGCGATCACGACCAAAGAGTCTTCCAATCATGTCTTGATTGCTGATCAACATGCAGGAATTTGCATGAATGTCATGGGCGGCAGCTACCGGATAGCGCATCGCCCGCAGTCCATAGACATTTGCCACGAGGGCGGGTTTCTCAAAAAAATTGTCATTTTCTGCCAATCATCTTGAGGTGATTGGCGATTGGTGCGCGGGCCTTGCCGCTCGATACTTTGTCTGTATCGAACCTTTTCAAGGAGCAGGCATGGCCGTTACCCAGCGCGCTGTCCACGTCGTCGGCGTGGGCATGATCCCCTTCACCAAACCCGGTGCCAGCGAGCCCTACACCGTCATGGGTGCCCGTGCCGCCAAGCTGGCGCTTGAAGACGCGGGCGTGCCCTACAGCGCCGTGCAGCAATCCTATGTGGGCTACGTCTACGGCGACTCCACCGCCGGCCAGGCGGCCATCTACGGCGTGGGCCTGACCGGCATCCCGGTCTTCAACCTCAACAACAACTGCTCGACGGGCTCCAGCGCCCTGTACCTGGCGCGCCAGGCGGTCGAGAGTGGCATGGTCGAATGCGCCATCGCCCTGGGCTTTGAGCAGATGGTGCCCGGCGCGCTCAAAGGCGCTTACGACGACCGCCCCTCGCCCATGCTCCGTTTTGCCGATGCCATGACCGCGCACCAGGGCTACGACCCGACGGCGCCGCGCGCCGCGCAGCTCTTTGGCGGCGCCGGCATGGACTACATGAAGGAATACGGCATCCGCGCCGACACCTTTGGCCGCATCTCGGTCAAGGCGCGCCAGCACGCCGCGCGCAACCCGCTGGCGGTGTTTCGCCAGACCCTCACGCTCGACGAGGTCATGGCCTCGCCCACGGTGTTTGGCCCGCTCACGCGCTACCAGTGCTGCCCGCCCACCTGCGGCGCGGCGGCGGCCATCGTCTGCTCGGCAGACTTTGCCAAGAGGCACAAGCTCGACGCCAGTGTGGTGATTGCCGCGCAGGCCATGACCACCGACACGCCCAGCACCTTTGAGAGCGACGACATGCGCCGCGTGGTCGGCTACGACATGACCGCCGCCGCCGCCCAGCAGGTCTACGAAGCAGCCGGCATCGGCCCCGAAGACCTTGACGTGGTGGAGCTGCACGACTGCTTCACCGCGAACGAACTCATCACCTACGAAGGCCTGGGCCTGACGCCCGAAGGCACGGCCGAAAAATTCATCGTCGACGGTGACAACACCTACGGCGGGCGCATCGTCACCAACCCCTCGGGCGGCCTGCTGTCCAAGGGGCACCCGCTGGGCGCCACCGGTTTGGCGCAGTGCTACGAGCTGGTCTCGCAGCTGCGCGGGCGCGCCGACCAGCGCCAGGTTGAAGGCGCTCGCCTGGCGCTGCAACACAACCTGGGCCTGGGCGGCGCTTGCGTGGTCACGCTGTATCAGAAAGTCTGAACATGATCGACCGCCAATACATCGGCCATGTGATGCCGCCCTTTGAGGTGCTGGTAGAGAAGGGCCGTCTGCGCTTTTTTGCCAAGGCCACGGGTCAGACCGACCCGGTTTATTCCGACGAAGCGGCCGCGCGTGCCGCAGGGTACCCGGCCTTGCCTGTGCCTCCCACCTTCTTGTTTTGCCTGGAGATGGAGTCGCCCGATCCGGCCGCGATCCGCAACCTGCTGGGCATGGACTACCGCCGCCTGCTGCACGGCGAGCAGGGCTTCAGCTTCCACCGCATGGCCTATGCGGGCGATGTGCTGCGCTTTGAGCAGCGCATCGAAGACATCTACGACAAAAAGGGTGGGGCGCTCGAATTCGTCGTCCGCAAAACCCGCGTCACCAACCAACGTGGCGAGCATGTGGCCGATCTGCGTGCAGTGACTGTTTTGCGCAATGCTTGAGGAAAAAAATGACCCTCCCATCCTTTGACACCCTGCAAGTGGGCGACGCCATTCCCGTGCTGGAGCTGCCGCCTGTCTCGCGCCTGACGCTGGCGCTGTACTGCGGCGCTTCGGGCGACCACAACCCGATCCACGTGGACACCGACTTTGCGCACAGCGCAGGCATGCCCGACGTGATCGCCCACGGCATGTTGTCCATGGGCTGGCTCGCCCGTTTGCTCACCAACTGGGTGCCGCAAAGCGCGATTCGCGACTACAGCGTGCGCTTTGCCGCCATGACCCAGGTGCACGAAAAAATCACCTGCACCGGCCAGGTGACCGAGAAATTCGAAGTCGATGGCGAGCGCCGTGTGCGCCTGTCGTTGAGCACGGCCAACGCCGAAGGCCAGATCAAGTTGGCGGGCGACGCCGTCGTTGCGCTGGCTTGAACCTCATTGTTGAAAAGGATTTTTATGACCCGCAAACTCGAAGGCCAAGTGGCTCTGGTGTCAGGCTCTGGCCGCGGCATCGGCCGTGAAATCGCGCTCAAGCTCGCCAGCGAAGGCGCGCACGTCGTCATCAACGACCTCGACCAGGCGCCTGCCGAGCAGACCGTGGCCGACATCGTCGCCAGCGGTGGCCAGGCCGTGGCCTGCATCGGCAGCGTGACCGATGCCGATTTTGGTGAGCGCTTTGTGAAGACCGCGCTCGACACCTTTGGCGGCATCGACATCATCGTCAACAACGCCGGCTACACCTGGGACAACGTGCTGCAAAAGATGAGCGACGAGCAGTGGGAAGCCATGCTGGCCGTGCACCTGACCGCGCCGTTTCGCATCCTGCGCGCGGCCGCCAACTTCATCCGCGAAGCGGCCAAGCGCGAAGCCGAAGCGGGCACGCCCAAGCACCGCAAGGTGGTCAACATCTCGTCCACCTCGGGCGTGTACGGCAACGCGGGCCAGGCCAATTACGCGGCGGCCAAGGCCGGCATCAACGGCCTGACCAAAGCCATGGCCAAAGAGTGGGGGCGCTACAAAGTCAACGTCAACAGCGTCGCCTTCGGCCTGATCATGACGCGCCTGACCCAGCCGCTGACCGCAGGCGACGCCAGCGTGGACATCGCTGGCCGCACCATTGCGGTGGGCGTGCAGCCGGATCGCCTGAAGGCCGCCGAAGCCACCATTCCGCTGGGCCGTGGCGGCACACCCGAAGAAGCCGCAGGCGCGGTCTACATGTTCTGCATCCCCGAATCCAACTACGTCAGTGGCCAGGTCTTGGTCTGCGGCGGCGGCCGTCCCTGAGGTGTTTCATGGACAGCATCCTCACCTTCCCCCGCAGCGTGTTCCGTGAGGACCACGAAATGCTGCGCGCCACGGTGCGCCGTTTTCTGGAACGCGAATGCAAACCCCGCCAAGCCCAATGGGACAAAGACGGCAAGGTGGATCGCGAAACCTGGCTCAAGGCCGGGCGCGAAGGCCTGTTGTGCGCCACCCTGGACCCGCAGTGGGGGGGAGGTGGTGGCGACTTTGGCCACGCGGCGGTGATCGTCGAAGAGATCGGCCGCTCCGGCGTCGGCGGCCTGGGCTTTGGCCTGCACTCCGACGTGGTGGCGCCCTACATCGAGCGCCTGGGCACCCAAGAACAAAAGGCACGTTGGCTGCCGAAATGCGCCACAGGCGAAGTCATCCTGGCGATTGCCATGAGCGAACCCGGCGCGGGCAGCGACCTGAAAGCCATCCGCACCACGGCGCGGCGCAAGGGCGACGAGTACGTCATCAACGGCGCCAAGACCTTCATCTCCAACGGCCTGAACTGTGACCTGGTGGTGGTGGTGGCCAAGACCCAGCCCGAGCTGGGCGCCAAGGGCGTGTCGCTGATCCTGGTCGAGGCGGACCGCGCCGGTTTTCGCAAAGGCCGCAAGCTCGAAAAAATGGGCCAGCAAGCGGCCGACACCGCCGAGCTGTTTTTTGAAGATGTGCACGTGCCGGTCAGCAACATCCTGGGCGAAGAAAACAAGGGCTTTGCTTACCTCATGCAAGAGCTGGCGCAAGAGCGTTTCGTGATCGCGCTGGGCGCGGCGGCCAAGATGGAAGCCATGTTCGACGAGACCGTGCGCTACACCAAAGAGCGCATCGTCTTTGGCAAGCCACTGTTTGATTTTCAGAACACCCGCTTCAAGCTGGCCGAGATCAAGGTGCGCACCACCGCCGTGCGCATGATGGTCGACCAGTATTTGGGCGAGCACCTGCGGCGCAAACTCACCGTGCAAGAAGGGGCCATGGCCAAACTCTTTGCCACCGAAGAGCTGGGCAAAGCGCTCGACGAATTGCTGCAGCTCTACGGTGGCTACGGCTACATGATGGAGTACCCCATCACCCGCGCCTTTGTCGACTCGCGCGTGACCCGCATCTACGGCGGCACCAGCGAAGTCATGAAAGAGCTGATCTCGCGAAGCCTTTGAACCAGGCGCTGACCATGGCTGATTTGCCCCACGCACACGACGCGCATCATGCACATTGGCCCAAGGGCGTGCCGCATGACCTGCATGTGCCCCAGGTCACGCTCAACCACTTTGTGCAGACGGCGGCCTTGCGCTACCCGGACAAGCCGGCCCTGATCTACGCCGAGCGGGTGCTGACGTACCGCCAGCTGCACCAGCAGATCGAGGCCGTGGCCGCTTACCTGCAGCAAAGCCTGGGCGTGGCGCGTGGTGACCGCGTGCTGCTCATGAGCCAGAACTGCCCGCAGTTCGTTATCGCCTTTTACGCGGTCATGCGGGCAGGCGCAGCGGTGGTGCCGGTCAACCCGATGAGCACCTTGGCCGAGGTGGCTTATTACGCGCAAGACAGCGGTGCCCAAGTGGCCCTGCTGGCGCAAGACCTGCTGCCCCAGGTGCAGCCCTTGCTGGGCCAGGCCGACAGCACGTTGACGGCGCTCATGGTGCACGCCTACAGCGAGGGCGTGCCCGAAAGCGGCATGCAGGCCTTGCCCGAAGCCATGCGCTTTGCGGCGCAGCCCTTGGCCGAACCGCATGTGCACGCCTTCAGCGATGCGCTGGCCTGTGCCGCGCCCGTGCAAGAGGTGGGCAGCGCGCCCGGCGACCTGGCCGTGCTGCCCTACACCTCAGGCACCACCGGCCACCCCAAAGGCTGTTGCCACAGCCACAGCTCGGTGCTGGCGTCCAACATCGCCTCGCAGGTGTGGCGCGGGTTGCATGCCGACGCGGTGTTCCTGTGCGTGGCGCCACTGTTTCACATGCTGGGCATGCAAAACGGCATGAACATGCCGCTCACGCTGGGCGCCACCATCGTGATGATGCCGCGCTGGGACGCGGCACGCGCCGTGGCCCTGGTCGCGCGTTACCGCGTCACCGTCTGGACCGCACCCCCGGCCATGGTGATCGACTTCTTTGCCCAGCCCAGCGCGCAGACCAGCGACCTGTCGAGTCTGGCGCTGCTCTCGGGCGGCGGCGCGGCCATGCCCGAGGCCGTGGCCCAAATGCTGTTCGACCGGTTTGGCCTGTCTTACAACGAAGCCTATGGCTTGTCGGAAACGGCGGCTTTTCTGCACGCCAACCCCCTGGCGCGTGGCAAGCGCCAGTGCCTGGGGGTGCCCACGCAGGGCGTGCATTCACGCATCATCGATCCCGAAACGCTGCACGAGCTGCCGCAGGGCGAAGTGGGCGAGTTGGTCACACGCGGCGCGCAAGTCATGCGCGGCTACTGGCGTAACCCGCAAGCCGACCAGGACGCCTTCATCACCTTGGACGGCGAACGTTATTTCAGAACCGGCGACCTGGCACTGGTCGACGCAGACGGCTACTACTTCATGCGCGACCGCCTCAAACGCATGATCAACGCCTCGGGCTTCAAGGTCTGGCCCGCCGAGGTCGAAAACACGCTGTACGAACATCCGGCGGTGCACGAGGCCTGCGTCATCGCCGTGCCCGACGACAAGCGCGGCGAATCGGTGCTGGCGCTGATCGTGCTCAAGCCCGGCTTCCAAGGCCAGCTCACCGAGCAGGCGCTCATCGACTGGGGCCGCCAACGCATGGCCGTCTACAAGGCCCCGCGCGAAGTGCGCTTCATCGGCAGCCTGCCCAAATCAGGCACCGGCAAGATCATGTGGCGCCAGTTGCAAGAGCAAGAGCACGCGCGTGTGGCCGCATCCCCCTTGCAGGAAACCCCATGACCGGCCCATACCCCGGCAGTCTTGTAGGAGGTCGCCCCTGCGGCCGAAGCCTTCGCGCGCGGGGGCGCGCTCCCACAAGGTTCCCGCTTTTTGTAGGAGGTCGCCCCTGCGGCCGAAGCCTTCGCGCGCGGGAGCGCGCTCCCACAAAAATCGCCACAAAATTTTCCCAGCAGGAGACCCCATGCGCATCCCCTTGAGTTTCAAAGGCCAGTCGGTGTTTGTGGCCGGTGGCAGCAGCGGCATCAACCTCGGCATCGCCACCGCGTTCGCCCAAGCGGGTGCCAAGGTGGCCATCGTCAGCCGCAACGCCGAGCGTGTGGACCAGGCGGTGGCGCAATTGCGCAGCCATGGCACGCAGGTCGAAGGTTACGGCGCCGACGTGCGCGATGCCGCGGGCATTGCGGCGGCGCTGCAGCAGGCGCGTGACGCCATCGGCCCGTTTGACGTGCTGGTCTCGGGCGCGGCGGGCAACTTTTTAGCGCCTGCTTTGGGCATGTCGGCGAACGGTTTCAAGACCGTGGTCGACATTGATTTGAACGGCACCTTCCATGTGCTGCGTGCGGGCTTTGAGCACCTGCGCCGACCCGGTGCCTGCGTGCTCAATATTTCGGCGCCGCAGGCCTTCAACCCCACCAAGTTCCAGGCCCATGTGTGCGCCGCCAAGGCCGGTGTGGACATGCTCACGCGGGTGCTGGCCATGGAGTGGGGGCCCGAAGGCGTGCGCGTGAACTCCATCGTGCCCGGCCCGATCGGCGACACCGAAGGCATCCGCCGTCTGGCACCCACGCCCGAAGCGCTGCAACGCATGACGCAGTCCGTGCCTTTGCAGCGCATGGGCCGCGTCGAAGAAATCGCCGACATGGCCCTCTTTCTGGCGTCGCCGCACGCCGCATTCGTCACCGGCGCCATCCTGGCGGTGGACGGTGGCAGTTCCCTGGCCGGTGGCCGCGATTACACAGGAGCGCTTTCATGACCAACTCATCCTTGCTGCAGTTCGATGTGACCGACCAGGTCGCCACCATCACCTTCGACAGCCCGACCAAGCGCAACGCGCTCGAGCCCGCCATGCGCGACGAGCTGGCGGCGGCCTTGCGCCACATCCAGCAAGACGCGTCCATCCGCGCCGTGGTCCTCACGGGGGCGGGCGGGCATTTTTGCTCGGGCGGCGACCTCAAGAACATCGCTGCCGCCAAGCTGGACAACGGCGGCTGGCTGGACCGCATGCAGAACCTGCACGAATGGGTGCAGGTGCTGTTGACGCTGGACCGCCCGGTGATCGCAGCCGTCGATGGCGCGGCGGCCGGTGCGGGGTTCAGCCTGGCCTTGTCTGCCGATTTTGTGCTGGCCACGCCGCGCGCCTGGTTCAACATGTCCTTCCTCAAGGTCGGGCTGGTGCCCGATGTGGGCGCGTTCTACACACTGCCCCGCGTGGTGGGCGTGCAGCGTGCCAAGGAAATCATGCTCTCGGCCCGCGACATTGACGCGCAAGAGGCCTTGCGACTGGGCATCGTCATGGAGCTGCACGCGCCCGAGCAGCTGTTGCCGCGTGCGCAGGCCCTGGCGCGAAACTTTGTCAACGCATCGCCCGCAGCGGTGTCGCTGATCAAGCGCAGCCTGAACAACGCCCTGGGCGGCGGCCTGCAAGACATGCTGAGTTCGGAAGCCCAGGCCCAGGCCCTGGCCGCAGGCACCGCCGAACACCGTGAAGCGGTGGGGCGGTTCCTGAACAAACAGGCACCTTTGTTTGCTTGGCCGACCCGCCAGGATTGAGTGGGTTTCGGAAAAGTGTTCGTGTGCCGTGGTCCAAAACCAAGGGCATTCCCTGGGTTCGGCAATCTGAAAGACCCGGTTCAGCATTCGCAGATTGCCCAGAATGGCTCGACACCGCAAGATAGATCAACCCCCCATGGATGACGCTGGCCGCCAGCGGTTCATCCCATGACCTACAGGAGAAAACATGAGTAAAGCAGGATTGGTGCAGGACAAAGTGGTGGTGGTCACCGGCGCGGGCGGCGGCATTGGCCGCGACATCGCGCTGGCCATGGCGCGTGAAGGCGCCAAAGTGGTGGTCAACGACATTGGCGCTTCGGTCTCGGGCGAAGGCCAGGATGCGGGCCCTGCACAAAAAGTGGTCGATGAAATCCGCGCCCTGGGCGGTGCGGCTGCGGCCAACACCGACAGCGTGTCTGACGCGGCAGGCGCAGCGCACATCATCCAGACGGCCATCGACCAGTTTGGCCGCATCGACGTGGTGGTCAACAACGCCGGCATCTTGCGCGACCGCTTCTTTCACAAGATGAGCGTGGACGAGTGGGACGCGGTGCTCAAGGTCCACCTGTACGGCGCTTTTTATGTCAGCCGCGCGGCGGCCACGCATTTCAAAGAGCAGGGCAGCGGCAACTACATCCACATGACTTCGACCTCGGGCCTGGTGGGCAACTTTGGCCAGGCCAATTATTCGGCGGCCAAGCTCGGCGTGGCCGCGCTGTCCAAGTCGATCGCGCTGGACATGCAGAAATTCAATGTGCGCTCCAACTGCATCTCGCCTTTTGCCTGGAGCCGCATGATCGGCTCGATCCCGACCGACACGCCCGAAGAGCAGGCCCGCGTCGAGCGCATCAAGCAGATGACCCCCGCCAAGATCGCGCCCCTGGCGGTGGCCCTGGCCAGTGATGCTTCGGCGCATGTCAACGCGCAGATTTTTGCGGTGCGCAACAACGAAATCTTTTTGATGAGCCAGCCGCGCCCGATCCGCTCGGTGCACCGCAGCGAGGGCTGGACACCGCAGACGGTGCTCGACCAGGCCATGCCCGCGCTCAAGGCCAGTTTCTTTGATCTGGAGCGCTCGGGCGATGTGTTCAGCTGGGACCCGGTGTGACCGAAAGGCATTCGCGCGCAGGGGCGCGCTCCCACAAGGTTGCCGATTTTTGTGGGAGGCCGCCCCTGCGGCCGAATCCCCGTTCTCTCACAGTGAGGAAAGTTCATGCGTGATGCCAACACACAAGGCGTGTTCGTGCGCCACCAGGCGGCGCTGGCCGAAGGCCGTTTCCTGATCCAGCGCTGCGCCGACTGCGGCCAGCACATTTACTTCCCGCGCGAGGTCTGCCCGCACTGCGGCAGCGGTGCGGTGGACTTCGTCACGCCCAGCGGCCTGGGCACGGTGTATTCGGTGACCACGGTGCGCCGCAAGCCGGACGCGGGCGGCGACTACAACGTCTGCCTGATCGACCTGGACGAAGGCGTGCGCCTGATGAGCCGGGTCGAGATGCAACCGGTCGATGCGGTGCAAGTGGGCCAGCGCGTGCAGGCCCGCGTGGTGCTTGAAAAAGACCAAGGCGTGGTGGTGTTCGACCCGGTCAACAATGCTTCCGTGTTGACCGCTGCCGCGTCGGCCCAACCGGTGCCCCGGGGGCCGGCCGCATCGGCGGCGGTGCACAGCTCTTCGGGCCTCAAGGCCTTGCGTGGCAGCGCCGCCATTGCGGGCGTGGCCACCTTTGGTTGCGGCGAAGCCACGGGCTTCACCGAGATGGAAGTGCTGGCGCGCGCGGCGCGTGCGGCGGTGGCCGATGCCGGCTTGAAGATGAGCGACATCGACGGGCTGTGCACGGCCAGCGTGCTCTCCACCATGTGGCCCATGCCGGTCACCGAGTACCTGGGCATCAACCCGCGTTACATCAACGGCACCATGGTGGGCGGCTCCAGCTTTGTCGCGCACCTCTTGCCCGCCATGATGGCTTTGCAGTCGGGCCAGTGCAACGCGGTGCTGGTTTGCTACGGCAGCACGCAGCGCACGTCCACCTTTGGCCGCGCCGAGATCGCGCAGGCGCGCCGCGTCATGGACCCGCAGCCCTACGAAACACCCTACGCCCCGATGCAGCCGCTGAGCGCCTACGCCTTGGCCACGCGCCGGCACATGCACGACTACGGCACCACACGCCAGCAGCTGGCCGAAGTGGCGGTGGCCGCGCGCGCCTGGGCGCAGCGCAACCCCGAGGCCTTTATGCGCGAGCCGCTGTCCATCGACGACGTGCTGAAGGCCCGCATGGTGTCCGACCCCTTGTCGGTGCGCGACTGCTGCCTGGTGACCGACGGCGGCGGGGCTTTTGTGCTGGTGCGCGCCGAGCGTGCGCGTGACCTGCCCAAAAAGCCCGTCTACGTGTTGGGCAACGCCACCGCCAACTGGAACCGCCAGATCTCGTCCATGCACGACCTCACCGTCACCGCCGCCAGCCAGTCGGGCCGCGAAGCCTTTGCCATGGCCGGCCTCAGGCCCGCCGACATGGGTGTGGTGCAGCTGTATGACGCCTTCACCATCAACACCTTGCTCTTCCTCGAAGACCTGGGCTTTTGCAAAAAAGGCGAGGGCGGGGCCTTTGTGCAAAACGGCGGCATCGCGCCGGGCGGCCATCTGCCGGTCAACACCAACGGCGGCGGCCTCTCGTGCGTGCACCCCGGCATGTACGGCATCTTCACCCTCATCGAGGCCGTGCGCCAATTGCGCGGCGAAGGCGGCGAGCGCCAGGTGAGCGGCGTGCAGACGGCGCTGGCGCATGGCAACGGCGGCACGTTGTCGAGCCAGTCCACCGCCATCCTCGGCACCGAAGAAGTGCTCTGAACTCGTGACCGCCATGACCGCACTGGACGCCTTGTTGGCTCAGCCCTTTGGCAGCTTGCCCGCGCTGTTGGCGCAGCATGCTGCCACGCGGGGCGGGCATGCGGCCCTGGTGCTCGATGGCCAGGTGCTGAGCCATGCGCAGATGCATGCGCGTGTGCAGCAGGTGGCCGGTGCCTTGCAGCGCGATGGTGTGCAGCCGGGCCAGGCCATCGCCCTGTGCGCGGCCACATCGCTGGCTTATGTCTGCACCTTTTTGGGCGCGGTGCAGGCCGGTGTGGTGGTGGCCCCGCTGCCGCCCACGGCCACGCCCGAGCAGCTGCAGGCGCTTGCCGCCAATGCGGGCGCGGTGGCGGTGTGTGCCGATGACAGCAGCGCCGGCCTTTGGGCGAAGTCCTCTTTGCGCCGTATCCCGCTCGATGAACCGGCTTGGTCGCAGTGGTTGCAGGGCGCGCCAGCGCCGCAGCCGGTGACGCGCCAGCCGGGCGAGGCGTTCAACATCATTTATTCCTCGGGCACCACTGGCTTGCCCAAAGGCATCGTGCAGCCGTGCGGCATGCGCTGGGCACAGTTGCAACGCTCGTCGGCCAATGGTTTTGGCCCCGAGGCGGTCACGCTGCTGGCCATCCCGCTGTATTCCAACCTCACGCTCACCTACCTCTTTGGCGCCCTGGGCCTGGGCGGCACGGTGGTGCTGATGGCCAAGTTCGACGCCGCACGCTACCTGGCGCTGGCGGCGCAGCACCGCGCCACGCATTCGGTGCTGGTGCCGGTGCAGTTTCGCCGTCTGCTCGACCACCCGGACTTTGAGCGCACCGACTTGTCGCGTCTGCGCCGGCGCTTTTGTGCGGGCGCGCCCTTTGCAGACGAACTCAAGGCCGAGGTGTTGCGGCGCTGGCCCGGCGAGCTGACCGAGTACTACGGCCTGACCGAAGGCGGTGGCCGCACCGAGCTGCAGGCGCACCTGCACGCGGACAAGCTGCACACTGTGGGGCGCGTGAGCGCGGGCAACGACATCCGCTTGATCGACGAAGACGGGCATGAGTTGCCCCGCGATGCCACCGGCGAAATCGTTGGCCACTCGGCCACCATGATGAACGGCTACCACGGCCTGCCCGAGGCCACGCGCGAGGCCGAGTGGTTCGATGCCAGTGGCAAGCGCTTCATCCGCACCGGCGATGTGGGCCGCTTCGATGCCGACGGTTTTTTGTTGCTGCTGGACCGGCGTAAGGACATGCTGATCTCGGGCGGCTTCAACGTCTACCCGAGCGACCTCGAAGCGGTGCTGCGTCAGCACCCGCAGGTGGCCGATGTGGCGGTGGTGGGCGTGGCGTCGGCGCGCTGGGGCGAGACCCCGGTGGCCTTTGTGGTGCCTGGCGCCAACGCCCCCGTCGACGCCCCCCTAGACGAAGAGGCCCTGTGCAGCTGGGCCAACGCCCGCTTGGGCAAGGCCCAGCGCTTGGCGGGTGTGCAGTTGACCGACAGCCTGCCGCGCAGCGAAGTCGGCAAGGTGCTCAAACGCCAGTTGCGCGAAGCCTGGCAACACGTTGTGCCTTGAAACCTGAACCCTGAAATTTCCCTCACCCTTGAACCACCATGATCCGCGATCCAGAAACCTTTGAAGCCCTGCTCGATTCGGTGCGCCGCTTTGTGCGCGAACGCCTGGTGCCCGCCGAAAACGAAGTGGCTGAAACCGACCAGATTCCCGAGGCCATCGTGCAACAGATGCGCGAGATGGGCCTGTTTGGCCTGACCATTCCTGAGGCCTATGGCGGGCTGGAGCTGAGCATGGAGGAAGAGTCGCGCCTGCTGTTTGATCTGTGCCAGACCTCGCCGGCGTTTCGCTCGGTGATCGGCACCACGGTGGGCATTGGTTCGCAAGGCATCCTGATGGATGGCACCGAAGAACAAAAGGCCTACTACCTGCCCAAGCTGGCCACCGGTGAGCTCAGCGCCTCGTTTGCCTTGACCGAGCCCGAGGCTGGCTCGGACGCGGCCTCGCTGCGCACCAGCGCCATCCGCGATGGAGACCACTACGTGGTCAACGGCACCAAGCGCTTCATCACCAACGCGCCGCACTCCAAAATTTTCACGCTGATGGCGCGCACCAGCCCGGCCGACAAGGGCGCGGGCGGCGTCACCGCGTTCATCGTCGATGCGCAATCGCCGGGCATCAGCCTGGGCAAGATCGACCAGAAGATGGGGCAAAAAGGCGCGCACACCTGCGACGTGATTTTTGACAATGTGCGCGTGCCGGCGGCCAACATCATTGGCGGGCAAGCCAAGGAAGGCCAGGGCTTCAAGACCGCCATGAAGGTGCTTGAAAAAGGCCGCATCCATGTGGCCGCTGTGTGCGTGGGCGTGGCCCAGCGCATCCTGGGCGACGCGCTGCGTTACGCCGTCGAGCGCAAGCAGTTTGGCCAGCCCATCGCCGACTTCCAGCTGGTGCAGGCCATGCTGGCCGACAGCAAGGCCGAGCTGTACGCCGCCGAGTGCATGGTGATCGACGCCGCACGCAAGCGCGACGAAGGCCGCAACGTGGCCACCGAAGCCTCGTGCTGCAAGATGTTTGCCTCCGAGATGTGCGGCCGCGTGGCCGATCGCGCGGTGCAAATTCTGGGCGGCGCCGGCTACCTCTCGGAATACGGCATCGAGCGCTTCTACCGCGACGTGCGCCTGTTTCGCCTTTACGAAGGCACCACGCAAATCCAGCAGCTCATCATCGCGCGCAACATGGCACGCGAGGCGCGCGGCTCATAACCTGCAGACCCGTTTTTTTCACAACCACAAGGAGACACACCATGCGCCCATTCACACGACGCCTTGCACTGACTGCGATCAGCAGCCTGACCCTTCTGGGGGCCGGCCACGCGATGGCGCAGACCGCCGGACAGCCCATCAAATTCATCGTGCCTTACCCGGCCGGTGGTGCCACCGATGTGCTGGCCCGCATGGTGGCGCAGAAGATGCAAGACAACTGGCAGCAGCCGGTGGTGGTGGAAAACAAACCCGGTGCCGGCGGCACCATCGGTGCCAACCTGGTGGCCAAAGCGCCGGGCGATGGCAACACCGTGTTGTTCTCCATTGTGGCCCTGGTGCAGCAGATCACGCTGATGAAACTGCCCTACGACCCGATGAAGGATTTCGCACCGATCTCGCGCGTGGCGATCAGCCCCAGCGTGCTGGCGGCCACCCCGACCATCGCGGCCAACACCTTGCCCGAATTCATCAAGATGGTGAAGGCCGAGCCTGGCAAGCACAGCATCGGCTCTTATGGCCTGGGCACCTCGGCGCACCTGCAGGGCGCGCTGCTGAACATGCAGAGCGGTACTGACCTGACCCATGTGCCCTACGCGGGTGGCGCGCCGCTGGTGACCGCCATGCTGGGCGGGCAGCTGACCTCGGCCTTTCTGGACGCCGGCACTTCGCGCCAGCACCTGCCCAAGTTCAAGCTGCTGGGCGTGACCGGCACGCAGCGCCTGTCCTGGCTGCCCAATTTGCCCACGCTCAAGGAGCAGGGCCTGCAGTCGTATGAGCCCATGGGTTGGTTCGGCATCTTCCTGCCCGCCTCGGCGTCGGCCCCGCTGGTCGACAAATACTCGGTGGAAGTGCAACGCGTGCTGAAATTGCCGGAAGTGCGCGAGAAGATCGAGGCCATGGGCTTGATCCCCGGCGGCGAAAGCACGGACAGTTTTGGCAAGGTGATGAAGGAAGATGCCGAGATCTACGCCCGCATCATCCGCGACGCCAAGATCACGCTCAACTGAGCGCAGCCCAGCCATGAAAACCCGTGTCACCGAGATGCTCGGCATCCGCTACCCCATCCTCCAGGGTGGCATGCAGTGGGTGGGCAAGGCCGAGCTGGTGTCGGCGGTGTCCAACGCGGGGGGGCTGGGCATTCTCACGGCCCTGACCCAGCCCACGCCCGAGGCGCTGGCGGCCGAGATCGCGCGCACCCGCACACTGACCGACCGGCCCTTTGGTGTGAACCTGACCATCCTGCCCTCGATCAAGCCGCCGCCTTATGCCGAGTACCTGCAGGCCATCATCGATGGCGGCGTGAAGATCGTTGAAACGGCGGGCAACAGCCCCAAGGAATTCATCGCCCGCATGAAAGACGCGGGCATCACCATCGTGCACAAATGCACCTCGGTGCGGCACGCGCTGTCGGCCGAGCGCAACGGCGTGGACATGGTCAGCATCGACGGCTTTGAATGCGCCGGCCACCCGGGCGAAGACGATGTGCCCGGCCTGGTGCTGATCCCGCTGGCGGTGCGCGCGCTCAAGGTGCCGGTCATCGCCTCGGGCGGCATCGCCGATGGGCGCGGCCTGGCCGCGGCCCTGGCCCTGGGCGCCGAGGGCGTGAACATGGGCACGCGTTTTTTGCTCACGCAAGAAGCGCCGGTGCACGACAACATCAAACAGGCCCTGGTGGGCGCGAGCGAGCGCGACACGCAACTGATGTTTCGCACGCTGCGCAACACCACGCGTGCCTGGAGCAACGCCGTCTCGCGCGAGGTGGTGGCCATCGAAAACCGTGCAGGCGGTTGCAGCTTTGAAGACATCCGCCACCTGGTGGCCGGGCAACGCGGCCAGCAGGCCCTGCAGTCGGGCGATGTGGACGGCGGTGTGGTGGCGGCCGGGCAGGTGATCGGCTTGATCGACGACGTGCCCACGTGCGCGCAATTGCTGGAACGCATGGTGGCCGAATGCCGCCAGCAGCTGGCCCAGGCTTCGCGCTGGGCCGAACCCGAAACCTTTCACGCCGCATGAAAACAGACATCGACACTGACACCGACATGGCCATTGACACGTCCAATCTCTACGACAAAGTGGCCTTCGCCAAACTCTTGGGCCTGCGCCGCGAGCAGGCCCAAGCCGGCGTTTCGCGCATGGTGCTGGAGACCCGCGCCGAGCTGTGCAACAACTTTGAGAACACGCATGGCGGCGTGATCATGACCATGCTCGACATGGCCATGTCCAGCGCCGCCCTGTCCAAGGTCGACTTCAAGAAAGCGGTGATCACAGTGGACATGTCGACCCACTTTCTGAGCCCGGGCAAGGGCCGGCTCACCGCCCACGGCCGCGCCAGCGGCGGTGGCAAGAGCACCTGTTTTTGCGAGGCCTACATCGAAGACGAGGCGGGCCGCACTGTGGCGCGTGGGATGGGCGTGTTCAAGTATGTCGATCCGCGCTGAGTTTTTTGGCTTCCCTGGCGGCATTCGCGCGCAGGGGCGCGCTCCCACAGCGTTCGGGGGTTTTGTAGGAGGCCGCCCCTGCGGCCGAAGCATTCGCGCGCAGGGGCGCGCTCCCACAATGTTCGGGGGTTTTTGTTGGAGGCCACCCCTGTGGCCGAAGGTTCTTTCACATCAAAAAGGAGACCGAGCATGAAATTCCCGATCCATTCCAGGGGCCGCCGCGCGGGCCTGCGCGCTGCTGCTGCGACGCTGTGGGGCCTGGCCGTGACTGTGGGCGTGCAGGTGCAGATGCCAGCGCAGGCACAAACGGCGGGCGCCACCGTCAAGCTCATCGTCGGCTACGCCGCCGGTGGCCCGGTGGACTCGGCGGCACGCGTGTTCGCGCCGGTCTTGGGCCGCGAGCTGGGCCAGCCGGTGGTGGTGGAAAACCGCGCGGGTGCCGCTGGCGCGGTGGCCGGGCAAAGCGTGGTCAGGGCCCAGCCCAACGGGTTGGAGATGTATTTCGCCGCCAGCCCGACCATGACCATCAGCCCGCATGTGCTCAAGGCCATGACCTTTGACCCGCTCAAAGACCTGACGCCGCTGGCGCCGATCCTGAGCTACGCCAATGTGCTGGTGATCAACCAGAACCAGCCCTTCAAGACCCTGCCCGAACTGGTGGCGCACGCCAAGGCCCATCCGGGCCAGCTGGCCTATGGCTCGGCCGGCATGGGCGCCTCCAATCACCTCAGCGGTGAGCTGTTTGCGCGCCGCGCCGGCCTCTCGCTCAACCATGTGCCCTACAAAGGCAACGCGCCGGCCATGACCGATGTGATGGGCGGCCAGATCCAGATGATGTTCGACATCGTGGGTGGGGCCAAGGCCCACATCGACGGCGGCAAGGTGCGTCCGTTGGCGGTCACCTCCAAAGAGCGCAACCCGGCCCTGCCGCAAGTGCCGAGCATGGCCGAGCTGGGCATTCGCGACTACGACATCGGTGGCTGGTACGGCCTGTATGGCCCGCTGGGCATGAGCGCCGATCTGGTCCAGCGCATTGGCGCGGCCAGCACGCGCGCCCTGCAAGACGCCGAGCTGCGCGCGCGCTGGATCGCACAGGGTTATGTGTTGTGGGCGGGCGGCCCGCAGGAGCTGGCCGAACGCATGCGGCGCGAACACGCGCTGTGGGCCGAGGTGACCAAAGGCATGGCGTTCGAATAAAACATGTTGCAGACGCCCCAACACACACGCATCCACCAGCTGTTTGACGCGCGCGCCGCGCAAGCGCCAGACCACCCCTTCCTCTTCATGCCGGACGGGATGATGACCTTGGGCCAGTTGGCGCTGCAGGTGAACGCGCTCGAAGCCGAGCTGCGGGACGCCGGCGTGCAGCTGGGCGACCGCGTGTTGGTGGCCGCAGAAAACTGCCCCGAGCACGTGGCCCTGGTGCTGGCCTGCAGCCGTGTGGGCGCCTGGGCCTGCGGCGTGAATGCGCGCATGACGGCGCATGAGCTCGCAGGCTTTGCCGCCAAGGCCGAGGCCCGTGTGCTGTATTTCACGGTGGGCGTGTCGCAGGCCGCGCGCCAGCATGCGGCGCAATATGACACCCGTGCCAGCGTGCTGCCAGCCTTGCAACGCACCCTGGCCGACGCGCAGGCCAGCGCGCAGACGGGCGAGCTGGCCGAGCGCGTGGCCGCGATCATCTTCACCTCGGGCACGACGGGCCAGCCCAAGGGCGTGATGCTCACGCACGCGGGCTTGCTGCAGTTCGGCAAGGTTTCGGCGCAATCGCGGCAGTTGCAAGCGGCTGACCGCTCGTATGCCTATTTGCCGATGACGCACATCTTCGGTCTGGGCACCGTGCTCATGGCCTCGCTGCATGCCGGCGCTGGCTTGCTCATGCGCAGCCAGTTCGACCCGGCCGATGTGTTTGACGCGCTGGCCCACCAGGGCCTCACGCAGCTGCAAGGCCCGCCGGCCATGTTCACCCGCTTGCTGACCTGGCTTGACAGTCAGGGCGTGGCGCGCCCCGCTGCGCCCGATCTGCGCTACGTCTACACCGGCGCTGCGCCGCTGGACCTGAGCGTCAAGAAAGCCATCGAGGCGCGCTTTGGGCTGCCGCTGCACCACGGCTATGGCCTGTCGGAATACGCCGGCGCTTTGACTCTGTGCCGCTTGGGCGAGTGGCGCGACGACACCAGCGCCGGCTACTTGGTGGACGGGGCCGAGTTGCGCATCGTCGATGCACAGGGCCGCGACCTGCCTGCTGGCGAGACGGGCGAGATCTGGATGCGCGGTGTGGGCCTGATGCCCGGTTACTTTCGCGACCCCGAGATCACCGTCCAGGTCATGCAGCCCGGCGGCTGGTACGCCAGCGGCGACCTGGGCCGACAAAACGCCGATGGCGCTT
Organism: Burkholderiaceae bacterium; assembly: GCA_919902775.1. Taxonomy (GTDB): domain Bacteria; phylum Pseudomonadota; class Gammaproteobacteria; order Burkholderiales; family Burkholderiaceae_C; genus Limnohabitans_A. The sequence continues at coordinate 75,907 of CAKKRJ010000002.1, forward strand.
TGCAGGTGGTGGGACGCCTCAAGGAGATGATCATCCGCTCCGGCTTCAACGTGTACCCCGGCGAGGTGGAGGCCGTTTTTCTGGCCTGGCCCGGTGTGCAGCGGGTGGCCGTGGCCGGACGCAAGACGGCTGATGGCAACGAAGACATCCTGGCCTTCATCGAGCCCCAGCCCGGTGCCCACATCGACTTGCAGGCGCTCAAGGCCCATGCGCACGAACACCTGTCGCCCTACAAGCGGCCTTCGGTCGTGGCCCTGGTGCACGAGATGCCGATGACCTTGAGTGGCAAGGTGCTCAAGCGCGAGTTGGTCGCGCAGTGGCTGGCCGAGGAGGGCGCATGAAGGGCGCCTCTTCGTGCGGTGCAAAGGCCTGCTTTCACAAATACAGACGGGCGCAGACCCGGATGTCGGCGAAGATACGTCCATGAACACCATCACCCCACTTGACCCCGACCAGGTGGCGCACCTGCGCAGCTGGGAAGGCCGCAGCGAAACCCTTGACGATGACATCAGCGCCGCCCCTTTGCGCGGCCAAAGCGCGCTGCTCGACCGTGACGACGCCCGCCAAACCGCGGGCAGCGACGTGCCGCCCCTGTGGCATTGGCTGTACTTTTTGCCGCAAGCCCGGCAAAGCCAGATCGGACCCGACGGCCACCCCTTGCGCGGGGGCTTTTTGCCGCCCGTGCCGCTGCCGCGCCGCATGTGGGCCGGTGGCCGCTTGGAGTGGCAGACCGAGAACCCGCTGCGCGTGGGCGACGCCGCGCAAAAGCGCTCGCGCATTGCTTCGGTCAAGCACAAGTCAGGCCGCACGGGTGATCTGCTGTTTGTCGAAGTGGCGCATGCCTTTCACAATGCCCAGGGCCTGTGCCTGACCGAAACGCACGACATCGTGTACCGCGCAGCGGCCGTGCCCGGCGCCGCCGAAGTGCCACCCACGGCGGCCGAGACCGGCGCGCCCTGGCAGCGCGAGTTTGTGCCCGACCCGGTGTCGCTGTTCCGCTACTCGGCGCTCACCTTCAACGGCCACCGCATCCACTACGACCGCAGCTATGTGACACATGTTGAAGGCTATCCCGGCCTGATCGTGCACGGCCCGCTGATCGCCACCTTGCTGGTGGACCTGGTGCGCCGGCAAGTGCCCGAGGCGCGCGTGGCCGCGTTCCAGTTCCGCGCCGTGCGCCCCACCTTTGACCTGCACCCCATGCGCCTGAACGGCCGCCCCTCGGCCGACGGCAAGACCATCGACCTGTGGTCCTGTGACCACGAAGGCTGGCTCACCATGCAGGCGCAAGCCACGCTGGCCTGAGCTTGCGCTGCGCGCACGCCTGCATTTTTCAGTAACCCGTTTTGATGGCCATCATCACCTACCACCATGCACGCTCCTGACCCCTACCAAGACATCCGCGACGCGGTGCGCGCCCTCTGCGCCCAGTTCCCCGACGAGTACCACCGCAAGGTCGATGAAGCACGCGGTTACCCCGAAGCCTTTGTCGACGCACTGACCCAAGCCGGCTGGATGGCCGCGCTGATTCCGCAGCAATACGGCGGCTCGGGCCTGTCCATGTCCGAGGCCTCGGTGATCATGGAAGAGATCAACCGCTCGGGCGGCAACTCGGGCGCATGCCACGGCCAGATGTACGTGATGAACGCCATCGTGCGCAGCGGCTCGCAGGCGCAGAAAGACCTGTACCTGCCGCAGATCGCCAGCGGCCAGTTGCGCATCCAGTCCATGGGCGTGACCGAGCCGACCACCGGCAGCGACACCACCCAGCTCAAGACCAGCGCTGTCAAGAAAGACGGGCGCTGGGTCATCAACGGCCAAAAGGTCTGGATCTCGCGCATCCAGCACAGCGACCTGATGATCCTGTTGGCACGCACCACGCCGGCGGACCAGGTGAAGAAACGCTCCGAAGGCCTGTCGTGCTTTTTGATTGATTTGAAGGCGGCGATTGGCAACGGCCTCACCGTGCGCCCGATCTTGAACATGGTGAACCACGAGACCAACGAGCTGTTTTTTGACAACCTCGAAATTCCTGAAGACGCGCTGCTGGGCGAAGAGGGCAAGGGCTTCAAGACCCTGCTTGACGGCCTCAATGCCGAGCGCACTTTGATTGCTGCCGAGTGCATTGGCGACGGCTACTGGTTCATTGAACGTGCGCGCCAATACGCCAGCCAACGCGTGGTGTTTGGCCGCCCCATCGGCCAGAACCAGGGCGTGCAGTTCCCGATTGCCGACGCCTTCATCGAACTCGAAGCGGCCAATCTGATGCGCTGGAAAGCCTGCGAAAAAATCGACGCGCACCAGAACGCCGGTGCCGAAGCCAATATGGCCAAGTACCTCGCGGCCAAGGCCAGCTGGGAGGCGGCCAACGTCTGCCTGCAAACGCACGGCGGCTTTGGCTTTGCCTGCGAATACGACATCGAGCGCAAGTTCCGCGAAACCCGCCTGTACCAGGTGGCGCCGATCTCGACCAACATGATCTTCAGCTACGTGGCCGAGCACATCCTCGGTCTGCCGCGCTCGTTTTGACATGACCGCGCCAAGACCCCTGGACGGCATCACCGTCGTTTCACTTGAACACGCGATTGCTGCGCCGTTCTGCACCCGCCAATTGGCCGATCTGGGCGCACGCGTCATCAAGGTCGAGCGTCCTGGCGCGGGCGATTTTGCGCGGGCCTACGACACGCGGGTGCGCGGGCAGGCCTCGCACTTTGTGTGGACCAACCGCTCCAAAGAAAGCCTCACGCTCGACCTGAAGCAGCCCGAAGCCATGGCCGTGTTGCGCGATTTGCTGAAAGACGCCGACGTGTTGGTGCAAAACCTCGCCCCCGGTGCAGCGGCGCGCATGGGCCTGTCGTTCGAGGCGCTCAGCGCCACCCATCCCCAGCTCATCGTTTGCGACATTTCGGGTTATGGCGAAGACGGGCCGTACCGCGACAAGAAGGCCTACGACCTGCTGATCCAGAGCGAGGCGGGCCTGTTGTCGATCACCGGCACGCCCGATGCGCCGTCCAAGGCCGGCAACTCGATGGCCGACATCGCGGCGGGCATGTACGCCTACACCAACATCCTGTCGGCGCTGCTTTTGCGCGGCAAGACCGGCCAGGGCAGCCACATCGACGTGTCCATGCTCGAAGCGTTGGGCGAGTGGATGGGCTACCCGCTGTACTACGCCTTTGAAGGCGCTGCGCCGCCACCGCGCACGGCGGCGTCGCACGCCAGCATCTACCCCTATGGCCCGTTTGCGGCGGGCGATGGGGGCACGGTGATGTTGGGCCTGCAAAACGAGCGCGAGTGGAAGGTGTTTTGCGACGTGGTGCTGGGCGAAGCGGCCCTGGCCACCGATGCGCGTTTTCACACCAACGCCCTGCGCAACGCCCACCGTGCCGAACTGCAGCAACTGATCTTGGGCGTGTTTTTGGGCATGACCACAACCGAGGTCGAAGCGCGGCTGGACCAGGCGCAAATCGCCAACGCCCGCATGAACGACATGGCCGGGGTTTGGGCGCACCCGCAGCTCAAGGCCCGTCAGCGCTGGCAGACCGTGGGTTCGCCTGCAGGTGACATTCCGGCGCTGCTGCCACCCGGGCGCAACAACCGTTACGACTACCGCATGGACGCCGTGCCCGCCGTGGGCGAGCACACCGAGGCCATCTTGCGCGCACTGGGCCTGGACGACGCGGCGGTGCAAGCGCTGCGCAACAAGCAGGCCATCTGAGACAGAACACAAGGACCGCCATGACCCACAATGCCCCATCGCACACCGCCCAACTCGCTGCCTTCGCCTCCGGGCTGCGGTTTGACGACATCCCCGAGCCCGTGGTGCGCAAGATCGAAGACCTGCTGGTCGATTGGTTCGGCTCGGCTGTGGCCGGGCATGGCACGCGCCCGGTGGAGAGCATCACCCGCTTTGCGCGCGCGATGGGGCCAAGCGAAGGCCCGTCGGAAGTCATCATCAACGGCGCACGCACCACGCCGTACCTGGCCGCCATGGCCAATGCGGCCGCGTCGCATGTGGCCGAGCAAGACGACGTGCACAACGGCTCGGTGTTCCACCCGGCCACGGTGGTGTTCCCGCCGGCGGTGGCGGTGGCGCAGGCGCTGGGTGCCAGTGGCCAACAGTTGCTGGCCGCATCGGTGGTGGGCTACGAAGTGGGCATCCGCGTGGGTGAGTTTTTGGGGCGCTCGCACTACCGCGTGTTCCACACCACCGGCACCGCTGGCACGCTGGCGGCGGCCGCCGCCGTGGGCCATTTGCTGGGCCTGAACGCGCAGCAGATGCAACACGCCCTGGGTTCGGCCGGCACGCAGTCGGCGGGCTTGTGGGAGTTTTTGCGCACAGCGGCCGACAGCAAGCAGCTGCACACCGCGCACGCCGCTGCGGCCGGTCTGATGTCGGCCTACCTGGCCCAAGACGGTTTCACCGGCGCGGCCGAGATTCTGGAAGGCCCGCAGGGCATGGCCGCTGGCATGTCGAGCGACGCCGACGCTAGCCGCTTGGTGGATGGCCTGGGCACGCGCTGGGCCACGGCCGAAACCTCATTCAAATACCACGCCAGCTGCCGCCACACGCACCCGGCGGCCGACGCGCTGCTGCACGTGATGCAGACCCACAGCCTGCAGCTTGGCGACCTGGCCAAGGTCGTCACGCATGTGCACCAAGGCGCCATTGACGTGCTGGGCCCGGTGCTGCAACCGAGCACGGTGCACCAGAGCAAGTTTTCCATGGGCACGGTGTTGGCGCTGGTGGCGCAGCACGGCCACGCGGGCCTGACCGAGTTCGAGCGCGACTTTTTGAGCGTGCCCACCCAGGCCCTGCGCGACAAGGTGGAGATGGTGCTCGACGCCGAAGTCGACGGGGCCTACCCCAAGCGCTGGATCGGCAAGGTCACCGTGACCACCACCGACGGCCGCGTGCTGCACGGTCGCGTGGACGAGCCCAAAGGCGACCCGGGCAACACCCTCTCGCGCCAGGAAATCACCGACAAAGCCCTGCGCCTGGCCGCTTTCAGCGGGGGCGCAAAACCTGAGGCCATGGGCCGCGCGGTGGATGCGCTCTGGCAAGTGGCCAGCTGGCCCAAGGTTGGCGCGCTGCTGTCATGACGCGGCCTGTGCTTTCTCGGGCGCGCAGCTTTTTGTTCGTGCCGGGGCACCGGCCAGAGCGCTTTGCCAAGGCCTTGGCCAGCGGCGCCGACGCGGTGATCGTGGACCTGGAAGACGCCGTGCCGCTGGATGCCAAAGACGCGGCGCGTGCCGCACTGGCGGCGGCCTGGCCGGACTTTGACGCGGCCCAACGCGCACGCTTGCTGGTGCGCGTCAACCCCGCAGGCACCCCTTGGCATGAGGCCGACTTGGCCGCTTTAGGCGACTTGCCCGGCTTGGGCGCGCTCATGCTGCCCAAGGCCGAAACCGCGCAGCAGATTGCGCGTGCATTTCACACCTGCGGCGTGCCGGTGCTGCCCTTGATCGAAAGCGCCGAAGGCGTGGGGCAGATGGACGCCATCGCCCGTGCAGCGGGTGTGCTGCGTCTGGGCTTGGGGCACATCGACCTGCAGGCCGATCTGGGCATGCGCTGCGGACCCGACGAAGCAGAACTCGCGCCCATCCGGCTGGCCATGGTCGTGGCCTCGCGCCGCGCAGGCCTGGTGGCCCCGGTCGACGGTGTGACCACCGCCACGACCGACGCGCAAGTGCTGGCGCAAGACGCACAGCGCAGCCGCCGTTTTGGCTTTGGCGCCAAGCTGTGCATCCACCCCGCGCAGGTGGTGGGCGTACACCAGGCCCTGGCCCCTACGGAGGCTGAATGCGCCTGGGCCGAACGCGTGCTGGCCGCAGAAGGGCAGGCCCGTGGCGGCGCCTTCAGCGTGGACGGCAAGATGGTCGATGCGCCCGTGCTGCTGCTGGCGCGGCAGATTCTCCAGACTTCGCGCTGACGGCGAAAGACCGGCCATTCGCGCGCAGGGGCGCGCTCCCACAAGGGAGTCGTTCGTGCTCCCACAAGGTTCGGTGGTTTTTGTAGGAGGTCGCCCCTGCGACCGAAGGCCTGTTCTTCCACAGTAAAAATTGGCTTTATGCTTGGAAGCCCAAGGACGTGTCACATGCAAAACCACAAAACCTGGCAGATGAATGACCGCCAACACGCTTTGCTGGCCGTGCTCTGCACAGGGGTGGCCATGGCATTGAGCGCTTGTGGCGGGGGCGGCAGTGTCAGCGCAGATGTTTCTGACAGTGCATTTCCAAACGTGGCCACGTACACCACCCTGGATTTGAATGCCCCGGTCAATTACGCAGCGCCCAGTCTGTTGGCCCACTACGATGCCAGCCTGCTGGCCACGCGCAACCAAACGGTCGCCAACATCACAACAGACAAAGGCGCCACACTGGGGCGCGTGCTGTTCAACGATGTGCGTTTGAGCATCAACGACACAAAGTCTTGTGCCTCCTGCCACGTCCAAAGCCAAGGCTTTGTCGACCAGAACCAATTCAGCACCGGTTTTGCAGGCGGGCTCACCACGGCACACGCCATGCGTTTGGGCAACGTGGCCTTCTACCAAGGCAACAGCATGTTTTGGGACAAACGCGCCAGCAGTCTGGAAATCCAAGCGACCGAGCCCATCCAAAACGCGACAGAGATGGGCTTTGACGCGGCGCACGGCGGCTTGAACGCACTCATCACCAAGATGCAAGGCTTGCCCTATTACCCAGAGCTGTTCACATGGGCCTATGGGGACGCCGCCATCACGACGACAAGAATTCAAAACGCGCTGGCGCAATTTCAGCGCAGTATGGTCTCGGCCAACAGCCAATGGGACCGCGCTTATGCGGTGATCTACGCGGCCAACGGCAGTGCCAACACGCCGCAAAACTTTGGGCGTTCGTTGGCGGGACCGAACATACCGGCAGCGGACCGATTCTCGGCATCGCAAGACAACGGGCGCGAACTGTTCATGCGAGGCCGGCCCGAAGGCAAGGGCTGCGCAGGCTGTCACCAACCGCCCACATTCGCGCTGGACCCCAACTCAAGAAGCAATGGCCTTGACCTGAATGAAACCGTGGTCTTCAAATCACCGTCACTCAAAAACGTCGCACTGTCGGGGCGCTTCATGCACGATGGCCGTTTCAGCACCCTGAGCGAAGTGCTGAACCACTACGCCACGGGTGTGAAAGATGGCACGGCACGCGATAACCGTTTGCCAGTGGGTGGCATCGCCATGACCGCCCAAGAGCAAGCCGACATCGTCGCCTTCTTGCAAACACTGACCGACACCACACTCAACACCGACGCCCGCTTTGGCAACCCTTTCAGGTGATGAAGGGGAGGGCATCGCGAAGCTCAATACCAGTGATGGGCCTGCGGCGTCATGTCGGCAGGCCAGCGCTGTCACGCTGCGCAGGACAGGTCACCACCGGCTGGCACAATGCCCCCATGTCTGTTCATTTTGATCTGGTGGATTTGCGCCTGATGGTGCGGGTGGCCGAAGCCAACAGCCTCACCAAAGGGGCCGAGGCCTCGCACATCTCGCTGCCTGCGGCCAGCACGCGCATCAAGAACCTCGAAGAAAGCATCGGTGCCAAGCTGCTGTACCGCCACAGCCAGGGCGTCACGCTGACCCCGCCGGGCCAGGCCTTTGTGCACCGGGCGCGGCTGGTGCTGGGGCAGATCGAACACCTGCGTGGCGACCTGCAGGAATACGCGTGCGGCATCAAGGGCCACTTGCGTGTGTACGCCAACACCACGTCGCTGGGCGAGTTTTTGCCCGAGGTGCTCAAGCGCTACCTGGCCACGCACCCGGATGTGAACATCGACCTGCAGGAAAAGCTCTCCAACGAAATCGTGCGCGCCGTGATCGACGGCAAGACCGACATCGGCATCGTGGCCGGATCGGTGCGCACCGAAAGCCTGCAGACCTTGCCCTACCGCTCGGACAGCCTGGTGCTGGTGGTGCCCGAGCAGCACCCCGTGGCCGATCTGCCCAGCATGCCACTCATTGACGCGTTGGAGTTTGACCATGTGGGCCTGCACGAAGCCAGCGCACTGCACGCCTTCTTGAACCGCGAATGCGAGCTGCTGAACAAGCCGCTCAAGGTGCGCATCCAGGTCGGCAGTTTTGAGTCGGCCTGCCGCATGATTGAAGCGGGTGTGGGCGTGGGCGTGCTGCCCGAGTCGGCCGCCCGCCGTCACGCCCGCAGCATGGCCATCCGCCTGGTGCCGCTGTCTGATGCGTGGGCCTTGCGCGCGATGCAGATCTGCGTGCGCAGCCTCGATGAGCTGCCCAGTTTTGCACGCGACCTGATTGATTTGTTGTCAGAGGATGCGCGGTTGGCGACGGCTTGAGCAGCACTGCGCGTGCTGACGTGGTGGCTTGCGTTTTTTGAGGTCAGTTTGGAGAGGGCGATGTCTGAAAGAGGCTGAGAGCAGACAATCGCTGCTAGCATGTAACCGGGCCTAGCCGCCCGATAGCCGACATCAGTCGGACTAAACGCACGTAGACGTTTGCTCGTTGAAATATGACCGCACGGTGGTAACGTAACGAACCAAAGCAGGGAGCTCTCACATGACACCCGTAGAGGGAGCCACGATCCTTCAAAAATTCAGTGAAACGGTCAAAGACCTACCGGCGTGGATTTTTTCCGCTTTTGCAACGACCGCTGCGGTTTTGCTCTTCGTCCCGCCTGTCAACACGGAGCTGCCGAAGGAATATCGCCCATGGCTCGTCATCAGTCTCGTTCTATTCGGCGTTCTAGCCATATTCAAGTGGGCCATAGTCGTATTAAGGGCTTGGAGGGCATTCCAGGCTCTTAAGTCCGGCATGTTCACATGAAGAACTTTGAAAACATTCAATACCAAAAGCCCGGCTTCAAGGTGGTTATACCCAAGTGATCAACCTCTGCAATTGATGAGAATAACTTAATGACCGACATCGACAAAGTAGAAACAACAACCAGCCGACTCGGGCAATGGCGTTTTTTGTTGTTGAGCTACGGCTATTTGGCAATGCTCGGTGCCGGTTCTTTGCAAACACAATCGCTAAATTCTCTCTGGTTCGGAATTTTGGTATTGGCACTTTCAGTTCCGATGATGCTCGCGCTTTGGCACCAAAGTACAGTGCATCGACTGATTCTTTTGGGGCAATTCCGGCACGATACGTTTTTGTATAAATGGGGAAGTCGGCGGGCGTTGAGCATATTGCTGCAAGTTTGCGGTGCTGTGCTACTTGCCGCGCTAACGCTGTTGCAAGCAGCTTACTTTGGCTGGTCTGAATGGTTGTTGATAGTGCTGTCGCCGCTAGTCTTCAATGTCATTCATCGCTGGGCACAGTCAAAGTCTGAAACACAGTTTTCGAAGGAAGTTTACGCAACCCGGTGGGTTTTTTGGTTTACACAATTGTCGTTTCTGGCAACATTGACGACCACCTTCGTGTGCATCGCTTATGCCACTGCCAGCACTGACCAAATTCCCTATCTGGATCGTGTGTATCAATTGCAGATTCAGTGGGATGGAGCGCAATCATCGGTCGTGAAATGGGTGCTTGATGCTGGAGCGTATGGGCAAGCTGCACAGGAATCCATTGCTAGCGTTTCTGAGCAAAGTTACTGGAAGGTGCTGACGGCTTTCTTCTTTGCACCATTGACGGTGTTTGCTTCGGTGGCGCTCGCACTTTCAGGGGTATCACTCTCGCGCGATGATCTGCGGCGCACGATAGGTGATGGTGTTCATTCCAGCGACAAGCCGCCCTCCATTGGCCCAACCAATGCTGCAGTGTGGGCCGCCGTGGCGGTGGTGTTGATAGGCTCTTACTTCCAGCTACTTGCCTATGCAAACCAGGTGGCCAAGAATGAAGACAGTCCGATGGCAATTCGACCGATGGAGCCGTGTGAAAAAATTGACGGCATCACTTATCACATCAACACGATGAAGGCTGTGGAGAGTGTGATCGCGCTGGCGACACCGAAATTTGCGGCCGTTGGCCTTGATGCCTGCAGACGGCTTACCCAGTTGGACACCAACATCGCAGCCGGTGTCGATGACTACCTCAATTGGTATTTCAGTCTTGGCGCCGATTACGCCCGGTTAGCTATGATTCTGTCGGGGGACGTGGACCTCTTCCTCCAATCAAAGGTCAATGAACTGGTGATGGGGAAACTGCAGCATGACGATGCTTTCAAAAAGCTGCAGACAGCATATGAGAATCAGTGGATGCAATTGCATGAAGCCAGTAACGCGATTCAGAGACTGCTAATTGAAAACCGCCTCAGTATCGTTGACCGTGGTTGCAAGGTTGTCAGTGATACGTCTACACGGCAAATGTCCATGCACCTCGACGAAGCCAAAGCCCGTCTTTCTTCCAGTGCTGCCGCTGGATTGATCGGTGGGGTGTTTGCTTCAAAGTTGACGGCCAAAGTAATGACCAAATCCAGCGTGAAGATCAGCAGCAAGGTTTTACTTAAGGCAGTCGCCAAAAAAGCAGCAGGAAAGGCCGGTGGGGCGTTAGCTGGCGCAGGTGTGGGTGCTGGTATCGGGTCAATCGTGCCATTCTTCGGAACTGCCGTCGGTGCAGTCGTAGGGACGGTGGTGGGTGCTGCGGTAGGTGTTGGGATTGACATCGCTGCGTTGGCCATTGAAGAGGGACTTACCCGGGATTCGATGCGAAAGGATCTCATTGATTCGGTGACTGAGACGCTACAGCCGATGCGCAACACGTTCGCCTGCAAGTAAGATTTATTTTGGATTTCTGGTCCCAGCTGGGAAGAACGACACGACCTGTCGATGGGTGGGTGGATCATCCAAACATGGCTTTAATAACTCGAAAGAAAAGCACCATGGTTTGTTTTTCTACTGTTTGTGGGAGCCGCAGCGAGCTTTGCGACGCTCGGGGGGGGGCGTTCTGTTCAAGATCATGTGTCTTGCGTTGATGGCAACAGGGGTTACCGCTGCACTTCGGTCGGTCGACACAACGATGTCGGATAAAGGCTGGAAACCGAAATCCGATTTGCTAATCAGCCTGCCCTTTAGCGGGCATTGGGTTTTACGACTTCCAACAGGTACCAGATGGCACGACAGTGCGTTATGTCAGCGCTGGGAGCTATTGCTGGCTGGGTAACAGTAAAGAAGCGTTTGAACAAAAAACGTTCGTGACATAATTAACCTACCAACTAGTAGGTAGTGAAATTCAAAATCAACGAGATCATGACAACTCACATAGAACTTTCTCCCTCAGCCGAGCGCATCGCGGATGCGGCTCAAGCCTTAGTGCAGCAAGTGGGTTACAACGGGTTTTCTTTTGAGCACATCTCCCAGATAGTTGGTATGCGCAAGGCCAGCATTCATCATCACTTTGGCTCCAAAGTGGTTTTGGGTGTGACCGTGGTTCGGCGATATGCCGCGCAATTTGACGGGGCATTGCGGCAAATTCACGTGTCCATCAAATCGGCGCCAGACCGCTTGAAAGCCTACGCAGATTTGTTTGAGACAACATTCAAGAATGACCACCTTCTCTGTGTTTGCGGAATGTTGGGCGCTGAGTCCAAATCCTTGGACCCTGCGGTGAATGCCGAGGTGAAAAAATTCTTTCAGCTGAATCTTGTTTGGCTCAGCGATGTCATTCAGGAGGGCTTGGCAAACAAGACCTTGCGGAGCGAACACGAGCCAAAGGAGTTGGCCGAAACACTGCTGTCGTTGCTGGAAGGTGCCATGCTGGTTGGGCGTTGCTTGAAGACCCCGATGGGGCCGCGCCGCATGTTTGATTTGGTGCTTTCGACTCTGGAGACGTGAGTCGTTTTATTTGAACAAAAGCGAAGTCGCCACGTGCGCATTGCTGATGGTCACCTCAGTCATTGCATTTCTCATGTTTAAAACCACGATCTTGTTATTCAAGGATCGGATGCTTCCACTGCAATACGGCGCCAAACCTTGCTAGGCGTACCACGTTGACTACAACACAAAGATTTGAAAGCATATGAAAAATAAAACGGTTCTGATCGCTGGAAGCAGCGCCGGTTTGGGCCAAGCGTTGCAAACCAGATTCAGCGCAGGTGGCTACCACGTGATTTCTATCTCCCGCAATGGCTCGGGGCATGCACACGTGGATCTGAGCGACGCACGGGCTACAGCCGAGTGGTTCAGCCAACTCGACCCCCACCAGCCACTGGCCGGTGTGATTCACAACGCCATGCAGTTTCACAAAGAAGCATTTTTGGACACAACGCCCAATACCTTCGAAGATGTCTGGCGCGCTAGTGTCTTGACTGCGGTGAACGTTGCGCAACAGGTTATTCCACGTCTGCGGACGCAAGGCGGTGGCTGCTTGATTTTCAGCGGCGCTTCAGGCAGCCTGCGCGCTGGGTCCAATTTTTCGGCCTTCAGCAGCGCAAAATTTGCACTTCGCGGGCTTGCGCAAGGTTTGGCACGTGAGCACGGTGAAGATGGCATCCACGTTGTACATACCGTGATAGATGGCTTGATTTGGTCCGATAAAACACAGCAACGATTTACCTCTGCGCAAGAGCAGCGCAGCATGGCACCAGCCGATTTGGCTGATGTCTACTGGCAACTCTTTCACCAACCGCGCAGCACCTGGACTCAGGAGCTTGACCTGCGCCCTCAAGGTGGCAGCTTCTAAGCCCCGTTTAAAGACCTCCTGTTATGAACACATCTTTCCAAGCTCCATCCGATGCCGTGATCGTTGTTGGTGCAGGTCTGGCCGGCCTGCTCAGTGCGTACTTGCTGGAGCAGCAAGGGCAAGCGGTATTGCTGATTGAGTCGCGCGATCGCACTGGCGGGCGCGTGCTCAGCGATGCAGCCAACGCAGCCGAGTCATTCATAGATTTAGGTCCTAGCTGGGTATGGCCCAGCATGAACGAGCGACTCAGCGAATGGAAAAACAAGCTGGGCTTGCAACTTTTCCCTCAATATCGGCATGGCGCCACCGTAGTGGAATCACAAGATCACCAAGTTAATCACTACGCAGCCACCCATGCGCAAGAGCCAGAATCCCAGCGTTGGGTCGGGGGGGCCATCGCGCTTGTGAATGCGTTATTGGATCGACTCCAACGCACTCAGCTTCTACTCAACACACAGGTGACGCTGATTCAACATGCACCCGAAGGCGGCGTGATCCTCACTGCGCAAGGTCCGCAGGGAGAACAACAGCTATGCGGTGCATCGGTCATCGTTACGCTGCCACCCCGTTTGCTGGCCGAGTGCATTCGCTGGGAACCCGCACTGCCCGCAAACTTGACTGCGCAATGGCAGCGCTCACCCACGTGGATGGCAGGCCAAGCCAAATTTGTAGCGGCCTACAAAACACCGTTTTGGCGCGAAGCAGGTTTGTCCGGTTATGCATGGAGCAAAGCGGGTCCTTTGGTTGAAATTCATGACGCCAGCGATGAGTCGGGTCGGTCGGCGGCGCTCTTTGGGTTTGTGGGTGTTGCTGCCCGATGGCGCGTCAAAATGGGCGAGGCTGAATTGATTCAACGCAGCCTGAAACAGCTCACCAATTTGTTTGGCCCCAAAGCGGCACAGCCGGAATGGATCAAACTCAAAGACTGGGCGCAGGACAGCCACACGGCGACCGCGGCCGATGCTTTACCGGTGAGCAGCCACCCCACACCGCAGCCCAGAAACTTGCCTGCACCGTGGAATGGTTTGGCCTATTTGGCAGGGTCTGAGTTCGCCGACGACTTCAACGGTTATCTCGAAGGTGCGGCGCGATCTGCTGAATTGGCGCTCAGCGAGTGGGTGACGCAGCAAGGCGCAAAGCGAAGCACCCAGGGCACCGCCATGGTGAGCTGACCTGCTCGATTGTTTTATTTCTAAACTAAACGTCCGCCGTATGTTGATCAATGCAGATTACTCTGTACGAACCTTGGTGCATGCCGATGAATTGCCGTGGATCCCCTCACCTCAAACGGGTGTGGAGCGGCGTATGCTGGAGCGCATCGGCGACGAAGTGGCACGTGCCACCACCATCGTGCGCTATGCCAAGGGATCATTTTTCCCGTCACACGCCCACGATATGGGTGAGGAATACATCGTTCTGGAAGGCGTTTTTCAAGACGAAAAGGGCGACCACACAGTTGGCCGCTACGTGCGTAACCCACCGGGCAGCCAACACTCGCCGGGGTCGGAACCAGGTGCCATCATCTTCGTCAAGCTGCGCCAGTTCGATCTGCATGACCGTCAGTCTGTGGAGGTCGATCTAAGCGTCGTGCCTAAACGCATGGACACCCATAAACCAGGGGTGCTGGTGCAAGACTTGCACAGCGACACGCGAGAGGTCGTGCGCGCCGAATACTGGCAGCGCGACCAAATCTGGCAGGAAACCTTTGCCCACGGCGCGGAACTACTGGTGCTGCAAGGTCAACTTCAGGAACGCGGTGACTGCTTGCGCACCTGGAGTTGGCTTCGCCTGCCCGCCGGGGCCAGCTTGCAGGCGCGAATCATGTCCGACTCTGCGACGGTATGGGTGAAACGTCATTTGATTTTCCCGCTTCAATAAACTGATTCAAAAACAAGAATTCAGCAAACTCCCGGCTGGGTAAATTGTTTGATTGAACAGCCCTATACCGGGCATTCGTGACCGTCTGGTTTCGCTGCATTGAAGCCGTTCACAATGTTGGATGGGATGACGCAGTGGGTCGAATACTGCCCAGTCAGTCCTGCAGCTTCTGCAAATACGCGTCGAGCTTCACAAAGGTGCCTCCAAAGCCCACTTCCATACCCGGTCGTGCTGTGTCGAAGGTTTGGCGGCCGATGTCGTCACTGTCGTGCGGCATCCACGTGATCGTGACACGGGTGCCCACGCCAGCGACATCTTCAAAAGTGGTGGTGACGTGCATGAGCTTTGGCCAGGTGGGGGCCATGGGATGCGCGTCCAGACCGCCCTCGCGGGTTGAAAAGCTTTGCAGATGCACCAGCCGCTCGTTCAAAGCGATGTCCAAAAATTCTTGCTTGCCCCACATTTCCATGCCGTTCGCACCTTGGATGCCGTAGTGATAACGGCCCCCGACGCGAAAGTCCATGTCGGTGTGGATGTTGTGAAAGCCCTCAGGGCTGAGCCACTGCGCGAGGTGGTGCGGCTGCGTATACACCTCGAACACCAGTGGGCGAGGGGCATGAAAAACGCGGGAGATGACGAATGGGGCGATGGGGGTCATGGCGATTCCAGTGGACGTCTGGGGTGAATGTTGAGGTCCGCAAATTTTGACCCAATTTTTGCCTCGTCGCTGCCGGTGACACTTGCGCAGACCCTGGAGGTGATTCAATGGCGTTCGATCCGTCTTTCTTGAATTAGCTTGCAGCTTGAACGACCAACCACATGAACAAAGACACTTTGCACACAAAACCCGCCCACCATCGCGAAGCAGGCTTCTCTAACAGGGACCCCTCCATCGTCATTGGCAACTTCCCTTGGTATGAAATGGTTTGGCGCAGCCTGCGCGGCGACTTCAAACCGATCTCTGCCCCGCACAAAGGTTACGCCGCATTCGCCAAGGAGTGGAGCGTGCCCGTCGACCATGCGCGCATTGCCCAGCGGCAAGACGCACCCCTGATCACCTGGTTGGGCCATGTGTCGGTGTTGCTGCAGGTCGGCGGGCTCAATGTGCTGACCGACCCCACACTGGCTGACTTTGCCGGGCCTTACGGACGCTTCGGTGCACCCCGCATGGTGCCTGCGCCACTGCGAGGGAACATGTTGCCGCCCATTGATGTGCTGCTGATTTCACACAACCATTACGACCACCTGTGCGGTGCGACCATTGCCGCGATGGTCGAGTCTGGACAAACGCCTCAGATCTTTGTGCCGCTCGGCCTGAAAGCCTGGTTTGACGCGCGCAACATTCCCAACGTGACCGAGTTGGACTGGTGGGAACACGTGGATGTGACTTGCGACAAAGATGGCAGAGCCTTGCCAGAGCCCATTCGCATCCACTTCACCCCCGCACAGCACTGGAGCCGCCGAACACCGTTTGACACCAATGCCTCGCTCTGGGGTGGTTATATGGTGGAGAGAAATCCTGGTGCCATGGATGCTTGGCGCTTTCTGTTCCCTGGTGACACGGGCTACAGCGCCGACTTCAAAGCCATTCGTGAACGCTTGGGCGCTGTGGACTTTCTGGCCCTGCCCATTGGCGCCTACTTGCCGCGCGACTTCATGAAAAGCATGCATGCGAACCCAGCGGACGCGGTGCAGCTCATGCTGGACCTGGAGGCCAAGCAAGCCATGGGTGTGCATTGGGGCACCTTCAAACTGACCCAGGAATCCTTTGACCACCCGCCACGCGATCTGGCCGTGGCACTGCAAGAGCGCGGCCTGGCGCAAGAAAGGGTCTGGCTGATGCGGCACGGCGAATCACGCGCTGTTGCACTATGAGACTTTCAATCTGGTGACGTGAGGGGCCAGCAGCGAGGCGGGCACGCGCAGTGGCATGTCCAGCAGCATTTGCGCAAACGATTTGCCCAGCGGGTCCGAGCGCAGGCTGCACACGCCGCCACCGCCCAGCGCTTGCTGCAAGACAAAGTTGAGGGCCTGCAGGCCGGGCACTTCGTAGCGCTGCACCGGTCCCTGCACCAGGTGGCTGAAATAAGCCTGCACCTGATCGGCTTGCAGCTGCGTGCGCAGCCAGTCCCAGGCGCGGTCGTGGCGGGCGATGACGCCGATGTTTTCATCATCGCCCTTGTCGCCGCTGCGCGCCCAGGCCAGGTCGATCAGGCGGCAGTCGCACAGGGGCTCATCGGTGGTGGCTGGCGTGGCTTCGTTGGGGCTAACGGTCATGAATCCAGAGCGATGCCCTGGATGGTGAAAGTCATCGGGCATTCGCGCGCAGGGGCGCGCTCCCACAGCGCTCGGGTTGTTGTGGGAGGCCGCCCCTGCGGCCGAAGGCTGTTCATTCACGTTAACGCTGGCGCTGGCCGTGGTCAGCGGTGTTGGGTCGCTCGCGTCTTGCACCACTTCGCCCAAACGCATCTGCAAGCGCAATTGCTGCTTGGGCACCAGAAAAGAACACAGCTTGATGACGGGCTGGATGTCAGCACGGCCGGCGAACGACGAGCGTGTGCCCGGCCCCATCGAGGTGCCGCTGCTGGCGCATTCGCGTTGCAGCACGGTCAGGGCTTTGGCCTGCGCGTGGCGCACTGCAATGCGCAGCACCACTTCGCGCGCGGTGTGCTGCTGCGCGTGCGGGCCGTAGTGCGATTCGCCGCCCAGCAGTTCAACGCAGGTCTCGCTGTAATCACCCCAGCCCGCCTGCGCCATGAGCGCGCGTGAGCGCTCAAACAGGGCTTGCGCTGTGCGCTCGGCTTTGCGCGGTGCGTCAATGCCGCGAATGGCCATCATCAACTGCAGCTGGTAGCCGTCTTGCCAGGTGGCGTTGGCTTTGTAGTGCGTGGGCGCGGGCAGGCCGCGTGCGCCACTGACGCGAACGGTGTCCTGCGCTGTGCGTTCGCTGCGCACTTCGCGCCAGTCGCAGCAGACGTCGGGCATCAGGTACTGCGCGGGGTCGCCCACTTCGTACAGAATTTGTTCGGCCACCGCGCCGGGGTGGATCAGGCCGCCCGTGCCTTCGGGCTTACTCAGTTCCAGGCTGCCGTCCTCGGCCACGTCGATCACCGGGTAGCCGATGTTCGCCCAGTCGGGCACCGTTTGCCAGTCCGTGAAGAGGCCGCCGGTGGCCTGCGCGCCGCACTCGATCAGGTGGCCCGCCAGCGTGCCGGCCGACAGGCGGTCCCAGTCCTGCCAGGACCAGCCCCACTCGTGCACCAGCGCGCCCAGCACCACCGCGCTGTCGACGCAGCGGCCGGTGATGACCACCTCGGCCCCAGCGGCCAGTGCCTGGGCAATGCCGCGCGCGCCCACATAGGCGTTGGCCGACAGCGGGCGTTCGGGCAGGGGTGCGTCTGCTGCGGTGCCGGTGCTGGTGCGCAGGCCTTGCGCTTGCAGCGCGGCCATCTGCGGCATCAGGTCGTCGCCCGTCACCACCGCCACGCGCAGCGTGAGGCCTTGCGCCTGCGCCACTTGCAGCAGCGCGTCGCGGCAGCCCTCGGGGTTCAACCCGCCCGCATTGGCGATGACCTTGATGCCCCGCTCATGGATCGCCTTCAGGTGCGGCGCCATGACGGCCTGCACAAAATCGGTGGCGTAACCCAGGGCCGGGTCTTTGGCCCGCGCCCTGGCCAGGATGGCCATGGTGGTTTCGGCCAGGTAGTCGTAGACCAAATACTGCAGGCCGGGCACTTGCAACAGCTGTGGCGTGGCCATGGCCGAGTCGCCCCAGAAGCCACAGGCCCCGCCGATGCGCACGGCTTGTTTGGCATTGGGGGCGGCGCTGCTCATGCCGCCTCCGCTTCGATCTGCAGCAGCAGCGCGCCTTTGAGCGCCTGCCCACCGGCTTGCGCCAGCAGCTCGCGCACCACGCCCTTGATGGGTGCGGTCAGCGTGTGTTCCATCTTCATGGCTTCGAGCACCAGCAGGCGCTCGCCCGCCTGCACGCGCTGGCCGGGCGTCACCATCACGTGCAGCACACGCGCTGTGAGCGGGGCCAGCAGGGCGCCGCTGCCCGCAGCTTGTTCGGCCGCACGGTGCGCAGGCGGGCAATCAAAAGCCCAGGCCCGGCCTTGGTGAAACAGCTGCACGCCGGTGTCGCTGCGGGCGATGCAGATGTGCTCGTGCAGGCCTTCGCATTCCAGGGCTAACATGCTGCGCGCGTTGTCTTGCCACTGCACATGCGTGAGGTTCAGGCTGACCGATTCGCCGAGGGCGTTGTGCGGTGTGCATTGCACCTGCCAGACCGTGCCCTGGCTTGCGGTGGAGGGGCTCGGTAGGGGGCTGATGCGGCAGTGCCAGCGCTGGTCGCCCCATTGCAGCAGGCTCAGGGCCAGGCCTTGCGCCAAAGTGCCTGCCTGCAAACGGCCTTGCGCGTCACACGGCAGGCTGGCGGCGTGCGCGGCCAAGGCGGCCAGCGCCACGGTGCGCGCGTTGGGCACGGGTGCGGCCGGGGGCATGCCCATGCGCTCGGCGACAAAGCCGGTGTGCACGCCCACGCCTTGCACAAACACCGCATCGCTCAGGCAGTCAGCCAGAAAACCCTGGTTGCTCGGCAGGCCCAGCAGCACGCAATCGCGCACCGCTGACCGCAATTTGCGGCGCGCCTCTTCGCGGTCGCGGCCATGCGCCACCAGCTTGGCCACCATCGAGTCGTAATGTGGGCTGACCTCGCCGCCTTCGCGCAGCGCGCTGTCGACGCGCACATCGTGCCCGGCAGGAGGGCGCCAGCGCAGCACGGGGCCGGTTTGCGGCAAGAAGCCCGCGGGCACGTCTTCGGCCGTGAGCCGCACTTCGATGGCATGGCCTTGCAGTTGGATGTCTTGCTGCGCAAAGGGCAGAGCCTCGCCAGCGGCCACGCGCAACTGCCATTCCACCAGGTCCAGCCCGGTGATGGCTTCGGTCACCGCGTGCTCGACCTGCAAGCGGGTGTTCATCTCCATGAAATAAAACGCGCCATCGGCGTCGAGCAAAAACTCCATGGTGCCCGCGCCGATGTAGCCCAGCGCGCTTGCGCAGTCCACCGCCACCTGGCCCATGCGCGCGCGCAGCGCGGGGCTGACCGCCGGCGAAGGCGCTTCTTCGATGATCTTTTGGTGCCGTCGCTGCACCGAGCAATCGCGCTCGCCCAGGTGCAGCACCTGGCCCTGGCTGTCGGCCAGCAGCTGGATTTCCACATGCCGTGGCTGGTCGAGTGCCCGCTCCAGAATCAGCTCGTCCGAGCCAAAGGCGCTGAGTGCCTCTGAGCGCGCCGAGGCCAGTGCGCCCAGCAGCGTATCGGGGGTGTCGACCCGCCGCATGCCGCGCCCGCCACCGCCCGCTGCGGCTTTGCACATGATCGGAAAGCCGATGCGTTGGGCTTCGCGCACAAAGGCCGCGTCACTCTGATCTTCCCCTTCGTAGCCGGGAATGCAGGGCATGCCCCAGCCTTGCATCAAACGCTTGGCCCCGGCCTTGTTGCCCATGGCGCGGATGCTCGCGCCCGAGGGTCCGATGAAGACCAGGCCGGTCGCATCCACCGCGTCGGCAAAGTCGCCGTTCTCCGACAAAAATCCATAGCCAGGGTGCACCGCGTCGGCCCCGGCCAGACGGGCGGCGGCCAAGATCGCTTCGGTGTTCAGGTAAGACTGGGCGGGGGCCGCCGCGCCGATGCACACGGCGCGGTCGGCGGCCTGCACATGCGGGCTGTCGCGGTCGACCTCGGAATACACGGCGACTGCGCCATAGCCCAGGCGGCGCACGCTGCGCAGCACGCGCAACGCGATCTCGCCCCGGTTGGCCACCAGCACGGTGTGAAAAGGGCGGATGTTTTTGGTGGGGCGCATGGACGGCTCAGGCAGGAGAGGACAAGGAAGGAGACACGCTGCGGCCATGCAGTCGCGCCACATCGGCCGCTTGCAGCGTGACGGCCCAGGCGGCTGGGCGCCGCTCGCGGAAGGCGGCGATGCCCTCGGCGCCTTCGCCGCGCAGGCATTGCGCAAAGCGCTGGGCCGCGTCGTCGAGCCAGGCGCCGAGTGAATGGTCACCGGCCACGTCACGCGACAGCAGCGCCTTTAGCGCACGGTTGGCCTGCGGGCCGCAGGCCAGAATGCGGTTGAGCCATTGCGCTTGCAGTGCGTTCAGCGCGTCGCTGTCAGCGGCCAGCGCATCCACCAGGCCCAGCGATTGCGCCAGCGCGCCGCTCACGCGCTCGCCACTCAGGCCCAGGCGCAGCGCCACACGGCGGCCCACGCGGGCCTGCACAAAGGGCGCGATCTGCGCCGGGATCAGGCCCAGGCCGGTTTCGCTCAGGGCAAAGCGGGCGTCCTCGGTGGCCAGCACGATGTCGGCGCAGCAAGCCAGGCCCATGCCGCCGCCCATGGCCGCGCCTTCGACGACGGCCAGCACCGGCATGGGCAGGGCCGTGAGGGCTTGCAGCAAATGGCCAAAGGCCCGGTTGCGGTTGACCGCCGGGTCGACTTCAGTGTGGTCGGTGGCCTGCAGTCGCGACTGGAAATTGCCCACATGGCCACCGGCACTGAAAAAGCCCGCGCTGCCGCGCAGCACCACTGCGCGCACGGCGTCGTCATGTGCGGCCTGGATGAAGGCATGGGCCAGCTCGGCCACCATCTCGGGCGACAGCGCGTTGCGCGTCTCGGGGCGATGCAGCGTGACCCAGAAAATATGGTGCGTGTGTTCCACCAGCAGATGTTCGTATTTCATGAGGGTTTCCTTCAGACAGCCGTGTCCATCAGGCCCATCTTGCGGGCGATCACCATCAGCATCACCTCGTCCGCGCCGCCGCCGATCGAGCCCAGCCGGTAGTCGCGGTAGGCGCGCGAGACGCGGTTGTCCCAGGTGTAGCCCATGCCGCCCTGAAACTGCATGCACCAGTCGGCCACGTCGCGGCCCAGGCGGCCGGCCTTGAGCTTGGCCATCGAGGCCAGCTCGGTCACGTCCTGGCCCTGCACATAGGCGTGGGTGGCCATGTGGATCAGGCCGCGCAGGGCTTCGATCTCGGTCTTGAGTTCGGCCAGCTTGTACTGGATGAACTGGTTGTCCAGCAGCGGTTTGCCAAAGGCCACGCGCTGGCGCAGATAGGTGGCGGTTTCCTCGATCAGCGCGATGCTGGCCAGGCGCCGCGCCGCACCGTCCAGGCGCTCTTCCTGGAACTGTTTCATCTGGTAGATGAAGCCCATGCCTTCTTCGCCGATGCGGTGGCGCACCGGCACGCGCACCCCGTCAAAAAAGATTTGCGCGGTGTCCGAGCTCCACATGCCGAACTTCTTGATCTTTTGCATTTCGATGCCCTTGGCGCGGCGCCCGGCCGCGTCCTTGAGCGGCACGATGATGAGCGATTTGTTTTTGTGCGCCGGCCGGTCTGAGGTGTTGCACAGCAGGCAGATCCAGTCGGCCTGGGTGCCGTTGGTGATCCACATCTTGGCGCCGTCGATGACGTAGTCGTCGCCGTCGCGGCGCGCGCGTGTTTGCAGCGAAGACACATCCGAGCCCGCGCCTTGTTCGCTCACGCCGATGCTGGCCACCACCTCGCCCGCGATGGCCGGGGCCAGGAACTCGCGCCGCAGTTCATCCGAGCCAAAGCTGGCCAGCGCCGGCGTGGCCATATTGGTTTGCACGCCGATGCCCATGGCCACGCCTTGTGCGTGCGCGTGGCCGATGGCTTCGGCGGCGGCCAGCGCGTAGCTGAAGTCCAGCCCCATGCCGCCATAGGCCTCGGGTTTGGTGATGCCCAGAAAACCGAGCTGCCCCATCTTGCGAAACAGCTCGTGCGCGGGAAAGGTTTCGGCGGCTTCCCATTCGCTCACAAAGGGGTCGATCTCGGCGCTGATGAAGCGGCGCAGGCTGGCCATCAGCTCGTGGTGTTCGGCGGTGTAGATCATGGCAAGGCTTTCAGAAAATGCGTGACATTCAGAAACGGGGCACGGCGAACTGCATCGCGCGTGGGGTGCGTGCGGCGGCTTCGCGCACGGTGGCCAGCACCAGGGCCAGCACGTCGCGGGTTTGGCGCGGGTCGATGATGCCGTCGTCGAGCAAATGGCCGCTGGTGTAGAAGGCGCTGGCCTGGCTTTCAAACAGGGCCACGATCTCGGCCTTTTGCGCCTGCAGGCGCGACTCGTCCACCGGCTTGCCGTTGCGCTCGGCTTGTTGGCGCGCCACGATGTCGAGCGTGGTGGCCGCTTGCTCGCCGCCCATGACGGACGAGCGGGCGTTGGGCCACGAAAAACAAAAGCGTGGATGGAAGGCCCGCCCACACATGCCGTAGTTGCCTGCGCCAAACGAGGCACCGCAGTAAATGGTGATGTGCGGCACCTGCGAGTTGCTCAGGGCCTGGATCATCTTGGCGCCGTGCTTGATCATGCCGGCCTCTTCCGAGGCGCGCCCGACGATGAAGCCGGTGGTGTTTTGCAAAAACACGATGGGCGTGCCCGACTGGTTGCACAGGTGGATGAACTGCGCCGCCTTGGTCGCGCCGGCCGGGTCGATGGGGCCGTTGTTGCTGATGAAGGCCACCGCATGGCCTTCGATGCGGGCATGGCCGCAGACGGTGGCGCTGCCGTAATCGGGCTTGAAGTCCAGCCAGCCCGAGTCGTCGACCACGCGCGCGATGACCTCGCGCATGTCGATGGGTTGGCGGTGCTCCAGCACCATCACGCCGGCCAGTTCTTCGGGGGCCAGGCGCGGTGGGCGCGGCGCTTGTGTGGGTTCAGGCACCGCAGCACGCGGCCAGTCGATGGCGGCCAGCACATCGCGGGCCAGGGCAATCGCATGGGCGTCGTTTTGCGCCACGTACTCGGCCAGACCGCTCACGCTGGCATGCATGTCGGTGCCGCCCAGCGCTTCGTCGGTGGCGATCTCGCCAGTGGCGGCTTTGAGCAGGGGCGGCCCGGCCAAAAAGGCCTTGGCCTGACCACGCACCATGATCACGTAGTCCGACAGGCCGGGCATGTAGGCGCCACCTGCGGTGGACGAGCCGTGCACCACCGTGATCACCGGCAGGCCGGCGGCCGAAAGGCGCGCCAGGTTGTAGAACATGCCGCCGCCGCGGATGAATTTCTCGACGCGGTACTTGCGCAGGTTCGATCCGGCCGACTCGACCAGGTGCACAAAGGGCAGCTTGTTTTCGAGCGCGATCTCCTGGCAGCGCATGAGCTTTTGGTTGCCGGCTTCGGTCAGCGCGCCGGCGTCGATGCCGGCGTCGGTGACCACCACCATGCAGCGCACGCCGCTGACCTGGCCGATGCCCGCCAACTGCGAGCCGCCGGGCACGCAGCGCGAGAGGTCGGGGTCGTCCATGCCGTAACCGGCCAGCGTGGCCAGCGGCAAGAACGGGGCACCGAGGTCGAGCAGTTGCGCCAGCCGCTCGCGCGGCAGCAAGGCGCCGCGCTTGGCAAAGCGCTCGGCCGATTTGGCCGAGGCGTCGCTGGCGCGTTGCTCCAGCGCATGCCAGGCGTCAATCAGTGCCAGCATGCCCTGGCGTTGCGACGCAAAGGCTTCGGAGGCCGGATGGATCTGGGTCTGAAAAGGTGTCATGGGTTTCATCGGTGTGTCAGGCCACCTGGCGCGGTGCCCCCCAAGACCATTCAACCGCAGCGTCTGTGTCAGCGCCATCCAGGGCAAGCGGTCTGTGCATAATGTGCACATGGTGCTTTCCCTGATGTTTCACCCATGAGTGGCCCGAAAAAACCGGGCCATCGGCCTGGCGCGCAAAGCATTGACCGAGCGGTGGGGCTGGTCAATCTGGTGGCCCGTCAGCACGACCTGGGCATCAGCTTGCAAGCCCTGGTGCAGGCCAGCGGCCTGGACCGCACCACCGCCTGGCGCATGCTGGGCAGCCTGCAACACACTGGGTTGGTTGAGCGTGATGCAGACAGTGGCCTTTACACCCTGGGCGCGCAAGCCACGGCCTGGGGCGCCGCCAGTCTGGGGCAGGCGGCCTTAATTCGTCAATGCCAGCTGGTCATGAAGACGCTAGCACGCCTGAGCGGCGACAACGTGTTTTTGGTCTTGCGCGTGGGCGACTACAGCCACTGCCTGCACCTGGAGCAAGGTGCGCACGCGGTGCGGGCCTTCCAACAAACCGTGGGTGAGACGCGGCTGCTGGGCTTGGGCGTGGCCAGCATCGCCATGCTGGCCGCGCAAAGCGAAGAAGCGGTGTTGCAACACCACGCCCGGCATCGCGAGGCCTACGCGCTCGAAGGGGTGACGCTGGCGCAGCTGTTGCGCTGGGTGCAGAGCGCACGCCAGCGCGGCTTTGCTTACCGCAACACCGCCGGCATCGCGGCGGTGGGCCTGCACTGGCCGCTAGGCGGCGTCGCCACGGCGGCTTTGTCCATCGGTGGCTCAAAAACGCGCGTGCCGCTGAGCCGGGCGCCGCAGCTGGCAGCGCTCATGCGCGCGCAGTGG
Organism: Burkholderiaceae bacterium; assembly: GCA_919902775.1. Classification (GTDB taxonomy): domain Bacteria; phylum Pseudomonadota; class Gammaproteobacteria; order Burkholderiales; family Burkholderiaceae_C; genus Limnohabitans_A. The sequence continues at coordinate 100,851 of CAKKRJ010000002.1, forward strand.
CCCTTGCTGGTGCGCTGAGCGAGCCACAGTCCGCCCGATTAGGGCAAACACCATGTGCACATGGTGCACAAATGGCGGCGTGGTGCTTGTCTTGGGTGCCAGACTTTTCTAGATTGGCGTGACCCATCCTGTTCACAAAGGAGACCCCATGGCCCTGCCCGAACGCCCGCCCATGACGCGCAGCCTGCCGGTCGATGCACCTGCTTCGGCCACCTACCATTCCGTTTTTCGTCCAGGGCTGATGGCCGGCCGCGTGGTCCTGGTCACGGGTGGCGGCAGTGGCATTGGCCGTTGCACGGCGCACGAGCTGGCTAACCTGGGCGCCGATCTGGCCCTGCTCGGTCGCAAGCTGGAGAAGCTGCTGGCGGTGCAGGCCGAAATCAGCCAAGCCCTGCCCCAGGCGCGCATCAGCCTGCACGTCTGCGACATCCGCGAGGAAGAGGCGGTGCGCGCGGCGGTGGGCCAGGTGCTGGCGCAGCATGGGCGCATTGACGGACTCTTCAACAACGCCGGTGGTCAGTTCCCGGCGCCGCTGCGCGACATCAGCCAAAAAGGCTGGGAGACGGTGGTGCGCAACAACCTCACCGGTGGCTTTTTGATGGCGCGTGAATGCTATACGCAATGGATGGAAGCGCATGGTGGTGCGGTGGTCAACATCATTGCCGACATGTGGCACGGCATGCCGGGCATGGGCCACTCGGGTGCGGCACGGGCGGGCATGCTCAACCTGACCGAAACGGCGGCCTGCGAATGGGCTGCGTCAGGCGTGCGCGTCAACGCCGTGGCGCCGGGTTGGGTGGCCTCCAGCGGGCTCGACACCTACCCCGAAGACTTCAAAAACCGCATCCGTCAGCTGGCGCGCAAAGTGCCTTTGCAGCGTCTGGCCACTGAAGCCGAGGTCAGCGCGGCGGTGGTGTTTTTGCTGTCGGACGCGGCCGCCTTCATCACCGGCACCACGTTGCGTGTCGATGGCGGCGTGCCCAATGCCAAGCACACCTGGGCGTTGCCAGCGCACCGCAATTCGCGGCCCTACAACGGCTTTGCGCTCGCGCAGCCGCCGGCTTTTCTGGACACCGACGAAACCCCTAGCTGAGCGCCACGCATGCTGCAAGCCCCCAACCCGCGCCACTACAGCGCCGAACACGAAGTCTTTCGCGCCAGCGTGCGCCGCTTTTTCGAGACCGAGGTGGCCCCGCATGCCAACGCCTGGGACGAGGCCGGTGAATTCCCGCGCGCGCTGTACCGCAAGGCGGCCGAGGCGGGGCTGCTGCAGCTGGGTTTTCCCGAGGCCTATGGCGGCGTGCCCTGCGACGCCTTGCACCGCCTCATCTTGTTCGAGACGCGCGCCTGGGGCGGCTCGGGCGGCGTGGCCTCGGGCCTGTTTTCGCACACCATCGGCGCGCCGCCCATTGCCAGCGCGGGCAGCGAAGCGCTCAAAGCGCGCGTGCTGCCGGGCATCCTGGCCGGAGAAAAAATCGCGGCGCTGGCCATCACCGAAGCGGCCGGCGGCTCCGACGTGGCGCAGCTGAGCACGCGCGCGCGGCGCGAGGGCGACGTCTACATCGTCAACGGCGCCAAGATGTTCATCACCTCGGGCATGCGCGCCGACCATTTCACCGTGGCGGTGCGCACCGGCGGGCCCGGCGCTGCAGGGGTGTCCTTGCTGCTGATCGACGGCGACACCCCGGGCCTGAGCCGCCAGCCTTTGCAGAAAATGGGCTGGTGGGCCTCGGACACCGCCGAGATCGGCTTCAGCGATTGCCGCGTGCCCGCCGCCAACCTGATCGGCCAAGAAGGCCAGGGCTTTGCCGTGATCATGCGCAACTTCAACCACGAACGCTTGGCTCTGGCGGCGGCTGCCTGCGGCTATGCCCAGGTTTGCCTGCACGACGCCGTGGCCTGGGCGCGCGAGCGCAAGACTTTTGGCCAGGCGCTGTCGGAGCGGCAGGTGATCCGCCACAAGCTGGTCGACATGGCCACGCGCATCGAAGCCACGCGCGCCCTGCTGGACGATCTGGCGCTGCGCCTGGACGCGGGCCAGTCGCCCTTTGCACAGATCGCCATGGCCAAGAATGTGGCCACGCAGACCTTCCAGTTCTGCGCCGACCAAGCGGTGCAGATCCTGGGCGGCATGGGCTTCATGCGTGGCACCCGCGTCGAGCGCCTGTACCGTGAGGTCAAGGTGATGATGATCGGCGGCGGCGCCGAAGAGGTCATGAAAGATTTGATTGCCAAACGTCTGGGGCTTTGAGGCTCCGCAGAAAGTCCAACATGAAATCCATTTTTGAAGGCATCCAGGTGCTGGACCTGACGCGCATCATCGCCGGTCCTTTGTGCACCCAGACCCTGGCCGACATGGGGGCCACGGTCTACAAAATCGAAAAGCCCGGCGAGGGCGACGACACCCGCCGCATGGGCCCTTTTTTGCCCGATGCCGAACACGGCGGCGACAGCAACGACTCGGCCTTGTACATGGCCTACAACCGGGGCAAGCACTCGATCACGCTGGACATCGCCACGCCCGAAGGCGCAGCCCTGGTGCGCCGACTGGCCGCGCAATGCGACGTGGTGGTAGAGAACTACAAGGTCGGCGGCTTGCGCAAATATGGCCTCGACCATGAGAGCTTGAGCGCGGGTCGGCAAGACCTGATTTATTGCTCGGTCACCGGTTTCGGCCAGACCGGGCCGATGGCCTCGCGCCCCGCTTACGACTTCATCTTGCAAGGCATGGCGGGCATGATGAGCACCTGCGGCCAGCCCGACGGCACGCCCGGCGGCGAGCCGATGCGCACCGCCATTCCGGTGGTCGATGTGGTGACCGGGCTGTACGCCGCCATCGCCATCCTCGGCGCACTGTTTCACCGCGAGCGCAGCGGCCAGGGCCAATACATCGACGCGTCGATGCTGGACGCGGCGGTGGCGCTGAATGGGCACCTGGCGCTGGGCTTTTTGATGAACGGCGTCAACCCGACCCGGGTCGGCAACACCAACCCGATTGCCGCGCCCTCGGAAGTGGTGGCTTGCCTGGACGGGCACCTGATCGTGGCGGCCGGCAACAACGGCCAGTTCCAGAGCATTTGCAAAGTGCTGGGGCACCCCGAGTGGGCCGCCGACGCGCGCTTTGACAGCAACGCCAAACGCGTGGCCGCGCGCAGCGACCTGCTGGCGCAGCTGGCGCCGGTGTTGGCCACTTGGCGACAGCAAGATTTACTGCAAGCCCTGCAACAAGCGGGCGTGCCCTGCGGCCCGATCAACAACATGGCCCAGGTCTTCGCCGAGCCCCAGGCACAGCACCGCGAACTGGCCTTGACGCTGCCACACGGCCGTGGCAGCGATGTGCCCAGCGTGCGCAGCCCTTTGCGCTTTTCAAAAACCCCGGTCGAGCACCGCAGCCCACCCCTGCTGGGCGCGCACACCCGGGACATCCTTTGCGACAAGCTCCAGCTTGACGAAGCGGCCTTCCAGCGTCTGCGCGAGCAAGGGGTGGTTTGACGCGGGGCAGGGCGTGCGCCTTTCACCGACGTCATCGGTTGGCTGCGCCTGTGCTTGGCAGGTTTTGCCAGCGGTTTTGTGCTTTTCGGCCATTTGAAGAAGGCCTGTCCCGGCCTTACCCTGAGGCCACGTAGATCGCATCGGCCTGTGCTTGATGACAAGCGCGCTGTGCATCACGCCAGGAGACAAAAATGGACACCCACGGATTTTCGTTGCACCGCAGGCAAGCGCTGTTGGCCATGTCTGCCATGGCGGTGGCGGGCTCGGGCTTGGCGCAAAGTCGGGCAGACACGTTCCCCAGCAAGCCGATCCAGCTGGTGCTGCCTTTTCCGCCGGGCGGCTCGTTGGATCCGATTTTTCGCACATTGGCCGAAGCTGCAGCCAAGGAGCTGGGCCAGCCGGTGGTGCTGATGCACAAGCCCGGCGCAGGCGGGGTCATGGGCACCGCCACGTTGGCCACGATGCCCGAGTCGGACGGTTACACCGTGGCCGTGATGCACAACTCGGTGATCCGTGCGCCGCTGGTGCAAAAGGTCAACTTCGATCCGCTCAAGGACTTCAGCTACCTGATCGGCTTGTTCAACCTGACCACCGGTATTTGCGTGGCGGCCGATGCGCCGTGGCAGACCTTGGGCGACTTGCTGGCCGATGCCAAAAAGCGTCCCGGCGCCATCAGTTGGGGCACGGTGGGCGCGATCAGCATCAACCGCATCGTGGCCGAGCGTCTGGCCAAGATGGCGGGCACCTCCTTCAACATGGTGCCCTTCAAGGGCGGTGGTGAGGCGTTCACCGCCTTGATTGGCCGCCATCTGGACGTGTATGGAGATCCCGGTTTCGGCCCGCAGGTGCGTGGCGGAAAAGCGCGGCTGCTGGCCACTTTCACGCAAGAGCCTTTGAAAGGCTACCCGGGTGTGCCGACCGTCAAGGCTTCGGGCTTTGACCTCACCATCGACTCGCCCATGGGGCTGGTGGCGCCCAAGAACCTGCCGCCGGCCATTGCGGCCAAGCTGGCCGCTGCTTTCCGCAAGGCCTCGCTGGATGCCGCCTACCAAACCCAGCTGGAAAACTTCGACATGCAGCACAACCTGATGACGGGCGAGGCCTACACCGCTTATGCCCACACGGCCTACGAGCGCGACGCGAAGATGCTCAAGGACATCGGCTTCAAGCTGGATTGAAAGCGCCCCCATGAAACCCGTCATCTCCGACGACCCCCAAGCCATTTTTGCGAAGACGCCCTTCACGCGCCTGATCGGCATGCAGCGCGATTACTCCGAAGGCGGTAAGGCGCAAATCTCGCTCGACCCGCATGCCGATCTGGGCAACGTGATCGGTGCGGTGCATGGCGGCGTGGTGGTCACCTTGCTCGATGTGGTGATGGCCAGTGCGGCGGTGTCGCGTGTGGATTTTCAAAAAACCGTGGTCACGCTGAACCTGGACACCTGTTTTTTGGCGCCGGGTCGCGGCCCGCTGACCGCGCAAGGCGAGGTGGTGACGCATGACGACGATGTGGCCTGGTGCCAGGCCAAGGTGAGCGATGCACAGGGGCAGCTGGTGGCCAAGGCGCATGGTTCTTTTCGTTATTTGCCCAGACCGCAGTGAACGCCCATGAACACCCCGATGCCAGGTGCCCACATGATCACCGCCCCTGAAGCGCAGACCCCATTGACGCGCAGTGCTGTTATGGCCTGGCTGGACGAAGCCATGACCAAAGCGGCCGGGCTCAGTCTTCATCAGCGCAGTGCGCGCGACCACGTGGTGGTTGCGGTGGACTTGCACATCTCCTTCATGCGACCGGTCACAGCCAAGTCCGAGGCCACGGCCAAGGTCGTCGGCGGTGGCAAGACCATGGTTTTTTGCGAAGCGCAATTGCTTGACCAACAGGGTGATGTGCTGGCCCAGGCGCTGGGCACTTACCGTGTTCAGAATCAATAGCCAATCAGGCGATGGGCGATTGGGGAGCCTCAACGACCCCATGGCGACACCGGTTGAGCGCAGCAGTCAAACCCGCACACATGCCCGCCATCCAGGTTCGGCGCAACAAGCAGGCACCCAGTTCGCACCCACCAAGAAAATTCATGTTTTGCGGTTCACTGTTGAATCCGCCTGCTTTATTTCTTGTCCTGGCAAGTTTGCGTTTTTTGTTAAGGATGGTCTGCATAACCCCCCCAAAACGCGAGTTGAAGCGTGAACGTTCGCATGGTGAAACCGACTTTGAATTCGCCGCCGATTCCCCCTCGTTTCGGCCCAGTTGGCCCAGTTTTCGGGGCTTAGCCCGCGCTGCAGGCGCACTCATGCCTGCGGCCCCTGCAAAATCCTTTTGCTCATGTGGCGCCAGACCAGGCGTCTGTGTTGATCGTCATCAACGATTGCATCAAGTCCTTGCTGGCGGGGTAAATGCAATGGTTGCGGGATACAAAAGCCCTGGGCAAAACATTCATCATGCGTGGTTATTCCGTTTCGGTGTATAAAAAGCAACGTCTTGATTATCTAAGCCAATTTAATGAATGAAAACAAGCCGCTGGTCAGTGCTGTAGAGCTTGATGCATTGATTCAAGGTTGGGGGGCGTTTCCCAACCAATCCATAGATACCTACTTTCCACTTCGGTCTTGGTTCATTCTTCTCCTGTCCGGAGCCTACGCACTGAGGCTGCTGTTTTTCCCAGAGGTAGTTGCCGCCAACTTCTCCAGCGAGGCGATAGAGATCGCCAGATTGAGTAAATTCCTTTACTTCAGAGGCTGGTTTTTGATCTCTGTTATTGGCCTGGCCGCATATGCCTACTTCAAGGATTGGTATATGGGTATTTTGTTTTTTTGCATACTTTTGGTTGGATGTGTCAATTTCATTTTCGATCTGTTCAACATCTATGCAGAGCAGTTGTCCAAGCCAACGCCTTTGCTGACGTTGGTGTTGTTGGTCAGGCTATTTATCCTGTGGTTGCTGTATATCAACCTTAAAAATACCAGTCGCATGCCGCAGGGCTGGGACAAGATCAACGTTTTACTGCCATTCAAACGCTTGGCTTGACCGACTCAAGCGTCGTGCCAAAGCCATTTTTGCGAAGACGCCCTTCACACGCCTGATCGGCATGCAGCGCGATTATTCCGAAGGCGGCAAGGCGCAAATTTCGCTCGACCCGCACGCCGATCTGGGCAATGTGATCGGTGCGGTGCATGGCGGTGTGGTGGTCACCATGCTCGATGTGGTGATGGCCAGTGCGGCAGTGTTGCGCGTGGATTTTCAAAAAACCGTGGTCACGCTGAACCTGGACACCTGTTTTTTGGCGCCGGGTCGCGGCCCGCTGACCGCGCAAGGCGAGGTGGTGACGCATGACGACGATGTGGCCTGGTGCCAGGCCAAGGTGAGCGATGCACAGGGGCAGCTGGTGGCCAAGGCGCATGGTTCTTTTCGTTATTTGCCCAGACCGCAGTGAACGCCCATGAACACCCCGATGCCAGGTGCCCACATGATCACCGCCCCTGAAGCGCAGACCCCATTGACGCGCAGTGCTGTTATGGCCTGGCTGGACGAAGCCATGACCAAAGCGGCCGGGCTCAGTCTTCATCAGCGCAGTGCGCGCGACCACGTGGTGGTTGCGGTGGACTTGCACATCTCCTTCATGCGACCGGTCACAGCCAAGTCCGAGGCCACGGCCAAGGTCGTCGGCGGTGGCAAGACCATGGTTTTTTGCGAAGCGCAATTGCTTGACCAACAGGGTGATGTGCTGGCCCAGGCGCTGGGCACTTACCGTGTTCAGAATCAATAGCCAATCAGGCGGTAGGCTATTTGGCAGCCACCTGCCCCATGTGGGCTGGTGGGGTGGCGCACCTGAATGGCCAGCATGATTTAAGTCGCAGCCAGAACTTTTTGAATCAGAGCGACAAGTTCTGCTGCTTTGAATGGTTTCATAATGCTCGCTGTAGCGCCAGGCACATGGATGCTTTCAATACCCATCCTTTTCATGGCTGTGCCAGTGCTGCCAGAAATCACGATCACAGGTGTCTGGGGGTGATTGGCACTCACATGCTCTATAAATTCAACGCCATTCATGTTGGGCATGAAGAGGTCTGTCACTATCAGATGGACAGTCACTTGCCCTAACCACTCAATTGCCTCCACGCCATCTGCAGCTCCTATGACCACATACCCATGTGCTTCAAGTATTTCCTGTATGCCTTCCCGAAGCAAGGTTTCATCTTCAACAAGCAAGAGGGTGGACATGGTGGGCTTAAGAGTTAATCCGTCTGATTTTACTTAGTCGGCCCTGCCATGGCAGCAAAAGACCGATCAAGGGGCGCTTTTAACCTCCCGCGCCACCGCCTCGGCCAGCTCGATCACCGCCATGGCGTAATAACTGCTCCAGTTGTAGCGGGTGATGGCGTAGAAGTTTTCGGTGCCTGCCACGTAGCTGGGGGCGTTGCTGCCGTTGCGCAGCTCGATCAGTGCCAGCGGGCCGGGGTGCGTGAGCGCTGCACCTTCCAGCGCGGCGCCTTGGCCTACAAAACTGGCCACGCTGAAGGTGGGCAAGATGTCGGGGGCCAGCAAGCTGTCCATGTCGGTCTGGCCTGGGGTCAGCGTGACGGGGTAATGCGTGGGCATGCCGGGGCGCCACTGGAAGGCGCGAAAGTAATTGGCCACCGAGCCAATGGCGTCCTGGGGGCTGCCAAACAGGTCGATGCGGCCATCGCCATCAAAATCGACGGCGAATTTCGCCCAGATGGAGGGCATGAACTGGGGCAAACCCAAGGCACCCGCGTAGCTGCCCCGGATGGCCAGAGGGTCTGCACCGCTGCGTGAAGTCAGTTGCAAAAATTGCTCCAACTCGCTGCGGAAAAAAGCTTGGCGTTCGGCGGCGCGGGGGTGGGCTTGCGGGAAATGAAAGGCCAAGGTGCCCAAAGCGTCCACGGTGCGGAAATTGCCGGTGTTTTGGCCATACAGCGTTTCGACGCCAATGATGCCGACCACGATCGATGCGGGGACGCCGTATTCGCGTTCGGCCCGCTCCAGCGTGGCCCGGTGTTGCAACCAAAACCGTACCCCGGCCTGGATGCGGACCGGCTCAATGAAGCGCGCCCGGTAGGCGCTCCAGTCTTTGGCCACCGGGCTGGCAGGGGGCAGCACCAGTTTTTCCACCGCGGGCAAGCGTTGGGCTTGGGCGATGGTTTTTTGCACCCAGGCCGGATCGAGCTGCAGCCGATGGGCGGCTTCTTGCGCCCACAGCGCCACTTCGGGGTGTTGGTTCAAGGGGGTGCCGCGTGCCGATGCGGTTTTTTTGCCCAGCGGTGGACGGGCTGCGCGGGCGTTGGTGGGTTTTTTCTTGGCTTTTTTGCCCGCGTGCTGCGCGTGCTTTGGCTGTTTGGCGGGGGTGTCTTGTGCTTGGGCGGGGTTCAGCCATGTCCATGACAAAGCCAGGCCCAGCAGAGCGGCGCAGACGGTGTTCAGATGGCGCGGCGCAAGGCGGCGTGAGGGGTGTGGTGGAAAAATCATGCGCGGCCAGTTTAATCGCCCAAGGATGGTTCAGGCGAAGGTGTGGGCTTGGCGTGATAAGCTGAAAACACGCAAATTGCAGCGATTCAAAAAATTCAACATTTTTGCCAAAGTGTTGAGCATGCAGGAAGACAAACCGTATGGGCGCGACAGGTTATTTCACACACCCCACATGCTGGAAACACGAAATGGGCGCGGGCCATCCGGAGTGCCCGGAGCGGCTCGGGGCCATCGAAGACCGTTTGCTGATCACGGGGCTGGACATGGCTTTGCAGCGCCGTGAGCCTTCTCCTGCGGCGCTGGCCGACATCGAGTTGGCCCATGGGCGCATGCATGTGGCGGCTTTGCGTGGTTTGGGCGATGCCTTGCGTGAGGACATGGCTGCTGGCGGCCCCAGCCACACCGCCCTGGACCCGGACACGCTGATCAACGCGCACACCTGGGAAGCGGCGTTGCTGTCGGCCGGTGCGGCCATTGACGCGACCGACGCCGTTTTGTCGGGCGAACTGGAAAACGCTTTTTGTGCCGTGCGCCCGCCGGGGCACCATGCCTGCCGCGACAAGGCCATGGGTTTTTGCTTTTTCAACAACGTCGCCATTGCCGCCAAATACGCGCTGGAGCGCCATGGCCTGAAAAGGGTGGCGATTGTGGACTTTGACGTGCACCACGGCAACGGCACAGAGAACATCGTGGCGGGGGATGCCCGTATTTTGATGGTGAGTTTTTTCCAGCATCCGTTTTATCCGGAAGGGGGCGCGCAATCGGATGCGGCCAACCTGCTCAACTTGCCCGTTCCGGCCTACACCAGGGGCATGGACATTCGCGAATTGATCGACATGATGTGGTTGCCCCGGCTGGAAGCGCACCGGCCCGAGTTGATTTTCATCAGCGCAGGCTTTGACGCCCACCGCGAAGACGACATGGGCCAGATGGGGCTGGTGGAGCAGGATTACGCCTGGATCACCCAGCGCATCAAGGAGGTGGCGCAGCGCCATGCCAAAGGCCGCATCGTGAGTTGCCTGGAGGGCGGCTACAACCTCAGCGCTTTGGGCCGCAGCGTGGAAGCGCACCTCCGGGTGTTGGCCGACGTTTGAAAGCGGGCGGGTTGGTTCGATCCGGTGGGTTCCGGTTTGGGCACAATCAGGGCATGACCGATGCCACCGCTCCCCTTCCCGAAGATCTGTTGTTGCACACGCGCGATGCGCGGGGTGTGCATCGGCTGACCTTGAACCACCCCGCCAGTTTCAACACCCTGAGTGAAGCCCTGATCACTGCGCTGCAACGCGCCTTGAGCGCCATTGGGCAAGACGGGCAGGCGCGTGTGGTGGTGCTGGCCGCTGCCGGCAAGGCGTTTTGCGCTGGGCACAACCTGAAGGAGATGCGGGCCCAGCCGCAGTTGGCCTACTACCAAACGCTGTTCGCGCAGTGCAGCCGCATGATGCTGGCGATCCAGCATTTGCCGGTGCCCGTGATCGCCCGCGTGCAAGGCCTGGCCACCGCCGCGGGGTGCCAGTTGGTGGCGCAGTGCGATTTGGCCGTGTCGGCCGACAGCGCCAACTTTGGCGTGAACGGCATTGACGTGGGTCTGTTTTGCGCCACACCCAGCGTGCCTTTGGTGCGGAACATGCATGCCAAACAGGCCATGGAAATGCTGCTGACGGGCGGCTTCATTTCGGCGGACGAGGCGTGCCGCCGGGGGCTGGTCAACCGGGTGTGCGCGGCCGCTGAACTGGATGCGCAAGTCGAAGATTTGGTGCAGGCGATTGTGGCCAAACCACGCGAAGCGGTGCGCTTGGGCAAGGCGCTGTTTTACAAACAGCGTGAAATGGGCGTGGAAGCCGCTTACCAATTGGCCGGCCAAACCATGGCCTGCAACATGATGGATGACGTGGCCCAAGAAGGCGTTCAGGCCTTCATCGAAAAAAGGAAACCCACATGGCGAGCCTGAAATTGGCGCACATGGCCGACCCCATGGTCTGGCTCAATTCTTTGGTCAGCGCCGAATCGTTTCTGGTGCTGGCGGCGTTTGCGGCGTGTATTGCATTGGCCTGGCTGTTCGTCTGGAGCGTTCGCCGGGCTTTTGCCGCGCAGGACTTGTCTGTTTTGCTGGGCAAGCGCTTGATTGACGGGGTCTTGTTTCCTGTGGTCTTGCTGGGCTTGACGTTTGCGGCCCGCACGCTGTTGACCACGGACCACCCGGTGGCCTTGTTTGGCATTTTGCTGCCGGTCTGCATGTCGTTGGCCTTGATTCGGTTCGGGGTCAAGGTGTTGCAAGTGGCGTTTGGCGCCGCCCCGTTTGTGCGGGTGCTGGAGCGCACGATTTCCTGGATCGCCTGGCTGGCTGTGGTGTTGTGGGTCACTGGCATTTTGCCGTTGCTTCTGGACGAGCTGGACCAGATTCGCTGGAAGATTGGCGGCGCCATGTTGTCGGTGCGCACGCTGATCGAAGGGGCGCTCACGGCAGGGGCGGTGCTGATCGTCATGCTGTGGATTTCTTCGGCCTTGGAGTCGCGCTTGCTCAAGTCGGCCACGGGAAGTGACTTGTCTTTGCGCATGGTCATCAGCAACACGGTGCGGGCCTTGCTGATGTTTGTCGGTTTGTTGCTGGCTTTGTCAGCGGTGGGCATTGACTTGACGGCCTTGTCGGTGCTGGGTGGTGCGGTGGGCGTGGGCATTGGTTTTGGTTTGCAAAAACTGGCAGCCAACTATGTCAGCGGCTTTGTGATCCTGGCCGAGCGCAGCATGCGCATCGGTGACATGGTCAAGGTGGATAACTTTGAGGGGCGCATCACCGACATCAAGGCCCGCTACACCCTGATCCGTTCGCCCACCGGGCGTGAATCCATTGTGCCCAACGAGATGTTGATCACGCAGCGTGTAGAGAATTTGTCGCTGGCCGATACCAAGGTGGCGCAAAGCACCACGGTGTCGGTGGCGTACAACGCACCGGTGGACGAGGTGATGCAGTTGTTGCAGCAAGCCTGCCAGGCGCAGCCACGGGTGTTGGCCGAGCCGGCCCCTTCGGTGGCTTTGTCGGCGTTTGGTGCCGATGGACTGGAGTTCACCGTGAACTACTGGTTTGACGATCCTGCCAGCGGCCAACTGAACCTCAAGTCGGACGTCAACCTGGCCATCTTGAAAACCTTGCGGGACCATGGCATCGAGATCCCCTTCCCGCAGCGGGTGGTGCACCTGCCGACCAAGTCCTGAGCCTGATTGGGCGGCGCATAAGCATCAATGAATTTGTGCCAATCAATCTGCGCCAATGAAAAAGGCACACCCCAGGGTGTGCCTTTTTTGCAGGGTGCGCTGAACTCAGTCCATCATGGACGGCAACCACAGGCTGAGGCTGGGGAAAGCCAGCAGAATGCCCAGCGTGATGACCAGCACCAAAACCAGTGGCCACACACCACGGAAGATGGTGGTCAGCCCCACCTTGGGCAGCAAGGTGTTGAGCACAAACAGGTTCATGCCCACCGGTGGCGAGATCAGGCCGATTTGAATGACCATCACGATCAACACCCCAAACCAGACGGGGTCAAACCCCAGCTGGACCACGATGGGGAAAAACAAGGGAATGGTCAGCAGCACCATCGTGAGTTCTTCCATCACGGTGCCCAACAAGATGTAAATCAGCATCATGGCGGCCACGATCATGATGGGCGACAAGCCCAGGTGGGTGATCCATTCTTTCAGTTCCATGGGCATGCTGGTGAAGTTCACGAAGTTCGCGAAAATCGTGGCGGCAATCAGCAGGGTGAACAGCATGGCGGTGGTCCGTGCCGATTCAACCAGCACTTCAAACAAGGCTTTCCAGTTCAGTGCGCGGCGCGCCAGCGCAAACAAAAAGGCGCCCATGGCCCCCATGCCAGCACCTTCTGTGGCGGTGAAGAAGCCGCCGTAGATGCCGCCCAGCACAATGACCACCAGCAACAACACGCCCCAGATGCCACGCAGTGCTGCCCAGCGCTGAGCCCAGGTGAATTTTTCGCCAGCGGGGGCGTGTTCGGGGTCGCGTGAGGTCATGATCACCACGGCCACCATCATCAAAATGGCGGTGAGGACGCCGGGAATCACGCCCGCTGCAAACAACTTGCCAATGTGGGTCTCGGTGATGATGCCGTAGATCACCATGATGGTGGACGGCGGAATCATGATGCCCAGTGTGCCGCCCGCTGCGATCACGCCAGTCGACAGGGCGTCGCTGTAGCCGAGCTTTTTCATCGACGGGTAGGCCACCTTGCTCATGGTGGCGGCGGTGGCAATGGACGAGCCGCAGATGGCCCCAAAGCCTGCACACGCCGCAATCGTGGCGTGGGCCAGGCCGCCACGGCGGTGTCCGATGAAGGTGTAGGCCGCATGAAACAGTTCATGGGCCAAGCCTGCACGGGCCACAAAATTGCCCATCAAGATGAACAGCGGAATGACCGACAGGGTGTAGGCAAAGCCGGTTTCATAAACGACTTGTGCCGTGCTGGCGAGTGCGGGTAACCAGCCCCGTGTCAGGCCAATGCCCACCAGGCCGACCAGGCCCATGGAGAAGGCCAAGGGGACACGCAGCAAAGCCAGGCCAAAAATGGCGGCAAATCCAATCAGGGCTTCGATCACAGTGCGCCTCCTTCAGCGTCTTCATGGTCCAGCGGCTGGAACATCATGCTCAGGTGAATCACGCCGGTGAAACCACACAACAGGCCCATGCCATAAATAAAGGGGGCTTTCAGGATTTTCAGTTGGGCGGTGGTCTCGCCACTGGCCACAAAATCACCGCCGGTTTGCCACATGAGCCAAGCCAGGCCCAGCAAGGCCGATGCGCACAGCAAATGCACCAGTGCGCGCTGAATTTTTTTCAGGGCATCCGGCAAGATGGCATCGATCGAGTCAAACACGACATGTTCGCCTCTCTCCGACACCAGCGGCAGTGCGCCAAAAATCACCACCACCATCAAGAGTTCGGTCAGCTCCAAAGAGCCGGGAATGGAGTGGTCCAGCATCTTGCGGCCACTCACGTCCAGAAAAGTCAGAACCATGATGGCAAACAAGGCCAGTCCTGCCAGGAGGCCGCAGGCCGTTTCCAAAAGTTTTTTCAAAATCATTCCTTCATACGAAAAAGCGGTATCCGCCTGTGAGGGCGGATACCGCTGCAGGCTGAGGGTGCTCAGCTTACCCGTTCAAGTGGTGCCGGTCGCTTACTTTTCGAGTTTGGCAATTTCAGCGCGGAACTCGCCCAGCACTTTGGCCGCATTCTTCAAGCCCTTGCCTTCAGCGGCTTTGACCCAAGCCTGTTCCAGCGGAGCGGTTTTGGCTTTGATGTCGGCCACGAATGCGGCATCGGCCTTGGTCACGGCCACCCCGTTGGCTTGCATCAAGCCGAAAGCGCGGCGGTCCACTTTGTCCCAGCCACGCCCAAAAATGCGGGCAGCGGTTTCGCCAGAGATCGCATCCACCGCCTTCTTGTCTTCAGCAGACAGTTTGTCGTATCTCGCCTGGTTCATCAGGAACACAAAGCTGGTGTTGTACAGGCCGCCCGGGAACGTGGTGGCGTGTTTGATGATCTTGTCGATTTTGAACGACTCGGTCGACTCGGCCGGGAACAGTGTGCCGTCCATCACGCCGCTGGAGAGCAGCTCGTAAGAATCGGGCGCAGGCTTCAGGGTCACGTTCATGCCCAGTGCCTTGGACATTTCATTGACCATGCCGCCGCCCACGCGGAACTTCAGGCCGCTGAGATCGGCGGTCTTGGTGATGGCGCGCTTGGTGTTGAACACAATGCCGGGGCCGTGAGAAAACAGGGTCACGACTTTGACGCCTTGGTGTTCGGCTGCAAATTCAGGGTGTTTGCCACTCACACGACTCAGGGCCACCGAAATGGTTTCGGCGCTGTTGCCCAGGAAAGGCAACTCGGTCATTTGCGTCATCACAAAGCGGCCAGGCGTGTAGCCATGCACGGTGTAAGACAGATCGGCCAAACCATTTTTGATGGCATCGTAGGTGCCAGGGGCAGGCGAGACGCCGCGGGGCAAGATGTTGCACTTGATGCGCCCCTTGGTGTTTTCTGTCAGCAGATCACACCATTCTTTTTGCGCCATGCTCGCCGTGTGCGAGGGTGGCAGCCAGCTAGAAACGGTCAAAACCGTTTGGGCCTGGGCCAGGCCAGTCAAGCCTGTCAGTGCCACTGCTGCCATGGAAATCAGGGTTTTTTTCATCAGAAAGCTCCGTCAAATTGGTTGCAAAACATCATTTCATTCGGATTTGGTCTAAACGCCCCACATGCTAACCCTGATTCCCCAACCGGTTGGTCGGTGAATTCCCGGGGGTAGGATATTGAAAAGTCCCGAAGCGCTCGTTGTAAAATACGAACGACCGTGCTTTTTTTGATGTTGCCTGGTTCTTTTCAACATGTTTTGATGCAAAATTGACGTTTACGTCAACGTCAATTGCGTTCCCTCAATGGCGCGTTTCAAAACGTCGCTGGTTTTGAATATCAATGGAGATGATTTCATGAAAATTCTCGTTCCCGTCAAAAGGGTGGTGGACTACAACGTCAAGGTGCGTGTGAAGTCCGATGGTTCGGGCGTTGACATTGCCAACGTCAAGATGAGCATGAACCCGTTTGACGAAATCGCCGTCGAAGAAGCCGTGCGCTTGAAAGAAAAGGGCTTTGCCACGGAAGTGATTGTCGTGTCTTGCGGCGTGACCCAGTGCCAGGAAACCCTGCGCACCGCCATGGCCATTGGCGCTGACCGTGGCATTTTGGTCGAGACCCCCGCTGATCTGGATTTGCAACCCTTGGCCGTGGCCAAGCTGCTCAAGGCCTTGGTGGACAAAGAGCAACCCGGTCTGATCATTCTGGGCAAGCAAGCGATTGACGACGACTGCAACCAGACAGGTCAGATGCTGGCTGCGCTGGCCGACTTGCCGCAAGCTACATTCGCCTCCAAGGTCGAGATCGTGGACGGCAAAGCACAGGTCACGCGCGAGATCGATGGCGGCCTGGAAGTGTTGGCCATCAGCCTGCCTGCGGTGGTGACCACCGACTTGCGCCTGAATGAGCCGCGTTATGTCACGCTGCCCAACATCATGAAGGCCAAGAAAAAGCAGCTCGACATCTTCAAGCCCGAGGACCTGGGTGTCGATGTGGCGCCCCGCATCAAGACCCTCAAAGTGGCTGAACCTGCCAAGCGCAGCGCCGGCATCAAGGTGCCCGATGTGGCCACTTTGGTGGACAAGCTCAAGAACGTGGCCAAGGTCATCTGACCCAGCAAGGAAAACCCATGACTTCTCTCGTTATTGCAGAACACGACAACGCCTCGATCAAAGGCGCCACTTTGAACACCGTGACCGCAGCCGCCGCTTGCGGTGGTGATGTGCATGTGCTCGTCGCAGGCCACAACGCAGCGGCTGCTGCGGCAGCGGCTGCCCAAATCGCGGGCGTCAGCAAGGTCATCCATGCCGACAGCGAAGCGCTGGCGCATGGCTTGGCCGAAAACGTGGCGGCACAAGTGCTGGCCATTGCTGCGAATTACAGCCACCTCCTGTTCCCCGCCACCGCCGCCGGCAAAAACGTGGCCCCCCGCGTGGCCGCCAAGCTGGACGTGGGCCAGATCAGCGATGTGACCCAGATCATTTCTGCGGATACCTTCGAGCGTCCGATTTACGCGGGCAACGCCATGGCTACGGTGCAAAGTACCGACGCCACCAAAGTCATCACCGTTCGTACCACCGGTTTTGACGCCGCAGCCGCAACGGGCGGCAGCGCAGCTGTTGAGACATCAGCCGCACCAGCCGACAGTGGCAAGAGCGCTTTCATGCGCAGCGAAATCGCGAAGAACGACCGCCCTGAACTGACCGCCGCCAAGATCATTGTTTCGGGTGGCCGCGCGTTGGGCAGCTCAGAGAAATTCAACGAAGTGATGACACCGCTGGCCGACAAGCTGGGCGCTGCCATTGGTGCCAGCCGCGCTGCGGTCGATGCCGGTTATGCCGCCAACGACTTGCAAGTGGGCCAGACCGGCAAGATCGTGGCCCCTCAGCTCTACATTGCTGCCGGCATTTCGGGCGCGATCCAGCACTTGGCGGGCATGAAGGATTCCAAGGTGATCGTGGCGATCAACAAGGACCCTGAGGCACCGATCTTCAGCGTGGCTGACTTCGGTCTGGAGGCCGATTTGTTTGCCGCCGTGCCCGAGTTGACGAAGGCACTTTGATCGTTGGCATTGGACACTGGGGATGCGTCCTGTTGAACCAGTGTCTGTATTTTCCGTGCGCAGGAGCCGGATACCGGGACTGGCTCAGAGGCGCTTCGCTTTGCCACATCGCCAGCCCCGGTATCCGGCCCCTGCGCACTGCGTTTTGGATGTCCACAGTCGACTGCACAAAGGGCCTGGGCCTGCGGTGGGGCGATGTGGCAAAGCGAAGCGCCTCTGAGCCCCGCCGCAGGCCCAGGCCCTTTGCCCTGAACTGACTTGTTTCAAACCACCGACCTGATTTCACGGAGACAAACCATGAGCTACACCGCACCTTTGAAGGACATGCTTTTCAACATCGAGCATCTGGCCCGCATCGACCAAATTGCACAGATTCCTGGTTTTGAAGATGCCGGTCTGGAAACCGCGCAAGCGGTGTTGGAGGAATGCGGCAAGCTCAACCGCGATGTGATCTCTCCGCTCAACTGGGAAGGCGACAAGAACCCCTCGTTCCACAACGGCAGTGGGGTGACGACCACACCCGGCTTCAAGGAAGCCTACAAACAATTCACCGAAGGCGGCTGGCAGAGTCTGCAACACCCGGCAGATTTTGGCGGCCAGGGCCTGCCCAAAACCATCGGTGCGGCTTGCGGCGAAATGCTCAACTCGGCCAACATGAGCTTTGCGCTGTGCCCCATGCTGACCGATGGTGCCATTGAAGCGCTGCTGACAGCGGGTTCTGACGAACTGAAAGCCACCTACCTGGAAAAACTGATCTCCGGCGAGTGGACCGGCACCATGAACCTGACCGAGCCGCAAGCGGGCTCGGACCTGGCCGCGGTGCGCACGCGTGCCGAGCCACAGCCCGACGGCACGTTCAAAATTTTCGGCACCAAGATCTTTATCACCTATGGTGAGCACGACATGGCCGACAACATCATTCACCTGGTGTTGGCCCGCGTGCAAGGTGCGCCCGAAGGCGTGAAGGGCATCAGCCTGTTTGTGGTGCCCAAGTTCATGGTCCAGGCCGATGGCGCTGTGGGTGAACGCAATGACGTGCATTGCGTCAGCATTGAACACAAGATGGGCATCAAGGCCAGCCCGACGGCTGTGCTGCAGTTTGGTGACCACGGTGGCGCGACCGGTTTCCTGGTGGGCCAGGAAAACCGCGGCCTCGAATACATGTTCATCATGATGAACGCCGCCCGCTATGCCGTGGGCGTGCAGGGCATCGCGATTGCCGAGCGTTCTTACCAGCACGCCGTCCAGTACGCCCGTGACCGTGTGCAAAGCCGCCCGGTGGATGGCAGTTTGCCGGCTGCAGGCCCCATCATTCACCACCCGGATGTGCGCCGCATGCTGATGACCATGCGTGCCTACACAGAAGGCTGCCGCGCCATGGCGTCGACCGCTGCGGCCGCGTACGACGCCTCGCACCACCACCCGGATGCCGAAGTGCGCAAGCAAAACCAGGCCTTCTACGAATTCATGGTGCCGCTGGTCAAGGGCTACAGCACCGAGATGAGCCTGGAGGTCACCAGTTTGGGCGTGCAGGTGCACGGCGGCATGGGCTTCATCGAAGAAACCGGGGCCGCGCAGTATTACCGTGACGCCAAGATCCTGACGATTTACGAAGGCACGACAGCGATCCAGGCCAATGACCTGGTGGGACGCAAGACCGCCCGCGATGGCGGTCAGACCGCCAAGGCGCTGGCAGCTCAAGTGGCACAGACCGAGTCTGAATTGCTGGCTTGCGGTCAGGCCGATGCACGGGTCGTGGCCCAGCGCCTCAAAGCCGCCCGCGAAGCCTTTTTGGACGTGGTGGACTTCGTGGCGGGCAATACCAAGGCCCACCCCAACGATGTCTTTGCAGGCAGCGTGCCTTACCTCATGCTGGCGGGCAACCTGATGGCGGGCTGGCAAATGGGCCGGGCCATGCTGGTGGCGCTCACACCTGAAGCCCAGGCGCAAGATGCGGCCTTCATGGCCGCCAAAGTGACCACGGCACGTTTTTATGCCGACCACATTTTGTGCAAGGCGCCGGGCCTGCGCGACAGCATCGTGGAAGGTGCCGCCAGCGTGACTGCGATGGCGCTCGACGCTTTTTGAGTTTGTTGGCTTCTACACCTTCTGCCCATTTTTTGAGGAATATCCATGTCAAAGCTGCCTTCCGTGTTGGCCAACTTGCCTTTTCCCGTCATCGCATCGCCCTTGTTCATCATCAGCAACCCCCAGTTGGTGATTGAGCAATGCAAGGCCGGCATCGTTGGCTCCATGCCTGCGCTCAATGCGCGCCCAGCGGCCCAACTGGAGGATTGGCTGGCCGAGATCACGGAAACCCTGGCCGCCTACAACCTGGCCCACCCTGACCAGCCTGCTGCACCGTTTGCGATCAACCAAATCGTGCACAAGAGCAATGACCGGCTGGAGCACGACATGGCCTTGTGCGTGAAGTACAAGGTGCCGATCATCATCACCTCGCTCGGTGCCCGTGAAGAAATCAACCAGGCCGCGCACAGCTATGGCGGGGTGGTGATGCACGACATCATCAACAACAAATTTGCCCGCAAGGCGATTGAAAAGGGCGCAGATGGTCTGATCGCGGTGGCGGCCGGGGCGGGTGGCCATGCGGGGGTGAAAAGTCCCTTCGCCCTGATTCAGGAAATCCGCCAGTGGTTTGATGGCCCCGTGGCTTTGTCGGGTTCCATTGCTTCTGGCGATGCCATTTTGGCCGCCCAGGCCATGGGTGCCGACTTTGCCTACATTGGCTCAGCTTTCATCGCCACGCACGAAGCACGCGCGGCCGAAGACTACAAGCAAGCCATTGTGGACAGCGACTCTGATGACATCGTGTACAGCAACCTGTTCACCGGTGTGCATGGCAACTACCTGGCCCCATCCATCCGGGCCGCAGGTCTGGACCCGGACCACCTGCCCGAGTCCGATCCAAGCAAGATGAACTTCGGTGGCGACGCTAAAAAAGCCTGGAAAGACATCTGGGGTTGTGGCCAGGGCATTGGGGCCATCACCGCGGTGGTCAGCACCGCCGAGCGTGTTGCCCAACTCAAGCGCGAATACCAGGCCGCGCGTGCGCGTTTGGCCCTTTGAAAGACGGGACAGTCCGCTGACCCCCGATTTGCCGACCCTCCAGCAGCGCCCTTCGGGGCGCTCTTTTTTGATTGATCTGATCAAGGCCGCAGGCTGCTTGCTGATCGTGCTGCACCACATGGCGTTTTATGGGCCCATGTCGGATGTGGTGGCGTTGGCCTGGCCTGCGTTGCTGGAATGGCTGTACGACCATGGGCGTCTGGCGGTGCAGTTTTTTTTGGTTTGTGCGGGTTTTCTGACGGCGGGCAGTCTGGCGCGTTTTGAGGGGCTGGATGGGGCACAAGCGCTGAAACTGGCATGGCAGCGTTATCTGCGTTTGGCCATTCCCTTGCTGGCTGCGCTCAGCTTCACCGTGCTGGTCACTGAATGGTTGCGTCCCGACTTTGACCATGCCAGCCTCTCGGCCACACCTGACTGGGGCCAGGCGCTGGCGCACATGGTGCTGCTGCAGCATGTGCTGGACATGGACGCCTTGTCGGCGGGCATTTGGTATGTGGCGATCGATTTCCAGTTGTATGCCATGACCTTGCTCAGCCTGGTGGTGGTCAAGGCCTGCCGTTCTGCACAGGCGGTGCATTCGACGCAGACTTTGCGCTGGGGGCTGTGGTTGGGGCTGACCTGTGCCTCCTTGTGGTGGTGGAACCTGGACGCCCGGCTGGAAAACCATGGCGTGTATTTTTTTGGTTCGTATGGCCTGGGTTTGCTGGCCTGGGAAGCCCGCCGGCGTGCGGCTTCAGGCCAGCCCAACGCAGACTTTCAGCGCTGGACCGTTTTTGTTTTGCTGCTGGTTTTGGGCGCTGTGGCCTGGTGGCTGGGGCCACGTTGGCGCATTGTCACGGCCTGGAGTGTGGCCTGCTTATTGGTCTGGGCACCTGCGGACTGGTTCCAAGCCGGGACGCCGCGCACAGCGCCGTGGCAACGGGGTGTGCAGTGGCTGTCCACCGTGTCGTATTCGGTGTTCTTGATCCATTACGGGGTCGGTCTGGTGGTCAACGCACGGGTCGTCAGCGCATGGCCAGATGCATTGTGGGCCAACACTTTGGGCATGCTGGCGGCACTGGTGCTGTCCGTGCTGTGTGGTGCCTTGCTCTACCGTTGGGTGGAGCGCCAGCCACCGACGATATGGCGGTGGTGGCTTTGGGCGGGGGTGTTCAAGGCCAGTGTGGCACTGGCCATGCTCATGAACCCGGGCGCTTGAAGCCCGCTCTGTCTGTCCGAAGTCAGCCGAGCGAAGCCGCGCGCACTTTCTCGGTGATATAGGCCAGGGCTTCTTCCACCTGGTCGATCAGGATCAGGCAAAGATCGCCCGGTGACAGACGCGACAGCGCCATGTCGATGGCGTTGAATTCACCCTGGATGTCCTGCACATGGGTGGTGCGGGCAGCGCCCTGCAAACCTTCACGCAACAGTTGAATGACTTCACCGTCGGCACGGCCACGCTGGCACGCATCCTGGTAAAGCAGCACCTCATCAAAGGCCTGGCCCAGAATTTTGGTCTGGTCACGGATGTCCTGGTCACGCCGGTCCCCCGCGCCACTGATCACCACCATGCGCTTGTGCGCCTGCATGTTGTCAACGGCCTGCACCAAGGCCTGAATGGCATCCGGGTTGTGGCCATAGTCGGCGATCAAGGTGGCACCACGGTAGTCAAACACGTTGAACCGGCCAGGCACGCCCTGGATGTCGCTGATGAAGGTGGCCAAGCCCTGGGCGATCGCCTCCCACGGCACCCCCACGGCCCATGCGGCACCGATGGCGGCCATGACGTTTTCGGTCTGGAAACCGATTTGTCCTTGCCGGGTGAGTGGGACCTGGGCCAAAGGAATGCGGACCACCTGCTTGCCCTTTTGCGCCACGATTTGACCGTCTTCGGTGAAGACCACTCGTTTGCCCTGGGCACGGTGCGTGGCCAGCACGGGTTGGTTCGCGTCGAGCGCAAAAAAGGTCACATCGCCGGGGCAGTGCGGTGCCATGGAGGCCACCGCAGGGTCTGCGGCATTGAGCACGGCCATGCCGTTGTGCTCGACGTTGAGGACGATCACGCGCTTGAGGACGGAGAGGTCTTCCAGCGTGGTGATGTAGTTCAGGCCCAGGTGATCGCCTCCGCCCATGTTGGTGACGATGGCCACGTTGCAGCGGTCAAAGGCCAGGCCTTCGCGCAGCAGACCCCCTCGGGCGGTTTCGAACACGGCGGCATCCACCTCGGGGTGCATCAGCACGTTGCGTGCGCTGCGCGGGCCGCTGCAATCGCCCGAATCGGTCTGGCGGCCATTGACATACACGCCATCGGTGTTGGTCATGCCCACGCGCAGTCCTTGCGCTTTGAGCAAGTGGGCGGTCAGGCGCACGGTCGTGGTTTTGCCGTTGGTGCCGGTGACCGCAATCACCGGAATGCGGCCGGTCGCGCCGTTCGGGAACATTTGGTCGATCACGGCGTTGCCCACATCGCGGCCCTTGCCGTAAGACGGGCTGATGTGCATGCGCAAGCCTGGGGCGGCATTGACTTCGACAATGCCGCCATTTTGTTCTTCCAGGGGACGCAAAACGGATTCGCAAACCACATCGACACCGCAAATGTCCAGGCCCACCATCTGGGCGGCTTCGATCACCCTGGCGGCCACTTCGGGATGGACGTCGTCGGTCACATCG
Organism: Burkholderiaceae bacterium; assembly: GCA_919902775.1. GTDB lineage: Bacteria > Pseudomonadota > Gammaproteobacteria > Burkholderiales > Burkholderiaceae_C > Limnohabitans_A. Next base: position 123,771 of record CAKKRJ010000002.1, read on the forward strand.
GTGGCGCTGCCGCCTGTGGAGAGGTTGGCGTTGTTGCGCAGAATGACGCGGCGGCCTTTTTCGGGCACCGATTCTGGCTCCAGGTCCTGGGCGTGCAAGCGGCCAATCGCAATGTCGTCAAATCGGATTTTGGTCAGCGAGGTGGAATGGCCCGTGCCGCGGCGGGGGTCGGCATTCACCAGGTCCACCAGTTGGCGCACCGTGTGCTTGCCGTCGCCCACCACCAAGGGGGGCTCACGGCGTGCAGCCGCGATCAGTTTGTTGCCCACCACCAGCAGGCGGTAATCATGGCCTGGCAAAAATTTCTCGACCATCACGGTGCCATAACGCTCTGCCGTGGCATAGGCGTTGTCAAAGGCCGTGCGTTCGCTGATGTTGACCGTGACGCCTTTGCCCTGGTTGCCGTCTTGCGGTTTCACCACAACGGGCAAACCCACCTCCTGGGCAATGGCCCAGGCTTCATCGGGGGTTTGTGCCGGGCGGCCCAAGGGCACGGGCACACCGGCCGCGTGCAGCAGTTTCTTGGTCAGGTCCTTGTCCTGGGCAATCGATTCGGCGATCGCGCTGGTGGTGTCGATTTCTGCGGCCTGGATGCGCCGCTGTTGCGAGCCCCAGCCAAACTGCACCAGACTGCCGTCGGTCAAGCGCCGAAATGGAACGCCCCGGGCAACCGCCGCGTCCACGATCGCACCGGTGGAAGGGCCCAAGCGGACATCTTCATCGAGTTCATGCAATTGCGCCAAAGCGTTTTCGAGGTCGAAACCACGGTTTTGCGCGGCGGCCTGGCAAAGTTGTTCGGCCAGTGCCAGTGCGAGTCGACCCACCGCTTCTTCTGAGTACTGGACCACGACCTGGTACACGCCGGCCTCTTCGGTGGCCGTTGTGCGGCTGAAGGTGACGGGGCAGCCCGCTTGGGCTTGCAGGGCCAGCGTGACTTTTTCCAGGGCATGGGCCATGGACGGGGCCTGGCCCGAGCGGCTGCCCTCGATGGGGCCGACTTCGGGAAAGATGCGCCGCAGGCGCTGCTCAATGGGGTGGTTGGCTGCCAGGCTGCGTTCGGCCTCGGGACAGGTCACGATGGCTTCGATGGCCGTGTGACGGCTCCACAAATTGGGGCCGCGCAGTGCGCGAATTCTTGACACTTCCATGAACCAGGATTCCTGTGATGCGGTAAGGCCGAGGGGCTCGTCGGGTGTTAATGGGAGGCGTTCTGGCCGAAACTTTTGACGCCAGCGCGGATCAAGTCGGTGCTGATGTCCAAAGCCCACGCCACGCTGGCTGCGACCAGCATGTCATCGGTGTTGAGCTTGCCGTTTTGCAGCAGGCGTGACACGGCAGGGCGTTTGGTGGACAGCACGTGGGACTCGTGTTGGCCTTCGCGCAACACCAGTTGTCCGTCACGCCAGAAGGCCACACGGCCTCCCTCGGCCAGGTGGGTCACCAGGCGAGGGGTGTTTTCGTCATCGGCGTAAAAGACCACACGGCCATCGCAATGGCGGGCCAAGTCGGCCACTTGCGGGTCGGTGGCATTGAGCACCGCCGTGCCATCGGGCAACACCACGTCGATTTGTGTGCGCACGTAGCTGGGCATTTTGTCGTCGCTGCCGGCGTACAAGTCGTCCAGGCCTTGTGCCGTGGGCATGCGCGTGACCACGCCGACATGGCAGCGGTCATACGGCAGGCCTTCGGTGAGCAATTGGCGGACGTTGCTCTCAAATACCGCGGTTTGAACCGAACGGTTGATCAACAGGCGTTGGGCATTTTCCCAGTCCATGCCGTTCTGGTTTTGCAACGGACGCTGGTTCATGAACAAACCATGGGCGCAGGCCAGACCGGTGTAAAGACCTTTGAGATGCAGCAACCAGGCCACCAGCTGCGCCGGGCGTGTCGTGTCGCCATCCCCCATGAAACCGACCACCGGAATCCGGCCGCTGTCTGCGGGCTTGAACAAATGGTTGGTGATCGCTTGTCCGACAGGGCGGGGCTGACCCACGGCGGGCTTCAGGTGCATGAGCAAGCCGGGGCCTGCGTTGACCTCGACAATGGCACCCCCTTGCGCGGCCAGAGGCTGCGAGATGTCTTGCGCCACCAGATCCACGCCTGCGATGTCCAGTCCGACCACGCGCGCGGCCAGCACGGCTTGCGCGGCCACCTCGGGATGCACCGAATCGGTCACGTCCAGGGCCATGTTGCCGGTGCGCATGATCAGCACGGATCGGCCCGCTTCTGGCACGCTGTCGGCCGTCAGGCCCTGGCGTTTGAGTTCCAGCACCGAGGTGGTGTGTTCGTCCAGACGGATGGTGTCCAGGGGAAAGTCTTCTTCTTCGCCGCGGCGGGGATCGGAGTTGATCTGAAGCTCGATCAGCTCCGTTACGCTGTGCACGCCATCGCCCACCACGCTGGCGGTTTCGCCTTTGTTGGCGGCGGCAACGTGGTCACCCACCACCAGCAGGCGGTGTTCTTCACCCCGGATGAAGCGTTCCACCAGCACCTCACTGCCTTCGGCCAGGGCAAGGTCATAAGCGGCGGCGATGTCTTCTTGGGTTGACAGCTCCAGGGAGACGCCGCGGGCATGGTTGCCATCGGTGGGCTTGACGCACACCGGCAAGCCAATGTCTTGTGCGGCTTCCCAGGCCGCAGCCGGGCTGTCCACGATTTGACCTTGCGGCACGGGCACGCCGCACATGCTGAGCAGTTGTTTGGTCAGGTCTTTGTCTTTGGAGATGCCTTCGGCAATGGCGCTGGTGCGGTCGGTCTCGGCCGTCCAGATGCGGCGTTGCTGCGCGCCATGGCCCAGTTGCACCAGGTTGCCGTCGTTCAGGCGAATGGCCGGGATGCCGCGTTCGCTGGCCGCGTCCACAATGCTGGCGGTGCTGGGGCCGATGCACAGGCTGTCCACCATTTGCTTGAGGCGGTTGACTTCGGCCTTGACGTCAAAAGGACGGTCGTCCATGGCCGCCAGGATGAGGTCGCGTGCGGTTTCCAGGGCACTGCGGCTGACCGCTTCGTGGCGGGTGCGGATCACGACTTTGTACACACCGCGTGGGCCTGCTTCTCGGGCTTTGCCAAAGCCCGTTTGCATGCCGGCCCGGGTTTGCAGTTCCAGCGCGACGTGCTCCAGCACGTGGCCTGTCCAGGTGCCTTCTTCCAGGCGTTGCAAGAAACCACCGCGTTCGCCCACGCTGCAGCGGTGTTCGATCAGGCCCGGCAGCCAGGCGGTCAGGCGTTGCGTGAAACCGGGCAGGGTGTTGGAGGGGAAGTCTTCCAGTGCACCAATGTCGATCAGGGCTTCCATCACAGGACGGTAGGTCCAGATGTTGGGACCGCGCAAATGGGTCATGCGCAGAAATTGGATGTTTTTGGCGTTCATGAATGAAAGGGGCGGCGATACAATGGCCGGCCCGTCATGGCGTTGGTGGATGGCTCTGGATTCAAAAAATACATGGTCATGCATGCGCAGTCGTGGCCGACATCATTGGTTGTTTTTTGTCTCGTCGGCCGCAGTGGCTGTTCGAGTCGCTTCCGGTTCATCCTTCATGACATCAACTTCTTCTTTGGCTCTTGCATCCCGTCAGGTCATTCCCGACGCTTGGCAGGCCGAAGGCCATTCTTGTTTGCACCCTCAAGAAAACGCAACAGCCTGGCTGGAGGTTGACCTGGACGGCAGTTTGCGATTCGCCAAAAGTGCCATCATTTTGACCGATCAGCGGGTCTTATCCAGGCTGGAGAGTGAAAAAAACTGGTCCAGCTGGGCTTTGCAGCCCGGTTTGTCGCTGAAACTCACGGACCATGCGGGTGTGGGGTGCCTGGCCTTGACCAGCGCCGAGGGTCAATTGGCGGTTTGGCGCTTCACTTTGGGCTTGCAAGCGGCGGTGGCCCGCTGGGTGGCCCAGTTTGAAAGTCAATTGGCGCATGCGCAAAGTCCTTCCCTTGGGCGTCCTTTGCAAGCCGTGCTGTCGGGCTCGGTGTGCCCGGTCTGCCAGACCGTCATGGACGACGAAGACGAAGAGTGCCCCAGCTGTGGCCGGGAAGACCTGGCACCACCGTCCACCTGGACGCTGTTCAAGCTTTGGCGCTTTGCACGGCCTTATCAGCGTTCTTTGCTGGCGGGCTTTTTGCTCACATTGGCCGCAACGGCGGCGACTTTGGTGCCGCCTTACCTGACCATGCCGTTGATGGACGACATCTTGATTCCGTACCAGAACGGCAAAGAGATCGACCCCACGTTGGTGTCGATGTACTTGTTGGGCTTGCTGGCTTCCGCTTTGCTGGCCTGGGGCCTGGGCTGGGCCAAGACCTACATCCTGGCCCTGGTGTCCGAGCGCATTGGGGCCGATTTGCGCACCAACACCTATGAGCACTTGCTCAAACTCTCGCTGGAATATTTTGGCGGGCGGCGCACCGGTGACCTGATCGCCCGCATCGGCAGCGAGACCGATCGCATCAACGTGTTCTTGTCGCTGCACCTGCTGGACTTTGCCACCGACGTGTTGATGATCCTGATGACCGCCGTCATTTTGTTCACCATCAACCCCACTTTGGCGCTGGTCACCTTGTTGCCCTTGCCGTTCATTGCCTGGTTGATCCATGTGGTGCGAGAAAAACTGCGCACCGGCTTTGAAAAGATCGACCGCGTTTGGGCCGAAGTGACCAATGTGCTCGCCGACACCATTCCCGGCATTCGGGTGGTCAAGGCGTTTGCCCAGGAAGACCGTGAAGCCCAGCGTTTCAAGGATGCGAACAAACACAACCTGCAGGTCAACGACCGCCTGAACCGCGTGTGGTCCTTGTTCTCGCCCACGGTGACCTTGATGACCGAGATCGGCTTGCTGGTGGTCTGGGGCTTTGGCATCTGGCTGGTCTCGGACGACCAGATCACCGTGGGGGTCTTGACCGCTTTTCTGGCGTACATCGGGCGCTTTTACAGCCGCCTGGATTCGATGAGCCGAATCGTCTCGAACACACAAAAGGCGGCTTCGGGGGCCAAGCGCATTTTTGACATCCTGGACCATGTCTCCAGCGTGCCCGAGCCCGTGCAGCCTGTGGCCTTGCCGGAACAAGTGCAAGGGCGCATCACGGTGCGCGACGCAGGTTTCCGTTATGGCAACCGTGCCGTGATTCGCCAGCTCAACCTCGACATCCAGCCCGGTCAGATGATTGGCCTGGTCGGCCACAGCGGATCGGGCAAGAGCACCTTGGTCAATTTGATTTGCCGCTTTTATGACCTGAGCGAAGGCGCTATTGAACTGGACGGGACCGACATCCGCCAGTTGAAAGTGGCCGACTACCGCCGTCAAATCGGCCTGGTGTTGCAAGAGCCGTTCTTGTTCTTTGGCACGATCGCCGACAACATTGCTTACGGCAAACCCGAAGCGAGCCGCGAGGAGATCGTGGCGGCGGCCCGTGCCGCCCATGCCCACGAATTCATCTTGCGCATGCCGCAGGGCTATGACTCGCTGGTGGGTGAGCGTGGCCAGGGTCTGTCGGGCGGAGAGCGCCAGCGCATCTCGATTGCGCGGGCCTTGCTCATCAACCCGCGCATCTTGATTCTGGACGAAGCCACTTCGGCGGTGGACACCGAAACCGAGAAAGAGATCCAACGCGCGCTGGACAACCTGGTGCGCGGGCGCACCACGATCGCGATTGCGCACCGCCTGTCCACCCTGCGCAAGGCCGACCGCCTGGTGGTGATGGACAAAGGGGTGGTGGTGGAAGAGGGCACGCACGATGCGCTGATTGAGGCCCAAGGCGCGTATTGGCGTCTTTATGAAGCCCAGCAACGTCAGGCCGAAACCGAAGCGGTCTTGGGCGGCAGCCTCGGCGATTCAACACAAAAGGTGAGCGCATGAGCCCGTTTGACTTGCACCGTGATGCCTTTGGCCGTTGGGAGCTGGAGATGCCCGATGGCACGCGCCATGTCCCGGTCACGACCTTGCGCGCCTATCCCGTGTCGGCCCCGGATTCGGGGGTGGCGGTGATGGATGCCGATGGCCACGAAATCGTCTGGATCGATGAATGGGCCCAGCTGGATGAGCCCCTGCGTGCGCGGGTGGAGCAAGCCTTGAACGAGCGCGAGTTCTTGCCCGAGATCCTTCAGCTGACCGAGGTCAGCAGCTTTGCCACGCCCTGCACCTGGTCGGTGCGCACCGATCGGGGGGCCACGCAGTTCCTGCTCAAAGGTGAAGAGGACATTCGGCGCCTGACGGGCACGGTGTTGCTCATCAACGATGCCAATGGCGTTCAGTTCATGATCCGCGACCTCGCGACCATGGACAAACACTCGCGCAAGCTGCTGGACCGCTTCCTTTGACGCGCGCTTGTGGGGGGCCGTCGAGCCCTGTGGGGGCGCGCCCCTGCGCGCGAAGGCGCCTTGCATTATTCGGTGTGTCGCCAGGCTGCATAGAAAATTAAAGCGGCCAGACCGAACCGTGTTCGGGCACCATGGCCCGCCATTTGATTTCGTGTTCGATGCGCTGGCGCAGCATGTCCGAGCCTTCGCGCTCGCCGTGCACCACGAACACCTGACCGGGTGCGCTGGGCATCTTGTGCAGCCAACTCAGCAACTGGTTGGCATCGGCATGCGCAGACGCCGATGCGATTTGTGCCACCTCGGCCCGCACCACCACCTCTTGCGCGTGGATGCGCACGGTCGTTTGACCGCTGACCAATGCCGCACCACGGGTGCCCGGGGCCTGGTAGCCGGTCAGGATGACCATGTTGCGGTGATCACCCGCGTACTGCGCCAGGTGGTGCAACACGCGCCCACCGGTGGCCATGCCACTGGCCGCCAGAATCACCATGGGGCCGTGTCGCCGCGCCAGTGACTTGGACTGCTCGGGCGTTTCCAGCATCGTGGCCACGCGGTCCATCTGGTGCACTTCCTGATCGCTCAGGCGGTGCTCGCCGGGGTGGCGTTCAAACAAAGCGGTGGTGTGGATGGCCATCGGGCTGTCCAGAAAAATCGGCAGACTGCGCGGAATTTCGCCAGCCGCCTTGAGCTGCGCAATGGTGTGCAGCACCGCCTGCGCCCGCCCGACCGCAAACACCGGCACCACGGCCACACCGCCACGGGCGGCCAGCTTGTGCAGCAGGGGCCCCAGTTCTTCAAACATTTTTTCTCTGGGATGCAGGCGGTCACCGTAAGTGGATTCGATCAACACCGTGTCGGCTTGCGGAGGCGGCTCGGGTGGGTGCATCAACGGGTCGTCAGGGCGGCCCAGATCGCCTGAAAACAAGATGCGTCGCCCCGCCACGTCGAGCAGCAAACTGGCCGCACCCAAAATGTGACCCGCAGGCTGAAAGCGGGCTTTCCAGCCGTGAATGGGCTCGAACCACTGGCCCTGCTTTTCGGCATGCAACTGCTTCAGGCTGAGGAGGGCGTCTTGCTTGGTGTACAGCGGCAGGGCCGGGGCGTGTTTGGAGAAACCGTGTCGGTTGGCAAAAAAGGCGTCTTCTTCCTGGATGTGCCCGCTGTCAGGCAGCAAGATGGCGGCCAGATCGCAGGTGGCCGAGGTGGCATGCACCCGGCCCCGAAAGCCGTTTTTGACCAGCAAGGGCAGGTAGCCGCTGTGGTCCAGGTGCGCATGGGTCAAGGCCACCGCATCGATGTGCGCGGGGTTGACCGGCAGGGGTGTCCAGTTGCGCAAGCGCAGCTGTTTGTAGCCCTGAAACAACCCGCAATCGACCAACAGCCTTTTTTGGTTGTGCTCGATCAGGTACTTGGAACCCGTGACGGTGTCGGCCCCGCCGAGGAAGGTGATGGTGGCGCTCATGACTTGCATGCTGCCCCCAAAACAAAAAGGCTGCTTGACGCAAGTCAAACAGCCCTTGGATCGGATTGTTTTGCATGTCAGGGCTGAAGCCGCCGACCTGCGGGTTTTTTGTAGGTCGGACCTTCAGGTCCGACGTTGCAGGGTACGGCGCGAGCCTGTGCCCGAGCGTCAGCCGCCGAAAAAGCCCTTCAGCTTGTCCGTCCAGCTCTCGCCTGAAGGCTGGTGTTTGCCGCCGCCCTTGGTCAGTGAATCGTCAAACTCCTTGAGCAGCTTGCGCTGGTGTTCGGTGAGTTTGACCGGCGTCTCGACGGTGATGTGGCAATACAGATCGCCGGGGTAGCTGCCGCGCACGCCCTTGATGCCCTTGCCGCGCAAGCGGAACTGTTTGCCCGTTTGGGTGCCTTCGGGGATGTCAATGGCCGCTTTGCCGCCCAGGGTGGGCACATCGATTTCGCCGCCCAAGGCCGCTTTGGTGAAGCTGATCGGCACCGCGCAATGCAGGTCATCGCCATCGCGTTCAAAAATCGAATGTTTCTTGAGTCGGATTTCGATGAACAGATCGCCCGGTGGGCCACCGTTGGTGCCTGGTTCGCCATTGCCGGCGCTGCGGATGCGCATGCCGTCGTCGATACCGGCCGGAATTTTGACTTCCAGCGTCTTTTGCTTCTTGACCTTGCCTTGTCCGTGGCAGGTGCCGCAGGGGTCGGGGATGATCTTGCCGGTGCCACGGCAATTGGGGCAAGTTTGCTGCACACTGAAAAAGCCCTGGCGCATCTGCACCTGGCCCTGGCCCTGGCAGGTGGCACAGGTCTTGGCGCTGGTGCCGGGTTTGGCGCCGCTGCCATTGCAGGTGTCGCACGCGTCCCAGCTGGGGATGCGCAGTTGCGAGTCTTTGCCATGGGCCGCTTCTTCCAGGGTGATTTCCATCGCGTAGCTCAGGTCGGCACCACGGAACACTTGCCGTCCGCCACCGCCGCCGCGACCGCCACGGCCCTGGCCGCCGAAGATGTCACCAAAGATGTCGCCGAACGCATCACCAAAACCACCAAAGCCTTCGGCACCGCCGCGCATATTGGGGTCGACACCAGCGTGGCCATGCTGGTCGTAGGCGGCGCGTTTTTGCGCGTCCGACAGCATTTCGTAGGCCTCTTTGACCTCTTTGAATTTGGCCTCGGCTTCTTTGGCCTTGGCGTCTTCGCCCTGGTTGCGGTCAGGGTGGTACTTCATCGCCAGTTTGCGATAAGCCTTTTTGATGTCTTCGTCTGAGGCGTTTTTGGCAACGCCCAGCACTTCGTAAAAATCTCGTTTGGCCATGGGGCAATCCAACCGTTAGAACAAGAACGCCGCGAAGGCGATTCAGTCACCTGAATCAGCTTGCGCGGCGGGACTGCGGGAAACCCGCAGAGGGTGGGGTGTTAGCCCTTTTTGACTTCCTTGACTTCTGCGTCCACCACGTTGTCGTCCTGTGGCTTGGCTTCGTCAGCACCGGCGGCGGCGCCTGCACCCGCAGCGGCTTGCTGCGCTTGCATCTCGGCATACACCTTTTCGCCCAGCTTCTGGCTGGCGGTCATCAGGGCTTCGGTTTTGGCTTCGATGGCGTCTTTGTCTTCGCCCTTCAAAGCTTCTTCCAGTGTCTTGGCCGCTGCTTCGATGGCTTCTTTTTCAGACGCTTCGATCTTGTCGCCGTGCTCGGTCAGGCTCTTCTTGACGCTGTGCACAGCGGCTTCGCCGGCGTTGCGGGCTTGCACCAGTTCGAGCTTTTTCTTGTCTTCTTCGGCGTTCAACTCGGCGTCTTTCACCATTTGTTGAATTTCGGCTTCGGACAGACCCGAGTTGGCCTTGATCGTGATCTTGTTCTCTTTGCCTGTGCCTTTGTCTTTGGCGCCGACGTGCAAGATGCCGTTGGCGTCGATGTCAAAGGACACTTCAATTTGCGGCGTGCCGCGTGAGGCTGGCGGGATGCCTTCGAGGTTGAATTCACCCAGCAACTTGTTGCCCGAAGCGATGTCGCGCTCACCCTGGAACACCTTGATGGTCACGGCGGGTTGGTTGTCTTCCGCGGTCGAGAATGTCTGTGCAAACTTGGTCGGGATGGTGGTGTTCTTGGTGATCATTTTGGTCATCACACCGCCCATGGTTTCGATGCCCAAAGACAGAGGCGTCACGTCGAGCAGCAGCACGTCGGTGCGGTCGCCGGACAAGACCTGGCCCTGGATCGCAGCGCCCACGGCCACGGCTTCGTCGGGGTTCACGTCCTTGCGTGGCTCTTTGCCGAAGAACTCTTTGACTTTCTCTTGCACCTTGGGCATGCGGGACATGCCGCCGACCAAGATGATGTCGTCGATGTCACCGACCGCCACGCCCGCGTCCTTGATGGCCATGCGGCAAGGGGCGATGGTGCGCTCGATCAGCTCTTCCACCAGCTGCTCCAGCTTGGCGCGGGTCAGCTTAATGTTCAGGTGCTTGGGGCCGGTCGCGTCTGCCGTGATGTAGGGCAGGTTGACATCGGTCGCGGCCGAGCTGGACAGCTCGATCTTGGCTTTTTCAGCGGCTTCTTTCAGGCGCTGCAGGGCCAACACGTCTTTGGCCAGATCGACACCGGATTCCTTCTTGAACTCGGTGATGATGAAGTCGATGATGCGCTGGTCGAAGTCTTCGCCACCCAGGAAGGTGTCACCGTTGGTGGACAACACTTCGAATTGCTTTTCGCCATCGACATCGGCGATTTCGATGATGGACACGTCGAACGTGCCGCCACCCAGGTCATACACGGCGATCTTGCGGTCGCCCTTTTCGGTCTTGTCCAGGCCGAAAGCCAAGGCTGCAGCGGTGGGTTCGTTGATGATGCGCTTGACGTCCAGACCGGCAATGCGGCCTGCATCTTTGGTGGCTTGGCGCTGTGCGTCGTTGAAGTAAGCGGGCACCGTGATGACGGCTTCGGTGACTTCTTCGCCGAGGTAGTCTTCGGCGGTTTTCTTCATCTTGCGCAGGATTTCAGCGCTGATTTGCGGTGGCGCCAATTTGTTGCCGCGCACTTCCACCCAGGCGTCGCCGTTGTCGGCTTTGGCAATGGTGTAAGGCATCAGGTCGATGTCTTTTTGAACTTCTTTTTCCGCGAACTTGCGACCGATCAAACGCTTCACGGCGTAGAGCGTGTTGCGTGGGTTGGTCACGGCCTGGCGCTTGGCGGATGCGCCGACCAGGATTTCGCCGTCTTCTTGGTAGGCAATGATCGACGGGGTGGTGCGTGCGCCTTCGGCGTTCTCGATCACTTTGGTCGTGTTGCCTTCCATGATGGCCACGCACGAGTTGGTGGTGCCCAGGTCAATACCGATGATTCTTCCCATTTTGATGCTCCGAAATTGAGTAAAAGTGCAGATGGTCTGCAGGTGGGGCGACAAGGAAACTTTTCAAGTCCCCTTACGCCAAAAAGGTTTTTGATTATTTGGGTGCAGTGACCGTGACCAAGGCGGGGCGCAACACGCGGTCCGCAATGGAGTAGCCTTTTTGCAGCACCATGACCACGGTGTTGGCTTCTTGTTCGGCCGGCACCACGCTGATGGCCTGGTGGTGGTGCGGGTCGAATTTGGTGCCCGCAGCGGGGGCAATTTCGAGCACTTTGTTGCGCTCGAGCGCACTTTTGAGCTGGCGCAATGTGGCTTCAGAGCCTTCGCGGATTTGCTCAATCGTGACGTTGGGGATGGCCAGACCGGCCTCCAAACTGTCCAGCACGGGCAGCAAACTGTCGGCAAAGCCCTCGACGGCAAATTTGCGGGCCTTGGCAATTTCGTCGTCTGCACGGCGACGGGCGTTTTGCACATCGGCCTGGGCGCGCAGGTACTGGTCGGCCAGGTCGGCGTTTTGCGCTTTCAGGTTGGTCAGTTCGGCCTGGGCGTCGGCCAGCGGGTCGGTGGCGGCCTGGGCTGCGGCTTGCGCCAAGGTGTCGTCACTCAGGGGTTGGGATGTGGGGTGGGGTGTGGCTTCTGACATGAACAATGTCCGCAAAAAATGAATACCCCTTTCAAGTAGGGGCGTATTCCTGGGTTTCAAGAGGGCAAGAAAAAACCCGCCAGACGGCGGGCCGGGTGGGCGCAGTGGACTGCGCCGGGCTCAGTTCAGGGCCAGCAATTCCACGTCAAACTTCAAGGTGGCGTTGGGCGGGATCACGCCACCCGCACCGCGGGCACCGTAGCCCAGCTCGGCCGGGATGATCAAGGTGCGTTGACCGCCCACTTTCATGCCCGCCACGCCTTCGTCCCAGCCCTTGATGACCATGCCTGCGCCCAGTGCGAACACGAACGGGTCGCGGCGGTCCTTGCTCGAGTCGAACTTGGCGCCTTGCTGGCCGTCTTTGTAGAGCCAGCCGGTGTAGTGCACGGTCACGTCCTGGCCAGAGGTGGCTTCGGCGCCTTCGCCCACGACGGTGTCTTCGTACTGCAGGCCGGAGGGGGTGGTGTTCATGGGGGACTTTCTGTCAGAAATGGCCCGGGTCGCCCGTTGGCAGGCCCGGAAGGTCGAAAAGGCAAAATTATGCCAGCTGCGCTCGGCAGGCCCGACCCAGCGCACCGCTCCCGTAGGACCTGGCTGCGGGCCAGGTCTCAGGTCAGCAGTCCCCGGCGCGCCAGATCGCGCATCAGGGCGTTCACGCCATAGGACCAGGGCGGGGCCGCATCGGAGGTGGTGACCCGGTTGACCAAGGTGCCCAGCAGGGGGGTCGAGACACGCACGACATCGCCCACCACATGGGTAAAGCCCTGGCCTGGGCCGTGGCGGTCCTGGGTGGGGGCGAACATGGTGCCCAGGAACAGCATCATGCCGTCTGGGTATTGGTGGTAAGGGCCCATGGCTTGTCCCACCAGGTCCAGCGGATCGCGACTGATCTGGCTCAGCGAGCTGCTGCCTTGCAGCACAAAACCCTCCGGGCCTTGCACGTTCAGGCTCAGCTCGCACTGGCGCACGTCGTCGATGCCAAAGTGCTCGTCAAACAGGCGGATGAATGGGCCGATGGCGCAGCTGGCGTTGTTGTCTTTGGCTTTGCCCAGCAGCAAGGCGCTGCGGCCCTCAAAGTCGCGCAGGTTCACGTCGTTGCCCAAGGTCGCGCCCACCACCTCGCCGCGAGAATTGGCGGCCAGCACGATTTCGGGCTCGGGGTTGTTCCATTGGCTACCGGGATGGATGCCCACCCAGGCGCCGCTGCCCACCGCGCTCATGGGCTGTGCTTTGGTGAAGATTTCGGCATCCGGCCCAATGCCCACTTCCAGGTACTGGGACCACATGCCCTGGGCCAGCAGGACCTCCTTGAGTCTGGCCGCTTCGGGTGAGCCGGGTTTCACGCTGCGCAGGTTGTCACCGATCACGGCCACCACCGCCTGCCGCACGGCCTCGGCTCGGCTGGCGTCGCCCCGGGCCTGTTCTTCGATCACACGCTCCAGCATGCTGGCCACAAAGGTCACGCCCGAGGCCTTGACCGCTTGCAAGTCGCAAGGGGCCATGAACCAGGGCAAGGCCGTGTTGCGGCCGGTTTCGTCACTGTTGCGCACCACCGCGGCCGTTTCGGCCAGTCGAGGGGCTTGGCCAGACGCGATGGATTGCCGAACACGCGCGGCGGGCTGGTCTTGTTCCAGCAGTGCGCTGCAAGTGGGGGCCAGCTGGGACAGGTCCAACACGTTGTCGGATGTGACGGCCACCAGGGTGGGGCCTGCGCCGGGTAGCCAAATGCGGCCAATCAGCAGGGCCTGTTCGGAAGACGGGGGCAGTGGGGAGGTGTTCATGGTGTCTGGGGAGGATGCCAAGGGGTGCCGGGCATCTTGCCAGATCGGGATTGAGCGGGCTGTCACGTACAGGCTTGGGCTGTGCCTGCGGTGGCGCTGGGAGACGCAATTTGTTGCAAGCTTGTGTGTTGCGTCACGGCGTCTTCAGGGGAATGCACTTAGAGTTTGCGCACAAATTGAAAGGAAATTCCAGATGAACACGAAGACTGCTTTCAGAACCGTGGGTGGCTTGACTTGCGCCCTGGCCATTTTGCTGACGGGTTGCGCCACGGCCACGTCCGAACAAAAAGGGGCCGGCACAGGCGCTGTGATTGGTGCCGTGGCAGGGCAAATTCTGGGGCGCGACGCCAAATCCACCGCCATTGGTGCGGGCTTGGGCGCCTTGGGCGGCTACGTCTGGTCGAAAAGCATGGAGGACAAAAAACGGGCCATGGAAGCCGCCACTGCGGGCACGGGCACGGTGGTCACGCAAACCCCTGACAACCAGCTCAAGCTGAGTATCCCGAACGACATCTCCTTTGACACGGGGCGCTCGGACATCAAAGCCAATTTGCGCCCGATCCTGGACCAGTTTGCCCAAGGTCTGGGTCAACAGCCCAGCATGGAAGTGCGCATCGTGGGGCACACCGACAACACCGGAAGCGATGCCGTCAACAACCCCTTGTCCGTCAACCGGGCCCAAAGTGCGCGTGACTATTTGGTGTCACGCGGCGTGAGCAGCAGCCGCATCAGCATTGATGGGCGCGGTGAACGTGAACCGATTGCCGACAATGCCACAGAGGCCGGCCGCGCACGCAACCGCCGCATCGACATCTTCTTGGCGGAACGCGGTCAGAGGTAAATTTTTTGCAACAGCGCCAGCAGTGTCTTGCGCTGTGCGGGCGTCAGTTTGGCGGTTTTTTCGATCTCGAGATCGCTGGCGGTTTGCTCGGCTTGCACCATCAAGGCCTGGCCCTTGGCGGTGGCATGCAGACCCACCGCCCGCCCGTCGTGCGGATGGGGTTTGCGCTCGATCAGCCCACGTGATTCCAGCGACTGGATCAGCCCGACCAGGTTGGGCGGCAGCAGATTCAGCGCGGCGCACAGTTGGCGCGAGGTCACACCCGGGTTGTGCTGGATGGTGGACATGACCGAAAAATCCACCGGCTTGAGGCCATAGGGCGCCAGCCGCTCTAAAAACAACTCGATGATGCTCAGCGCTGCACGGCGTGCGTTGTAGCCCATCAGGGTTTGCAAAAAGCCTGTGTCCACCTTGTCGATGGCCGCAACCGCGCTGTCACTGCGCTTGGGGGAAACCGCCTGGCGAGGTGTTTTGACCGCCCGTTTGGGGGCAGTTTTTTCGGTGGGCAGTGGCTTGGCGCTGGGCATGGTGGCTGCCGATTATGCCGCCGCTGTGCACTGCGACACGATGATGAAGCTGCGCATCTGGAACTCGGGCAGTACCCAGTCGCGCAGGGCCTTGGCCGGGGCTTTCCAGCGTGTGTCGGCGTGGGGGGTGTTGTCGTCCACCCCCGCTTCGATGCGCAGCCAGGCCCAGTCTATCAGCACCAGGGCCACAGCGCGCAAGTAGTCGTCGGCCACGCGGTAGGGCAGGGCCGCATCATGTGGTGCGGCCTGGACGATTTGTTGCGTCACGGCGCGCAGGGTCTGGATGCGGGCGGTGGCTTGAGTGCTGGCTTTGGCTTGCTTGAGCAAATCGGCTTGAAGGGTGTCCAGCAGGGCGTTCAGTCCCTGGCCGCCATCGGCCAGCACCTTGCGCACCAGCAGGTCAATCGCCTGGATCTCGTTGGTGCCTTCGTAAATCATGGCCACGCGGGCGTCGCGCACGATTTGTTCAATGCCCCATTCGCGCACATAGCCGTGGCCGCCAAACACTTGCAGGCAGTCACTGCCGCCATGAAAGGCTTGGTGGGTGAAGACCGATTTCATGACCGGCGTGACCAGGCTGCACCAGCGCTGGGCGGCGGCTTGTTGCTCGGCGTCCTGGCTGTGCTTGCTCAGGTCGAGTTCGAGCGCCGTGCGGTAAGCCAGCACACGACCGGCGTCGATCCAGCTGCGCTGTGTGTCCAGAATGCGGCGCATGGCGGGGTGTTCGCCAATCAAATCTGCATGGTCCAAAGCCCCCACGCTTGTCACTGCGTGTACTGCGCTGCCCCCCGAGGGGGCTGGCGCACCTTGGGGCGGCCCGGCGGTGCGCCCTGCACTTTTGCCTTTGCCGGGCGCACGCATCTGGCGGCGCTCTTGTGCGTAGGCGTCGGCCTTTTGCCAGGCGGCGTCCAACAGGCCAATGCCTTGCAAGGCCACATGCAGGCGCGCGGCGTTCATCATCACGAACATCGCGTTCAGGCCCTTGCCGGGCTCGCCGACGATGGCACACACCGCTTCGTCAAAACGCATCACGCAAGTGGGGCTGCCGTGCAGGCCCATTTTTTCTTCGATGCGGTCGCAATGCACGCGGCTGCGCGTGCCGTCGGGGTAGAACTTGGGCACCAGAAACAGCGACAGGCCTTTGGGGCCGGGCGGCGCATCGGGCAAGCGCGCCAGCACCAGGTGCACGATGTTGTCGGTCAGGTCGTGCTCGCCACCCGAGATGAAGATTTTGGTGCCGCTGACCGCAAAGCGGCCATCGGGCAAGGGGACCGCCTTGGTGCGGGCCAGGCCCAGGTCGGAGCCAGCATGCGGCTCGGTCAGGCACATGGTGGCCAGCCACTCGCCGGTGGCCACTTTTTCGAGGTACTGCGCTTTGAGTTCGTCGCTGGCGTGGTGCTTGATGCACTCGTAGGCACCGTGCAGCAGGCCAGGGGCCATGGTCCAGCCGTGGTTGGCTGCTGACAGCATTTCGTACAACATGACTTCGAGCACCGCAGGCAAACCCTGGCCGCCGTCTTCGGTGCTGGCGGCCAAGGCCGTCCAGCCTGCGTGCCAGAACGACTGGTAAGCGGCTTTGAAGCCCGGCGGCATGGTGACCGCGCCGTCTTTCCACTGCGCGCCGATCTCGTCGCCATCGCGGTTCAGCGGGGCAATCACTTCGCCCACGAACTTGCCGGCCTCCTCCAGCACCTGCTGCATCAACTCAGGATCGACTTCGGCAAAGGCGGGCAGGGCTTGCAGTTGGGCGGGCGCGTTCAAAACGCGTGACAACACAAACTGCATGTCGTCGGTGCGGGGTTGGTAGGCGTTCATGGTCAATGGGCTTTATTTTTTGGCGGCACCCAGATAGGTGTCGATCACGCGGGGGTCTTGGGCCAGGTCAGCGGCTTTGCCGTGCAGGCCGATTTCGCCCATCTCCAGCACATAGCCGTCGTCGGCCACGGCCAGCGCGGCGCGGGCATTTTGCTCGACCAACACAATCGTGACGCCGGTTTTGCGCAGGGTTTCGATGATCGAAAAAATTTCTTTCACGATCAGCGGGGCCAGGCCCAGGCTGGGCTCGTCCAGCATCAAGAGGGAAGGACGCGACATCAAGGACCGGCCCACCGCCAGCATCTGACGCTCACCGCCCGACAGCGTGCCCGCTTCTTGCAGGCGGCGCTCTTTGAGGCGGGGGAACAGATCGAACACATCGTCCAGGCGGCTGCGCCACTGCGCGTTGCCCAGGCGCATCTGGCGGTAGCCGCCCAGCACCAGGTTGTCTTCCACGCTCATGGTGCCAAACAGTTCGCGTTTTTCAGGCACCAGCGAGATGCCTTGCATGACGCGCTCTTCCAGCGTCAGCTCGGTGATCGACTGGCCATCAAACTCGATCTGGCCCTTGGCGGGCAGGATGCCCATCAGGCTGTTCAAAAATGTGGACTTGCCAGCCCCGTTGGGGCCGATCACGGTGATCACGCTGCCCTTGTCGGCTTGAAGACTCAGGCCATGCAGCACTTCGGCTTTGCCGTAACCCGCACGCAGGTCGGTGACTTTGAGGAGTGGGTGCGACATGTCAGTGTTCCGTTCCGAGGTAAGCGGCGCGCACGGCCGGGTTGGCTTGCACTTCGGCGGGTGTGCCGCGCGTGAGCAGCGTGCCGAATTCCATCACCACCAGTTGGTCACACACGTCCATGACCAGGTCCATGTCGTGCTCGACCAGCAAGATGCTCATGCCTTCGCCTTGCAGCTGGCGCAGCACGGCGATCAGGCCTTGTTTTTCCTTGTGACGCAAGCCAGCAGCAGGTTCGTCCAGCAACAGCAGGGCGGGATCGCAGCACAGCGCGCGGGCGATTTCCATCAGGCGTTGCGGGCCCATGGCCAGGTTGCCGGCCTGTTCGTGCATGTAAGCGCCCATGCCGATGCGTTCGAGCTGGCGCTGGGCTTCTTTCATCAGGCGCTGTTCCTCGGCTTGGTTGGTGCGCAACATCGACGAGACCACACCGCTGCTGCCCCGGGTGTAGGCACCCATGGCCACGTTTTCGAGCACCGTCATGTCGGCGATCATCTTGACGTGCTGGAAGGTGCGGGCCATGCCTTGGCGCGAGATCTCGCGCGAGGGCAGGGCACTCACATCCTGGCCACAGAAAGTCACCCGGCCGCTGGTCTTGGACAGCACGCCGGTGACAAGGTTGAAGGTGGTGGATTTGCCGGCGCCGTTGGGGCCGATCAGGCCGACGATCTGGCCGGCAGCGATGTCAAAGCTGATGTCGTTGACGGCCACCAGCCCGCCAAACTGCTTGCGGATTTTGTCGACCACCAGCACCGGCTCGCCGATGGCGGGTTTGGCGCGCACCGGCAGGTCGGCCGCGTCTTGCCAATCGACCACGCGCTGCGCTTTGGGGAACTTGCGCGCCACCACCGACCACAGGCCGTCGGGCAGGTACTTGAGCACCAGCACCAGAGCGATGCCAAACACAATCACCTCGTAGCTGCCGCTGGTGCCAATCAGCGCCGGCAGGGCCACTTGCAGGTAGTCGTCGAGCAACTTGACCAGACCGGCGCCGACGATGGCACCCCAGACATGGCCAACCCCGCCGATCACCGCCATGAACAGGTATTCGATGCCCATCTTCAGGCCGAAGGCCGAGGGGTTCACGGTGCGCTGAAAGTGCGCCAGCAGCCAGCCTGCGATCGAGGCGAACAGCGCGGCGATCAGAAAGATCGTCACTTTGTAGCGGAAGGTGCTGATGCCCATGGCCTCGGCCATTTGCGTGCCGCCCTTGAGCGAACGGATGGCGCGGCCAGGACGCGAGTCGAGCAGATGCGTCAATGCCAGCGCGCCGGCAATCAGAATGGCCCAGCACAGCACAAAGAACAGGCGGCCCTGGCCGATGTCAATGGCTCCGATAGACAGGCTCTTGAGACCTTGCAGGCCATCGTATTTGCCCAGCACGTCGAGGTTGCCCATGAGGTAGTACAGCGACAGGCCCCAGGCGATGGTGGCCAGCGGCAGGTAGTGCCCGGACATGCGCAAGGTGATGAAGCCGACGACGAGGGCACTGACCCCAGTCAACGCCATGCCCACAAACAAGGTGAGCCAGGGCGACATGCCGGTGTTCAGCGTGAGCCAGGCGGTGGTGTAGGCGCCGATGCCGACAAAGGCGGCTTGGCCAAAAGAGGTGAGCCCGCCGACGCCGGTCAGCAGCACCAGGCCCAGCGAAACCAGCGCATACAGGCCGATGTAGTTGAGCTGGGCGATCCAAAAATCGGGCAGGGGCAGCCAGGCGGTGACGGGCACGGCCAAGGCCAGCAACAGGATGGTCAGGTTTTTTTTGTTCATGTCAGTGTTCCTCGTCCGAATGGCCGCTGCGCAGCGAGCGCACGAGGAGGATGGGCAGGACCAGGGTGAACACGATCACTTCCTTGAAGGCGCTGGCCCAGAAAGCGCCAAAGGCTTCGACGATGCCCACGAACAGCGCGCCGACCAAGGCCCCCGGGTAGCTGGACAGGCCAGCAATCACGGCGGCCACGAAACCTTTGAGGCCAATGAGGAAGCCGGAGTCGTAAAACACGGTGGTGGTGGGGCCAATCAACAGGCCCGAGAGCGCACCGATCAGTGCTGCCAGCAAAAAGGTCAGCTGACCCGAGGCGTGGGTAGAGATGCCCATCAGGCGGGCACCGGTGCGGTTGACCGCGGTGGCGCGCAGGGCCTTGCCGCGCAGCGATTTTTCAAAGTACAGCCACATCAGCACGATCAGGGCCAGTGAGACCACAAAGATGATCACGGTTTGGCCCGACAGGGCCACCGGGCCGAGCGCAAAACGCTCGTCCCAGAACGAGGGGTTGCGAAAGCCCTCGGCACCAAAGAAGAGCAGACCCAGGCCGGTCATGGCAAAGTGCACGCCGACCGAGACGATGAGCAGCACCAGCGGTGTGGCTGCTTCGAGCGACTGGTAGGCCACACGGTAGACCAGTGGACCAAAGGCGGTCACGATGGCCACGCTGAGTGCGGCTTGCACCCACAGCGGGAATTGTTGCGGCGCCGCCCAGATGGACAGCAGGGCGATCAGCAACGGAAACGCCAAGGTCTTGAGGCCGGCCTTGAGCGCACGGTTGATGTCTCCAAGGTGCCGCCAGCGCTCGACAAACTCCATGACACAGGCCAGCAACGCCAGGCACAGCAGCAGCCAGACCGTGCCCGGTACTTTGCCGGTTTGCAGCATGGCCAGGGTGAGTGCGCCATAGGCCACGAATTCGCCCTGTGGAATGAAGATGATCCGTGTGACGGTGAACACCAGGACGGTAGCCAGCCCGAGCAGGGCATAAATGGCACCGTTGGTCACGCCGTCGAGCAGCAGGATGCTGGCGATGGAGGAGTCCATGAAAAGCCTTGGAAAAAACTAAAAAGAGGTGAATCGACCACAAACCCGAGGTCTGTGGTCGATCGTGCGTGGGCTTATTCGACCTTGAACTTGCCGTCCACCACCTTGGTCATGACACCGGTTTCCAGGGTATAGCCCTCGTGGTCGGCGGCGGTCCAGTTCATGACGCCGTGGGCAAACACGGTGCGGCCCATGGTCTCCAGGCTGTCACGGATGGCCATGCGGAACTCGGGCGTGCCCGGCTTGGCTTTTTTCAGAGCCATGGGAATGATTTTTTCCATGGCGACCTGGAAGTCATAGGCGTGGCCGGCAAACTGGTTGCGCGTGTTGGCGCCGTTGGCCTTCTCGAAGTTGGCCACGAAATTCAGGGCCTGCTTCTTGGAGGGGTGGTTGTCTGGCAGTTGGTCGCCCAGCAGCGCAGGGCCGGAGACCACAAAAGTGCCTTCCACGGTCTTGCCGCCGACGCGCGTCAGGTCGGGGGTGGCCGCAGCGTGCGTTTGGTAGATCTTGCCTTTGTAGCCGCGCTCGGCCAGTGCCAGCTGGGGCATGGCCGCGCCAGAGCCCGAGGCCACCACCAAGATGGCGTCGGGGTTGGCGGCATTCAGCTTGAGGGCCTGGGGCGTGACGCTGGTGTCGGCGCGGGCAAAGCGCTCTTCGCCGACCAGTTTCATGCCGGACGCTTCGAGCATGGGCTTCATGTTGACCAACCAGCCCTGGCCGTAGCCGTCAGCGTAGCCCAGGAAACCGACGGTCTTGACGCCTTGCTTTTTCATGTGCTCGACCACGGCATGGCTCATCACCTTGAAGCCCTGGGGCAAGCGGAAGATGATGGATTCTTTCTCGGCTTGTGGCGGCACCGGGGCACCCGAGACCTGGGCGGTCTTGGCGTCAAAAGCAATCGGGGTGATGGCAGCCGATGTCGGTGTCAGGTTGGCACCAAAGATCACATCGACTTTGTCTTCGGTCACAAAGCGGCGTGCGTTGGCAGCGGCCTTGCCGGGATCGGACGCGTCGTCCAGGATGGTCAGTTCGACTTTTTCGCCGGCAATGGTTTTGGGAAACAGTTGCAACTGTTTTTGCATGGGGATGCCCAGGCCGGAGCCTGGGCCGGTCAGGGACAGGCTGACGCCGACCTTGATGTCGGCCAGTGCAGCGGTGCTGGACACGGCGGTGATGGCCAAAGCCAGCAGGGTTTTCTTGAGTTGCATGCTTGTCTCCTCGGAGGGTGGTTGAAAAACGGGTGAAGGGAAATGAATCGGGAAGCGGTCGGCCTTCAGCTGCACAAGGCCTTGATGTCTTCGGGCACCGGGATGGACTTGATGCGGTCCGGGTCTTCGGGGTGCTTGATGCAAAAAGCCCGCACTTCGGTGCCTTCGCACAACACCGTGTCGCCACGCATGACCACGTGCTTGTGCACGATGACTTTTTCGCGCCATTCCTGCACGCTGGTGTGCACCTGGATGGTTTCGCCGTAGGTGGCGGGGCGGATGAATTTGGTGTGGATCTCCAGCAGCGGGGTGCCGATGATGCCGCGTGTCTTGACCAGTTCGCGCCAGGGCGGCACGCCGCACTGGACGAAGAAGTTCAGCGACGCCGCGTCCATCCATTTGGAGAAATTGGGAAAGAAGACGATGCCTGCGGGGTCGCAGTCACCGAACATCACTTGCACTTCGTAAACAACGGTTTTGCTCATGGCGGCTCTTTTAACGGGGGGCCATGCGCAAGGCGCCGTCCAGGCGAATGACTTCGCCGTTCAGGTGGTCGTTGCTGACAATGTGGCAGGCCAGCTCGGCAAATTCGCTGGGCTTGCCCAGGCGTGAAGGGAAAGGGATGCTGGCCGCCAGAGATTGCTGCACAGGTTCTGGCAGTTCCTTGAGCAAGGGCGTGGCAAACAGGCCCGGCGCAATGGTGCACACACGGATGCCGTGTTGCGCCAGGTCGCGCGCCATGGGCAAGGTCATGCCCGCCACACCGGCTTTGGAGGCGCTGTAGGCTTGCTGGCCGACCTGCCCGTCAAACGCGGCGACCGATGCGGTGAAAACCATCACGCCGCGTGCGTTGTCTTCCATGGGCGCGAGCTTGGCGCAGGCGGCGGCAAACAGCCGGGCCGCGTTGTAGGTGCCGATCAGGTTGACGTTGATCACCTTGGCAAAATCTTCCAGCGGGGCCGCGTTGCCGTCCCTGCCGACCACGCGTTTGGCCGAACCGATGCCCGCGATCTGCATCAGGATGCGGGCCGGGCCATGCGCTGCGGCTGCGGTTTCAATGGCCTGGGCCATGCTGTCTGGATCAGAGACGTTGCATTTGACGGCCACGGCGCAGCCGTTGCCAAATTGCGCGTTGAGGTCGTTGGCGACGCGCTGCGCGTTGTCCATGTTGAGGTCGAGCACCGCGACCTTGGCGCCCAGACGGGCCAGTTCGCGTGCGGTGGCTTCGCCCAAACCGGAACCGCCGCCGGTGACCAGAGCTGCTTGTCCTTGGATGTTCATGTTGAGTCCTTCAAATGATGTTTAAGGTGTTCAGGCGGCCTCGGGGTTTTCAATCAAAAGCGCAATGCCTTGACCGCCGCCTACGCAGGCGCTCGAGATGCCATAGCGCAAACCTGAGCGCTTGAGTTCGCGTGCCAAGGTGATGGTCAAGCGCACGCCTGTGCAGGCGAGGGGGTGGCCCAGCGCAATCGCGCCGCCGTTGACGTTGAGCTTGCTCAAGTCAAGGCCGAGTTCGCGGCCCACGGCCAAGGTTTGTGCGCCCTGCGCTTCGTTGATTTCAAAGCGACCAATGTCTGACAGCTGCAAACCTGTGCGCTCCAGCAACAAACGGATGGCGGGTGCAGGGCCAATGCCCATGATCTCGGGCGGCACACCTACAGACGCTGCCGCCACCACACGAGCCATAGGCTTTTTGCCGTGGGCCTTCGCGTACGCACCAGAGGTCACCACACAAGCGGCTGCTGCGTCGACCAAGGCCGCACTGTTGCCGCCGGTTTGCACGCCACCTTCGTAGACGGGCTTGAGCTTGGCCAACACGTCGACGGGAGAAATGCGCGCGTGTGTGTCGGCGTTGACTTCGGTCACCTTGCCTTGCAGCTTGATGCCGCGTGCTTTGTAGCCTTCGAGCTCAAACTTTTCAGTGACCACGGGCACGATTTCGCCGGCGTGAAATCCGGCTTCTTGTGCGGCCACCGCTTTGGCAAATGAGTCAGACGCAAACTGGTCCACATCTTCGCGGGTGATGTTGTATTTCTTGGCGAGGTTCTCAGCGGTCTGGATCATGTTGATGCCAGCTGCTGGGTCCTTGAGGGCTTCCCACATGTAGTCTTTGAAGCCCACCGGTGCGCCGAGTTTGAAGCCGGTGCGGTGGTCAAAGGCCGCGATGGGGTTGCGCGTCATGCTTTCGGTGCCAACGACCAAGGCAGCGTCGCACACGCCGGCTTCGATTTGTTCGCCCGCTTGACGGAACAATTCGAAACCTGTGCCGCAAATGCGCTGGGCCATGATGGCGGGCACTTCTTGTGGCACGCCCGCATACAAGCCAATGTGGCGAGGCAGAAAAAATTGGTCAAAGTCACCAGGGGCCATGTTGCCGGTGATGACCGAGCCGATTTCGGTGGGGGCAATGCCTGATCGTTTCAAAGCCTCGCGGGCGGCCTTGATGCCCAGATCCGTGGGCGAAATGTGGCCAAGTGCGCCGCAGTAGTCGACCATGGGTGTGCGCACGCCTTCTTGCATCCACACATCGGCAAACGCGTTGAAGAAACCTTTGGATGCCATGTCAGTCATTTCAGTAGGAGGCCGCCCCTGCGGCCGAATCAATGTGGATCGGGGTATGTGGCCGCAGGGGCGGCCTCCCACACAGAATCAGTTCTGGGGTTTGAGGATGTAGTGCAGCGTGTCGTTATGCAGTGCCGCCACGGTGTCGGCGCGGTGTGTCAGCACGGAACGCTGGTTGATCGAGCCCTTGTCGGTGATCTCGCCCTTGTCGATGGTGGGAGGTTCGCTCAGCAGGCACAGGCGCGCGATGCGGTTGGCACTGCCAGTGGCGGATTGGGCCAGCTCGTTCACGATCTCCTGAAACTTGGCCAGCACCGGTGCCGAGGCCAGCACGTCGGACATCGGTGCACCGGCAGGCAAGCCGCTCAGAGCGCATACAGCAGAAGTCGGGAAAACCATGGCACCGACTTCTTTGAGGTTCAGGCCGGTGAGCACCGCATCCTGAATGTAGGGTGCACCTGCGGCAATGATCTTGCTGCGCAGCGGGCCGACGCTCACAAAAGTGCCGGTGGCCAGCTTGAAGTCTTCGGCGATACGGCCATCGAATTTCAAACCCAGGTGCACATCGGTTTCGTCGATCCACTTGACCGCGTCGCCGGTCTTGAAGAAGCCTTCTTCGTCAAAGGCCTCGGCGGTTTCCTTGGGCGCACGCCAGTAGCCGGGCGTGATGTTGGGGCCGCGGTAGCGCACCTCGGTCTTGCCGTCCGTGTCCACCAGCTTGAGTTCCAGGCCAGGCGTTGGCACGCCCAGGTCACCGGCGCGCACATGGGGGTTGGTCACAAAGATGCCGAAGGGGCCGGACTCGGTCATGCCCAGGCCGGTGCCCATGACGATGCGCTCACCGATCTCGCGCTCTTCGCTTTCATAGAGGCTGTCCCACACTGGCTGGGCCAGGGCGGCGCCCGCGTAGAAGAACATCTGCACGCGCGAGAGCAGGGTCTTGCGCAGCGCGTCATCGCTCTTCATGGCGTTGGCAATCGCTTCGAAACCGGTGGGTACGTTGAAATAGACCGTGGGCGCGATCTCGCGCAGGTTGCGCAGCGTCTCGTGCATGAGCGCGGGCGTGGGCTTGCCGTCGTCGATGTAAAGCGTGCCGCCGTGGAAGACCACCATGCCGAAGTTGTGGTTGCCGCCAAAAGTGTGGTTCCAGGGCAGCCAGTCGATCAGCACCAGTTCCTGCTCGGCCAGCACCGGCATCGATTGCGCCATCTGCTGCTGGTTGGCACACCACATGCGGTTGGTGTTGATGACGGCCTTGGGCAGCTTGGTCGAGCCGCTGGTGAAAAGGAATTTGACGATGGTGTCCGGGCCTGTGGCGGCCATGGCCCGGTCCACGGCCTCGGTCACGGGCGTGGCACAGAGTTCGGCAAAGGATGTGCTGGCACGGCCTTCTAGGCCGCCTTCGGTCATGACGACGGCCACCTCATCGCCGACGCTGGCGGCGATCGCTTTGGCATAACGCGCGTCCTGCGCGAAGACCAGGCCGGGAGTGACGGTGCGCAGCACGTGCTTGAGCTTGTCGTAGTCGACGCTGATCAGCGAATACGGGGGCGATACCGGGGTGTAGGGCACGCCCGCGACCAGGCAGCCGAGCGCGAGCAGGGCGTGTTCGAGGCTGTTCTCGCTGAGGATGGCGACCGGCTTGTCGGCGCTCAAGCCGCGGTTGATCAGGCCTTGTGCAATCGCGCGTGCGGCCTGCCAGGCCTCGGCATAGCTCACATGCTTCCAGTCGCCCAGGCTGGCATCGGCCTGCTTGGCTCGGCGTGCCATGAAGGTCTGCTGGGGTTTGACTTGCGCCCAGTGTTGCAGGCGATCGGTCAGGCGCTCGGGGTAACCCTTCAAATCTTGCTCTGCGCGCAGGTAATGGGTGCCTCGCACGCCATCGCGCAGGGTCACGCGGGTGACGCCGAATTTGAGTGGGCGGAAAAGGAAGTTTGGGTTGGTCATGGCGGGTCTCCTCCGTCAATGCTTCAGTTTGTTTTTTGCACTTTGGCCGCCTTGCCTTCGAGGAAGGCGCGCACACGGGCTTTGGCTTCGGGGGCGGACTGGGCGATGGAGGCCATCAGGGCTTCGGTCAGGTAGCCGTGGTCGGCAGGTTGCTCGGCGATGCGCGGCAGGGCGTGTGTCAGCGCGTAATTGGTCAGCGGTGCATTGGTGGCGATGCGGCTGGCCAGCTCGATGGCTTTGTCCAGCGCCGTGCCCTGGGGCACTAGGTATTGGGCAAAGCCCAGGCGCTCGCCATCGACCGCGTTGTAGACGCGACCGGTGAGCATCATGTCGGTCATGCGGGCCACGCCGATCAGCTTGGGCACGCGCACCGAGCCGCCGCCGCCCACAAAGATGCCGCGTGTGCCTTCGGGCAGGGCGTAGAAGGTGCTCTGGTCAGCCACGCGGATGTGCGAGGCGCTGGCCAGCTCCAGGCCGCCACCCACCACCGCGCCATGCAGGGCGGCGATCACCGGCACGCGTCCGTATTGCACGGCATCCAGCGCCATGTGCCAGCTGCGCGAGTGGTGCACGCCTTCACCCGCGTCACGCTCTTTGAGTTCGGACAGGTCCAGGCCCGCACAGAAATGCTCGCCTTCGCCATCGATGACGGCGGCTTTGGCCTCTTCAGGCAGGTTCTGGAAGGTGTCGCGGATGGCTTCGATCAACGCATCGGACAGCGCGTTGCGCTTGGCCGGGCGACGCAGCGTGACCACGGCCACCGCGCCACGCATGTCCAGAGTGACCCCATGTTGGGCTGCGCGTTCGAGGATAGGATTGCTCATGAGAGGCCTTTAAAAAAACTTGACCGTGCCGTCAATAAAGTTATGATCAATAATCATATTGTGGTTGCTTGCTGGCGTTTTTCCCCTGGTATTTACCCTAGGTTGCCCGAAGTGCCTGCACATCCGCTTTGAACAGGAGACACCGACACCATGAACCACCAAGACCTGATCGCCATCGACATCCACACCCACGCCGAGGTGAGCTGCTGGAACCCCTTTGACAATTACGGCGAGGAATACGACCGCGCTGCCGACAAGTTTTTTGGCAGCAACCGCCGTCCGACCATCGACGAGACCGTGGCCTATTACCGCGAAAAGAAAATCGGTTTGGTCATGTTCACGGTGGACAGCGAGTCACAGCTGGGCCGTCGTCGCATTCCCAACGAAGAAATTGCCAAGGCTGCGCGCGAGAACAGCGACATGATGGTGGCCTTCGCCAGCATCGATCCGCACAAGGGCAAGATGGGCGCGCGCGAGGCCGAGCGCTTGATCAAGGAAGAAGGCATCCGGGGCTTCAAGTTTCACCCCACGGTGCAGGGCTATCACCCCTACGACAAGATGGCCTGGCCGATTTACGAGGTCATCAACGAACATCAATTGCCCGCGATTTTTCACACCGGCCACAGCGGCATAGGTAGTGGCATGCGGTGCGGCGGCGGCCTGCGGCTGGCCTACAGCAACCCGATGCATCTGGACGACGTGGCGATCGACTGGCCCGACATGCAGATCGTCATGGCGCACCCGAGTTTTCCGTGGCAGGACGAGGCCTTGAGTGTGGCCACGCACAAGCCCAATGTCTGGATTGACTTGTCGGGCTGGAGCCCCAAGTACTTTCCAAAGCAACTGATCCAGTACGCCAACACCTTGCTCAAAGACCGCATCCTGTTTGGCAGCGATTACCCGCTGATCACGCCTGAGCGCTGGATGAAAGACTTCGAAGTCGCCGGGTTCCGCCCCGAAGTCATGCCCGGCATCCTGAAGGACAACGCGGTGCGCCTGTTGGGACTGGACAAGGCGGTTTAAAAACACCCTCGCCTGGTGGCCTGACGACCGTCAACACGACCCATCCGCCAACGCAGGAGGCGCTGAGTTGATGGCGGAGGGCGGGCACGCTTTGGCGGTGCAGATTTTTGTGAACAAGACTCGGTGGTTTTTGTGGGAGGCCGCCCCTGCGGCCGAAGCATTCGCGCGCAGGGGCGCGCTCCCACGGGGCTTCCATTCGCGCGCAGGGGCGCGCTCCCACAGGGTCCCCGGTATTTGTGGGAGGTCGCCCCTGCGGCCGAAGGCCTTCGCGCGCGAATGCGCCTGGGCGTTGCCAGGCGGTAGACAGTCAGGAGGCATGGCCTTGAAGCGGGTGGCTTTGCAACAGCGGGTCCATCGGCCAATTGAGCAACTCGGCCAGCCGGCACACCACCCAACGGGCCTCGGCCGGCGAGACCACCGCCGGCTCGACCAGCAGGCCCAGCTCACATTGCTGCAGCACCAGGTCTTCGGTGATGCACAACGTGAATTGCAGGTTGGCCGCCTTTTCCGTCAACAAGTTGGCCAGGTCTTCGCACAGCTCATAGCGCTGGGCCATGTCGCGTTGGCCCAAGGTGGGTTTGGTTTTTCCAGGGGGCACGTAAAGCGCCATGAAAGAGGGCGGGATGTGGATCTGAAATTCTGCGGTCATGGTGGTCAATGGCATCCAGGGTGAATTAACGCACAGACGCCCAGTCCAGGATTTTTTAAATTGACGACAACGCTGTTCACCGGGCTGCGCATTTCCAAGTGGTCTGGTTGGAACAAGCGGTTTATCCACCTTGAAAGGAGTTTGATATGCGTGCCTACTCTCAACTTTCCGCGCTGACTTTGGCGCTGCTTGCTTTGTCCTCGGCCCAAGTCATGGCGCAAAACACAGGGCCTAAAACCCGGGCGGAGGTCAAAGCCGAGCTCATGGAGGCGATCCGCACGGGCAACATGCCGGCCAACGATGATACCGGACGCATGCTCAACGAGGTCAACCCTTCCGCCTATCCGCCAAAGGCGATGGGCTCAACCAAGTCTAGGGCGCAAGTGAAGTCAGAGCTTGAAGATGCCAAGCGTACCGGCAATATCCCTGCCAATGATGAAACCGGGCTGATGCTCAAAGAAGAGTACCCGAACCGTTATCCCGCCAAATAAAGTGCACGGCACTTTCGTGCCTTGAGGGCAATGCCCGCAGGTCCGGCTTTCAGCAGGGTGCTGCGGGTGTGTTGCGCCACTCTCAGGCTTTTTTCACGAACTCGGTTTTGAGCTGCATGGGCCCAAAACCCTCGATCTTGCAGTCGATGTCGTGATCGCCTTCGATCAGGCGGATATTTTTCACCTTGGTGCCGACCTTCACCACAGCCGACGAGCCCTTGATCTTCAGGTCTTTCACCAAAGTCACGGTGTCGCCGTCTTGCAGCACATTGCCGTTGGCATCTTTCCAGACCTTGGCCACTTCACTGGCAGCGGCTTCGGCAGGGTTCCACTCGTGCCCACAGCTGGGGCAGATCAACAAGTTGCCATCTTCGTAGGTGTATTCATCGTGGCATTGGGGGCAGGCGGGCAGGGTGCTCATGGGGTTCGGGCTTTCAAATAAAAACCTGTCGATTGTCCACGCTTTTTTTGCAGGACCGCGGGCTTCCCAGCAGCTTGGCCGCAGCCACAGTGGCCAGTGCTGGCCGCATCCGCGCTGCAAAAGCCCGTTACCATGCCCACCATGAACGCACAATCTTTTCTCACCCAAGCGGCCGCGCCTGGCCCTGCTTTTGCCTTTGCGCCCAGCCAGCGTTACCCCGATCCCCGCGTGGAGATCCTGCACCCCTCGTTTGCGAAGTACCGCATCTTCAGCAGCAGCGTGGAGATGCTGGGCAGCGGCATGCGCTGGGCCGAAGGCCCGGTGTGGTTTGGCGATGGGCGCTGCCTTTTGGTCAGCGACATCCCGGGCAACCGCATCATGCGTTACGACGAGGCCACGGGGGCCTGGGGCGTGTTCCGCGCGCCGTCCAACTTTGCCAATGGCCTGGCGCGCGACGCGCAGGGCCGCTTGCTGGCCTGCGAGCATGGCGGGCGCCGCATCACGCGCACCGAATACGACGGCTGCATCACGGTGCTGGCCGACTGTTTTGAGGGCCAGCGCCTGAATTCACCCAACGACATCGTCTGCCAGTCGAATGGTGCCATCTGGTTCACCGATCCGCCCTTTGGCATCGGGGGGCACTGGGAAGGTGAAAAAGCCGAGCCCGAGCTGCCGCATGCGGTTTACCGCATCGACCCGGCCTCGGGCACATTGCAGCAGGTGCTGACCGATCTGGCCGGCCCCAACGGACTGGCGTTTGCGCCCGATGGCCGCGTGCTCTACATCGTTGAAAGTCGCGCCCAGCCACACCGCAAGGTCTGGGCCTACGACGTGGATGCGTTGGGCGGGCTGTCTGGCAAGCGGTTGGTGATCGATGCACAGGGCCCGGGCGCGTTGGACGGCATCGCCGTGGACGAGGACGGCAACCTCTGGTGCGGCTGGGGCAGCAATGGCAGTCTGGATGCCCTGCCCGAAGACGCGCCGGACGGTGTGCGGGTGTTCAACCCGCAGGGCCAGGCGATTGGGCACATCCACCTGCCCGAGCGCTGTGCCAATTTGTGCTTTGGCGGTGCCGGGCGCAACCGCCTGTTCATGGCGGCGGGGCACTCGCTGTATGCGCTGTATGTGGAGACGCGGGGGGCCTGATTCGCCTTGTTTCAACCGGACGTCGTACAACAGACGGCGTTGTTGTTGAAAGAACACCCTTCGGCCGCAGGGGCGGCCTCCCACAAAAATCTGAGAACCCTTGTGGGAGCGCGCCCCTGCACGCTTATGCCTTCGGTTTTAAGCAGCCCCTTCTCGGGCCTTGCGCAGGCGGTCGCGGCTGTTGGACAGGTGGGTGCGCATGGCCGCACGCGCGGCTTCGGTGTCGTGGTTGCGGATGGCGTTGAAGATGCTTTCGTGCTCGCCGTGCACGCGCTCCAGATAGGCTTGCCGACCTTCGGGGCCTTGGTCGGCTGTCTTGATGCGGGTGCGCGGGATGATGTGCGTGCCCAGGTAGGTCATCAGGTCGGCGAAATGCCGGTTGCCGGTGGCCTGGGCGATTTCCATGTGGAACTGAAAATCGCTGGGCACGGCGTCTGATTGGCTGTGGATGGCTGTGGCAAAGCCGTGCAAGGCGGTGGCCATGGCGGTGAGCTGGCCGGGCGTGGCGCGCTGGGCGGCCAGGCCGGCCGCCTCGGTTTCCAGGCTGATGCGCAGTTCCAGCACGGCGATCACATCGTCCACGGTGGCCATGTCCTGCTCGGCAATGCGGAAGTTGTGCGTGGTGGGCGCTTCCAGCGCAAAGGTGCCGATGCCATGGCGCGTTTCGACCCGTCCTGACGCTTGCAGCCGCGAGATCGCTTCGCGCACCACGGTGCGGCTGACGCCTAAAGCGTCCATCACAGCCGACTCGGTGGGCAGTTTGTCGCCGGGCTTGATCTGACCCGCTTGCATCAGTTGCTGCAGGTGCTGTACCACTTCTTGGACCAGACCCCCGCGGCGGTTGCGCGTGGCGAGCGGGGCAGCACGGGGGGCAGAGCGGTTCATTTTTTTCGTCCAGGTTCTTGACAACAGGTGTTCAAGCATACAGAATCGCCAGTCATCAGACAACTAACAACTTGGCAAATCAAATCATGACCATCCCATCTCACCCTACTTTGCTCATGACGGGGGCCGCCGGCGGACTCGGTCAGGCCATGCGGCAGAGACTCAAGGCCAATTGCCAAGTGCTGCGCTTGAGTGACATCGGCGCGATGGCCCCCGCACAGGCCGGTGAAGAAGTGGTGCAGGCCGATCTGGCCGATGCCGACGCGGTCAAGGCGCTGGTGGCCGGTTGTCAGGCCATCGTGCATTTCGGTGGCGTGTCCACCGAGCAGCCCTGGGGGCCGATTTTGCAAGCCAACATCATCGGCGCCTACAACCTGTACGAAGCGGCACGCCTGCACGGCGTCAAGCGCGTGGTGTTTGCCAGCTCCAACCATGTGATGGGTTTTTACCGCCAGAGCGAGGTGGTCGATGCGCTCAGTCCGCCCCGGCCCGATGGCCTGTACGGCCTGTCCAAGGCCTTTGGCGAAGACCTCTCGCGCCTGTACTTTGACCGCTACGGCATCGAGACCGCCTGCGTGCGCATTGGCTCGTCCTTTCCTGAACCACGCGACCGCCGCATGCTGGCCAGCTGGATGAGTTACGACGATCTGCACCGCCTGATCACGGCTTGCCTGACCACGCCGGTGCTGGGCCACAGCATCATTTACGGCACCTCGGACAACAGCGTGAGCTGGTACGACAACCACCTGGCGCGCCACATCGGCTACCGCCCGCAAGACAGTGCCGACGTGTTCCGCGAGGCCATTTATGCGCGCACCCCCGAACCCGATCTGAATGACCCTGCTGTGCAATTCCAGGGCGGTGGTTTCGTCAAGATCGGCCCGCTCTGAGCCGCGCATTCCCGCATTTCTTTCTGACCCCCACTTTTTTCACAAGGACCTTCCGAGATGAATCCGCAAGAACTCAAAGCCATCATGTCCCATGGCTTGCTGTCGTTTCCCTTGACCGACTTCCATGCCAACGGTGATTTCAACAAACAAGGCTACATCGACCGTCTGGAATGGCTGGCCCCCTATGGCGCCACCGCCTTGTTTGCCGCAGGCGGCACGGGCGAGTTCTTCTCGCTGACCGGTGAGGAATATCCCGAGATCATCCGCACCGCGGTGGACACCTGCCGTGGCAAGGTGCCGATCATTGCCGGCGCTGGCGGCCCTACGCGCTTTGCCATCCAGTGCGCCCAAGAGGCCGAACGTGCCGGTGCCCACGGCATCTTGCTGTTGCCGCACTACCTGACCGAAGCCGGCCAGGAGGGCCTGATTGCGCATGTGGAAGCGGTCTGCAAGAGCGTGAAGTTTGGCGTCATCGTCTACAACCGCAATGTCTGCAAACTCACGCCAGAGTCCTTGGCCATCCTGGCCGATCGCTGCCCCAACCTGATCGGTTTCAAAGACGGCATTGGCGATATTGAGTTGATGTCTTCGATTTACATGAAGATGGGCGAGCGCTTTGCTTACCTGGGCGG
This sequence comes from Burkholderiaceae bacterium, assembly GCA_919902775.1. Taxonomy (GTDB): domain Bacteria; phylum Pseudomonadota; class Gammaproteobacteria; order Burkholderiales; family Burkholderiaceae_C; genus Limnohabitans_A. The sequence continues at coordinate 156,726 of CAKKRJ010000002.1, forward strand.
CCTGCCCACAGCCGAGGTCTATGCCGCTGCCTACAAGGCGCTGGGCACACCAGTCTACTCGTCGGCGGTGTTCAACTTCATTCCCAAAACGGCGATGGATTTTTACCACGCTGTGGCCCGTGATGACATGGCCACGCAACACCGCTTGCTCAAAGAGTTTTTCATGCCCTACCTGGCGATCCGCAACCGCAGCCAGGGTTATGCCGTCAGCATCGTCAAGGCCGGTGCCAAGCTGGTGGGCCACGATGCCGGTCCGGTGCGTGCCCCTCTGACCGACCTCAAGCCCGCCGAGATGGAGCAACTCGACGCGCTGATCAAGACCTTGGGCCCTCAATAAGCCTTTCTCAGTTTCACCCAGCAGTCCTTTCAAAACCACACAGGAGACATTCCATGACATTCAAAACTTCCTTGCTGGCAGCCGCCGCTGCCCTGTCGCTCAGCGCCCATGCCGTCGAGTTCCGCTCGGCCGACATCCACAACTCGGACGACTACCCCACCGTGGTCGCGGTCAAGCACATGAGCACGGTGCTGGACAAATTGTCGGGTGGCAAACACAAGATCAAGGTCTTCAACAAAGGCGCTTTGGGGACTGAAAAAGAAACCATCGACCAGGTCAAGATCGGTGCGCTCGACCTGGTGCGCGTGAACGTCGCCCCCATGAACGGCATTTGCCCCATGACCATGGTGCCCACCATGCCTTTCTTGTTCCGCTCGGTGGAGCACATGCGCCATTCTCTGGATGGCCCCGTCGGTGCCGAAATCCTCAAGAGCTGCGAGGCTTCAGGCTTTGTGGGCCTGGCTTTTTATGACAGCGGCGCACGCTCGATTTACGCCAAGAAAGCCATCAAGAGCGTGGCCGATGCCAAGGGTTTGAAGATCCGCGTGCAGCAGTCCGACCTGTGGGTGGCGCTGGTCAGCGCCATGGGCGCCAACGCCACGCCCATGCCCTATGGCGAGGTCTACACGGGCTTGAAAACCGGCCTGATCGATGCGGCTGAAAACAACATCCCCTCGTTTGACACCGCCAAGCACGTGGAAGCCGTCAAGGTTTACTCCAGGACCGAGCACTCCATGGCCCCTGAAATTCTGGTGATGTCCAAAGTGGTCTGGGACAAGCTGCCCGCCAACGAGCAAGCCATGATTCGTCAGGCCGCCAAGGATTCCGTGGCGGTGGAGCGCAAGGCCTGGGACGAAGCCGAGAGCAAATCGCTGGCCAACGTGAAGGCGGCGGGTGCCCAGATCGTGGAAGTGGACAAGAAGTCGTTCCAGGCCGTGATGGGCCCGGTCTACGACAAGTTCATGACCACGCCCGAGATGAAGCGTGCCATCAAGGCCATTCAAGACACCAAGTGATGGGCTGAACCTTTTGTGCATTCCCTGTGCCCCTGGTTTGCGCCAGGGGCAGGAGCTTTTTCATGTTCACCAAATTTTGTGCGACCGTCTCCAAGATCTGTCTGGTCTTGGCCGTGATCGGCCTGATTGCCGTGATCCTGTGCGTGCAGTGGCAGGTCATCGGTCGCTATGTGTTCAACGACACACCCACCTGGGCAGAGGCCTTGGCGATGTTGATCGTTTTGTTTGTGACGGCCTTTGGCCTGGCCGTGGGGGTGCGCGATGCGGGCCACATTGGTCTGGAGTCGCTGGTGGTTTTGCTGCCCGAAAAATGGCAGCACCGCATTGAAATCCTGATCCACGCCCTGGTCGGGCTGTTTGGATTTTTGATGGTGCAAGGCGGCTGGCTCTGGGCCTCTGCCAAGTGGGGCGAGAAAAAGCCCATGCTGCCCGTGCCCGATGGCATCGACTACGTGCCTGTGATGATCGCGGGCGCTTTGATTTTGCTTTTTTCGATTGAACACATCGTGGCGCTGTTGCGCGGTGAAGTGGTCGAGCCAGTTTGGGAATAAGACCATGGAATTGACTGTCCTTGCACTCAGCTTCACGCTGTTGCTGATCCTGGGTGTGCCGGTGGCCTTTGCCATTGGCTTGTCCTCTGTGGCCACCATCATGGCGGCCGGTTTGCCGGTGGCCATGGTGTTTCAAAAAATGGTCGGGGGCATGCAGGTGTTCTCCTTCCTGGCCATTCCATTTTTTGTGTTTGCCGGTGAGTTGATGCTGTACGGCGGCATTGCAGACCGCATCGTGCGTTTTGCCAACAGCCTGGTGGGCCATGTGCGTGGCGGTCTGGGCATGAGCAACGTGATCGGCTGCACCATTTTTGGTGGCGTGGCCGGCTCGCCACTGGCCGATGTCTCGGCCATGGGCTCGGTCATGATCCCGCTCATGAAAAAAGAAGGCTACGACGCCGACTACGCGGTGAACGTGACCACGCACGCGGCTCTGGTGGGGGCCATCATGCCCACCTCGCACAACATGATCATCTTCACGCTGGCCGCTTCTGGCCTGGCTTCGGTGAGCGTGCTGGGCCTGATCTTGGCTGGCCTGGTGCCCGCGATCATCTTGACGCTGTGCAACCTGGGCGCGGCCTACTGGGTGGCGGTGCGCCGTGGCTACCCGATCCACGGCAACTTCCCGGGCTGGCTCGAAGTGTTCAAGGCCTTTGGTGCCGCATTGCCCGGCCTGTTTGTGGTGGTCATCATTTTGGGCGGCATCTTGTCGGGGGCCTTCACGGCCACCGAGTCGGCCTCTATCGCCGTGGCCTGGGCCTTGTTTGTCACGGTGGTGGTTTACCGCAGCTTGACGGTGCACAACTTTTTGAAGGCTTGTGCCAAGGCCTGTAAAACCACGGGCGTGGTGCTCTTGCTGATTGGCATCTCCAACGCCTTTGGTTATTTCATGGCCTTGTACGAGGTGCCGCAGATGACAGGCGATCTGATGCAAAAAGTCAGCAGCAGCCCGTGGGTCATTTTCCTGATGATCAACATCTTGCTGTTCATCCTGGGCACCTTCCTGGACATGGCGGCCACCATCCTGATTTGCACCCCGATCTTCATGCCGATTGCCATGCACTTTGGCATGGACCCGATGCAGTTCGGCATCATGCTGCTGATCAACTGCGCGCTGGGCCTGAACACCCCGCCGGTGGGCTCGGTGCAGTTTGTGGGCTGTGCGATCGGGGGCATCTCGGTGGGGCAGGTCATGCGGACCATTGCGCCTTTTTATGGCGCCTTGACCCTGGCCATGCTGCTGGTGACCTATGTGCCGCAGTTCACGCTGTGGTTGCCGAACCTGCTCAAGTAAAGCTGCGCCATGTCCCTCGCCATCCGCCACGTCCGCGTCACACCCATCGCATTCCGAGACCCGCCCTTGCTCAATGCGGCGGGCATCCATGAGCCCTGGGCGCTGCGTTCGATCATCGAGATCGAAACGGCTTGCGGACGCGTGGGCATCAATGAAAGCTATGGCGATCTGCCCATGCTCGATGCGTTGGCCAAGGCAGCGCCTGCCTTGCAAGGCCTGTCGCCCTGGGACCTGAACACCATGGAGCGGCGGGTTGCCGCGCTGGTCGCGCCCGCCCCAACCCGCTCGGAGTTTTTGGGCGAACAAATCTCGCTGGCCCCGGGCACCCATGTGTCCAAGACCGTGGCCAAGGTCATCAGCGCTTTTGAAGTGGCCATGCTCGATTTGCAAGGTCAATTGGCCGGTGCCCCGATCGTGGACTTGCTGGGCGGCGCGGCACGCGATGCCGTGCCCTTCAGCGCCTACCTGTTCTACAAGTACGCCGAGCACATCGACAAGCCTTATGCGCCTGACCCCTGGGGCGAAGGCATGGCCCCTGCGCAATTGGTGGCACAGGCGCGTCGCATGATTGAACAGTACGGCTTCAAGAGCATCAAGCTCAAGGCCGGCGCTTTGGCGCCGGAGCAGGAGGTTCAGGGCCTGTTGGCGCTGGCCCAGGCTTTTCCGGGTGCACCGCTGCGCATCGACCCCAACGCCAACTGGAGCGTGGCCACCAGTCTCAAAGTGGTAGAGCAGCTGCGCGGCGTGCTCGAGTATTACGAAGACCCAGCCCCCGGGCTCGATGGCATGGCCGAAGTGGCCCGTCAGTGTGACGTGCCCCTGGCCACCAACATGGTGGTGACCGACTACGCCGAATTTGCCAAGAACGTGCGGCGCGGCTGCCCGGTGCGCATCGTGCTGTCCGACCACCATTACTGGGGCGGCTTGCGCACCACGCAACAACTCTCGCGCCTGTGCCAGACTTTCGACATGGGCCTGTCCATGCATTCCAACTCGCACCTGGGCATCAGCTTGACCGCGATGACGCACCTGGCCGCATCGGTGCCGCACCTGGCCTATGCCTGCGACACGCATTACCCGTGGCAAGACGACGAGGTGGTGCAGGGCGGGCGTCTGAAGTTTGAGGACGGCAGCCTGCGCGTGCCACGCACACCGGGTCTGGGCGTGACGATTGACCGCGAAGCCTTGGCCCGTCTGCACGAGAACTACCTGCACTGCGGCATCCGCAACCGCGATGATCTGGGCCAGATGCGCAAGTACGACCCCACTTTCACGGGCCAACAGCCCCGCTATTAACCCGTTTCTGACAACCCGAATCTGAACCGACCATGAATGCACCCTTGCGACCCCTGGCCATCCGCATGCACCCGGATGACAACGTGGCCATCATCGCCAACGACGGTGGCTTGCCTGCGGGCACCGTCATGCCCGAGGGCCCCGCTGCAGGGCTGATCCTGCGTGACAAGGTGCCGCAAGGCCACAAGGTGGCCTTGACGGACATCGCGGCAGGCCAGGCGGTGTTGCGCTACAACGTGCCGGTGGGCTACGCCCGCGAAGCGGTGGCCGCCGGCAGCTGGGTGCACGAACGCTTGCTCGACATCCCACCCGCACGCGAATTGCAAGGTCTGCCCATGGCCACCCAGCCTGCACCGGCCTGGGCACCGCTGGCGGGTTACACCTTTGAAGGCTATGTGAATGCCGATGGCTCGGTGGGCACGCGCAACCTGTTGGCCATCACCACCACGGTGCAATGTGTGGCGGGCGTGGTCAAGATCGCCGTGGAGCGCATCGAGCGCGAACTGCTGCCGCTCTACCCGAATGTGGACGGCGTGGTTGGGCTTGAACACGGCTACGGCTGCGGCGTGGCCATCGATGCGCCCGGCGCCGAGATCCCGATCCGCACGCTGCGAAACATCAGCCTCAACCCGAACTTTGGCGGCGAGGTCATGGTGGTGAGCCTGGGTTGCGAAAAGCTCCAGCCGAGTCGCTTGTTGCCCCCGGGCAGCTTCCCGATCCACGATGCCCGCGAAGCCGAGCAGGGCCCCGACCTGGTGTGCCTGCAAGACGATGAACATGTGGGCTTCATGTCCATGATCGACGACATCGTGCAGCGTGCCCAAGCCCATCTGCAGCGCCTGAATGCGCGCCAGCGCCAGACGGTGCCCGCCAGCGCGCTGGTGGTGGGTGTGCAATGCGGTGGCAGCGACGCGTTTTCAGGCGTCACCGCGAACCCGGCCGTGGGCCACATGGCTGACCTCATCGTGCGTGCCGGCGGCACCGTGATGTTCTCGGAAAACACCGAGGTGCGCGACGCGGTGGAGCAGCTCACGCGACGCGCCGCGAACGCGCAGGTGGCGCAAGACATCGTGCGCGAACTGGGCTGGTACGACGCGTACCTGGACCGTGGCCGTGCCGACCGCACGGCCAACACCACGCCCGGCAACAAGGCGGGTGGCTTGTCCAACATCGCCGAAAAAGCCATGGGCTCGATCATCAAGAGCGGCAGCGGGGCGATTGCCAGCGTGCTCGCACCGGGCGAGAAACTTCGGCCCGATCAAAAAGGCCTGGTCTTTGCCGCCACGCCCGCCAGCGATTTCATCTGCGGCACGCTGCAACTGGCCGCTGGCATGAACCTGCACGTGTTCACTACCGGGCGCGGCACGCCTTATGGCCTGCAGGCCTGCCCGGTGATCAAGGTGGCCACGCGCAGTGACCTGGCGCGGCGCTGGCATGACCTGATGGATTTCAATGCGGGTCAGATCGCCGATGGCACCATGACGATCGAAGAGGCCGGCCAGGCCTTGTTCGAGATGCTGCTGGCAACCGCCAGCGGCAAGAAGACCTGGGCCGAGCAGTGGCAGTTGCACAACGCGCTGGTGCTGTTCAACCCGGCCCCGATCACCTGATTTCAACGCACTATTTTTTTCAACGAGGAGACAAGCATGAAAACAAGCAAACGTTTGGCCATTCAGGCCCTGGCCATCGCGGCCTTGGGCGCGAGCGCCCTGGGCCAAGCCTGGGCCCAGGCCGACTACCCGAGCAAACCGATCAAGCTGATCGTGGCTTTCCCGCCCGGTGGCACCAGCGACGTCATGGGCCGCCTGATGGCCGAAGAACTGGGCAAGGTGCTCAAGCAGCCGGTGGTGGTGGAAAACATCGGCGGTGCGGGTGGCGTGGTGGGCACCGACCGCGCCGTCAAGCTGCCGGCCGATGGCTACACCATCATCCAGACCGGGGTGGGCCAGAACGCCGTGGCGCACGGCCTGGACCCCAACCTCAAATACAACTCGCTGACCGATTTCATCCACCTCACGCAAGTGCATTCGGGCCCCAATGTGCTCTTGGTGCACCCTTCTTTGCCGTTCAAGACGGTGAAAGATCTGGTTGACCACGCCAAAAAGAACCCGGGCAAGCTCGACTATGGCTTCACCCACGCGGCCTCGGGCCACATGGCCATGGAATTGTTCAAGCAGACCACCGGCGTCTTCTTGACTGGCATTCCTTATCGTGGCGGTGGCCCCATGCTGAACGATTTGCTGGCCGGCACCGTGCCCATGGTCTTTTTGAACCAGGACGTGGCCCTGCCCCACATCAAGGCGGGCAAGTTGCGCGCCCTGGCCGTGACCAGCAAGGAACGCAATGCGCTCTACCCCGATGTGCCGACCATTGCCGAATCCGGTTACGCGGGTTTTGAAGCCCTGTCCTGGTCGGGCCTGTCGGTGGCCAAGGGCACACCCCAGCCCATCGTCGACAAATTGGAAGCCGCCATGGCCCAGGCCATGCAGTCGGCGCATTTCCGCCAACGCCTGACCTCGACCGGCTTTGTGATCCCCGCGTTGGGCAGCAAGCCCTACACCAGCTTCGTCAAGTCGGAGCTGGACCAGTGGACCCGCGTCATCAAGACGGCCGGCATCAAGCCGCAGTGAGGACCAGCGAACATGCCTGATGCCATCACCTGGCTGCGCGTGAGCGCCTGCACCTTGCCGCTGGCCAACCCGATCAGCGACGCCAAGGTGCTGACCGGCCGCCAAAAGCCGATGACCGAAATCGCCCTCTTGTTCGTTGAGATCAAGACGAAAGACGGCGCCGAGGGTCTGGGCTTCAGCTATGCCAAACGCGCGGGCGGGCCGGGTCAGTTCGCACATGCCCAAGAGATCGCGCCGGTGCTGCTTGGTGAAGACCCGAACGACATCGCCAAGCTCTGGGACAAGCTGTGCTGGGCCGGTGCTTCGGTCGGGCGCAGCGGCCTGTCGGTGCAGGCGATAGGCGCTTTCGATGTGGCGCTGTGGGACATGAAGGCCAAGCGTGCAGGATTGTCCCTGGCCAAGTTGCTGGGCACGCACAGGGACAGCGTGCGCTGCTACAACACCTCGGGCGGTTTTCTGCACACGCCGCTGGATCAGTTGCTGGTCAACGCCTCGGCCTCGGTGGCCAAGGGCATTGGCGGCATCAAGCTCAAGGTCGGTCAGCCCGATGGCGAGAAGGACATCGAACGCGTGAGCGCAGTGCGCCAGCACCTGGGCGAGCGCTTTCCGATCATGGTTGACGCCAACCAGCAGTGGGACCGGCCGACGGCGCAGCGCATGTGCCGCCGCCTGGAGCCCATGAACCTGGTCTGGATCGAGGAGCCGCTGGACGCCTACGACCACGAAGGCCATGCCGCGCTGGCCGCGCAGTTCGACACCCCGATCGCCACCGGCGAGATGCTGACCAGCGTGCAAGAGCACTGGGACCTGATTCGCCACCGCGCCGCCGATTACCTGATGCCCGACGGCCCGCGTGTGGGCGGCATCACGCCCTTCCTCAAGATCGCGCAACTGGCCGAACATGCGGGCCTCATGCTGGCCCCGCACTTTGCGATGGAGCTGCACATCCACCTGGCCGCCACCTACAAGACCGAGCCCTGGGTTGAGCACTTTGAATGGTTGGAGCCGCTGTTCAACGAGCGCATCGCCATCCAGGATGGCCGCATGCTGGTGCCGACTTTGCCCGGCCTGGGGGTGTCGCTGAGCGAGCAAGCCCGCCGCTGGACCACGGCCAGCTTCGAGGCCTCGGCATGACCGATTTGTCACAGCGCTCGGTTGTTTGTGGGAGGACGCCCCTGCGGCCGAAGCTTGTTTTTTTACGTTAACTTTTGAGTCACATGTCTTCACTTCAATCTTTCAATGCCCGCACGGGCCAAGCCACTGGCGCGGCGCTGCCGGCCACCACCAGCGCCGAACTCCACAGCGCCATCGACCAAGCCGCCGAGGCTTTTGATGGCTGGCAAGCCAGCGACGGCGCCACGCGCGCCAACTTGCTGAACGCCTTGGCCACAGCGCTCGAACAAGACCGCGAGAAACTGCTCGAGTTGGCCGACACCGAAACCGGCCTGGGCCTGCCACGCCTGAACGGCGAGTTGGACCGCACCGCCTTCCAACTGCGCCGCTTTGCCAGCATCGCGCAAAGCGGTGGTGCGTTTGCGTTCACCGATGACCCGGCCGTGGCGGGCGCGCCGCCAGCAGGCCATCCGGCCATGATGCGCGTGCGCGTGCCGCTGGGCCCTGTCGCCATGTTCTCGGCCAGCAACTTCCCGTTCGCGTTTTCGGTGCTGGGTGGTGACACTGCCTCGGCCCTGGCCGCCGGTTGCAGCGTGGTGGTCAAGGCCCACTCGGGGCATTTGCACACCTCGGCCCGCGTGCACCAGTTGGCGCGCCAAACCCTCGCTGCGCTGGGCTTGCATGCAGGCCTGATCCAGATGGTGCAAGGCGCGGGCAACCAGGTGGGCGTGGCGCTGATCCAGCATCCCAAAATTTCTGCCGGCGCTTTCACGGGCTCCACCCGTGGTGGATCGGCCCTGCGCGATGCGGCACGTGCCCGTCCGCGTCCGATCCCGTTTTACGGTGAGCTGGGCTCCATCAACCCGGTGATCGCCACCGCCGAGGCTTTGCAAAAAGGCGGCGACGCTTTGGTGCAAACCTTGGCCGGTTCCATCACCCTGGGTTGTGGCCAGTTTTGCACCAACCCCGGTTTGCTGGTCTTGCAGCGCAGTCCCGAAAGCCAGGCCTTTGTGGCGGCACTGACCGAAGCCCTTAAGGCCATCCAGCCGCACGCCATGCTGACCCGTGGCATGCGCGAAGCGCTGGATGCGGGCACCGCCAAGCAGTTGGCCGCCGGTGCCAAAGCCTTGTTGCACAACCCCGTGGCCGACATCTGCCCCAAGCCTTTCCTGGCCGAAGTCGATGCCGCCACCTTCATGACCGAGCACCAGCTGCAAGAAGAAGTGTTTGGCCCGGCCAGCCTGATCGTCTGGACCGATTCGGTGCAACAAACCTTGCAGGTGCTGCAGACCGTGGGCGGCACGCTGACTGTGACTTTCTGGGGCGCTGAGCAAGACACGCCCGAAGTGCGCCGGCTGGTGCGCGGCGCGACCGCGATTGCGGGCCGTGTGCTGTTTGCCGGTGTGCCCACGGGTGTGGCGGTCACCGCCGCGCAGCAGCACGGCGGTCCCTGGCCCTCGTCCACCGAGCCCATGACCACATCGGTGGGCGATGCCGCGATAGACCGTTTCTTGCGCCCCGTTTCGCTGCAGGACATGCCGGCCTGGCTGGTGCAGCGTCAGGGCCGTCCTTGCTGAAAAGAAAGACCACCATGACTTCACACGCGACACCCGTCGTCACCGCCATGCGCGTCATCCCCGTGGCCGGGCGTGACGGCATGCTGCTCAACCTGAGCGGCGCACACGCGCCGTTTTTTACCCGCAACCTGCTGGTGCTGACCGACAGCCTGGGCCACACCGGCGTGGGCGAAGTGCCCGGCGGCGAAACCATCCGGAAAACCCTGGAAGACGCCCGTGAACTGGTCATTGGCCAAGCACTGGGCAACCACCTGGCCGTGTTGCAGCGCATGCAGCAAAGCTTTGCCGACCGCGACGCGGGCGGGCGCGGCCTGCAGACCTTTGATTTGCGCACCACGGTGCACGCGGTGACGGCGGTGGAGTCGGCCTTGCTCGATTTGCTGGGCCAGTTCCTGAACGTGCCCGTGGCCGCCTTGTTGGGCGAAGGCCAGCAGCGCGACGCGGTGGAGATGCTGGGCTATTTGTTTTATGTGGGTGACCGCCAGAAAACCGACTTGCCTTACGCGAGCGAACCCGATGCCGACAACGCCTGGTTTCGCGTGCGCCACGACGAGGCCATGACGCCCGAAGCCATCGTGCGCCTGGCCGAAGCGGCCTACGAACGCTACGGCTTTAACGACTTCAAGCTCAAGGGCGGCGTGCTGCGCGGCGAGGAAGAAGTTGACGCGATCCGCGCGCTGCACGAGCGCTTTCCACAAGCGCGCATCACGCTCGACCCGAACGGCGGCTGGTCGTTGAAAGAAGCGATCCGACTGATGCGCGACATGCACGGCGTGGTGGCTTATGCCGAAGACCCCTGCGGCGCCGAGCAGGGCTTCAGTGGCCGCGAGGTGATGGCCGAGTTCCGCCGTGCCACCGGCTTGCCCACCGCCACCAACATGGTGGCGACCGACTGGCGCCAGATGGTGCATGCGCTCTCGCTGCAAAGCGTGGACATTCCGTTGGCCGACCCGCATTTCTGGACCATGGCCGGCAGCGTGCGCGTGGCGCAGACCTGCCGCGACTGGGGCCTGACCTGGGGCTCGCATTCCAACAACCACTTTGACGTGTCATTGGCCATGTTCACCCATGTGGCCGCTGCTGCGCCGGGCAAGGTCACGGCCATCGACACCCACTGGATCTGGCAAGACGGCCAGGGCCTGACCCAAGAGCCGCTGCAGATCGTCGGCGGCCTGGTGCAGGTGCCCAAGAAGCCGGGTCTGGGCATCGCGTTGGACATGGTCAAAGTGGAAGCCGCACACCAGCTGTACCTGCAGCACGGCCTGGGCGCGCGCAACGACGCGCAGGCCATGCAGTACCTGATCCCCGGCTGGACATTCGACAACAAGCGGCCTTGCATGGTGCGCTGAACAGCCTTCGCCCGCAGGGGCGGCCTCCCACAAAAGTCAAAGGCCTTGTGGGAGGCAAGAACCCTGTGGGAGCGCGCCTGCGCGCGAATGCGCTTGGCGTCGCTCACCGACTTGCCTCTCAAGCAAAGCTGTCGCCCATGAGGGTGTTGAACCAGGTGTTCATCTGCCGGAAGTTGCCATTCGAAATGCTGGCCGCCTCCGTGGCCCTGGCGTTGGCGGTGAGCCCACCATTGGCCGCCACCACCATCTTGCGGGTGACGGGGTCGTATTGGTAGACCGCTGTGAGCCAGGACGCGGTGGACGCCGTGATGGGTGAATAGCAGGCGGAGTTGGCCACCGGCGCGCTGTCGGGCTGCAGGCCGCCGAGGATGCGCAGGATGGCATCGGCGCAGATTTTGGCTTCCTGGTTGGCCACATGGCCGGCTTTGGGCAAGCCACAGCTGGCGGCATCGCCGATCACATGCACAGCGGCCGCGGCCGTGGATTCATAGCTGAGCACATCCACCACGCACCAGCGGCCATCGGGCGCGCCGTTGGACACGCTGTTGTTCAAACCGGCGTTCGCCAGCCAGAGCCCGCTGGCACTGCCAGCGGCGCGCTGCGGTGGGATCGGGTTGACCACATGCGCGTTGATGCTCACGCTGGCACCCAGCTGATCGCTGTAGCGCACGACCTTGGTGCTGGCGTTGATCTGGATGTTGCTGACCCCTGGTCGGTAATCGATGACCCCCGCGTGGAGGGTGCTGAAGGCATAGGTGAAGCTGTCCACTTCCGCCTGAATCGAGGCGTTCTCGTCCAGCACGATCACCTTGGAGGCGGCGCCCTTATAGGTCTTCAGGAAATCGGCCACCAGGCAGGCGCGCTCGTAAGGGCCGGGCGGGCAGCGGTAGGGCGCTTTGGGGATGGTCATCACAAAGAAGCCGTTGTTCGGAATCGCGGCCAACTGGGTGCGCAGCAACTCGGTCTGCGGACCGGCCCGCCAGGCATGCGGGGTGTTGTTTTCGTAGTCCGTCTGCGTCAGGCCATAGGCATCCATGAAGTCAATGCCGGGCGCCACGATCAGGCGGTCATAGGCCAAGGTGCTGCCATCCGAGAGGGCCAGCGACTTGGCGCTGGTGTTGAGGCTCTGGACCCTGGCTTGCTTGACCACCACGCCGTATTTGCTGGCCACGCTGCTGTAGCCGTAGGCCAGGCTGCTGACCGTTCGGCTGTTGTTGAGCACCAGATTGCTCATGATGTTGGAGGTGTAGGTGAGGCTGGGTTCGACCAGGGTGACCTGGACGCCCGTGCCGCCCCACAGGCGCAGGTATTTGGCCGCCGTCACCCCCGCCATGCCGCCGCCCACGACGACGATGCGGCCCGTCAAGCCCGTGTTGGCCGGCGCATAAGTGGTGTTGTCGCCGGTGGCGTATTTGTGATCGTCGTCGTAGTCATCGTGGCTGTCGTCATCCGTGTGACCGAGGATGGGGATGATGCCGGTGGACATGGCGGCGGCGGCCAGCATCAGCATTTTGCGGCGAGAGGGCGTGTGCTTGGTGTTCATGTCGGGTTCCTCTGTGATCACTGTTGCTGCAGGTAGGCGATGATGGCGTCGAGCTGGGCGCTGGTGTAACCCTGCGCATGGGCCGTCATGATGGAGCTGTTGGCGGCGCGGCCCAGGTACTCCCTGATTTCCGCCGCTTCGTGGCCTTGAATGGCCTCAAAACCACCCTTGCCCCCTGTGCCATGGCACTGGAAACAGTTGGAGGCCAGCAGCCGACCTGCGCTGCTGGCTGGCTGGGTGCGTGTGGTGACCGTGCTGCCCGTGAGGGTTCGAATCGTGTTCACCGCCGCAGTGCTGTCGCTGTTTAGGGTCAGCTCGTGGTAGGGGCGCGAAGTGGTTTTTCCGTGCTCTTCATCGAGCTTGTCTGCCGCAGCAGACAGGCTGTAGTTGTGGTCAGACTCCATGCGTGTGCGCACTTCGTCCATGGCCCGCAAGGCGGCTTTGGCACCATCGTGCCCGGCAGAATCGAGCCCGGTTCTGACGGACTGGCTCACGGCGGTTGCCAGGGCTTGTGCGGCGCTGGCGCTGCTCAGGTTCACGCTGGCCACCAGCTGGCCCACGTCCACCGCGCTGGTTTGAGCGCGGATGGCGCTGGCCAAGGCCCGAATCACCCGCTCTTGCGACTCGTGCGAGGACTCGCCCGTGGTCGCGTTCGCGCTGGCCAGCATCTGGATCGAGCGTTGCAACGTCACCGCCGTGGTGTAAAGACCGGGCTGGCTGGCCATCGCCGCCACGGGGTCTGTGGCGAGTTGGTCCACATTCAGGCCCAGGGCATTGGCCACTTTCTGTTTGGCGCTGGCCACATCGTCCGCCTCGCCGTGCGCCACCATGGCGTCGACCAGCGTGGTCAATGGCGTCACCACCTGCCCTTGGCTGGCCGACTCCACCGGGGCTGTGAGCTTGCCCACGAAGGCAAAGCCGGTGTCTGAATCCACCCCCCCAGTGACGACCACCGACAGGCCCGTGATGCCGCCCGTCACGCTGCTGTAGTCCAGCGCGTAACGGCCGTTGAGGCCAGTGGTGGTGGCCGGCTCGCCCGTGTCCTGAACACCGTTCAGGTTCAGGTCCAGAAACACGGTGGCGCCTTGCAGATAGCCGTCAACGGCGACGCCGGTCAGCGTGTTGGCAGAAGCCAGTGGCCCCGACCCACCACCGCCGCCGCCGCAGGCGGACAGCAAGACGGCGCTCGCGGCCATGGCGAGCATGGACAATTTCTTCGGTTTCAATGGGCTGGATGGCATGGTGTTCTCCTGGTTGGGGTCTTCGGTTTTCAAGGTCTCCGGGTCAGCGCTGGTCGGTAGCGTTCACCTCTATGGTCAGCATCAAGCTGAATTCAACGTGAACGTTCAACATGAACAGTGCACATGTTGCGCATGCTCAAAGCACAGCCCACAGGCCAAAGCCAGAGGCGCACAGCAGCAGGGCGATGGCCAGGCCGGTGCGCGGGTGGGTGATCAGGTCCGGGCCAGGGCCCGCCACGCGCCCGCGCCAAATGGTCCAGGCCAAGTTGCTGCCCCGCAGGGCGCTGATCAGCAGCAGCAACCCCAGGTGCGAGAACACCAGCAGCAGCATGGCGTTGGCACTCAGCTCGTGCAGATCTTCCAGCAGTTCGCTGCTGCTGACATAGACCACGTGGCCACTCCACAGCATGGGGCCGGCCAGAAGGAGAAGGCCGGTGGTGGCCAGCAGCAGGGGAAAGTTCTGGGCGACCTTGCGGTGGGGGGACAACACCTCCTCCGCGCTGCGCAGCGAACGCCAATCTGCCCAGCCGTTTTTGAGTTTGTTTCCCAGCGAAGACCAGCGCACAGGGCGCGGGCCGAAAAAGCCGTAGAGCAGGCGAAAAACCAAGAGCACCACCATGCTGTAACCCAGGGCGGCATGGACTTGGATGAAGCGCTCGCCCTCGCTGCTCAGGTAGGCACCGATGAAGCACAAGGCAAATGCCGCATGGAACAGGCGTGTGGGCGCGTCAAAGACCAGGCGTTGGCGCAGGGTGGGCATGGCAGGCTTTGAGGTGTGGGACGGATGGGTTGGCATTGGCATGGCTGGGTGGTGCTTCAGGTGGTTGCAGTGAGGGGCTCAGCGGGCGGGCGTGGGCAGGCGCAACTCGCGTTCGCCGAAACGGCCGTTTTCGGCCTGGGTGTGGCAGGCGCTGCATTGCGCGGGACTGCGCACACTGCTGTGGCGCCAGAGTTCGGGCCGGACCTCGCGGTGCTCGCGCACAAACCAGTCGGACAGGGTGATCCGGTCTTGCGGCGGTGCGTTGCGCACTTTTTTGTAGGTTCCGGCCTGGCTTTGCAGCCACTGCGTGATGGCTTGCACCTGGGTCGCGTCCAGGCTGGCGTCGCTGCCGTAATGCGTCCCCAGATGGGTCATGACGCGCTGCCAGGATTCGGCGGGCAGCAGCGCCGGCGGGTAGGCGGTGTGACAGGCGGCGCATTCCTGCGTGTAAGCGGGCAGTGCCCGCTGGGGGCTCAGGTCGTGGCTGCCTGCGCAGGCCAAGGCGGTGCCCAGGCACAGGCCAAGGATGACGGTGGTTCGGAAGGTCATGGGGGTGCCTGCTCAAGATTTCAAACTGATCAGCCAGGCCAGCACATCGGCTTTTTCGGCGGCTTGGCATTCGCGGCCTACCACGTCCTGGCAATTGCGCCGAAACCATTTGTCGACGCGTGCTTGGTCGGTGAAACTTTTCGGGTTGAAGGCCGGGGCCAGCGGGAGCAATGACTTTCCGGTGCGGGCATGGCGCCCGGCTTGTGTGGGGGGCTCGCCGTGGCAACTGGCACAGGCCCACTCGCCGCCATGTTTGTTGATGAAAAATTGCCGGCCGAGTTCGGCGTTGCCGCTGCGCCCTGCTTGGACAGCGAAACGTTCGAGCTGCGCGGCTGGCTGCGTGTCTGCGGCCAGGCAGGGGCTGGCGATGAGCAGCACCAGCAGCATGGGTGCCAGGCGCTTGTGCGCGTGCATGGTGACCTCCTTCATGTCTTGGGTTTGGGGCAATGTAGACAAGGCACATGAACCCAATATGAATGCACAGCGGCGCAGTCGGACATGCTTGCAGCCGCTGCGGCAGGCACTAAACTGCCCGCATTGCGAGACCACTGCATGAAACTTTTATTGATCGAAGACGAGTTGGCTTTGAGCGAGGCTTTGAGCAGCCTCTTGCGTGCCGCGGGCTACGCGGTGGACGCCGTGGCCCTGCTGCGCCATGCCGATGCCGCCATCCAAGTGAGCCGCTACGACGCCTTGCTGCTCGACCTGTATTTGCCCGATGGCGATGGCCTGTCGTGGTTGCGCCGCTGGCGCGCGGCGGGCCACACCGAGCCGGTGATCATCCTGACCGCCAGGGACCAGGTGTCCGACCGCATAGCGGGTTTGCAGGGCGGCGCCGACGATTACGTGGTGAAGCCCTTTGATGTGCAGGAATTGCAGGCGCGGCTGGGCGCGGTGTTGCGCCGCGCCCAGGGCGCCGCCAGCAGTTGGCTGCAAGTGGGGGCGCTGGCACTGGACCTGCAAGGGCATCGGGTGTGCGTGGGTACGCAGCAGATTGAGCTGACCGCCAAAGAGTGGGCCGTGCTGGAAAAGCTGGCCACGCGACCTGGGCAAATCGTCAACAAGGAGGCGCTGGACCAGGCCCTCTACAGCTTCGATGACCTGGTGGGCAGCAACACCCTGGAGGTCTACATCAGCCGCATCCGCAAAAAAATCGGCAAAGAGCGCGTGCAGACGATTCGCGGTCTGGGTTACCGCCTGGTGATCGAGAAAACGCCATGAAACCTTACAGCCTGGTTCGACAATTTGTGGGCGCCACCTTGCTGACCTTGCTGGTGCTTTGGATGGCGGTGGTGGTGTCGGTGGCCTGGGTGGTTCGGCACGAGACCAATGAAATTTTCGATGGCAGTTTGCAAGAGACCGCGCAGCGTTTGTTGCCCTTGGCTGTCGCACAACTGCAAGCGCACGCACACGCGCGCGACGATCAAAAGGACGACGACAAAGAGGACGATGACGAAGATCACGTGCTGGAGACCGACGAGGGCGCGCTCGAACCCGCGCAGCACGAGGAGTACATGGTCTACCAGGTGTTTGACGCTGCCGGTCACCTGCTCTTGCGCTCGCATGCGGCGCCTGCGGCGCCTTTGACAGCCGATCTCCAGCCGGGCTTTCAGCGCGCAGGCCCTTACATGGTGTACATCGAGCGCAGTCGCAACGGGCAATACCTGTTGGCTTTGGCCGAATACGCCAGCCACCGCAGTGACACTTTGCTGAGCACGCTCAAATACCTGCTCATGCCCCTGCTGGTCTTGTTGCCCCTGTCGGCGCTGGGTATGCTGCTGATCGCGCGCCGCGCAAGCCGGCCCTTGCGCTTGCTGACCCATGAGGTGGCACGCCGTGGCAGCTCTGACCTCCAGCCGGTGGCCACAGCGCATCTGCCCAAAGAGCTGCTGCCTTTGAGCGACACCCTGAACCAATTGATGCAGCGACTGAAGTCGGCGCTCGAAGCGGAGCGCCATTTCACCGCCAACAGCGCCCACGAGTTGCGCACACCCCTGGCGGCGGCGTTGGCGCAGCTGGATGTGCTGGCGCAAAGTCTGGACCGCAGTGAGCAGGTGCAGCGCCTGCAAACCGTTCGTCAAATGCTTGAGCGCTTGCAGAAGCTGAGCGAAAAATTGCTGCAACTCGCGCGCGCCGAATCGGGCATTGCCTGGCGGCGTGACGAGGTTGATCTCAAACAGCTCTTGACCATGCTGTGCCGCGACCACCAGTGGCGTGCGGACATGCCCATCGCGCTGCACTTGCCCGATGCGCCGCTGGTGGTGCAAGGCGATGTGGATGCGCTGGGCATTGTGCTCAACAACCTGCTGGAAAACGCGATCAAGTACGGCACGCCGACGCAGCCGATCCGGGTCATCGCCAGCGCCCATCCTTTGCAAGTGCGTGTGATCAACGACAGCGAGCCCTTGCCGCAGGCCACGCTGGCGCGCCTGCACGAGCGCTTTTTCAGGGTGCGCCCGGACAGCCGTGGTGCGGGCTTGGGCTTGTCGATCGTGCGCGCCTTGCTGGCGCCCACCAACGTCGAACTGCAGCTGTACTCGCCGGTGCCAGGCGAGCCGCGTGGGTTCGAGGCGCGCCTGGTCTGGCGAGACAGACCTGGCCCTCACGCTGGTTGATGCAGCCACTTACCCGCATGTGAAAGCGGGCAAGATCAAACGGATCGCCAATGTGCATGAGCACGGCCGAGTTTGGCAATTTCGGATTGCGCCCCATGTCGGGGCTGAAGCCACCGACAAGATAGAAGACACCGACCTGCAAGATGGAAGACATCGACCTGCGGGACATCTTGTAGGTCGGAGCTTTAGCTCCGACAAATGGTTCCACTCTTCCTCGTGAACGACGAGAAGATCGCGCAGGAGTGGGTTTTCTGCTCGTTGCATGGATGGGGCTGAAACTCAGCCCTCATGCCCGAAAAACTTCTTCCGCCATGTTGTTCTGCTTCTCCTTCACCGTCTGCCAGCTGGGCATGTGACGGTCCAGCGTTCGATAGAACTTGGGGCTGTGGTTGTGGTGCAGCAGGTGACACATTTCATGGAGCAGAACGTAATCGATGCACTCGCGTGTCGTAGCTTTTTCCGTCGGTGGCAGTTATCCGGAATTTCCGGATAACTGAATCCTCTAGCAGTTCGCTGTCGGCAAAGACCTTTGCGCTTCGATACCGCCCTTGCCAGCGGCCGCAACAAAGGTCAGGTACTCGGCCGCAAATGGGCGTGTCATGTCAATGCCCTCATCACCAAGCCCACCACCACGCACATGCCCAGCACTTCATAAACACTGCGTTGCTTTTTGATCAGCAACCATGCCGCTACGCCGGTGAGCGCAAAGGCCCAAAGGTCGGGTGGCATGTGCCAGCCGCCGGGCAGCCAGGTCTGGCGGGCAAACACCCCGGCCAGTTGCACCATGACGCCAATCACCGCTGCCGTGATGGCTTGCAATGGCCCTTGCAGGGATGGCATCTGGCGGGTGGATTCGACAAAAGGACCGCCGGCCAGAATGAACACGAACGAGGGCAAAAAGGTGAACCAGGTCACGACACAGGCGGCGATGATGCCGCCCAGCACAGGGTAGCCGGTGACGGCTTGGCTGTGTCCGCCCAGAAAACCCACGAAGGCCACGACCATGATGAGCGGCCCCGGGGTGGTTTCGCCCAGCGCCAGGCCGTCCATCATCTGGGCGGCCGTGAGCCAGCCGTAGTGCGAGACCGCGGCCTGCGTGACAAAGGGCAGCACCGCATAGGCGCCGCCAAAGGTCAGCAGCGCAGCCTGCGTGAAAAAGCCGCCCATGCGGGTGAGGGTGTGGTCACCGCCCAGCAGCCAGGCCAGTGCGCCCAGCGTCACCCCCCAAAGGACTGCGCCTATGGCGCTGGTTTTGATCAGGCGCGCATGGCTGTAGCGCGTGTGTGCGGGCGCGGGGCTGTGGTCGTCAAGCCAGGCCAGTCCGTCTGATGCGGGCGTTGTCTGGGCCGGTCCGTGCCCAGAATTGGCCACGGGCAGGGCGTGTTTCTTTTGCATGTGCCAGCCCGTGAAGGCCGCCGCCGCCACGATGAGTGGGAAGGGCACGGCCCAGAGCATGCCCAGCAAGGACAAACTGGCCACCCACCAGAGCCAGCGCGTCTTGAGTGTGCGCATGCCAATGCGGTGCACCGCCTGCAACACCAGCGCGGTCACGGCGGGCTTGAGTCCCCACAGCAGCGCCTGGCCCCAGGGGTGTTGACCCCACACGGTGTAGGCCCAGCTCAGCACGATCAACAGCACCAACGACGGCAGCACAAACAGGGCCCCGGCCGCAATGCCGCCGCGTGTGCCGTGCATCAGCCAGCCGGTGTAGGTGGCCAGTTGCTGTGCTTCGGGGCCGGGCAGCAGCATGCAGTACTGCAGGGCATGCAAATAGCGTTTTTCAGAAATCCAGCGGCGGCGCACCACCAGCTCTTCGTGCATCAAGGCGATCTGGCCTGCGGGGCCGCCAAAGCTGACGCAGCCCAGCCAGAGCCAGAACTTCAATGCCTGCGCAAAGCTGACCGGGGCCGGGCGTGTGGCGCTGTTGGGGGAGGTGCTCATGAGGCGTTCCAGTGTTCGCGAAAGGCCTGGGCAAAGGCGGGTGTGCCGCTGAGGCTCAGGCTCAGCTCCACGCGTTCGTCGGGGCCGGGTGCGGGACGGATGTCCAGCGTTTGTTGTGCGGCGTGCCAGTAGGCTTGGGCTTGGGCTGGCGTGTTGTGCTGGTTGTGTGCGCTGTGCAATTGAACTTGCAAATCAAAATCCCAGTCGGCCCCTTCGTCCAGCGGGCCTGGGCCTTGCGGGCTGAAGCGGCTGGCCCAGACCAGCAGCTGCGTCACCTCGTGCAGCAAGGCCGTGGTGTGGCGGGCGGCGGGGTGCGCCAGCGCATCCCAGCAGACCACGCCGTCGGTGTCTTCACTGCAGTCGAATTCCAGAAATTCCAAATTCATCGTGTTCATTTCATCCAGTCTGGTGATTGTCGCTGTGCGTCTGGGCTTGTCTCTTTGAATACATAAAATTCTGATTCTGCTTAAATTTTGAGCAATAAACAGGGTTTTAGGGGTTTTCTGTATACAGGCTTGGCGATCTTGGTGGTTTAATCCGTCGATCGATGGATACGTGACGACTGCCGGGCCGGATCACCAACACACACTTTCATGAGCACATCACCCGTTCGCGCTGCTGACTCCGATTTCGCCGAAGAAGGCGGCTCGCAAGCCGTCAAGGCACAGCAACGTCTGCGTGAATGGATTTTGGCGGGCGATTTGCCGGGTGGCACCCGCATCGCCGAACTGGCCTTGGTGGAACGTCTGGGCATGTCGCGCACCCCCATCCGCGCCGCATTGATGCGGCTGGGGCAAGAGGGGCTGCTCGAGGCTTTGAGCAGTGGCGGTTATGCCGTGCGCACTTTTTCTGAGCGCGAAGTGGCCGATGCGATTGAGTTGCGGGGCACGCTCGAAGGCTTGGCGGCACGCTTGGCGGCCGAGCGGGGCGTGCGTCCGGCAGTGCTCCAGCAAGCCGGGCAGTGCCTGGACCAGATTGACGTGCTGTTGCGCCAAAGCGTGCTCGACGACGACAGTTTTTCGGCCTATGTGCGCTTCAATGGCCAATTTCACAAGCTGTTGTCCGAGATGGCCGACAGCGCCGTGCTGGCGCGTGAGATCGAGCGCGCCTCCAGCTTGCCCTTTGCCTCCGCCTCAGGGTTTGTCGGCGTGCAAGCCCACAGCCCGCATGCCCGCGACATGTTGATGGTGGCGCAGCACCAGCACCGGCAAGTGCTGGACGCCATCGCGCAGCGCGAAGCCGGGCGTGCCGAGGCTTTGATGCGCGAACACTCTCGGCTGGCGCGGCACAACCTGAGCCAAGTCATGCAAAACCCTCAGCAGTCGGCCATGCCGGGGATGCAGCTGATCCGCTCACCGAAAACCGCCACGCTTTCCCAACGGTAAATTTTTCAACCCTGCTTTCAACACCTGGAGACCTGCATGCAAAAACGATTTTTCCTTCATGCCTTGGCCTGTGCTGCCCTGGCCGCCAGCGCCAGCACCGCCATGGCGCAAGACAAGTTCAAGATCGGTCTGATCTTGCCCATGACCGGCCCGTTTGCCTCGACCGGCAAGCAAATCGAAGCCGCAGCACGTCTGTACATGGCGCAAAACGGCGACATGGTGGGGGGCAAAAAAGTCGAGCTGATCGTGAAAGACGACACCAGCGCGCCTGACGTGACCAAGCGCATTGCGCAAGAGATGGTGGTGAATGACAAGGTCAGCGTGCTGGCCGGTTTTGGTTTGACGCCGCTGGCGTTTGCCACGGCACCGATCGCCACCCAATCGAAAACCCCGTTGGTGGTGATGGCGGCCGCGACGTCCAGCATCACGCAGGCCTCGCCTTTCATCGTGCGCACCAGCTTCACCTTGCCGCAAGCTGCGGTGGCCATTGCCGACTGGGCACCCAACAACGGCATCAAGAAAGTCGTGACCCTGGTGTCCGACTATGGCCCCGGCATCGATGCCGAAAAATACTTCAAGGACCGCCTGATCTTCAACGGTGGCCAAGTGCTCGACACCTTGCGCGTGCCCATGCGCAACCCCGACTTTGCGCCCTTCCTGCAAAAAGTGCGTGACCTGAAACCCGATGCGGTCTATGTGTTCGTGCCGTCAGGCGCAGGCGCTGCGTTGATGAAGCAGTTTGCCGAACGCGGCATGGACAAGGCCGGTATCAAATTGATCGGCACCGGTGACATCACCGACGACGACATCTTGAACAGCATGGGCGATGTGGCCAACGGCGTGGTCACTTCGCACCACTACTCGGCCTCGCACAACTCGGCCCTGAACAAGAAGTTTGTGGCGGCCTTTGAAAAAGCCAACAACGGTCTGCGCCCCAACTTCATGGCGGTGGGCGGCTATGACGGCATGCGCGTGATTTATGAAGCGGCCAAAGCCACCAAAGGGGCTGGCGGCCAGGCTTTGCTGGACGCCATGAAGGGCCAGGTGTTTGAAAGCCCCCGGGGTCCGATGTTCATCGATGCGCAAACCCGCGACGTGGTGCACAACATCTACATCCGCAAGGTGGAAAAGGTGGGTGGCCAGCTCTACAACCAGGAATTCGCGACCATCAAGGACGTGAAAGACCCCGGTAAAACCAAATAAGTGAGCGGCCATGTGCAGGAGCGCGGCCCTGCGCGCGAATGCTTCGGCCGCAGGGGCAGCCTCCTACAAAACCGAGCCTTGTGGGCGCGCGTTCCTGCCCATTTTCATTCACGCTGTCCAGCTCTCACGAATCAGAAACGCATGACATGTTGACCATTCTTTTCGACGGCATTGCTTACGGCATGCTGCTTTTCATCTTGGCCGTTGGCCTGTCCGTGACCATGGGCTTGATGAACTTCATCAACCTGGCGCACGGGGCCTTTGCCATGGCGGGGGGGTATTTGACGGTGGTGCTGATGCAGCGCTGGAACGTCCCCTTCTTGTGGTGTCTGCCCCTCGCGTTTGCTGGCGCTGCCTTGCTGGGCGCTTTGCTGGAGCGCACGCTGTACCGGCACATGTACCGCAAGCCGCATCTGGACCAGGTGTTGTTTTCCATTGGCCTGGCCTTCATGTCGGTGGCCAGCATGGATTACTTCATGGGTTCGCAGCAACAGATCATGCAGTTGCCCGAATGGTTGCGCGGACGCACCGAGCTGTGGAGTGGCGGGCTCTTCGAATTGGGCATGGGCCATTACCGTTTGTTCATCATTGCCGTGTGCGCGGCACTCACGGTGGGCCTGCAATTCATTTTGGCCAAGACCCGCTTTGGCAGCCGTCTGCGGGCCAGTGTCGACGATGCCCGTGTGGCCGCTGGTCTGGGCATTCGGGTGAACATGGTGTTTGCCGCCACCTTCGCGGTGGGTTCGGGCCTGGCCGGCCTGGGCGGGGCCTTGGGGGCTGAGGTGCTGGGCTTGGACCCGACCTTTCCGCTCAAGTTCATGGTGTACTTTTTGATCGTGGTGGCCGTTGGCGGCACCTCGTCGATCACGGGCCCTCTGTGGGCCGCATTGCTGTTGGGCATTGCCGATGTCGCGGGCAAGTACTACATGCCCAAGCTCGGGTCCTTCATTGTGTATTCGCTGATGATCGCGATCCTGATCTGGCGTCCGCAAGGGCTGTTTGTGCGCAAAGGAGGTCGCTGAGATGGATGCGAGTCAACAACTTTTATCCCTGTCCCGCATCCGTGGCTGGGAGCCGCTGGTCTGGCTGGTGGCCTTCGTTTTGCCGTTCGTGTTTCCCGGCCATGCGCTGATCGTCAACGAGGTGGCCATCGTCGCCCTGTTCGCCGTGTCGCTGGACCTGGTGCTGGGTTACACCGGCATCGTGTCGCTGGGGCATGCGGCGTTTTTGGGCTTTGGCGCGTATGCCTCGGCCTTGTTTGCCAAGCACGTCATGCCCGATCCGCTGGTGGGCTTGTTGGTGGGCATCGCCTGTTCGACGGCTTTGGGCGCTTTGTGTTCACTCACCATCTTGCGCGGGACCGATTTGACGCGCCTCATGGTCACGCTGGGCATGGCACTCATCTTGATGGAACTGGCCAACAAGCTGGACTGGCTCACGGGCGGTTCGGACGGTTTGCAGGGCGTGGTGATGGGCCCTGTCTTGGGCCGATTCGAGTTCGATCTGTACGGTCAGACGGCAGCCTGGTATTCGCTGACGGTCTTGTTGCTCCTGTTCGCGCTGGCGCGGCGGTGGGCCCATTCGCCCTGGGGTGCCACGCTGATGGCGGTGCGCGACAACCCCTTGCGGGCCATGGCCATTGGTATTCCGGTGCACAACCGTTTGGCGGTGGTCTACACCGTGGCCGCCGCTTTGGCCGGTGCAGCCGGCGCCTTGATGGCGCAGACCACCGGGTTCGCCTCGCTCGATGTGTTTGCTCTCGAACGCTCGGCCGACGTGGTGCTGATGCTGGTCATCGGCGGCGTGGGCTGGTTGTATGGCGGCGTGCTTGGTGCGGTGGTGTTCAAGCTGCTGCACGACGTGATCTCCGGCATCACGCCGCAGTACTGGACGTTCTGGATTGGGCTGTTCCTGGTCGTGCTGGTGATGGTCGGGCGCGAACGCCTGATTCGCCCCTGGCTGTGGTTTGGTCGTGCTGCCGGTCAGCAAGGTGGTGCCCAATGAAGCCAACGCTTGTGACCCCTCCCGTCGTCTTGAAGGCCCAGGGCCTGGTCAAACAGTTTGGCGGCATCACCGCCACCGACCATGTGGACCTGGAGCTGCGTCTGGGCGCACGCCACGCGCTGATTGGCCCCAACGGGGCAGGCAAGACCACGCTCATCAATTTGTTCACCGGCGTGCTGCCGCCCACTTCGGGCCGCATTGAGTTGCTGGGTGAAGACATCAGCCAATTAGCGCCCCACCAGCGCGTGCGCCGTGGTCTGGTGCGCACCTTCCAGATCAACCAGTTGTTTGCCAGCATGACGCCGTTGCAAACCCTGGCCATGGTGGTTTCGCAGCAACGGGGCTTGGGCGGGCGCTGGTGGTCGGTGCTGGGGCAAGACCCGGCGGTGGTGGCGCGTTGCGAAGCGCTGCTCGAGTTGTTCCGTTTGACCGAGGTCATGCATCAGCGCACCGAGTTTTTGGCTTACGGCAAGCGCCGTTTGCTGGAGATGGCGATTGCGCTGGCCTGCGAGCCCAAGGTCTTGTTGCTGGACGAGCCGGTGGCTGGCGTGCCAGCAGGAGAGCGTGAAGAGCTTTTGCAAACCGTGGCGGCTTTGCCTGCCGAAGTCTCGGTTTTGCTGATTGAGCACGACATGGACCTGGTGTTTGAATTTGCCGACCGCATCACTGTGCTGGTCAATGGCGCCGTGCTGACCGAAGGCACGCCCGAAGCGATTGCGGCCGACCCGCAAGTCAAGGCGGTGTACCTGGGGCATGGCGAGGAGGTGGCCCATGGCTGAATTGTTGAGAGTGGACAGCTTGCGTGCAGGCTATGGCGAAGCGGTGGTGCTGAACGACATCAGCTTGTCGCTGGGCGAGGGTGAAACCCTGGCGCTGCTGGGCCGCAACGGCACCGGCAAAACCACCTTGATGGACACGCTGGCCGGTGCCACGCGCCAGCATGGTGGGCAGATTTTTCTGGCTGGCCAGGCGTTGCACACCATGCCTTCGCACGAGCGGGCTGCGGCGGGCATTGGCTGGGTGCCACAAGAGCGCAATATTTTCAAATCGCTCACCGTGCACGAAAACCTGACGGCAGTACAGCGGCCCGGGCGCACCGGAGGCGGGCATCGCGCCTGGACGCCCGAGCGCGTGTACGAGATGTTCCCGCGCCTGGCCGAGCGCAAAGCCAATCTGGGCACACAGCTGTCGGGCGGCGAGCAACAGATGCTGGCCGTGGGGCGGGCGCTGGTGCTCAACCCGCGCCTGCTCTTGCTCGATGAGCCCCTGGAGGGACTGGCCCCCATCATCGTGGAAGAGCTGCTGCGCGCCATTGCCCGCATCACCCGTGAAGAAGGCCTGTCGGCCATCATCGTGGAGCAACACCCGCAGGCCATTTTGCGCATCAGCCACCGGGCGGTGGTGCTGGACCACGGCAACGTGGTGCACGCCAGCGATGCCGACACCTTGCATGAAAACCCCGAATTGCTGGACCGCCTGCTGGGCGTGGCCCGCAAACTTTGATTGATTTGAACCAAGTACTGAAGGAGACGAACATGTTCATTAAAAACACTTGGTATGTGGCCTGCTCTCTGGCCGATCTGAACGCGCTGGGCGACAAGCCTTTGGGCCGCACCATTTGCAACGAGCAAATGGTGTTCTTCAAAGACGCAGAGGGCAAAGTGGCCGCGGTGGAAGACTTTTGTCCGCACCGTGGAGCCCCCTTGTCGTTGGGCAAAGTCTGCAAAGGCAAGCTGGTCTGTGGCTACCACGGGCTGGAGATGGGCTGCGACGGCAAGACCGTGCACATGCCCGGTCAGCGCGTGCGCGGCTTTCCGGCGGTCAAGAGTTATGCCGTGGTCGAACGCTATGGTTTTGTCTGGGTCTGGCCGGGTGACCAGAGCCGGGTCGATGAGGCCAAAATGCCGGTGTTCGAATTTTTTGACAACCCGGCTTGGGCTTATGGCGGCGGGCTGTACCACGTCAAGGCCGATTACCGCCTGATGATCGACAACCTGATGGACCTGACGCACGAGACCTATGTGCACTCGAACAGCATCGGCCAGCCCGAGATCGACGAGACGCCTTGCAGCACGTCGGTCGATGGCGACAAAGTCGTCTTGCAGCGCTTCATGGATGGCATTCAGGCGCCGCCCTTCTGGCAAATGGCCATGAGCGCCAATGGCCTGGACCCGCAAGCCAAAGTGGACCGCTGGCAGATCTGCCGCTTCAGCCCACCCAGCCACGTGATGATCGACGTGGGCGTGGCCCTGGCGGGCAAAGGGGGCTTTGGTGCGGCACCCGAGCACAAGGCCTACAGCGTGGTGGTGGACTTCATCACGCCCGAGACCGAGACTTCGCATTGGTACCACTGGGGCATGGCCCGCCAGTTCAAACCCGAAGACACGGCGCTGACCGACAAGATCCGCACAGGGCAAGGCGGCATTTTTGGCGAAGACATGGAAATGCTGGAGTTGCAGCAGGCCAACATCACCAAGTGGCCCGAGCGCAAGCTGCTGATGCTCAACATCGATGCCGGTGGCGTGCAGGCACGCCGCATCATCGACCGTTTGATGGCCGAAGAAAACAACGCTGGAGACGCGGCATGAACGACACCGACCTGACCCAAAGCCCCCTCGCGGCCGATGGCAGCTTTGAAGTGCAATTGCAAAAAAGCGGCCAGATCCTGCGCGTCGCCAAGGACCAGTCCATCCTGAAGGTGTTGCAAGACGCGGGGCACGACGTGCCGTTCTCCTGCTCGGAAGGCATCTGTGGCACCTGCCTGACCAAGGTGGTGGCGGGCACGCCCGACCACTGGGACATGTTCTTGACCCCCGAAGAACAGGAAGCCAACGACCAGTTGCTGATTTGCTGCTCGCGCAGCCAGACGGCGCGGCTGGTGCTGGATTTGTGAAGCAAAAACGCGTTTAAAGCCCGGCGTCCAGAGACGCCGAATGGGTGCGTAACCAGTCTTTGAGGGCTGCGTCAATGCGGGTCTGCCAGCCATCGCCCGTGGCCCGAAATGCCGATGACACTTCGGGCGACAAACGGATGGTGGTGGGCACTTTGCGGGCTGGCTTGGTACTGCCTACAGGCCGACCGGCGCGTCGTGCCTGGATGGCAGAAGGCGTGTGACTGGCCGCGATGACTCCTTTTTTTGCTTGGTCCACCGAGCGCAGTAGCGCGGCCTCGAATTCGCGCATTTCCCGGTCCACGGGCTCCGGGTTGGTCGTTTTGGTTTTAGGCATCGAATCGCTCCTTCAGTTTCAGCAGCAGTTCAGGACGCAGCTTGTCAAATTTGGCTTTGGCGTAGACCAACAAAAGAACGATTTCTCCATTGGCCAAGTGGTTGAAATAAATCACCCGTGCACCACCACTTTTTCCCATACCCTGCCGTGTCCAGCGAACTTTTCTCAGAGGTCCAGCCCCGGGGATCACAGCACCAGACATCGGGTTTTCGCTGATCCATCCAATGAATTCAAACCGCTCTGCGTCTGACCAGACTTTGACCGACCAAGCGATGAACTCCGGTGTTTCGTGGACCGTGAACATAATTAATTGTACTAGCAATAAATTATTTTGACGAAGGCTTGGTCACGCCAGGAAAACACGTTGTTCAGTGCGGGTTGCCGTGCCAAAAACGCCATGGGTTTGATCCGGTGGGTTTTACCGTCGTTGCTTTGGGTGCCCATCATTGCCATTTCAATGGTTTTTTTGTTCGTTTTAAAGTGAGTAATTACAACAAATAAATCATCAAAAACAATTCTTATTTTTCGTGGCTTTGTTATTCGCGCTGTCAAGGTGACAAAACCTGCTCTTCGTTGGTTATCGCGAGTGTGTCTATCTGCTGGTCGTATCTGTGTGTTTTTATGCCCCAGTCATGTCAGACAATCAACGCATGTCTCCAACGGTTCTGACCGGTCCATTTGAATGAATTCCACCTTCGACATCCTGGGCATCACCGGCCCGATCTACCTGGCCATCGCGCTGGGCTATCTGTCCACCCGACAAGGGGTGTTTGCCAAAGCCGACATGCAGGTGTTTGGCAAGTTCACCATCAACCTGGCCTTGCCTGCTTTGCTGTTCAACGCGCTGTCGCAGCGCAGCGTCGGCGAAATCCTGAATGCCCACTACCTGCTGGCTTATGCCCTGGGCTCGATGGTGGTGATTTTGGGCGGGCTGTTCTGGGCCCGCCAAGTCAAAGGCCATGGCCTGAGTTACAGCAGCATGATGGCCATGGGCATGTCGTGCCCCAACAGCGGTTTTGTGGGTTATCCGATCATGTTGCTCACCTTCGGTCCGGTGGCTGGCGTGGCATTGGCGCTCAACATGGTGGTCGAAAACATGCTGCTGATTCCCTTCCTGTTGGCGGTGGCCGATTCAGACGGGGGCCGGCCCGGTCAGTGGAAGCAGGTCTTGTGGCAAACACTCAAGAACCTGGTCATGAATCCCATGATTTGGGGCATTGTGGGTGGCTTCCTTTTTTCCCTGTCGGGCTGGACCCTGCCCGCGCCGTTGGGGCGCACGGTCAATCTGTTTGCGCAGGCCAGCGCGGCTTTGTCGCTGTTTGTGATCGGTGGCTCGCTGGTGGGCCTGCAAGCCAAGGGCCTGAAGGGGCCGGTCACACAAATTGTGCTGGGCAAATTGTTGGTCCACCCCTTGGTCATGTGGGGTGTGCTGGTGTGGCTGGTGCCCGTTGCCGATCCGGCTTTGCGTTCGGCCGCGTTGTTGACCGGTGCCTTGCCCATGCTGGGCATTTACACCATTTTGAGCCAGCGCCATGGCCACGGCGCCATCAGCGCCGCCACCTTGCTGGTGACCACGGTGGTGTCATTTTTCACGCTCAGTGGTTTGCTGTGGGTCTTGCAGCACCACGCCTTTTGAGCTGTGCCCAAGCTGCACTGCGGCGGAAGTATTCGCGCGCGGGGGCGCGCTCCCACAGGGTTCAGGGGGTTTTGTGGGAGGTCGCCCCTGCGGCCGAAGCTTGTTTTTTCGCAGGGTCTGTGCCGGAACTCGAAATGTTGTCGGACCTGAAGGTGCCGACCTACGGGGCCGACGGGGCCTACGGGACCAACCATTCCTTGCTGACCTCGGTGATCAAGGTCAGTGTGGCTTGTTGCGTCAGGGTGGTCGGACGCAAGGAGCTGACGGCGGTGGTCAGCTGGATGGTCAGGCTGGGGTCGGACACCTGGCGCACGGCAAACGCTGAGGGGCGCACCGAGCGCATGACCGCGTTGCGCGACAAGATGGCGTAGCCCGCGCCATCGGCCACCAGGTCGAGGATGGCGCTCACGCCATCGATTTCGAGTGCAATTTGTGGGCGGCAGCCAACCGCGGCCATCTCGGACTCCACATGCATGCGGATCGCGTTGGGTCGGGTCGGAATGACCAAGGGCAGGGTGGCCACTTCTTTCAGGCCGATGGGGGCTGGGGGTGGGTCTTCCTGCAGGCCCGGCGGGCGCGGTTGCACCAGCAGCAATTCTTCTCGCACCAGCGGGCTGTGCTCGATGCCTGGCACCTGGCTGGGGTTGTAAAGCACGGCAATGTCCAGGCGTCCGTTTTGCAGGTTTTCCTGCATGGCGCTGGACAGGCCTTCGCTGATAGACAGCTGGGCCTCGGGCATTTTCAGGCGGAACGCCCGGGTCAGCGGCACGGTCAGCACACGCGCCACGCTGGGTGGCAGGCCCAGCGCCACCCGGCCCGTCAGGCCTGAGCGCACCCGGCCCAGTTCTTCACGCGCCCGCTCGACCTGGTGCAGGATGCCCCGGCCATGCTCCAGCAGCAGTTGCCCGGCTTGGGTGGGCGTGGCGCCGCGTCCGTTGCGCACCAACAGGTTTTGTCGCAATTCAACTTCCAGCAGCCGCACCTGGCGGCTCAGGGCCGGCTGGGCAATGTTCAAAGCCTGTGCCGCGCGGGTGAAACTGCCCAGTTCGGCCACGCGCACAAAGTATTCCAGCTGCTTGAGGTCCATGGGATCCCTTTCTGTTGTTGCAATTTTGTCATAGCCATGGCTTGGTTATGTGAATTTGTTCTAGCTGGTAGATGGCCGAGGGGCTGGGTGCTGAGGACGTGCGCCTGCACAATCAGCCAATACCACCCACGCAGGAAATCGCCATGAGCCAAACCAAGCCCTTGATCATCGACGTGCACGGCCACTACACCACCGCCCCCAAAGCGCTGGAAGAATGGCGCAACCGCCAGATTGCCGGCATCAAGGACCCCGCGTCCATGCCCAAAGTGTCCGAGTTGCACATCAGCGACGACGAACTGCGCGAAACCATCGAGACCAACCAGCTGGCCAAGATGAAAGAGCGTGGCTCGGACATCACCATCTTCAGCCCCCGCGCCAGCTTCATGGCCCACCACATTGGCGACTTCAATGTGTCGTCCACCTGGGCTGCGATCTGCAACGAGCTGTGCTTCCGTGTGGCGCAACTGTTCCCCGACCACTTCGTGCCTGCGGCCATGCTGCCCCAGTCACCGGGTGTCGATCCGGCCACCTGCATCCCCGAACTGGTCAAGTGCGTGGAGCAATACGGCAACGTCGGCATCAACCTGAACCCCGATCCGTCGGGTGGTCACTGGACTTCGCCCCCCTTGTCGGACAAGGCCTGGTACCCGATTTATGAAAAGATGGTCGAGTACGACATCCCCGCGATGATTCATGTGAGCACCAGCTGCAACAGCTGTTTCCACACCACCGGCGCGCACTACCTGAACGCCGACACCACGGCCTTCATGCAGTGCCTGACCAGCGATTTGTTCAAGGACTTCCCGACGCTGAAGTTTTTGATCCCGCACGGCGGTGGCGCGGTGCCTTACCACTGGGGCCGTTTCCGCGGTCTGGCGCAAGAACTCAAAAAGCCTTTGCTGTCCGAGCACCTGCTGAACAACATCTTCTTTGACACCTGCGTGTACCACCAGCCCGGCATCGACCTGCTGACCAAGGTGATCCCGGTCAAGAACATTTTGTTCGCCTCCGAGATGATTGGCGCGGTGCGCGGCATCGACCCCGAAACCGGCCACTACTACGACGACACCAAGCGTTATGTGCAAGCCACGGCCAACCTGAACGACGAAGAGCGTTACATGGTCTACGAAGGCAACGCCCGCCGCGTGTTCAAGCGCCTGGACGACCAGTTGGCGGCCAAAGGCATTTAAGGCTTGGCACCCCGCAGACCCAGCAGACCCCGTTGACCCCGTAGGTCGGCGGCTTCAGCCCCGACATGATGGGTCTGAGCAACAAGCCAGATTTTTTTGCATCCTGTTGATTTCTGAAATTGGAAGGAACGAACATGTACGAACTCGGCGTTGTTTACCGCAACATCACCCGCGCGGACCGCGCAGCCACCGACGGCCTGGCCGCTTTGGGTTCGGCCACCGTGCACGAAGCCATGGGCCGTGTCGGCCTCATGAAGCCTTACATGCGCCCCATTTATGCGGGTGCGCAAGTCTCTGGTACCGCCGTCACGGTGCTGCTGCACCCCGGCGACAACTGGATGATGCATGTGGCTGCTGAGCAGATTCAGCCTGGCGACATCGTGGTCGCGGCCATCACAGCAGAATGCACCGACGGTTACTTTGGTGACCTGCTGGCCACGTCCTTCATGGCCTGTGGTGCACGCGCCCTGATCATCGACGCCGGCGTGCGCGATGTGAAAGAGCTGACCAAGATGGGTTTCCCCGTCTGGAGCAAAGCCATCAGCAGCAAGGGCACGATCAAGGCGACGGTCGGTTCGGTGAACATCCCCGTGGTGTGCGCCGGCATGATCATCCACCCCGGTGACGTGATCGTGGCCGACGACGATGGCGTGGTCTGTGTGCCTGCAGCCCGTGCTGCACAAACCCTGGAAACCGCTCAAAAACGCGAAAGCTTTGAAGGCGAAAAGCGCGCCAAGCTGGCATCGGGCGTGCTGGGTCTGGACATGTACAAGATGCGCGAGCCCCTGGCGGCTGCGGGCTTGAAGTACATCGACTGATTAACCGTTCGTGGTGGTGCGATGCGCGGCTGCGGCCGTGCCGGGGCTCATCAGTCCTTCGGCCAACAAATCGCCCCAACACGGCCACAGCCGCGCATCGCAGAAAGCGACAGCGTTTGGCATCAAGAGGAGAAAACAATGAGCAAACCCACAACCGGTGATTTCACCAAAACGGCAGGCTGGATGGACTGGTACACCGGCCCGGCCAAGCCCACTTTCAAAGTGCCTGCGGGCGCTGTGGATGCGCATTGTCATGTGTTTGGGCCGGGTGCCGAGTTTCCCTACGCACCCGAGCGCAAGTACACGCCTTGCGATGCGTCCAAGCATCAGCTGTATGCGCTGCGTGACCACCTGGGCTTTGCGCGCAACGTGGTGGTGCAAGCCACTTGCCACGGCGCGGACAACCGCGCCATGGTGGATGCCTTGGTCAGCTCTGGCGGCAAGGCGCGTGGCGTGGCCACCGTCAAGCGCAGTGTGACGGACCAAGAAATCCAGGCCATGCACGACGCCGGTGTGCGCGGTGTGCGCTTCAACTTCGTCAAGCGCTTGGTCGACTTCACGCCCAAGGACGAGCTGATGGAAATCGCCAGCCGCATCGCGAAGTGGGGCTGGCACGTGGTCATCTACTTTGAAGCTGTGGACCTGCCCGAGTTGTGGGATTTCTTCACCGCCTTGCCGACCACGGTGGTGGTGGACCACATGGGCCGGCCCGATGTGGCACTGCCGGTGGACGGCCCGCAGTTTGCGCTGTTCCAGAAGTTCATGCGCGAGCACAAGAACGTGTGGAGCAAGGTGTCTTGCCCCGAGCGTTTGTCGGTCACCGGCCCGAAAGCCTTGAATGGTGAGCAAAACGCTTACCAAGACGTGATCCCATTTGCCCGGCGCATCGTGGAAGAATTTCCAGACCGCGTGCTGTGGGGCACCGACTGGCCACACCCCAACCTGAAAGACCACATGCCAGACGATGGCCTGCTGGTGGATTTCATTCCGCACATCGCGCCCACAGCCGAGCTGCAGCAAAAATTGCTGGTGGACAATCCGATGCGCTTGTACTGGCCTGAAGAAGTCCGCTGATCACGGTGAAAAAACAGGCCTTCGGCCGCAGGGGCGGCCTCCACCAAACAACCGGGAACCTTGTGGGAGCGCGCCCCTGCGCGCGAATGCTTCGGCCGCAGGGGCGACCTCCTACAAACAACCGGAACCCTGTTGGAGCGCCCTCGCGCACGAATGCCCCTTTGAGTTTTTTTCACTATCCGTGGCCTCGCCCATCTGCAAAAAGTTAGACCGATTGGAGAATTTATGGCATTAGACAAACCCTACACCGACGTTCCTGGCACCATCATCTTTGACGCCGAGCAATCGCGCAAAGGCTACTGGATCAACCAGTTCTGTATGTCCCTCATGAAGGCCGAAAACCGTGAACGGTTCAAGGCCAATGAACGCGCCTACCTGGACGAGTGGCAGATGAGCGAAGAGCAAAAGCAGGCCGTGCTGGCCCGCGATTTGAACTGGTGCATGCGCACCGGCGGCAACATTTACTTCCTCGCCAAGATCGGCGCGACCGATGGCCTGAGCTTCCAGCAGATGGCGGGCTCCATGACCGGCATGACCGAAGAGGAATACCGCAACATGATGATCAATGGCGGTCGCAGCGTGGAAGGCAACCGCTTCATCGGCGAAAACGGCGACGCACAAGCACAGAACCAACCTCAAGGCGCAGCCGGGAAGAAAGCATAAACATGGCCAAAATCACCGCATCCGTTTTCACCTCGCATGTGCCCGCCATCGGCGCGGCTATGGACCTGGGCAAAACACAAGAAGACTACTGGAAGCCGCTGTTTGCGGGCTATGAATTCTCCAAACAATGGATGAAGGACAACAAGCCCGACGTGATCTTTCTGGTCTACAACGACCACGCCACGGCCTTCAGCCTGGACATGATCCCCACGTTTGCCATCGGCACCGCAGCCGAGTACCAACCTGCTGACGAAGGCTGGGGCCCCCGCCCGGTGCCGGTCGTCAAGGGCCACCCCGAGTTGGCGTCGCACATCGCACAAAGTGTGATTCAGCAAGACTTTGACCTGACCATCGTCAACAAGATGGATGTGGACCACGGCCTGACGGTGCCCTTGTCGCTGATGTGCGGTGAGCTCGACCCGGTGAAAGACGCTTGGCCTTGCCTGGTGATCCCGTTTGCGGTCAACGTGGTGCAGTACCCCGTTCCCAGCGGCCAGCGCTGTTTCAACCTGGGCCAGGCCATCCGCAAGGCGGTCGAGAGCTACGACGAAGACATCCATGTGCACATCTGGGGCACAGGCGGCATGAGCCACCAACTGCAAGGCGCCCGTGCGGGCCTGATCAACCGCGAGTGGGACAACGCCTGGCTAGACAAGCTGATCAACGACCCGGTGGCGGCGGCGGCCACACCGCACATCGACTACGTGCGCGAAGCGGGCAGCGAAGGCATCGAGCTGGTGATGTGGCTGATTGCCCGTGGCGCGATGAGCGACATCGAAGGCGGCCAGGCCACAGGCCCCGCACCCAAACTGCGTCACCGCTTCTACCATGTGCCTGCCAGCAACACGGCGGTGGGCCACGTCATTCTTGAAAACGCATAAATAGGAAGAACCATGAGCAAGACCATCAAAGTTGCCCTGGCCGGGGCAGGTGCCTTTGGCATCAAACACCTGGACGGCATCAAGAACATCGACGGCGTGGAAGTCGTCTCGCTGATCAGCCGCGACATTGAAAAGACCAAGGAAGTCGCGGCCCAATACGGCATCGCCCACGCCACGACCGAACTGGACGAAGCCCTGGCTTTGAAAGAAGTCGATGCCGTGATCCTGTGCACCCCCACGCAGATGCACGCCAGCCAGACCTTGGCCTGCCTCAAAGCGGGCAAGCACGTGCAGGTCGAAATCCCGCTGTGCGATGTCTACAAGGAAGGCCAGGAAGTCCTGCGCGTCCAAAAGGAATCCGGTTTGGTGGCCATGGTGGGACATACCCGCCGCTTCAACCCCAGCCACCAGTGGGTCAACAACAAGATCAAGGCCGGCGAGTTCAACATCCAGCAGATGGATGTGCAGACCTACTTCTTCCGCCGTACCAACATGAACGCGCTGGGCCAGGCCCGCAGCTGGACCGACCACCTGCTGTGGCACCACGCTGCCCACACCGTGGACCTGTTCGCCTACCAGTGCGGCAGCCCCATCGTCAAAGCCAACGCGGTGCAAGGCCCGATCCACCCCGCTTTAGGCATTGCCATGGACATGAGCATCCAGCTCCAGGCCGCCAACGGGGCGATCTGCACCTTGTCCCTCAGCTTCAACAACGATGGCCCGCTGGGCACCTACTTCCGCTACATCGGCGACACCGGCACCTACCTGGCCCGCTACGACGACCTGTACACCGGCAAGGAAGAAAAAATCGACGTGTCCCAGGTGGCGGTGTCGATGAACGGCATTGAGTTGCAAGACCGTGAATTCTTCGCTGCGATCAAGGAAGGCCGTGAGCCGAATTCGAGCATTGCGCAAGTGCTGCCTTGCTACCAGGTGCTGCACGATCTGGAGCAACAGCTGAACAGCTGATGCTGGCTTGCCTCTGAACAAAAGCCGCAGCACGCAAGTGCTGCGGCTTTTGTGCCTTTGAAAGGCATTCAAAATAGTTCAAAAATTTGTTGCACTCAGGAAGCCCGAAGACCTTGCTCGCCAAAATATCGACCGGTTGCGTGAGCAAGCTTGTGGGCAGGTCTGCCATCTGAGCGAAGGCCCGACTTGGTGGCTGTGATTTAATCCAGTACCCCATCAATCCTTTGGTGAAAATTACCACCATGGTAAGTTTGAAGGTCATTTCAGAGTACAGTGGAGACCCTGTTCCCGGGAACAGGGTCAAGATCGGTGCGGGTCCTCTGTATGACTTGGCGCGGGTGCAGGCTCTGGCCGCTCAGGCTGACCACGTGAAGTTGCTCACGGCCAAGTGCCGGCAAGACGTGCATAACCTGGGTTGGGACGAGGACGATGTGGCTCAGCTGCTGTTGTGTTTGACGGCAGGGGATTACAAGGATTCCGAGTGGTGTGACAACGGCAAAGGGGCTTGGGCGGCTTGTGATGCCTACACGATCAAGCGCAGGGAGTGGGTGGAAACTGCTCGCAAAGAACTGACGATGGCATATTTCTTGAAGTTTGCGATTGGCAAGACGGGCACATTGGTGCTGATGCTGTCTTGCCACTCTTGAGCAAATACAAAGACCTGGAGGTCTGTATGAACGACAAAACACTTTGCCCCATTTGCGGGGAAGGCCATGTGACCGATCACGTGGACCAGATGGAAACCGAATACAAAGGGCACAAGGGCCTGGTGGCATCGCACTACCAGCTGTGCGATGCCTGCGGTTCTGACTTTGCCGGTGCGGCTGAGATGCGCGCCAATAAGCGCACCATGTTGGCCTTTCGCAAACAGGTGGATGGTCTGTTGTCGTGTTCAGAGATTTTGGCTTTACGTAAGCGTTATGGTCTGAATCAGCAGCAAGCAGCGCGCTTGTTCGGCGGTGGGCCGGTCGCGTTCAGCAAATACGAGAACGACGATGTGGCGCATTCCGAGGCCATGGACAAGCTGCTGCGCTTGGCATTGCGCAGCGAAACAGCCTTTTGGGAATTGGTAGACCAAGCGGGCATGACGGCTGAATTGCGTCCTGCCAAGGCTGAGTTGACGTTTTCATTTTCCAATGTGATTTCGGTTGACTTTGTTTCGCGCGATGGTTTCAAACCATCCAAGGTTTCAGGCATGCACGCTTATGAGCCAGGAGCGCGCACATGGAAGTGAGAGCGCAACGCCCGCGTCTGGTGTCGATGCGCGTGGTTCAGTTTCATGGTGAAAGCACGGCATTGGCCAATCCGCTACAGCCCATGCAATTGGCACTTTCACAAGACATTCAGGTGGGCTTGGGGATGTCCACAGACGCCAGTCAACGCATGCTGGCAATGGTGAATGTGCGCTTCACCGCCAAGGCCGTGCCGGAGTTGGAGGGTGTTGCGAAGCCTGAGTTTTCCGGTCTCTATGAGGGCAAGTTTGAATACCCCGTGGGCGTGCAGGAGTCGGACATCGTGGCACGTTTTGACACTGAGCCCTATCAATACGTCTTGGTGGCCCAGGTGGTACCTTTGGCCATGACGCATTTCAGTCGTGAGCTGCAAGCCATGGGCGTGGATGCGCGTGAATTTCCTTTGGGCATTTGAGGCGGACCGATGACCTCAGTGAAGCAAAGCGAGCGCAGCAGTTTGCGCGTGATGGGTCTGGCGGGTTTTGCCAGCATGGCTTCCATGCGCATGTGCGATCCGATGCTGGTGGTGTTGGGGCAGGAGTTCCAGGTCTCCACCGGTGAGGCTTCGCGTGTGGTCTCGGCCTTTGCCGTGGCCTATGGCGTGCTGCAGTTGTTTTACGGTCCGCTGGGGGACCGCTTTGGCAAGTTGCGTGTGGTCTCTTTGGCGGTGCTGGCCTGCGCCGTGTTCAGCGCCATCACCAGCATGGCGTCCGACCTCACGCTGCTGGTGGTGATGCGCGCCTTCATGGGCGCAGCGGCGGCGGGCATCATCCCGCTGTCCATGGCCTGGATCGGCGACCAGGTGGCCTATGACCGCAGGCAAGAGACCTTGGCCAAGCTGATGGGCTATACCGTCACCGGCATGATGGCCGGTCTGTGGTTTGGTGGTTTTGCGGCAGAGCATTTGGGTTGGCGCAGCGCATTTGCGGCGGTGTCGGCACTGTTTGCCATCGCGGCGTTCATGCTGTGGCGCAAGTTGCGCCACTTGCCTGCGCCCACCGCCGCCGCTGGCGCATCCAGTTTCATCGCGTACTTTGCCAGCACATTGCAGATGCTGCGTGTGCCGCGTGTGCGTCAGGTCTTGACCGTCACGGCCATTGAAGGGGCCTTGGTGTTTGGGGCCATGGCCTTCATTCCCACCCATTTGCACCAGCAGTTCGGCATGAGCGTGGTCTTTGCGGGCTCGGTCATGATGCTTTACGGTGTGGGCGGTTTGTTTTACAGCCAGTTGGCACGACGTTGGCTGGGCTGGTTGGGGGGCGAGCGCGGTTTGGTCAAGACTGGCACGGCCAGCATTGTGCTGGGGCTGCTCTTATTGGCGTGGGCGCACCAGCCCGTTTGGGGCATGCTGGGCTGCTTGGCCACCGGGTTTGGTTTTTACATGCTGCACAACACGCTGCAGGTTCAGGCCACCCAAATGGCACCCGCCTCACGCGGCACCGCCGTGACGCTGTTTGCCTGCCTGCTGTTTTTTGGGCAGTCCAGTGGTGTGCTGCTCATGGCTGCGAGTGTGGATCGGGGCTGGTTGCCTGCCGCTTTCAGCCTGGCGGCCCTAGGTGTGGCCGGTTTGGGCCTGGCCATCTCGCGCTTGGTGGGCAAGCATTGAGCCACAGCGCAGCAGGGCCAACACAGCGGCGTGGCCGTCCACGGCGGGTTCGCAAAGCGGCAAGGTGCATCGGGCAAAACAAAATGGCATTGTGGTGTGGCGTCAGGGTTTTGGGCCTGCGGCGGCGATAAGATCGGCAGATTGATCGCAGGAATCTCCCATGACAGACCGCTACGCCGTGATCGGCAACCCCATCGAGCAGAGCAAGTCGCCGCTCATCCACACCGCTTTTGCCCAGGTGACGAGGCAAGAAATGGAGTACACCAAGTTGCTGGCACCGCTGGATGGTTTTGCTTCGGTGGTAGACGCCTTTCGCGCCTCGGGTGGCCGGGGCATGAACGTGACGGCTCCGTTCAAGCTGGATGCGTTTGCTTATGCGACCGATCTGGCACCCAGCGCGCAGATGGCTGGCGCCGTCAACGCCATGAAGTTCGAAGGGGACAAGGTCTATGCCGAAAACTTTGACGGCGTGGGTCTGGTGCGCGATGTGGTGCACAACCTGGGCTGCCCGTTGCAAGGGCGCCGGGTCTTGATTCTTGGGGCGGGTGGCGCCACGCGCGGGGCCTTGCTGCCCATCCTGGCTCAAGGCCCTGCCGAGGTGGTGATCGTCAACCGCACCGTCTCCAAGGCGCAGGCCCTGGCCGAGTTGGCCCACCAGCACCAAACCGGTTCGGTGCCGGTGCGGGGCATGGGCTATGACGCGTTGGGCGATCAAGCGTTTGATGTGGTGCTGAACGCCACCTCGGCCAGCTTGACGGCCGAATTGCCGCCGTTGTCGCCATCGGCGTTTGCACCGGCTTGCCTGGCGTATGAATTGGCCTATGGCAAAGGCCTCACGCCATTTCTGCAGTTGGCCCGGCAAGCGGGCGTGACGCGCCTGGCCGATGGCGTGGGCATGCTGGCCGAACAAGCGGCCGAGGCGTTTGCATGGTGGCGCGGCGTTCGCCCCGACACGGCGGCGGTGATTGCCCAACTCACCGTGCCTTTGGTCTGATTTTTGTAACCACCGTGCCCCGCCGCGCTGCGGGTTGCGGCTGGCGTGCTTGGTCGATCGGTGTACACACATCGGTGTTTGAAAATAGTCCAAAGGCTACATGGTGTTTGCGCGGGCGATGCCGGACGATGCGTTCAGGTGTAAGCAAGCGGCATGTGGCCTTACTTTCGGTTACCGCATGCGGCTTGGTCAGAAGCCAGAATTTCCCCATCGTTTTTCATGGAGATCAACATGCGCACAACAGCACGGCTTTTCAAATCTTTGTCATGGAGCGGTTGTGGACTGCTCGTCACAGGCTTGGTCGCTTGTGGTGGCGGTGGCGGTGGACCGTCCAGCGGCACCCTCAAATTGGCCATGACCGATGCGCCCGCTTGCGGTTATGACCACGTCTATGTCACGGTGAACAAAATCCGGGTGCACCAAAGTGCCAACGCCGACGGCACAGAGGCGGACTGGAGCGAGCTCAGCATCCCGGCTCAACGCATTGATTTACTCTCTTTGACCAATGGGGTGCTGCAAGAGTTGGGCTCTTTGCCTTTGCCCGCAGGCACCTACCAGCAGGTGCGCTTGGTGTTGGCCGACAACCCAGCCAACCCGTCGCAGGCCAATCCTTTGGCGAATGCGCTGGTGTTGTCAGGCACAACGGACGAAATCGTGCTGAGAACGCCCAGCGGGCAACAAAGTGGCTTCAAATTGCAGGCCCATTTTGCGGTGCAAAGTGGTCAGATCGCCGACATGGTGCTGGACTTCAACGCCTGCCGCTCCATCGTCAAGGCAGGCAGCTCGGGCAATTACAACCTGAAGCCCGTGGTGGCCGTGATCCCACGCCTGACCACGGCCATTGAAGGCTATGTGGACACGTCGATTGCAGCCCAGGTGGTGGTCTCTACACGCGATTCCAATAACAACCTGCGTGCCACCGTGCCCAATCCGCTCACGGGCAAGTTCACGCTGGCGTATTTGCCTGAAAACACCAATTACACCGTGGTGGTCGCTGGGCAAAACCTGACCACGGCAGCGGTCACCCATGTCCCGGTGTCGCTGGCCACCGGTGTCACATTGCTCAACCCGTCAACCAGCCCCATCTTGCCTGCGCCGTCGGGCATGGCCAGTGTGGCGGGCGTGGTCAGCAACAGCAGCAACGTGCTGTTGACCGATGCGGTCGTGTCGGCGCGTCAGTCCTTGAGCACGGGCCAAACGCTTGATGTCGCGGCCACCGGTGTGAATGCCACGACCGCCGACTACAGCCTGAGCTTGCCCCTGGTCGCGGCCGTCAAGGCGCCCTACGCATCGGGCGGTGCCTTGACCTTCAGCACCGACACCATGCTGGCCGGGCGCTACAACCTGACGGGCACGGCCAGTGGCTACACCACGCAAAGCACAGACCCTGTGCTCGATCTGGGTGCAGCAGGCAGCACCACGGTGAAAGATCTGGTGCTGACACCGTGATGCCCTTGGGCGCAGCCTTGCAGGGTGTGGCCGACAGGGGACAATAGCGCTTTGTTCAAGCCGCCTGAGTCGTCCCATGCCCCGCATCCAGTTCTCCCTTCCCGAGCAATTTGTTTTTGCCACGGACATTCAGATTTACATCAGCCACGTCAACCAGGGCGGGCACCTCGACAACGCCCAACTGCTGACCCTGGTGTCGGAGGCTCGGGTGCGGTTCTTCAAATCGCTGGGCTACATCGAGGGCGATGTGGCCGGATACCCCATCGTGGTGGGCGACATGGTGGCGCAATACAAGTCTGAGGGCTTTCATGGTGAGACCATGCGCGTGAGCATGGTGCCGCAAGACTACAACCCCTACGGTTTTGACCTGGTGTACCGCATGGAATGTCTGGACACGGGGCGCGAGGTGGCGCGCGGCAAGATTGGCATCGTGTTCGTCGACCGCGCCAGCCGCAAAGTGGCGAAGGTGCCGCAGGCGTTTGTGGCGCGGGTGTCGGCCTTGGCGGCCGGCTGATGAAAGTCAGTGGGCATTCGCCCACTCAATACGGTTCGGGGTTTTTGTAGGTCGCCCCTGCGGCCAAAGCATTCGCGCGCAGGGGCGCGCTCCCACACAAGGCTCAGGTGTTTTGTAGGAGGCCGCCCCTGCGGCCAAAGCATTCGCGCGCAAGGGCGTGCTCCCACTCAAGGCTCAGGTGTTTTTGTAGGAGGCCGCCCCTGCGGCCGAAGGATGTTTTTTCACGTGAGGGTGTTCACGCCAACATCAACTGGGGCATCTGTCCGCGCAGCGCGATCACGACCAAACGCCCTGCGACCGCATCTGAGCCCAAGGCAAGGCTCGATTCACGCAGCTCGCAGCGCTGGCCCACCTTGTGCAGCAGCCACTGCCGACCGGCCGCATCCTTGAAATACCCTTTGGCGCGCACAATGCTTGGCTGGCCTTCGAGGGTTCGACACAGCTGCTGCGGATCCTGCGCGGCGCTCAATGTCCACGCCGCGCTCTCGAAGGCGGCCTCGTGCCCGGCGCCCGGCACGCGATAGCGCTCACCGCCGCCCCAGTGGTCCAACGTGGCCAGCGCATCCGCCGCCGGGTCCGCCACAGGGTCCGGTATTGGGCGGGCGGCTTCCAACAAAAATTCAAGCGAAAAATCGGCTTGCTGGCAGGGCCAGACCCAGGCCGTCGGGCGCACGCTGGCCAGCCACTGCAGGCACGCGGCCAGGGCCGCTTCGCTCACCAGATCGACCTTGTTGAGCAGCAACACATCGGCCTCGTGCAACTGCTGCAAAATCAAATCCCCCACATAACGGTCCTGGGACCGCGCCTGACAGGTCTCGGCGTCCAGCAGTCCCACAATGGCTTGCAGCCGCAGGCCCGCCACCAAGCGGACGCTGCGGGCCACGGCGCCGGGCACGGCCACGCCGCTGGTTTCGATCAGGACCAGGTCCACCCGCGGCTGGCGCGCGGCCATCTGCATCAGCGCGGCCACCAGGTCAGAGCCAAAACTGCAGCACACACAACCACCGGCCAGACTGAGCAAATCGCCGTCCTGCCCCTGGATCAGGTCGGCGTCGATGTTGAGATCGCCAAAATCATTGACCAGCACGGCGATGCGCAGGCCGTTGGCGCTGCGCAGCATCTGGTTGACCAGGCTGGTTTTGCCAGCGCCCAGATAGCCGCCAATGATCAAGGTGGGAATGCTCACGCCGAGGTGACCTCGAACACCTTGCCCCCAAGCACCGTGCCCCAAATGCCGATGTCCTTCAAGGCCTGCGGCGCCACCTCCAGCGGGTCGGCGTCGAGCACGCAAAAATCGGCGCGTTTGCCGCACTCGATGGAGCCGATTTCGCCGTCCAGGCCCAGCGACCAGGCAGCGCCGAGGGTGATCGCGTGCAAGGCCTGCGCCACGCTGATGCACTCGGACTCGCCC
This sequence comes from Burkholderiaceae bacterium, assembly GCA_919902775.1. Taxonomy (GTDB): domain Bacteria; phylum Pseudomonadota; class Gammaproteobacteria; order Burkholderiales; family Burkholderiaceae_C; genus Limnohabitans_A. The sequence goes on from CAKKRJ010000002.1 coordinate 199,881, forward strand.
AAGACACGGCCCGTCGACGACAGCCGATTGACCGCGCACCACGCGGTGAACAATGGCCCCATTGGTGTGATCGGGGCATCCGAATGGATCGCCAGCGGCACGCCGGTGTTGAGCGCCGTGCGGCAAGCGTTCATGCGCTCGGCGCGCTCGGGCCCGACCGTCACGGCGGCATGCTGTTCACCCCAATAGTAGATGTGGTTGGAGAACAGATTGACGCCCATGTTCAGGGCCTTGATGCGCCTGAATTGCGCCGCATCGGCCAGCTGGCAATGCTGCAGGAAGAAACGGTGATCGGGGCTGGGCTGGGTCTTGAGCGCTTGTTGCATGCAGTCCAGCACCATGTCGGTGGCCTCGTCGCCGTTGGTGTGGGTGTGCACCTGCACGCCATTTTTGAGCGCCAGTTCAAAGCACTCGCGCACCGCCTCCGGCGCCGTGTACCACAGGCCTTGCGGTGCCCCGTTGTAATAGCCGGGCCAACGCAGGCGCGCTGTAAAGCCCTGGATGGAACCGTCGGCCACGATCTTGATGCGCCCCAGGCGCAGCCGCTCCGAGTCCTTCTCGCGCAGTGCCACGGCGCGTGCCACAGCGTCCTTGGGACTGAGACCAATCAAGCGCAAAAATGAGACCACGCGCGCAGGGTAATCGGCCTCGCCGGTCACCCGCAGCAAGTTGTCGACCTCGCCATCGCCGAGCGTAGCGGCCAGATCGGCCACGGTGGTCACGCCCGCCCGGTTGCAAATACGCCCAAATGCACGGATACCGACTTCGTCGCCGCCCAACAACTCGCGTCCCAATCCAACGTGGGCGAACACGGGCATCATGGCCTCGGGGCCACGCAATTCACCCGTCGGCAAGCCGTCCGCTCCCAGCGGGAAACCCGGATGATTCACGTCGGCACGCAAAAAGTCGGCACGCTGCAGTACCAGCGTATTGCAATTGAGGATGTGGCCACTGGCATGCAACAGGGCAACCGGCCGCGTGCTGCTCACTTGATCCAAATCGTGGCGGCTGCAACGCTGCTCTCCAAAATAGATCGGGTCAAAGCCCCAACCGATGACCGGGGTGCTCGCGTCCGACATCTCAGCGGCGGCTTTGCGCAGCGCCGCCATGACCTCCGGCAAAGACCGGCAACCGGGCCAGACCCGACCATCCGGGCCGGCCTGGTCAAAGTAGCCGGTATACACAAACCGCCATAAGCTACCCGCCATCATGTGCGCATGGGCCTCGATGAGCCCGGGCATCAAGACCTTGTCGGCCAGCGTCTCGTCCAGCTCGCTGGGCCCCCAGCCGCGCAACTCGTCCAGTGACCCGACCCCCAGGATACGGCCGTCACGCACCGCCACATGGGTGGCCTCGGGGCGCGCCGGGTTCATGGTCAAGATGCGCTTGGCGGCAAAAATACGCGTTGTCGTCATGGTCGTCCTCAAAAGAAAATGAAGGTCAGATCCAGAGTTTATTCAGCCTGCACCCAGCTGAAGATCCAGAGAAGACGAATGGTACTGACTAACTGGCATGAATTTGTCCGACGCCCCGGATGATGAAAGTCAACGGGCATTCGTGCGCAGGGGCGCGCTCCCACAGGGATCGCAGGGTTTTGTGGGAGGTCGCCCCTGCGACCGAATGCTGTTTTTCACAGCAACCGTCTGAGGTCAGAGCGCAGGCCACGCTGCGCATTTTGATCACGCCTGGAAGTGCGCGCTGTTCATGACCTTCAGGTCTGCCGCTACCAGCGGTGCAAATCCCATCTGATCGAGCACATCGCGTTGCAGGTCGATGCCCGGCGCGATCTCGAACAGCTCTATGCCTGCCGCTGTGAGTCTGAAGCTGGCGCGTTCGGTCAGGTAAAGAACCTCTTGATGTCGCACCAGGCCTTGCGGTCCGCTGAAGGTGATTTGGTCGACTTTTTGCACCAACTTTTTCACGCTGCCTTGTTGCAGCACGCGCATCTGGCCATCGCCGGTTTGCAGCTGCACGCCCTTGGCCGCGAGCGTGCCGCAGAACACCACCTTTTTGGCGTTCTGCGCGATGTCGATGAAGCCGCCGGGGCCCACGGTGACGCCGCCCAGGCGCGACACGTTGACCGAACCTTCTGCGTCGAACTCGCCAAAACCCAGAAACGCAATGTCCAGGCCGCCGCCACCATAAAAGTCAAATTGCGTGGCCGCGTCCAGTATGGCACTGGCGTTGCGCGCGTAGCCAAACAGCTCACCGTCCATCAGCGTGCCGCCGTAGGTGCCGTGCTCGATGGTCTGGTAAATGCGGTGTTGCTCGTTGCGCGCAGCGATCAGCTTGGCCACGGCATCGGGCACACCCACGCCGTAATTGATGACCGGGCGCGCCTTGCCGGTGTTGAACAGCTCCTGATACGCGCGACGCGCCACGGCCTGGCGCTCGCTGAAGACCTCTTTCGCAGCGGCCACTTCGCGGGCGTGGTCTTCGGCTTGGCTGAGTGCGCGTTCAGCGCCGGTCAACTCACCGCTGAAGGCAGGATCAAAGGGGATGGCGTAGCTGGTGCTCTGATCGGGGTCGACCACGATGGCATCGACCCAGGCCGCCGGGATGCGCACCTCACGGGCTTTCAGAGCCCCTGCGGGCAATCGCTCTTTCACTTGCACAATCACTTTGCCGCCGCTGTTGCGCGCGGCCAGGGCGAGCGACTGGGCATCGAGGTTGGCCGCTTCATGTTCGAAGCCGATGTTGCCGTCTTCGTCGGCGCTGCTGGCGCGCACGATGGCCACGTGGATGGGGAAGGGTTTGTAGCGCAGGTATTCGCGCCCGTCGATCTGGATGACTTCGGCAAGGTCGTCCTGGGCCGCGTCGTTCATGCGGCCGCCACCGTGGCGCGGGTCGCACACGGTGCCCAGGCCCACATGGCTGATGAGGCCGGGGCGGCCCGCGCCGATTTCGCGCATGAGCTGGCTGCTCACACCGCCGGGCAGGATGTAGGCCTCGATCTTGTTGGCCAGGGCGAGTTGCTGCATGGCGGGCGACCAGACCCAATGGCCGCCGATCACGCGTTGGACCAGGCCTTCGTGCGCGAAGCAGTTCATGCCCTTGGTCTTTTTGTCGCCAATGCCCAGCGCATGCATGAGGGTGAGGTGGCGCGGCTGTTGGGTGCTGAGAAAGCGCTGTTGCACCGCCTCGAACAAGTGGGTGGCTTCCATCAGTCCGCCACCGCCGCCCATCAGGCCCACGGTGTCACCGTCGTTGATCAGTTGCGCCGCCTCTTGGGCGCTCATGAATTTGGTTGGCATGTTTGTTCTTCTCGGTTGTGTTTGTTTTTTTGGTGCGCTGCATCGGGGCTGGCGTGGGGGCCGCGGCCTCATGCTGGGGTACCAGAAATCGGCCGCGGCACCCACGCCAGCCCCGATGGGTCGGTGGTTTGCACACATCGTGTAGGTCGGAGCTTCAGCGCCGACGTTGCGGTTCATTCAGGTCGCCATGTCGGAGCTGAAGCTCCGACCTACGAAAGCGTTTGGTGTCATGTCCATGCAGACCCGTCGTGTGAGTGGGATGGGCGGCCGACGATTTCTGGTACCCCAGCATGAGGAGGCCGCCCATCCCATTCACACGACCCCCGCCAGGCACAGAACGGTTCAGCGGTTCACGTCAAACAGCGCAGCCCCTTTTCTGAGCGCCGCCTTGGCGATCACGCCGCGGTGGATTTCGCTGGTGCCGTCGAAGATGCGGTAAATGCGCGCATCGCGGTAATAGCGCTCGATGGGCAGTTCCTTGCAAAAGCCCATGCCGCCAAACACCTGCACCGCGCGGTCGACCACGCGGCCGAGCGTCTCGGCCGCGTGCACCTTGACCATGGCGATCTGCTCGCGCGCATCCAGGCCCTGGTCCAGCATCCAGGCCGCGTGGTAGACCATCCAGCGCGCCGCGTTGATCTCGATCACGCTGTCGGCGATCATCTGCTGCACCATCTGGAAGTCGCCGATGCGCGTGTTGAACTGCTTGCGCTCATTGGCCCAGTCCACCATGATTTCGCAGACATGGCTGGCCTTGCCCACGGCGCGCGCGCCGACCTGGGCCAGACGCACCACGTTGAGCGCGCCCATGGCCAGCTTGAAGCCCTGACCGGCTTCGCCCAGCAGGGCCGCGTCTTCGAGTTGCACGTTGTCGAAGAACAATTCGAGGTGTGGCGTGCCGCGCAAGCCCATCATCTTTTGGTCCTTGCCCACGGTGAAGCCAGGCAGGCCCTTGTCCACCATGAACATGCTGATTTCTTTCTCGCCCGTCTTGGCCGAGACCAGAAAGAAGTCGCTCCACTCACCGTCGCTGATGAAGTGCTTGCCGCCGTTCAGCACCCAGCCCTGCTCGTTCTTCACGGCGCTGGTCTTGATGCCGGCCGCGTCCGAGCCCGCGCCCGGTTCGGTGATGGTGATGGCGCAGGTGCGCGTGCCTTGAACCGAGGGTTTGAGCCAGCGCTCGATCTGCGCGCCTTGGCAGTGCAGCAGCGGCTCGTAGACATTGCCAAAGGCGCGGCGGATCAGGATGTCGGTGGTGTGGCCAAACTGCTCTTCGCAGAGGATGCGGTCCATGTTGGACAGACCACCACCGCCGAGTGCTTCGGGCATGTTCATGCCGTACAGGCCCAGGGCCTTGGCTTTGTCGTGCAGGGCCTGGGCTTTGGCGGGGTCGAGGAAGCCTTGTTCTTCGATCTCGTTTTCAAGCGGCTGGCATTCTTCTGCAATGAAACGGCGCACCGTTTCAATCAGCATTTTTTGTTCGTCGTTCAGTGAAAAGTCCATGGGGTGTTCCAGATGTTTGAATGATTTTTGCGCGCGTGGTGTGGCCGCAAGCCACCAACCTGCAAATCTCAGGCGCTGCTGAACCAGCGCGCCCCAAAGAAGAAGGGCAGGCGGGAGAGTTGTTCAAAACGGGGCCACATGGTTTCAGGCTTCCACAAAGGGGCGGCTCTTGGCCAGGCATTCGGCGGCCCACACGGCCGGCGGCGTGTGCGCTTCGCGGCCAAAGTTCACCACCTCCACGCTCACGGGCAGATCGGGGGGCAGTGCGGCAAACAGGCCGCGCACATCGATCGTGCCGTCACCGGGCAAGAGGCGCTCGCAGCGCGCGGTGTGCACCATGTGCTCGGTGCTGAAATTCAAACCGGCTTGGGCATCGCATATTTGCGCGTAGTGCAACAGTTCGCGCGGGATAGCTCGGATGTCGTCGAGCGTGGTGGTGGAGCGGCCAAAGTGCAGGGCGTCCACCAGAATGCCGGCGTTGCTGGGGCTGCCCGCGTTGCGCACGATGCGCAGTGCCGACGTGGCGTCTTTCACGGCGGTCCAGGGCATGAACTCCAGATCCGCCGTCATGCCATAGGGTTTCATCACCTCGCACAGGCGCGCGTAGTTGGCGGTCAGGCGCGCTTCGTCGGGGTCGTCTCCGGCCACCAAGATGGCTTTGGCCTGCAGCTGCGCACCCACGTCATAGAGGGCGTCCCAGGTGTGCGGGTCAAACGGGTCGTTGATGCGGATGATCTCCAGATCGAACACCCCCACGCCCGTGTCGCGCTGGGCGGCCAGGGTTTCGCGCAGAACCTGGGGCTGGCCCAGCAGGTGCTGCTGCGGCGCGCCGGGCGCGTTGGGCCACAGCCGCAGGCCGACAAAGCGGTAGCCGGTTTGGGCCGCGACCTGCATCGCTTGCGCTGGCGTGCAGCGGTGCGAGCTGAGGTAAGCGAGAGAGTAGATGCGGCTCATGTCATGAGGTCTGTAGGAGGCCGCCCCTGCGGCCGAAACATTCGCGCGCAGGGGCGCGCTCCCACAAAGGGGCATTCGCGCGCGAGGGTGCGCTCCTGTCAGGGGGGTGGTTCATTTCAGTGGCGACACCGCGGTGGGCATGGCGATGGTGGAGACCATGTGCGTGGTCAGGTGGGCTGGGCCGCCTTTGGGTGGCCAGATGCCTAGGGCTACGGCTTCGCTGCGGATTTGGCTGCGTGCGTTCAGGCTGTCGTAGGCCCAGATGTTGGTGAAACGCAGCGGGCCGTCGAGCGCCACCATGGCGACCACGCAGGGCGAGAGCTTGTCGCGTGCGGGCACAGCCTGCTCCCACAGGTCGATGGTGGGCTGCACGCCGCCGGTCTGGATGCCGTAGGTGCGGATCTCGTACACCGGGCCGGTGATGCCGGACTCGGCGCTGGGGCGCACGGGCTTCATCCAGGGGAAGCCTTGGTAGCTGTGCTGCTCCAGGCTCTGAAAAATCTCGCCGCAGCCAAAAGGGTTGGCGTGTTTTTGCGTGCGTGCGCGTTCGGTGTGCAAGGCATCGAGGCTGGCAAAACCGCGCAGCACGAGCATCTGGTTGAGCACGCCGATGTCGGTGAACCAGCAGCCCAGCAGTTCGCCCTGCGCTTCAGGTTGGCTGGTGTAGGCCTGCACGCGGGTGGCGGCCTGGGCGGCGCTGCCAAAGGGCAGGGTCAGGGTGGCAAGTTCGTAGTACATGGGGCGGGCTTTCGTGGTGTCGCTGGAAGTTGTGCCGTTGGAGGGGCTGTCGCTGGAAGTGGGTGGGCTCGGGTCGTCGCAGGGGGTGGCCAGATCGCGCCCTGCCGCGTGGTGTGCGGCGATGAAGCCAAAGGTCATGGCCGGGCCGAGTGTGATGCCGCCAGCCGGGTAGTGGCCGCCCATCATGCTGCGCATGTCATTGCCACTGGCGTACAGGCCAGGGATGGGTTGGCCCTGGTCATTGACCACTTGCGCGTGGTCGTTCACGCGCAAACCGGCAAAGGTGCCCAGGCTGCCCATGACCACTTTGACGGCATAAAAAGGACCGTTTTCGATGGGCCCCATGCAGGGGTTGCTCAGGCCGCGCCGGGTGGCGTTGAGGGCATCCCCCTGGATGCGGTTGTAGGGTGTTTCGCCTTTGCCAAAGTCGGGGTCTTTGCCGTCTTGGCAGAGCACGTTGTAGCGTTGCACGGTGGCTTGCAGGGCGGGGGCGTTGATGCCGCAAACCTGCGCCAGTTCGGCGAGGCTGTGGCCGTGCTTCAGATAGCCATTTTTCAGCCAGGGTCCCAGTGGCATGGGGGCAGGCTTGACTGCACCGAGGCCGTAGTAGCGGATGAAGGCGTGGTCGCAGACCAGCCAGGCTTCGGGCTTTTGGCCCGGTGGCGTGGCGGCCAACAGGGCTTGCATGAAGTCGTGGTACGCGTCGGCTTCGTTGGCAAAGCGCAGGCCTTGCGTGGTGACCGCGATCAGGCCCGGCTTGGCGCGCTCAATCAGGTGCGGGAAGTGGGCGGTGCTGCCCTCGACGCCCGGGTTGGTGCGCGGCACCAGCGACACCGGTGCCAGCGCGGCGGCTTGCACCAGGTCATCGGCCACCACGCCACCGGCCGATTCACCCAGGCGCAGGCCATCGCCCGTGTTGCCGCGGCTGCCGGCCGACCAGTGCTCGTGGCCGCTGGGCGCATGGGGCAGCAGTTGCTGTTTGCGCACCGGGTCGTGCGGAAAACCGCCTGTGGCCAGCACCACGCCGCAGCGGGCTTGGAAGTGGATCTCTTCCGTCGGCCCATGGACCACGGCACCGGTGACCCGGCCATCGCTTTGCAGCAACCGCACCACTGGACTGTGGGTGCGGATCTGCACGCCCAGATCGAACGCCGATTGGGCCAGGGCTCCGATCAAGGCGTTGCCATTGACCAGGCGCGTGCCACGGCGGTGCACCAGCAGGTCTTTGGCATGGCGCAGCAACAACTTGCTGACATACCAGAACGACGCAGGCTGGTGCAGGGCGTTCAAAAAATGCCGCAGCTCGGCACCCGACGCAATGCCCATGCCCCACAGCGTGGTCTCTTTCAGGGGGGGCTTCAGCGCGTGCAGGCGCGCACCCAATTGGCGGCCGTCAAAGGGTGCAGCGCAGACCGATCGGCCCCCCGTGGCGGCACCGGGCGTCTGGCCGTGGAAGTCGGGAATCGCAAGGCCGTCGATGAATTGCAACGCGGTGTTTTTGCGGAAAAATTCAACCATGCGCGGCGCGTGCCTCAAGAATGTGCGCGCGCGGGAGGCATCGAATTGGTCACCCAGCTCGTGCCTCAGATAGGACAAAGGCTGGTCGATGGGCTCCACCAGACCGGCCTCGATTGCCAGCGGATTGCGTGGTACCCACATCCAGCCCCCTGACCAGGCGGTGGTGCCGCCGTAGTGCGGGTCTTTTTCAAGCACGATGACTTTCAGCCCCAGGTGCGCGGCGGTGACGGCCGCCGACAAGCCGCCCGCGCCCGAGCCGATGACCAGCAGGTCGCAATCGATGGTGGGAACGGTCATGTGGCAGGGAGACACGTCGGAGGGTGCAAGGCGCATTCGCGCGCGGTGGCGCGCTCCCACAAGGTCAGGGTTTGGGTGTGCTTCCACAGGCGTCGGGTTGGGGTGGGAGGCCGCCCCTGCGGCCGAAGCTTGTTCTTTCACAGCCAATGCGGCGCTCAGGCGGCGTAGATCGGCTTGCGGCCGTCGGTGAGCGCAGAGGACCCGGTTTCGGCGGTGAGGCTGAAGAAAGGCGATGCGCCGCTGGAGGCGGCCAGTTGCTGGGCGATGCCAAGCAATTCGGGGGCGAGGGCCTGCATTTTTTCAACGCTGAAGCGCACGGTGGGGCCGGCGATGGTCAGCACGCCAAAGGCGGGTTGTCCGGCAAAGCGCACCGGGGCCGACATCGCGCTCAGGCCCATGCTGTAGGTGTCGGTGGTCATGCTGTAGCCGCGCGTGCGGGTTTGGGCCACCGCTTCCATCACGGCTTGCAAACTGGTGGGGGCGGCCGGACCAAATTGTTCGGGCTGGCCCAGGCCTTGTTTGGCGACCAGGGCCAGGGCTTCGTCGTCGCTCAGGCTGGACAGCCAGGCCCAACCCGATGACGAGCACGACAGGCGGGCGTCGCTGCCCATGTCGGGGTCGTAGCGCAGGCCTTGGCGTGCGCCCTGGGCCCGGGCCACCCAGGTCAGGCGTTCGCCATCGACGACCGACAGGCGCACCAGCTCGCCCGAGACTTCGGCCAGGCGGTTGAGCAGCGGCTGCGCGATGTCCACAATGCCGCTGTTGCTCAAGTAGCTTAAGCCCATGGAGACGAGTTTGGTGGTCAGCAGGTAGTCGCCATGGCCACGCGTCTGGCGCACATAGCCCAGCCGCACCAGGTCGGTCAGCAGGCGGTGTGTGCCGCTGCGCGGGATGTCGAGCCGATCGGCAATGGCGGCCAGCTCCAGGCCTTCGCCGTGTTGCGACAGCAATTCCAGAATGCCCAGGGTTCTTTCGAGGACGCCGCTCATGACTTGCCCTCCGCAGGGCCGCCCCAAGGCGGGCAAAGCCCCCTCGGGGGGCAGTGAGTACACGAAGTGACGAGCGTGGGGGTCATCTGTTCTTTCATGCTGTGAATGCGGTGAATGCCGCGCAGGTTTGCCGCTGGCCCGTGTGCGCTGCTTGCAGCAGGGCCTGTGTGGCTTGCAATGTGCGCCAGCCGTCCAGGGCCGAGCAAATGGGCGACGCGCCACTTTCGGCCACGGCGCGAAAGTGGCGCAGTTGCTGGTCATACACGTCGATCTCGTGGACCGCGCTTTCTTCGCGCGTCAATGCGTGGTGCCAGTGGCGCTCGCCCTGGTAGTGCCACAGGGCCAGATCGGGCAGCGACAGGGCGCCGTGGGTGCCCGACAAAAAGTGAGAGGGTACGTTTTGCCGGGGGTATTGGCTTTGCTCACCGGCACACAAATCCCAACACCAGGGCGAGACGGCGGTGTCCGAGACCGTCATCACCGCTTGCGTGCCACAGGCAAATTCGAGCAATGCGCTGGCCGTGTCTTCCACCTCAAAGCCGCGCACCGCGCTCGACAGGCTGCCTTGCACGGCGCGCACTTCACCGAGCAAGAAAACCAGCATGTCGATGTCGTGGATCAGGTTGATCAGCACCGGGCCACCGCCCATTTGGCGGCGCCAGGCCACGTCAAAGTAGGCGACGGGTTTGTAAAAGTTGGCCATCACGTTGGCACTGACCACCTGGCCCAGGCGACCATCGGCCACGATCTGGCGTGCCTTTTGCAAGATCGGGTTGTGGCGCCGGTGATGCCCCACCAGCACCGGCACGCCGGTGTCTTTTTCAATCTGGATCAGGCGCCTGGCTGCGCTCAGCGAATCGGCCACCGGTTTTTCGATCAGCACGGCCAAGCCCCGCGCCATGCAGTCTGCGGCCACGTCCACATGCGTGGCGTTGGGGGTGGCGATCACCACACCTTGGGCTTGGGTGGCTTCCAGCAGGGCCTGGTGGTGCGCGAAGGTGGGGATGTTCCGCTGCGCGCACCAGTGCCGGCCTGCTTCGCCGGGTTCGGCCACACCCACCAACTCGAATTCGGGTGTTTTCAGGATGCGCTCGATGTGGGTTCGGCCAATCACGCCAGCGCCAATCACGGCCAAGGGGAACTTTTGCATGGTTGGGAGTGGGGTGAGGTGGGTGTGCAGGGGGTGTTGGTTGGCGCAAGTATATTGAATTTTGGAAATAAATTCAAAAGTGGAATCAAATTCCGTTTTTATGTATCATCGCGGCCATGAACAAGAACCCCTCTTTGCATCTCGATGGGGCCTCGCGGGTGGTTTTCATCGTGGGTGACCCGATCGCGCAGGTCAAATCGCCCGCCGGCGTGAGCCAGGCCTTTCAAAACGCGGGGCTGAATGCCTTGTGCATTCCGGCCCATGTGGCCCCGGCCGATCTGGCGGCCTGGACGGCGGGCGTGTCGCTGTGCAAAAACGTGGACGGCATCATCGTCACCGTGCCGCACAAGTTCGCCTACTTTGATGTGTGCGCCACCACCTCGGACCGTGGCGCATTTTTGAAATCCATCAACACCTTGCGCCGCAATGCCGATGGCTCCTGGCATGGCGACATGTTTGACGGCCTGGGCTATGTCCAGGCGCTGGGCCGCAAGGGGTGCAGTCTGCAGGGCAAAAAAGCCTTGCTGGTGGGCGCAGGCGGGGCGGGTTCGGCCATCGCGTATGCCTTGGCCACGGGCGGGCTGCGCGAGCTGGCCATCCACGATGCAGACACGCTGCGCCGCGACACGCTGGTGCTGAGCCTGGCCGCTTTGGGGCGCTGCACGGTGGTGGTGGGCAGCAGCGATCCCACGGGCCATGACATCGCCATCAACGCCACACCCCTCGGCATGCAAGAGGGCGACCCGATGCCCATCGATGCCGACAAATTCACCCCCAGCCTGTTTGTAGGCTGCGTGGTCACCGCGCCCGCAGTGCCGCCCTTGATCGCGGCAGCGCGTGCGGCGGGCTGCAACACCCTCACCGGGGCCGACATGTTCGCCCAGGTGAAAGACCTGATGGTCGCGTTCTTGAAGGGCCAATGAAATGCAAGTCCTGATGAACGGTCTCCACAGTCTGGAAGGCGGCCTGCAAGACGGTGCCGAGTTTGACCTGGTGGTCATCGGCGCAGGCGGTGCGGGTTTGTCGGCGGCGCTGTTCGCAGCCCTGGAAGGCGCCAAAGTGCTGGTGGTCGAGCGCACCGAGTATGTGGGCGGCACCACCGCCTGGTCCGCGGGCACCACATGGGTGCCGGGCACGCACCATGCCGCCCAGGTCAACCCCGGCGACAGCTTGGCCGATGCGGCCACCTACCTGAACCATGCCGTGGGTGACCAAGCGCCCGCCGATTTGCGTGCGGCGTTCTTGAAAAACGGTGCCAAAGCCGTGGCCCAAATCGAAGCCCGGTCCTCATTGAAGTTCCGGCCTTACCCCAAGCATCCCGACTACATCAGTGATTTGCCCGGCGCCACCCTCTGCGGCCGCGCACTCGAGCCGCTGCCCTTTGATGGCCGTTTGCTGGGCGACCTGTTCGCTTTGCTGCGCCCGCCCATTCCAGAGTTCACGGTGCTGGGCGGCATGATGGTGGACCGCACCGACATCAACCACTTGCTGGCCATGACGAAGTCATGGGCTTCGCTCAAGCATTCGGTGGGCATCGTGTGGCGCCACCTGCGTGACCGCCTGACGCATGCGCGTGGCACCCGTCTGGTGATGGGCAATGCGCTGGTCGCACGCTTGCTGCATTCTTTGGCGCAACACGCCCAGGTCACGCTGGCCTTGAACAGCTCGGTGCAGGCCCTCGAGCGTGACGACGATGGCCGCGTGGTGGCCCTGCGTTTGAAAAGCGCAAGTGGCGATGGCCGTGTGCTGGCCCGCAAAGGGGTGGTGCTGGCCAGTGGCGGCTTCAACCGTGACCCGGTGTGGCGCGCCGAGTGCTTGCCCGGCATTCCTGCCCAGTGGTGCCCTGCCGCACCCGGCCACACCGGCGAGGCCTTGGCGCTGGCGCGTGCTTTGGGGGCGGTGCCAGGGCAGGGCGCGCAAAGCCCCGCGTTCTGGGCGCCGGTGTCGTTGCGCCAACGCGCCGATGGCAGCACCGCCGTGTTCCCCCACTTTGTGATGGACCGGGCCAAGCCCGGCATGATCACCGTGAACCAGGCGGGGGAGCGGTTTGTCAACGAAAGCACGTCTTACCACCTGTTTGCCTTGGGCATGCTGGCGGCCCACCAGGTGTCACCGGCCATTCCGGCCTACCTGATCGCCGATGCCAAAGCCCTGCGCCAATACGGCATGGGCATGGTGCGGCCCGGTGGCAAAGGCTTGGGGCCTTTCTTGGCCGACGGTTACCTGACCACCGCGGCAAGCCTGCCCGAGCTGGCACTCAAGCTGGGCATTTCGGCCGAAGGCCTGGCCCGGTCGGTGGCGCAAAACAATGCCTTTGCGCAAACCGGGGTGGACACCCAGTTCCAGCGCGGTGAGACGGCGTACCAGCAGAACCTGGGCGATGCCCTGGCCGGGGGGCGCAACCCCAATCTGGGCCCGATGGGCGAGGGGCCTTATTACGCGGTCCAGCTGGTGCCGGGGGACATCGGCGCTGCGCAGGGCTTGCAAACCAATGCGCAGGCGCAAGTGCTCAACGCACAAGGCCAGGCCATGGCCGGTTTGTATGCCGTGGGCAATGACATGAATTCCATCATGGGCGGTGTGTACCCGGCCCCTGGCATCACCATCGGGCCGGGCCTGGTGTTCGCCCATGTGGCGGTACGGCACGCCTTGGCGGCCACCGAACCCTCGGGGCTAACCCCTAATTCGTTCGATCATTGAACGTGATTGAGCGATTATCGATCTTTCGACTTTGCCAGCCACCAAAGCATTTTGGGATTCACCACTACATTCCCATGACCTTGCCCTGCATGGAAAAACGATTTTTTTACAACCCCTGGCCGTGCATGCTGGCCTGATTCCACCCACGAGGAGACCTCTGTGAAAGCTACCCTGAAAACTCTGGCCGTCTGCGCCGCTTTGGCTGTGTCGGGCTTGAGCCATGCCCAAGACATCAAGATCGCCAACATCGTCGAACTGTCGGGCCCCGGCACCACAGCGGGCACCGTGTTCAAGAACGGCACCGAAATGGCCATCAAGGAAATCAACGCCGCGGGCGGCATCCTGGGCAAGAAAATCAGCTACACCACCGAAGACACCCAAACCAACCCCGGCGTGGCCAAGGGCCTGACGCAAAAAGCGGTGGACAACGAGGTGTTCGCCATCTTCGGCCCCGTTTACTCCGGCTCCATCATGGTCTCCATGGCCGAATCCAAGCGTGGCGAAACGCCGAACTTCACCGGTGGTGAAGCTGCTGCGATCACCGCACAAGGTAACCCTTATGTGTTCCGAACCGCGTTCGGTCAGAGCGTGTCTTTCCCCAAGTTGGCCAAGTTCATCAACAGCAAAGCCAAAACCCTGGCCGTGATTTACGTGAACAACGACTTCGGCAAAGGCGGGCGTGACACCATCACCAAGCTGCTGGAAGGCACCAGCACCAAGATCGTGGCCGACATCTCGACCGATGCCGGTCAGGTCGACTTCTCGGCTGCCGTGCTCAAAGCCAAGCAGACCGATGCCGATGCCATCTTTGTCTACACCAACGAAGAAGAGTCGGCCCGTGCCCTGCGCGAATTCCGCAAGCAAGGCGTGAAGAAAATGCTGATCGGCGAAACCACACTGACCGGGCAGAAAGTGATCGATCTGGCTGGCGAGGCCGCCAACGGTGCACTGGCCCACGTGGGTCTGACCGTGGATGCGCCTCAGTTCAAGGCCTTTGGTGCCAAGTACAAGGCCGAGTACAAGTCCGATTCAGACCACAACGGCATCAAGGGTTACACCGGCATGTACGTGCTCAAGGCGGCGATTGAAAAAGTCGGCAAGCTGGACCGCAAAGCGGTGGCTGCGGCCATTCGCAACAGCTGCTTCAGCACCAAACAGCACCCCGGCATCCTGATGGATGTGTGCTTTGACGACAAAGGCGATCTGGACCGTGAGAGCTTCCTGGTCGAAGTCAAGAATGGTCACCCCGTGATCAGCGCGACCTTGCCTGCGTTGAACGCCAAGAAGTAATTGAGGTTGTGAAAACAAGGCGGGCCCCAGCCGGGGTCCGCCTTTTTTCAGGCCCAACGGACTGCAAAGCCCGTGCACGCGGCCTTTCAAGTGCACGCCCTATTTGTTTTCGAAGCCCATCCCATGACCGACTTTTTACAACTCTTTTTCAGTGGCCTGGCCACGGGCAGCATTTATGCGCTTGTGGCGTTGGGCTTTACCTTGCTGTGGCAAGCCTCAGGCACGATCAATTTTGCACAGGGCGAATTCGTCATGCTGCCCGCGTTCATGATGGTGATGCTGCTGGGTTCGGGTTTGTCGCTGTATTTCGCGTTTGCCCTGAGCATCGTGTTGTCGGTCGTGATTTTGGGCTGGGTGTTCAAGCGCGGTCTGGTGGACCCGTTGTTCAAGTACGGCATGATGCCGATCGTGGTGGCCACCATCGGCCTGTCGATTGCCATGCGCAACGGCGTGCGTGCCGGCTACAGCGCCGAGCCACAGCCTTTCCCGCAAGTGTTCCCCGATGTGATCTTGGATGTGATGGGCGTCACCTTTTCGGCCGGCGACGTGGGCACCTTTGTGTTGGCCATGGTGATGGTGCTGGTGACACAAGCTTTCCTCAACAAGACCGTCACGGGACGTGCCATGCAGGCGGTGGCGCAAAACACCGAAAGCGCATCGGTGCTGGGCATCAACGTGCCGCGCATGATTTTCTACACCTTCGCCATCAACGCCATCCTGGCGGCGGCGGCGGCGTTGCTGGTGACGCCCACTTACCTGGCCAAGTTCGACATGGGCGAGGGGCTGGGCAACAAGGCCTTCTTTGCCGCCATCATCGGTGGCTTCAACAACTCGCGTGGTGCGCTGGTGGGCGGCTTGCTGGTGGGCGTGTGTGAAAACCTGGCGGCGGCCTACATCTCGCCGGCCTACAAAGACGCGGTGGCCTTGATCATCTTCATGGTCGTGATCTTGTTCAAGCCCCAAGGCCTGCTCGGCACCAAAGAGGAGCGCAAAGTATGAAAAAGCTCAACCTGTTGTTTGCGCTGGTCGTGTTGGCCGCGCTGGTCATCGTGCCCGGTTTCTTGAAGAACTACGGCATCCACATGTTCACCACCTGGCTGGTGTTCATCATCGCCACCATGGGCCTGAATTTGACGGTGGGTTACGCCGGTCAAAAGTCGCTGGGCCATGCCGCCTTTTTTGGCATCGGGGCCTACACCGTGGCCATCTTTCTCAAGGCGGGCCTGAGCTTCTGGCTGGGTTTGCCGGTGGCCGCCTTGTTTTGTTTTGTGGTCGGTTTGGCCCTGGGCTTTCCGGCGCTGCGCGTGCAGACGATTTACCTGGCCTTCGCCACCCTGGGTTTCAACACCGCCTTGTGGCTGGTGATGCGCAACGAAGAGTGGTTGACCGGCGGCACCTTCGGCATCAACAACATCGCGCGCCCGAGTCTGGGCAGCCTCAGCTTCGATGGCAACCTGGCCTATTACTACCTGGTGCTGTTCTTCACCGTCGTGCTGGCGCTGTTGTTGTGGGGCTTGCTTCGTTCGCCCTGGGGCAAGGCGTTCACGGCCTTGCGTGACAACGCCATCCGCGCCGAGAGCCTGGGCATCGACACCCGCAGCTACACCTTGTTGAGCTTTGCCATTGGCGCGGTGTATGCCGGTGTGGCCGGTGGCCTGTACGCCTCGCAGGTGCAGTTCATTGACCCGGCTTTGTTCACCGTGGGTGCCTCCATCATGATGTACCTGATGGTGGTGGTTGGCGGCCCAGGCTACTTTCTGGGCCCCGTGCTGGGCTCGGCGGTGGGCGTGGTGTTGCCCGAATGGCTGCGCTTTGCGCAAGCCTGGTATTTGTTCGTCTTTGGCGCTGCGGTGGTGGTGTTGATGATCTGGCTGCCCGATGGCTTGCTCAGCATCCCCGACCGCATCAAGGCCCGTCGCCAATCGCGCGCCGCATCGGCAGCCCGTGCGGCTGCAGGCAAAGGAGTGAAAGCATGACGCACCCCCATCACCATGACCGGCCGCAGGACGCCCCTGTGCTGAAGGTCACCCACATGAAGAAAGCCTACGGTGCGATCCAGGCGGTGGGCGGCGTTTCGTTTGAAGTGCGCCCGGGCGAAATCTTCGGCGTGATCGGCCCCAACGGCTCGGGCAAGACCACCTTGTTCAACAGCATGCTGGGCCAGATCACCCCCGACGAAGGGCGGATCGAGCTCAACGGTGAAGACGTCACCCAGCTCGGCCCGTTGGAGCTCAACCGGCGTGGCGTGGGCCGCACGTTTCAGACGCTGCAGGTGTTTGGCAAGATGACGGTGCGCGACAACCTGATCGTGGCCGCGCAAGAGCACCAGGGCAACCTGTTCAGCCGCATGTTCGCGCCCACCGATTCGGGCCTGGGCGACAAGGCTGACGCGCTGATCGACCAGTTTCACATTCGCCACGTGGCCGACAAGAAAGCCGGAGAGCTGAGCTACGGCCAGCAAAAACTGGTGGACATCGCCATGGCCTTCATGAGCGAGCCCGATCTGGTGTTGCTGGACGAGCCCTGTGCCGGTGTCAACCCGTCCTTGGTGGGCGGCATCAGCACCTTGCTCAAAGAGCTCAACCAGACGCGCCGAGCCGATGGCAAGTCCAGCAGCTTTGTCGTGATCGAACACAACATGGACTTTGTGATGGACCTGTGCCACCGCATCATGGTCATGGTGGAAGGTCAGGTTTTGGCGATTGGCACGCCCGAAGAGATCCGTGCCAACAAGCAGGTGCTTGACGCGTATTTGGGGAACTGAGATGACAGAAAAATCAGCAGACACCTGCATTGAGTTTGACGATGTGGTCGCGGGTTACAAGGATTTCATGATCCTGAACAACCTGTCCTTCCAAGTGCCCAAAGGCTCCATCACCTTGTTGATTGGCCCCAACGGGGCCGGCAAATCCACCGTGCTCAAAACCTTGTTTGGCTTGCTCAAACCCAGGCAGGGCAAGGTCTTGCTCAACGGCAAGGACATCACCGGGGCATCGCAAAAAGCCTTGTTGGCCGATGGCATCGCCTTTGTGCCGCAAGGCCGCAACCTGTTTGGCCAGCTCAGCGTTTATGAAAACCTGGAGCTGGGTGGCATCACGCTGGGCATGAAGACCACGCATGAACGGATTCCAGAAGTGCTGGAATTTTTTCCGCGCGTGAAAGAGCGCATGAATTCGCGTGCCTCGGCCTTGTCGGGCGGTGAGCAAAAGCAGCTTGAAATCGGTCGCGCCTTGCTGCTGCGCCCAAAAGTGTTGCTGATCGACGAGCCTTCGATTGGCCTGTCGCCTCTGGTGGTGCTGGACGTGTTCAGGTTGTTGCGCAAGCTGGCGGACCAAGGCACCACGGTGCTGATGGTCGAGCAAAACGTCAAGAGCGCACTCAAGTTCTCGGACAACGCCATCGCGCTGGAGTCGGGCCGCATGGTGCTGTACAAATCAGCGGCTGAAATCCTGGCTGATCCGCAGATGGAGCGCTTGTTTTTGGGCGGGGCGCACACCACGGGCAGTGCGGCTTCTTGAGTTGGCGACTTAAAGCAGTGGCCGCAGGCTGTGCGCCGCTTCTTGCAGCACCGGCAGGACGCGGTTCAGGGCGTGGTCGGTTTCTTCGCGGTTGATCGGCATGGTGATGCTGATCGCGCCGAGCACGGTGTTTTGTCGGTCTAAAAGCGGCACCGCAATGCCGCGAAAGTTCAGCTCCAGTTGCTGCTCCGAGACCGCCCAGCCCTGGCGCTTGAAGCCCACCAGCGCTTCGCGCAAACTGGTTTTGCTGGACAGGGTGAACGAGGTGAACGCGCGCAGGTCATGCGACTTCAACCATTCATCGATCACGGCCTCGTCGCTGTAGGCCAGCATGACCATGCCGGCCGCCGTCACCTGGGTGGGCACGCGCGTGCCAGGCATGTAGCCACTGGCCATGTGCCGCTGCAGCCCGCTGCGGGCGATGAAAATGGTGTCGCCGCCATCCAGCACGCCCAGGTAAGCGATTTCTTCGGTGCCTGCCGTGATGCGCTGTAAAAAGGGTTGAACCAGGCGCGGCAAGCGTGCCGACTCCAAGTAGGCATGGCCCAGCCGCAAGATGCGCGGCATCAGCCAATACAGCTTGCCGTCTGTGCCCACGTAGCCCAGATGCACCAGGGTTTTCAAATAGCGTCGGGCCGCTGTGCGGGTCATGCCGCAGCGCTCGCCCATTTCGGTGGCCGTCAGGCGGGGGTGGGCCGCGTCAAAGGCTTCGATGATGTGCAGCCCTTTTTCAAGACCGGCAATCCAGTCGCGCGGGTCCAGCGCGTCTTGAGGGCTGGGCATGGCGGCTCAGCGCTTTGGGCGTTGCACCAACTGTGCAATCAGCTCGGGCACCAGGGCTTGCGGGTCACCTTGCTGGCAAGCCGCTTCCAGTGTGGTTTTGACCGCCTGGGCCACGGTGCGGTCGGCTTGGGTGTCGGTGGCCATTTGGTTGTAATAGCTCAGGTCCTTGAGCGCATTGCTCATGGAAAAGCGCAGGCCCGTGGTGTCGCCGTTGACCAGCGTGGGCTTGAGCCGCTCCAGTGCCGCCCCCCAGCCGCCGCCCATGGCCAGCACGTCGACAAAGGTCTGGGCATGGATGCCCGACAGTTGCGCGCAAGCGGCGGCTTCGGCCAACAAGGTGACGGTGCCCAGCGACACGTAGTTGTGCAGCAGCTTCATCCGGTGGCCCGAGCCAATGGGGCCCGTGTGCACGATGTTTTCGGCAAAGCAAGCCAGGATCGGCCGGCAGGTTTCAAACACCGCGGCATCGCCTCCCACCAGCAAATTCAGGCGCCCTTCGGCGGCTTCCTTGGGGGTGCGGGTCATGGGCGCATCCAGAAACTGGCCGCCTTGCGCCACGACCAGGGCCGCGACTTTTTCGGTGGAGGTGGGCACCGCCGTGGAGCAGTCGATGACGATGCTGCCCGGGCGCAGGCCCTGCAAGACGCCCGCTTCACCCGTCAGCACGGCTTCCACCTGGGGCGTGCCGGTCACGCACAGGATGACCACATCCGATTGCGCGGCAAGTGCCTGGGGTGTCTGGCAGGTGCGTGCGCCTGCGGCCAGCAAGGCATCCAGGGGCTGGTTGCCGGGGTGCTCCAGCACCGACAGGCTGTGCCCGTGCTTGAGCAAGTTGCTCGCGATGCCGTGGCCCATCATGCCAATGCCGATCATGCCGATTGTTGTCATAGGATCTTTCGAAAATGGAAATGCCTGTGCGGCAAATATAACCACTGTGGCGCAACTCGGCGTGGCCAGCTGAACGCTGGCGCCAGTTGCGGGTCAACCCTGATCAACCGTCGCCCGAACGCCGCCTATACTCGCCAAATGAACGAAACGGTACATTTTGCGGAAGGTGTGGCGCCACGGGTGGCGTCACGGGCAGGGCCTGTCGCGAAAGAGGCTGGGCGCACCAACGACCCGGTCCGCACCATGGCCGAAATCCTGGCGGTGGCCACGCACGAATTTGCCGACAAAGGCCTGACAGGCGCACGCATCGACGAGATCGCGGCCGCCACGCGCACCAGCAAGCGCATGATCTATTACTACTTCGGCAGCAAGGACGGTTTGTACCTGGCGGTGCTCGAAGAGGCTTATCGGCGCATGCGGGCCATTGAGTCGGAGCTGCACCTGGACGACTTGCCTCCGGTCGCAGCCCTGCAAAAGTTGGTCGAGTTCACCTACGACCACCACCGCGACAACGAAGACTTCGTCCGACTGGTGATGAGCGAAAACATCCAGCGCGGCGACTACCTGCGCCAAAGCAGCACGATTCAGGAGCTGAACTCCAATGCCATCCGGTCCGTGCGGGCCGTGTACGACCGGGGGGTGGCCGAGGGCGTGTTCCGCTCGGGGCTCGATCCGGTGGACATCCACTCGGCGATTTCAGCCTTCACGTTTTTCAATGTCTCCAATCGGCACACTTTCGGGGTGATCTTTCAGAACCGGGCCAGCAAAGACAAGGCCGACACCCTCAAAAGAGAGCATGTGGTGGCCTTGATTTTGCGGTTTGTGAGTCATTCAATTTCGGTATAACAGATAGCGTGCCAGGGGTTTTTGTTATGAGGGTAACTACTGACCTTGGAAAACTAACCAGTTCGTACATTAGCGGTAACCCTTTTCAGGAGATGTGTGGTGGTTCAAAAATTCATTGACGGGTTTTGCAAAGCCCTGAACGTCGTCATCGCGCTGTGTCTGGCCGTGATGGTGGTCTTGGTGTTTGGCAACGTGGTCATGCGCTATGGCTTCAATTCGGGCATCACCTTGTCCGAAGAGTTGTCGCGCTGGTTGTTTGTCTGGATGACGTTCATGGGGGCCGTCATTGCGTTGCGCGAGCATGGCCACCTGGGCACCGACATGCTGGTGGGTAAATTGGGCCCGGCGGGCAAAAAGTTTTGCCTGGGGCTGTCTTATGTGCTGATGCTGTTCGTTTGCTGGTTGCTGTTCAACGGCGCCTACCAGCAAGCCGTGATCAACCTGGACAGCACCAGTGCGGTGATGGAAGTGTCGATGGCCTGGATTTATGCACCGGGCGTGGTGTTTGCGGTGCTGGGCGGCTTGATTTTGCTGACCGAATTGCTGCGTTTGCTCAGCGGGCAAATGCGTGACGAAGACCTGGTCATGATCCAGGAATCGGAAGAGTCGCCCCATGGCGGCGCGGACAAAGCCTGAGCGCACGGGAGACACGACATGACGATTGCTATTTTTGTTTTTTCCCTGATCGGTGCCATGGCCATCGGCATCCCGATCGCGTTTTCTCTGCTGATCTGCGGCGTGGCCCTGATGTGGCACATGGACATGTTCGATGCGCAGATCCTGGCGCAAAACCTGCTCGAAGGCTCCAACAGCTTCCCTTTGTTGGCGGTGCCTTTTTTCATGCTGGCCGGTGAGATCATGAACGCGGGCGGTCTGTCGCGCCGCATTGTGAACTTTGCGATGGCCTGTGTGGGCCACATCAAAGGGGGCCTGGGTTATGTGACCATCATGGCCGCTGTGATCATGGCCGCCTTGTCCGGATCGGCCGTGGCCGACGCGGCGGCACTGGCCTCCTTGCTGTTGCCCATGATGGTGGCCGCCGGCCATGACAAGGCCCGCTCGGCTGGCCTGATCGCATCGGCGGGCATCATCGCCCCGGTGATTCCGCCCAGCATTGGTTTTGTGATTTTTGGCGTGGCCGGCAACGTGTCCATCTCCAAACTGTTCATGGCCGGCATCTTCCCGGGCGTTTTGCTGGGGGCTTCCTTGTGGATGACCTGGTGGTGGTTGGCGCGCCGTGAAGTGGTGCAGGTGCCGCCGCGCAAATCGATGGGCGAAATCATGGTGGCCATGCGTGAAGCCACCTGGGCCCTGGTGTTGCCGCTGATCGTGGTGTTTGGTTTGAAGTTCGGTGTGTTCACCCCGACCGAAGCGGCGGTGGTGGCTGCGGTGTATGCCCTGCTGATCTCGACCTTCATTTACCGTGAGTTGAGTCTGAAAGACCTGTACCCGCTGTTTGTGGCCTCGGCCAAGACCAGTGCGATCGTCATGTTCTTGGTGGCCGCAGCCATGGTGTCGGCCTGGCTGATCACGGTGGCCAATTTGCCTGCCGAATTGATTGCCTTGCTGCAACCCTTGCTGGACAGCCCCCGTTTGCTGATGTTGACCATCATGGTCATCACCATGGTGGTGGGCACGGCACTGGACATGACGCCGACCATTTTGTTGTTGACGCCCGTGTTGATGCCTGTGGTCAAGGCCGCTGGCATCGATCCGGTTTACTTCGGTGTGCTGTTCATCATCAACAACGCGATCGGCCTGATCACGCCGCCTGTGGGCACGGTGCTCAATGCCGTGGCCGGTGTCGGCAAGATCAGCATGGACGAGGTGACCAAGGGGGTGATTCCTTTCATGATCGCCCAGTTCATCATCATGTTTGCCATGGTGGCCTTCCCGGCTTTGGTGATGGTGCCCGCCCGCTGGTTCTATTGATTCCTGGCTCTGTCGGCTGACCGGGTACGCCAGCCGACAAGCCTCCCGCTGGAAAGCGTACGTCCGATTCACTTTATTTTTGGAGACCATTCATGAAACGTGTGTTCATCAAGTCCTTGATCGCTACCGTCGCTTTGGCGGCAGCAGGTGTGGCATCGGCACAAGACAAGACCATCAAATTCGCCAACCAAAACACAGCCGGTCACCCGATCGTGTTGGGCATGGAAAAGTTCAAGGAAATCGTCGAGAAGAATTCCGGCGGCAAGATCAAGGTCAACGTGTTCCCCGGTGGCGCACTGGGCAGCGACCAGGCCAACGTGTCGGCCATTCAGGGCGGCACCTTGGAGATGGCTTCCATGAACTCGGGCATTTTTGCCTCGCAGGTCAAGGAATTCGCCATTTTCGATTTCCCCTTCATGTTCGGCACAGGCAAAGAAGCTGACGCCGCCGTGGACGGCGCTTTCGGCAAAAAGCTGCACGCCAAGCTGGCAGACAAAGGCATCATCGGCCTGGGCTTTTATGAGCTGGGTTTCCGCAACATCACCAACAGCAAGCGCGCCATCAACAAGGTGGAAGACCTGGAAGGCCTGAAGCTGCGCGTGATCCCCAACCCGATCAACGTGGACTGGGTCAAGGCCCTGGGTGCCAACCCCACACCACTGCCATGGCCTGAGGTGTATGCCGCTTTGGAACAAAAAGCCGTGGACGGCCAGGAAAACCCCGTGGCCACCATCAACGGTGCCAAGCTGTACGAAGTGCAAAAGCACCTGGCCTTGACCGGTCACCAGTACAACCCCCAGTCGGTCATCATCAGCAAGAAGTTCTGGGACAAGCTGTCGGCAGCCGAGCAGAAAATCGTCGCCGATGCGGCCACCGAATCGGCCAAGTTCCAGCGTGAAAAAGCCCGCGCGCTGGAAGCCAGCATCTTGGAAAACCTGAAGAAAAACGGCATGCAAGTGTCCCAGTTGCCTGAGTCTGAAATGGCCAAGCTGCGCGACAAGATGCGTCCTGTGACCGCCAAGTACGGCGTGACCGTGGGCCAGGACCTGGTCAAGGAACTGCAAGCTGAAATCGACAAGGTGCGCACTGCAGCCGCAGCGCCTGCCAAGAAGTCGGGCAAGTAATTTCCCGCCTCAAGGCTTCGCCGCGTGTGCGGCGAAGCCTTCCTTGTTTCCTGAAAGGATTTGCCATGAAAGTCTTGATGCTGCACGGTGTGAACCACAACATGTTCGGCAAGCGCGACCCCAAGCAGTACGGCACCATCACCCTCGATGAGATCAATGCCAGCCTGCAGAAGCTGGGTCAAGAGCTGGGGGCCGAAGTCGCGTGCTATCAGACCAACCAGGAAGGTGACATGTGCGAGCGCATTCACCAGGCCTATTTCGACAACGTCGATGCCGTGCTGATCAACGCCGGCGCATGGACCCATTACAGCTACGCCATCCGCGATGCCCTGGCCGTGCTGACCTGCCCCATCGTGGAGTTGCACATGTCCAACATCCACGCCCGCGAAGAATTCCGCCACCACTCGGTGTTTGCCGAGATTGTCAAAGGCCAGATTTGCGGCTTTGGCGCAGACAGCTATTTGCTGGCCTTGCGTGCCGGCGTGTCCGCAGCGCAAGCGGCCTGAAGTGACCACCGGCTGACCCGCAGCGGTCAGCCCCCTCCATTGGTCTGAATGACCGAACAACAACCCATCCCATGATCAACGGCAACACCGACATCATCGCCCACATCGGCTACCCCACGCACACCTTCAAGTCGCCGATGATTTACAACCCGTACTTTGAGGCCGCAGGCATCAACGCGGTGGTCGTGCCCATGGGTTGCAAGCCCGAGCACTACCCCCCCTTCCTGCGGGCGGTGTTCACGCTCGAAAACATCCGGGGCGCCTTGATCACCATGCCGCACAAGGTCACGACCGTTGGCTTGCTCGACGAAGTCACGGCCACCGTGCGCGTCGCCGGTGCCTGCAACGCCGTCAAGCGCTTGGCCGATGGCCGCTTGGTGGGCGACATGTTCGACGGGGCCGGTTTTGTGCGCGGTGTGCAGCGCAAGGGTTTTGACCTGACCGCCAAGCGCGTGCTGGTGGTGGGCACCGGGGGTGTGGGCTGTGCCATTGCGGCTTCGCTGGCTGGGGCTGGCATTGCCGCCATCAGCCTGTTCGACGTCCATACCGCCAACTGCGAAGCCCTGGCCCAACGCCTGAAAGACAACTACCCCCAGATCGATGTGCGCACCGGCTCCAACGACCCGGCCGGCCATGACCTGGTGGTCAACGCCACGCCCATGGGCATGAACGAAGGCGACCCGCTGCCGATGGACGTGTCGCGCCTGGCGCCTGAAACCTTTGTGGGCGAGGTGGTGATGAAGGCCGAGACCACCGCATTTCTGGCCGCTGCCCAAGCCCGTGGCTGCCGCACCCAGGTGGGCACCGACATGCTGTACGAGCAGATCCCGGCTTACCTGGAATATTTCGGTTTGCCCACCACCACCGCAGACGTGCTGCGCCGTGGCGCCAAGCTGAGCTACTGAACCCCTTGCGTTTGAATTTCCCTGACGGAGTGCACAGATGAGCCTGAACAAAGTTGACCGCGAAGCCGTTCCAGAAATGCCCAACCGTCTGGGCATCGCCGGGATCGAATTCATCGAATACGCCACCAGCCGCCCGCAGGCGCTGGGTCAGGTGCTTGAAAACATGGGCTTTCGCCCGGTGGCCCGCCACCGCTCGCGCGAAGTCACCTTGTACCGCCAGGGCAGCATGAACCTGGTGGTCAACGCCAACCCGGACGATGCCCGAGTGAACGGCACGGTCGATGGCCAGCCGGTGATTTCGGCGGTGGCTTTCCGTGTGCAGGATGCCCTGAAGGCGCACACCCGCTGCCTGGACCTGGGTGCCTGGAGCGTGGGCAGCCATGCACAGGCCATGGAGCTGCACATCCCCGCCATCCATGGCCCGGGCGGCAGCCGCTTTTATTTTGTCGACCGTTGGCAAGAGTTCTCGATCTACGACATCGACTTCAAGCCCATCCCCACGGTGGACCCGCACCCGCCGGCGCTTGCGGGCATGAGCTACTTTGGCGTGGTGCAGTACATCGGCGCCTCCCGCAGCGCCGACTGGCAGACCTATTACGAACACATGTTCGACTTCAGCTCCATCCCCGACGAAGAGCGCTTTGGCATCTTGCCCAAGGGCAAGCTGATGAAGAGCCCCTGCGGCACCTTCTTGTGGCAGTTGGTGGAACCTGATGTCTGGATGGACGGCGACGACAGCCCCGAGTGCCTGCAACGCATCGGCTTTGGTGTGCCGAATGTGGCCGAGGCGGTGGCGGCGCTCAAGGCCCGTGGTGTCGAGTTCGTCGAATCGACCCAGTTGCATCCCGAAGACCGGGGTGCGCTGACGCGCAACGCCTTGGGCTCGGTGGCTTTTGAACTCGTCCACCAATAAAAGGAAGCCGCGATGAACTTGCTCGACGGTTACGGCATGGACACCATCACCATGGCAGGCACGCTGGAGGCCAAGCTGGCCGCCATGAAAGGTGCCGGTTTTTCTCAGGTGATGTTGATGGCACGCGATCTGGTGACGCACCCCGGCGGCGTCAAAGCCGCAGTGGCGGCCGTGCACGCCAGTGGCATGCGGCCCACGGGGTTTCAGGTGCTGCGTGACTTTGAGGGCTTGTCGGGTCACCTGCACAGCTACAAGCTCGACATTGCCAAGGCCATGCTCGAGATGTGCGCGGCCACGGGCAGCAAGGTGTTGCTGGCTTGTTCGTCCACGTCGCGCCATGCCACACAAGACCTGGACCAGATCGCCGCCGATCTGAAAAAACTCGCCATGCTGGCGGTGCCGCTGGGCATCAAGGTGGCCTACGAAGCCCTGTCCTGGGGCCGCACCGTCAACGAATTCCCCACCAGTTGGGACGTGGTCTGCCGAGCCGATTGCCCCAATCTGGGCATTGGCCTCGATTCGTTCCACATCTTCGCGGCCAAGACCTCTCTGGACGCCATCGAAGAGCTGGATCCGTCCAAAATTTTCCTGGCGCAATTGTCGGACTTCATGTGGCAGGAAACCCCCACGTTTGAAGAGCGCATGACCACGGCCCGCACGTTCCGCGTGTTCCCGGGCGAAGGTGTGCACAGCGAACAGCTGGCCGATCTGGTGCTGCGCCTGGACCGCATTGGCTACCGGGGCGATTACAGCTTTGAAGTCTTCAACGACGACTACCAGCAGTTGCCGCTGGAAACGGTGGCCGAGTGCGCCCGAAAAAGTGCCATCTGGTTGCACCAGGATGTGCTGCACAAATCGGCACCCTTGCCCGAGTGGACACGCCAACGCGCCTGAAGCGCTGAAGGCGCTGTGGTGGTGCATCCCGTGCAAAATGCCCTCTTGCTGAATTGCCAGGGGATGCCTTCATGAAGCCTGATCAAGCTGCCGCCCGCAGCCCCGTGCCATGGTGGGCCCGTTGGGCGCCGCCGGTGTTGCGCACATCGCACGCGGAACGTGGGCGTGCCGTGCTGGGTTCTTTGCTGGGCATTTTCTGCACGGCGCTCCTGTGTTTCTGGTGGGCTCCTGCAACTGCGGTCTGGCTGGTGGCGCCCATTGGTGCCAGTGCGGTCTTGGTGTTCACCGCGCCGGCCAGCCCATTGGCGCAACCCTGGCCGGTGGTGGCGGGCAACACCGTGTCGGCTGCGGTCGGGCTGTTGTGTGCGCTGTGGTTGCCCGGCCCCGTGCTGGCCGCTGCGGTGGCCGTGGCGACGGCCATGGCGGTCATGATGGCCCTGCGTTGCCTGCACCCACCGGGCGGCGCCATGGCCTTGCTGGTGGTGTTGATGCACGAACACCGTTGGGACTTTGCCTTGTTTCCTGTGTTGACCAATTCGGTGCTGCTGGTGCTGGTGGCGGTGCTCTACAACAACCTGAGTCGTCACCCTTATCCTTACGCTGCATCCGCATCGGCGGACGATGGGGAAGGACAAATTGACCGCGCTGACCTGGAAGCGGTGCTGGCCAATTACGGTCAGGTGCTGGATGTGGCCCCGGATGCGCTGGTGCAGCTGTTGCGCCGGGCACAAGGTGCGGCGGCGGAGCGCTTGTGGAGCAGTCTGATGTGCCGCGACATCATGTCGCCCGATCCTTGGGTGGCGGACGTGAAGCTCAGTCTCACGCAAGCACGTGACCGCATGCAGCAAAACAACATCAAGGCCTTGCCGGTGGTCGACCCCTCCCAGCGCGTGGTGGGCATCATCACCCAGACCGATTTGTTGCGCCTGACCCGTGACGAGGTGCTGGCAACTTCTTCGCGCACCGTGGGCGATGTCATGACCCGGCAGGTCCGGGTGGCCAGCGCCGACAGCCATGCACTGGATTTGTTGCCCTTGTTTTCTTCAGCCGGTCACCACCACTTGCCGATCATTGATGACGCCCAGCGCCTCGTCGGCATCCTGACCCAGACCGATCTGGTCAGGGCCCTGGGCCGGGTGGTGGCGCGGGGGCATGCGCATGCCGAGCCACAGCCTGTTGCCTGAGATCGACCGCAGCCGCTGCACAGGTTGCGGCTGGTGTGTGGCGGTGTGTCCGCCGCACGTGCTGAGCTTGCAGCTCCAGGCGTTCAAGAAGACCTCGCTGTTGCACGACGCTGCGGCGTGTACGGGCTGCAAAAAGTGCGCGCGGCGTTGTCCTTTCGGGGTGATCACCATGGTGCAAGAACTGCCACGTTCAGACGGCAGTTGATGGCTGCGCTGCCAGGGGGCGCGTTCAGTGGTGCGTGAAAAACTGCTTGGTGAAGGTGACCACGACAGGCCCCAACAGCACCGTCAGCAGGGAAGGGAAGACGCAGAAAATCAAGGGAATCAGCAGTTTGACGGGCAATTTGGCGGCCGCCTCTTCGGCACGCAGGCGGCGCTGGGTGCGCAGTGCGTCGGAATGCACCTGCAAGGATTCCGACACGCTGGTGCCAAAGCGGTCGGCCTGGATCAGCATGGAGACCAGCGCATCGATGTCTTTCAGGCCCATGCGCACCGACAAGTGGCGCAGGGCTTCGGCCCGCGAGGAACCTGCCCGCAAGGCCATGCCGGTCAACGCAAACTCTTCGGACAATTCAGGCCGGGCATGGCGAATTTCCCGCCCCACGCGCTCCATGGCGGCGTCCAGCCCCAAACCCGCCTGCACGCACACCCGCAACAAATCCAGGGCGTCTGGAAAGGCATGCAGCAAAGCCCGTTGGCGGCGCTGGATCTGCATGTTCAAAATCCAGTTGGGCAGGTAGTAACCGATGGCGGCAGCCAGCAGCAAAGGGGCAAAGCGCCGCAGACCTTGCGGGTGCCAGGGGCCCATTTCCATCAGGCCCCAGGCCAGCAAGGGCAGCACCAAAGTCAGCAGTGTTTTGCAGGTGAAATAAATCTGCAGCGCCACCTGCGAGCGCCAGCCCGCATGCCAAAAACGCACCCGCAAAGCCGAAGCGGTGGCCCTTTCGCCGCCCGACATGGCCGCCGTCCACGGGCTGAGCCACAACAGCCCGGCGAGCAGCCGCTGTTGCAGGCTTTGCCAGGGACTTGCAGGGGCCTGGCCTGGGGCCTGGGTCAACTGGGCCAAGCGTTCTTTGCCCAGGTTGGGCAGCCAACGCATCAGCAAGATGTAGCTGACGCTGACGACCAGGGCGAAGATGAGGACGGCAAAAGCAAACGGGGAGGGGGTCATGGGTGTTCCGCCTAGGTGTGTGTTGGGGGCGTGGCTTCAGACGCGGATCTGGATCAACTTCCACATCCACAGCATGCCGATGGCCATCAGGGTCAAGGAAAAATACACCAACTGCAGGCCGAGCGGTTCGGTCCACAGCTTGGAGATGAAACCCGGGTTGAGCACCGCCATGAAGACCGCCAGTGCAAAGGGCAAGAGCGACAGCACCAGCGCCGAGATGCGGCCTTCGGCCGACAAGACGCGCACCACGCCCGCGATCTTCTGGCGTTCGCGGATCAGGTTGGCGGTGTTTTTCAGAATGTCGGCCAGGTTGCCACCGGTTTCACTCTGGATCACCACCGCCACCACAAAATACCGCACGTCATCGCTGGCCACCCGTGCCGACAAGGCTTGCAGTGCCTGGGCGGTGCCCACACCAAAATTGATTTCTTCAAACACGGTGCGCAACTCCTGCGACAACGGGGGCGGGCTGTCTTTGGCCGCCAGGTGCAAGGCACTGGTGAAGGCATGGCCTGCTTGCATGGAGCGGGCAATCAGGTCCAGCGCATCGGGCAGTGCCAGCCCGATCAGCGCCATGCGTTGGCTGCGGCGGTGCTGCAAATAAGCCACCAAGGCCAGTTCGCCCAACACGGCCAGCGCCAGTGTCAGCACGCCAGGCCACGCCAGTCGGCCGCCCACCGCCACGGACAGCAACACCCATGCCACGGCCAGCGTCAGCACATGGGCCACGCGCCAGCTCAAGCCGGTTTGCAGCAAAAATTGGTCCAGTGGCAGCACCCCAGGCAGGCGGCGAAGCCAGCGCTCCAGTGCCGGTGTTGTGCTGAGCAGCCGATGCTGGCGCAGCTGCAAGGACTGCTCGGTTGGCAAGGACGGGTGGGCAGGCCGGAGCCTTTGCACCAGCGCCCGTTGCCGTGGGTCGAGGACTTGTCGCCACAGGCCATACAGCCCCCACACCAGCGCCACCATGCACAGGCTCACCAGGCCCAGAAAGATCCAGTAACGCATGTCCATGCTCAGCTCCAGCGGTGGGTGGGTTCAAACAAATCTTCGCTCAGAGCAATGCCCCGCGTGCTCAGGCGCTGGGCAAACTTGGGCCGGATGCCGGTGGCCACAAACTGCCCTTGCACCGCGCCGTTGGGGGCCAGTCCGGTTTGCTGGAAGGCAAAAATTTCCTGCATGCTGATGACATCGCCTTCCAGACCGGTGATCTCTTGCAGGCTGGTGACTTTGCGCTGCCCGTCGGACAGGCGCGAGACCTGAATCACCACCGACAGGGCCGCGCTGATTTGCTGGCGCATGGCGCGCGATTCGGCCTTCAGGCCGGCCATGCCCAGCATGTGCTCCAGGCGGGTGAGTGCGTCGCGCGGCGAATTGGCATGGATGGTGGTCATCGAACCATCGTGGCCGGAATTCATGGCCTGCAGCATGTCCAGCACTTCGCTGCCGCGCACCTCGCCCATGATGATGCGGTCGGGCCGCATGCGCAAACTGTTGCGCAGCAAATCGCGTTGCGAGATTTCGCCCTTGCCCTCGATGTTGGCGGGGCGCGATTCCAGGCGCACCACATGTGGCTGCTGCAGTTGCAACTCAGCGGCGTCTTCGATGGTGATGATGCGTTCGTCGGCCGGGATGCTCGACGACATCACGTTCAGCAAGGTGGTCTTGCCACTGCCCGTACCGCCCGACACCAGCAGGTTCACGCGGGCCTTGACCAAGCCCTGAATCAACTCGGCCATGCCGGCTGTGAAGGCGCCAAAGCCAATCAGGTCCTGCACGGTGAACGGCACCACGGCAAAGCGGCGAATGGACAGCAGGGGGCCGTCGATCGACAGAGGCGGTATGACCGCGTTGACCCGGGAGCCATCGGGCAGCCGGGCATCGACCATGGGGCTCATCTCGTCCACACGCCGCCCAATGCGCGACACGATGCGGTCAATCACGCGCAGCAGATGCGCATCGTTGTCGAACTGGATGTCGGTGGGCATGATCTTGCCGCGCCGCTCGGCAAACACCTGAAAAGGGCCGTTCACCAGAATGTCCGATACCGTCGTGTCCGACAGCAAGGGCTCAATCGGCCCCAGGCCCAGCATTTCGTCTTGAATGGCCTGGATGATCATTCGGCGCTCGGTTTCATTGACGGCCAGGTTGTGCGTTGCGATCAGCTGTTCGGTCAAGGTCTTCAGCTCAGAGCGCAGGCGTTCGGGGGACAGGCTTTCCATGCGCTGCCAATCCATCAGGGACAGAATTTCCTGGTGGATTTGCGTCTTGATTTCTTCCACGCGCAGCGCTGAAGTGCGCCCGCTGTTCGGCGGCATGGGGTCGCTGCTGAGCAAGACCCCCACCGGGGGGGCTTTTTCAAAATGGGAGCGCAGATTGAGGTTCATGGAACACGCCTGTGGTGGTGGGGCCTGGTGAATGGCGGGGCTGAAGGTGTCTGGTGCTAAGACGATGGCATGTGGTCACGCGGTCATGCGGCCTTGCCCATCCAGCGCTGCATCCAGTGGCGTTGTTTGGGCGGACGGGTGTCCAGCAACTCTGCGGTGCTTTCGCGCAGGGCGTGCATCACCGCGTTGTGGTCGTGCACCGCCGACAAGGGCTGACCCGTGTGCAGGGCTTCGCTGACCCACTGGGTGTTGTTGGGAATGGTCTGGCTGACTTTCAGTCCCACGGTTTTTTCCAGATCGCTCAGGCTGACCCAAGCGTCTGGCGCAAAGCGGTTGACCAGCAGGCGCAACTTGACTTCGCTGTAGCCCAGCGCGCGCAGCATGCTGACCAAGCGCTGGGCGTCGCGCACATCGGGGGTGGTGTTTTGCATGACGATGACCACCACATCGGCCATGTCCAGCACCTTCAAAGACAAGGCGTTCAGGTTGCGTGGCAGGTCCACCACCACGGCGTGGACCAGGCTGCGCACCAGTTGCAGGACTTTTTCAATCTCAGGCGCACCGATGGCCATGGCACTTTCCAGATCTTGCGGGGCGGCCAGCAGGCTCAAGCGCGGCGTGACCGCATGCATGCAACTGGTCAGCAGCTGGGCATCCAGCCGCTCGATCTGGCGGGTCAGATCGCTCAGGGTGTTTTTGTTGGCCCCACTGCCCAGGTAGAAGGAGGCGTCACCGCATTGCAGGTCCAGGTCCACAAAAGCGCAGGGGAGGTCGTATTCATCGGCCACGATGTGGGCCATGTTGGCGGCCACAAAACTGGTGCCGTTGCCACCTTTGCAGCCCATGAACGCCACCAGCCTGGCCGATGTGGGGGCCCCTGGATTGGTGGAGCCGATCGGCTCGCTGCCCCCCCAGCGCGCCAGGCTGAGCGCCAGCTCTTGCGGCTGGGGGGGCAGCGTCAGCAGTTCGCGCACACCGGCCCGCATGGCCCGCAACAACAAGGCTTTGCTGCTGTCTTCGCTGAACAGCAGCACATTGAGCTGCGGTCGGCTGCGCAGCCAGCTCTCCAGCGCGGTCAAATCGTCGGTCAGCAGGCCGGGGGGGCTGTCCAGCAACAAGGTGCCGCTGTCGATGCCGCTCAGCAAAGGCAGCAGGGCCTGGCCTGGCTGCCGTGTCACCACGTTGTGCAAAGGCAGCTGGCTCTGCAAGATGCTGCTGCGCAGGGTGTTCATCAAGGTGTCGGTGGATGCGATCACAGAGGTTGACATGGGGGATCTTTCTATCGGGCGCTGGCCGAGCCCAAACCGATGTTGAAAACAGGTGCCGGTGGGGGCGGGCTCTTGAAGCTGTCCTGGTAACGCGTCACGGCCGCTTGCGCGGACACCCCATCGGTGTCGGCGGCTTGGCTGCGCTGGTGTTTGCGCATGTGCTCACGCATGTTCTCGTGCATGTTCTCGCGCATCCCTGATTGGGGTGCCATGGGGCAAGTGGCCGGGTCCATGCCGTGTTGGCAAGGTGGCAGGTCGGCGTGCAGCGTTTGCTGCGCTTGCGCTTGTTTGACAGCATCGCCAAAGTGCATGTCCAGGGCAGTGGGGGGCGTGTTGCATGCGGTCAGGGCCAGGCACATCAGACTGCTGGCCAGCCAGCGCAGCGGGGGGTGGACGGAGTGGGGGGTCATGGGGCTCTCCTGGCTCAATGGGTTGAATGGGGGTCTTCAGCAGGGGGCTGCGTGGCTTGGGGCGCCGTGGCCTCTGCGGTTTTGGCCGGGGCCGTTGCAGAGGCGGGGGCGGAGGTGGGTGCGTTGCCTTCGAGTTGTCCATTCATGAAAAACTCGGCGCGTGTCGGCTGGATGAAGGCGTCGGTTGGCAAGGCGTAGTCGGGCGGCAACACCTTGGCCAGGCGCGGCGTCACCACAAACAGCAACTCGGACTTTTCGGTTTGGAAGGCCGAACTGCGGAACAGCGCGCCCAGCACCGGCAGTTCGCCCAGCAGCGGGAAGGCCTTGATGGCCTCGGTCACGTTGCTCTTGACCAATCCCCCGATGGCAAAACTCTCGCCATCGCGCAGTTGCACCGTGGTCGAGGCGCGGCGCGTGGTGATCGAGGGCAACAAACTGCTTTGATCGCCCATGCCTTTGACGGTGGTGCCCACTTGCGACAACTCTGAGACTTCGGGCGTCACGCGCAAGTTGATCAGGCCATCTTCCAGCACGGTGGGCAAAAAGCGCAGGCCCACGCCGAATTCTTTTTCCTCCAGCGTGATGGTCGTGCTGCCGGTGGCGCTGGTTTGGGGCACCGGAATGAAAATTTTGCCGCCCGCCAAAAACGAACCTTCCTGGCCGCTGACCGCCGTGATGGTCGGTTCGGCCAACACCTTGACCAGGCCCTTTTTCATTTCTGCGGTCAAGGTGATGATGCTGCGGCCATTGGCCCGGGTCGCGGTGACGGCGGTGGCGCCTTCGCTGAGAAATTGCGACAACAGGTTGACCGAGGTGTTGCCAATCGATCGGGTCAGGTTCAGGTCCACCCCCAGTTCATCGAGCAGGGTCTTCGAGACTTCGGCCACCTTGACCTCCAGCATGACTTGCTGCGCGCCGTGCACACGCAGCATGTTGATGACTTTTTTGCCCCCATTGAAGGCCTCGGTGAGCGCCATCAGGCGTTGCACTTTCATGCCATCGCTGACGCGGCCGCTCAGCACCAGGATGTCGTTCACGTTGTCCACCCGCAGGTTTTCGGAGCTGGGCACGTACTCGCGCAGCTTGGCGTGCAGTGCGAGGGTGTCGGCGCCCACCGAAATGTCGCGCAAGCTGGTGCTGCCTTGGGCGGTCCAGACCAGCAAATTGGTTTGCCCCGTTTTTTTGCCCAGCAGGTAAACCTCGCGCGGGTTGATCAACACCACATCCGCCACTTCGGGGTTGCCCACCGACAGCCGTGCGGCGTTTTCGGGCAGCTGCAGCAGCATCGATTTGCCCGCCGTCAGGCGCAAAGGGGCTTCCATTTTGACGGGCCCTTGTGTCATCACCTCGGGCTTGCTGGACGCCTTGGCGGCGCTGCGTGCGGGCGCTTTGCTGGCCGGTGGGGCAGCGCCGGGTTCGGCCGCTGTGGCCATGGAAGGCATCCACCCCATGAGCGACAGCCAAGTGCTCCAGGCGAGCATGCGTGCGCGCCAGCCAGGGGTGGGCCAGGCGGTCAGCAAGGCGGGGGATGAAACTGAAACTGAATCCAGTGGGGGGCGAAGTCGGTTGGGTGGGACAGAGCGTGTGAGCAAGGGGGTGCATAGAGTGGCAGGTGTGGATGGCATGAGGCTCTCTTTGTGGTGACGAAGGGACAAGCGCAAGCGCGAACGGAGCAGCAATGGCAAGCGCTGGGGCAAATACATAAACAGGTGCAAGAAGGCTGCAGTCCAGCGCCGCTTTATTCCTGGGACACGGACATGCCCCGGATGACTTCCAGTCGGGAAGGCTCGGGGGTCAGCTTGAGTGCCACGGGCTTGGCCTGCACCGGCCGTGCCGCAGGGCGTGGCAGCGGGATGCTGGTGCCCATTTGCAGCAAGTCCAGCTTGCGCGCGCCAACCGTCAACACCGGGGTGTTGTCGCTTTGGCTGCGCAGCACCAGCGACAAGCTGCCCACGCTGCGGGCCAGGTCAAGCTGCTCGGCCTGCTGGGGCGTGACCTGCAAGGTCACGGCATTGGCGACACGGGGTTTGTTTTCGCTGTTCGAGGCGTCTTGCGCCACGGCCAGCACCTGGATGCGTTCGAGCACGATTTTGGACACGGGCTGGTTCTGGCTGTCGAGGGTGTTGACCATCACATCCACGAAATTGCCGGGCAAGGCAAAACCGGCCACCCCCACAATTTCATTGACCTTGACGGTCACGGCGCGTTGCCCTTCGCCGAGCACCGCGGACAGGCCGCCTTTTTCACCGGCCGGGGCGAGCTTGCTGCGCAGCAAGGGTTCGCCGCGCAACACGGGCATGTGAATGACCCGGTCCAGCGCCTCGTCCAGCGTGGTCAGCGGGTCTTTGATCGCCGCCGCTTTGGGCCATTGAATGGTTTCCAGCATCTCGGGCAACAGCCGTGTGCCCATTTGCAAATCGCGCTTGGCCACGACCACTTGCAAGGTGGCTGCGGCGCCTTGCTGTTTGAGCCAGCTGGCGGCATAGACGGCAGCCGTCAGACCCAACATCAGGGCGATCAGCAGGACACCCAGGGGACGGATATTTTTCATGAATGTATTCCTTGCAAGATCATCAAATCTCAGAGCGTCGGCCAGCTGTTCAGCACATGGGTGGCGGTACCCGCACCGATGGCCACCGCATACGGCATGCGGGCACGGCCCACCGGGAAGGCGATGGGGAGGGTCAGATGACCGTGCTGTCGGTTCAGCCAGATTTGGGTCAAACCGGTTTTCAGGTTCTGCAAAACCGTGCCCAGTTGGCCTTTCAGCAGCGCCCAGACGATGGCCAGGACACCGCCCGCCAGCAAGATCAGCAGGTTCACCCACAGCATCTCGGGGTGGCCCACAAACAGGCCCGTCGCGCCGACCAGTTTCACGTCACCTGCCCCCACGACGCGCAGCAGGTACAAGACCAGAAAACCGAGGAAGCCCACCATGCCCCCCGCGATGGCCGAGCCCAGGCCGATGCCGTGGGGCGATACCGACAGCCCCAGGGCGGTCAGGCTGCCCCACAACACCAGTGCGTTGGGGATCCGGCGCATCGAAGCGTCTTGCCAAATGGCGACCAACAACATGGCGGCCAATGCGGCGAGATGCGTCCAGTTGAAAAGGCTGAGGGGCATGGTGTGCTTCGACATTTCAGTGGATCAAGGCACAGCGGGCAAGGCATCGCTGACGGCTTGGAAAACAGCATCCAGCTGTTCGCCTACCGCCGTCACGGGAATGATGATCGCCACAGCGATCAGCGAGGCCAGCAGACCGTATTCGATGGCGGTGGCGCCATGCTCGTCGGCCCAAAATGCCTGGAAGAAATTGGAAAAGTTTTTCATGTTGGAAACTCCTGAGTTGAAAAATAGAAGTTGACTTCAAGCCCACCAGAGCACCGCATGAGCACAACGGGTGTGCCCGTGCAGTCCTCCTTCGGCTTTGCAGCGGCTTTGAATTTTCAAAACCGAAATTCGACTTTAAAAAAAGTTGCCGTGCTGGACAGTGAGCTGCAGCACAAAGTGCATCCGATCTGCCCACACAGGCCGCTTGTTGTGTTGCATCGCACCGAAACAAAATGCGCCGCTCTTTATGGTCAAGGCTTTGCAACAGGCCTTGCCAGGCCCACCTGAGGAGCATGTCCATGGAATGGTTTTCAAGCCCAAGCCACGCGGTGTGTGGGGCGCATCACACGCGCCGTGGCCAGAACAACGGGCAGACACAACAAGGCGCTGCGGTGGTCGAGTTCGCCTTGGTGTTGCCCTTGCTCTTGCTGTTGCTGATCGGCGGCATCGACATGAGCCTGGCTCTGTATGACAAGGCGGTCATCACCAACGCCAGCCGCGAAGGCGCCCGAGCCGGCATCGTGGCACGCAATCCCCCCATCAGCGAAGCCGAGATCCGCCAGGTGGTGCAGGCCTATACCCAAAGTGCCTTGATCAACCTGGGGCCGGGCCAGACCCCGCCCACCGTGAGCATTGAACAAGGCAGCCTGGGCGCAGACCTCACGCTGAAAGTCTCGGTCAGCACCACCTTTCAAGGCATTGGCCTGGGCGATTTGTTCAGCAGCCTGGGCCAGCCCTGGGTGCTGCAGTCGAGCACCGTGATGGTTTACGAATGAAGGAACTGGATATGAAAAAAAACATCCCAATCGCTTCCAGATCTTCCACTCTTTCACCGCGTATGGCCGCACAAAAGGGGTCGGTCACGGTGCTGGTGGCCTTGGCGCTGCCGGTGTTGGTGGGGGTCGCTGCGCTGGCGGTGGACCTGGCCTATTTGCACGTGGTGCGCAATGAATTGCAAAACGATGCCGACGCCGCCGCGCTGGCCGGTGCAGGTGTGCTGTATAAAAACAGCCTCGCCAGCCTGAACTGGACGGCCGCAGCCGACACGGCCCAGAGCGCCATCGCCCTGAACCGTGCGGCAGGCCACGCTCTGGCCGATGGCGATGTGCAAACCGGCTATTGGGATACCGCGCAGACCACGACAGGCTTGCAGGCCTTGCCTTTGACCCCCACGGCCAACGATGCCCCGGCTGTGCAGGTCAGTTTGGGCAAAAGCGATGGCCAGAACCAGGGGCCTGCGCGCACATTTTTGGCGCGCATCTGGGGCATCCTGTCGGTGCCCGTTCGGGTCACGGCGGTGGCGGGGGTGACCAGTCCTGGCAATGTCAACCCGGGGGGCTTGTTTCCGTTGGCCATCTCACAGTGCATGTACCAAAAGTTCTGGAACACGCAGCCCGCCGGGCCACGCATCGATGCGAACACGGGCCTGGCCTATGTATTCAAAATCGGCTCGCTCTACAAGTATGACCATTGCGATTCGGGCCAATGGTCGTCGCTGAACATTCGGGCGCCGGGCGCCGACACGGTGGAAACCATGATCCAGACAGGCAACCCGATCGCCATGTCGGTGGGCGATGAGGCCTGGATGCAGTCGGGTGTCAAGAACAGCCTGTACGCCGATGTCAAGCAATGCAGCGCAGCGGGCTCCAAGGGCTGTGAATATGTGGTGGTGCCCGTTTTGAACCAGGTGGTCTCGGGCACGACGGCCTCGATTGTGGGATTTGCCTGTCTGCATGTGCTGGATGCCGTGGGCGGCAATGACAAATACATCTTGGTCGAAATGAGCACCCAATGCCAATCGCCATTGGCGGGGGGCGTGGGCCCCAACTACGGCGTGGCGTCACCCCCCAGTCTGTTCAAGTGAAGGCGCCGCGCTGGCGATGGGGTCGTGGTGCAGGTCCAGCACATCGCCATCGCTGAGCGCGGTGATGTGTCTGGCCTGCGCAGGCAGGCAGCTCAGGTCGCTGGTCACGCAGGTGGTCTGCCCATCGCTTGCCAGCCACAGCGGGATGCCCGATTGCGCCGCAATGAGGCGCTGGGGCTGGTCATGGAACAGCACGCCCACCGACACAGCCCCCGTGAGCAGCGCCAGGGCCCGTTGCACGGCCTGTACCGGGTCATTTTGGTAAGTGGCGTCCATCAGGTGTGCCAACAGTTCAGCATCACTCTGGCCGGTGAAACGGTAGCCCCGCTCGTGCAAGGCGTCGCGCAGCGCCGCGCTGGCGTGGACTTGCCCGTGCACCACCACGGCGACCCGTGCGGGGCTGTTCAGTCCGGCATGGGGGCCATGGCTCATGTGGGGCCATATGTTTTGCAGGGTGTGTTGCAAGGTTTTCGGCCCGGTGGCCCCGCTAGCACATGCGTGGCCGGTGTAGCCCATGCCGATTTGGCCTTGCAGTCCGTTCAGAACCGGCTGGCCTGATTCTGCCAGCTGCTCGATCCAGACCGATGGGCGCTGCGCCCGGCGGTGCCGGTGCAGGCGCGGTGGGCTGGTTGTGGGGCCTTGGCGGCCATGCACCACCAGGCCGCAGCTGTTGTGGCTGGCTTGCTCCATGCGTTGCAGACTGTGCAGCAAGTCGGTCACGGTGTTGTGGGTGGATGCGATGCCGATGATGCCGCTCATGGGGGTTCTCCTGCGGTGTGTTCAACGTTCGCGCAGGGCCTGTGTGAGGGCCTGGACTGGACGCAGCAGATAGGCCAACACGGTTTTCTGGCCGGTCTTGATCTCGACGGTGGCCGTCATGCCGGGTGTGGCGGTCATGCGCATGCCGTGGCGGTCCAGCCGTTGGTCAATGATGCGCACCAGGATGCGGTAATAGCCTTCCTCCAGATCGACGGGGGCACTGCCGGGTTTGCGTGGTTTGTTTTCATCGCGCAGGGTGTCCGGGCTGATGTGCTCGAGCACCGCCTCCAGCCCCCCATATTGGTTGAAGTCGTAGGCGGTCAGTTTCACCACGGCGGCTTGGTGCACTTTGAGAAAAGCCACTTCGGACGGTTTGACATAGGCTTCGACCAGCATGTCGTCCTGCACGGGCACGATTTCCAGAATGGTTTGGCCGCTCTGGATCACCGAGCCCAGGGTGGTTTGTTGCACATTTTTCACGATGCCGTCCATCGGTGCCCGGATCACGGTTTTCTTGAACGCATCTTCCCGGGCCAGGGTGTTTTCGCGGGTTTGTGCCAGCTCGGACGCCACACGCACCCATTCGTTGCTGGCATCGGTCAGGTAACGGTTGCGCCGCTCGGCCATGTGCGATTGCATGTCGGCGTATTGGCGCTTGAGGCGCAGCAACTCGACTTCGGACATGACGCCATGCGCCACCAGCGGGGCGGTCAGGCTCAGCTCTTGGGACAGCTGCTCCAGCGATTGGTGCATCGCGGCCATCTGCTCGTCCAAGGCTTGTTTGCGGGCATGGTAGGCACGGGTTTCGCGCTGCACGACGGCGGGTTCATTTTTCACATGCGCGGGAAACTGCAGTGCCGTGCCATCGGTCTCGGCTTGCAGGCGTGCGGCCTGGGCCGACAAGGCGATCCATTTTTCACGCGCCTCGCGGAATACAGGGCCTGAGCGTGCGTCGTCGATGCGCAGCAACACCTGGTCTTTGACCACGCTGTCGCCTTCGTGGACCAACAACTCGGCCAGCACCCCCGAGTCCAGACTTTGGATCACCTGTTCGCGACTGGACGGAATGACTTTGCCTGTTCCCCGGGTGATTTCGTCCAGGTCAAACGTGGCGGCCCACAGCAACGCGGTCAGCAAAGCGAGGCCCATGACCCGTATCAGGTTCCGGCTGGTGCGGCGTTCATCGTCTTCGATGCTCGATCCTGCGGGCAGGGCCGCTGGTTGGGGGTTTTTGTGGAAGAGGGAGCGAAAGGGGGACATCTTGGTTCCTGAAGTCGTCACACGGTGGCCGCGGCCGTGGCCAATGGGGGATGGGGGGCCGCGTGGCCGGCCTGTGCGGGTGGGCTGGCCGGGGCTCGTGAAGCC
This sequence comes from Burkholderiaceae bacterium, assembly GCA_919902775.1. Classification (GTDB taxonomy): domain Bacteria; phylum Pseudomonadota; class Gammaproteobacteria; order Burkholderiales; family Burkholderiaceae_C; genus Limnohabitans_A. Next base: position 240,318 of record CAKKRJ010000002.1, read on the forward strand.
CTGGCTGATGTGGGTTTTTTGGCCACCCCAGCGGAGAGCTTCTTGAGCACCTCGTCACGCGGGCCTTCGAGCACAACGTGGCCGCTCTCCATCAGGGCAATGCGCTCCACCCATGCCAGCAATTGCAGTCGGTGTGTGGACAGCACCAGGGTGCGGCCTTGGAGCCATTGCCCCAAGACGTCGATGACTTTGGCTTCGGTGGCCTGGTCCATCATCGATGTCGGCTCGTCCAGAAACACCAGCGCCGGCTCGCGCAGCATCATGCGGGCGATCGCCAGCCCTTGGCGCTGGCCGCCCGACAAGCCGCCGCCGGCTTCGGTCAGGGGCATGTCCAGGCCACGTGGATGGTTGGCCACCATGGTGTAGAGGTCCAGTTTTTGCAACACGTCGATGACCCGTGCATCGCTGATCCAGCTGTCTGACAACACCAGGTTGTCGCGCAAGGTGCCCAGAAAGAGCTGCGCCTCTTGTCCCACATAGCCCAGGCGGCTGCGCAGTTCGGCGGGCTCGATTTGTTGCAGGTCCACTTCGTCGATCGAGACTCTGCCGCCTTGCGGCGTGTACAAACCCGCCAGCAGACGCAGCAAGGTGCTTTTGCCGCTGCCGATGCGGCCCAGCAAGGCCAAATGCTCCCCCGCGCCCAGTTGCAGGGACAGTTGGCGAATCACCGGGATGGGGTGTTCGCCCGGATAAGAAAACGCCAGTTCCTCGGCGCGCAGGCGGCCTGCGATTTTTTCGGGCACCACGTAGCGGCGTGTGCCGTCGCGGTCGCGTGGGCGCTTCATCAGAGCGTCCAGGGTGTCCAGTGAACTGCGCGCTTGCTGGTAACGCGTGGCCAGCGCCATCACGCTGCCCAGCGGTGAGATGGCGCGTCCGGCCAGGATGACCGAGGCGATCAGGCCCCCCAGGGTGAGGCTGTTGTCGCCGATCAGGTACACGCCATACACCACCATGCCCACGGTGACCAGTTGCTGCAAGGTGGCGGTCAGGCCCAGCATCAGGTTGGAGAGGGCGCGGATTTTTTTATACGAATCGGTGGTGGCCAGGTTGGCGTTTTCCCAGCGCCGTTGCAAATAACTTTCGGCGTTGTGGGCCTTGAGCATTTCCAGGTTGAGCAGCGACTCGACCAGCACGCTTTGCTTGTCGCCGCTTTCTTTCATGTTTTCGCGCATGGCCCGCATGAGGGGCTTTTGCGCCCACAAGCCCACCACCACCAACAGCGGCACGGCAGCCGCCGGAATCCAGGCAATGGGGCCGCCGATGATGCCGATCAGGATCAGGAACAGCAAGATGAAAGGCATGTCCACCACCATCACCATGGAGGCCGAGGACATGAAGTCGCGCAGCGATTCAAAGTCCCGCATCGAGCTGGCAAAGATGCCGATCGATTGGGGGCGGTGCTCCAGTCGAATGGCCATGATCTCGCGCAGCAGCGTGGCGTTCAGGCTCAGGTCGGCTTTGCGTCCGGCCAGATCGACCAGGCGTGCCTTGAGCCAGCGTGTGCCGAACTCCAGCAAAATCGCCGCCGTGGTGCCCAGGGCCAGGGTCCACAGCGAGGTATAGGCCTGGGTAGGCACCACGCGGTCGTACACATTCATGGCAAAGAAAACGGCCGCCAGCGTCAGCACATTGGCCACCACGGCGGCCCCCATGGACTCGATGTAAAACCCCTTGTAGCGCCACACGGTGTTCCAGAACCAGGCCAGGGCTTCGCCCTGGAAGGGCACCAGTTGCTGGGTCGACTTTTGGCTGGCGGGCTTGACCACCAGGATGTCGCCCTGGGCCAGCCGCTCCAGCGCATCCATGGGCATGCGGATCTCGGTCATGCCTGTTTCGGCCATCAGCACGTGGGCGGTTTGCCCGTTGACCGCCACCAGCACGGCGGCCCGGCCATCGACCAGGGGCACGATGACGGGCAGCACATAGTGGGGCAGTTGTCCGAGCGCGGTGTGTGACCAGACGGCCAGCATGCCGTGCAGTTGCGCCAGGTCGGGGTAGGCGCTGTGCGGAATGCGACCTTGCGCATCCAGCGCAAAACCGGTGCGCAGGGCCGATAAATGAACCTCCCGGTCGATCCGCTTGGCCGTCAGCGCCAGACAGACCAGCAAGGGGTCGCGCTCTTGCGGGCTGGCGGCTTTCGGGTCCATGGCTGGCTGGCTGGAGGTGTGGTGGGCGTCAGAGTTTGGAGCGGCAAGGGGGTCCATGGGGTCACTCTTGAGTTGGGGTGGTTTGGGCGGGGAGGCTTGGGCTGAGGGCGGCACGGAGCTGGGTGGCGGGGAACACCCGTGCCGCAGTGATCAGCGCGTAGCCGTTGGCCAGCTGACCCAGGCTGGCCAGAATTCGGGCCTGCGACAGGCGCGCCTCGAGCAAGGCGGTGGCCGCGTTGCTTTGGTAGGTGTAAAGGTCGCTTTGGATGTTCAGCAAATCGAGCAGAGAGCGTCGCCCCACCCGAAACTGCAGGCCATACCCCTGGGCCAGGTCTTGCGCCGTCTGGGTTTGTTGTTCGCCCATGACGGCGCGGCTGGCCGCCGACAGCCAACTGGCCCAGGCGGTGGCAAGTTCTTCGTTCAGGATCAGCCGGGTTTCTTGCAGATCGGCTTCCAGCGCCTGCAAGTTGGCCGATGCCACACCCACCGCACCCCGCGTGGTGCCGCCATCGACCAGTGGCCAGTTCAGTTGCAGTTGCGTGACGAAATGGCCCTCCGCCAAACCCGGGGTCGTCGATTTGGCGTGGCTCAGGTTGAGCGTGGGGGCATGTTGGGCTTGGGCATAGCGCACGCTGGCCAGCGCGGCTTCGCGTTGTGCCAGCAGTCGGGCAATGACCGGGTGCTGGTCTCCCAGTTCGGCCTGGGCTTGGGCCAGCGTGGTGTAGGGCACAGGCGGCGACAACTCCAGGCCACTGGGCTCGGACGGTGCAGGGGCCATCAGCATGCGTGCCAAACGCTCTGCGGCCAGACCCAGCTCGGTTTCATTTTTGAGCAACACCAGTTGCGCGTTGTCGTAACGCACCTGGGCCTGGTTCAAGTCGATGCGCCGACCGGGGTCCACCTGGGTGATGGTTTGAAAATCGCGCAGGATTTTGTGGTGGGTCTGCAAATTGTCCTGCGCCAAGGCCACCATGTGTGTGTGGTGTGCCCATTGCAGGTAGGCCTCGGTGCTGAGCAGTGCCACACCGTCGCGTGTGATGCCTTCTTGTTGCTGGCTGGCTTTGGCCAAAGCCTCGGCGCGTTCGACGTCGGACTGGATGCGTCCGCCAGACCACAGGTTCAGGCTCAGCACCGGCGTTTGCACCCAGCGGTTGGGCAGGCCATCGTGGCGGAAATCACTGTGGGTGCCGGTCCAGGACAGTTGGGGCCAATGCGCGCCCTTGGCCCGCGTGATGTCCGATCGGGCGGCTTCGGTTTTGTGCTTGGCCGAAGCGATGCTGGGGTATTGGGCCAGCGCCATCCAGACCGCCTCTGGCAGACTTTGGGCACTGCACCCAATGGGCAGCAGGGCCGCAGCGAGGCACCAGGTGCGGGTTGTAGAAAAGGGCATGGGCTGTTGGGATTTTTTTGAAAAAAAATGTCGCGCAGACAGGGCACAAAGCCGCTGCAAGCGGGCTCAACCAGCATAGGCAGCGGTTGTGTGGCTGGGCATCCTTGGAAACCGATAGGGGCGGTACCGACAAAGCGGTAGCCCCAGAAAAACGGGCATTCGCGCGCAGGGGCGCGCTCCCACAAGGGTTCCGGTTTTTGTGGGAGGCCGCCCCTGCGGCCGAAGGCTGTTCTTTCACATGAAGGCGCTTCAAACGCCCAGGTAGTAGGCGTTGTCAATGTCCAGCACCGAAGGCATCCCAGCCACCGACACCGCAGCATTGCCCGACTGCTGGCCCTCTGCCCATGTGGCATCCGTGAAGATGAACGACATGGAGGCACCCGCAGCCAGGTTGCCAACGCTGTAGGCCGTGCCTGCCTCTGCACCGTTCAGGTCATACACAGCATCGGTCAGTGTGACGTCTGCCAGCGTGATGTTGCCGCTGTTGGTCACCGTGTACTTGAATTGCGGGTTGATGCCGGAGCCAGACGACAGCAACGGGCCTGTGGGGCTGTTCGCGTCAATCCAGGTGGTGCCGTTGTCCACTGAAACGTACTTCGTTAGATCAATGTCGGGCTGGTAAACCACCGTGACCCCTTCGGCGTCCGTGAACACAGGGGTTTCGTTGGTGTCTGCTGTAGCGGTGTTGGTAAGCACCCCATCGCCTCCGGCGTTGCTGTCCAGGTCGGCCTGTGTCAGCATGTAGCTGGAGTAGTAGGTGACTGTGGCACCGGGGGCCAGCGATGCCAGGAACTCACTCATGCCGGTGAGGTCGTCCACCACCGTCAGGTTGGTCAAAGTCACGCTGCCCGGATTGTTCACGGTAAAGACATAGTTCAACATGTCACCTTCTGCATCGGCCAGGGTGTTGCCGTTACCCCCATCGATGTTGACGATGCCTTTGTTGAAATTCATGCCGATGCTGCGCAACAGCGGCACTGATTCGATGTCGCTGACGGCCATTGTTTCGGCCGAGTCCGCCACAGCGGTGTTGTCGATGTAGCCATCGCCACCGCCGTTGTTGTCGATGTCTGCTTGTGTCAATGTGTAGCTGGTCAGGTAGGTCTGGAGTTGGCCTGGGGCCAAAGTCAGGCTATCGACGGTCAGACCGGTCAGTGGTTCGTCAATGGATACATCGGTCAGTGTCACGTTGCTGGCGTTGGCCACCACGATCCGGTAGTTCAGCACATCGCCCACAGCATCGATCAGGTTGTTGCCGTTCCCGCCTGAGACATCAATGAAGGCTTTGTCGAAGTAAAGTACCGAGGTTCTGATCAGTTGCACCGTCTCGTTATCGAAACCGGGTTCGGTTTGGTCGGAATCCACAATGGTGTCGTTTTCGATGTAACCGTCGCCACCACCGTTGCTGTCCAGATCGGCCTGGGTCAGTGTGTAACTGGTCAGGTACGACTGGCTGTCACCGGGTGCCAGCAGGGCAATGGTTTGGTTCAGACCCGTCAGTGCATCCACCACGGTGATATTCGTCAAGGTGACGGTGCCGGCGTTGTAAACGTTGATCTCGTAGTTGATCAACTCGCCCGCCTGGTCGGCAAAGCCATTGTTGTTCCCGCCGCTGATACCCGCGACATTTTTTTCAACCCCCAGCCCGATGGTGCGCAGCAACGGTGTGGATTCTGCGTCGGACAGCAGTCCCGTCTGATCAGAGTCCGCCATCGCCACGTTGTCGTGGTAACCGTCGCCATCGCCATTGCTGTCCACATCGATTTGGGTCAGGGTGTAGATGGAGTCGAACACAGCGCTCTCGCCGGGTGCCAGCGTCAGGCCGGTCTCATTCAGTCCGGTGGTGGGGTCCATCACCGACACGCCTGTGAGCGTGACGTTGCCTTCGTTGATGACCGTGGCGGTGTAATGCAGTACATCCCCCGCGGCATCCACCATGGTATTTCCATTGCCGTCGGTGACACCCACAAACACCTTGTTCAAGGCCAGTGATGCACGTGGCCGCACATGGATGATTTCTTCGTCGCTGACGGCGTCGGTTTGTGCGCTGTCGGCGGTGGCGGTGTTTTCGATGTTGCCATCACCGCCACCATTGGTGTCCAGGTCCTGTTGTGTCAGGGTGTAGCTGGTGAGGAAGGTTTGACTTTCGCCGGGTTCCAGTGTCACGCCTTCGATATGCAAGCCTGTCAGCACGTCGGTGATGGTCACGTCGGTCAAGGTCACATTGCCTCGGTTGAACACGGTGACGGAGTAGTTGAGCACATCGCCTGCCGCATCGGCCGATGTGTTGCCGTTGCCGACGGTGATGATGTCAATGGCTTTGTCCAACGCAAGGTCCGGGGATTGCTCAACAGTCACCGAAGCATCGTCGGTGTCCTGACCTGTCTGGTCTGAATCGGCACTCGCTATGTTGACGATGTAGCCGCCGGCGTTGATCTCGGCTTGCGTGACAACGTGGCTGGCGGTGTAGAACCAGGTTTCGCCCACATCCAGTTCGTTGTCGGTCGTGGCGGCGTCTTCCACGCGGGTCAGGTCGCTGATGAAGGGGTCTGTCACGCTGACACCCGTCAGTGTCTGGTTGCCGGTGTTGCTCACAGCGATGGTGTAGTTGATGACTTCACCTGCGGCGTTGGCGGTGCCACCGGCGACTGCTGCCTCCTTGACGATGTTCAGGCCAGGGGATTGCTCCACCGCCACCGAAGCATCGTCGGTGTCGGGGCCGGTTTGATCGGAGTCGGCGGTGGCGGTGTTGACGATGGCTGTGCCAGCATCGATCTCGGCTTGCGTGACGATGTGGCTGGCGGTGTAGTGCCAGGTCTCGCCCACATCCAGCTCAGCGTCGGCCGATGCGGCATCAGAGATCAGATCGAGGTCGCTGATGAAGGGGTCGGTCACGGTGACGTGGGTCAGCGTCTGGTTGCCCAGGTTTTCCACGGTGATGGTGTAGCTGATGACTTCACCTGCGACACTGGCCGTGTCCCCGGGAACGGAGGCCTCCTTGACGATGTTCAGAGCTGGGGATTGTTCCACTGTCACCGAAGCATCGTCGGTATCGGGGCCAGTCTGCGTGGAGTCGGCGGTGGCTGTATTGACGATGGCCGTGCCAGCGTCGATCTCGGCTTGCGTGACGGTGTGGCTGGCGGTGTAGCTCCAGGTCTCGCCCACATCCAATTCCCCATCGGCCGATGCAGCATCGGCCACCAGCACGAGGTTGCTGATGAAGGGGTCGGTCACGCTGACGTCTGTCAAAGTCTGGTTTCCAGTGTTGCTCACGGCGATGGTGTAGTCGATGATTTCACCAGCGACGTTGGCCGTGCCACCCGCGACAGATGCGTCTTTGACGATGTTCAGTCCGGGGTTTTGATCGACGCCAATGGCGGCATCGTCAGTGTCCTCGCCGGTCTGGTCGGAGTCGGCAGTCGAGATGTTGACGATGTCGCTACCGGCATCGATTTCACTTTGTGTGACGACGTGGCTGGCGGTGTAGGTCCAGGTCTCGCCAACATCCAGTTCGTTGTCTGCGGTGGCGGCGTCTTCTACGCGGGTCAGGTCGCTGATGAAGGGGTCGGTCACGGTGATGCCGGTCAACGTTTGGTTGCCCGTGTTCTGTACCGAAATGCTGTAGCTGATGACATCACCCGCTGCATCGGCCAAGCCGCCTTCGATGCTGGCGTCTTTCACAATGTTCAGACCCGGCAACAGGGGCATATTGCCAAAATCCACGTTGATCTCTTGGGGGTCGAGCGCGGTGATCAGGATGGGCGCAGGGTTGGCGGTGGTTTGCACCCAGCCTGCTTGCTGGACTTCGCGAACGAGGTAGGGGTCGTTGTCCGGGTCCAGGTGGTCGGCGTCGGGCACCACGGACAGGACGTACTGGCCGTTGGCATCGGTCAGGGCGAAGTCTTCGCCTTCGTCCCACACACCATCGCCGTCCTGGTCCAGGAAAATTTTCCAGTTGGCCAGACCGACTTCATCGTCTGTCGTGCCGAGTTGGTTGTCCACGCCGTCTGCATCGCGTGTGCCGTTGCCGTCCATGTCGCTGAACTTCATGCCGCTGATCTCGCCCACGATGATGGCCGAGGGGGCCAGCTGAATGGAGGTGGCCCCGCTGCCGTTGATGTCGACCGTGGTTTGCAGCGAGCCCCCTGTCCAGGCGTTGGCACCATCGGTCGGTCCGTTGCCTTGGTCGATGACATCGCCAGGCGCGGCAATCATCAGGCCGTACTGGATCTCGGCACCGCCTGAGGTGGTGGTGGGGCCGGTGTAGACGAAGGTGACGGTCACGATGCCGTCACTGCTGCTGCCTGGCGTGCCGGTGTAGGTGACGTCACTGACCGCTGAGATGTCGGCATTCACCGTGTAGAAAGATCCTTGCATGCCGCCCCCATTGACAAAGTCGCCGTCGGCTTGGGCATCGCCGCCTGCAAATGAGCTGGGTTCGCGGTCTGCATTGGGCGAGGTCATGTAAACAAAGCCACCGGCATTGGTGTTGGCCTGGTAGTGGTTGTAGGTGACGTTGAAGGAATAGGTCTGGCCATTCACCAAAGGGGTGTTGTTGCTGGCCTTGTAGAAATAGACGTGGGGAACCACTTCGCCTTCAAAGTAATCCGATTTGCCATCGGACAGGATGTTGTTGTTCCACTCGGCTGCGGTACCGTGGGCCGCATCGCCGTCGGCCCAGTGTTGGTACACCTTGCTGATGCTGGTGCTGGGGTAGGTGAGGGCGTTCGGGGCCGCTGCTGCAAAGGCAGAAACTTCGACCGATGCCAGTGTCAGTGAGGTGGACGATTCCACGCTGGAGATTTCAGCAAGCGGGAGGCTGGCGGTCGCTTTCGTGGTGTGAGTGGCGGCTGTTTCCAGTGCATTCAACGCCGTCACGTGCCCGTAAAGTGGTGCTTCGAGGGTGTCTGCATCGTCACGTTCTGGGTGCAGCGAAAAGGGTTTTTTCCCAAATGTGGTTGGCTTGGCCATCATGAACTCCTTGCTTTGTCGCGTCTTTTCAGACCGACCCATATGGATCTGTTTCCCGACCAGGGAACTGCCCGCTTCTGACGGGCAGTGCCAAGATGGTCTTCATTCGAGCGGCCGCCGACCATCCAGCATTGGGTATGTTTTTGTCTGTGCCGGTTGTAGTTCTCTGGTTATGCACCTGCCGTGGTAATTGGACATGTCCATGGACAGATACCGTTGGAGATAAACAGCATCAAACGGTGATGGATGTGATCAGAAACACAGGGATAGGGGGTTTGTAAATCGCCAAATTCGATGAATATTGAATACTCTGAATTTTTGCTCATTACCTTTTTTTGATTATCTTTTTGGATTGATTGCGGTATTAAAAAGCCTGTGATCGATGGTTATATACCGGCATGTATAGGCAATTCAATCATTTGATCAGTGGTTATCTTGATTCAATTCGAACAACATGAAGTTCAGTGTTTGGCCGCTGAATGGTTCAGTGCCTTATTGCACCAAGTTAATGAATGGATCAAGCATGTATTCAAAAACAACCCAGGGGTCTGAAGCGTTGTTGACGCCACTGTTGACCCCGCAGGAAATGGCGGCCTTGGTGCATGGGGACTGTCCAGTTTCTGCGGGTCTTCCTGATGCCGATTTACCCGTTTGCAGCGCAGCCGCGCAAGAAAGGATTGCCATGTGTTACCCCATCGTTGAAGGCGCCCGTCAAAACAGGATTTTGGCGGCGCTCCCCTTGAGCCATTACACCCGCATGGCCGAACATTTGAAACCGGTTGAGCTGACCGCGGGCCAGGTGATTGGCGAGGCGGGAGAAACTATGGAGTTTGTTTATTTTCCAACCACCTGCACCACTTCGCTGGTTTCACACACGGCCGATGGTGGCAGTTCGGAGCTGGCCATGACCGGTCGCGACGGCATGGTGGGGGTGGGCCTGGTTTTGGGCAGTGGCGCGATGAACCACCGCGTGGTGGTTCAGTGTGCGGGCCAGGCTTTCAGAATGCCCGCCGATGTGTTTCAGCATGAACTGACACAGTGCCGTGAATTGCAGCAATTAGCGCTCGGTTATGTCCAGGTCTTGATGACGCAAATGTCGCAAAGCATTGTGTGCGTTGGGCACCATTCGGTCAGTGAACGTCTTTGTTATTGGCTGTTGTTCAACCGCGATATTTTGCTCAGCGACCAATTGCAGGTCACCCACGAAACGATTGCCAACATGCTGGGTGTGCGCCGGGAGTCGATCACCCAGGCCTTGGGCAAATTGCAATCGGCAGGGCTGGTGACCAGTGGACGCGGAAAAATCACCATCCTGGACCGTGAGGGCTTGACCGATTCTGTGTGCGAGTGTTTTCCGTTGGTGTCCTGCGAGACCCAACGCCTGTATGCCTTGTTTGACAACGGGTCAGACGGTCTGGCGGCATCGGAGAACCACCACGGGTGGGCGGATGAAGGGGACCGTGCGCTGTTGCACAAATACCAGGATGCCTATGATTTTGCGCCCGTGGGCTTTGTCAGCGTGGACGCACAGGGGCGGGTGCTGCAAACCAATTTGGCGGGCGCCATCTTGTTGGACATCCAGCGTTCCCGGCGCAGTGCCAGCCCCTTGGTGGAATTCATGGCGCCATCGGATCAGCGCCATTTTCTGGACTTTCACCAGGAAGTGTTGAGCGGCAAGTGCCGCCGCCACTGTGAGGTGACGCTTTGCGCCACCGACCACCGCGCGGAAATGGTGGTGCGCATCGATGCCACGCTGGATGAAATGGGCGAGGAGTGCCGCTTGGTGTTGATCGATGTGACGCAAGAGAAAAAGTTGGCCGCCCAGGCACTGGAGCGCGAGCGCCAGCAGCAGGAGTTGCTGGCCAAGCAACCGTTCATGTTGTGGTTCAAGGACCAGGACGGCCGCCTGATTTCTGCCAACGCCAATCTGGTGCAGGATTGGCGCCATTTGGCAGCGGATGCCGCGCTCGAAAAAATTGACCTTCCGAGCCAGCCTTTCCATGTCCAGGGGCGTGCCGTGCAGGGGAGGCTTGGCGCCGGCTGAAGCGGCACGGTGGGGTCATGGCGGACCGTCACCCGTGCCGGGTGTCTAAGATAGGCCCCCATGAAAAACCGCCAAATCGCCTCTTTCTCCGTCAGTGCCATCGGCTTGGGTTGCATGAACCTCAGCCATGCTTATGGCGCGCCCGTGTCGGCCAAGCAAGCCGAGCGTGTGCTGCTCACTGCCCTCGATCAGGGGGTGACTTTGTTTGATACGGCGGCCCTGTATGGTTTTGGCGCCAACGAAACCCTGCTGGCCAAGGTCATGAAACCGCACCGCCAGAAATTCACGCTGGCCAGCAAATGCGGCATGCAGGGCGTGGACCCGGGCGACGGCAAGCTGGTGCGCGTGATCGATGGCCGCCCCGAGACGATCCGCCAAACCTGCGAAGACGCATTGCGTCGCTTGCAGACCGATGTGATTGACCTGTATTACCTGCACCGATGGGATAAAAAGGTGCCCATCGAAGACAGCGTGGGGGCCTTGAGCGACCTGGTGCGCCAGGGCAAGATCCAGACCATTGGTTTGTCCGAAGTGTCGGCCACCACCTTGCGCAAGGCCCATACCGTGCACCCCGTTGCCGCCGTGCAAACCGAGTATTCGCTGTGGACGCGCAACCCCGAGATCGCGGTCTTGCAAGCTTGCCGCGAGCTGGGCACGGCCTTTGTGGCCTTCAGTCCGGTGGCGCGGGGTTTCCTGTGCGGTGCGCCGCTGGACGTGGCCAACTTCGATGCCAAAGACATCCGCCGCAGCATGCCGCGTTTTGCGCCCGACCATTACGCCGCCAACCTGAAGCTCTTGCCGGCCTACCACGCGCTGGCGCAAGAGGCCGGTTGCAGCCCCTCGCAGCTGGCATTGGCCTGGCTGCTGCACCAAGGCGAAGACATTCTCCCGATCCCGGGCACCACCTCGGTTGAGCACCTGCTGGACGATCTGGCGGCGGTGGACGTGAAGCTGGATGCCGGCTTGATGACGCGCCTGGAGGCGCTGATCAACCAGAACACCGTGTCGGGTGACCGTTACAACGCGCAGGCCAACAGCGAGGTCGATACCGAGGTGTTTGCCTGAGGTGGGCCGCGTGCGATGGCGTTTGACGTGAAAGAACATCCTTCGGCCGCAGGGGCGGCCTCCCACAAAAATTTGTGAACCCTGCAATCCCCTTGAACCTTGTGGGAGCGCGCCCCTGCGCGCGAATGCCCGTTGATTTTCAAAAAGATCTACGCGTCCGGCTGGGCCATGGGCGCTGCTTTTTGGAACGCCTCCAGCGCGTTGCAGGCTTTTTCGATGGCGCTGATCAAAGGCCAGCGTGACAGGTCCACCTTGAAGCGGCGTGAACTTTCGATTTGCGGGATCAGGTAGACATCGGCGATGGTGGGTGTATCGCCAAAGCTGAAGGCGCCGCGCTGGGTGTCCGCTGCGATCAGCGCTTCGTAGGCGTCAAAACCAGCACCGATCCAGGTGCCGCACCAGGCGTTGATGGCGTCTTCGTTGGCACCAAACTGCTTGCGCAGGGTTTCCAGAATGCGGCGGTTGTTGAGCGGGTGGATGTCGCAGCCCACGATGGCGGCCAGTGCGCGCACGTGGGCGCGCTCGGCAGCGCCTTGCGGCAGCAGGGCGGGCGTGGGGTGGGTTTCTTCCAGCCATTCGATGATGGCGGGCGACTGGATCAGCACCTGCTCGCCGGTGTCGAGTGCGGGCACCAGCTGCTGTGGGTTGACCGATTTGAAAGCGTCTTTCAGGTGTTCTTCCACCCGCAGGTCCACCGCCACGTAGTCGGTGGCGATGCCCTTGAGGTGCAGCGCAATGCGCAGACGGTGCGAGGTGCCGCTTCGGAAAAAGTTGTAGAGCTTCATGGGGTGGTCCTGGTTGCAGTGGTCGGTGGGGTGGTGGTGCGTGATTTACTCGGCAGCGCCGACGGTCAGGGCCACTTCGGCCACACCTTCCACCCGACCGGTGATCTGGTCGCCGGGCCGCACGGCGTTCACGCCTTCGGGGGTGCCGGTGTAGATCAGGTCGCCCGGTTGCAGATGGTAGAACAAAGACAGGTCGGCGATGATTTCGCGCACGTTCCAGATCAGCTTGTCCACGTTGGACGCTTGCTTGGTTTCGCCGTTGACTTCCAGCGCAATGGCGCCCTGCTCGATGATGACACCTTGCATGGGCACGATCTCGGTGCACACGGACGATTGCTCGACGTCTTTGCCCAGGTCCCAGGGGCGGCCCTTGTCGCGTGCCACCAGTTGCAGGTCGCGGCGGGTCATGTCCAGGCCAGCGGCGTAGCCGTAGACCAATTCATGGGCCTGTTCGGCGCTGACGCGGAAACCGGCCTGGCCGATGGCCATCACCAATTCCATCTCGAAGTGGTAGTTGGTCGTTTCTGGCGGATAAGCCACGGTGGCGCCGCTGTCCACCAGGGTCTGTGGGGACTTGGTGAAGTAGAAGGGGCGTTCCACCGATTTGTCGACCGGTTTGCCCATCTCGACCGCGTGCGCATGGTAGTTGCGGCCCACGAAGAACAGGCGGTTGATGGGGAAGCGTTCGTTTTTGCCACGGATCGGCAAGGACGCAGTGGCGGGGGGCTGGAAGAGGTAGGTGGTCATCGGGGGCGCGTAAAGGCGGGTGTGCCAGAAAAAGAAAATGCCAAAAATCAACCGAGTTTTTCAGCCACGGTTTTCGTACACACCCAGTTTGCGGTGCAGGGGCGATTCGTCGGCCATGAAGAGGAAGGCCGCTTGGGTGGCGTTCAAATTGGTCAGCGTCACGGCTTCGTAGCCGGGTGCGCAGCAGGTGTCGGCTTCGGCCAGGGTGAAGGTGCTGGCCACGATCTGGGCTTGCACTGCGCCTTCGATGACGTGGAACACCTGTGCGGGCGATCGGGCCGGCAGGCGCAGCGTCTGGCCGGGGCGCAGCATCAGGGCGTAAAAGCCCAGAATGTTTTCTGCATCGCCACCGGTTTCGGGGTTGGTGTAAGTGACTTGCACCTGCTCCAGACCCGCGTCGTCCGAGGCCAGGGCTTCGAGTGCCGCCTTGGCGTCCTTCCAGGCGTAGCGCAGCATGGGGTAGGCCTTCTTGCTGCGCTCGAACACATGCGAGGGCACCACGCCACCACGGGTGTATTGCTGGTCACCTTGGCCGGGCCGCACGGTCTGGCGCTCGCCATTGATGTGGTAGCTCGCTTCCATGTAATAGACCAAGGGCAGGTCCAGCACATCGAGCCAGATCACCGGCTCGGTGCCGTCGTGGCCGTGTTCGTGCCACAGGCCGGTGGGCGTGAGGATCAGGTCGCCCCGTTGCATCGGGCATTTTTCGCCATCCACGGTGGTGTAGGCGCCTTCACCTTCGACGATCATGCGCACCGCGTTGGGGGTGTGGCGGTGGCTGGGGGCCCATTCGCCGGGCATGAGCAATTGCATGCCCAGGTACATGGCGGCGCTGGCCTGCATTTTTTCCAGGCCGTGGCCGGGGTTGGCCAGCACCAGCACGCGGCGCTCGGCTTTTTCAATCGGGGTCAGCTCACCTGCTTTGAGCAACAGTGGCTTGATGTCTTTGTAGGCCCAGCAAGTCGGCTGGGTCTGGCGGGTGGGCACTTTGGGCGGCAGCACACCGCGCAGGCTGGGCCACAAGGGCACCAGGTTCAAGTTGCGCAAGTCCTGCACATAGTCTTGGGGCAGGTCTTCGAGTTTTCCGAGTTCGTTCATGGGGGTCTCCAGGCAGATCAATGGTGTTGGGCGGCTTGCAGACAGTTGTCCACGTTCCATCCATACAGCCATTCCATCGCATCATAAAAGCGCTCGGCGCTGCGCCCACGCCACAGGTCGTTGCGCACCAGCCGCTCGACGCCTTTGGCGTGGTAGATGCGCCCCATCTCGCGGCTGGACAGCACGATGCGGGCGGTGCGGGCCACGCGGGCGCGCTGGTACATGTCCAGTGCCTGGGGCCAGTCGTTGTGGGTCACACGCAGGGCTTCGCCCAGCGTCACCGCGTCTTCCATGGCCATGCAGGCGCCCTGGGCCATGTATTGCGTGGTGGGGTGGGCTGCATCGCCCAGCAGCGTGACGCGGCCATAGGTCCACTGGCCAATGGGCTCGCGGTCGGCCGTGGCCCAGCGCTTCCAGGTTTTGGGCAGATCGATCAGTTGGCGCGCTTGCGGGCAGATGCCCTGGAAATAGCTTTGCACTTCTTCCTTGCTGCCGTCGGTGACGCCCCATTCTTCTTGCTGGCGGCTGTGGAAGGTGACCACCACGTTGTATTGCTCGCCACCGCGCAGGGGGTAATGCACGAGGTGGCAGTTGGGCCCCACCCAGATGGCCGCGGCGTTCCATTGAAGGTCTTGCGGGAAGTCTTTTTTGTCGACCACGGCGCGGTACACCACATGGCCCGTGACGCGGGCCGGGTCGCCCACAAATTGTTCGCGCACCACCGACTTCACGCCGTCGGCACCAATCAGCGCGATGCCTTTGAAGGTGTTGCCATGTTGGTCCCACACGGTGACGCTGCTGTCGTCTTGTTCGATGCGCACCACGCGGGTGTTGGTGTGGAACGCGACCTGGCCCGTCTCTTGTGCGCCTTCGAGCAAGGACAAATGCACATCGACCCGGTGGATCACCGCGTAGGGGTTGCCAAAACGCTGGCGGAATTTTTCATCGGTCGGGATCTTGCCCACCAGCGTCGCGTCGATGGCGTCGTGCATGACCATGTAGTCGGTGTAAACCGCGCGGCCACGGGCTTTGTCGCCAATGCCCAAAGCGTCAAAGGCGTGGAAGGCGTTGGGGCCGAGCTGGATGCCAGCACCGATCTCGCCAATCTCGGGCGATTGTTCCAGCACGGTGACCTGAAAGCCCTGGCGAACCAGGGCGAGTGCGGCCGCCAGGCCGCCGATGCCCCCCCCGGCCACGATGACGGGGAGTTGAGAAGACGCAGTGCGCATGGGATCTCCTACAGGTGAACAGGAAGAAAGTGGCGAGATTATATGCATGCTTATTAATTTCGCGAAACCCTGTTCAAGGGGGCATGGCCTCAGTGAAAACCCTGGGTCTCAAGCGGCCAAAGGCCGGGCCACCGCTTCGAGTTGTTGGCGCAGCCATTGGTGCGCCGGGTCGTGCTGGTGGCGCTGGTGCCAGATCAGGTACATCGGCATCTCGGGGCAGGGCACGGGTACCGGGGCGCTGGCCAGATCGCGCATCAGGTGGCGCGCCAGCAGCCCGGGCACGGTGGCCAGCCAGGCGGTGCCCGCAATGAACGGGGGCAGCCCGGAAAACCCAGGCACCTGCACCGCAAAACGCCGCTCAATGCCTTGCCGCAGCAGGGTGGCGTCCAGATCCAGCGGGCGGTTGGGGGCATACACCACGGTGACGTGTTCGGCCGCCAGATAGTCCTCGGCCGTGGCCGGCGCAGGGCGCACCGCTGGGTCGTAAAACACGCGGTAGTGGTCGGTGAACAGGCGTTTTTGCACAATGTCAGCCCCCGCTGGCGGGCGCGGACTGATGATGAGTTGGCATTGCTGCTGGCGCAGCATTTCGGGCGTGGGCACATCCGATGGGATGACCCGCAGGCGCAGCCCGGGTGCGGCCAGGCGCAGGCGTTGGATGAGTTCGGGCAGCAGGGCATCGCGCTGGAAATCGTTGGCGGCGATGGTGATGGTGGTGCGCCATTGGCCGGGGTCGAAGTGTTCTGAATGGGCAAAGCGCTCCAGCTCTTCCAGCAGGGTGCGGGCCCGTGCGGCCAGCGCCTCGGCACGGGCGGTGGCTACGATGCCCCGGCCCGATTTGGCAAACAGCACATCGCTGGTGATGCTGCGCAACTTGTCCAGCAAGTGGCTCACCGCCGATTGCGTCACGCCCAGGCGTTGCGCCGCCGCGGTGATCGAGCCGGTGTCCACCACCGTCACCAGCAGCCGCAGCAGTTTGGCGTCCAGATCCAACCAATTGAAATCATTCATGTGTTTTATGAGTATTCATCTGTTTATTTGTGTGCATGGTATCCCGATACTCCTGCCATTCACCCCTCTTTCGGAGAAATTCAGATGACCCAGCCCACCCGCCAGATCGAAGGCACCACGCCGTTTGACGGCGACATGGCCCGCAAAGGCTATGCGCTCAACAAAATGTGTTTCTCGTTCAACACGGCCGATAACCGCGCCGAATTCAAGGCAGACGAAGAGGCCTACATGGCCAAGTACCACTTGACCGAGCCGCAAAAAGCGGCCATCCGTTCGCGCCAGGTGCTGGCGCTGATTGCCGCGGGCGGTAATGCCTATTACCTGGCCAAGTTCGCCGGTATTTTTGGCCTGGACATGCAGGACATCGGTGCCCAGCAGACCGGCGTGACCAAAGAAGAATTCAAGGCCAAGCTGCGCGCTTACGCCTGAGTTTGATGGGATTTGTAGGTCGGCGGCTTCAGCCCCGACTTGCCGCCCAAAACCACCAGTTGTCGGAGCTGAAGCTCCGACCTACAAGACAACATCACAGGACAAAATCATGGCCCAACTCATCGGCGGACTCGCCACATCCCACATTCCCGCCATTGGCGGCGCCATCCACAAAGGCATTCAGAGCGACCCGTATTGGGCCCCGTTCTTTGCCGGTTACCCGCCGGTGCAAAAGTGGCTGGGCGAACAAAAGCCCGATGTCATCGTCATGTTTTACAACGACCATGGCCTGAACTTTTTTCTGGACAAGATGCCCACTTTTGCCGTGGGTGCAGCAGCCCAATACAACAACGCCGACGAAGGCTGGGGCATCCCCACCTTGCCACCGTTCCAGGGCGAGGTGGACCTGTCGTGGCAGATCATCAACACGCTGATTGGCAAGGACTTTGACATCGTGACCTGCCAGGAGATGCTGGTGGACCATGCTTGCACTTTGCCGCTCAAGCTGTTTTGGCCCGAAGGCGAAACGCCCGTGACCATCGTGCCCATCAACATCAACACCGTGCAGTTTCCGTTGCCTTCGGCCAAGCGCGTGTACGCCTTGGGCAAGGCGGTTGGCGAGGCGATTGCGGCCTGGGACAGCAGCAAGAAGGTGGTGGTGTGCGCATCAGGCGGTTTGAGCCACCAGCTGGACGGCGAGCGCGCGGGCTTCATCAACAAAGCGTTTGACCTGCAGTTCATGGACAGCCTGGTCAGCAACCCCGAATGGGCAACGCAGTTCAGCACCCTGGAGTTGGTGGAAAAAACCGGCACCCAAGGCGTCGAACTTCTGATGTGGCTGGCCATGCGCGCGGCTTTGTCCGCTGCGGGCCCGCGCATCAAAGAAGTGCACCGCAATTACCATATTCCGATCTCCAACACAGCCACGGGCCTGATGGCGTTCGAGGTGGCTTGAGTTATTGGGGTTGCGCCAACGCCCGCGAATGTCGGACCTGAAGGTTCCGACCTGCTGAACCAGATCAACGGGACAAGGGGAAACCCTTGTCCCGTTGGGCTTTGGAGGCACAGGCAAAGCGACTAAAATTAACCGACCGCTCGGTTGGTTAATGCTGATGGACCGAGCTTTGTTTTTTTCAGAAAGCGCCAGCTCATGTCCCAAGTCCTGCAAAGTTTCATCGGTGGCCAATGGATTGGCCAGCAAGGTGCGCAAGCCCTGCGCAGCGCCGTCAACGGTCAGACGGTCTTTCAGACCCACGCCGAGGCCATCGACTTTGGCGATGCGGTGCATTACGCCCGTCACGTGGGCCTGCCCAATTTGCTCAAGCTCGACTTCCAGGAGCGTGCGCAGCGCCTCAAGGCCCTGGCCAAGTACCTGGGCGAGCACAAAGAGCAGCTTTACGCCATCTCGGCCCACACCGGTGCCACGCGTGCCGACAGCTGGGTCGACATCGAAGGCGGTGCAGGCACCTTGTTCGCGTATGCGGGCATGGGCAGCAACGAGCTGCCCAGCGGCAACCTGATCCACGAAGGCCCGGCTTTTTCGCTGGGCAAGAAGGGCGGCTTTGCGGGCACGCACATCCTGGTGCCGCGTGGCGGCATCGCGGTGCACATCAACGCCTTCAACTTCCCCATCTGGGGTCTGTTGGAAAAGTTCGCACCCAGCTTTCTGGCCAGCATGCCCTGCATTGGCAAACCCGCATCGTCCACCAGCTATCTGACCGAAGCCATGGTGCGTCTGGTCGAGGCGTCAGGCATCTTGCCGGCAGGCGCTTTGCAGCTGGTGATTGGCTCGACTGGTGATCTGCTGGACCGATTGAACGGCCAGGACGTGGTGACTTTCACCGGTTCGGCCGACACCGCCGCCATGCTGCGTGTGCACCCCAATGTGGTCAAGCACAGCATCCCCTTCAACGCCGAAGCCGACTCGCTCAACTGCGCCATCCTCGCGCCCGATGTCACGCCCGATGACGAAGAGTTCGACCTGTTTGTGAAAGAAGTCGCGCGCGAGATGACCGTCAAGGCCGGTCAAAAGTGCACCGCGATCCGCCGCGCCATCGTGCCGCGCCAGCATCTGGACGCCGTGGCTGAAAAACTCAAAGCCCGCCTGGCCAAGGTGGTGGTGGGTGACCCATCGGTCGAAGGCGTGAAGATGGGCGCACTGGCCTCGCACGCGCAACAGGTCGACGTGGCCGAGCGCGTGGCCCTGCTGCGCCAAAGCGCCGAACTGGTGTTTGGCGGTGGCCAGGATTTCGCACCCGTGGGCGAGGGTGTGGCGCAAGGCGCCTTCTTCCAGCCCACGTTGCTGCTGTGCCAAAAGCCTTTGCAGACCGACAGCGTGCACGACGTGGAGGCCTTTGGCCCGGTCAGCACCCTCATGCCGTATGACGGCATTGACGAAGCCCTGCAACTGGCCGCGCGCGGCCAGGGCAGCCTGGTGGGCACCCTGGTCACCCGCGACCCGCAAGTGGCGGCCCGCGTGATCCCGGTGGCCGCTGCGCTGCACGGCCGCCTGCATATCCTGGAGCGCGAAGCGGCGGTGGAATCCACCGGCCACGGCTCGCCACTGCCGCCGCTCAAGCACGGCGGCCCGGGCCGTGCGGGTGGGGGTGAAGAGTTGGGCGGCATGCGCGCCGTCAAGCACCTGATGCAGCGCACCGCGCTGCAAGGCTCACCCAGCATGATCGCCGCCGTCACCGGCGAATACATGCGCGGTGCCAAACTGATCGAGACCGAAGTCCACCCCTTCCGCCGTTACTTTGAAGAGTTGCAGATTGGCGAGAGTTTGCTCACCCACCGCCGCACCGTGGGCGAGGCCGACATCGTGGCCTTTGGCGGCCTGTCGGGCGACTATTTCTACATGCACTTCGACGAGATCGCGGCCAAGGATTCGCCCTTTGGCAAACGCATAGCGCACGGCTACTTTGTGCTGTCGGCAGCGGCCGGTTTGTTTGTCTCGCCAGCGCCCGGCCCGGTGCTGGCCAACTACGGACTGGACACGCTGCGCTTCGTCAAGCCGGTGGGCATTGGCGACACCATCCAGGCGCGCCTGACGGCCAAGCGCAAGATTGACCGCAACAAAAAAGATGCCAACGGCGTGGGCCAGGGCGTGGTCGCGTGGGATGTGGAAGTGACCAACCAGCTGGGCGAGGTGGTGGCCAGCTACGATATCCTGACCTTGGTGGCCAAGAAGGGCTGAGAGTGCCTTTCGCACAAAGCGTCAGTCCATGGTGTCAGCACAGAGCAGGCCCAATATGAACTTCTATGACCGGCATGTGTTGCCCTACCTGATCGACATCGCCTGCGGCCTGCCCATGGTGCAGCGCCAGCGCCGTCAGCTGGTGCCTCAGGCCCAGGGCCGGGTGTTGGAAGTCGGCATGGGAACAGGGCGGAATCTGCCCTTTTACGACCGCAGCCGCATCACCCGCCTGGTCGGTGTAGACCCGGCTTTGCAAATGCACCGCTTGGCGCAAAAACGCAGCCGCGAGGCGGGACTCGCGGTGGAGTTGATGGGCCTGTCGGCCGAGCAGTTGCCCACGGCCGATGCCAGCTTTGACACCGTGGTCTGCACCTACACCCTGTGCAGCATTCCCGATGCGGTGCAGGCCCTGCGCGAGATGCGCCGGGTGCTGGTGCCGGGCGGCAAGCTGCTGTTTTGCGAGCATGGCCGTGCGCCCGATGAAAGCGTGCGCCGCTGGCAAGACCGTCTGCAACCGTTGTGGGGGCCACTGGCTGGGGGCTGTCATCTGGGGAGCGACATTCCCGGTTTGCTGGATGCTGCCGGGTTTGCGGCCACCAAGAAATCCGCCTATTTGTCAGGCCCGCGTCCGATGAGCTTTCACTATTGGGGCGAAGCACAAGCGGCTTGAAATAGGGTTTCGTTGGCGTTGTTTTGTTGCGTGGTGCGCAACATGATAAAGTTCACGCATGATCAAGTCGTTTCGCCACAAAGGCTTGCGCAGTCTGTTTGAGTCAGGCAAGGCGGCGGGCGTTCAGGCGAGCCATGCCAAGCGTTTGCGCATGCAGTTGGCGGCTTTGGACACTGCGCAAGTCATTGATGACATGGATATTCCGGGCTTTCGGCTGCATTCGCTCAAAGGCGAAATGCGGGGGCGCTGGTCAATCACCGTGAACGGCAATTGGCGCTTGACCTTTGAGTTTGAAGACGGCAACGCCTACATATTGGATTACGAGGACTATCACTGATGGCCATGCACAACCCCCCTCATCCTGGTGAATTCATTCAGGAAATTTACCTCGACCCGCACGGCATATCCGGTCGGGAATTGGCTGAAAAACTCGATGTGGCACCGTCCACCTTGAGCCGCATCCTCAAGGGCAGCAGCCGGGTAACGCCCGAGATGGCGTTGCGTTTGTCCAAGGCTTTGGGCCGCACACCCGAAAGCTGGTTGAGCTTGCAAGACGCCCATGATCTTTGGATCGCTCGCCAAAACGTGGACATGAACCGCGTGGTGCCTTTGCAGTTTTCTGTGGTCTGATCACCCCATGAGATCCCCCATTGCCGTTGTTGATGTTGACCGTTGCGAAACCTGGACCCGTTACAAAAACGGCTTGTGCGACACCTGTGCGGCCAATTGCTGCACCATGCCCGTCGAGGTCAAGATGGCCGATCTGGTGCGGCTGGGCATGGTGGATTCTTTTGAGGCCGAGCACGAAGACCCCAAGCACATCGCCAAGCGCTTGTCCAAGGCCGGTTTGATCGACCATTTCAACTTCAAGAACAGCATCTTCAGCCTGGCCCGCCGCGCCAGCGGCGACTGCCATTTGCTGGACGCCAAGACCCGCCGCTGCACGGTCTATGCGCAGCGCCCAAACACCTGCCGCCTGCACCCGCAGGTCGGGCCACGCCCCAACCACTGCCCTTACGGCAACAAGGCCCAGTCGCGCTGATCGCCCCGGGCGCAAAAGCCCGGTGTGGCCTACTGGCATTCGCGCGCAGGGGCGCGCTCCCACAATGTTCGGGTACTTTGAAGGGGCTGGGGTTTTGTGGGAGGCCGCCCCTGCGGCCGAATGATCGATGGGCTCAGATGTTGTGAGTTGTGCACCCGTAAAAAAGCCTCCCCGCTTTGCAGCAGGGAGGCTTTTGCTTGGGGATGCTGAACAGGCTTACATCGTATCGATGAAGCTGCGCAGTTTGTCGCTGCGGCTGGGGTGCTTGAGTTTGCGCAGCGCCTTGGCTTCGATCTGGCGGATGCGTTCACGCGTGACGTCGAACTGCTTGCCCACTTCTTCCAAGGTGTGGTCGGTCGACATCTCGATGCCGAAACGCATGCGCAGCACTTTGGCTTCGCGTGGCGTCAGGCTGTCCAGGATGTCCTTGACCACGTCGCGCAGACCGGCTTGCAGGGCCGCGTCGATGGGCGCGGTGTGCGTGCTGTCTTCGATGAAGTCGCCCAAGTGGCTGTCGTCGTCGTCACCGATCGGCGTTTCCATCGAGATCGGCTCTTTGGCGATCTTCATGATCTTGCGGATCTTGTCTTCCGGGATCTCCATCTTCTCGGCCAGGATGGAGGCATCGGGCTCGAAGCCAAATTCCTGCAAGTGCTGACGCGAGATGCGGTTCATCTTGTTGATGGTCTCGATCATGTGCACCGGGATGCGGATGGTGCGCGCCTGGTCGGCGATCGAGCGCGTGATCGCCTGGCGGATCCACCAGGTGGCGTAGGTCGAGAACTTGTAGCCGCGGCGGTATTCGAACTTGTCCACCGCCTTCATCAGGCCGATGTTGCCTTCCTGGATCAGGTCGAGGAACTGCAGGCCGCGGTTGGTGTACTTCTTGGCGATCGAGATCACCAGGCGCAAGTTGGCCTCGATCATCTCTTTCTTGGCGTCACGGCTGGCGCGCTCGCCAGCGTTCATGCGCTTGTTGATGTCTTTCAGCTCATCGAGCGGCACCACCACTTGCGATTGCAGGTCCATCAGTTTTTGCTGCAGGTCTTGCACGGGCGGGATGTTGCGGCCCATGACGGCGCTCCAGCTCTTGCCTGACGCAGCTTGTTTTTCAATCCACTTGAGGTTGAGCAGTTGCGACTCCACGCGCTTGCCGGCTTTGTCACGGCCACTGAAGTCTGCAATGAACTGTTCTTGCGGGTAGCCGCATTTGTCCACAATGATGCGGCGCAGTTCACGCTCTTTCTTGCGCACATCGTCGACCTGACCGCGCACCATGTCGCAGAGTTTTTCGATGGTTTTGGCGGTGAAGCGGATGGTCATCAGCTCTTCGGACAAGGCGGTTTGAACCTTGACGTAAGCCGGTGTGCCCCAGCCTTCCTTGTCGTACACCTTGTGCACTTTTTCGAAGTATTCGGTGATGCGGTCAAAGCGTTCCAGGGCCTGGTTTTTCAGCTCCTCGAGCTTCTTGGTCAGGGCCTTGGAGCCACCTTTGCCGTCGTCGTCGTCGGCTTCGTCGAATTCGTCGAAGTCTTCTTCGGCCACGTAGTCATCGGCTTCGTTCAGGTTGGCAAAACCGTCCACCACGGTGGAAATGACAACTTTGCCTTCACGGATCTCGCTGGCCATGCGCAGGATTTCGGCGATGGTGGCGGGTGATGCGCTGATCGCGGCCATCATGTCCATCAAGCCGCCTTCGATGCGCTTGGCGATCTCGATTTCACCTTCACGGGTCAGCAGTTCCACTGTGCCCATTTCACGCATGTACATGCGCACCGGGTCGGTGGTGCGGCCGAACTCGCTGTCCACGGTGGACAAGGCGGCTTCGGCGGCTTCTTCGGCTTCTTCTTCGGTCGAGCCCGTGGGCGCGTTGTCCGTGATGATCAGGCTCTCGGCGTCGGGCGTTTGCTCGTACACCGCCACACCCAGGTCGTTCAGGGTGGCGATCACCACTTCCAGGGTTTCGGCATCGACCAGTTTGTCGGGCAAGTGGTCGCTGATTTCGCCGTTGGTCAGGTAGCCGCGGGTCTTGCCCAGCTTGATCAGCGCTTTCAGGCGGTCACGGCGCTGCTTCATCTCGGCTTCGGTTAGAACGGTTTCGTCCAGACCAAATTCCTTCATCAAGGCGCGTTCCTTGGCCTTGCTGATCTTCATGCGCAGAGGCTTGACCTTTTCGGCGGTCTCGGAGCCCGCTTCGACGACCGGCTCGCCTTCGAGGTCGGCTTCGATGTCCAGGTCATCGTCCAGGCTCGGCTCGGCGATGCTGCCTTTTTTCTTGGGGCCGCGCTTGGCACCGGTCACGGCTTTTTTGGCTGCGGGCTTTTTGTCTTCGGCTTTGGCTGCTTTGGCGGGTTTCTTCACGGCCACTTCGGCAACGGCCTCTTTGGCTTTGGCGGTGGATTTTTTCTCGATCACTTCAGATTTCTTGGCGGGCACGGAGGCGGCTTTCTTCACAGACTTGGCAGGAGTCGCTGGGGTTGCCGTTGTCTTGACCGCACGGGTGACTGCTTGGGCGGCTGGTGGCGCGGCCTTGGCCTTGCTCGCCACGGGGGCGGGCTTTTTGGCGGGTGCTTGGGCAGTCACCGGGCTTGCTGCTTTGGCCTTGGCGACGGGCGCGGGGGCTTTGGCGGCAATGGCGGTTTTGGCAACGGTTTTGGATTGGGCAGGGGCCTGGGCAGGCTTCTTCGGCTTTTGAGTAGGCATGAACACCTCGGAACATCAAAACAGACAAGGAAACGGACACAGTCAGCGCCAAATACATCCCGGCGCGGGCTTGTAGGACACAGATCAATACCCTATATGGGCGTTGGATCGGCAATGGCAAGATGGTGGGCGAACATTTGGTATGCAGTCCTTGCGGAACGGTGACCGGCCCGCATGGGGGCGTCGCGCTGATGGCGGTGGTCTAGCCGGAGGTGCTGCTGTCGCTCTTGCCGAAAAACAGGGATTATACCGAACCTTCAGCGTGCCGGACGGATCGCGGTTTTGGGACGGAAGGCTTTGCAGATTTCGTCGTGCGTTTCCAGGTAGGGGCCGCCAATCAAATCAACGCAATAAGGCACGGCGGCAAAGATGCCATGCACCACGGATTGGCCGTCGGCGTCTTTCAGGCCTTCCAGTGTTTCGGCAATTGATTTGGGCTGGCCGGGCAAGTTGATGATCAGGCTGTGGCCCCGGATCACCGCGACCTGGCGCGACAGGATCGCGGTGGGTACAAATTTCAGGCTGATCTGGCGCATTTGCTCGCCAAACCCGGGCATTTCCTTGTCGGCCACGGCAAGCGTCGCCTCGGGCGTCACATCGCGCAGGGCAGGGCCTGTGCCGCCGGTGGTCAGCACCAGACTGCAACCGGCATCGACCAGTTCGATCAGCGTGGCGCTGATGCGGTCTTTTTCGTCGGGAATCAGGCGCGGCTCAAAAGCAATGGGGTTGCGCAGTGCTTGGGTCAGCCACGCTTGCAAAGCGGGCAGGCCCTTGTCTTCGTAAACGCCGGTGCTGGCACGGTCGCTGATGGACACGATGCCGATCTTGACCGGGTCATGGCGGGGTTCAGTCATCGGCATCCTCCTCGTTGTCGGCGTCGCTTTCTCCGCCGGTCAACACGCTGCGCACCAGTTTGAACATCTCGCGGTAGGCCCGGCTTTGGCGTGGCGCCAAACCTTGCGACACGGCGGCGTTGGTCACGGGGACCGCGTCCTTGCGGGCCTGGCGCACCAGGGCACGCAGTTGCTGGATGTCGGTTTGTGGGTAATGCGCAATCCATTCGCCCACGGCGGCATCGTCCGCAATCAGGCGGTCACGCCAGGCTTCGGCCAGGTGCAGGGCCTGCGTGTCTTTGGCGCTGCCCAGGCGCTGGATGTCCAGCGCCTCGCGCACGGCCTGCAGGGTTTCGGGGCTGAGCAAACGCATTTGCTTGCCAATGAACTGCATCTGGCGGCGCTTGCCTTCAAAGTTGGTGATGCGCTTGGCTTCGGCCAGACCATCGACCAGTTTGTCTGGCAGGCTCAGCCCTTCCATCAGGTCTTTGCGCAGGCTCAGCAAGGCGGTGCCGAGTTCTTGCAGTTCGGTGCTTTCGCGCTTGAGTTCGGTGCGGCTGGGGCCATCGAGGCCGCCTTTGAGTTCGCGCTTGTACTCCAGGTCGAGTTCGCTGCCTTCGGCAACAAATTGACCACGGACGAAATAGCCTTTTTTGGGTTTACGGGACATGACTGGGGGAACTCGTTCTCTGAGGCAGCGCGCAGGCTGGGTGGCAAGTATCATAGCGGCCACTGCGCGCTGCGCGTTCGCCATTTGCTTTGAGACCCCTTCCGTGAAAACACCCAACGCCAAAACAGCCTCCGCCTCAACAGCTTCTGCGTCACAAGCGCATGACGGCTTCAGCTACTCGCGCGACCATTTTGAAGAGTTGGTGGACATCGCCCTCCGGCATGCCAAAAAACTGGGGGCCACCAACGCGGGTGCCGAAGCCTCCGAAGGCTGTGGCTTGTCGGTCAGTGTGCGCAAGGGCGAACTGGAGAATGTGGAGCGCAACCGCGACAAATCCCTGGGCGTGACGGTCTATGTCGACCACCGCCGGGGCAACGCCAGCACCTCCGATTTTTCAAAGGCGGCGATTGAGCGCACGGTGCAGGCCGCGTACGACATTGCCCGCTTCACCGCCGAAGACCCCACCGCCGGTTTGCCGGACGAAGCCGACATCGAGACGAACCACCGCGATCTGGACTTGTTCCACCCCTGGTCGATCAACAGCGCAGAAGCGGCCCAGCTGGCCTTGCAGTGCGAAGCGGCGGCGCTGAAAACCAGCCGCCGCATCACCAACAGCGACGGCGCGGCCGTGTCGGCCCAGCAGAGCCACTTTTTCAGCGCCCATACCCATGGCTTTCGGGGCGGCTATGCCAGTTCGCGTCACAGCGTGTCGGTGGCGCCGATCGCCAAGTTGCCTGGTCGCAACGCCGAGATGCAACGCGACGCCTGGTACACCTCGATGCGTTGCGCCGACGACATGGCCTCGCCCGAGGCGGTCGGTCGTTACGCCGCAGAGCGCGCCTTGTCTCGGCTGGGTGCGCGCAAAATCGCCACCACTGAGTGCCCGGTGTTGTTCGAGTCGCCCGTGGCCGCTGGCTTGTTGGGGGGCTTTGTGCAGGCCGTGAGTGGTGGTGCGCTGTACCGCAAGAGCAGCTTTTTGCTGGATTCGCTGGGCAAAAAAGTGTTCCCCAAGCACATTGATATTGATGAAGACCCCTTTCTGTTGCGCGGCAAAGGCAGCTCGCCTTTTGACGACGAAGGCGTGCGCTCGGTCCGCCGCAAGGTGGTCAAGGGCGGTCGGGTGGAGGGCTATTTCCTGTCAAGCTATTCAGCCCGCAAGCTGGGCATGAAGACCACGGGCAACGCCGGTGGATCGCACAACCTGAGCTTGACGTCGCGCCTGACGCAAGCTGGCGACAACCTGGACGAGATGCTCAAAAAATTGGGCACGGGCTTGTTTGTGATCGAGCTGATGGGGCAGGGCGTGAACTACGTCACAGGCGACTATTCACGCGGCGCCAGCGGTTTTTGGGTCGAGAATGGCCAGATTGCCTACCCTGTCCATGAGATCACCATCGCGGGCAACCTCAAGGACATGCTGATGGGCATCGAGGCTGTGGGCGCAGACACCTACAACATGGGCGCCAAAACCACCGGCTCCATCCTGGTTAACCGCATGAAGCTGGCAGGCAGCTGAGGCCTGCAGCGCTGTGCAGGCTGAACTCCTGGCGGCGCTGGCCGCCTTGTCTTGGGCGGTGGGCAGTTTGTTTTCTGCAGCCGCATCCAGCCAGATGGGCGCCTTTGCCTTCACACGCTGGCGTTTGTTCTTTGCGCTGACCCTGCTGTGGACGCTGGCGCTGTTCACCGGGCAATGGCGCAGCCTGAATGCTGCCTACGTCGCGTTGTTGGCCTTGTCGGGGTTCATCGGCATTTTCATTGGTGACACCGCGCTGTTTGCCTGCATGAACAGGTTGGGGCCGCGCCGCAGCGGTGTGCTGTTTGCCACGCATGCCATTTTTTCCACCTTTTTGGCCTGGCTGTTTTTGGGCGAAACCCTGTGGGGTTGGACCTTGCTGGGGGGCGGTTTGCTGGTCTCGGGTGTGATGGTGGCCATCGTCTGGGGCCGCCGCGAGAGCGAAACCCACGCGTGGGAAAAAACCCAAGGCACTTTGCTGGTGGGGGTGTTGCTGGGCCTCTTGGCCGCACTGTGTCAATCGGTCGCGACCTTGATGATCAAGCCCTTGATGACTTCAGGGGTGGATGCGGTGGCGGCGTCTGCAGTGCGCACATCGGCCAGCTTTCTGGCGCATCTGGCGTTGCTTTGGGCGGGTGCGCAGGTAGCGCGGGTGCAAAACCCGCTGGCTGTCAAAACCCTGTTGAACACCTGGGCCAGTGCCGCTGTGGCGATGGCCTTGGGCATGACCTTGATCTTGCAGGCGCTGAAAACCGGGCAGGCCAATCTGGTGGGGATTTTTTCGTCACTCACCCCCATCTTGCTGCTGCCGCTGCTGTGGGTGGTTTACCGCCGCAGCCCCGCTTGGGGGGCTTGGGGCGGTGCGGTCATGGCGGTGCTGGGCTCCGCCATGATCCTGGCTGCCTGATCGCTGGATCAGGCACTAGGCTGTCAGCCTGCCAAAGCGGCTTTGACCGCGGCAGACACTTGGCCCATGTCGGCTTTCCCCGCCAGTTTAGCCTTCACCGCGCCCATCACTTTGCCCATGTCGCCGGGGCCTTTGGCACCGAGTTCGGCCACGATGGCCTGAACGGCTGCCGTGACTTCTTCGGCCGACATGCGCTCGGGCAAGTAGGCTTGCAACACCGCCATTTCGGCCTTTTCCTTGTCGGCCAGATCCTGGCGGGCGGCCTGTTCAAAAGCGGCGATCGAGTCTTTGCGCTGCTTGATGAGTTTGTCCACAATGGCCACCACGGCCACATCGTCGAGTTCGATGCGCTCATCGACTTCTTTTTGCTTCATGGCCGACAGCAGCAAGCGGATAGTGCCCAGACGCTCGGCGTCTTTGGCCCGCATGGCGGTCTTCATGTCTTCGGTGATCTGTTCTTTCAGGCTCATGAGAGGTTCCTGGCGTGGTGGAAATGGGGCGGTATAAATGACAAAGCCCGCCTGAGCGTCCTCCAGCGGGCTTGTTTGCAGACCCTAGCGGGTCATACAAATGAGAAGATCAATACATCTTCTTGGGCAATTGCATGCTGCGAACGCGTTTGTAGTGACGCTTGACGGCAGCCGATTTTTTGCGCTTGCGCTCGGTTGTGGGCTTTTCGTAGAACTCGCGGGCACGCAGGTCGGTCAGCAGGCCCAGTTTTTCGATGGTGCGCTTGAAGCGACGCAGTGCAACGTCAAACGGTTCGTTTTCTTTCACGCGGATGGTGGTCATTGAATCAATTTTCCAAAAATGTGCCGGCTGCAGTCACGAGGGAGATCGGGCCCTTGAAACCCAGTTTCGGCGGTTCCCCGTCACGAACTAGTATTTGGCAGACGGGGGTTTGCCAGCAAAGACGGCGATTATAGCCCGTTTGGCGGGGGTCTTGAACAGGCGTTGGTGGGAAGTGTTCGCCGTGATACGGTCGTATTTGTTGGGTATCGCAGGCGCGGGTCGCCCTGGCCTGCGCTCAAGTGTCCCAGCGTTTGAACAAGAGCTGGGTTTCGGGAGAAAACTGGATGGATTCTTCCAACGCCAGATGCCTGGCAAAGCAGGTGCTGTATTGATCGAAACTGGTGTGCAAGGCTTGTGCGTCTACCGGAGAGGCTGTCTGCGCCTGCTGGATGCAGGACTTGAGCTTGCGCCAGCCAATGCGCAATTCGTCGTGATCGGCCTGAAGCACACGCACCTTTTCGCTCAGTGCCGGGTCGCCCTGCGACAGCAACAAGGGAAAGACATGTCCTTCTTCCTCGCGGTGGTGGTCTTTCATTTCCTGGTCAAAGAACACCACAATTTTGTCCAGCACATTGCTTTGCTGCGGGCTCAAGGTGCCAGCACCCAAATCATCCAGCATGTCTTGTAACTCAGCGATGAAATGCTGCACCAACTGGTGGGTCACATCCTGCAACGCCAGCGAATCCATGGAAATCGATGCCTTCATCATGAGTTGAACTCTGCCCTTCGCTTTTGAACCCAAACCAACAAAC
Organism: Burkholderiaceae bacterium; assembly: GCA_919902775.1. Taxonomy (GTDB): domain Bacteria; phylum Pseudomonadota; class Gammaproteobacteria; order Burkholderiales; family Burkholderiaceae_C; genus Limnohabitans_A. The sequence continues at coordinate 270,312 of CAKKRJ010000002.1, forward strand.
CTTCGTGATCGACGACCTCGATGGTCGACCTACACGCTCCAGAATCGTCAGATGTTACTCAAAACTAGTATTTGCATTTTGATCTTGGTCATGCTGGGGTGACTTCACGCAGCGAAAATGTGTGCGGCCTGACAGCGGACACCCGCACCTGCCCAAGGGCACGGACCTGTTGGTTGCACTTCACTTTTGAATCCCCCGGACGTAAAAATGCAAAAATTCTTCTTTGGGTGGGGTGTGGAGACGGTCATGCAGTGGGTCGGTATCAAAAAAGGTTTTTGGGTTTTCCTGGTCGCGAGCCTGTCGCTGGGCATGGCTTCGGTCCATGCGCAAGAAGCCAAAGTGTCGCCCGGTGTGGTGGTGGTGCTGGCCGGTGGGGGGGCCAAGGGATTTGCGCATCTGGCCGTTTTGCGGCGGCTGGAAAAAGACCGTGTTCCCATTGCGCGCATTGTCGGCACCAGCATGGGCGCGGTCATCGGCGGTTTGTATGCCAGCGGCATGAGCACGGAGGCCATCGAGCAGGTGATCGGCAATCTGGATCCTGCCAAAGTCGCGTTGGATCAGATCGATCGGCTGGATTTGCCCACCCGTACCCGTGCCTACCAGTTGCAATACCCGATCAACCTGGAGTTCGGCATTCAGCAAGATGGCGGCTTGAGTTTTGCGCGTGGGGCCAGCGATGGTCAGCGTTTCATGGCCTTGTTGCAGCAATTGTTGGCACATGTCCCGGCACAGGTCGATTTCGACCAGTTGAGGATTCCCTTTCGCGCCGTGGCCACGCGTTACCGTGACGGCGAGTTGCAGGTGTTTGACAAAGGGTCTTTGATCACGGCGATTCGGGCCAGCATGGCCGCACCCGGCGTGTTTGCGCCTGTCGATCTGGACGGCGAGACGTATGTCGATGGGGGGCTGGTGGCCAATTTGCCGGTGGAAGTGGCCTTGCGAGAAGGGGCCGATACGGTGGTGGCGTCTTATTTGGGGCAAGACCAGTCGTCACAAGCCGTGCCGGTTGCCGGCAATGCCCTGACCGTGGCCAATCAGATGCTGGAGATCCTGATTCGCCAAAACGAAAAACGCAACCTGGCGCTGTTGAGGCCGCAAGACATTCTGGTGCAGCCGGATTTGCAGGGCGTCCGGTTCGCAGACTTCAACCAGGCGGCACACATCGTGGCCAAGGGGGAATTGGCGCTCGACAAGGTGCAGGGGCATTGGACACGCATGCTCCAGTCGGTTGTGCCCAGCAGCGATTCCGGGCGCAACCGTTTGGCGTTTGACCAGCGGGAAATCCATGTGCATGAGATTCAGGTCAGCGGCAACAAGGAGGTGCCTGCCAGCCATGTTCAGCGTGAGATGTCAGCGTTGCTGGGCAAGCCATTTCAGCCGAAGGAAGTGGCCGATTTGATCGACAAGCTCTACACCAGTGGGTATTTTGAGCAGGTCAGTTACAGCTTGGCGCAAATGCACGGTGACCAGTATGTGTTGAACGTGCATGTGCGGGAAAAGCCTTATGGCCCGCATTTCATCAAGTCCAGTCTGGGTTTTTCAACAGAGCAGGGCGGGGTGCACCAGTTTTCTTTTGGCGTTGGGTACAGGCGGCCCTGGCTCACGGAGGAGGGGTTGGAGCTGTTGATCGATGCGCGATTTGGCACGCAATCGGAGTTGACCGGGCGCTTGTTTCAGCCGTTGTCAGCCCACTGGGGCATAGAAACCAGCCTGGGTTACCGCAGAAACACCATCCCGGTGTACACGCCCGAAATTTTGGGCGCTCAGCAGGCGAATCAGAAATTTGGCTACTTGAACGAGGGGCGCTCAGAGTTGGCCGTGAGCTTGAACCATGAATTTGACCGCAAATCGGTCCTCAAGCTGGGGCTGGCCCATGCCATTCTCGCTGACACGGTGGATGTCACGCGGAGCATTTTTCTGCCAGAGCAAGGGCGTCTGGTTCAGCTGGAGGATTCCCGTGTGCGCTATTCCGCAGCACGGTTGCAGTTCGAAGTGGATCAACTCGATTCGGTGAGTTTCCCTTCGAAGGGTTATTCGTTCATGACGTCGCTGGAGCAAGGTTTTACGGGCGCGGATTACCGCAGTGCGAGGTTGAGTGCCCGTTGGGCCAAGGCCTTCGCGCCGCATGTTTTCAACTTTGGCGTGAACCTGGGGCGCGAAGACGTGCCGAAAAACTGCAGCCAATGTGAGAGCCCCGGCAACTTGTACATGGGCGGCTTTCAGTTCATGGGGGCTTACCGAATGGGACAACTGGCGGGCGAGCGGCTGGCACACGCTTATGGCACCTACATGTACCGGTTGTCAGACGGCGGTTTGTTGCAGCAGAAATCTTATCTGGGGACGGTGGCCGAAATCGGGCGGGCCTGGCGTGCGGGAGACAACAGCCAAGCCAAGCGCAGCCTGAGTGTTTTTTGGGCGGTGGACAGCAAGATCGGCGACATCTATCTGGGGGCGGCTCGAGGTTCGGAGGGTGCGAACAACGTGTTCATGCAGTTGGGTCGGCGCTTCAACTTTTAAAAACCGGGGGGCGACCGCTGACCCAGCTGTGGAGACATGGGGCCTGCCGCTGGGCTCAGTGGGGCCGGGCCGCCAGCGCCTGCGCACAGGCGTGGGCACTGGCCCAGGCCCACTGGAAGTTGTAGCCCCCCAGCCAGCCGGTCACATCGACCACTTCGCCAATGAAATACAAGCCCGGCTGCTTGGACTCCATGGTCTGTGAAGACAGGTCGCGCGTGTCCACGCCGCCCAGCGTGACTTCGGCTTTTTTGTAGCCCTCGCTGCCCGTTGGCGTGAGGCACCAGTTGGACAAGGCTTCGGCCAGTTTGTTCAGGGCTTTGTCGGGCACGTCGGAGGCGGTGCGCTGCAAGGCTGGATCCTGGCTGACCCAGGCTTCGGCCAGGCGGCTGGGCACCAAGGTGGCCAATTCATTGCCGAGCAGTTTTTTGGAGCGCATCTTGGCCTCTTGCAGGCGTTCTTTCAGGTTGACGTCGGGTGCCAGGTTCAGGCAGATGGGCGTGCCGTCTTGCCAGTAACTGGAAATTTGCAACACGCCGGGGCCTGACAAACCCCGGTGCGTGAACAGCAGGTCTTCGTCAAAGTGCATGCGGGCTTTTTTCTCGCCCGTCGCGATGCCCACCGGCAAAGCCAGGCCCGCCAGTTGGGCATAAGGCGCCCAGGCATCGCCGTCAAAAGTCAGGGGCACCAGGCCGGGGCGACGCTCCACCAGGCGCAGCTCAAATTGGCTGGCGATGCGGTAGCCCCAATCACTGGCGCCAATTTTGGGAATCGACAAACCGCCTGTGGCCACTACCAGCGCGGCGGTTTGTACCGGGCCTTGGTCGGTTTCCAGCAGGTAGTGTGCAGATTCCGGGGGCTGTGTGTGGTGTCGCACAGACTGCACGCCGCAACCGGGCCACAGCGTGACATCCCCAGCGGTGCATTCGGCCAGCAACATGCGGATGATGTCTTCGGCCGAATGGTCGCAAAACAGCTGGCCTTTGTGCTTTTCGTGGAAGGCGATGCCGTGTTTTTGCACCAGATCGATGAAGTCTTGCGGGGTGTAGCGCGACAGGGCCGAACGGCAAAAGTGCGGGTTTTGGCTGATGAAGTGCTTTTGCGGGGCCGATGCGTCCAGCAAACGGTTGGTGAAGTTGCAGCGCCCGCCCCCCGAGATGCGGATTTTTTCGGCGACCTTGTCGCTGCGGTCGATGACCAGCACCTTCAGCCCGCGCTGGCCTGCCACGCTGGCACAAAACAAACCGGCAGCCCCGGCACCCACGATCACCACATCCCATGTCTTCATGCCTGGAAGTGTAGGGCTGGGACCGGCAAAAAACGGCGCTGCTTTTCAAAAGCTTGCCAAGCTGTGTGATGCCTAAATTGCCAGTGGGCGTTTCTTCGCTTGAAATAATCGTTTCAATTTAATGGATGAACTAAAATTTGGCGGATTCCATTTTCGATAAAAACTATTTTTTTGAAATACCCGGCTCTTTGATGGTGACAGATCTTTTGAAACATTTCCGTTGTGCATTCCCCTTTTGGGCCCCATTGGTCTTCGTCGCTTGGGCGAGTTGCACGCTTCCTGCCACAGCCCAGGTGCCACTGCAGGTTTTGCCCTCAGTGCAAGATGGCGGGGGCTTGCCAGGGGCTACAGGCGCCACCCGCGATGCGGCTTTGGGCGCATCGCCTGACTTGGGGGGCAAACCGCCGGCCCAGCTCAGCTTGCCAGTACGCACCGATCTGGGCGCCGCAGATGCGGTTCGTCCAGAAGCGTCCCCGCAACGGGCACGCAAGCCCCAAACGCCGAGCCAATTTCAGCGCTTTGTGCAAGAAAGCACGGGCCGCTTGCTGATGCATTTTGGGATGGACCTGTTTGAGAATCCCCAAGCCTATGCGGTGGATGCGGCTGTGCCTGCGCCTTCTGAATACGTGCTGGGTCAAGGGGACGAAGTCCGTATCCAGATTTGGGGCGCTGTGGACTATGCAGGCAGTCAGACGATCGACCGCAATGGGCAAATCAGTGTGCCCAAAATTGGCCCGGTCCAATTGAGTGGTGTTCAGGTCAAAGACCTGGAAGCCACTTTGCGTAAACACGTGGCCACGGTGTTCAACAACGTCACGGTCAGCGCCAATTTGGGCAAGCTGCGTGGCATCACCGTGTATGTCGTGGGTCAGGCCCAGCAACCGGGCACCTACAACCTCAACAGCCTGTCGACCTTGGTCAACGCCATTTTTGCCAGCGGCGGACCCAGCGCGACGGGCAGCATGCGCGGCATCCAACTCAAGCGCGCAGGCAAAACCGTCACCACTTTGGATCTGTACGACTTCATTGGGCGTGGCGATAAATCCAAAGACGCGGCATTGCAACCGGGTGACGTCATCATGATTCCACCCGCCGGACCGCGTGTGGCGTTGACCGGTGCGACGGATCTGGCGGCCATTTATGAACTCAAGCCTGGCACCACCTTGCAAGACATTCTGGCTTTGGGGGGCGGCGTGCCGGCCTTGGTCACGGCTCAAAAAGCCCTGCTCGAGCGCATCGATGCCACTCAAACCCCGCCGCGCCAAGTGCAAGACCTGACACTCAACGCCCAGGGCCAGGCCTTGTCACTGCGGGATGGCGATATCGTGACCTTGCTGGGTATCAGCCCGGCGTTCGCCAATGCCGTCACACTGCAAGGCCATGTGGCCGGGCCTTTGCGTTACCAATGGCAAAGTGGCATGCGCATTCTGGACCTCATTCCTGAAAAAGACGCTTTGCTCTCGCCCGACTACTACAAACGCAAAAATCAGCTGGTTCAAACCACCAACAACACCAAAGAGGCCGGTGCTGAGGTGACTGACCGCGTGCGCAGCATGGTGGATCAAATCAACTGGGACTATGCCGTTATTGAGCGACTGAACAAAACCGATCTGCGCACCGATCTGATTCCATTCAACCTGGGCAAAGCCGTGCTGCAGAAAGACCCCCAGCACAACCTGCTGTTGCAACCGGGTGACGTCATCACCATCATGGGCAGCAACGACCTGCGCTTGCCCACCGAGCGGCAGACGCGGCTGGTGCGTGTCGAGGGCGAAGTGGCTGCCCCCGGTATTTACCAGTCGCTGCCCGGTGAAACTTTGCCCCAATTGATGGATCGCATTGGGGGGATCACCCCCCAGGCCTATCTGTTTGGGGTCGAATTCACCCGTGAATCGGTGCGCAAACAACAGCAGAAAAACCTCGACCTGGTCATTCGCCGGTTGGAGGCACAAGCCCAGAACGCAGGCGGCGCCCTGGCCGCGAACCTCACAGGTGACCGGGCGGCCCAAGCAGCCACCCTGCAACAGCAACAGCAGGCCCAGCTGCGCAGCCAGATCGACAAACTCAAAGCCATGCGCAGCCAGGGTCGCGTTTCCTTGGAGTTGGACCCCGTTGCAACGGTGGCGGTCCAGCCCTTGCACAATCTGCAGCGTGTTTTGCCCAGCCTTCCCCTGGAAGATGGCGATGCCGTTCTGGTGCCCGCGCTGCCCGCGTTTGTCTCTGCCGCTGGCAGCGTCCACAATGAAAACGTCATGATCTACAAATCGGGACGCACCGTGGGTGACATCATCAAGGTCGCCGGTCTGACCGAAGATGCCGATGCCAGTGAAACTTTTGTGTTGCGCGCAGATGGTTCGGTTTTGAGCCGCCGCGCGGCAGGGTTCTTCAGCAGTTTTGAAAGCACCCAAGTCATGCCTGGCGACACCGTCATCGTGCCCGCCAAGGTGGACCGCGAAAGCGGTTACAACTTCCTCGTGCGTGCCTTGCGTGATTGGACTCAGATTTTCAGCAACCTGGGCATTGGTGCGGCGGCCATCAAAACATTGAGAAATTAACGCGGCACCAACCCGACGTGGTACGCGCTGGCGCCAGCCAGCGCATGCCACGGTAAAGGCCAAACGACCCTGTCAATGCCTGCCCTGCAGGCGAAAAAAGAACCCAGCACCGTGACCGATCACCCTAACATCGCCGCAGAAACAGAAGACGAGATCAGCTTGCTCGACTTGTTGCAAACCATCGCCGACAACCTGCGCTTGCTCGTCTTGGGGTCGTTGCTTGTAGGCCTGGTGGCTTTGGGGATCAGTTTTGCCATCCCTCCCACTTATACGGCGACGGTCAAATTCCTGCCTCCGCAGCAACAGCAAAGTGCGGCTGCCAGCATGCTCGCCAGTTTGGGCGGGTTGGGGGGCTTGGCCGGTGCCGCCGCAGGCCTCAAAAACCCTGCTGACCAGTACATTGCCTTCCTGAAAAGCAACAACGTGCAGGATGCGTTGATCGAACGTTTCAAATTGCAAGACCGCTATGAAACAAAATTAAAAATCGATACCCGGCTGATGCTGAGCGGCAGCACCCGAGCCGCGGCTGGCAAAGACGGTCTGATCACCATTGACATCGACGACAAAGACCCCCAGTTTGCGGCCGACTTGGCCAACGCCCATGTGGATGAGCTGCAAAAACTGCTGGCCCGTCTGGCGGTGACCGAGGCACAGCAACGCCGAGCATTTTTTGAAAAGCAACTCACGCAGGTCAAAGACAAAATGATCGCCGCCGAACTGGCACTGCGTGCGACCGGCATCAGCGGCAATGTGCTCAAGTCCAATCCGGCATCGGCTGTGGCCGCTGTGGCGGCACTCAAAGCGCAAGTCACGGCGCAGGAAGTCAAGTTGGGTGCGATGCGTGGTTACCTGGCTGAAACCGCTCCCGACTTCAAGTTGGCCATGAATGAGCTCGGCAGCCTGCGTCGCCAACTGAGCAAGCAAGAAGAAGACGAGCCCACGGGCACCGGGCAAAGCGACTACGTGGCCAAATACCGCGAATTCAAATACCACGAAACCCTGTTTGAGCTGTTTGCAAAACAGTTCGAATTGGCCAAGGTGGATGAGTCACGGGAAGGGGCCGTGATCCAGGTGCTCGACGCGGCGCAAGCGCCTGAGCGCAAAGCCAAACCGAAAAAAGCACTCATCGCCATGCTGGCCACCCTCGCTGCGGGTTTTGTCTTGCTGTTGTTTGTGTTCATCCGTCAAGCCTTGCGCAGTGCCAGTCAGGACCAGGCATCGGCTGAAAAACTCAGCAACCTCAAGACCGCCTGGCGCAAAGCATTCAGCCGCTAACTCATTCAGCTGGGCGAAGCCCCGGCTGATGAAAGTCAGTAGGCATTCGCGCGCAGGGGCGCGCTCCCACAAGACTTTGGTTCTTGCAAGGTTCTGGTTCTTGCCAACTTGTTTTTGTGGGAGGCCGCCCCTGTGGCCGAAGGCTGTTCTTTCACGCGCAGCGCTGGCCCGCATCAGCACGGTCGATGGTGGTGGTGGGCCTGGACACCCAGGCGCGCACGCCTTGCACCACATCACCCACCACGATGATGCTGGGGCTTTGCAGGTGTTCGCGCTGCACGGTGCTGACCAATTCACTCAACGTGGTCAGGGCCTCGCGTTGGGTGGGCAGGCTGGCGCGTTGCACGATGGCCACGGGTGTGTGGGCGGGCAGGCCTTGCAACAGGCCCTGTCTGATGCGCTCCAGGCTGCTCACGCCCATGTAGATCACCAGCGTCAGTTTGGCCTGGTGTGCCGTGGCGGCCAGTTGGGCCCAGTCGATGCCGGTGTCGCCGGGTTTGGCGTGCCCGGTGACAAACACCACGCCGTGGGCGTGTTCGCGGTGGGTCAGCGGTGCGCCCAGGCTGCTCAGCGCGGCCAGGCCCGAGGTGATGCCGTTGACCACCTCCACATCGATACCCGCTGCGCGCAGGTGCTCGACTTCTTCTCCGCCCCTGCCAAAGATGAACGGGTCGCCGCCTTTGAGGCGCACCACTTGTTCGCCTTCTTGCACGGCGGTGATCATGAGCTTGTCAATGAAGGCCTGCGGCGTGCTCTTGCAGCCGCCACGCTTGCCCACATGCACGATGCGGGCGGTGGGCGAGGCGTGGGCCAGCACCGCATCGTTGACCAGGTCATCGACCAGCAGCACGGTGGCGTTGGCAATCGCTTTCACGGCTTTCAGGGTCAGCAAATCCGGGTCGCCCGGGCCTGCACCCACCAGGGTGCAGCGGCCAAGAGTACGGTCAAGAGGTGTCTGGGCGTCATTCATGGGGTCACCTCGTGAAGGATGTGTTGCACTTGCAGTGCAATGGGCGCGGGCACGGGCAATGTGCCCTGCAGCACTTGCTGGATATAAGCCGCCGTGGCGCTGGCGTCGGTGCCGGGCAACTCGGGCATTTTGGCCAGCGACCCTTCCTGGGGGGGCTGCACGCGCAGCGTCTGCCCGTTTTTGAAAACGTCCATCGCCGGTGTGCGCCGTGCATCGGCCACGCACTCGCCCTCGGTGCCGCGCAGCAGCAGGGCGTGCTGGCCCGTCAGGGCCAAGGTGGCGGACATCGACTGCAGGTATTCGGGGTGGGTGTAACTGCTGACCACCAGGGCGGGGCCATCGCAAGGGTTCATCAGCTTGACCAGGCTGTGGCCCGGGTTGCGCAGACCGACCACGCGGCGCACAGCCAACAGGCGTTCCAGCCCGGTGTTCAGCACGCCGGTGGGCACAAACACCACGTCGCCAGCGCGCACGGACGGTGACAAGCTGGATGCGGTGATGCCTAAAACGGCCAACACCGCCTGGCTGCTCACGCGTTTGTCTTCGGTGGCCGTGCCGTGCAAGACCACGGCCACCCCTTCTCTGGCCAGCAACAGGGCCAGCAGCGGTGTGAGTACAGGCAGTTTGCGGGCACCGTTGTAGCTGGGCAGCACGACAGCGGGTGCGCCGTTCAGCCGCACGGGGTTCAGCCGCGCGTGGGTGGCGTCCAGAAAACCGGCCATCTCTTCGGCGGTTTCGCCTTTGATGCGCATGGCAATGCAAAACGCGCCCAACTCGAGGTCGCTGACTTCCTGGTCCAGGATCTGGCCCATCAGGTCCGTGGCTTGCGCACGGCCAAGCGCCCGCGCGCCGTCTTTGCCGCGCCCGATGTCCTTGATGTAGTGGCCGATGCTCATGGGAATGATTGTGAAGGAATTCAGATAACTGTTCGTTATATGGGTATGCGCGGCCCGGGTTCAGACCGGCAGTGCCATGCGCCGGATGATCTGGCGCAATTCGGGCACGCAAGAGCCGCATTGGGTGCCGCAGCGCAGCTGGCTTTGCAGTCCGGCCAGGCGCTGGTCCTCGTCGCCGCTCTGGGTTGGCAGGCAGGCGGTGATGGCGTCTTCGCGCACGTTCAGGCAACTGCACACCTGGCGGCTGGCGGGGGCAGCCCCTTCGGGTGGCGCGTCGCAGGCCATCAGCCACTGGCGGGCCGACCAGTTCAGCGGCGAGGCCTCTTGCAACAAGGTTTTGAGCCAGCGGGCCGAGCGGCTGTCCCCGGCGGTCAAAAAACCTTCCAGGCGGCGCAAGCCTTTGGCATCCGGGGCACTCAGGCGCACCGAGCGGTGTTGCATGCGCACCGCATCCTGGTAGTGCAGGGTGTCCGCCTGGTTCAGGCCCAGGGCATGGGCCACGGCTTGCAGCCATTGGGCGTCGGCCGGTGCGTGGCAGGCAGCACGCAGCAGCAAACCGGTGCGTGGGGCCTGATCGGCCAGCGCGGCCGACGGGTCGGTAAAAGGCACCAGGTGCGCAAAGTCAAATGGTGCCAGCAGCTTTTGCAGTTGCTGGTGCACCATCCAGACCGTTTCGCTGGGCAGCCAGGCCATGGCGCAGACCTGCCAGGCCGTGTCACGTGACAAATCTGCACGCGTGATTTGCACCGCCGCATGTTTGAGTTCGGGCTGTTTGGACGTGGGGCAGTAGCTGGAGGTGGTCAGCACGTTCACGCCCAAACCCGCCTCGCTGTGCGGGTCCTGCGCATCTCGTCCACTGAGCACTTCAGGACCCCAGTGCATGGCGATGAAGGCCTGCATGGGCGCAAGCTGCGCGCTGGCCTGCACAGGCAGCACCAGCGCGCCGCGCTTGCTGCGCACCTGGACCAGTGCACCGTCTGGCCAGCCCAGACGCTGGGCGTCTTGGGGGTTGACCTGCACGCAGGGCTCGGGGCTGTGGGCCCACAAGCGGCCAGCGGTGCCGGTGCGGGTCATGCCGTGCCACTGGTCGCGCAAGCGGCCGGTGGTGAGTGAAAACGGAAATTGCGACACGCGTTCTTCGGCCACCGGCTGCCAGGCCACGGCGGCAAAGCGGGCGCGGCCATCGGGGGTGGGGAACTGGCCGTCGGCATACAGGCGCGCTTGCCCGGCGCTGGCCCCTTCGGGCAGGGGCCATTGGGCCGGGCCTGCGGTCTCCAGCCGGTGGTAGCTCAGACCCGTGATGTCCAGATCCCGGCCTCGGGTGCTTTCGCGGTGTTCGTTCCAGACCGATTCGGGCGTGGGGAAGTTGAGCAAGCGGGCGTCTTGTGGCCGGTCCAGCGCCACGGCCAGGCGGCGCCCCAGATCGGCGGCGATCGCCCAGTCGGCGCGCGCCTGGCCCGGTGCTGGCACGGCGGCGCGCACCCAGCTGATGCGGCGCTCGCTGTTGGTCACCGTGCCTTCTTTTTCGCCCCAGGTGGTGGCCGGCAAGAGCAAGTCGGCGTAGGCGCAGGTGGCGGCGGTGGCAAAGGCTTCTTGCACCACCACGAACTCGGCGCGTTGCAAGGCGCGGCGCACGGTTTTCTGGTCGGGCATGGACTGCGCCGGGTTGGTGCAGGCGATCCACAGCGCTTTGACTTGGCCGTCGGCAGCGGCTTGGAACATCTCGACGGCCGTCAGGCCCGGCTTGGCGGGGACATCGGGCACGCCCCACAGTTGGGCCACTTCGGCACGGTGCTGCGGGTTGGCCAGGTCGCGGTGGGCCGACAGCAGGTTGGCCATGCCACCGACTTCGCGTCCGCCCATGGCGTTGGGCTGTCCGGTCAATGAGAGTGGGCCTGCGCCGGGTCGGCCGATTTGTTGTGTGGCCAGGTGCAGGTTGATGAGTGCGGCGTTTTTGGCGGTGCCGTTGCGCGACTGGTTCAGGCCCTGGCAATACAGGCTGAGCGTGGCGCGGCGGTCTGCGAGAGGGCGTGACTGGTCTTCTGTTGCGCCATCGGGCACCCCCGCAAACCAGCGCGCAGCGGTGACCAGGTCACCCTCGGGGACACCGCAAATCTGCGCGACCTGCGCGGGCGTGTGGTCGGCCACCAGCGCTTGCAGGGCTTCAAAGCCCGAGGTGTGTTGCGCGATGTAGTCGGCCTGTGTCCAGCCCCGGGCCAGCATGATGTGCAGCAGGCCATGGAACAGCACCACGTCGGTGCCGGGCTGGATGGCCAGGTGCAGATCCGCCATCTCGGCGGTGTCGGTGCGGCGTGGATCGACCACGATGATTTTGAGGTTTTTGTTGGCGCGACGCGCGTCCTCGATGCGGCGAAACAAAATCGGGTGTGCAAAAGCCGTGTTGCTGCCTGCGATGAAAATGCAGTGCGCGTGCACGATGTCGTCGTAGCAAGCGGGCGGGGCATCGGCCCCCAGTGTCATCTTGTAGCCCGCCACCGCGCTGCTCATGCACAAGCGCGAGTTGCTGTCGATGTTGTTGGTGCCCAGCAAGCCCTTGGCCAGCTTGTTGAAGACGTAATAGTCTTCCGTCAGCAGTTGACCCGAAATGTAAAAGCCCAAAGCATCGGCACCGTGGTCACGCACGATGGCGGCCAGTCGTCCACTGGCGAGGTGCATGGCACGGTCCCAGTCGAGCGCTTGCGGCGTCAGGCCGCGCTCTGGCCGCCACTGGGGTGTGAGCAAGCGGGTTTGCGCGGTGACCTGCGGCGCGGCGGTCAGGTGCAGCGACTGGCCCTTGGTGCACAACCTGCCCAAGTTGGCCGGATGCTCCGGGTCACCGTGCACGCCGGTGATTTGCGTGCCACGCGATTCAATGACCACGCCACAGCCCACACCGCAGTAGGGGCAGGTGGATTTTGTTTCTTGGGCAATGGGCGTCATGGGCGTTGATTTTTTTGGGGGCGATATTTGGCGGTCGATTTTTGTAGGTCGGAGCTTCAGCTCCGACGTTGCAGGTTTTGCTGCGGCGCTGTGGTTTTTGCGGGCCCATGTCGGGGCTAAAGCCGCCGACCTACAGCCGCCGTCCAACAGCAACAGACCTAATCCATGGCTGTGGTCTTGCGTGAAACGGGGCCCGCCATGGGTCTCGTCAGGTCTGTCGCGTGGCCCAGCAGTTCGTCGGCGTTCAAGAACACCACGCCAGCCACGACCTTGACTTCAAAGCGCGGTGTGCAGCCCTCGTCGGGCGCTTGCGCCTGGCCGTTGCACAGACCGATCGTCCAGTTGTGCAGCGGGCAAGCCACGCTGGTGCCAAACACGATGCCTTGCGACAGCGGGCCACCTTTGTGTGGGCAGCGGTCGAGCAGGGCGAACACCTCGTCGGCACCGTTGCGGAACACGGCCACATCCAGGCCGTGGTCACGCGCCACGCGGCGCGAGCCCAGCACCGGAATGTCTTCCACCCGGCAAATTTCTTTCCATGCGGTCATTTTTAATCCTTGAATTCAGGGTTTTGTAGGAGGCTGCTCCTGCGGTCGATGCCCGCAAGCAGATTTGGCCGCAGGGGCGACCTCCTACAAAGATCAGGTGGTGCTGAGGGGCTCGAACTGGCGCGTGTCCACCTGGGCTTGCTGCAAGTCGAACCAGGGATCGGGCTCGCCGTCCAGCGCGGCTTGCAACTTGGCCCACAGGGCCTGGCGCAAAGGGGCGTCGTGCAAGATTTTCTTTTTCACATGGTCCAGGCCCACGCGGTGGATGTAGTGCACCGTGCGCTCCAGGTACCAGCCTTCTTCGCGGTACAGCTGCATGAAGGCGCCGGTGTACTCCAGCACTTCTTCGGCGGTTTTGAGCTTGGTGAAAAAGTGCGCCACTTCGGTCTTGATGCCGCCGTTGCCACCCACGTACATTTCCCAACCGCTGTCGACGCCGATGATGCCCACGTCCTTGATGCCGGCTTCGGCGCAGTTGCGCGGGCAACCGCTCACCGCAAACTTGACCTTGTGCGGCGCGTACATGCGCCACATGGCTTTTTCGAGGTCCTTGCCCATTTGCGTGCTGTCTTGCGTGCCCATGCGGCACCACTCGCTGCCCACGCAGGTTTTGACCGTGCGCAGGGCTTTGGCGTAGGCGTGGCCGCAGGGCATGCCGATGTCTTTCCAGACATCCACCAGATCTTCCTTTTTCACGCCCAGCAAGTCGATGCGCTGGCCGCCCGTGACCTTGACGGTGGGGATGTTGTACTTGTCCACCACGTCGGCGATGCGGCGCAGTTCGACGGCGGTGGTCTCGCCCGCCCACATGCGCGGGATCACGCTGTAGGTGCCGTCTTTTTGGATGTTGGCGTGGCTGCGCTCGTTGATGAAGCGGCTTTGCGGGTCGTCTTGCGCCTCTTTGGGCCAGGTGCTGATCAGGTAATAGTTCACTGCTGGGCGGCAGCTGGCGCAGCCGTTGGGCGTGTGCCAGTCCATGAACTTGAAGACGCCACCCACGGTCAGCAGTTTTTGCGCACGGATGGTGTCGCGCACCGCCTGGTGGCCATGCTCGGTGCAGCCGCACATGGGCTTGAGCTTGGGCGTGGCCGAGTAGTCACCCCCTGCGGTGAACATCAAAATCTGTTCCACCAGGCCGGTGCACGAGCCGCAGCTGGCGCTGGCCTTGGTCTGCTTGCGCACTTCGTCCAGTGTGAACAGGCCTTTGTCCTTGATGGCTTTGCAGATCGCCCCCTTGGTCACGCCGTTGCAACCGCAGACCTCATCGGTGTCGGCCATGGCGGCGGCTTTGCTTTGGCCCTGGTGGCCCACGTCGCCGATATTCGATTCGCCAAACATCAGCTTGTCGCGGATGTCGGCCACGCTGCGGCCGTCGCGCAACAGTTTGAAGTACCAGCTGCCGTCTACCGTATCGCCATACAAGCAGGCCCCGACCAGTTGGTCGCCCTTGAGCACCAGCTTTTTGTAGATGCCGCCTGCGGGGTCGCTCATCACGATCTCTTCACAGTCCGCGTCCTCCGGGCGCCCCGATGCCTTGCCCATGAAATCGCCTGCACTGAACAAATCGATGCCCGTGACCTTGAGCTTGGTCGATGTTTGCGAGCCCAGGTAGCGGCCAATGCCGAACTCGGCCAGGTGGTTGGCCAGCACTTTGCCTTGTTCAAACAGCGGGGCCACCAGACCATAGGCCATGCCCCGGTGCGCCGCGCATTCGCCCACCGCCCAGATGCGCGGGTCGGTCACGGTTTGCAGGGTGTCGCTCACCACGATGCCACGGTTTACATGCAGGCCCATGCTTTCGGCCAGGGCGGTGTTGGGGCGGATGCCCACGGCCATGACCACCAGATCGGCGGGCACCTGCGTGCCGTCCTTGAACCCGACCTGCGTCACCCGTCCGCTGTCGCCGCCCACCAGCGCGGCGGTCTGTGCCTTCATGCGGAACTGCATGCCGCGTGATTCCAGCGAGGCTTGCAGCATCTGCGCGGCCACCTTGTCGAGCTGGCGCTCCATCAGCCAATCGCCCACATGCACCACGGTGACTTGCATGCCGCGCTTCATCAGGCCGTTGGCTGCTTCCAGACCCAGCAGGCCGCCTCCGATGACGACGGCATGTGGGTATTGCGCGGCCGCATCGATCATGGCCTGGGTGTCGGCGATGTCGCGGTAGGCCAGCACGCCTTGCAGGTCGTTGCCCGGCAGCGGCAAGATGAAAGGGTTGGAGCCGGTGGCGATCACCAGGCGGTCATACGGGGTTTGCAGGGTTTCGCCGGCCGAATTTTGCGCGGTGACCCAGCGCTTGACACGGTCCACGGCCGTGACTTTCCAACCCGCATGCAGCGTGATGCCGTGGTCCGTGTACCAAGCCCAGTCGTTGAGCACGATCTCATCGAGCGTCTGTTCACCCGCCAGCACGGGCGACAGCAGGATGCGGTTGTAGTTGGGGTGCGGCTCGGCACCGAACACGGTGATGTCGTACAGGTCGGGCGCGAGCTTGAGCAGCTCTTCGATGGCCCGCACGCCGGCCATGCCGTTGCCGACCATGACCAGTTTCATTTTTTGACGGGGGGTGGTGCGCATGTCCATGGTGTTCTTTCAGGCAGTCTTTTCCACATGCGCCTGGCGCGTGTAGAGGAAGTCGATCACCGCTTTGCGGTACCGCTGGTAGTCGGCGCTTTCGGCCAGTTCCACCCGCTGGCGGGGGCGGGGCAGGTCCACGCTCAGCACCTCGCCGATCGTGGCGGCGGGGCCGTTGGTCATCATCACGATCTTGTCGGACAGCAGCACGGCTTCGTCCACGTCGTGCGTGACCATGACCACGGTGCTGTGGGTGCGGGCCACGATGTCGAGCAATTCGTCTTGCAGCTTGGCGCGGGTCAGCGCGTCCAGTGCGCCAAAGGGCTCGTCCATCAGCAAGACCTTGGGCTCCATGGCCAGGGCGCGGGCAATGCCCACGCGCTGTTTCATGCCGCCCGAGATTTCGCCGGGGCGCTTTTGCGCCGCATGGCTCAAACCCACCATGGCCAATGCGGCGTCGGTGCGGGCCTTGAGCTGGGCCTTGGTTTCGGTTTTGCCAAAGACACGCTCGATGCCCAGGTGCACGTTGTCAAAACAGGTCAGCCAGGGCAGCAGCGAATGGTTCTGGAACACCACGGCACGCTCGGGTCCGGGGCCGGCAATTTCACGGTTGGCGCACAACAGCACGCCCGCGGTGGGCAAGGTCAGTCCGGCAATCAGGTTGAGCAAGGTGGACTTGCCACAGCCCGAGTGGCCGATCAGAGCCACGAATTCACCCTTGGCCATGTTCAGGTGGATGTCGCGCAGCGCGGGGAACAAGCCTTTGGTTGTTTTGAAGGTTTGCTCGACGTTCTGCAGCTGGATGTATTTGCTGTCGTGGTTCATGATTTGACCTCCTCAAAGGTGAAGGCGGTGGCGATGCGAATCAGGGCGTATTCCAGAATCAAGCCGACCAAACCAATCACGAAGATCGCGATGATGATGTTCTTCACGTTCAGGTTGTTCCACTCGTCCCAGACCCAAAAGCCGATGCCTACACCGCCCGTGAGCATCTCGGCGGCCACGATCACCAGCCAGGCCGTGCCCACAGCCAGGCGCACACCCGTCAGCATGTAGGGCAGCACCGCCGGAAACAAGATGGTGGTGGCGATCTTCCACTCGGACAGGTTGAGCACGCGGGCCACGTTCAGGTAGTCCTGCGGCACGCGTTGCACACCCACGGCGGTGTTGATGACCATGGGCCAGATGGAGCAGATGAAGATCGTCCAGATGGCGGCGGGGTTGGCCCCTTTGAAGACCAGCAAACCGATGGGCAACCAGGCCAGGGGCGACACCGGGCGCAGCAGGCTGATGAGCGGGTTGCACATGCGCGAGAGGAAGGTGAAGCGGCCGATGACAAAACCGGCCGGAATGCCCACCAGTGCCGCCAGGCCAAAGCCCACCGCCACGCGTTCCAGCGACATCAACACGTTCCAGCCCACGCCTTGGTCGTTGGGGCCTTTGCGGTAAAACGGGTCGCTGAAAATCTCGATGGCTTGCACGCCCGTTTCATAGGGGCTGGGGATGCTGCCCTTGGTGGTGATGGACACCAGCGCCCACAAGCCGATCAAGAGGCCCAGACCCATGAGCGGTGGCAAGACCGCCATCCAGAAGGCGTGCCACTGGCGGGCACGCTGGTGTTCAGCGGCGCTGATGGCGGCTTTGCTCGAGGCGGGTGGGGTGGCCTTGGCGGGTGCTGACACCGGGACGGTTTGGGCCCCGGCAGGTGAATGGAAAACGGCGCTGACCATGGTGCTCTCCTTCACGCTTTGACTTTGAAGCCGTCGGCGTACTTCTGGGGATCTTTGCCATCCCAGACCACGCCATCGATGCCTTTGTGGCTGCGCATATCGCTCTTGGGCACAGGGGCCTTGGCGGCGGTGGCGGCGTCTTTGTAGAGCGCGATCTGGTTGATTTGTTTGGCCACACCCAGGTAGTCGGGGTGGTTTTTCAGCAAGCCCCAGCGCTTGTGCTGCGTGAGGAACCACATGCCGTCCGACAGGTAGGGGAAGTTCACCGCGCCATCGCCAAAGAACTTCATGTGGTTGGGGTCGTCCCAGGTTTTTCCCATGCCGTTTTGGTAGCGGCCCAGAATGCGCTGGTTGATCGCATCCACACCGGTGTTTACATACGATTTGTCGGCCACGGTCTCGGCCATCTTGAGTTTGTTTTGCAAGCTGGCGTCAATCCACTGGCCCGCTTCGATGATGGCGGCCGTCACGGCGCGCGCGGTGTGGGGGTATTTCTTGGTGAATTCGGCCGTGGTGCCCAGCACTTTTTCAGGGTGGTCTTTCCAGATGTCCTGCGTGGTGGCCGCGGTCACCCCGATGCCGTCCATGATGGCGCGGTGGTTCCATGGTTCGCCCACACAAAAGCCGTCCATGTTGCCCACGCGCATGTTGGCCACCATTTGTGGCGGCGGCACGGTGATGACTTTGGCGTCTTTCATCGGGTTGATGCCATACGACGCCAGCCAGTAGTACAGCCACATGGCGTGGGTGCCCGTGGGGAAGGTCTGCGCAAATGTGTATTCGCGTTTGTCGCTTTGCATCAACTTGGCCAGCCCTGCGCCATCGACCGCGCCTTTGTCGGCCAGTTTTTTCGACAGCGTGATGGCCTGGCCGTTGTGGTTGAGCGTCATCAGAACGGCCATGTCTTTTTTGGGGCCTGACAAACCCAGATGCACACCGTAGACCAGGCCGTACAGCACATGGGCAAAGTCCAACTCGCCGTTGACCAGTTTGTCGCGCACACCGGCCCAGCTGGCTTCCTTGCTGAGCACGAACTTCACGCCGTGCTTGACGTCCAGCCCCAGCACCGAAGCCATCACGATGCTGGCGCAATCGGTCAGCGGGATGAAGCCGATCTTGACTTCCTTTTTCTCGGGGGCGTCCGAGCCTGCCGCATACACCATGGAGCGCAGGGCGGGCGACACGCCGGCTGCGCCCACGGCAGCGGCCTGCAATACGGTGCGGCGGTTGAAGCTGGTTTTCAAAATGTCGGTCATGGCGAAACTCCTGGTGCGGTTTTGAAAAACAAAAAAAGGCGTCCTCATGCCATTCGCGCCTGCTGTGCAGGGCGCGAACGCATGGGGACGCCTTTGTCCGGTGTGACTTCACCCGCCTTTGGGTGGGGTCACGTTTGACCTTCGTTGGTCTTGTGAATGGCATTGCAAGCCGCGTGCCAGGGTTTGTCTGGGGGGTTCTGGTTTTTCTTGCACCTGTCGGGTGCGGGTGCACTGCCCTGGTGCGCTTGCGCGGTGCGTACTCAGCCCAGCAACTGGGCCATGTCGATCATTTGCTGCGCCATGTCGGAAAGCTTCACGCCCTTGTTCATGGCCGCTTTGCGCAACTTGCCGTAGGCCTCTGGCTCGCTCAGGCCTTGGCGCTGCATCAACAGGCCCTTGGCGCGGTCGATCAGTTTGCGGTCTTGCAATTCACCACGGGCGTTGTCCAGCGCGGTCAGCAAAGCCTGCTCGTGCTTGAAGCGGGCCATGGCCACTGTCAGGATCGGGTGGATGCGCTCGGGCGCCAGCCCGGCCACGATGTAGGCTGTGACGCCAGCGGCCACGGCCTCGTTCATGGGGCGCGTGTCGCTGTCGTTGGTGAACATCACGATGGGCCTGCGCGCGTCGCGCGTGGCCATGACCACATGCTCCAGCGCATCGCGGGCATCGCTCTCGGCGTCCACGATCACCATGTCGGCCTGCAGCTGGGCCAGGCGTTCGGTCAAAAACACATCGGCGGGCAGGGTGGCCACCAGGTTGTAGCCCGCTTCGAGCAGGCCAATGCGCAACAGGCGCGAGCGCTCTTCAATGGCTTGGGCTTGTTCATCCCCTTCGGCCACCAGGGCGGGGTCGGAGATGATGACGACGATTCTCAGGGCTTCGGACATGGCTGTGGCCATGCAAGAAGCGCGCCGCTGCGCGAACTGTCATGCAGTTTGAGCGACGCCCCGGATGATGGAAGGCTCATTCGCGCGCGGGGGGCGCGTTCCCACAAAGGTTCCTGGTTTTTGTGGGAGGCCGCCCCTGCGGCCGAAGGCTGTTTTTTTGCAGCAAGTGTGACGTTTCAAGCCGCCTGCATGCCGTGACGCACTTTGGTGTCGTCACAAGCGGCCGATGCCCAGAACGCCAGCAGGGCGCGCACAGCATCTGCCTGGCTGCTGGTGACGGCCACGCTGCCTGAAAAGGTGGTGGTGATCTGCACCGCGTCGGGCAAGGGGCCCAGCACGGTGATGCCTGGCACGCCCATCATCTCGCTCAGCTGCTGAAAGCCCAGTGCCACTTCGCCCTGGGCAATCAAGGCCCCCACCGGCACGCCCGGTTTGGCCTGCACGATGCGGTCTTTGATTTGCGCGGTGATGCCCCAGCGGTCGAACTGTTTGGCCAGTTGCACGCCACTGGGGCCGGTGGAGTAACCCAGCGTGCGGGCAGACACGATGGCCGCTTTGAGCGCTGCTTCGGTCGAGATGTCGGGTTGTTCGGCCCCGGCAGGCACCGCCACCGCCACGCCCGAGTGCACCAAATCCACCCGGCTGCCCGCCAGCACTTTGCCGTCGACCATCAGCGTGTCGATGGCGTTGCTGGCCAGCACCACGCCGTCAAAGAACTCATTGGCTTGCACCCGTTTGGCGGCATCGACGCCGCCCACCGATTCCACCAGAACCTGAACGTCGGGGGCTTGCGCTTTGTAAAGCGCCACCAGGTCGGCCAGCAGGGGTTTGGTGGCCATGGAGGAAATCAGTCGCAGTGTGGTCATGGGTAGGCTTTGAAATGGGGCTGTTGGGGGCGTCACGCCTGAGGGGATTATGGCCAAGGGCCGGGCCAGCGACGGTGCGCCGCTTAAACTACCTGTTATGCGAATTTTGGGTATCGAATCTTCTTGCGACGAAACCGGTGTGGCCCTGGTGGACGCCACCGGTGAGGCTTTGCCGCGCCTGTTGTCCCATGCTTTGTTCAGTCAGATCGAGATGCACCAGGCCTATGGTGGCGTGGTGCCCGAGCTGGCCAGCCGCGACCACATCCGCCGTGTGTTGCCGCTCACGCGCCAGGTCATGGCTGAGGCGGGTGCTGTGTTGGCCGACGTCGATGTGGTGGCCTACACGCGTGGCCCGGGTCTGGCCGGGGCGCTGTTGGTGGGCTCGGGCGTGGCTTGTGCGCTGGCCGCCGCTTTGGGCAAGCCGGTGCTGGGCGTGCACCACCTCGAAGGGCATTTGCTGTCGCCATTTTTGAGTGCCGACCCACCCGAATTTCCGTTCATCGCCTTGCTGGTGTCGGGCGGTCACACCCAGCTCATGCGGGTGGACGGTGTGGGCCGTTACGAACTGCTGGGCGAGACGATCGACGACGCGGCGGGCGAGGCCTTTGACAAGTCGGCCAAGCTCATGGGTCTGCCTTATCCGGGTGGCCCGGGCTTGTCGCGCTTGGCCGAGCAGGGCAATCCTGCGGCCTACAAGCTGCCCCGGCCTTTGCTGCACAGCGGTGACTTTGATTTTTCGTTTGCAGGCCTGAAGACAGCGGTGTTGACGCAGAGCCAGAAAATCGGCCCCGCCGCCCACACCGAAGGCGCACCCGAACGCGCCGATCTGGCCGCATCGACCCAGGCGGCCATTGTGGAGGTGCTGGTCAAAAAATCGATGAACGCCTTGAAAGCCAGTGGTCTCAAGCGACTGGTGGTGGCCGGCGGCGTGGGGGCCAACCGCGCATTGCGCGCCCAACTCAATGCCAGCTGTGCCCAAGCCCGGGTGCGCGTGCACTATCCCGAATTGCACCTGTGCACCGACAACGGCGCCATGATCGCCATGGCCGCGGCCATGCGGCTGCAAGCGGGGGCGCAGCGGGCCGAGGCGCGTTACAGCTTTGATGTGAAACCGCGCTGGCCGCTGCACGAACTGGTTTGAGCGGGGGTGGCCAACAGCCAAATCCTTGGCTGAGGCAGGGCGACTCCGATGCGCTTGGCCTGACCCGTTACACTGCGCGCCTTTCAAGTACTTACCGTCTTTGCACGGGTTCTATTTTTCATATGCGTTTATCTTCCATTTCCCGTCGTGCGCTGGTGTCATTGACCGCTGCATTGGTGCTGACACCCGTGTGGGCCCAATCGCCTGCCCCCATCAAACTGGCCTTGATCGAGGGCCTGAGCGGACCCTTTGGCAACACGGGGGAGGCGGTGGTGCGCAACATCGCCTGGGCGGTGGAACGTGTCAATGCGCGGGGCGGCGTCAAAACCGCACAGGGCATGCGGCCCATGGTTTTGGAGCGTTACGACAGCAAAGGCCAAAGTGAAGAAGCCTTGTCGGCCCTCAAGTCGGCCATCGACGATGGCGTGCAAGTCGTGCTGCAAGGCAATTCTTCGGCCAATGCGGCCGCCTTGATCGATGCCATCAACAAGCACAACGAACGCGAGCCTGCCAAGCGCGTGCTGTTTTTGAACTACTCGGCGGTGGACCCGGCGTTGACGAACGAGAAATGCAGCTTCTGGCACTTCCGTTTTGACGCCCATGCCGACATGCGCATGACCGCCTTGATGCAGGTCTTGCGCGAAGACAAGCAAGTCCAGTCGGCTTACCTGATTGGACAAGACTACAGTTTTGGCCAGGCCGTGCTGCGTGAGGCCAAACGCCAGCTGACCGAAAAGCGCCCCGATGTGAAGATCGTCGGCGAGGAGCTGCATCCCATGGGCCGGGTGAAAGACTTTTTGCCCTACGCGGCCAAGATCAAGGCCAGCGGTGCGCAAGCGGTCATCACCGGCAACTGGGGCAATGACCTGACCTTGCTGGTCAAAGCGGCCCGTGAAGCCGGATACGAAGGCAAGTTCTACACTTTTTATGGCAATGCACTGGGTGCGCCTGCCGCTTTGGGCGATGCGGGGGTGGACCGCGTGATCGCCGTGGCCGACTGGCTGCCCAACGTGCCGGGCAAGGCCAGCGAGGCGTTTTACCAGTCGTTCCGTCAGCGCTTTGCCAAACCGTCGGAAGATTACGTGCATGTGCGCATGCAGCTCATGGTCGAGGCACTCTCCCAGGCCGTGGAAAAGGCGGGCAGCAGCGACCCGGTCGCCGTGGCACTGGCGCTTGAAAAAGCCCAGGTCAGCATGGCCGGGCAAACCGGCACCATGCGTGCCGAAGACCACCAGTTTCAGCAACCGCTGGTGGTGGGCATGATGCAACGCCAAGGCGCACCCGGTGTGCCTTTTGATGTAGAAGGCTCTGGCTACGGCTTCAAGGTGGTGCGCCAGATCAAGGCCGACCAGGCCCGCTTGCCCAGCACCTGCAAGATGGTGCGTCCGGGCTGATCGACGCTTTGTGGGGTGTGGGCACATGCGGGCTGCGCTAGCCAAGATACACTGGCAGCCCACTGCCCCGGCAGCCTGCTGACGGGTCCCGAATGGGCCGGGCACACTTCATTTTTTTGATTGCGCATGAAATTCAAAATGTCCGAGAAGTCGCTGTTTGCGGCTTTGTTGCGTTCCCCCTGGTGGGTGAGCTTTTTGGTGATGTTGGCGGTGGCCCTGGTGGCGGGCGCCTTGCTGCCCGATGCCTACAAAACAGCGGGCATGCTGGGCGCATTCCCGTTTCTGGTGATCGGTGTCATGGCCGCATGGCGGCAAAGAAACGCGATCTCTGCTGATCGCATCGATGCGCTGACGGTCCAGGCCCGCAGCATGGGCTGGCGCGACTTTTCCATTCTGGTCGAAGACGCTTTGCGCCAACAAGGCTTTGCGGTGCGTCGCCTCGGCAGCGGTCCCGCCGACTTCGAGATTGAGAAAGATGGCCGCATCACCCTGGTCAGCGCCAAACGCTGGAAAGCCGCTGCCGTGGGCGCAGAGCATTTGCGTGAGCTGCTGGCCGCCCGTGAAAGCCAGCAAGCCTTCTCATGCACCTGCATGAGCCTGGGTACCTTCAGCCAGGCGGCGATCGATCTGGCGCAGCAAAGCCCCATTCAGTTGCTGGGACCGGCCAACATCGCGCAACTCATGCACGATGGGGCCCAAGCGCACCACGGGTAAAGACCCCGGTGCCTCATTTGGGCAAATCGCGTGCGCCACTTTCTGGGCGGAACATCTTGAACAGCTGCTCCGGCCCGATGGTGAAGTAATCGCCGGCCCCACCGCCGCGCAAAATGTGCCCCGCTCGGGCCGTGTCATAGACCTCGCCGGGTAGCAAGCGCGGGTCAATGTGGATCCCACCACTTGGCCAAACACCATCCAGGTGTCGATCTGTTGTCCCTGCAGGTCTTGCAGTTGCAGAATCTGGGTGCAACGGCACTCAAAGCTGACGGGGCTTTGGGCCACACGCGGCACATCCACGATGCGCGAGGGCTCGGGCGTCAAACCGGCCAGATCAAATTCACTCACGTCCGGCGGCACCGCCGCGCAAGTCTGGTTCATCTGCTCGGCCAGTTCGCGCGTGACCAGGTTCCAGACAAACTCACCCGTGGCCTCGATGTTGTTCAGCGAATCCTTGCGCCCGATGCTGGAAAAGCCAATGACCGGCGGCACATAGTTGAAGGCACTGAAAAAACTGTAAGGCGCCAGATTCAACACCCCGTTGGCGCTGCGACTGGACACCCAGCCAATGGGCCGAGGACCGACGATTGCGTTGAACGGGTCGTGTTTCAGGCCATGGCCCAGGTGGGGTTCGTAGAAGTGCATGGTGGTCAGATGGCGCAATGATGGTCTCGTTCGCGGTGGGCAAGCCGGGGGTGCGGTGTATCCCCAAACCCCGTGCCCAAAGCTGTGGATAAGTCCATGCACAAGCTTGCCAAGGCGCATGCCTGCTGGGCTGGCGGTGTGTGCCTAAAAAAGCGGCAATCGGCGTGGGCGCTAGCTGGCATAACCTTCGCATGCTCCTGCGTTGGTTTTGCCCCGGCATTCGCGCAAAAGGCGTTTGTCGCGTTCGGCCTTGCTTTCGCCCATGCCGGGTGCGACGGGCGGCTTGGGGGTTTTGGCTTTTTTGGGTTTCTGCGTCTGGGTGGTTTTTTCAGCGCCGGTGGTGGCAGTGAAGCTGTCGGCTCCCCAGGTGGCTGGCACTGCGCCCATCAGGCACAGACCCAAGCCCATGTGGGCGAGCGCTGTCAGATACCGTGTGTTCATGCGGGGCTCCCTGTTGATGCTTGTGCTGTGCATCATAGGCAGGCGCCGTGCGCCTGCAAAGTGCGCCGGTGATGTACGCCAGTGATGTGCGACGGAGACGTTACGATGAGGTCATGAGCACAAACACCGCTTTTTTCATGCGCCAGGCTGTCGTAGACCTGGAAGAGTCCCGCATCCGTGAAGTGGCCAATGCGGGCATGGGCCGTCCTGACGTGTTGGCTTTCTGGTTTGGCGAGTCCGACGAGGTGACCCCCGACATCGTGCGCCAGGCGGCCATTGAGTCGATGCAATACGGCGAGACTTTTTACGCCCACAACCTGGGCCTGCCCGAGTTGCGCCAAGCCGTGTCCGAGTACATGTCGGCCTTGCATGGCCCGGTCGGGGTGGACCGGCTGGCCATCACTTCGGGCGGTGTGAATGCGCTGATGCTGGCCGCACAGGCGCTGATCGATGCCGGCGATGAAGTGGTGGCGGTCACGCCGGTCTGGCCCAACCTGACGGCGCAAACGCTGGTCATGGGGGCGCGTCTGACATGTGTGCCGCTGCACCCGGTCCAGGGTCAGTGGCAGCTCGACATGGCGGCGCTCAAGGCGGCCATCACGCCGGCCACGCGCATGCTGATCGTCAATTCGCCCAACAACCCGACGGGCTGGACGCTCAACCGCGCAGAGCAGGCTGAAATTCTGGCGCATTGCCGCCAGACCGGCTCCTGGGTGCTGGCCGACGAAGTCTATGAACGCCTGTATTACGAAGACGACACGGCCAATGGTTGCGCTCCGTCGTTTTTGGATGTGGCCGAGCCCGATGACCGCCTGCTGGTGGTGCACAGTTTTTCCAAGAGCTTTCTGATGACCGGCTGGCGTCTGGGCTGGCTGGTGATGCCCTCCGCCATGACGCCCCACATGGGCAAGCTGATCGAGTTCAACACCTCGTGCGCTTCGGTCTTCACCCAGCGGGCCGGGGTGGTGGCGCTGCGCAACACCGCCGACATCACGCCGCGTGTGGTGGCACACCTGAAAGCCTGTCGCGACACCCTCGTGCCGCTGTTGCAGGCGGTACCTGGTGTGCAGGTGGCTCCGGCCAAAGGCGGCATGTATGCGTTTTTCAAACTCGAAGGCCACCCCGATTCGGTGGCCACCGCCAAACGCCTGGTGGCCGAAGCCGGTCTGGGCCTGGCCCCGGGCGAAGCCTTTGCGCCTGAAGCGGCAGGTTGGCTGCGTTGGTGCTTTGCGTCCAAGGACCTGTCCAGACTCACGCAGGGTGTGGAACGGCTCAAGGGCTGGCTGGCCAAGAATTAATGGGGATCTGACCCCAATTGATGTAGGACGGGGCCTTCAGGTCCGACGTTGCAGGTTGTGCTCAGGCTTGATGTCGGGGCTTGAGCCGCCGACCTCCAAATGCATCCTTGTCAGGTCTTAAGTGAGGTGCTTGGGGGCGCGGTTTCGGGCTATAATCCGCCTGTTTTGCGATTTGCAAAGCGCACGCCATGGGCTTTTCCGGCCGGTGGCGCAAGTCATTAACCCGCTGAAATTCCTCAAGAATCCAGCGAAAAACAAGGAAATACCATGATTGCATCTTCAATCAAGGCCGAGGTCGTCAAGGCCAACGCACGTGCTGCCAACGACACCGGGTCCCCCGAAGTCCAAGTGGCTTTGCTCACAGCCCGTATCAACGAGCTGACACCTCACTTCAAAACACACGCCAAAGACCATCACGGTCGCCGCGGTCTGCTGCGCATGGTGAGCCGTCGCCGCAAGCTGTTGGACTACCTCAAGTCCCGTGATGCTGACCGTTATGTTGCGCTGATCGCCAAGCTTGGCCTGCGTAAATAATCGTCTTTCCAGATGAAAAGCGCCTGAGTTAGTTCACTAGCTCAGGCGCTTTATTCTTTTTTTCAGTCGGAATTTGTCAGGGCGATCTCGCGCTGTGTCATTCCACAAGACTTTCAACCCAAGGTTTTGTGGAATGGCATCGAGTTCAGAGCGTCAACTTCCGGGCCTACGGTGCAGCCTCATGCACTTTTGTTTTCAGGAGTTCTGAACATGTCTATTTTCAATAAAGTTACCAAAACCTTCCAGTGGGGCCAGCACACGGTCAAGATGGAAACTGGCGAAGTCGCTCGCCAAGCCGGCGGCGCTGTGCTGCTCGACATGGAAGGCACCGTGGTTTTGGCCACCGTCGTGGGTTCCAAGATCGCCAAAGCCGGTCAGGACTTTTTCCCGCTGACCGTGGATTACATCGAGAAAACCTACGCCGCAGGCAAGATCCCCGGCAGCTTCTTCAAGCGTGAAGCCAAGCCCAGCGAACATGAAACCCTGACCAGCCGTCTGATCGACCGCCCGATCCGCCCCCTGTTCCCCGAAGGTTTCTACAACGACGTGCACGTGGTCATCCACACCGTGTCTTTGAACCCTGAAGTCGATGCCGACATCGCCGCGATGATCGCTGTGTCTGCTGCTTTGTCCATCTCGGGCATTCCGTTCAACGGCCCGATTGGTGCAGCCCGCGTGGGTTACATCAATGGCGAATATGTGCTCAACCCCGGCCAGACTCAGCGCAAAGACAGCCTGATGGACCTGGTGGTGGCGGGCACTGAAGCCGCCGTGCTGATGGTGGAATCCGAAGCCCAGCAACTGTCCGAAGAAATCATGTTGGGTGGTGTGGTGTATGGCCATGCGCAGTCGGCGATTGCCATCAACGCCATCCACGAACTGGTGCGCGAAGCCGGCAAGCCGGTGTGGGATTGGCAAGCGCCTGCCCGCGATCTGGCTTTTGAAGCCAAGCTGGCCACACTCGCCGAAGAAAAGCTGCGTGCGGCCTACCAGATCCGCAACAAGCAAGCCCGTACCCACGCTTGCCGCGAAGCCTATGCTTCGGTCAAAGTCGCTTTGGCCGAAGAGGGTGTGGCCTTTGACAGCGTCAAGCTGGATAGCCTGATGTTTGAAATCGAAGCCCGCATCGTGCGCAGCCAAATTCTGTCGGGTGAGCCCCGCATCGATGGCCGTGACACACGCACAGTGCGTCCCATCGAAATCCGCAACAGCGTGCTGCCCCGCACGCACGGCTCGGCCTTGTTCACACGTGGCGAGACCCAGGCTTTGGTGATCACCACATTGGGCACCGAGCGCGATGCACAGCGCATCGACGCTTTGGCAGGCGAGTTTGAAGACCGCTTCATGTTCCACTACAACATGCCTCCCTTTGCCACTGGTGAAGTGGGTCGCATGGGCAGCACCAAGCGCCGCGAAATCGGTCACGGCCGTCTGGCCAAGCGTGCTTTGGCAGCCGTGTTGCCAAGCAAAGAAGAATTCCCATACACCCTGCGTGTGGTGTCCGAAATCACCGAGTCGAACGGTTCTTCGTCCATGGCTTCGGTCTGTGGCGGCTGCCTGTCGATGATGGACGCCGGCGTGCCGATGAAAGCGCACGTGGCCGGTATCGCCATGGGTCTGATCAAGGAAGACAACCGCTTTGCGGTGTTGACCGACATCCTGGGTGACGAAGACCACCTGGGCGACATGGACTTCAAAGTGGCCGGTACCACCAACGGCATCACGGCTTTGCAGATGGACATCAAAATCCAGGGCATCACCAAAGAGATCATGCAAGTCGCTTTGGCCCAAGCCAAAGAAGCCCGCATGCACATTCTGGGCAAGATGCAAGAGGCGATGAGCGAAGCCAACACCGAGGTGTCCGACTTCGCCCCCAAGCTCTTCACCATGAAGATCAATCCCGAGAAAATCCGTGACGTGATTGGCAAGGGCGGCGCCACCATCCGCGCCTTGACCGAAGAAACCGGTTGCCAGATCAACATCTCTGAAGACGGCACGATCACCATCGCTGCGACTGACGGCGACAAGGCAGAAATCGCCAAGAAGCGCATCGAGCAGATCACTGCCGAAGTTGAAATCGGCAAGGTCTATGAAGGCCCGGTCACCAAGATCCTGGACTTCGGCGCTTTGATCAACTTGTTGCCAGGCAAAGACGGTCTGTTGCACATCAGCCAGATCGCCCACGAGCGCGTTGAGAAAGTCACCGACTACCTGAGCGAAGGCCAGATCGTCAAGGTCAAGGTCATGGAAACCGACGAAAAAGGCCGCATCAAGCTGTCGATGAAGGCTTTGTTGGACCGTCCTGCACAAGGCGCTCAATAAGCGTGATGGGTGCTTCGGGTGGTCGGTGACCATCCGAGCCCGAGATACCAATCGCCTTGCGTCATGAACGTCATTGAAATCCAAAGCTACGGTGCCCCCGAGGTGCTGGTGCCCGCAACCCGCCCCGATCCGGTGGCTGGGGCAGGGGAGTTGCTCATTCGCGTGTCGGCCAGCGGTGTGAACCGCCCCGATGTGCTGCAACGCACCGGCCATTACCCTGTGCCGCCAGGTGCCTCGGACATTCCGGGCCTGGAGGTGGCTGGCGTGGTGGTGTCGGGTGATGTGGCCGCCATGGCCGAAGCCGGGTTGGCTGTGGGTGACCGTGTGTGTGCTTTGGTCGCTGGTGGTGGCTATGCGCAGTTGTGCGTGGCCCCTGCGGCCCAGTGTTTGCCGGTGCCCCAGGGCCTGAGCGACATCGAGGCGGCCGCGTTGCCCGAGACGTTTTTCACCGTGTGGAGCAATGTGTTTGACCGCGGGCGTTTGCAGGCGGGCGAAACTTTGCTGGTTCAAGGTGGCACCAGTGGCATTGGCGTCACGGCCATTCAGATGGCCAAGGCGGCCGGTGCGACGGTGATCGCGACGGCGGGGTCGGATGACAAATGTCAGGCTTGCCTGGCTTTGGGGGCCGACCACGCCATCAACTACAAAACCACCGATTTCGTGGCCGAGGTCAAACGCTTGACCGGCGGTGTGGGCGTGAACGTGGTGTTGGACATGGTCGCTGGTGACTATGTGGCGCGTGAAGTTGAGGCCTTGGCCGAGGATGGCCGCCTGGTCATCATTGCGGTGCAAGGTGGCGTAAAAAGCGAGTTCAATGCCGGATTGGTGCTGCGTCGCCGTTTGACCATCACCGGCTCGACCTTGCGTCCCCGTCCGGTGGCGTTCAAGGCCGCCATTGCCAAGTCTTTGCGCGAGACCGTGTGGCCTTGGATCGAATCGGGCCGCATCAAGCCGGTCATCCACAGCGTGTTTGGCGCGATGGAAGCGGCTGGCACTTGGCCATCGGGGGCGGCGCAAGCCCACGCCCTGATGGAGTCGGGTCAGCATGTGGGCAAGTTGGTGGTGACCTGGAGATGACGATGCGCAGCAAGTTGATGGTCGGCAACTGGAAGATGAATGGCAGCCTGGCTGCCAATGCGTCTTTGGTGGCGGAGCTTTTGTCTGGCATGTCGGCAATCACTTGCCGTGTAGCCGTGTGTGTTCCTTCGGCCTATCTGGCGCAGATGCAAGTCTTGCTGAGTGGGTCGCCCATTGGGTATGGCGCGCAAGATGTGTCTGACCATGCGTCGGGGGCCTATACCGGCGAGGTGTCTGCCAGCATGCTGCAGGATTTTGCGGTGCGTTACTGCATCGTGGGTCACTCGGAGCGCCGTCTGTACCATGCGGAATCGGATGTGCTGGTGGCCGTCAAAGCGCAGCGCGCACTGGCGGCGGGCATCACCCCCATCGTGTGTGTGGGTGAAACCCAGGCAGAGCGTGAAGCGGGTCAAACCGAGGCGGTGGTCAAGCGCCAGTTGGCGGCAGTCATCCATGCCAATGGCCATTGCATCAGTGAAATCGTGGTGGCCTATGAACCTGTCTGGGCTGTTGGCACCGGATTGACGGCAACGCCCGAGCAAGCACAACAAGTGCATGCCGTGTTGCGGGCGCAGTTGCAAGCGGCATCGTCGCATGCGGATCGGGTGTCCATTTTGTATGGCGGCAGCATGAACGCTGGCAATGCTGCGCAATTGCTGGCCCAGCCCGATGTCGATGGCGGTCTGATCGGTGGTGCAGCGCTCAAAGCGCCCGACTTTTTGTCTATGTTGAAGACGGCTTCGCGCTGAGTCTTCGGCCAATTTTTATTGTTTTTGGGAGATACAGATGAGCATGGTGTTGACGTTGATTTTGGTGGTGCAGATGCTGTCGGCGCTGGCCATGATTGGTTTGATTCTGATTCAGCACGGCAAGGGTGCGGACATGGGTGCGGCTTTTGGCAGCGGCGGTTCGGGCAGCTTGTTTGGCGCAACTGGTGGGGCCAATTTTCTGTCGCGCACCACAGCCGTTTTGGCGGCGGTGTTTTTTGTGTGCACTTTGTTGTTGGCTTATTTCAGCAATGCCCGTCCAGCCGCTCCCTCGGGCAGCGTGCTGGAAGGCGCTGCTGTGACCGCTCCCGCTGTGCCAACCACCCCTGTGGACAGCAGCACGGCTGCTCAAATTCCCGGCAACACACCTGCGGCAAAAACCGACAACAGTGTGCCGCCTGCGCCCGCCAAGTAAGCTGCCATTCAGCTTTGCTGCTCTGCACAAATTTCCGGGTTTTAGAAAGGAAATGGCAGGTTTTTCGGAGTAAACTACGGGATTGTCCGGAGAGCTAAATGCATCGTCTGATGTGCCTCATGCAACCTGGGCAAAAGTATCCTGCCGTCGTGGTGAAATTGGTAGACACGCTATCTTGAGGGGGTAGTGGCGAAAGCTGTGCGAGTTCGAGTCTCGCCGACGGCACCAGACAAACAGAAAAGCCCAGGTTGCAAAGCCTGGGCTATTCATTCGGTGATACCGTCAGTTTCAAGATGAACCTCGAACAATACCTCCCCGTCCTTTTGTTCATTTTGGTCGGCATTGCTGTCGGCATCATTCCCCAGGTTTTAGGCTACATTCTTGGCCCCAACCGACCTGACGCGGAAAAAAATTCCCCTTATGAATGCGGCTTCGAAGCCTTCGAAGACGCTCGCATGAAGTTCGATGTGCGCTACTACCTGGTGGCCATCTTGTTCATCTTGTTCGATCTGGAAATCGCCTTCCTGTTTCCTTGGGCCGTGGCGCTCAAGGAGGTGGGTCTGGCGGGCTTTGTGGCCGTGGTGATTTTCTTGGCCATTCTGGTCGTGGGCTTTGTCTACGAGTGGAAAAAAGGTGCCCTGGACTGGGAATGATCGTTCGCACTGACAACAGCATTCAGCCTGCTTGAGGACTAAAAATGATTGAAGGCGTGATGAAAGAAGGCTTCATCACCACGAGTTACGACTCGGTGGTGAATTGGGCCAAAACCGGCTCGCTCTGGCCCATGACCTTTGGTCTGGCTTGCTGCGCGGTCGAAATGATGCACTCGGCAACCGCACGTTATGACTTGGCCCGCTTTGGGGCCGAGGTGTTCCGTGCCAGTCCCCGTCAGGCCGATCTGATGATCGTGGCGGGCACCTTGTGCAACAAGATGGCGCCTGCCTTGCGCAAGGTTTACGACCAGATGTCCGAGCCGCGCTGGGTGATTTCCATGGGTTCTTGCGCCAACGGCGGTGGTTACTACCACTACAGCTATTCGGTGGTGCGTGGCTGCGATCGCATCGTGCCAGTGGATGTGTACGTGCCAGGTTGCCCGCCGACAGCTGAAGCCTTGATCTACGGCATCATCCAGTTGCAGCAAAAGATCCGCCGCACGCAAACCATTGCGCGTGCTTGAGGGAAAGAAGCCGATGACCGATTTCGCCATTCGTCCCGAAGACCTGCAAGACACCCTGGCTGCGGCCCTGGGTGACCGTGTGAGCCGCATCACCATCGCCTTGGGCGAGGTGACGCTGCACGTCAGTGCAGCCCAATACCTGGGTGTCATGCAAATCCTGCGCGATGCCAAGGGATGCAAATTTGAACAACTGATCGATCTGGCGGGCGTGGACTACTCCACTTACCGCGAAGTGGGGACCGACGGTCCGCGTTTTGGCGTGACCGTGCACTTGCTGTCGGTGAGCCTGAACCAGCGCGTGCGCGTCAAGGTGCTGTGCCCTGAGGATGACTTGCCCCGGGTCGATTCGGTCAATGACCTGTGGAACTCGGCCAACTGGTACGAGCGCGAAGCCTTTGATCTGTACGGCATCGTGTTCGAAGGCCACAACGACCTGCGCCGCATTCTGACCGACTACGGATTCATCGGTCACCCCTTCCGCAAGGATTTCCCGCTGTCGGGTCATGTCGAAATGCGTTACGACGTGGAGCGTCGCCGTGTGGTGTATGAACCGGTGAGCATCGAGCCGCGTGAAGTCACGCCGCGCATCATCCGTGAAGAGAACTACGGAGGCCTGAACTGATATGGCCGAAATCAAAAATTACACCCTGAACTTTGGCCCTCAGCACCCGGCTGCGCACGGCGTGTTGCGTCTGGTGCTGGAGTTGGACGGCGAAGTCGTGCAGCGTGCCGACCCGCACATTGGTTTGCTGCACCGCGCGACGGAAAAGCTGGCCGAGCACAAGACCTATATCCAGTCGCTGCCTTACATGGACCGACTGGATTACGTGTCCATGATGTGCAACGAGCACGCTTACTGTTTGGCCATCGAGAAGATGCTGGGCCTGGACGTGCCCATGCGCGCTCAGTACATCCGCGTGATGTTCTCCGAGATCACCCGCATCCTGAACCACCTCATGTGGCTTGGCTCGCATGGCAATGATTGCGGCAGCTCGACCATCCTGATCTACACCTTCCGTGAACGCGAAGACCTGTTTGACATGTACGAGGCGGTCTCGGGCGCCCGCATGCATGCCGCGTATTTTCGTCCTGGCGGCGTGTACCGCGATCTGCCCGACAGCATGCCGCAGTACAAGGTCAGCAAGGTCAAGAACGCCAAGGCGATTGAGCAGCTGAACAAGAACCGTCAGGGTTCCTTGCTGGACTTCATTGACGACTTCACGCAGCGTTTCCCCAAGTGCGTGGACGAGTATGAAACCCTGCTGACCGACAACCGCATCTGGAAGCAGCGCACGGTGGGCATCGGTGTGGTGCCGCCTGAGCGAGCCCTGAATCTGGGCATGACCGGCCCCATGTTGCGTGGCTCGGGGTTTGCCTGGGACCTGCGCAAGAAGCAGCCTTACGATGCGTACGACCAGATCGATTTCGACGTGCCTGTGGGCAAGACGGGCGACAGCTACGACCGTTACCTGGTGCGAGTCCAGGAAATGCGTGAATCCAACCGCATCATCCAGCAGTGCGTCACCTGGTTGCGAGCCAACCCCGGGCCGGTCATCACCGACAACCACAAGGTGGCGCCGCCTGCGCGCGAAGGCATGAAGTCCAACATGGAAGACTTGATTCACCATTTCAAGCTCTTCACTGAAGGCTTCCGTGTGCCGGAAGGCGAGGCTTATGCCGCGGTCGAACACCCCAAGGGCGAGTTCGGCATTTACATGGTCAGCGATGGGGCCAACAAGCCTTACCGTCTGAAAATTCGTGCCCCGGGCTTTGCCCATTTGGCCACCCTCGATGAAATGGCCCGTGGCCACATGCTGGCCGATGCGGTCGCGATCATCGGGACCATGGACATTGTTTTTGGAGAGATTGACCGATGATCTCTGAGTCAACCAAAGCACGCTTTGCGCGTGAAGTTGCCAAGTTCCCTGCGGATCAAAAGCAGTCGGCCGTCATGGCTTGCCTGTCGATCGTGCAGCAAGAACTTGGCTGGGTCAGCCCCGACAGCGAGCAGGTCGTGGCCGAGGTGTTGGGCATGCCCGTGATGGCGGTGCATGAAGTCACCACCTTCTACAACATGTACAACCAGAAGCCGGTGGGCAAGTTCAAGCTGAACGTTTGCACCAACCTGCCTTGCCAATTGCGCGGTGGTGCCCAGGCGTTGGCACATCTGGAGCACAAACTCGGCGTGCACGCCGGTGAAACCACGGCCGATGGGCTGTTCACCTTGCAGCCCAGCGAGTGCCAGGGCGCTTGTGCCGATGCGCCTGTGCTGTTGGTCAACGACCGCCACATGTGCAGCTTCATGAGCCACGAAAAGCTCGACCAACTTGTCGACAGCCTGAAGAAAGCCGAGGCCGCCTGATGAAAGTTGAACAAATTCTGAGCCAATTCCAGGCCACGGGCGTGGAAACCTGCTTCCATGACCGCCATATCAACCCGCAAATTTATGCGGGTCTGAATGGCCGGAATTGGGGCATCCAAGACTACGAAGCGCGTGGCGGTTATGCAGCGCTGCGCAAGATTTTGGGCAAAGATGGCAGTGCGCCCAACCCCGAAACCGGCATCGCCGGGATGACGCAAGACCAGGTCATTGCCACTGTCAAGGAATCCGGCCTGCGGGGTCGTGGCGGTGCAGGCTTTCCCACGGGTCTGAAGTGGAGCTTCATGCCCCGCCAGTTCCCCGGGCAAAAATATTTGGTGTGCAACTCGGACGAAGGCGAGCCGGGCACATGCAAAGACCGCGACATCATGGAGTACAACCCGCACACGGTGATCGAGGGCATGATCATCGCCGCCTATGCCATGGGCATCAGCGTGGGTTACAACTACATCCACGGCGAAATCTTCCACACCTACGAGCGCTTTGAAGCGGCTCTGGAAGAAGCCCGTGCAGCAGGCTATTTGGGCAACAACATCCTGGGCAGCAGCTTCAGCTTCCAGTTACACGCTTCGCACGGTTTTGGCGCTTACATCTGCGGCGAAGAAACCGCTTTGCTCGAATCGCTGGAAGGCAAAAAAGGCCAGCCCCGCTTCAAGCCACCGTTTCCCGCCAGCTTTGGTCTGTACGGCAAACCCACCACCATTAACAACACCGAAACATTTGCGGCGGTCCCCTGGATCATTCGCAACGGTGGCCAGGCGTATCTGGAATGCGGCAAGCCCAACAACGGCGGCACCAAGATTTTCTCGATCAGTGGCGACGTGGAGCGCCCTGGCAACTACGAAATCCCGATGGGCACACCGTTTGCCAAGCTGCTCGAGCTGGCCGGCGGCGTGCGCGGTGGCCGCCAACTCAAGGCCGTGATCCCTGGCGGATCGTCTTCACCGGTCATCCCCGGTGACTTGATGATGCAGCTCACCATGGACTACGACAGCATCGCCAAAGAAGGCGGCTCGATGCTGGGTTCGGGCGCTGTGATCGTGATGGATGAGACGCGTTGCATGGTCAAGGCGCTGGCCCGACTGTCTTACTTCTATTCGCATGAATCCTGCGGTCAGTGCACGCCTTGCCGTGAAGGCACGGGCTGGCTGTGGCGCATGGTGGACCGCATTGAAAACGGCCAGGGCCGTGCCAGCGACATCGACATGCTCGACAGTGTGGCCGGCAACATCATGGGCCGCACGATTTGCGCTTTGGGCGATGCAGCGGCCATGCCGGTGCGCGGCATGCTCAAGCATTTCCGTCACGAATTTGTACACCACATCGAAAACAAGACCTGCATGGTCGGTGCCGATGTGTCAACGGTGAAGACCCATGGTTGAAATAGAACTCGACGGTCAGAAAGTGGAAGTTGTCGAAGGCAGCATGGTGATGCATGCCGCTGAAAAAGCCGGCACCTACATCCCTCATTTCTGCTACCACAAGAAACTCTCCATTGCGGCCAGCTGCCGCATGTGCCTGGTCGATGTGGAAAAGGCCCCCAAGCCGATGCCCGCCTGCGCCACACCCGTGACGCAAGGCATGATCGTGCGCACCCGCAACGAAAAAGCCGTGACCGCCCAGAAGTCGGTCATGGAGTTTTTGCTGATCAACCACCCGCTTGATTGCCCGATTTGCGATCAGGGCGGTGAGTGCCAGTTGCAAGATCTGGCCGTGGGTTATGGCGGCACACAATCGCGCTACGAAGAAGAAAAGCGTGTGGTCTTTCACAAGGAAGTCGGTCCGTTGATCTCCATGGAGGAGATGAGCCGCTGCATCCACTGCACCCGTTGCGTGCGCTTTGGTCAGGAAGTGGCCGGTCAGATGGAATTGGGCATGTCCCATCGCGGCGAACACGCCGAGATCGAGACCTTCCTGGGCAAGACCATCGACTCCGAACTCTCGGGCAACATGATCGACATCTGCCCGGTGGGCGCGTTGACCAGCAAACCGTTCCGTTACAGCGCCCGCACTTGGGAGTTGTCGCGTCGCAAGTCGGTGGCGGCACACGATTCGTCGGGTGCCAACTTGATCGTGCAGGTCAAGAACAACCAGGTCATGCGCGTTGTGCCTCTGGAAAACGAAGACATCAACGAGTGCTGGATTGCCGACCGCGAGCGTTTCTCTTACGAAGCCCTCAACAGCGCTGAGCGCCTGACCCAGCCCATGCTCAAGCAGGGCGGCGAATGGAAAACGGTCGACTGGCAAACGGCCCTGGAATACGTGGCCAATGGCCTGAAAAACATCCAGCGTGACCACGGTGCCAACAGCATGGGCGCTTTGGTCAGCCCTCAGAGCACCGTGGAAGAGTTGTACCTGGCGGGCGCCCTGATGCGTGGCCTGGGTTCGGACAACATCGACCACCGTCTGCGCCATGCCGAGTTCGGCGCTGCCGAAGGCGTGCGCACTTTGGGCACATCCATCGCATCGCTGTCCACATTGCAGCGTGTGCTGGTCGTGGGCTCCAATCTGCGCAAGGACCATCCGCTGTTTGCTCTGCGTGTGCGTCACGCAGTGCGCCACGGCGCTCAGCTGAATGTGATCACTTCATCAGCCGCTTTCAGCCACGCCGATGCCTGGGCCATGCCCGTGGCGCAAGCGGTGGTGAGCGATGCATCCGGTTGGGCGCAAGCGCTGGCCGATGTGGCGGCGGCCATCGCCGCGGAGAAGGGCGTTGCAGCACCTGCTGCTGGCCAGGCCACGGCCCAAGCGCAGGCCATGGCCAAGTCGTTGTTGGGCGGTGAACGCAAGGCTGTGTTGCTGGGCAATGCGGCGGCACACCATGCCAACGCATCGAGCCTGTTGGCCTTGGCCAACTGGATCGGCGAACAAACCGGCGCGATGGTGGGTTACCTGACCGAGTCGGCCAACACCGTGGGTGCGCAGTGGGTGGGCGCACAGCCGCAAACCGGCGGTAAGAACGCAGGCCAGATGCTGGCAGGGGGCTTGAAAGCCGCCATCTTGCTGAACAACGAACCCGAATTCGACAGCGCAGCCGGTGCTGCCGCAGCGCAGGCTTTGGGTCAGGCGGAAATGGTTGTCACACTCAGCCCGTTCAAGGCCAACATGGCTTTCAGCGATGTGTTGCTGCCCATTGCCCCATTCACCGAAACATCGGGTTCTTTTGTCAACGCTGAAGGGCGTCTGCAAAGCTTCCATGCGGTGGTCAAGCCCTTGGCTGAAACACGACCTGCCTGGAAAGTGCTGCGCGTGCTGGCCAATTTGCTGGACATCCCCGGCGTGGCATTTGAAACATCGCAGGATGTGCTGGCCCGTGCCACCGCTCAACCGCTGGCGGCATCCAACGCCACACGCGCAGAAATTCGTCTCTCGGGCGATGTGAATGCGCCCTGCGTGGCGTCGATTTACCAGCTTGACGGCATCGTGCGCCGCGCACCGTCCTTGCAATTGACTGCAGACGCACGCCAGGAGGTGGCAGCATGATTGACGCTCTGTACAACGGTGGCCTGAACTTGGTTGCCGCCACATGGTGGGCCACGATGGTCTGGCCCGTGTTGTGGATTCTCCTCAAGATCGTGGCCGTTTTGGCACCGCTGATGGGTGCTGTGGCTTACCTGACGCTGTGGGAGCGCAAGCTGCTGGGTTTCATGCAAGTGCGTCACGGCCCCAACCGTGTGGGCCCCATGGGTTTGCTGCAACCGATCGCCGATGCGCTCAAGCTGCTGACCAAGGAATTGATCAACCCAACGGCCGCCAGCATGGGCTTGTTCCGTTTGGGTCCTATCATGGCCATCATGCCTGCCTTGGCCGCCTGGGTGGCGATTCCGTTTGGTCCTGAAGTAGCGCTGACCAACATCAATGCCGGTTTGATGTTGGTGATGGCCATCACCTCGATCGAGGTCTATGGCGTGATCATTGCAGGCTGGGCCTCCAACTCCAAATACGCTTTCTTGGGTGCTCTGCGTGCATCGGCCCAGATGGTGAGCTATGAAATCGCCATGGGCTTTTGCTTCTTGGTGGTCTTGATGGTCTCGGGCAGCATGAACCTGACCGAGATTGTGTTGACACAAGGCAAAGGCCAAATGGCCCACATGGGTCTGGGTTTCCTGTCCTGGAACTGGCTGCCACTGCTGCCGATCTTCCTGGTCTATTTGATCTCTGGCGTGGCCGAAACCAACCGTCACCCGTTTGACGTGGTCGAAGGCGAAGCCGAAATTGTGGCGGGCCACATGGTCGAGTATTCGGGCATGGGCTTTGCGATCTTCTTCCTGGCCGAATACGCCAGCATGTGGCTCGTGTCCATCCTGGCCGTGATCATGTTCCTGGGCGGGTGGTTGTCGCCCATCGACAGTGCCTTGTTCAACATGGTGCCGGGCTGGATCTGGCTGGGCCTGAAAACTTTCCTGGTCGTGTCCATGTTCATCTGGATCCGTGCCACCTTCCCGCGCTTCCGTTATGACCAGATCATGCGTCTGGGTTGGAAGATTTTCATTCCCGTCACCTTGGTGTGGCTGTTGATCGTCGGTGCATGGTTGCACTCGCCGTTGAACATTTGGAAATGAGCGGTTCAAGATCATGACAACAATGACTGCTTCCTCCTTTTCCATCAAGGACTTCCTCAAGAGCTTCATGCTCGTGGAGTTGCTCAAGGGCATGGCCCTGACTGGTCGCTACGCTTTCGCCCGCAAGGTGACTGTGCAGTTTCCGGAAGAAAAAACACCGCTGTCGCCCCGTTTCCGTGGCCTGCATGCCCTGCGCCGTTATGACAACGGAGAAGAGCGTTGCATCGCCTGCAAACTCTGCGAAGCGGTCTGCCCCGCGCTGGCCATCACCATCGAGGCCGGTCAGCGCGAAGATGGTTCACGCCGTACCACCCGCTACGATATCGACCTGACCAAGTGCATCTTCTGTGGCTTCTGCGAAGAAAGCTGCCCTGTGGATTCGATCGTCGAGACGCAAATCTTCGAATACCACGGTGAAAAACGCGGTGACCTGTACTTCACCAAGGACATGTTGCTGGCCGTGGGCGACCGTTACGAAAAAGAGATCGCAGCCGCCAAGGCCGCCGACGCTCCTTACCGTTGAACGCAGCCAAGTCCTGAACATTTAAAAAGACAGACCTATGGACGTCAAGACCGGTTTCTTCTACCTTTTCTCGGTGGTGCTGATGTTTGCAGCCTTCCGGGTCGTGACTGCGCGCAACCCTGTGCATGCAGTGCTCTACCTCATGCTGACTTTCTCGCAGGCCTCGGCCGTGTGGTTGCTGCTCAATGCCGAATTTCTGGCCATCGTGCTGGTGTTGGTGTACTTGGGCGCGGTGATGGTGCTGTTCCTGTTCGTGGTGATGATGCTGGACATCAACATCGACACCATGCGCAAGGGCTTCTGGAAAAACTTCCCGCTGGCGGCGACGTTGGGCACCATCGTTGCCCTTGAAATGGCCGCTGTGCTGTTGTCGGGCTTCCGCCTGTCCGAGGCACCCGCCATGCTGCCAGGCGCCTTGCCGGTTGACAACGGGAAAGCCTTGGGCATCTTGCTGTACACCGAATACCTGATGCCGATCCAGATTGCCGCCGCCATTTTGCTGGTGGCCATGATCGCGGCGATTGCCCTGACTTTGCGTGCACGCAAGGACAGCAAGGCGATCGATCCGTCCATCCAGGTCCGGGTACGTGCAGCAGACCGCATGCAATTGGTCAAGATGGACGTCACGCGAGCTGCGCCTGCTGTGGCACCTGCGGAGGAAAGCAAATGATGACACTGACCCTGGGACACTTCCTGTCGCTCGGCGCGATGCTGTTCGCATTGGCCGTGATCGGCATCTTCTTGAACCGCAAGAACCTGATCGTTTTGCTCATGGCCATCGAACTGATGTTGCTGGCCGTGAACATGAACTTTGTGGCTTTCTCTCACTATTTGGGTGACATGCACGGCCAAGTGTTCGTGTTCTTCATCTTGACAGTGGCTGCGGCCGAATCGGCCATTGGCCTGGCCATCCTGGTGCTGTTGTTCCGTAACAAGAACAGCATCAACGTGGACGAACTCAATTCGCTCAAGGGTTAACAAGAATATGAGTCAAACCCTCAACGCAAGCACGCTGCTGGCTGTGCCCCTGGCGCCCCTGGTGGGCTCGGTGCTGGCCGGTGTCCTGGGCACCCAATTTGGTGGCAACTGGATTGGCCGTCGCCTGTCACACACCCTGACCATTCTGGGTGTCTTGGTGGCGTTCATTCTGTCGGCCATGACGCTCAAGAGCGTCATCGACGGTGCCCATTTCAACGAGACCCTCTACACCTGGATGGTGGTGGGTGGCCTGAAGATGGAAGTCGGCTTTTTGATCGATGGCATCACGGCCATGATGATGTGCGTGGTGACCTTCGTGTCGCTGATGGTGCACATCTACACGATCGGCTACATGGAAGAAGACGAAGGCTACAACCGCTTCTTCGCCTACATCTCCTTGTTCACCTTCTCCATGTTGATGCTTGTCATGAGCAACAACTTGCTGCAGTTGTTCTTCGGCTGGGAAGCCGTGGGCCTGGTGTCTTACCTGCTGATCGGCTTTTGGTACAACAAGCCCACCGCCATTTTTGCCAACATGAAGGCCTTTTTGGTCAACCGTGTGGGCGACTTCGGCTTCATTCTGGGCATCGGTCTGATCGTGGCTTACACAGGCACACTCAACTACACCGAACTGTTTGCCAAAGCGGGTGAACTGGCAGCCATCAATTTCCCCTGGTACGTCTTTGGTTTGGACGGCATGCTGATCACCGTGATCTGCATTTGCCTCTTCATTGGCGCCATGGGCAAGTCGGCCCAGTTTCCGCTGCATGTGTGGCTGCCTGACTCGATGGAAGGCCCGACCCCGATTTCGGCACTGATCCACGCGGCCACCATGGTGACGGCTGGTATTTTCATGGTCGCCCGGATGTCACCGCTGTTCGAGTTGTCGGATGCGGCACTGAACTTCATCATGGTGATTGGTTCGATCACGGCGCTGTTCATGGGCTTCCTGGGCATCATCCAGAACGACATCAAACGTGTGGTGGCGTATTCCACTTTGTCGCAACTCGGCTACATGACCGTTGCTTTGGGTGCCTCGGCTTACTC
This sequence comes from Burkholderiaceae bacterium, assembly GCA_919902775.1. GTDB lineage: Bacteria > Pseudomonadota > Gammaproteobacteria > Burkholderiales > Burkholderiaceae_C > Limnohabitans_A. The sequence goes on from CAKKRJ010000002.1 coordinate 312,026, forward strand.
GGTGGCGGTGTTTCACCTGATGACGCACGCGTTCTTCAAAGCCTTGCTGTTCCTGGGGGCCGGCTCGGTCATCATGGGCATGCACCACAACCAAGACATCCGCTGGATGGGTGGCGTGCGCAAGTACATGCCCATCACCTGGATCACCTCCTTGCTGGGTTCGCTGGCCTTGATCGGCACACCGTTCTTCTCGGGTTTTTACTCCAAGGACAGCATCATCGAAGCGGTGCACCTGAGCCACTTGCCTGCGGCTGGCTTTGCCAACTTCGCTGTGCTGGCCGGTGTGTTTGTCACCGCCTTCTATTCGTTCCGCATGTATTTCCTGGTGTTCCACGGCAAAGAGCGTTACGACCAGAATCCCGATGCGCACCACGATGACCACCACAGCCACGACGATCACCACGATGACCATGGCCACGACAAGCCGCACGAGTCGCCTTGGGTGGTGACGGTGCCGCTGGTCTTGCTGGCGATCCCTTCGGTGGTGATTGGCTTCATGACCATCCAGCCCATGCTGTATGGCGAGTTCTTCAAGGACGTGATTTTCATTGACGCGGTCAAGCACCCCGCCATGAAAGAGCTGGCTGAATCCTTCCACGGACCTGTGGCCATGGCCTTGCATGGCTTGAGCACCGCACCGTTCTGGCTGGCTTTGGCGGGTGTCGTGACCGCTTGGTACATGTACCTGATCAACCCGAAAGTGCCGGCCTTCTTTGCCCGCGCCTTGCGTCCTTTGATTGTGCTCATGGAGAACAAGTACTTCATGGACTGGATCAATGAAAACATCCTGGCCAAAGGCGCGCGCGGTTTGGGCACGGGCCTCTGGAAGGTGGGCGACCGCGCCATCATCGATGGCTTCTTCGTCAACGGTTCATGGAAAGTTGTGGGCCTGGTGTCTGGCGTGGTGCGCTGGTTCCAGTCGGGCTTCCTGTACCACTATGCCCTGGTCATGATCCTGGGTGTGTTTGTGCTGATGACGTATTTCGTCTGGCTCGCTTAACGATTTTGAGGACGATATAAAAATGGGATTGTTAAGCCTTGCCATCTGGATGCCGATTGCTTTCGGCGTCATCTTGCTGGCCTTCGGTCGTGACAGCCAAGCCCGCGCCGTGCGCTGGCTGGCGCTCATCGGCTCTGTTGTCAGTTTCCTCGTCACGCTGCCTTTGTACTCGGGCTTTCAGCTCGGCACCTCGGCCATGCAATTTGTCGAGAAAGCGTCGTGGATCGAGCGCTTCAATGTGCATTACCACCTGGGTGTGGACGGTATCTCCCTGTGGCTGGTGCTGTTGACCGCGTTCATCAACGTGATCGTGGTGATTGCAGGTTGGGAAGTCATCACCCGCAAAGTAAACCAGTACATGGCCGCCTTCCTGATCCTGTCGGGTCTGATGATTGGCGTGTTCAGTGCACTGGACGGCATTTTGTTTTACGTCTTCTTCGAAGCGACCCTGATTCCGATGTACCTGATCATTGGCATCTGGGGTGGGCCAAACAAGATCTACGCCGCGTTCAAGTTCTTCCTGTACACCCTGATGGGTTCGCTGCTGACGCTGATCGCCCTGATTTATTTGTACACCGCATCGAACGGCAGCTTTGACATCATGACCTGGCACAAACTGCCTTTGTCGGGCACGGTGCAGACCCTGTTGTTCTTTGCGTTCTTTGCGGCTTTTGCCGTGAAGGTGCCGATGTGGCCTGTCCACACCTGGTTGCCCGACGTGCACGTGGAAGCGCCGACCGGTGGCTCTGCGGTGCTGGCCGCCATCATGCTCAAGCTCGGTGCTTATGGCTTCCTGCGTTTTTCGATGCCGATTGCCCCCGATGCTGCGCGCGAGTGGGGCATGTTCATCATCGTGCTGTCCTTGGTGGCCGTGGTCTATGTGGGCCTGGTGGCCATGGTTCAGCAAGACATGAAAAAGCTGGTGGCCTATTCGTCGGTGGCGCACATGGGTTTTGTGACCCTGGGCTTCTTCATCTTCAACCCGCTTGGCGTGTCGGGCGGTATTGTGCAGATGATCGCGCACGGCTTTGTGTCGGCGGCCATGTTCTTGTCCATTGGTGTGCTGTACGACCGCGTGCATTCGCGTGAAATCGCCAGTTACGGCGGCGTGGTCAACACCATGCCCAAGTTTGCCGCCTTCGCCTTGTTCTTTGCCATGGCCAACTGCGGTTTGCCAGGCACAGCCGGCTTTGTGGGCGAGTGGATGGTCATTCTGGGTGCCGTGAAGTTCAACTTCTGGATCGGCTTGCTGGCCGCATCGGCGTTGATTTTCGGCGCTGCCTACACCTTGTGGATGTTCAAGCGCGTGTACCTGGGTCCTGTGGCCAACGATGACGTCAAGGCCTTGACCGACATCAATGGCCGCGAATTCCTGGTGATGGCCCTGCTGGCAGCGGCAGTGTTGTACATGGGCGTGTACCCCAAACCCTTCACCGACGTGATGGACACCTCGGTGGCCGACTTGCTCAAGCACGTTGCCTTGTCCAAGTTGCCTTGAGCCACGGGCATTGAACATTTCGCCTGATTAGAAGAATTGAGAGAACACACATGATGGACACCTCCAACTGGATGACGATTTATCCGGAGATCGTGTTGTTGGTCATGGCCTGCGTGATCGCGCTGGTCGACCTCTTCGTGAAAAGCCCCAAGCGCACCGCCACCTATGCCTTGACCTTGCTGTCATTGGGCCTGGTGGCCTGGTCGCACGCCATGTACGCCGATGCCGGCCAAACGCTGTACGGCTTTGGCCGTCTGGTGGTCAGCGACCCAATGGGCCATTGGCTCAAGTGCTTCGCCACCATCGCCGTCATGGTCACCCTGGTGTATTCGCGCCCCTACGCCGCTGACCGCGACATGTTGCGCGGCGGTGAGCTGTTCAGCCTGAGCATGTTTGCCTTGCTGGGCATGAGTTTCATGATCTCGGGTCAGAACTTCATCGTGATCTACCTGGGCCTGGAGCTGTTGACCTTGTCAAGCTATGCCTTGGTCGCCCTGCGCCGCGATCACACGCAAGCCACCGAAGCGGCCATGAAGTACTTTGTGCTGGGGGCCATGGCTTCGGGCTTCTTGCTGTACGGCATGTCCATGATGTATGGCGCCACAGGCAGCCTGGAATTGTCGGCCGTTTTCAAGGCCATCGCCTCGGGTCAGGTGAACCACCAAGTGTTGGTGTTTGGTCTGGTCTTCATTGTGGCCGGTCTGGCCTTCAAGATCGGTGCCGTGCCTTTCCACATGTGGATTCCTGACGTTTACCAGGGGGCGCCGACCGCGGCCACCCTCATGATCGGTGGTGCACCCAAGCTGGCGGCGTTCGCGATCATGGTGCGTTTGCTGGTGGAAGGCTTGTTGCCCCTGGCCTTTGACTGGCAGCAAATGTTGTCCTTGCTGGCCATCGGCTCCTTGGTTGTCGGTAACTTGGCGGCGATTGCACAAACCAACCTCAAACGCATGCTGGCCTATTCGACCATCGCGCAAATGGGTTTTGTCTTGCTGGGTTTTGTGGCCGGTGTCATCAATGGCCAAACCACCCTGGCCGCCAACGCCTACAGCTCGGCCATGTTCTACATGGTCTCGTATGTGCTCACGACTCTGGCCAGCTTCGGCGTGATCATGCTGCTGGCCCGCCAAGGCTTTGAGAGCGAAGAAATCACCGATCTGGCGGGCTTGAACCAACGCAGCCCGCTGTACGCCGGCGTGATGGCGATCTGCCTGTTCTCCATGGCGGGTATCCCGCCCATGGTGGGTTTTTATGCCAAGCTGTCGGTGCTGCAGTCCTTGATCGTCTCGGGTCAGGGTTTCTACATTGGCCTGGCCATCTTCGCCGTGCTTATGTCCCTGATCGGCGCGTTTTATTACCTGCGTGTGGTCAAGGTCATGTACTTTGACGAACCTGTCACGGCCACCACCGTGTCGGCCACCACCGACGTGCGTGTGGTCCTGTCCATCAACGGCTTGTTGGTGTTGGTGCTGGGCGTCGTGCCGGGCGCCTTGATGGCCCTGTGCGCAGATGCCATCGCCCGCATGCTGACCGTCTGAGCGGGGTCGCGCAGCGCATGAGCAGCACCGTGCAAATTGGTTTGTTGATCGTGCTGGCCCTGCTGGCGGCCAATTTGCCGTTTGCCAACCAGCGCATTTTGATGGTTGGCCCCCAGCGCCCCAGCAAGTCTCTGGGGTGGCGACTGGCCGAATTGGTGGGGCTGTATTTTGTGGTGGGTGCGGTGGGCCTGGCGTTGGAAAACCACGGCGGGCAGATCGCGCCCCAAGGCTGGGAGTTTTATGCCATCACAGGCACCATGTTTGTGACGCTGGCGTTCCCTGGTTTTGTGGTCCGCTACCTGATGCACCGCAAGCATTGATTGTTTTTGCGAAGACACACGGTTGCGCATGTCTGACGATCACCTGATCGAGCACCGGGTCAGCCAGGAAGAACTGCTGCGCGGCCATTTTCTGCACGCCTTTCGTGACACGGTGCGCTTGCCCAATCAAAGTCTGGCCACCCGTGAGTATGTGGTGCACCCCGGTGCGGTCATGGTCATTCCCTTGCTGGACACGCCCGAGGGCTTGCGCCTGGTGATGGAGCGCCAATACCGCTACCCCGTGGGACAGGTGATGACCGAGTTTCCAGCGGGCAAGCTGGATCCGGGCGAAGACCCCTGGTTGTGCGCCCAGCGTGAATTGAAGGAAGAAACCGGCTACACCGCCCGCCAGTGGGCGCGTGCCGGCGTTTTGCACCCGGTGATCGCGTACTCGACCGAAGTGATCGAGATCTGGTTTGCCAAAGACCTGAGCTTGGGTGAGCGCCAACTGGACGCGGGAGAGTTTTTGGACGTGTTCACCGCCACGCCCGCGCAATTGATGGCCTGGTGCCAGGACGGGCAAGTGACCGATGCCAAAACCCTCACCGGGCTGCTTTGGTTGCAAAATATGCTGGCAGGCCATTGGCCGGTGACCTGGCAAACCGCACGCTGACCCACACAGTCCATGAAAGTCCTGGATCTTCAATGTTCGCAGGGCCACAGCTTTGAAGGCTGGTTTGGCTCGCAAGACGACTACGACGCACAACGCAGGCGGGGGCTGGTCACGTGCCCGGTGTGCAACGACAGCGAGATCGTCAAAATGCTGTCGGCGCCGCGCTTGAACCTGGGCCATGGCCTGGCCCCCGAGACACCTCGCAGCCCGACACAGGCCTCGACCGCACCGGCAGGCACCGGCCTGGCGAAGGCGGCCCCCCAGGACGTCGAAACGGCCGTGGCAGGCCCTCACGCTCTGGCTGCGTCTGCAGGCAGCAGCACCTTGCAACAGATGCAAGTGGCCATGCTGCACTTGGTGCGCCAGGTGATGGCGAACACCGAAGACGTGGGTCCCCAGTTTGCCGAAGAGGCCCGCAAGATGCACTACGGCGAATCCGAAGAGCGCAACATCCGCGGCCAGGCCACCCGTGAAGAAACCGAAGCCTTGCTTGACGAGGGCATTGAGATCATGTCCATGCACGTGCCCGAAAACCTCAAAGGTCCGTTGCAATAATCGCCCAACACCTGCTCTTGGCCTATCCTGGCCCTGAGTCCCGGTGGGAGCGAGCCCCAGTTCGCGAATAACGGCCTTGCCACGGCGCCTATTCGGCCACAGGGGCGACCTCCCACAGAGAACAGTTTGCACATGAAAAACGCCCTGCACATTGACGATACCGAGGTCGAGTTGACGGCCATCCGGGCGCAAGGCCCGGGCGGGCAAAACGTCAACAAGGTCTCCAGCGCCATCCAGCTGCGATTTGACGTGGCCCATGCGTCATTGCCTGACGATGTCAAACAGCGCTGGCTGCAATCGGGCGACAGCCGTCTCACGCAAGAGGGCGTGTTCATCCTCAAAGCCCAGCGCCACCGCACCCAGGAGGCCAACCGCGCAGACGCGATGGCGCGCCTGTATGAAACCCTGGAGCGCTACGCCAAGCCCCCGAAACCCCGCAAGGCCACCAAGCCCACGTATGGCTCGGTGCAGCGGCGGTTGGAGGGCAAAGCGATGCAATCGAGGATCAAAAATGATCGGCGCAAAACCAGTCATTGAATAACCATTGGGGTGCTGCTTGCACCCTGTGGGCTGCTGTTTCAAGGTGCAACCTAAGAATTTAAGTTGCATAAAAAATAATTATTAAAAATACAAAAACTTCATTTTAGATTTGTAGGTTTTTGTAGGTTATTAGCTGTCAAATTCAGTAAAGTCTTCAAAAATATGACGAAATTGCGAATGGCAATTTTGAAATTTGGCGACTCACTTTTCGAGATACAAGCATGGCTAATCTGTCCCGTACCACGACCCGTTTCAATGACCAAGAGCTTGCCGTGATCAAGCATCAAATTGAGGCGCTTGAGCAATCCTCTGCGAGTGATGTGTTGTCTGTCGAGTTGCATGGCAACGAATGGATTGTGCGATTGGAAGATGGGCGTGGTTTGGCTTTGTCCTTGCCTGTCGATGCTGAAAACATGGGCGATTTGCTGGCTCAATTGCCACCCAGTCTGGCCGCGCAAGTGCTGGCCTTGATGCAAGGGGCCACGGTGAAAACAGCCCAACTGGGTGGGGTGCCTGCAGTACCCGCAGCGCCGGTTGATGCCAACACGGAAATCATTGCCCGGGTTGCAGAGGCTTCCGGAGAAGTCAAGGTGCAACGGGCAGGTCTGGAACTTGTTCTCAAACCCGGCGATGGCTTATTGGCCGGCGATACCGTGCTGACCGCGGCAGGTGCGCAGCTGCGGATCGAGTTGCTCTCTCAGCAAAATACCGTGACCGGTACCGGTGTCGTGGGTGAGAGCTCGAAAGTCACTTTGAGCACGCAGTCGGCAGCCGCTGGCGCAGCGGCTGTTTACAAAGTCGATGCAGGCGCTTTGGTGTTTGATCGATTGGTGGACAGTGGCGTTCGCTTGCAAGTCGTGACCCCCGCCGGCGCAGTCCAGACCGGTGGTCAGGGCATTGGCATCAATGTGAATGGCCAAACAGGCGAAACCACGGTGATCGGTTTGCCTGGTGCTGGTGCCGCTGCTTCGGGCAATGCCTCATCTGTTCAGTTCATGACACCTGGCGCGGGAAATGCTGGCATCACGGTGCCTTCGCAGGGCATGGTGTTCAATCCTTCTTCGGGGGCGACATCTGGCGCGGGCGCTGCGAGTACAACGTCCACGGGTTCGACGATGGGCAGCAGCCAGATGGCCCCCATTGCCAAGTTGATCAGTGCGCCAAGTTCCACGGATGCGGGTGGCCAAGGTGCTGCAAGCGGGCTCGGGACGCCATTGGCTAATCCAGCACCCGCATTGAATTTCGTCAATCAAATTTCATCCAACCTCAACACCGGGTCTGATTTGACAAAAGGTTCGGCTCCGTTTTCGGGCGCCAACCTCGCTGCGCCTATTTCTTCGAGCGGTTCGACTCTGGATCAAAAATCGCGACCGCTTGATATTCCAATTCAAACGATTGCAGTCAACCCTTTGGTTGAACCTGTTCGCCCACTTCAACAGGCTGTGATCGTGATGCCTGTGGTGCCTATCGTTTCGGTTCTGCCGTTGACCGCAGCCGTCGACGAAAGAATTGGTCTGGTGCGTGTGACGGTCAAGCTCTCTGAGGCGACGACGCAACCTGTGACTGTCAATTGGGCGGTCGATGGCACCGGTTCTGTGGGCGCGGCTTCTGTGTTGCGCGTCCCTTCTGGCACAGGTCAACTTCAATTCAGTCCTGGCGAGACCAGCAAAGAGATCGAGGTCGCCATTCATCCTGATTTTGAGCGTCAAACAGCGGGTTCTTTCTCGTTGACTTTGCAGTCAACCGTGGGTGGTGTACTGGGTTCTCCGACGACACAAACGGTGAACATCATCGATGTGGCGGCCATGATCGGGGACGAAGCACCGAACACCATGACCGGAGGCACTGGATCAGACACATTACGCGGGGAGCAAGGGGATGACAGTTTGTCTGGCGGTGATGGCGCAGACATGCTGGATGGCGGATCTGACAATGACACATTGATCGGCGGTGTCGGTGATGACACGTTGGATGGCGGCAGTGGAAACGACTTGCTCGATGGCGGTGCAGGTGTGGACAGTGTGGTTGCAGGTGACGGTGATGACGTCATTGTGT
>CAKKRJ010000002.1:320244-463791 GCA_919902775.1 Burkholderiaceae bacterium
GCTCGATGGTGGAGCGGGCCATGACTCGCTGCTGGGCGGCACAGGCAATGACACGTTGAACGGCGGCAGCGGCAACGACACGCTGGACGGCGGTACAGGTGCGGACTCTCTGGACGGTGGAATTGGCAACGACACGCTGGATGGTGGTGCAGATGCAGACACCTTGTTGGGAGGCGAGGGCGATGACTCTTTGCTGGGCGGCACAGGCACGGACTCGCTGGACGGTGGCGATGGCAACGACACGCTGGATGGCGGCGCGGATGCCGATGTGCTCAACGGTGGTGCGGGCCATGACTCGCTGCTGGGTGGCACAGGCAATGACACGTTGAACGGTGGTGTTGGCAACGACACGCTGGACGGCGGTGCAGGTGTGGACAGTGTGGTTGCAGGTGACGGTGATGACGTCATTGTGTTTGACGCCAACGATGTGCTCATGGACGGAGGCGCAGGCAATGACCGCCTGATCATCAAGGGTGCCACCGTTGACTTGACGACGCTGACGACAGGTCAGGTGAAAAACATCGAAACGCTTGATCTGACGGGCAATGGCAACAACACGGTGCAGTTGTCGGCAGCCAATGTGGCGAACATGGTGGACAGCCGCAACCAGCTGAACGTCTGGGGAAATACGGGCGACAAGCTGATCTTGCCGGACCTGGACTGGGTGGCTGGCAGCGATGTCACAGAAAACGGCATCGTCTACAAGACCTACACACGCGGTGTGTACACCCTGCGTGTGGATTCCGATGTGCAGGTGGCGTTTGAGCTAACAGACACCACAGGCAATGACACCCTGACAGGGGGCGGTAATGATGATTCGATCACGGCTGCGCAAGGGGCGGACACACTGGACGGTGGGGCTGGTAACGACACCCTGGCGGGTGGCGATGGCAATGATTCCATTTTGGGCGGCACAGGCACGGACTCGCTAGACGGTGGCGATGGCAACGACTCGCTCGATGGTGGCGCGGATGCCGATGTGCTCGATGGTGGAGCGGGCCATGACTCGCTGCTGGGCGGCACAGGCAATGACACGCTGAACGGTGGAGTTGGCAACGACACGCTGGACGGCGGTGAAGGTGTGGACAGTGTGGTTGCAGGTGACGGTGATGACGTCATTGTGTTTGACGCCAACGATGTGCTCATGGACGGAGGCGCAGGCAATGACCGCCTGATCATCAAGGGTGCCACCGTTGACTTGACGACGCTGACGACAGGTCAGGTGAAAAACATCGAAACGCTTGATCTGACGGGCAATGGCAACAACACGGTGCAGTTGTCGGCAGCCAATGTGGTGAACATGGTGGACAGCCGCAAACAGCTGAACGTCTGGGGCGATGTGGGCGACAAGCTGATCATGTCGGACCTCAACTGGGTGGCCGGCACCGATGTCATCGACGGTGGCATTACCTACAAGATATTCACCCTGAATGGGTACACCCTGCGTGTGGACTCCGATGTGCAGGTGGTCTTTGAAGTCAATGGCACAGCGAATGCAGATACCCTCAGCGGCGGCGGCAACTCTGACTTGATCGATGCGAAAGAAGGCAACGACAGTGTCAGCGCCGGAGATGGAAACGACACGGTCACTGCGGGTTCCGGAAACGATACGGTTCTTGCCGGTTCGGGCAATGACAGCGTGGACGGTGGGGGCGGTAACGACCAACTGACAGGAGATGCCGGTAACGATACCTTGCTGGGCGATGCCGGCGCAGACACCTTGTCGGGCGGGACGGGCAACGACAGTCTTTCTGGTGGTAATGACAACGACAGTCTGTCTGGCGGTGAAGGTGCCGATACGCTGGATGGTGGAACAGGCAATGACACCCTGGATGGGGGTGTCGGCGCAGACAGCTTGATTGCAGGTGATGGCGATGACACCCTGATTTTTGATGCCAGTGATGTTTTGATTGATGGCGGTGCAGGCACCGATACCTTGGTTGTACGCACATCTGAACTGGATCTGTCCACTTTGGTCAGCCCCACACTCTCGGGCATCGAGAAGATCCAGCTGGATCCTGCATTCACCACGGCACTGACACTGGACTACACATCGGTTTTGAACCTGTCTGACACAGCCAATACGCTGTACGTCACGGGTGACGATACCGACAGCGTGACACTGATTGGAAGCTGGACACAGGGGACGGACAGCACCACCGGCGGCGTCACCTACAAAACCTATACGTCCGGCACAGCACCCAATGTTGTCACGGTGTACGTTCAAAACACCATCACATTGCTGCAACGCATGGAGGGTGATACCAACCCAAACAACCTGAATGATTTGTTGCAAGGGACGAGCCAGGCAGATTTGCTGGATGGCAAGCTGGGCAACGACACCTTGCTGGGCGGCGGTGGCAATGATGTTTTGCGTGGCGGTCCAGGCAATGACTCGCTCGACGGTGGCGCTCAGAGCGACACGGCCGACTACAGTCTGGACACCGGTGCGGTCACCGTGAATCTGAACACGGGCACCGCAACCGATGGGACAGGTGGCACGGACACCTTGCTCAACATCGAAAACGCCACAGGTGGATCGGGCAACGATTCGATCACTGGCAATGCCGAATTCAACCGCCTGGATGGCGGTGCTGGCAATGACACATTGGATGGCGGCGTCGGCAACGACACCTTGCTGGGGGGCACTGGCCTTGATTCGCTTTTGGGTGGCGATGGCAACGACACCTTGTCGGGTGGCGCGGGCAATGACACGCTGTCGGGTGGAGCTGGCACCGATACGGCCGATTATTCTGCGTCCAGCGACACAGTGACACTCGATCTGAGTGCCGGTACAGCTTCGGACGGCACCGGTGGCACAGATACGCTTTCCAGCATCGAAAATGCCAAGGGGGGTACGGGCAATGACAGCCTGACGGGTGATGCCAATGCCAACCGGTTGGAGGGAGGTTCGGGCGACGACACCTTGGTGGGTGGCGCGGGCAACGATACCCTGGACGGGGGCGTTGGCACGGCCGATCTCGTGAGTTATGCCGCCAATACTGTCAATCAGCCGGTCAACGTCAATTTGAACAGCGGCACAGCCACAGATGGTCTGGGTGGCACAGACACACTGCTCAACGTTGAAAACGCCTTGGGTGGCTCGGGTAACGACACCCTCACTGGCAGCTCGGGTGACAACCTGTTGATGGGTGGTGCAGGCGCCGACAGCATCGACGGTGGCGCTGGCAGCGACACCTTGCAAGGTGGCGACGGCAATGACACCCTCAAAGGGGGAACCGGCAGCGATGTGCTGCAGGGCGGTGCTGGCACTGACCTGGCCGATTTTTCCAACGAATCCGGCGCCATGACCATCAGCCTGGTCGATGGCAACATGAAATTCGGCACCACGGTCACCGACACGATGACCGATATGGAGAACGTGTCCGCCGGAACTGGCAATGACACGGTGGTCGGCGATGCAGGGAACAACGAAATCTGGGGCAACAGTGGCAACGATTCTGTCAGCGCAGGTGACGGTAATGATTCGTTGCGTGGTGGCGTTGGCAACGACACGCTCAATGGCGAAGGCGGTTCGGACACCGTGCTGTTTGATGATGTTGCGGGGCCGGTGGTCGTCAACCTGAGTGCAGCCGACATCACGGTCAACAGCATAGCCGTCACGGCGGGTACCAGCCGAGGATTTGGCAGCTCGACCGCTGGAACTGACACCTTGCAGGGGATTGAAAACGTGGTGGCCTCAGGGGGTGCCGACACGGTGGTTGGCAGCGCTGGCAACAACATCATTGATGGCGCAGGCGGGGCTGACAGCATTGACGCTGGCGATGGCAATGACCAAGTGTACTTTGACGAATCTGATTCCAAGGTGGACGGTGGCGCAGGCACGGATACCTTGTTGATCCGTGCATCCACTTCCGTGGTGGACTTGACACTCACACGCGACGATGTGTTCACCAACTTTGAGGTGGTGGATTTGTCGGCCACAGGCAGTCAGCTGCTCAAGCTCTCGGATGCCGACGTGCGCGCGCTCTCGGGCGACAACAACACGCTGATCGTCAACGGCACATCGGATGACACCGTGCGGTTGGTGGGGGCCTCTTGGCCGACCAGTCCGGCTGCACAGACCGAAAACATTGGTGGCAACGTCTACAACGTCTACAGTTTCACGGTCAGCGGTGTGACGACCACCATCAAAATTCAGCAAGGCGTTTCGGTGGGTTACCTGATCCAGGGTACAGAAGGCCCTGACAGCATGCCAGGCAGTGCCGGTGGCGACCAGTTCGAAGGCAATGGTGGAAACGACACCATCAACGCCGGTGCCGGTGATGACCGTGCCGATGGCGGTGCGGGCAATGACAGCATCGTGGGAGATGCGGGCAACGACACCCTCTTGGGCGGTGATGGCAACGACACGCTGGATGGCGGTGTCGGCCATGACAGTCTGGATGGCGGTGCCGGCCATGACAGCTTGACCGGTGGTGCAGGGACCGACACCATCGTGGCGGGTGCAGGCGATGACTTCATCGACAGTGGCGCAGACAATGACACGGTCAACGCAGGGGATGGCAACGACACGGTACTTGCCGGCACCGGTGATGACACCGTAGATGGTGGTGCAGGTGACGACAGCATCCAGGCCGGTGAGGGCAACGACAGCATCGTTGCGGGCATTGGTAACGACACCGTCAATGGTGGGCCTGGCAATGACACGCTCGACGGTGGTTCTGGTGTCGACTTGCTTGACTACAGCACCGACACCTCGGGTGTCACCGTCAATCTGGTGAACGGGTCGACTTCATCGACCACATCCGGGACCGATGCCATTTCGAATTTCGAAAACGTGACGGGCGGTACGGGCAATGACAGCATCACCGGCTCTGACGCGTCGAACCAAATCATCGGCGGTGGTGGTGTCGACACCATCAACGCGGGTGCTGGCGATGACTGGGTTCTGTATGACCCCAACGATGCCACGGTGGACGGTGGTGCGGGCAATGACACCTTGGCGATTCAGACATCGCCGGTGGACTTTACCGCGATCAACGACAGCAAATACATCGGGTTTGAAGCACTTGACCTGACCAATCCAACAGGCATCAGCGGCAACCAGACGGTCACACTGGGCTTGACAGACGTCATGGTGTTTTCCAACACCAGCGACGAACTCAAAATTCATGGCGATGCAGGCGACACCGTCATTTTGTCGGGCAACTGGACCGTGATCGGCACCCAGCCTGTGATTTACAGCGAAAGCGTCACGCAGCAGTACGTGAAGATGCAAATGACCGATCCGTTGACAGGCAACCCGGTGACCGTTCTGGTCGATCCCGAAGTTTCGGTCAAATTGATCATCACCGGTACCGAAACCAGCAATACAACGACTTTGGGTCTGGACACGCTGGTCGGTGGCGCAGGGGATGACACGGTGTTGGGTTTGTCCGGCGCTGACTCGATCGATGGCGGTGCAGGGGCCGACAGCATCGTTGCTGGTTCTGGCAACGACACCATTGTCTTTGATGCAAAAGACACGCGCATCGATGGTGGGGCTGACTCTGACACTTTGAAGTTTGCCAGCACGGCCGATGGTGTGATTCTGGACTTGACCACGACCAGCCAGAACATCACCGCTGTTGAAGTGATCGACATCACCGGCAAGACCACTGCGCCTGCTGGCGACAACACGCTCGTGCTTGACGTTGGCAGCCTGGCTGCGCTTGCGCCAGCCTCCAACACCCTCACCATTGACGGCGATGCCGGTGACGCGGTGTTCCTGGTCGGTAGCAACTGGGGCACGCCGACGCTCACCAACGGCTACAACGTTTATACGGTCACAGACCCGATCGGGGGGGGGACGTATACCTTGAACATCAAGGCCGCCATCACCTCGGGCAATATGGTGGTGGGCTATACCAGTGGCAATGACACCACCGTGACGGGCTCTTCGGGGGATGACCTGGTTCGTGCGCTGGCAGGGGATGACCTGGTCAATGGCGGCGCAGGCAGTGACCTGATCGATGCCGGTACGGGCAACGATACGATCTTGTTCGATGCCACCGATGCCATCGTCGATGGTGGTGTGGGTACAGACACGTTGAAGTCCACCGGCACTGCCATGGACATGACCGCAGTCAACGATGCCGTGTTCAAGAACATCGAAGTCATTGATCTGGTGGCCGGCAGCCCGAACACGACCTTGACCATGGCCTCGGCCGATGTGGCGGCGCTCAATGCCGACAAAACGGTGTCGGTTTTGGGCGATGCCAGTGATGCAGTGGCCCTGCAGGGCAACTGGACGCAAGGCAGCAATTTCACCGATGCCAACAGCGTTGTCTATCAGACGTTCACCCTCGACGGTGCCACTGTACGTGTCCAGTCGGGTGTTCCGGTCAACATCACCTACACCGGCACCAGCCAGGCTGACCAGATGGTCTCTGGTGCCGGTAACCAGTCCATCACTGGCGGTGCAGGTGCCGACTACCTCAGTGGCGGCGCGGGCAACGACACCCTCAACAGTGGGGCCGGTGATGACGCGCTGGTTTATGACAGTGCCGACAGTTCGATCATTGGCGGCACAGGCACCGACACGCTCAAGGTGTCGGGTACAGGACAGACGCTGGACTTGACCACGGTCGCCAACTCGGTCATTGCAGGCATTGAAAAGATTGATTTAAGTGGCACGGGTGACAACGTGCTGGTGCTCAATCCGGACGATTTGCAGGCGCTTTCCACTGAAACAGACACCCTGATCGTGACCGGCAACGTGGGCGATTCGCTGCGCCTGGCAGGAACGACTTGGGAGTCTCGTGGCTCGGAGCTGGTGGCGGGCATCACCTACAACAAGTATGTGGGTGTGGCCACAGACGGTTCCACGGTCACTTTGCTGGCAGGCTTGCGCCTTGTCAAAGGCGATGAAATCACAGGTGTATCAGGGTCTGACAGCCTGACAGGTTCGGCAGGTGGTGACAAGATCGAAGGCCTTGCCGGTAACGACACGCTCGATGGTGCTGCCGGTGCCGATCTGCTGTATGGCGGTGACGGTGCTGATGTGTTGGTCTATGGCCGTGAAGACACGGTACAAGACGGTGGTGCCGGTACGGACACGCTGGACGTCAGAACATCGGGTGAAATCATCGACCTCCAACTGGCCGGACGCCAGGATGGCGGCAGCTTGCAGCCGACCTTGGTCAGCTTGGAAAGCATCAACCTCAACACCACGGGGGCCAATTACCTCATTTTGGACGAAGCCACGGTGCGTGGCCTGACTGGTGCGACGGCTGCAACATCTATTGCGGTCGGCGGCAACAGTGATGACATCATTTTTGTTGATGGAATTACCACACCGGCCGATCTGACAACGGTCACCACCACCGTGACCCTGAGTGGCGGCTCGACGATCAATCTGACCGGTGGTGTGACCGTCAAGGCAGTGATCAAGGACGATGCCGATGCGGTCAACACCGACGACAGCATCACCGGAACTGCCGGACAAGACGCCATCAAATCTGGCGTTGGCAAAGACACGCTGGACGGGGGCGCTGGAGCGGACATCCTCTACGCTGGTGCGGGCGATGACGTGGTCTACCACGATGCGGCCGATCTTCGTGTTTTCGGTGAAAGCGGCACCGACACGCTGGTGGTGACGGCCGTCGATGCCAATGGAGGCATTTCTGCCACGACTGGAGGCACCAACACTGCAGCGGGTGACATTGATTTCACGACCACAGCGGGAACGGTCTACAGCGGGTTCGAAGTCATCAGCGTGCGTGGCAATGGGAACCAAACCATCAAGCTTGACGCGCCATCTGTGCTGGCCATGTCGGACACCGACAAGATGACCGTCAAAGGCGATCTGGGTGATGTGCTCAAGCTCTATGGTGCCTGGACTGCTGCAGGGGTCGAATCCGATGCAGAGGGCAAGATTTACAACATCTTGCAAAAGGGCGATGCCTTTGTCAGCGTTGAGCAAACGATGACGCTGCAGATCATCAACGAACTGGGGACGACCACCAAGATCGGGTCCGACGGCAACGACGATTTGAATGTGCCCACGAACGGTGGCGCATTGGCTGGCGATGGCGACGACATCCTTCGCATTTTCAACTCCGCCTATACCGGTGTGGACGGTGGACGTGGTTATGACAAGGTCTATTACGAGTTGTCAGGGTCGACCAACACGACCCAGATCATCAATACCTTGTTGATTCCACAGACCGGATTGACCAACATTGAAGAAATTGACCTGACACGTGACAACACGGCCTTGACTGCGACGCAGGATTCTTACCGCAATTACGCGCCGAACAAACTCATCATCAGCCCAGAAAAATTGCTGGAGATGACCGATGCAGACGGCATTTTGATTGTTCGCGGCAACCCTGCCATTTATAACCATTACGATCCATTGACCAACCGCTGGGACAGCTGGGATGGGATCAGCCGCTCCCAAGATGTCATTGATTTATTGGGTGACTGGGGTGACATGGTCACCAACGTCTCCACCGTGAGTTACAACGGCGAGACCTTCACGCAAGTCATTGCACCCAATGGCGCCAAGTTGCTCTACACCCCTGGCTTGACCTCGACGGTGGTCAATCCAACGCCTCAACTGTCTGCGTTCTCGGTTGCCTATGACGATGGGGCCTACCTGGTCGGCTCGGGCATTGACCAGTACGCGGGCTGGAAGGTGGAAAACGCAGGGGATGTGAACAAAGACGGCATTGATGACATGATCATCAACGCCCGCGATAAAGCCTTTGTGGTCTTTGGCACGGAGTCCATGGCCGGTCAGTTTGACCTGGCCAACCTGGGCGACCGAGGCTTCACCATCTCGGGCGTGGGGACAGGAAATTTCAGCAGCGACAACCCCTATTGGAAC
This sequence comes from Burkholderiaceae bacterium, assembly GCA_919902775.1. GTDB lineage: Bacteria > Pseudomonadota > Gammaproteobacteria > Burkholderiales > Burkholderiaceae_C > Limnohabitans_A. Next base: position 329,081 of record CAKKRJ010000002.1, read on the forward strand.
TTCTCTGATCCAAGCCAATGGGCCTATGCCAACAAGGCGACATACCAAAATGGCTTGAGTGCGATTGGTGATGTGAACGGTGACGGCATTGCCGATTTGGCCTCAAACGTCTATGGCAACAACGGCCTGATCAAAGTTATTTATGGCCGAACAGACTGGAGCAACATCGACATTTCGTCATCTTCGTTCTTGTCTTCTGCGAGCAACGGCTACAGCATCCAGTTGAAGGGTTTTGGCGTTGATTCGTCTTATACAGACTCTACCGAAAACATCACCAGCGCAACAGTCATCAAGGCCGTTGGCGATGTGAACGGAGACGGGTATGCAGACTTTGTTGTGTCGAACCCCTATGCAACATATGACGGTTCGTCGCCTACTTCTGCGACCAGTACCAAGGGCGTCAGTTATTTGTTCTTTGGCAATGGTTCCGGCGGTAATCTGAGCTGGACTGGCACGTCAAACAGTTATATACCTACGGTCAAGCAAACCAATTATGGGTATACCAGTTGGTATTCAGGTGCCAGCTACGTTGTTTATGTGAATGGCGTAACCACCGGTGCTTATATTACTGGCTACACAACGAATGCCTATTCTCCTGGTGGCACGGAGACTTTGTTGCTCAGCAAAGATGTTGTGATCCCCGCTGGCGCGACCATTACTGTTCGTGATTTGTCAGGGGCAACCACTTATTTGACATTTCAATCCACAAACACAGAGTCAATTGGTTTGCCCAATGCGCAGGCAAACAAGTCGATTGCCATTTTGTCGGATGCAGCGAATCCAACACACATTGGTGCTGACGTGACGGGATTGGGCGACATCAACGGCGATGGTTATGCGGACTTCCTCGTCGGTGGCCCCGGCTTCCAGGAAACGGGCGTCAACGGGCAGACAGATTACAGCGGCAGTGGCTACATTGTGTTCGGCAAAGCCGATGGATGGGGCAATACGGTGGTGGTCCAGCGCGATTTGACAGCGCCGACCATCAGCACGTTCAGTCCAGCAGATGACAGTGCCTATGTTTCACTCACAGGCAATTTGCAAGCCAACTTCTCCGAGTCCGTCAAGGCCGGCACAGGCTTGATTCTTCTCTACAACACCAGCACAGGGCGTGTGGTGGAAAGCTTCAATGTGGCCACTGGTTTGGGCAACATGGGCGGCAAACTCGTCATTTCTGGCACGAGTGTGGTCCTCAACCCGTTTGCCGCTTTGCAGACCTCCACGGGCTACCATGTGCAGGTGCAATCGGGCGCGATCTTGGACTTGGCAGGCAACACCTACTTGGGTATCGCCGATTCGAATTCGACCACCTGGAACTTCACAAGCACATCTTCGGCCTTGACCGATGTCACGGCTCCTGCGTTGACAACCTCCTTCGAGGTGAGGGCTTCGAATGTGGCCTATGGTGACCAGACCGCCAGTTACAGCATCAATGGTGGTGCATCGCCCACCGGTATTTTGACGCGTGCGTCCACCTACAGTTCTAATGAACCAACCTATCGCTTCGAGATCAACTTCTCGGAGGCCATCAAGCCGTATGGCACCTTCACCCTGAAAGAGGGATCTACCGTCATTGAAACGTATGACCTCCAAACGGGCATGGGCTCGCGCGGTGGTTCCATCCAGTTGTCGAGCAATGGGGTCGATGGCACCAAGGTCTATGTCAGCCCCTTCACCAGCCTGAAGGGGGCTGCCTCGCACTCATTCCAGATTGATGCGGTGCAAGATTCGGCTGGCAATGAAATTGCAGGCGGAACCGTCAGCTTCAGCTTCACGACCGCGGCCGACAGCACGGCCGCTTTGTTGCAGAAGACGGATGGGACAACCGCCATGCGGGGTTCTGTGGTGGATGGCGCGACAGGGGTGCTGACCGAGCAGAGTTTGACATTCCAGGCCACCGAGGCATTGCTCTTGGGCTCGAGCGGGGTCATTGAAATCCGCGATTATTCCAGTTACGACACGGCACACGCCTTCCTTTCCTTCAACCTCGCAGATGCAACAGCGCGCACGACCAGCAATGGGGTGGTCACGGTGACGGCAACCGACGGGTCGTCCGTCATGGTGCTGGATGGCAAGTCCTTGACCATCAATCCATCAGCTGCTTTGGCGTACAACACCCGTTATGCGCTGTACATTGAAGCGGGCGCATTGACGGACCTGGATGGCACCAACGTAGTTCGCGGAACTTATGGTTACACAGACAGGACTGCTGTTTCTGGTTCTGCCGCCTACACCAGCAAGGACACGCTGGACTTCACGACCATCAATGGTTTGTCGACCGCGGCCGGTGGCAATGCGGTCGACCACTCGCTGAAAGTGGCTGTCAACGACAACATCGAAATCACCTTCACTGAAAGTGTCCAGGCGGGCACGGCGACAGCGGCCAGCAAGTTCATCAAACTCTACGATGCCACCGGGCGTCTTGTTCAGAGCTTTGACGTGACGTCTTCAGCGGGCGACATCACGTTCACCGGCTCGAAAGTGGTGCTGAATCCGACCGATTCACTCAAACTGGCCAGTGGCTACTATGTGACGGTGGATGCCAATGCAATTGAAGCCAAAAACCATACCGGAACTTTTTATACCGGCGTGTCGAATGCCACCACACTGACGTTCAGCACAGAGGCTGCATCCCAGATTGATCCGGGACAATCCACATGGAGTGAGTACCAGTATGTACAAAATAACTGGAACGGCGCCTCCGCTGGTGAATGGGCAGGGCAGGCCGTAGAAGCTGTTGGCGACTTTGATGGCGATGGTGTGAACGACTTCATCGTGGGCACTTACCAAAAGGTGGCCGATGCTTCGGTGACTGGTGGTTTTGCCTACGGCAAGTTTTATGTGGTGTTTGGCAAGGCGGGCGAGTGGGCACCCATCACCACGATCGACCAACTCAAGGCCCAAGGCCGGGTGGTGGAGCTTTATGGCACGGCCAGCAACTGGATTTCGCGCATCGTCGAATTTGGCGACATGAACCAAGACGGCTATGCCGATCTGTTGTTGTCCTCGGGCGGAAAAACGCCCAACAACGACACCGACAACTCCAACGATCCTTCGATCAGCAACGATGGTGACAAGGACGCCGGTGCCGTGTTTGTCGTGTTCGGCCAGGACCGCAGTTCGTGGGCTTCCAAAGTCAGTGTGACCAATCTGGGGGATCAGGGCCTGGAGATCACCGGTGGCTTGCCACAAGAGCAGCTGGGTTATTCCATCGCGGCAGGTGATTTCAACAACGACGGCACGGTGGACATCTTGACGGGCATGCCGGTCAACCACCGTGACGGTTTTGCTTCCGGAGAGGGGTTTGTCATCAATGGCGGGGACTTTACGGCGTCTCTGCTGGAAGTGGGTACGTCATTGGCGGATGTGATGGTCGGCGATTACAACGCCGATCGGCTGTCTGGTAGTGGCGGCAATGACACCATCCACGGCTTGGGCGGGGCAGACATTTTGCGTGGTGGTGAGGGCGATGACACCATCTCTGTGTCGGATTTGGACTTTGTCTTGGTGGATGGCGGCACGGGCACGGACACCCTGCAATTCAAAGGCCACAACATCCACCTGGATTTGACAGGTTACGCCGGTGCCAGCTTGCGCAGCTTTGAAAAGATTGACATCACTGGGGATGGTGCCAACAGCCTCATTTTCAACTACCGTGAAGCGGTGTACATGATAGAGCGGCAGTTGTCTCAGGCATACGGTCAGTTCACCGCCATCACCATCGATGGTGACAGCGATGACACGCTGACCATGGAAGGCCCATGGGCGCAAGTGGCTTCTGCAAGTGGTTACACCACCTATGCTTTGGATGGCATCTATGTCAAGGTGAAGAGTGAAATCAATGAGACGGTCGCTGGATGGACGATTCCTTTCCCGGGCGCGACCATCGACCTGATGGGGACCAACTATCCGACGTACAACAGTTCCACCAATACAGGAATGCGCGTCAGCGCATTGACGAATGGCAGCGCCAACTCGGACGCCTCTTGGGGCAGCTACCTGATCAACATCGGCGATGTGAACCAGGATGGTTATGAGGACTTTGCCTACCGGGACTGGCAGGCAAGCTCTACAACATTGCCTTATGTCAGCAGGTCTGCGGGACCTTACAGTAATGGTTGGCAGTATTCAGATTCTTCAAATACAACGGTGACTTATTACAACGGCAATCTGAAAATCGTTTACGGCAAGGCTGAAGGGATTGGCGATGTGGATTTGGGAAATCTCACCACATCCGCAGGTTCGATTTCAGCGGGCATGAGTTTGACAGGCTCTGCCAGTGTGACCGACAGATTTGGGCAAGGCGTCGCCAATTTGGGTGACATCAACGGGGATGGCAAAGACGATCTGGTGATCGTTTCGCCTCACAGCAGTACCACGTTGACTTTCACGGAGGGAGGCAGCATCACAGGCAGCAGCAGCACCTGGCAATCAGACAGCTGGACGCCTTCGTACAACGGACGCATTTACTTCTTCCTTGGGGGCAACAACGCCTTGGTGACAGGCACCAGTGTGAATGTGACCACCAACACCTTGAATGATGATTACGCAGGGACAAGTGGGAGCTCGGTCACGTTGCCAACGACCACGGCGGGGCTACCCAATGAGAGTTCGGGAACTGAAACGACGACGTACACCTATTCCAACGAGTCGGATGTGGCTGACAGTACATTGATTGGATCCAACAATACATATTTAGGCAGTTCATGGCAGCCTGTGGGCGTAGGCGACGTCGATGGCGATGGTTATGACGATTTCATCACGGGCAATAGCAATGGCTATTTGGTGTTTGGCAAAGCCAGTTGGAGTGACGTTTCCAGTTTGACTGCGGATGTGAATTCTTGGTCAGCATCAGGATTTCGATCCATCAGTCTTGGAACTTGGAACAACGGCATTCAGGCCGCAGGCGATATGAACGGTGATGGCTATGCCGACTTCATGTTAGGTAATGATGGTTACCGCTATGTTGTTCTGGGCGGGTCAACGGGTTGGACTAACTTCACACAGTCTAATATTTTGACCACACTGAACGGCACAAATAAGCCCTTGGCGACGCGCATCGTGCCTGAAGTCGGGCTGCCATTGAATGCTTCCGGTTACGCCTCTGGCTCAGCAGTTGAGTCTCTTGATGGGGGCAACATGAAGTCTCTGGGCGATATCAACGGAGATGGCTACACCGACTTTCTGTTTGCCGCGCCCTATTCCAACGATTACAACGCCAAAGACAATGGCGGTGCTTACGTCGTGTTGGGCAAAGGGTCGGGTTGGGGCACCGACATCAATCTGGCCACCTTGGCTTCCACAGGATCCGGATTCCGAATCACAGGCTCGGTGGATGCCGCTTATGCGGGCTACAACATGGCCTCTGCCGGCGACGTCAATGGCGATGGACTGGATGATTTCCTGATCACCGAGTTTGGTGATTATGAGAGTGACAACGGGACTAGCGCAGGCGGCCGTGGATCTTCCTATCTGCTGTTTGGCCGCCAAAGCGGGTGGAAAGACATCAATCTGCTGGAGGTGCAGGACTACGGCATACAGTTGCTCGACGGCGGTTGGTCAACTTATGGCTGGCAAGGAATGGGAGACGTTGACGGTGATGGTTATGACGACTTGGGCTATTCCACCACGACAGGCGGCAAGATCTTCTACGGAACTTCCTACCTGACGTATGGCACCAATGTGGGTGTTCAGCATGTCACCACGACCACTGGCGGCACCCTCACTGCGACACTGGGTGACTCGATCGCCCCCAATCCGAATGCAGGCATGGACCGTCTGATCGGTAACGCCGGCAACGACACCCTCAACGGTGACGGTGGCCGCGATGTGTTGATCGGTGGTGCGGGCAACGATGTGTTGAAGATCGCCGATGGCAACTTCTTCAAGCTGGATGGTGGAACGGGCGTCGACACGGTGCTGGTTCAGCAGACCAATGCTGCTAATCCGTTGACGCTTGATTTCAGTGCGATCATGAATTCGCGCATCGAGAACATCGAAGTGCTGCAGTTGGGTGAAGGTGCGCAATCGGTCAAGCTCAATGCCACCGATGTACTGAACATGACGGGCGAGGCCAACAGTGCCGTGGCGAATGCGAGCTATCGCAAGGGCAATGTGTTGGTCATCGACACGGCCGCCGGATCGGGCGCTGACACGGCCGATACGGTGGAGTTGACGGGTGGTGGCTGGTCGGACACCACCGTGGACACCACGGTGACAGGCTTGACAGGCACCTTCTCTGTTTACCAGAACAGCACCAAGAACATTTATGTTCTGGTGGATGCCACAGCGAGCCTGACTTAAGCGATGACGGGTCAAGAGCAACAACAAGCCCATGCGGGTGCAGGTCCAGACATGTCTGTGCCGGCCCCCTCACGCGGGCAGCAGTTCAAAAACCGGATGGCCTCGGGCCAGGGCTTGAGCAAAGACTGGGGAAGGCGCTTGTGGCACTTCTTCACGGCCAAGGACGAAGCAGCCTATGCGTCGGCCGTGGCACCGCAGCTTGACAGCGCAGCCCCGGGGCGTGACTGGCTGCAGCATTTGCTGTTCCAGATGCGTCCGGCGTATCGGCAAACGGTGGTCATGGCCTTTGTGATCAACATTTTGGGGCTGCTCACCGCACTGTTTTCATTGCAGGTGTATGACCGTGTGGTGGCCCATGCGGGGTATTCGTCCTTGGTCGCGTTGGTGTTGGGCATGCTGTTTGTGGTGGTGGTGGACTACACCATGCGCCATGGCCGTGCCTTGCTGCTGCAGAGGGTTGGGGGGCGTCTGGAGGTGGCGATCGCCAGGAGCGTGTTTCAGCGCTTGATGCATTTGCCCGCTTTGGAGCTGGAAAAGCGCAACGCCACGTATTGGCAATCGGTTTTTCGTGACATCGAGTTGGTGCGATCCACCTGTTCGGGCGGCATGGCGTTGCTGATCATTGATGTGCCCTTCTTGCTGCTGTCTTTGGTCATGATTGGCCTCATTGCTTTGCCGGTTTTGCCTTTTGCATTCCTGACGCTGGTGGCTTTTGGTGTGTTGGCGTGGATGGCGGGCCGTGACACCGAGACCAAGAGCCAGCAGGAAAAAGAACGCGTCCTGTCCCGGGACGCCACCATTGCCGAACTGGGGCAAGCGCGCATGCATTTGAAAGCGATGGGGGCAGACCTTGCCGCGACGCAGCGGTGGGAAACCCATTACGCGCGCTGGATGGCCGACTCATTGGAGCGCAGTCGCGAAAATGACCGCTACCGCGATTTGGCGACGGAAATGACGGTCTTGAACACGGTGGTGGTGACCAGCGTGGGGGCGTTGGCCATTCTCAGCCAACTCATGACCATGGGGTCATTGATTGCCGCCAACATTCTGGGCGGCAAGATGGTGGCGCCATTGGTTCAACTGGTGGGTCAATGGCGTGCTTGGGGGCAGTTTTTGGCCGCCAAAAAACGCTTGGGTGACTTGCTGGACACGCCCTTGGATCGGACCGAAACCGATGTGCGCATGCCGCGCCCCGTGGGTGCTTTGGTGATGGAAAACATCAGCTTCTCCTACCCGGGTAGCAAGCACGCACAGATCCTTGAGTTGTCAGGACAGTTGGGGGCCGGAGGGCTGCATGCGATCGTTGGGCCCAACGGCAGTGGCAAGTCCACTTTGCTCAAATTGCTTCGGGGGCTGTATGTGCCCGCGCAAGGTCGGGTATTGATCGACGGCGCGGACATGGCCCAATTTGCGCACAAGGACTTGGCACGCTGGGTGGGGTATTTGCCGCAACAGGTGCAGTTGCTGTCGGGCACGGTCCGGGAGAACATCGCGATCTCCGATCAGGATGCCGACGATGCCCAGATTATTCGGGCCGCCAAACTGGCCTGCGCCCATGAATTTTTGATCGATTTGCCGGACGGCTATGGCAGCCCCGTGGGGGACGGGGGTGGGCGTTTTTCAGGCGGGCAGCGCAAACGCATCGCCATTGCCCAGGTGTTGTTGCACGACCCGGTGGTTTTGCTGCTCGATGAGCCGACCGCTGATTTGGACCCGGCTGCAGAGCAGTCTTTTGTGGCCACTTTGAAGGAAATGGCCAAAGACCACACCATTGTGGTGGTGACGCACAGCCCATATTTGTTGCGCCAATGTCAGGGAATTTTGGTGATGGACAAAGGGAAATTGGTGATGGCTGGGCCTGCGGCCAAGGTGTTGCCCAAGTTGGGTTTGGCCGCTCCAGCTGCGCAGGAGGTGTCCCATGCCGTCTAAGCGTTGGCCTCTCGACGAAGTGGTCGATCAGCATGGTGAGCCCTATTGGCGTTTGTGGGATCGGCGGATTTTGTTCTTTATGCTGTTGCTGCTGCTGTGGACCTTTGTGGCCCACCTGGACCGCGTGATCACGGCACAGGGCAAAGTGGTGCCTTATGACAAAGTCAAGGTGATCCAGCATTTGGAAGGCGGCATCATCAAAACGGTCTTGGTCAGGGAGAACCAGGAAGTCAAAATGGGTGAGCCGCTGGTCGAGTTGGACTTGGCCATGGGCGGTGTCAATGGGGCTGAGTTGAATGCGCGCATGGCGTCCTTTCGTTTGGCGCAAATCCGGCTGCAAGCCGAAGCCATGGGCACAGATGCGCGTTGGCCAACCGACCTGGACCGGGCCTACCAAGCTGTGGCAGATGCCGAGCGTTCGACCTTCCAGGCGCGTCGTGCGGAGCACATGAACACCTTGTCTGCCATTGACGGTCAGATCACGCAAGGTCGTCAGCGTGTGGCTGAGTTGCGCGCGCGCTTGAGTTCTTTGGAAGCCAGTTTGCGGATCGCCCAACAGGAATTGGCCATTTCCGAGGGATTGGTCAAAGACAAATTGGTTTCACAACTGGAGCATTTCCAAAGACGCAGCGCCGTGGAACGTCTTTCGGGGGACATTGAAAGCACTCGGCAGGCCATTCCTGGGGCCCAAGCGGGCATGGACGAAGCTTTGGCGCGCCGCCGCGAGGAGGAGTCCAAGTTCCGACGACGTGCGACCGATGAGCGAACCGAGCTGGAGAGAAAAATGGCCAGTCTGAGTGAGGACCTGAGCCGCGCACAGGATCAGGAGGGACGCGCCATCATCCGGGCACCGATTGACGGTGTGGTGAAAAATGTCAAGTACCAGTCGATCGGCAACGTGGTCAAGTCGGGTGAGCCCATCATGGAAGTGGTTCCCCTGAAAGACCAAATGGTGGTGGAACTCAAACTCAGCCCAGCTGATCGTGGTTTGGTGATGTTGAACCAGGCGGCCTTGGTCAAGATATCCGCTTATGACTTTTACCGTTATGGCGGTCTGGACGGTCATGTCACGGCCATCGGGGCAGACACCGATTCAGGTCGCAATGAAGAGCAGTTTTATCGCGTGGTGGTGAGCACCAACAAGTCCCATTTGGGTGGTTCTGCCGGGGTGATGCCAATCACACCGGGGATGACGGCCGAGGTGGATATCAAGGTCGATACCCAGTCTGTATTTTGGTCTTTGCTGCGTCCCGTCATGAAGCTCAAACACGAAGCTTTCCGTGAAATTTAACCCTTCCTTTTTACAAGACCTTAGGTCAGGAGAAACCATGAGTAAAAAATCAAATCTGAATGCAGTCTCCGCACTGGTGCTCAGTCTTTTTGCGATGCAAGCCAATGCGGGCCCCTTGGAAGCTGAACTGCGCAATGTTCTGGAAACCCATCCAGCGATCAAAGCGGCACGGCTGGCCTCGCAGGCCTCACAAGACCGTGTGGCTGCGGCCAAAGGGGCTTATTACCCCAAAGTGATCTTGTCTGGTGATGCGGGCAGGGAGTACATCAGCACGACTTCTTACAGCCAGGGCGTGCCCAGCGCAACGCCTTCTGCTTCTGATCTCAACAGGAAAAAAGTGGGCTTGGTTGTGGAGCAGAGCCTTTTCAATGGCGGTCGCCGTGAGGCCTCGGTCGACTTGGCGGGCCTTGAAAATACACTCCAGAACAAAAATTACGAAACGCAAGTGCAGGATGTGCTGATGGAGGCCATCGCGGCTTACTTGCAGGTGGCCCGTTACCAAACGCTGATTGGCTTGGCCAAGCTGAACGAAGCGACCACCCAGCAACAACTTGACCTTGAAAGCAAGCGCGTACAAGGAGGGGCGGGTATTGCGGTCGATGTTTTGCAAGCGCGCAGTCGCTTGCAAATTGTGCGTGAGCGCCGGGTGTTCTACGAACAAGGGCTGCGTGACGCTGCTGCCAATTATGAGCAGGTGTTTGGTCGTGCGCCTGTGTTGGCTGCCATCCAGGATTTTGGTGCGCTGGATGCGAAATTGCCCGGCAACATCGTGGCGGCGATTGAGCGCGGCGTGGCCAATAACCCGCGATTGAAGGCCGCAGCATTGCAGATTGAGCGCGCCAAAAAATCCATTGACATGGAGAAGTCAGCTCTTGCGCCCACTGTGGATCTGGTGGCCACTCGGGCATCGGAGCGTGATGTGAGCCAGCTGGCCAAAAAGGAAGAGGCCTCCTTGTTGCTCAAATTTAACTGGGTGCTTTTCTCAGGCAATGACACGACAAATCGCATGGCTGCGGCAGTTAAGGACCGTGATGAGCAACTGGCACGTGAGTCCATTGCATCGAACAAAATCAAGGAAATGATCCGCATCAACTGGAACCAGTTGATGAACGGTTCAGAGCGATTGGAATTGCTGGACAGTGCGGCCACCATCGCCAAGGATGTAATGGAGGACCGCAAGCGCTTGCGTGATGCGGGCAAGGAGTCCGCGATCATTGTGCTGGATGCGGAGGTCGAGTATTACGGCGTGCTGGCCAACAAAGTCAATGCCTTGTATGACACCAAAATTGGCAGTTACCGGTTGCTGTCGAGTTTGGGTGAATTGACAACTGAGACTTTAGGTCTGGATGGTCAATTCGCGATTCCCGTCAAACCCTTGGCTGTGGATTTGGCCCAAATTGCAGCGCCCGCAAGGAAAAAAATAAAGTGAATTCAGCAGGGGCACAGGTGCTCAAAGCACTTGGATGGACAGACACAGTTGATAGCCGTGGCCCCTGACTGACTCGATGCAGGTGCCCGGTGCGCCTGCTTCGACCAACTTTTTGCGCAAACGCACGATGCGCACTTCCAGGCTGGCTTTGGCATAGGTCTCCAGGTCCAGACCCAGGGTTTCGGCAATTTGCCAGTAGGCAATGCGCTGACCGGGCGCACGCGAGAAGGCCACCAAAATGGAGGTTTCCGAGGCGCTCAGGGCGACCTCGGCTTGGCCAGCTTTGCCAATGCGCATGTGCTGCTGGCGCAGGGTGAACCTTTGCGTGTTCTGGTCTTGCAGCAGGTTGTCCACCCGTTCCCGGCGCCGCCCCAGTGCGGCCACCGCAGCGCACAGTTCGGGCACCTCCAGCGGCTTGGTCAGATATAGGTCGGCACCCCGGGCATAGCCCTCCAGCTTATCCTTCAAACCAGAGCGCGCCGTCACCACAATCAGCCCGGCCAGCGGGTAGGCGGCACGCAATCGTTCGGTCAGGCTCAGGCCGTCTTCCCCGGGCAGGTTCAGGTCGATTAAAAAGACGTCAACCTGTTGGCCTCCGGCTTCGTCTTCGAGCTCTTCCGCGCAAGACAGGGCCACGACCTGGTGACCCGCTTCCTCTAAGGCTTGCTGGACCATTTGGCGCAGGATGTCGTGGTCTTCGATCAGGACAATGTTCAGGCTGGGGTTGAAGGTAGCTACAAGACAAATTCCACAAAATGTTGGGTGGGCTGGTAGCGCAGTGAGCCGCCCAGGCTGTTGGCCAATTGTTGTGCCAAAAACAGGCCCAGGCCCGAGCCTGAGTCTTTTTGGGCGCCAACGGACCGGTAATACTTGGTGAAGATCATTTCCGGGTCGGGCCAACCGGCCAGCCCCGGGGTGTTGCTGATGTGCAGGGCCACGCCGTCTTCGTTGCCTTGGCGCGTGGCTTGGGCAGAAACCTGCACCCGGGTGACGGGGTCACTGTAGCGCGCGGCGTTGTCCAGCAGGTTGCTCAGAATGATTTGCAAAAGTTGCTGGTCTGTTTGCAAGGGGAGAGGCGCATCCATCTGCAGTTGGATGCGGCGCTGCAACAGGGGGATGTCGTTACCGAGCTGCGTGATGCAGGCTTTCAGGTCGATGGTGTCCTGGCGCTTGTTCAGGGCCAGATCGCCGAGCCGCTCGGTTTGCACGCAGCGTTCGATGATGGTTTTCATGTCCTGGATGGCTCGGCCGGCCAGATTGAGGTTGGCTTCGCGTTTGGTACGTGTGCCCAAAGCGATCGATACCACAGCCAGTGGGGTTTTGAGTTCGTGCATCAACATGTGCAAGAACTGCGATTGTTCTTGTCTGCGGCGCTGTTCCAGCTCGGTGTCCTGGTGGGCTTTTCGCAATTCCCAGGTCATTTGTTGGTTTCGCAGTGATTGGCGTTGGGCGCGCACAAACAGTACGGTGGTCATGATCAGGCCCGAGAGGAGGCCCTGCACAATGAGGGCGTAGATGGCCCATTCTTTGGTTGGGAGCCAGCCCATCACACCGGCAATGCCCACCAAAATGAAGCTGATGCCAAAGAGGTAGTACGCCAAGACCACTTTTCTGGACATGAGCTGTTCGACGTGTTGCGCCGGTCGCGTCATCAAGGCCGCCACCAGGAACAGCAGAACGCAGAATGTGAGCAGATGGATGTTCAGCTGAAGTGCCAGCCTTTCCTGGTCCGCCAAGAGCAGTAAAAAAACAGGCACGCTGCCCCAAGGGGCCAGTCGGATGGCCTTGAGCAACAGGCGTGGCGGTTGGTATTGCGAGAGCAGGCGGATGTCAAAAAACAAGGAGGTTGGCATGACCAATACGGCGGCCAGGGTGAAGGCGCGGTCAAAAAACAGAGGGGGCAACCACTTCGATAGCAGCAAGGAAGGGATGCCCAGATAAGCTGCACCGTAATAGATGTAAACCATGTGCTTGATCAGGAACAAGCCCAGCACCCGGTCGCGCTGCAGCCAATAAACGGGCAGCAGCAGCAGCAGCACGATCAGCAGCATGGACACGTACAACACACTGCCCACGATTTGTCGCGTGGTGGTGTAGGTCGCTTCGTCCTGCGCAATGACCTCGGCAGCAAACAAGTGGATGCTGGTCGACTGTAGACGCACCCAGACGTCGCGCGCTTTCGGGGTGCCCGGCAATTCAAACGCATGGCTCAAGCCTTGCGCCGGGCCTTTGGTGCTCGGGTGCCTTTGTCCCAGGGTTCGGGGTGTGCGCGGGTTGGCTGGGTCGTAGAGCGTGATGTCATCAATCCAGATGGGCAGGATACGCAGCAACAAGGGTTGATTGCTCGGGGCCACGGTCAGGCGAATCCAGTGCACTGAGTCGGTGTAACCCCGGCTGAGGGCTCCTTGGAAAGGGGTGTAAGTTTGGTGTCGTGCCGTGTCCCAATTCGCCCGGGTGGACGTGTCTTCCCAATAGGCGCTGCCCACAATGCGGTCATTGTGGGTAACGTTGTCGGGTTCTGGCGTTTGTGCGTGAGACCACCCGCACAGGGCCACCAGCAACAGCCCAACCCACAAGAGCGTGCGCAGCCAGGTGCTGCGGTGCTTGGAGGGCATGCGCAGGGCGGTGGGTGTCAGTGGGCTGGGCAGGTGCATGGGTTCTAACGTTGTAGCCTAAGGGGCAGGTCGTTTATAAGCCCTACGGTTCCCTACATTTTTGGCGCATCCACCCAAAAACGGCTGAATCAGCAGGATCAGCGCCCCTTGATGGCCACCATGCGGGCCAAACTGCGTGCGCTTTGTGCATAGCCTGCGGGCGTCAGGTGCAGCAGGTCGGCTTGCATCAGGCCTTTGGCCAGCCAGCGTACCGAAGCGCCTGGCCCGCCCATGGCTTTTTGCCAGTTCCAGTGGGTGCAGCCCTTGGCGGTGGCCAGGCGTTGCTGGCTGTCGTTGATGAGACGCAGGGTGTTGGCTGATCTTTGGGCGTCGGGCGGGCCGATCAGGATGCAGCGCGCCCGGGGATAGGCGGCTTTGAGCCGTGTGATGCTGGTGTTCAGCTGCGCTTCGTACAGGCCGACCTTGAAGTCAGGGTCCAGCGATTCGTTGGTGCCCGATTGCAGGATCACCACGTCGTAGCCCGTGTCCAGCGGGTCTTCGCGGCGCAGATGGGCGGTGTCTGCCACACGCCAGCCCTTGGCCGTGGCACCGGGGATGCTGAACACATCCAGCAGGGTCTGGGTGGGCCCCGCGTACACCGGGGCCAGGCCGTCGATGCGGATGGAGCCGGCAATCACCCGCAGCCGCAGCGTGGCAAAGGCCTGCTCAGGCTGCACTCGCAGGCGCTGGCTGTGGTTGGGCCCGAGGTGGACGATGGCTTCTGCGCCGTCATCGACCGAGATGCCCAGCACCGGGGGGCGATCGGCAGGGTCTTGGGCGACATGGATGTCGGCCCATTGCACGCGGGTCTGGGCATGGGGGTAGCGGAAATCCAGCCACATGAAAGCGCCAGCGGTTTCGGTGCGGACATAAGCCAGCGACTTGGCATAGGCCTGTGGGTTTTCAGTGGGGCTGCGGTAGGCCAGTGCCAGCTGCCAGTCATCGCTCAGGCAGGCACGGCGCAAGGGGTGTCGCACCCCTTTCAGTCCAAATGTTGGGGTGATGAAGCCGGGGTGGGCTTGGGCGCTTGGCCGGCGCAGCGCCTCCAACAAGCTGTCGGTAAAGGTGCCCGAAGCGGTGTGGCTGTCGCCCCACAGGCCTATTTTCAGGCCCACTTTCGGCCGGGGCGCCATGGCCTGGGTCGGCTGCGCTGGTGTCTGCGTCTGCATCTGCGTCGTGGGTGTTTGGGGCAACTGGGCGTTTTCTTCCACTGGGGCGGCCGCACGAGGGGTTGCTGCCAGTGCCTGCCCCCGGTTGACCGGACAGTTGAATTCGACCGGGTCGCGTTGGCCGTTCACGCGCAGCAAGACGGTGTCGGCGGCGGCAGCCCAGCTGCCAACCGACAGGCCGGTGGTGACCAGGAGGATGGCGAGTTTGAAAACGGTGGGTGTCAAAAAAAGCATCCGTCAGAAATTTCCAGATGGATTATGACCACTTAAGTGCGAAAAAATTCCGAATGCCAGGTGATTTGGGTTGGGCGCAAAAATTGCTTGCCAAGCCTTGACTGTGAAATACCCGTCGGTTTGTCGGCTTCCGCGCGCCCGGCAGATCGACACCCCATGATGCCATGACCCTTCACGCTGTAACGACATTCGCCCCGACGGCGTCCGAATCTTCGGACCGCGCCGCAGGTGCGTCTGCGCGTTCGGCCACGCCCAACGCCGCGTTTTCGCAAACCCTGTCCAAACTCACCCAGCCGGGTGCGGTGGTGACGGTGCGTCCGGGCGATACCCTGAGCGGTCTGATCCAGAAACGCCTGAAAGACACGAACTCGCCGCTGCAGTTGTCTGGCGATCAGCTGTACCGGGTGGCGCTGAAAGTGGCTGCAGACAACGGCATTCCCAACGCCAACCTGATTTACCCCGAGCAACGCATTGACCTGACGGTGGCCGAGCCCATGGCCATGGCCGAAGCCTTGCAGCCCGAGGCCGCCCACGCATCCGGTGGGCGCGTGGCTGCGGCGGCAGTCAACCCCACGGCCTGGCCATCCACGGTGGCGTCGGCCAGCCGCTCGGCCACCGCTGCGGGCAGCCCGGCTTCGGCAGGCCCCCAGGCATTTTTGGCCCAGCACGCCCAGGCCGCCCGCCAGGCGCAAGCCAGCAGCGGTATCCCGGCCACGTTCATGGTGGCGCAAGCCGCCCTGGAGACCGGTTGGGGCAAGCACGAAATCCGTTTTGACGATGGCCGGACATCGCACAACCTGTTCGGTATCCGCGCGAGTGCCAACTGGAAAGGGCCGGTGGCCGAGATCTGGACCACCGAATACGTCAATGGTTCGCCCCAGCGCGTGCGCGGACAGTTTCGGGCCTATGGCAGCTACGAAGAATCGTTCAACGACTATGCCCGCCTGATCAGCCAGAACCCGCGCTATGCCAACGCCATGCGCAACCTGGGCGATCCCCAGGCGTTTGCGGCCTCGCTGCAACAAGCCGGTTATGCCACCGCGCCCAACTACGCCAATGTGCTGTCTTCGGTGATCCAGACCGCACAGCGCCTGCAGGACAGCATGCCCACGCTGGCAGCCAACCCCCAGCCCACAACGGCGCAGATGCTCGGCATGCGCAACGTCACGCCAGGGGCAGACGCTTCATGGCGTGCATTGAACCATTTGCCAGGGGGCTCGGCCGTGTCGATGGTGGGACAGCGGCAATGGCGTCAATCACCCTACGCTGAACTGGACGGCCCCAAAGGGTTGCCGTGAAGAGATCTCCACCCTTACTGGATTGAAGTCGTCGGTGCAGCAGGTGCAGGGCCGGTTGTGTCCGTGGCTGCGCTGTCGACGGGCGATGCCATGGGCGCAGCGGTGTCGGGCAATGCATCCGGCCGTGGCGACGGCTTGGGCAGTGGCGGGCGCTTGATTTGCTGGCGTGTCGGGCCCGAGGCCACCACCTCGGGCAGACCCAAGGCCATGCGGATCTGGCTGTAATAAGCATGGATGCCAATGCCCGACAGGTGGATGCCGTCTTGCACAAAATAGTCCGGGTTGGCTTCGCCGATGGCGTGCCAGTCCACCAGGCGCACGTTCTGAAAACGGGCACTCACCCGCGCCATCATCTCGTTGTTGGGCCGGGTCCAGCGGCGTGCCCCGTACACATTGACCACCACCACCGCCTTGCGGTCGGCCAGTTGCGCCAGCAAGGCCTGAAATTGTGCTTCTGACAGGTAGCCATTGGTGCCCAGGTGAATCACCGCAGCATCGCCCAGTTGCGCCGTGTCGCGCAGGCTTTGCACGAGTTTCAGGCCTTCACCGCCTTGCCTGCCCACCTTGGCTTCGACCGATGCCCAGGGCAACCGGCGCAGCAGGTAAGGGCGGGCCCCCAGCAGCACCGAGTCACCCACCAGCGTGATGCTTGGGTAAGGCGTTTTGCTTGGCGATGGCTGGTGTGGCTTGTGCCAAGGCTCCGCGACGGCAGGCACCGGTGGGCGGTCTGGCACGGTGCCCGGCAAGAAAGCCAAGACCCCGGCATCCACCAGCAGCAAGGCGGTGCAGGCCATGGCGGTGCCCCGTCGCCAGGGCATGGTTGCCAAGCCCGCAGTCCAGCGGGTTTCAACCCAGCGGTAAGACGCTTCGGCGCAGACCAGCGTGAGCGCCAGGCGCACAGCCGTCACGCCGGCCAGCTCCAGGGCTTGGGCTTGCGGGGCGGGCTGCAGCCAGACCACCACCGGCCAGTGCCACAGGTACAGCGAATAAGACCGCGCGCCCAGCCAGCGCATGGGGCGGGTCGAGAGCATCCAATCGACCCAGGTGCCCTCACGGGTGGCGGCGGCAATCACGGCGCAGGTCAGCACGGCGACCCACAAAAAGCCGCCTTGGTAAAGCCCGCGCATGCCCTCGTGGATTTCGGCCATGCTCCAGACCAGTCCGGCCAGGGCGGCGGTGCCGGCCAGGTTCAGCACCTCATCACCCGCGGGCGAGGCCAGGCGGATTTTCCAGGGGTTCCACCACGCGGCCAGGGCCGAGCCGGCCAACAGGCCCATCCAATGGGTGTCGGTGCCCAGGTACACGCGGCTGGGGTCGCCACCGTCGATGTGCATGGCATAAAGCCAGGCCATCCAGCCGGTGCTGGCGATGGCCAGCAGCCCCGCTGCCACGCCCAGACCGGTGCGGCTGCCGCGCTGCAAAAGCCCCAGTGCGGCCAGTGGCCACAGCAGGTAATACTGTTCCTCTATCGCCAGCGACCACAGGTGTTGCAGCAGCCGGGGTTGGTCCATCGCCTCGAAGTACGACTGTTGCGCCACGATCTGCCACCAGTTGGAGGCATACAAGAACGCCGCAGGCAGGTCTTCGCGCAGGCGCACCAGCGCGGCGGGCAGCAGCAGTGGCGTGAGCGCCACCAGCACCAGCAACAGGGCCAGCGCGGCCGGAAACAGGCGACGCGCACGGCGCAGGTAAAACGCCTTGAAATCGATGCGTCCGGTCTGGGCATGCTCTTGCAACAAGAGCGCCGTGATGATGAAGCCCGAGACGGTGAAGAAGATGTCCACCCCCAGAAAACCCGCTGGCAAAAAGTGGCCCAGGTTCAGGTGGTAGCCGATCACGGCCAGCACGGCCACACCGCGCAGGCCGTCCAACCCCGGCAAGCGGGCGTGTGCGCTCATGGCTGGGTCAGCCCGAAATCGGCCAGGAACGCATTGGCCAGTTCGCGGTACCCGGCTGGGGTGAGGTGGATCAGGTCAGGGGCCATGCGTGGCGGGTTTTGCCGTGCCCAGGTGTAGGCGCTGCCCAGGCCGCCCATGGCCGCCTGCATGCTCCAGTAAAGGCAGCCGTGCTGCGCGGCCACTTCGCTTTGAATCTGCCCGATTTGCGCGTGGATGCGCGCGTATTTCAGCAGCTTGGCCGCTGGCCGGGACTTGGCCGAGGGGGCCACTGCGGTGGCTTGGGGGTTGCGGGTGTTGGGGGGCGTTTTGCCTTTGGCCGCTGGTTTCTTGCGGCTTGTATTGGGTGGGGCTTTGGCGGTTTTGGCCACCCGGATGCCCCGATCGGCCGGGCCGATCAGCACGCACTGCGTTTGCGGGAAGACCTGCCGGAAGTTGCCCACCGCCCGGGTGAGCATGTCGCGGTAAGTGGCTTCATTGAAATGGGGATCGTTGCCTTCGTTGGTGCCAAAGGCCATCAAGGCCAGGTCATAAGGCTGGTCATTGAACCAGGTGGCCAGGTAGCCCAGATCGCTGCGCACCCAGCCCGCGACCGTGGCACCTGGATAAGCGAACAAGTCCAGGTGCAGCGCGGCTGGGGCAAGGGCAGGTGCAGGTGCGTCCATCAGCTTGAGGCCTTGAAAACGGAACGGCCCCTCCACCACACGGATGTGCAAGCTGGACACGGCGGCGCTGGTGTGCAGCTCCAAGGCGCTTGGCCCGGTGGACGGTTCCAGACGGACCGGTGTTTCGGCTTCGCCATCCACGCTGATCGCCAGTTGGGTGCTGCCCGTGCCATCGCCGTGGACCAGCATCCGTAAGCGGGTGTGGCGGGCGAGGCCTTGGGCATCGCGCAGGTCCAGCGCCAGACTGGCCCCAGGCCGCTTGGCCACCAGGCTGGTCATGCCCGGGCCGGGGGTCGCCGCAGCATCGGCATGCGCATAAGCCATCTCGCGCGTCCAGTCGCCCGACAGGCAGGTCTTGCGCACCAGGGCGCGCACGCCCCCATGGCCCACCCCAGCGTGGATGAAACGGCTGCTGACCTCGGCATCGCCGGACACCAGTTGGCGCACCATCTGGTCGCTGAAGAAAGCGGCGGCCATGTGGCTGTCGCCCCAGACCGCGATGCGCCAGCTGCGTGGATCGCCCTGCAGCAGTGGGCTGTGTCGTGCCGGCGAGGCCAGTGTGTAGGCGCTGGCCTCTTGTTGCGCTTGCTTCACCTCGTCGTCGCCAGGAATTTCGGTTGGTTCGGCCGGGGGCGTTGTTGGGCGCGTGGTCGCTGGGCCTTTGCGCGGACACACCAGTGCCACGTGGCTGGCGCCCGCGTTGCGGATCTGCAGGGTTTGCGTCTGAATGGTGAGGGGCGGCACGGGCTGCGTTGTCTCGGCCTGCAAGGGTTCGGCCACCAGGCCCCAGCCCCACAAGGCCAGGCAGAAAAAACGCAGGCCATAACGGCCGCGCCCGCCCTGCCCGCCCTCAGCAGGTGCGGCTGCGCCCACCCGTGTCGGCGCGTTTGTGGGCGCTGGAATGGCGGGGTTCATCCGGGCAACAGCGCCTTGGCCAGAGCCGTGACCTGGTCGGTGGGATTGTTCGTGCCATCGGCTTGCACCACCGTGCGCCCCGGCATGCTGCGCAGCCAGGTGATTTGCCGTTTGGCCAGTTGCCGCGTGGCAAAAATGCCGCGTTCGCGGATTTCGGCTTCGGGCCAACCTGCTTCCAATCCTTCCCACGCCTGCCGGTAACCCACGCAGCGCATGGACGGCAGATCGGGGTGCAGGTCGCCGCGTTCACGCAGGCGGCGGACCTCGTCCATGAAACCCGCGTCCATCATCTGGTCAAAGCGCTGGGCGATGCGCTGGTGCAGCCAGGCGCGGTCCGTCGGTTCCAGGCTGATGACGGGAATGTGCCAGTGGGGGGCTGCGGTTTTGGCGCTTTGGTGAAAGGACGACAGGGTTTGGCCGGTTGCCGTCCACACCTCCAGGGCGCGGCCAATGCGTTGGCTGTCGCCAGGGGCCAGCCGGGCGGCGGTGGTCGGGTCCACTTGGGCCAGCAGGGCGTGCATCGCAGGCCAGCCCAGACTTTGGGCTTGTTGCTGGATGTCGGCACGCACTTGCGTGTTGGCAGCAGGGATGTCGTTCAGGCCCTCCAGCAGCGCCTTGAGGTAGAGCATGGTGCCACCCACCAGCAGGGACGTTTTGCCGCGTGATCGGATGTCCGCGATGAGCCGCGTGGCGTCTTTCACGAATTCGGCCGCGCTGTAGCTTTGCAACGGGTCGAGGATGTCGATCAGGTGGTGTGGCACCGCCGCCAGTTCTTCGCGGTCGGGCTTGGCCGTGCCGATGTCCATGCCCCGGTACACCAGGGCCGAGTCCACGCTGATGATTTCGGCACCACCTTGCGCCTGCAGGGCTTGCGCCAGTGCCAGCGCTGCAGCGGTTTTGCCGCTGGCCGTCGGGCCGACGATGGCGATGGCATCGATGGCGTGGTGGGCGTTGTGCATGGTGTGTGCTGTGCTCATGCCGCTTGGGCCGACACCCGCAGCGGGCGGCCATGTCGCTGCACAGCGGTCCAGGCCACGAGCGTGATGGTGCAGGCCCACAGCAAGAGGCCGTGTGCCAATGCAAAAACGGGTTGATCCATGTGTGTGCCCAGCCAACCGCCCGTGAAGAAAGCGCCTAGCATCATCAAAAAGCCGTTCAGCGCCGAGGCCGTGCCCGCCCGGTGCGGGAAGGGCGCCACCGCACCGCTTTGCCCACAAGGCTGGTGCACGCCGTGGCCCAGCATGAAGATGTACATCGGCACCATCACGGCCCAGGCGCCGTACCAGTCCTGGCCTTGGCCTGCATAGGCCAGTGCGGCCATGCTCACGCCGCCGGTGATCGTCAGAATGGCCGCGATGCCCACGGTGCGGTGCACGCTGGTGCGCCGCAGCATCCAGCGGCACCAGAAGGTGCCCACGATGTAGGACAGCGACATGCTGAGCATGAGAAAACCATAGGCTGTTTTGCTGTAGCCCATGAAGGTGATAAAGACAAACGACGAGCTGGCCAAAAAGGTGAACAAGCCCAGGTAAGAGCTGGCCGACAGGGCGCACCAAGTCAGAAACACGGGGTTTTGCAGGATGTCGAGGTTGGCGCGAACCAGCGGCTTGGCACGCAAGGCCTGCGCATCAGGCTGAGCCAGGGTTTCTTCAAAGCGCCAAAACAACAAGGCGAAGGTGGCGGCACCAAACACGGCGAGCATGAGCAAGGCGATGCGCCAGCCCAGCCAGTCGGTCAACAGGCCGCCCAGCGGCGCACAGAGACAGGCGATGATGCCCAGCCCGGTGAGGCCTTGCGACATGACGGTGGCCCCTTGTGCGGGGGCAAACAGGTCGCGCACCACGGCGCGTGCCGCCATGACACCCGCCCCCATGGCGATGCCTTGCACGGTGCGCCCGGCAATCAACCAGGCCATGTCGGGCGAAAACGCGCAGGCGACCGAGGCGAGCGTGTAAGCGCCCATCCCCCAGAGCAAGATGGGCCTGCGGCCAAAGCGGTCAGACAGCGGCCCCCACACGAGTTGCGACAGACCAAAGGCCAGCAGCAGGGCGGTGAGGGTGAGCTGGGCCTGGCCCATGCCGGCCCCAAAGCCTTGGGTGATGGCGGGCAGGGCCGGCAGGTACAGGTCGGTGGTGACCGGTTGCAGGCCGAGCAGCAGGGCGAGGATGAGGACGATGAGTTTTTGCGGCATGCTTTGTGTTGTTGGTGGGGGCTGAGGCGGTGATGCCGTTATGCGGCTTGCCTCAAATTTGGGTTGTTCATGCTCTTCGGTACAGGCGCGAGCGGCGAGGCCGGTACGCGGCAGTCCTCATACTCGCTGCGCTCGCAAAATCGAACAGTCCGCGCACCGACCCCGCCGCTCGCTAGGCGGTCATTCAAAGTGGTGTGGGGTGTTCCAGGTACAAGCGCGAGCGGTGAGGCCGGTACGCGGCAGTCCTCATACTCGCTGCGCTCGCAAAATCGGACAGTCCGCGCACCGACCCCGCCGCTCGCTAGGCGGTCATTCAAAGTGGTGTGGAGTGTTCCAGGCGCGGATTCAGGTAAAAACAAACGAGACGCCCCAGACGCGGGTTCAGGCAACAACGAGCCACCCATCACCGTCCCCGCAGAAACAGCGCATCCAGATCCCGCATCGTCATCTGTCGCCAGGTGGGGCGGCCATGGTTGCACTGGTCGGAGCGCTCGGTTTCTTCCATCTGGCGCAGCAGGGCGTTCATTTCTTCCAGGGTCAGGCGGCGGTTGGCGCGCACCGCACCATGGCAGGCCATGGTGGCCAGAATCTCGTTTTGGGCGCGCTGCACCACGGTGCTGGCATCGTGCTGGGCCAACTCGGCCAGCACGCTGCGGGCCAGCTCGACCGCATCGCCCTGAGCCAGGCTGGTGGGCACGGCGCGCACGGCCAGGGTTTTGGCCGACAGGGGCGAGATTTCCAGGCCCAGCTGTGCCAGCACTTCGGCGCAGGCTTCGGCCGTGGCCACTTCGGTGGGGTTGGCGGCAAAGGTGGCAGGGATCAGCAGGGGCTGGCTGGCGATGCGTGGGCCTTCGCCATCGGGGGTGTTGAGTTGGTTTTTCAGGCGCTCGTACACGATGCGTTCGTGTGCGGCGTGCATGTCCACCACCACCAGGCCCTGTTTGTTCTCGGCCAGGATGTACACGCCATGCAGTTGCGCAACGGCCCGACCCAGCGGCCAGTCACCTGCGGGCAGGGGCTCGCTTGCATCCCTGTAGGAGGCCGCCCCTGCGGCCGAAGCATTCGCGCGCAGGGGCGCGCTCCCACCAGATTCGGCGCTTGTCACTGCCAGCGCATTTCTTTCGATCACCCACGGTGCGGTGCGCTCAGCGACCTGTGGGGCGATGGCCTCATCGTCGCTGCGGGGCTGCCAAAGGGCTTTCAGGTCGGCCAAGGCCTGCTCGCCGTCAACACGGGGGCGCACAAAGTCCGCCGGTTTGTAGCTGGGGGCGGAAAAAGTCGACGGGCCGGGGCGCGGTTCAAAGGCCATGCCGCCTTGTTGCCAGGCGGCCGATTCGGGCAGGATTTTGGGGGCGGGGCCGTTTTTCAGTTCAAAGTCATGGGCCGCATCGGACGGCGTGTCGGACAAGTTGTGCGCGCGCGGCGCGGCCAGGGCGTTCTCGAGCGCGTGCTTGACGGCCTGGTGCACCGCCCGGCTGTCGCGAAACCGCACCTCGATCTTGGTGGGGTGCACGTTCACATCGACCAGTGTGGGGTCGATCTGCATGAACAGGGCATAGGCCGGCTGCTTGTGGCCGTGCAGCACGTCTTCGTAGGCGCTGCGCGCACCGTGCATGACCACCTTGTCGCGCACAAAGCGGCCATTCACATAGGCAAACTGGTGGTCCGGGCGCGAACGGGCGGCGTCGGGCAGACCGGCGCGGCCGATCACCTTGAGCGGCCCGGCGTTGTATTCGACCGCGATGGACTGCGCCACGAACTCTTCGCCCAGCACATCGGCCAAGCGCTGCTCCAGCCCGGCGGTGCCGGGGTGCACGCGCCACTGCTCGACCAATTTGCCTTCGTGCCAGATGGCAAAGCCCACATCGGGCCGGGCCAGGGCGTGGCGGCGCACGGCCTCGATGCAGTGCGCCAGCTCGGTGCTGTCGCTTTTCAAGAACTTTCGGCGGGCCGGGGTGGAGAAAAACAGTTCTTTCACTTCCACCGTGGTGCCCACGGCGCGGGCGGCGGGCCGGATTTCGCCGGTGCGGCCATCCAGCGCAAAGGCGGTGGGCTGGCCGTCCATGCGCGAGAGCAGGGTGAGTTCGGACACCGAATTGATGGCCGCCAGCGCTTCACCCCGAAAGCCCATGGTCATCACCGATTCGAGCTCGTCGAGGTTGCCGATCTTGCTGGTGGCATGGCGCTTCAGGGCCACGGGCAACTCGTCCGGGGCGATGCCGCCGCCGTCGTCTTCCACCGAAATCAGCCGTGTGCCGCCGCCCATCAGGCGCAGCGTGATGCTTTGTGCCCCCGCGTCCATGGCGTTGTCCACCAGCTCGCGCACCACCGAGGCGGGACGTTCGACCACCTCGCCTGCAGCGATCTGGCTGATCAATTCATCGGGGAGTTCGCGGATGGGGCGGCGCGCGGAAGCCGGGCTTTGTTCAGAGGTCACCTGTTGATTTTAGGGCTTGTGGCAGCTGACCTTTGACGTCTCGACTTCATGGCAGGCCGCCCCTGCGGCCGAAGCATTCGCGCGCGGGGGCGTGCTCCCACATGAGGCTCAGGTCTCCCACAAGATTCAGGTGTTTTGTGGCAGGCCGCCCCTGCGGCCGAAGGTGTTCGTTTGCTGGAATGCAGGTGACAAGCAAAGCAGGCATGCGTGTGCAGGGGCCCGCGCCCACAGGGTGGTGTCATCGCCATGTGTGAGCCCGGGGATAATTGGGGCATGGACCTTTTACTGCAACTCGTCGATTTCATCCTCCATGTGGACCGCCACCTGGCGTCCTTTGTCCACCAATATGGGGTCTGGGTGTACGCCTTGCTGTTTGTCATCATTTTTGTGGAAACCGGGCTGGTGGTCATGCCGTTTTTGCCGGGCGATTCGCTGCTGTTCATTGTGGGGGCCATGTGCGGGGCCGAACTGATGAGCTTGCCCTTGGTGATGGGCTTGTTGCTGGCGGCGGCCATTTTGGGGGACCAGACCAATTACACGGTGGGCCGATACTTTGGCCCCAAGGTGTTCCGCTGGGAAGACTCGCGGTTTTTCAACCGGCAGGCGTTCTTGCAGGCCAACGCCTTTTATGAAAAGTACGGCGGCATCACCATCGTGCTGGCGCGTTTCATGCCTTTTATCCGCACCTTTGTGCCCTTTGTGGCCGGGGTGGCCGAGATGTCGCGCCGCAAATTCACCCTGTTCAACGTGCTGGGTGGGGCCCTCTGGGTGCTGGGTTTGACGCTGGCGGGCTACCTGTTTGGCAACGCGCCCTTTGTGCAGACGCACCTGAGCAAGATCATCTGGGCGCTGATTCTGGTGCCGGGGCTGATCGCCATTTTCGGCGCCTGGCGGGCACGCCAATCGGCGTGAAATCTCCATGTCGGGGCTGAAGCCACCGACCTACAAAACAATCTGTAGGTCGGACCTTCAGGTCCGACATGGGTTGTTGGGGTGCCGGTTCATGTCAAGGCGCCTTCTCCCGTAGGTCGGACCTTCAGGTCCGACATGGCACTTTCAAAACGCCTGGACTTCGGCACAGGTCGGTGGCTGGCAGCCTTGGCGGGTGCAGTTGATGGCGGCGGCTTTCATGGCCAGATCGAGTGTGGCGGCCACGCGTTCGGCCGCGCCGTCAGCCTGCAAGGCCCAGTCGGCCAGGGTGTTGCCCCAGAAGGTGTCGCCTGCACCCACGCTGTCGGCCAGGGTGATGGCGGGCACGGGCAGGTGGTGGTGTTGGCCTTCGATGTCCAGGTGTGCACCGTCTGCGCCACAGGTCAGGGCGATGCGACTCAAAACGCCAGGGGCCACTTGGGCACGCAGTTCGTGCACCAAACGTGGCGATTCGGACAGGACCACGTTGACAAAGCCCATGGTCTGCAGGTCTTCGTCGCTGGCCTTGAGCCAGTCGGTCAGCGCGATCACTTCGTGCAGGGCGCTCACATACTGCGCCAGATCCGGCGCCACTTTGGGCCGCAGGTTGATGTCCACGCTGATGGTCCAGCCCAAAGCGCGTGCCGCCTTCAGGATGGCCACGACTTTGTGGTGCTCTGGCGGGATCAGCAACAAGGAACCGGTGTGCAGGATGCCCGGTGTTTTTTGCTGCTGCAACTGGGCCACGATGCCGTCCACCGTGTAGTCGCGGTCCGCAATGCCTTCGCGGTAAAAGCCGTAGCTCGGTTGTCCGTCGGTTACCTGCACCACGGCCAGCGATGTGGGCAGGCGGCTTTGGCCACCGGTCAGTTGCACACCGTCTTTTTGCAGCAACTGCGCCATGCCCTGACCGAACAGATCGGTGGACAAGGGGTTCAGGTAAGCCACAGAGGCCCCGCGCAGCGCAGCAGCGCGGGCCATGTTGAACGGGCTGCCGCCCATCAGCGGCAACAGTCGCCCGTCGGGCTGGGCGATGCAGTCCATCAGGGCTTCGCCCAGTACAAAAATCGGAGTGGTCATGGCAATCAAGGGGGTTGTGGAGGGGGGCTTATTTTTTGAGCAGGTGCTTGCGGCGCACCACGTCGATCCACACGGCAATGATCACCACCGCACCGATGGCCATCATCTGTTTGAACTGCGAGACTTCCATCAGGTTCATGCCGTTGCGGATCATGGTGATCAGCACCGCACCCAGCAAGCTGCCCCAGATGCTGCCGCGACCACCAAACAGCGATGTGCCGCCCAGAATGACGGCCGCAATCGCGTCCAGTTCGAACATTTGCGCCATTTTTCCGCTGGACGAATCCATGCGGGCCATCAGCACGATGGCCGCCAACGCGCAGCACAGGCCCGAGATCACGTACACCCCCAGCTTGTACCAGCGGATGTTGATGCCCACCTGGCGGGCACCCATTTCGTTGGAGCCCATGGCGTACACGTAGCGGCCGATTTTGGTGCTGGACAAAATGAAAGCCATCACGACAAAAAAGACGCCCGTGATCAGTGTGGGCATGGGCACGCCCAGCACAGAGCCGTAGCCGATGAAGGGCAGGGGATCGGGCAGGCCGGCGTTGTCAAAACCGCCCGTGAGGTCAAACGCCAGGCCACGCCACAGCGTCAGACCCCCCAGCGTGACGATGAATGCCGGAATCCCGACAAAGGCCACCAGGTAACCATTGAACAGGCCCACGGCAGCGCCAATGGCCAGCGCGACGGCCATGGCCAGAACAGGGTCAAGGCCGATTTTGATCATCAGGTGACCCGCCACCGCACCGGCCAGGGCGGTCAAAGCGCCCACGGCCAGATCGACGCCGCCGGTCAGGATCACAAAAGTTTGTCCACCCGCCAGCAAGGCGATGACCGAGGCCTGTACCAGGATGTTGGACAGGTTGCCCGTGGTCAGAAAGTAGGGCGAGGCGAAGGTGAGCAAGACGCCCAGCACGATGACCGCCACCAGGGCGCCGTACCACTCTTGTCGGGTGATGGATTTCATAAGTTTCTCGCTAAAAAAGAAGCCCGGACCCGCAGGTCCGGGCGGGCCATCACTTGGCCTTGACTTTCATGAACTGGCCCACTCCGGAGTCGGCGGCGAACTTGTCCACGTTGGCCGGCAACACCAGGAAGGAGCCGGTGTCGATGCGGGCTTCGACCTTTTTGCCTTGTGCCGCAGCGATGGCGGTTTCCACGCCCACTTGACCAATCTTGGCCAGCATTTGCGCGGCGTTGGCTTGTTGCCAGCCTTGCTTCATCATGTCCAGGCCGCCAGGGGAGCCGTCAAAGCCAGCGATCTTCACGTCGCCAGGCTTCTTGCCAGCGGCCATCAGCGCGGCCTTGGCACCCAGGGCACCGCCGTCCCATGCGCAGGCGATCACCTTGGCATTGGGGTTGGCGCGCAAAGCGGCTTCCACCCCGTTTTGGGCCATGGTCTGGTCCCAGGTGGTGGGCACTTCCACAATCTTGACGTTCTTGCGGCCTGCATTCAGTGCGTCCACAAAGCCTTTTTTGCGCTCTTGGCCGGTGGATTGGCCTTGGTCGCCAGTCACATAGATCACGGTGTCGCCGTCTTTGATCTCGCCTGCAGCCCACTTGCCTTGCACGTTGGCGGCCTTGATGTTGTCGGTGGCGACATACGAGGTGATCTTGGCACCGGTGATGCCGGTGTCCACGGCGACCACCGCGATGCCTGCGGCCAAAGCCTTGTTGATGGCCGGGGCAATGCCGGCAGAGTCCACGGGCGCGATGGCGATCGCATTGACTTTGCGGGTGATCATGTCTTCCACGATGGCCAGCTGGCGTGACAGCTCGCCTTTGTCGGCGGCCAACTCGATGAATTTCACGCCCTTGGCCTGACCGGCTTTCTTGGCGCCGCCGTTGATCAGTGTCCAGCCTTCGTTGGTGTTGCCGTTGGTGATGTAGGCCACGGTCACGTCAGCGGCCATGGCCGAGGTGAACAAGGTGGCTGCCGCTGCAGCGATGGCCAGGCGGCCGAATGTGCGTTTCGTGATCATGGGTTTTATCTCCGTTGTTGAGGATGTCGTCGGACAGAAAACCTCTTTTCCTGACCGCCAGCGGATTAGAAACGGAAATCTCGACTAAGTAAACCTAGTAGTTTTACTAATGCAAGAAATCTTGAAATGCGCGATGCTTGGCACCATTCCTCGTGAAAGCAACCGCCATGTCATCTTCCAAACCCGTTCTTGAAATCCACCAGTTGACCAAGCACTACGGCGGCGTCAAAGCCCTGACCGATGCGCAATTTCGCCTGTTGCCGGGCGAGCATGCCGCCATCGTGGGTGACAACGGCGCGGGCAAAAGCACCTTTGTGCGCCTGATCACGGGGGCCGAGCAACCCAACACGGGCGACATCCTGCTGGACGGGCAAAAGGTCCATTTCGAGTCGCCCCTGGACGCTCGCGAGCAGGGCATCGAAACCGTGTACCAGACGCTGGCGCTGGCCGAAGACCTGGATGTGCCGGCCAACATTTTTCTGGGCCGCGAGATCACCCACCTGAACCTGGGGCCCTTGTCCATCCTGAACCACAAGGCCATGCGCGAGAAATCGGCCAGCATGCTGGCCACCACCGGGGTGAAGATCCAGGACATGTCCGAAAGCCTGCGCGGCATGTCGGGCGGCCAGCGCCAGTGCGTGGCGATTGCCCGTGCCGCCGGTTTCGCCAAAAAACTCATCATCCTGGACGAGCCGACCGCGGCCTTGGGTGTGCAAGAGACCGCCCGCGTGGAAGAGATCATCAAGGGGCTCAAAAAACAGGGCATTCCGCTCATCATCATCAGCCACAACCTGCGCCAGGTGTTTGACCTGGTGGACCGCATCTGGGTGTTCCGTCAGGGCCGCATCATCTGCAGCCGCCTGACGCGCGAGACCAACCCCGAAGAAATCGTGGGCCTGATCACCGGGGCCATCAACCCGGCCAGCCTGCGTTCAGAAGAGGCGGTCGCATGCTGAAAGGGATCGATCCGCTGCTGACGCCCGAGTTGCTGATGCACCTGTGCGCCATGGGCCATGGGGAATGGGTGGCCGTGGTGGATGCGAACTTCACCGCCGACTTTTTGAGCCACGGCAAGCCCGTGGTGCGCATTCCCGGCCACAGCCTGGAGCGGGTGAGCCGTGCCGTGTTGTCGGTGTTGCCGCTGGCCGTCGATGTGGCGCAACCGGCCGCGTTCATGCGCGTGTGCCACAGCCCCGAAGGCCACCGCACGGCGGCCCAGCAGGCCGTGCTCGATCTGGTCGTGGCCGAGGGGTGGACCGCCGATCAGGTCGAGCCCGTCGAACGCTATGCTTTTTACGAGAAAATCAAAGGGGCCAGCCTGATCGTGCAAAGCGGTGAGGGCACGGCTTACGGCAACGTCCTGTTTTGCAAGGGCGTGATCCTCGTCTGATTTTGAAACGCCTGTACCTGCCATGAACTCTGCGCCCACGACCCCAGCCATGCGGGGCTCCAACCATGTCGGGATGCGCCAGTTCAATGAACGCATCGTGCTGCAGGCGATCCGCCACCACGGCGCCATCCCCAAGGCCGACCTGGCCCGCCTGACCCAGCTGTCCACCCAAACCGTGGCCATCATCGTGGGGCGCTTGCTGGACGACGGCTTGCTGCTCAAGCAAGACCGGGTGCGGGGCAAGATCGGTCAGCCTTCGGTGCCGCTGTCGCTCAACCCGCAAGGCGCGTTCAGTGTGGGCATCCAGGTGGGGCGGCGCAATCTGGAACTGCTGGTGGCCGATTTCACCGGCAAACCTGTGGAGCGGGTGGAAGTACTGTACGACTACCCCGACCCGGATGGGCTGTTCCAGTCGATGGCGCAAGGCCTGCACACCCTGCAAGAGCGCATGGGGCCTTTGTGGTCACGCACTGTGGGCGTGGGCCTGACGGCACCTCTGTCGCTGCACAAATGGGCCGACCTGCTGGGCGGTCAGGCCGCACAGGCGCTGGCCCGCTGGGAACACATCGATTTACCGGCCCGTGTGCAGGCCCTGACCGATTTGCCGGTGGTGTTTGCCAAAGACACCACCGCCGCTTGCGTGGCCGAGTTGCTGCAAGGCCATGGCCGCAGCGTGCGCAGTTTTCTCTATGTTTTTGTCGGCACCTTCATTGGCGGTGGTTTGGTGCTGTCCGGCCACATCATGAACGGCGAGCGCGGCAACGCCGGGGCCATTGGCTCGTTGCCGGTGGGCTTGGCGTCCAGCGTGAAAAAAGAGACGGGCATGCCGCCGCAGTTGCTGCAAAAAGCCTCGGGCTGGCAGTTGGAGCAAGCCTTGCTCGCGGCGGGTCACGACCCGTTGCTGATCCACCAGGACAGCATCATGGACGCGGCCTATGCCGGATTCACCACGCCGTGGATCGCCCAAGCCAGTCAGGCGCTGGCCATGACGGTGGCCAGTTCTGCCGCTTTGCTCGATCTGGACGCGGTGGTGATGGACGGCTCGCTGGGCGCGCCCCTCATGACCGCGCTGATGGCCGCCACGCAAGAGGCGCTGGCCGGGTACCGCTTTGACGGCATGCACCAGCCGCAACTGCTGGCGGGCCAGGTGGGCGCACATGCCCGTGCTTTGGGGGGCGCTTTGCTGCCCCTGCACAGCCAGTTTTTCCCGGACAAAGACATCTTTCTGAAGCAGGACAACCCATGAAGTTTTACCTCGATTCCGCTGACGCCCGCCAATGGGCGCTGCCCGCAGGTTGCCCACCCGTGCAAGGCGTGACCACCAACCCCACGCTGGTGATGCAAGCGGGTTTGCCGGTCAGCCTGCCGGGCTATCTGCAACTGGTGGCGCAAGCCGGTGAGGCGCGCGTGCCTGAGTTGATGCTGCAACTGCCCCGCGCCGATGTGGGCGAAGCTGCGCAATGGCTGGAAGTGTTGCTGCCCGCCGCCGTGCAGGCCCGGGTGCGCTTGACCATCAAACTGCCTTGCCACCCCGACTGGCAGCCCGTGCTGCGCGAGGTGCAGGCCTGGGGCGTGCCCACCTTGCTGACCGGCTTGTCCAACCCGGTGCAACTGCTGTGGGCCCGGGCGCAAGGGGCCAACTTTGTGGCGCCCTATGTGGGCCGCCTGCAAGCCGACGGGCGCGATGTCTGGTCACTGATCGACGCCTGCGTGGCCGTGCAGGCCGACGGCCTGCAATTGCTGGCCGCCAGCATCAAGTCGGCCGATGTGCTGTCCCGCCTGATCGCCTGCGGAGCCCACGCCGTCACGGTGCGCCCCGAGTTCGCAGCCGGCCTGGCCACCGATCCGCTCACACTGGCGGCGATGGCGCAGTTTGACCGGGATGTGCAAGCGAGCCAGAACGCCGTCTTGTAGGTCGGTACCTTCAGGTCCGACGTTTCGGGCTCCGACGCGGATCTGTCATGAACCTGTGCGACGCTCCGGATGATGAACGGTAACGGGCATTCGCGCGCAGGGGCGCGCTTCCACAAGGTTTCCGGTTTTTGTGGGAGGCCGCCCCTGCGGCCGAAGGCTGTTCTTTCACGTTAAGCCACCGACCTGGAACGCATGGCGCGGCCGCTCAAATGGACCGATACCGCGCCAACGGCGGGTTGCGTGAGAAGTACTGCAGGATGCCGCGCATGAGGGCGTCGGTGAGTTGCTTTTGGTAGGCCTCGCTGCCCAGTTTTTCTTCTTCTTCGGGGTTGCTGATGAAGGCGGTCTCGACCAGCACGCTGGGGATTTCGGGGGCTTTGAGTACGGCGAAACCCGCTTGTTCGACCCGGGGTTTGTGCAGGCGGCACGGCTTCAGCATGCCCATGTTCTGGCAGTCAATCGAGGTCATCTGTGGGCTCGGGTCGATGCCCCTCGAACGCATGCTGCAACAGCAAACGGACTTGGGCCCGCTGCGCTTTGCCAATCGGCCGGGGATTGCTGTAGGGGTTG
This sequence comes from Burkholderiaceae bacterium, assembly GCA_919902775.1. GTDB lineage: Bacteria > Pseudomonadota > Gammaproteobacteria > Burkholderiales > Burkholderiaceae_C > Limnohabitans_A. The sequence continues at coordinate 361,342 of CAKKRJ010000002.1, forward strand.
CTGACGGCGATGTCGGTCGCTTGGTCCAAATCATGCTCTTGCATCCCAATGTCGCGCAGGGCAACCGGGGCACCGTGGGCTTGGGCCAAATCAAAGAGCGCGCTGGGCGCAAACTTGCCGCCACTTTGGTGGGCGTCACCCTGCATGGCTCGACTTATTTCCTCCATGGCCTCGGGGACATATCGCGCATTGAATGCCAAGGCATGCGGAAGGATAACGGTGTGTACGTCTGCGTGCGGCAGGTTGAAGCTGCCCCCCAAGGTGTGGCATAGCTTGTGGTGCAAGGCCATGCCCACATTGCCCAGCACAGTGCCGCACAGCCACGCACCATACAACGCACGTGAGCGCGCTTGCAGGTCGACGGCGTTGCGATGGAGTGCAGGAATGGCATTGGTCAGTGCCGCAATGCCTTCCCGTGCCATAAGGCTCATCACGGGGTTGCGGTCCTGGGCATACAGGCCTTCGGCGGCATGGGCGATGGCATTCATGGCGCTGGTGATGCTGATGTGCAGTGGCAGACTGGTGGTGAGTTCGGGATCGTAGATCACGGTCTTTGGCAGCACGCGCGCGTCGCGCCCGGTTTTCTTCAGACCGCCTTCCGTCAAGCCGTAGATGGGCGTCATCTCGCTGCCCGCATAGGTCGTCGGAATAGCCAGGATTGGCAAACCAGAGTCCAGCGCAATGGCTTTTCCCAATCCCGTGGTAGAGCCTCCACCTACGGCAATGGCGCAGTCTGCCCCCTGGCGCTGTGCAAAGTCCCGGGCTTCGCGTGCCGTCTCCATCGGAACATGCATCTGCGCACGGGGGAAGATGCCACCGGCTCGATTCCCCAGGATGTCGGCAATCTGTTCCGCCAGCGGCAGCTGTTCGGGTGTACAGAGCACCAGAACACGCTGGGCACCCAGCACATCGACCTCGCGCTCCAGATGCTGGATGGCGCCGCAACCAAACACGACGCGACTGGGCTGACCGTTGTAGACAAAGGAGTGCATGGCTATGTACCTGGGAAATGCAAGGTCAACGCGGCGCTGATGGGCGCGCAATGGGCAGGCTGATGAGTGACTGAAGGTCGCAGAGCGCAAGCCCATCGACCAGATCGATGACTTGCAAACCGTTGGGGCCACAAGCCAGGGTGCCGAGGTCGGAATAAATGCGCTTGACGCAAGCCATGCCGGTCAAAGGATAGGTGCATGCCCGAACCAGTTTGCTTTCTCCGTTCTTGGCCAGCAGCTCCATCATCACCCAGGTCTGCTTGGCCCCCAGGGCCAGGTCCATGGCACCGCCCACGGCGGGAATTGCACCCGGTTCACCGGTATGCCAATTGGCCAGATCGCCGGTCTCGGAAACCTGGAACGCCCCCAGCACGCAAATGTCCAGATGGCCGCCACGCATCATTGCGAAGCTGTCGGCATGATGAAAGAAGGCGCCGCCAGGAAGCAGACTCACCGGTTGCTTGCCCGCATTGATCAGGTCGAAGTCTTCATGGGCAGGATCAGGACTGGGCCCCATGCCAAGAATGCCGTTTTCGCTGTGCAAAACCACGTCGATATCGGTCGCAATGTAGTTTGCCACCAGCGTCGGCATGCCGATGCCGAGGTTGACATACGCACCATCATGGATATCGGCAGCCACACGTTGGGCAATCTCGGCCTTGCTTCGTCTTGGGCAGTCAGGCATGGCGGGCTTTCTGAGGCTGGGCAAACCCGCCCGCTTGCGTGGCGACGCGCGGGATTCGCACAATTTTTGATACATAGATGCCCGGTGTGACAATGTGCTCGGGGTTCAGCTCGCCCAAGGCGGCAATGTGATGGACGGTTGCCACGGTGCGTGTGGCCGCAGTGGCCATCACCGGACCAAAGTTGCGGGCGGCTTTGCGGTAGATCAGATTGCCCCAGCGGTCACCTATTTCTGCCTTGACCAAAGCCAGATCTCCGTGAATCGGATGCTCCAGCACATGCATGCGGCCGTTGATTTCTCGCGTTTCCTTTCCGAGCGCCAATGCGGTGCCGTAGCCGGTTGGGGAGAAAAAAGCGCCTATGCCGGCGCCTGCAGCCCGGATGCGCTCGGCCAAGTTGCCTTGTGGGACCAGCTCCAGCTCCAGTTTGCCGCTGCGGTACAGCGCGTCAAATACATGGGAGTCGGCTTGCCGGGGAAAGCTGCAGACGATTTTTCGGACTCTTCCGGTCTTGAGAAGCGCCGCCAATCCTCGGTCGCCGTTGCCCGCGTTGTTGTTCACCACGGTCAGGTCTTTGGCACCTTGCTCCATCAAGCCAGCAATCAATTCGTCAGGGACACCCGCGGTGCCAAATCCACCGATCAATACGGTCGCACCATCTGGGGTACCGACCAAGGCGTCTGCAAGGGACTGGGCGACTTTATTGATCATGTCCGCTTGTCGGCAAGAACAAAATCGCAATCCAGGCAATAACTGCCGTCGGCCTGAGGCGTCCAATCCTTGATCAAGGTCTCGCGCACGCCAAAGACCGCGTCTGAATCGAGGTAGGGGTCGCCATCGCGAAAGATGTGGGTGATCAGGGTTTCAAAGCCAGGGGCTTTGATCATGAAGTGCAAGTGCGCGGGGCGCCAGGGGTGGCGACCGGTGGCGCTCAACATCGCACCGACTGGTCCGTCGTGGGGAATCGGGTAAGGCGCCGCCAAAATGGACTGGAAGTGAAATGCCCCATTGGTATCGGCATTCAAGATGCCGCGACCCTGGGCATGGGTCAGGTCGCCGCGCTGCACGTCGTACAGCCCCTCATCGTCTGACTGCCACACTTCGATATGGGCGCCTGCAATCCCTGTGCCGTCCAGGTTCTTGACCGTGCCTGTGACTTTGCAGGGAATCCCTTTGGCGCCATTGGCCACATCGCCGCCCAGCGCATAGTGGGGAGCATTGTCGGTGTGGAACGGACCGAACACGGTGGCCTCAGTACAGCCCTTAGGTTTGTCGTTGTTCATGGCAACCGTCAGCATTGACAGGCCCAGCACATCGGAAAAGAGAATGAACTCTTGGCGCACGTCATTGGTGATGTGGCCCACGCCGGTCAAAAACGCGATGCCTTGACTCCATTCGATCTCGGTCAGCTTGACGTCCCGTGCAAAGGCATGCAAGTGCCGCACGAGCGCGTCCATGATCTCCTTGAGCCGAGCATCTGGCGTGCCCGCAAAACTCTGCCGCACGGCATCGGTGATGTTGTCTTGGTTGAGGTTTCTCATACGGTTCTTCGGCTCCTCGTCAAGGCACGGTCTACCACTCGCCAATGATGACGCCACCGGCTGCAGCTGGATTGGCGCGACGCATGATGTCTTCGTCAGAAATCGTCACCCGGTTGCGGCGGCTGCGCATCCAGTCAAAGATCCAGCCCAGATGCTCATCGCGGACCGTGCTGTAGCCCGGATCTCGCCCCAGGTCGTGCAGCTCCTGCGGGTCTTGCTGCATGTCAAACAGCTGCGCAGGGAAGCCGTCGTAATGGATGTATTTGAAGCGCTCGCTGCGGGCCATCACCATGCGCGCCTTGTTGGGTTGGAGCTTCAGGTTTCGGGCGGCGCCATAGATGGCATAGTCCAGCTCCGAGATGGCCACTTCCCGCACGCTGGTTTTCTCGCCTTTCAGCAGGGGCTGCAGTGACTTGCCCTCCAGCCAATGCCATGGCACGGGCAGGCCCTGGCTTTCCAGAAAGGTGGGAAGCAGGTCAATGGCCTCCACCAGCGCCTGGCTGGTGGTGCCATGGGTCTGCGGTGCGCTCGGGTCGGCAATGATCATGGGAATGCGCACGCCCTGCTCGAACATGAACTCCTTCTCGCCCAGCCAATGGTCGCCCAGGTAGTCGCTGTGGTCGGCGGTGAAGACAATCAGGGTGTTGTCCATCAAGCCCCTTGCCTGCATGAACGCAAAGAGTTGGCCCAAGTAGTCGTCCACCTGTTTGACCAGCCCCATGTAGGCAGGAATCACGTTGAGTCGGTCCGCATCGCGCGAGAAAGCTCGGCCTTCGGGATGCTGGCGAAACCCGGCATACACCGGGTGGTCATTGTCACGTTCGTGCGCGGCGCGGATGGGGGCCTGCACATCGTCCGCACCGTAGAGCTTGTGGTACGGCGCCTGCGCGATGTACGGCCAGTGTGGCTTGATGTAGGACAGATGCAGCATCCAGGGCTTGTCACCCTGCTCAGTCATGAAATCCATGGCGCGGTGCGTCATGTAGGCCGTTTCGCTGTGCTCATCGGGCACACGGGTGGGCAAATGGGCGTTGCGGTAGTACCAACCGCTGGCTATCTGGCCTTGCGCATCGACGCCCGCATTGGCCCAGGTGTGCCAGGGGTTGTCCCCGGTCATACCGTGGCTGCGCAGGTACTCGTTGTAAGCCAACTTGGGGTCCACCTTGCTGTCGGGGTGTATGCCATCGTCCCGCTCGTACGGCTCAAACCCCGCTTCGGCAACGTATTTGCCTTGTGCACTGTCGGTAGGCAAGAGCATGCGCGTGAGTCCATCGCGGTCGGCGTACATGTGGGTCTTGCCCACCACCGCCACCCGCATGCCAGACGCGCGCAGGTGGTCGCCCATGGTTTGCTCGCCGAGCGGCAGGGGGATGAAGTTCCAGGTGGCGCCGTGCGAAAACACATAGCGGCCGGAATAAAACGAGGCGCGCGACGGTCCGCAGTTGGGCGACTGGCAGTACGCGCGGTCAAACTTCACCCCACGCTTGGCAATGCCGTCAATGTGGGGCGTTGCCAGCGTTTTGTGCCCATAGCATGACAAGTAATCTGCGCGAAGCTGGTCGCACATGATGAAGAGGATGTTTTTGGGCTTGGCCATGGCATCACTCGAGTTTGAGACCGAGTTTGCGAACCACGGGCGTCCAGCGCTCGGTTTCATCGCGAACCCGTTTGGCGGCTTCTTCAGGGCCCATCCCCACAGGGGTGGCATCAATGACCGCGAGTTTTTCGCGGATCTCTGGCACGGCCAGGGCGTTGTTGACTTCGCTGTAAATGCGCTGCATCACTTCGGGCGGCGTGCCCTTGGGAACGTACAGCATTTCGGAAAAGGTGGCATCAAAGTTGGGCACGCCTGCCTCCTGCATGGTGGGCACTTGCGGTACAAGGTTGGAGCGCTTGCGGCCCGACATGGCCAGACCGGTCAAACGCCCCGCCTTGACATGGGGCGCCACCGCATTGGTCACCAAAAAAGCACAGGCCACCTGGCCGGCCAACAAATCCTGCGCGGCAGGCGCTGGGCCCTTGTAGGGCACATGAACCATTTGCGTGCCGCTGGCCGCCAGGTACATCTCCATCACCAAATGGCCTGGCACACCCACACCGCCGGATGCATAGTTCAGCGATTTGGTCTTGGCCAGCGCCGTCAACTCTGCCACCGACTTGACGCCAACCGAGGGGTGGCACACCAGCATCTGGCTGAAGGTCACCAAGGTGGTCAGGGGCACCAGGCTATCGGGCTTGAAATTGAGTTTTCCATAGACCAAGGGGTTGATCGAAAAGATGGTGTCCGGGCCTTCGAGCACCGTGTAGCCATCGGGAGCCGCATTGGCCACGGTCTCAGCGCCGACGTTGCCACCGGCACCTGGCTTGTTCTCGACCACCATGACTTGGCCCAAGCCATTGCCGACACGCTCACCAATGGTGCGCAGCGTCACATCGCCTGGGGTTCCTGGCGGAAAGGCGACCATCATTCTCACGGGTCGGGTGGGCCAGGTCTGCGCGTGCGTTTGGCTGGAAAATGTCAATGCAGCGGCGATGGCAATGCCACTCAAAAGGATTGGACGTTTCATGGTGATTCCCCGGTTGGTGGTGGTTGGGTTCAGATCGTCACGCCACCGTCGACATTTATCACCTGACCGGTGATGTTGGTCGCTGCAGCGGAACTCAAAAAGACAACGATGTCTGCAACGTCGTCAAGGGTTTGGGGACGCAACATGGGCACATGCTGCGCAATGCGCGCATCAAACACAGCGCGGGCTTCGTCCATCCTGATGGGCGCATCGGTGTCGTTTTGGGCATGTGCACGCATCTTTTTGCCAAGCGACTCCCACATGGGTGTCCAGATGAAACCCGGACACACCGCATTCACACAGACGTGCTGAGGCGCCAGATCGCGCGCCAATACCTTGGACAGTGAAATCAAGGCCGCCTTGGAAACACTGTAGGGGGGCATGTAGGCTGCGGATATCACGCCGGTGATGGACGATATATTGACGATGCGCCCCTGGTCCGAATTGAGTAATGCCAGCCGACTTGCATTGCAGACATGCACAGCGCCCATGAGGTTGATCGCCAGCGTGCGCTCCCAGTCCTGCTCGCTGTTGTTCGTAAATGGCATGCCCGGGGCCGATGCAACCCCTGCGCCGTTCACCACAATGTCCAGACGCCCAAAGCGCTCGAGAACAGCCGCAACAGTTGCTTTGACTGTCTGGGCATGAGCGATGTCACAAGAAAAGCCCGCAGCGCTCGCGCCAGCGGCACGCATCGCTTGCGCGGTGTCTTCGGCCGCTTCGCCATTCACGTCCAGCACGGCCACGCCAGCGCCTTGTACGGCCAACGCCAAGGCGCTGGCGCGGCCGATGCCGGCACCGCCTCCGGTCACCAGCGCAATGCGGCCATCCAGACGCAGACGCTGTGCCAGACCAGAGGCGTTCAAAAGAAGATCCCCAGGTTCTTCTGTGTCACGACTGATTGATCCAGAATGATGTCGCGTCGGCAAATCAGCCAGCTGTCACCCTGGGGGCGCAGGTAGTCCTCGCGGTAGCCCCCGAAAATTTCCAGGTCATATTCCAGATGTGAGCGATAAATGAGGAAGTTGGATCGGATGCGGACCACGCCTTCATCCATCAACTCCATGACTTCAACATTGGTCACAAGATGGCGTGTGCGCGATGGCGGGGTTTCAGACCAAGCCATGCCCGTATCCAGGCGCCTGACCCGGTTGCTGAGGCTGGTCTTGTTCTCGTCAAAGTGTGCCACTTGGCCATAGGTGCTGATTTCTTTGCCTTGGTCACGGCCAGTGCGGTTGGTGACCAGCGGCATCCAGTAACGCACGTCATCGCTGAACAGTGCCACCCATTCTTCCAGGTGCTGGTCATCCATCAAACGCGCTTCATGCGTGAGGAAGGCCTGCACCCTGAACCAAAGCCCCATGTCCATATTTGCTGCTGCTTTGCTCATGATTCTTCTTTCAGCTACAAGCTTTACGCGACATATCGGGCACCGACGGTGCCGTGGCATCGTCCATCATCTTGGCCCAGTGTCGATAAAACCCGCGTTGGTTGATCTCGGACTGAAAACGGCCCAACTTGCCACGGATATCGGGGTGAATGCTGCTGGGGTCGGTGATTTCATCGCCCAACCCCATCTCCAGGTTTTGTGGATAACGGCGTGCCACGTAACCCTCGCTTGACGAATGACACTGCACCCAGTTGTCCACATCGTCCGCTTCCCAGGTGCCACTCGTGCCGTGGCGCTGCAGCATGTGCAGACCCTTCTCGCGCTTGTAGTCATCTGGTGCCGCCTTGTCGACAAAAACCCAACCCCAGGCTTCGGTCAATTTGGGGCCTTTGGGGTGCCAGACACGAATCGCACCGCCCTGCCAGAGCAAGGACACATTCGGGAATATGGAGGCGTGCATGGGCGAAAAATGCAGACCACGCAATTCACCCAAGCGTTGAATCGATTCATCCAAGCGCATCTTTTCGTAGTCCCTGAATTCCGGCAGAGACATCTCAAAAACTTCTTCTTTGTTGGCCGCCCAACGCGTGCCAAAACCATGGCCGCCGCCCGGGTTGACCTGAAAACCCTCGTAGCCGTAACCGCTCTTGCGCAGGGGCATGCCTTCAAAGCCAGACACCCAGGCCGATTTGTGACTGACAGGGCCGTGGTAGCTGTCGCCAATGAAGTTGTCGACGGGGAATTTCCAGTTCGTGTGGACCAGCCACTTGTGCGTACCGGGCAAAAATTCAATTCCCCCTTCACGCCGATCCAAGATCATGTCAAGGTACCAGGCCATGTCACCCAGGTAGTCCTCCAAAGTGGGGGCGTTGTTGTCAAAGGTGGCAAACAGCAAACCCTTGTAGCTGGCGATTTTGGCAACCGGAACCAGACCATGGGCCTCAATATCAAGCTTTTCCAGGTAGATTTCCTTGAATCCGGGGACGTTGCTCAAGCGCCCATCATTGGAAAAAGTCCAGCCGTGAAACGGGCAAGAGAACGCTCTCGCATTGCCTGAGTCAGCTCGGCACACGCGGTTGCCCCGGTGCCTGCACATATTGAGGTAACACCCAATCGTGCCATCCGCTTTGCGGGTCACGATCACGGGATCGCGCCCCATGTAGGTGGTGAAAAAGTCATTGACCTTGGGCAGCATCGACTCGTGCCCCAGCAAGAGCCAACACTTCGCAAAAATCCGCTCCAACTCCAGCTCAAAGGTTTCAGGATCAGAAAAGATGTTGCGATTGATGTCGCCCTTGGTCAAATCAATCAGGTGTTCAAAATGTGATTTCATCCCGCCTTACCTCAACGTTTGTTAATCAATCAGATGTCCAGCACCAGCCGTTCACCCCGGGCCCGAGAAACGCAAGCCATCAACACTTGGTGGCTTGCTTTGTCTTCGGGACTGAGGATTTGGTCGCGGTGGTCCACTTCACCCTCCAGGACGGCGCACTCACAGGATCCGCACACGCCTTCGCGACAGACCGACGGGAGGACAACGCCACAGGTTTCAAGCGCCTCAAGAATGGATTGGTGTGCAGCGACGTCAACCGTCTTGCGTTTGCGGGCAAGTTCGACCACAAACGGGCGGTTATCTTGTGTTGGGCCCCGAGGGTTTCCGCCAAACGACTCAAAGTGAAGGTGGTCGGACGGATGGCCTGCAGCCAGTTCACGCACTTTTTCCATCAGACCGAGCGGACCGCAGCAGTAAATGTGCGTTTGCGGGGAAATGTCGACCAGCACCCCGTGCAGGTCCAGCGCCCGACCATGGTTTTCGTCGTCGAAGTGGAATCGGACATGGTCGGCAAATGCCGCAAGTTCCGTGGCATACGCCGCACCGGCACGGCTGCGGGCCGCGTACACCATGTCCCAGGGCAATTCTTGGCGCAAGCGCTGCATGGCCATCGCCAGCAGCGGCGTAATGCCGATGCCACCGGCAATCAGCACCGCCGGAGCCGGGTCATCCACCAGCGCGAACAGATTTCGCGGGGTGCCCACCGTCAAGACCTGGCCCAGTGCCAAGTTGTGGTGAACATAGCTTGAGCCCCCCCTGCTGCAGGCGGCCAGACCGACTGCCACGACATACCGCGACTGCGACTCCAAGGAACCCGCCTGCGTGAGTGAATAGGCGCGTGTTTGCCCGTTGGGAAGATGCAGGTCGATGTGGGCGCCAGGAGTGCTTTTTGGTAATAACCCTTGGTTTTCAGCAACCAGAGTGACTTCCACCACGCCACTGGCAACGGACCTGAGTTGATGAACAATGACCTGGACGGTTTGCAACTGATTTTCCTCTGAGGTCCAAAGAATTGACGGTGTTTGAATGGAGTGAAGATTAGAATTTGCAATGACCGAGGTCAAGAAAACCTTTGATTCGAGAGATAACTAAAAGTTTTCAATGAAACTGAACCAGATCAAGGCGCTGATTGCCATTGCGGAGACGGGAAGCATCCGCGCTGCTGCGCGAAAAATTGGATTGACGCAGCCGGCATTGAGCAAGAACTTGCAGGCGCTGGAGGAAGAGTTGAGTGTTCGACTCGTGCACAGAACAGCGCGGGGAGTGAACCTCACCACCTATGGCCAGGCCATCCTCGCGAGGGGGCGCGGTATTGCTATCGAGTTTGAGCGTCTGCGGGAAGAGATTGAGCACATGCGGGGCGCGCAGAACGGCACCCTGTCCATTGCCGTATCACCTAGCCCTGCCATGCTGTTGTTGCCGCCGGCCATGAGGCGTTTTCGGCAAGCGTTTCCGTCGATTCAGGTGTGTGTGCGCGATGGCGTGTACCCCAATACCTTGCAACTCTTGCGAGAGGGCCTGGTGGACATGTCGGTGGGGGCGCATCCTCCGCTTGCAAAGAGCACGCTGGCGGAGTTTCAAGTGGAAACGCTGTACGAGAACAAATTGGTCGTGACGTGCCGCAAAGGCCATCCCCGTGCCAACGCCAAGTCTTTGACAGAATTGCTTGACTGTGAATGGTTGATACACGGCCCAACTGAAGGGCCTGGTTCTTTGCATACCCCGGCATTTCGTGCCAATGGCATCCCCTTGCCGAGTCCGCTTGTTGTGTCCGAATCGTTTATTTCATCACTGAGTCTGCTGGAAAACTCCGATGCGCTGTGCCTTCTGCCGGCGCGCCTGATTGAGCACTTGAGTTTGGCGGGGCGGTTGATGGCGCTCAAGCTCAAAGAGCCCATGCCGGACTGGGATGTGTCGCTGATCACCCGTGTTCAAAGCCCGTTGACACCCGTCGCGCAAAAAATGGTAGAAATTTTCAGGCGAACTCGACCCATGAACTTTGCCTAAGAGCCTCTTTTGTAGAAACCCGCTCACTTTCAAGCCCGATTTGAATGTTCTTTTTTCGCTTCAAATGGACCGATACCGCGCCAACGGCGGGTTGCGTGAGAAGTACTGCAGGATGCCGCGCATGAGGGCGTCGGTGAGTTGCTTTTGGTAGGCCTCGCTGCCCAGTTTTTCTTCTTCTTCGGGGTTGCTGATGAAGGCGGTCTCGACCAGCACGCTGGGGATTTCGGGGGCTTTGAGCACGGCGAAACCGGCTTGTTCAACCCGGGGTTTGTGCAGGCGGCCCACGCTGCCGATTTCGCGCAACAAACTGCCGCCCAGTTGCAGGCTGTCCTTGATTTGTGCGGCGGTGCTCATGTCCAGCAGGGCGCGTTGGACCTGTGCGTCCTGGCTGCCCAGGTTGATGCCTCCGATCAGGTCGGCCTTGTTTTCTTTTTGTGCCATCCAGCGGGCAGCACTGCTGGAGGCCGCGCCCTGGCTGAGCGCAAACACGCTGGCGCCGCTGGCCTGGGGCGTGAAAAACGCATCGGCATGGATGCTGACGAACAGATCGGCCTGCACGCGGCGGGCTTTTTGCACCCGCACTTGCAGCGGCACAAAAAAATCGGCGTCGCGCGTCATGTAGGCCCGCATGGGGCTGCCGTTGACGCTGCTGGCGTTGATGCGGTCGCGCAGCATTTTGGCGATTTTCAGCACCACGTCTTTTTCGCGCGTGCCACCGGGGCCCACGGCGCCGGGGTCTTCGCCGCCGTGGCCGGGGTCCAGCGCGATCACGATCAGGCGGTCGGTTGCGCTGGGGGTGTCGGTTCTGGGGGGATGGTCCGGACGGTCCATGGATGCCCCCGTAGACGGCAGGTGGGGCAGGTGGTCCTGGCGGCGGGTGGATTGCGCCGGCACCGGCAAGGCCGCGGTACTGTGCCTGGTTTGCCGGGCGATCAGCTCGCCCAAGGGATCGTTCACCGCCGCAGTGGGGGGCGGCAGGCCGGCGGTGGGGGTGGGTGCCTTGGCCGTGGCCCGCTCCTGGATCAGTTGCTCCAACGGATCAATGGCTTCGCTGGGGTAAAGGTCGAGCACCAGCCGGTGGGCATAAGGGGCCACTGGTTGCAGGGTGAAGACTTGCGGTGCGATGGGCCGTTTCAGGTCGATCACCAGGCGCACCACGTTGGCATTGAACTGGCCGACGCGGATCCCTGCGATGTTGGGGTCCGAGGCTTGCACTTTGCCGACCAACTCGCGCAACGCCGCGTTCAGCTGCAACCCCTCAATGTCCACAGCCAGTCGGGGGGGCGAGGCGATGAAGGTCTGGGTGGTTTTCAGCGGAGCGTCCGATTCCAGCGTGACCCGGCTGTAGTCGGGCGCAGGCCAGATGCGCACCGCCAGCATGCTGGCGCCGCGCACCAGATGCGAGGCCCCCAGGCCCAGTGCCAACAGACCCGCCTGAACCACACGGCGGCGATCAACCCGCATGGGGTGCACCCTCCCGCCACGACCGCAGCCAGCCTTGGCCGCGTGCGGTGCCCGCGCTGATGCGCACTCGGCGCTGGTCTTCATCAACGGCGTCCAGCGCGATCACCCAGTCGGGCGGTGGCAGTTGCCCGGCCACCTTGTCGGGCCACTCCATGAGCTTGAGGCCGGGCCCGGCAAAGATGTCCCGGAAACCGGCGTCTTCCCATTCCTGGGGGTCATTGAAGCGGTAAAAATCAAAATGCCAGATGGGCCAGGCGCTGTCGCCTGTGCCCGCCTGGTGTGGCTCGACCACGGCATAAGTCGGGCTTTTGATGCGGCCTAAGACCCCGGCTGCACGCAGCAAATGGCGCACCAGGGTGGTTTTGCCCGCGCCCAGGTTGCCGCGCAATTCGATGCAGGCATCGCGTCCGCCCGGCCAGGTGGTCAGGGCGTGTGCCAGCTGTTGGGCAAAGGCTTGCGTGGCGGCCTCATCGGGCCACAAGCCCTGCCAAACGGCGGCGGCGGCGGGGGTTTCTACAATCGGCGGGTGACTGCTGAACGTACTCAAATTGATCTTCTTGAACTGTGGCCCCAGATCCAGATCTGGGCGCATGAATTGGGATTGTCCCAAATTGGCGTGACGGGCATCGATTTGACCTCGGCCGAGCCCGGATTACAGGCCTGGCTGGCCGCTGGTTTTCACGGCAGCATGGGCTATATGGCCTCGCACGGGCTCAAACGGGCCCGCCCGGCCGAGCTGGTGCCGGGCACGGTGAGCGTGATCACCGCCCGCATGGATTACCTGCCCCAAGGCACCGCGCCCGATTGGGTCGCCCGCGAAACCGCCCGCAGTTTGCTGCCCGGCGAGGCGGTGGTGTCGGTGTATGCCCGGGGGCGCGATTACCACAAGGTCTTGCGCAGCCGCTTGCAAAAACTGCAAGAGCGCATCGTGCAGGTCATTGGCCCATTTGGGCACCGCGTGTTCACCGACTCGGCCCCGGTGATGGAGGCCGAACTGGCCACCCGAAGTGGTTTGGGCTGGCGTGGCAAGCACACCTTGGTGCTGAGCCGCGAGGCGGGTTCGGTGTTTTTTCTGGGTGAACTGTTTGTTGATCTGGCTTTGCCCGAAACACCCCCGGTGTCTGCGCATTGCGGCCAGTGCACCGCCTGCATGGACCTGTGCCCCACCCAGGCCATCGTGGGGGCCCACCAGCTGGACGCGCGGCGCTGCATTTCTTATTTGACGATCGAGCATGCCGGACCGATTGACGAGGCGCTGCGCCCACTGATCGGCAACCGCATTTACGGCTGCGACGATTGCCAGTTGGCCTGTCCCTGGAACAAGTTCGCGCAAGTCAGTCCCTTGCCCGACTGGCAGCCGCGTGAAGCGCTGGGTGCGTCCAGCATCGTCCAGTTGCTGGCCTGGAGCGAGGCCGAATTTTTGCGTCGCACAGAAGGCAGCGCGATCCGCCGCATTGGCCACGCCCGTTGGTTGCGCAACCTGGCATTGGCAGCGGGCAATGCGCTGGCGTCGGATGTACTGGCACCTTCAGAGCGAGAAAAACTTCAGCAGGCTTTGAAACCCCTCGCTGCGCATGCTGATCCGGTGGTGCAAGAACAAGCGGCCTGGTCGTTGGCCAAGTTCTGAGCCGCCGACCTACAAATCGACCTACAAGTCATCCTGTAATTCAGCGCAGCACGCCCAGTGCAAACGGCAGGCTCCACATGCCGGACAAGGTGGACAGCGTGACCAGCCCCGCGACATAAGGTCCGTTGTAGCCCATGCGGGCGGCCAGCACGTAGCAAGAAGAAGCCGTGGGCAAGGCCGAAAACGCCAGCAGCGCCGTGGTTTGCACGGGACTGAGCTGGAACAGCCGGGACATGCCCAGTGCGATCAAGGGCAGCAACAGGTGCTTGACCATCAGCACGCTCAGGCCCAGCAGCTTGCCGTGGCGCAAGGTGCTCAGCTGCATGCCGGCGCCTGCCGCCATCAGGCCCAGGGCCAAAGAGGCTGCACCGATGCGGCTGACGCTGGGGTCCAGCCAAACCGGAATGCGAAAACCCAGCAAGTTGCCGATCAGGCCCGAGCCGGTGGCGATGATCAGCGGGTTGCGCACGAGTTCGCGCAAAAAACCGGTCTTGGCATGCCGCGCCATGGGCCACACCGCGCCGATGTTGAACAGCGGCACGCACACGCCAATCAGCACCGAAATCATCAGCAAGCCCTCCGGTCCGGCCAGACGGTCAGCCAAGGCCAGGGCGATGAAGGAGTTGAAGCGAAAACCCACCTGGGCGCTGGCGGCGTGGTCGCGCCGGTTCAGCCGTGGCCCCAGAATGGGCCAGTAGGGCAGGCTGTACGACAAGGCGATGGCACACAGGCCCAGGCTCAGGCCCGCGCCAATCAGGCTGGAGGCCGCATGCAGGTCCAGTGGGCTTTTCACAATCGAGTGGAAAAGCAGTACCGGAAAGAGAAAAAAGTACACTAAATTTTCGACCTGTTGCCACACGGGGCGGTTCAGGGCCGTGAAGCGGCAAATCAGATAGCCGCACAAAATCAGGGAGAAATCGGGGAAAAGAAGTTGGGCAAAGTTCACCCGGCTAGGATAACTGAGGGTCAGGGCGGTCCGCGTGCTGGCCTGTCACCGAGATGCAGGTTGGGCATTTCAGTGTTTGTGGGTTTGCCCCCTCACGAAGCCCTGTATTTTTTGCATATCATGGCTGCACTTTTAAGGAGTTCTCGCATGAAGCGTCGCAATTTTGTTTCTGTGGCCAGTTTGGCTGCTACGGTTTTGGCCAGTGGTTCGGTGTGGGCGCAGGCCTATCCCAACAAGGTGGTCAAGTTGCAAGTGCCTTTTGCGCCGGGCGGCACCACGGACATCGTCGCGCGCGTCATCTCGGACCCTCTGGGCAAGGTTTTGGGCCAAAGCGTGATTGTCGAGAACAAGGCTGGCGGCGGCGGCGTGGTCGGTGCCACAGAAACCGTGCGTGCCGTCCCCGATGGCTACAACCTGGGCATGGCCACGGTGTCCACCACGGCGGCCAATCCGGCCATCAACCCCAAAATTCCCTACAACCCGACCACCGATTTCACCCCCATCATCAACATTGCGGCCACCCCCAATGTGATCGCGGTGCACCCCAGTTTTCCGGCCAAGGACTACAAAAGTTTTCTGGCTGAATTGAAGAAAAATCCCGGCAAATACTCGTATGCCTCATCGGGCACAGGCGGCATTGGTCACCTGCAAACCGAGTTGTGGAAGAGCTTGGCGGGCGTGTTCATCACCCACATTCCTTACCGCGGTGCGGGCCCGGCCCTGAACGACACAGTGGCCGGTCAGGTGCCGATCATTTTTGACAATATGCCATCTGCCTTGCCTTTCATCCAGACGGGCAAGTTGGTTCCGATTGTGGTGGCCGCGCCCCAGCGTCTGCCGCAGTTGCCCAACGTGCCGACCTTCAAGGAAGTGGGTTTGGAGCCCGTCAACCGCATGGCCTATTACGGCATTCTGGGTCCCAAGAACCTGCCCAAGGAGGTGGTTGACAAAATCAGTGCAGGTGTGAAAAAAGCCTTGCAAGATCCGGCTGTCGCCAAGCGCATCCAGGACACTGGCTCTTTGGTGGTGGCCAACACGCCGGAAGAATTTGCGGCCCAGATCAAGGCTGAATTCGAGGTCTACAAGAAGGTCGTTGACCAGCAAAAACTCAAGTTGGACTGATCCCGGTTCATGCACGAGGCCAGCCAGAACGCCATCGACTGTTTTGCCGAGGCCCTCTGGCTGGAAGACGGACTGACCGCCAACACCTTGGCGGCTTACCGTCAGGATTTGTCGCTCTATGCCACCTGGCTTTTTTTAACGCACAGGCTGGCGCTGGCGTCGACGCAAGAACACCACCTGCAGTCTTACTTTGCCGAGCGCCATGGCCAAACTCGGGCCACGTCTGCCAACCGCAGGTTGACGGTGTTCAAACGGTTTTTTCGTTGGGCCTTGCGTGAACGACTTGTTCAAGTCGACCCGACTTTGCGCATGCTGGCCGCCAAACAGGCTTTGCGCGTGCCCAAGACCTTGGGCGAGGCGCAGGTGGACGCACTGTTGTCTGCGCCCGATGTGTCCACCGACCTGGGGTTGCGCGACCGTGCCATGTTGGAGCTGATGTATGCCAGTGGTTTGCGCGTCAGCGAACTGGTGCAGCTCAAAACCCTGCATGTGTCGCTCAATGAAGGCGTGCTGCGCATCATGGGCAAAGGCAGCAAAGAGCGCTTGGTGCCCTTTGGTGAAGAAGCCCGTGAATGGCTGCAGCGCTATCTGGGCCGGGTCCGCCCTGCCTTGCTGGGGCGGCGCCAGACGGAAGATCTGTTTGTGACCACCAGCGGACCGAAGCCCGGCACCGGCATGTCGCGTGTCATGTTCTGGAACCTGGTCAAGCGCTACGCCCTGGATGCTGGCATCACCGCGCCGCTGTCACCGCACACCTTGCGCCATGCGTTTGCCACGCACTTGCTCAACCATGGCGCCGATTTGCGCGCGGTGCAAATGCTGCTGGGCCATGCCGACATTTCCACCACCACCATCTACACGCATGTGGCGCGCGAACGGCTCAAGACCGTGCACGCCCAACACCATCCCAGGGGCTGAGGGCTGCGGGTGAAGTGTGAAGGTGGGGTTGCGCGCAGAGGGCCTTCCTTATGTGGGAGTCCGCCCCTGCGGCCGAATGCCTGCTTGAGCGTGTCAGCTCAGCGCGGCCAGTTCGGCTTCTTCAAACCCGGCCAGCCTGCGCGCGGCCATGTTGTAGGGCGGTCGCAATTTGGGGGCGTCGTATTGCGCGATCAATTCGGCATAGTTGCGCACCGGGTCCAGCCCACGCTGGGCGCACAGGTAGCGGTACCAGCGGTTGCCTGCGGCCACGTGGCCGATTTCTTCTTGCAAAATGATGTCGAGAATTTCGCCCGCTCGGTGGTCGCCCACGCTGACCAGCTTGTTTTTGACGCCGGGCGAGGCGTCCAGGCCCCGCGCTTCCATGGTGCGCGGCACGATGCCGATGCGCGCCAGCAAATCGCCTTGGGTGCGCTCGGCCATGTCCCACAGCGTGTTGTGGGCAGGAAAGTCGCCGTAGTCAAAGCCCATGCCCACCAAATGGTTGCGCAGCAGGGTGAAATGCCGGGCTTCTTCCTGCGCAATGCGCATCCAGTCGGTGTAAAACGCATTGGGCATGCCCGCAAAGCGCCAGACCACGTCCAGCGCCAGGTCAATGGCATTGAGTTCGATGTGGGCAATGGCGTGCACCAGCATTGCCCGGCCTTCGGGCGTGGCCATCGATTTGGCTTTGAGCTGGGTGTGGGGCACGAGCACCGGCTTGGCCGCGCGGCCTGGCCCCAGGCCTGGTGCTTGCAGGATCTCGCTGGCGCCCACGGGCAGGCTCAAATCCAGCGACAACGTGGTTTGGGCTTTCAGCACAGGATCGGTTTGTGCCCAAGGGCCCAGGGCGGCGGTGCGCAAAGAGTGCATGGTCATCTCGATTGGGGCCACGGCCTTCCGTGAGCATCCCTACAATTGTAGGTTTACAGACCCAGGCTGACAGGAGATCCCCATGGCCATTTACCAACTCGACGCCCAGACCCCAGAAGTGGCCGACTCCGCGTGGGTTGCCGACAACGCGCAGGTGATGGGGGCGGTGCAAATTGCGGCCGATGCCAGCGTCTGGTTTGGCGTCACCGTTAGGGGCGACAACGAGCCCATCGTGATCGGTGAAGGCAGCAACATCCAGGACGGCAGCGTGCTGCACAGCGACCATGGCAAGCCCCTGTTGATCGGTAAGCACGTCACCGTGGGCCACATGGTCATTCTGCACGGCTGCACCATTGGCGATGAGTCCTTGGTGGGCATGGGGGCCGTGGTGCTCAATGGGGCCAAGATTGGCAAAAATTGCCTGGTGGGCGCGGGCGCGCTGGTGACCGAGGGCAAGGAATTCCCGGACGGCTCGATGATCGTGGGTTCGCCTGCCAAGGTGGTGCGCGAATTGACGCCAGAGCAGATCGAAGGGCTGCGGCAAAGTGCCCGCAGTTACTTGCAAAATGCCCGCCGTTTCAAGACGGGGCTCAAGAAGATCGCTTGATGTGCGCGGCCCTGCATTGACATCCATTTAACTTGCGAGGATCAGCCCGAGGGGCTGTTGACTGAACTTTGTCCGAACTCCATAAATTCATTTTTGAAGGCTTGCCCGTTCGCGGCATGCTGGTGCGCTTGACCGATGCCTGGCAAGACATTCTGGCGCGACGTGCCGCCAATTCCGAAACAGGGGCCTACCCGGCACCGGTGCGCCAACTGTTGGGCGAGATGGCCGCTGCGGGCGTGCTGATGCAGGGCAACATCAAGTTCAACGGGGCGCTGGTGTTGCAGATTTTTGGTGATGGTCCGGTCCGGCTGGGCGTGGTCGAGGTGCAACCCGACCTGAGCCTGCGGGCCACCTGCACCCAGGTGGGCGAGGTGGCGGGCAACGCCACCCTGAGTCAGTTGGTGAATGTGAACAACGCAGGCCGTTGCGCGATCACGCTCGACCCGCAGGACCGCTTGCCCGGCCAACAGCCTTACCAGGGCGTGGTGCCCTTGTTTGGGGACCGGGGCGAAAAGCTTGAAAACATCAGCGAGGTGCTGGAGCACTACATGCTGCAGTCCGAGCAGCTGGACACGGTGCTGGTGCTGGCGGCCAACGACCAGGTGGCCGCAGGCTTGCTGATCCAGCGCCTGCCGATGGAAGGCGAGGGTAATCTGGCTGGGCAGATGGATTCGGTGGCGCGTGAAGCTCAGTTGGGCCGCAGCGAAGACTACAACCGCATCGCCATCTTGGCCAAGAGTTTGAAGCGCGAAGAACTCCTCACGCTGGACGCAGAAACCATTTTGCACCGCCTGTTTTGGGAGGAGCCACTGGCCCGCTTCGAGCCCTTGATCGGCGAGACCGGTCCCCGCTTTGCCTGCCGCTGCAACCGCGAACGCGTGGGCCACATGATCCGCAGCCTGGGCACCGAAGAGGTCGAAGGCATCATCGCCGAACAAGGGCAGGTGGAGGTGGGCTGCGACTTTTGTGGTGCGCAATACCGTTTTGACCCGGTGGACGCGGCCGGCTTGTTCACCGGTTTGAGTGCTGACTTGTCAGGCGGCGCTGTCCATTGATGGTGCTGGATGCATCCGCGCAGGTCGGTCCCTTCAGGTCCGACGTTTCAGGCTGAAGCCGCCAACCTACGGGATGGCGTCGTTTGTCGGCCGTTGCGTCAGTAGTCCGGTGAACAGCCTGTGTTCACAATCGGGGTCGCTGCAGTCGTTGCATTGCCACACGGTGCGCCCCTGGTTGATCGCGAACTGAGCCTGTTCCCGGGTCTGGCGGGCGGCATCGTCTTCGCCGGGCATGTCCAGCGCCAGCAGCGCATTGTTCAGGCGCATGTGCCCTTGTCCATACACCACGCGGTAGGCAAGGCCTGCCCGGTCCAGCGCCTGCCGCACCAGGGTGTCCACCGGTCCGCGCACATGCGGGCCATCGCGCTGCAAGCCGTCGGCGACCCAAGCCAGGTCCAGGCCCGTGAGCAAGGTGGTGTCGTACAGACTTTGGTGCGCCAAAGCCATGGGATACAGGCTTTGGTCGTCAAACAGCAGGTGGCTGTAGACCGCCGTCATGAGGGGGGTGGTGTCCGCGATGACCCAGCCTTGTGAGACTTGCACCACGGCTTGTGCTTGTGTTTGCGCAATGCCCATTTGTTCATGGGCTTGGGGGGTGCGGCCTTCGCGGTCACACCAGCTGCGCAGTGCTTCGTCGACGGTGCAAACTGCCTGCCCGCGCTGCTGCAGCACATGGGCCAGGGCGTGTACCAGCCAGGACTTGCCGGTGCTTTCTGCACCCAGGACCGCGATGCGTTGCAGGCGCCTCATACCGCCTGCTGGCGCAGACTTTTTTGCCAGGCGCGCCAGCCCCAGACGCTCATGGCCGTGAACAGGGCGTACAGCACGACCGTCAGCCACAGGCCTTTGTAGGCAAACAGGGCCACGCTGAGGGTGTTGACCACCAGCCAGACCAGCCAGTTTTCGATGTATTTGCGCCCCAGCAAAGCCTGCCCGACCAGGCTGAGCGCGGTGGGCAAGGCATCCCACCATGCCACATCGCTGTCGGTGAAGTGCTGCAGCGCCAGGGCCAGAGCGGGCCAAAGAGCGGCACTGGCCAGCAGCACCCCTATCCAGCCACGCGCAGACAAGCGTTGGATCACCAACGCAGGTTGCGCGTCATCGCCCTTGCGCAGCCATTGCCGCCAGCCCCAAAAAGCCAGGGCGGCAAAGACCAGTTGCAAACCGGCCTCGCCATACAACAGGCTGTCCTTGAACACAAAAAAGTAAAGGAGGGAGCTGATGATGGCCAGCGGCCAACTCCAGTGCAGCTCCCGGATGCTGCAGACCACCATGGCCAGGGACAGCACGAACCCGGCGACTTCGATGGGGGACATCATTTGGCGATCTGGACGTAGATCTCGTTGGGCTTGACCATGCCCAGCTCGTGCCGGGCACGCTCTTCGACCATGTTCAGGCCTTCCTTGAGGTCGTTGACTTCGGCGTTGAGTTGCTCAATCTGGTGGCGCGCCACTTCATTGGCCACTTTTTGTTGCTGCAACGCTTCCTCGAGTTCGGCCACATTGGGCGCACCGCCTCGGCCCAACCACAGTTGGGCCTGCAAGAGCCCCAGCAAGGCGATCAGCACCATTGGAACGAGGCGGCTTCCCATCGCGCGGGGGATCAGCGCAGGTTATAGAAAGCGCTGCGGCCTGGGTACACCGCCACTTCGCCCAAGTCTTCTTCGATGCGCAGCAGCTGGTTGTACTTGGCCATGCGGTCCGAGCGGCTCATCGAGCCAGTTTTGATCTGGCCGGCGTTCAGACCCACAGCGATGTCGGCGATGGTGCTGTCTTCGGTCTCGCCCGAGCGGTGGCTGATGACTGCGGTGTAGCCGGCGCGCTTGGCCATTTCGATGGCTTCAAAGGTTTCGGTCAGGGTGCCGATCTGGTTGATCTTGATCAGGATCGAGTTGGCAATGCCTTTGTCGATACCTTCTTTGAAGATCTTGGTGTTGGTCACGAACAGGTCGTCGCCGACGATCTGCACGTTCTTGGCCAAGCGGTCGGTCAGCACTTTCCAGCCGTCCCAGTCGTTTTCGGCCATGCCGTCTTCGATGCTGATGATGGGGTACTTGTCGCACCAGCTGGCCAGCATGTCGGTCCACTGTTCAGACGTCAGGCTGATGCCGCCTTCGCCGGCCAACACGTATTTGCCGTCTTTGTAAAACTCGCTGGCGGCGCAGTCCAGGCCAATGGCGATTTGCTCACCGGCGGTGTAACCGGCTGCGGCGATGGCGTCGAGCACCATCTGGATGGCGGCTTCGTGGCTGTCGACGTTGGGGGCAAAGCCGCCTTCGTCGCCCACGGCAATGCTCATGCCTTTGTCGTGGATGATTTTCTTCAGCGCGTGGAACACTTCAGCGCCCCAACGCACGGCTTCGCGGAAGCTCGGTGCGCCCACGGGGATGATCATGAACTCTTGCAAGTCCAGGTTGTTGTTGGCGTGTGCGCCGCCGTTGATGACGTTCATCATGGGCACGGGCAACTGGTTGCCGTTCATGCCGCCAAAGTAGCGGTACAGCGGCAGGCCGGACTCTTCAGCCGCCGCGCGGGCCACGGCCATGGACACGGCCAGCATGGCGTTGGCGCCCAGGCGGCTCTTGTTGTCGGTGCCGTCCAGATCGATCAGGGTGCGGTCCAAAAAGGCTTGCTCGGAGGCATCCAGGCCCAGCACGGCTTCGGAGATTTCGGTGTTGATGTGTTCGACGGCCTTGAGCACGCCCTTGCCCAGGTAACGGGTCTTGTCGCCGTCGCGCAGCTCGATGGCTTCGCGGCTGCCGGTGGAGGCGCCAGACGGCACAGCGGCGCGGCCCATGACGCCGGACTCCAGCAACACATCGCACTCCACGGTGGGGTTGCCACGGCTGTCGAGGATTTCACGGCCGACGATATCAACGATTGCACTCATTTTTGAACTCTCTCAATTTAAAAACAAAACGGATCAAAGACCTTCAACGACAACCATGCGCATGGTGGCGGCACCCGCACGGGCTTGGCGGGCTTTCTGGTATTCGGGCAGTTCGTAAAACGCCTTGGCGGCATCGAACGTCGGAAACTTCAAAATCACGATTCGCTCAGGTGCCCAGTCGCCCTCGAGCACTTGCACTTGGCCACCGCGCACGCAGACTTCGGCGCCTGCGGTTTGCATGGCGGCGGTGGACCATTTTTTGTACTCTTCGTACTGGGTCGGGTTGGTGACCTGAACGTTGGCGATGATATAGCCGCTCATGCGAAGTTGTCCTCGAGGAAGGGGTTCTTTTTGGTGACGGAATCGAGTTGCACCAGAGTTTCGAGCAGGGCTTGCATCTTGCCCAGGGGCACAGCGTTGGGGCCGTCTGACCAAGCCTCGGCTGGCTTGGGGTGGGTTTCCATGAAGAGGCCCGCCACACCGGCGGCCACGCCTGCGCGGGCCAGCACGGGCACCATCTCGCGGGCGCCGCCACTGCTGGTGCCCTGGCCACCTGGTTTTTGCACCGAGTGCGTCACGTCGAACACCACGGGTGCGCCGGTTTTGCGCATCTCGGCCAGGCTGGTCATGTCGGCCACCAAGTTGTTGTAGCCAAAACTCACGCCGCGCTCGCAGGCCAAAAAGTTGTCTTCGGGCAAGCCAGCGTCGCGTGCGGCAGCGCGGGCTTTGTCGATGACGTTTTTCATGTCCCAAGGGGCCAGAAACTGGCCTTTCTTGATGTTCGCCGGTTTGCCCGATTGCGCCACGGCACGGATGAAGTCGGTTTGGCGGCACAAAAAGGCCGGGGTCTGCAACACGTCCACCACGCTGGCCACGTCTTTGACCTGAGACTCGTCGTGCACATCGGTGAGGATGGGCACACCGATTTGGCGCCGCACTTCGTCCAGAATTTTCAGGCCCGCGTCGATGCCCACGCCGCGCTGGGTGCTGCCCGATGAGCGGTTGGCCTTGTCAAACGAGCCCTTGTAGATCAGGGAAATGTTCAAGGCCGTGCAGATTTCCTTGAGTCGTCCGGCCACTTCAAGGGACATGTCCAGGCCCTCAATGGAACAGGTGCCTGCGATCAGGAAGAAGGGTCGGTTGAGACCGACATCAAAGCCGCACAGTTTCATGGCGTGGTCCTGTCTGTGGAGTGGGATCAGGCAGCAGCCTTGTGCGCTACTGCCGCCTTCACGAAGGCATTGAACAGCGGGTGGCCGTCCCAGGGGGTGGACTTGAATTCGGGGTGGAATTGCACGCCGACATACCAAGGGTGAACGGTTTGTGGCAGTTCGACGATTTCGGTCAGTTGCTCGCGTTGCGTCAGCGCCGAGATCACCAGACCCGCTTTGCGCAACTCGTCCAGGTAATTGACGTTGGCTTCGTAGCGGTGGCGGTGGCGCTCGGTGACCACAGCGCCATAAATCTCGTGCGCCAGCGTGCCTTGGGCCACGTCTGAGCTTTGTGCGCCCAGGCGCATGGTGCCGCCGAGATCAGAGTTGGCGTCTCGCACCTGGATGGAGCCGTCGGCGTCTTTCCATTCGTTGATCAGGGCGATCACGGGGTAGGGCGTTTCGGGTTCGAACTCGGTGCTGTTGGCGTCCTTCATTCCGGCGACATGGCGGGCGTATTCGATGGTGGCCACTTGCATGCCCAAGCAGATGCCCAGGTAAGGCACTTTCTTTTCGCGGGCGAATTGGGCCGTTTCGATCTTGCCTTCGACACCACGCTTGCCAAAGCCGCCAGGCACCAGCACGCCATCGAAGTTGGCCAGATTGGCCACGGTCTCAGGGGTGATGGTTTCGGAGTCGATGTGCTCGATCTTCACGCGCACATGGTTGCGCATGCCCGCATGGCGCAGCGCTTCGTTGACCGACTTGTAGCTGTCGGACAGTTCGACGTATTTGCCGACCATGGCGATGGTGACTTCGCCTTTGGGGTGCGCGGTTTCGTACACCAAATCGTCCCAGCGCTTGAGGTTGGCGGGGGGCGTGTTCAGGCGCAGCTTGTCGCAGATCAGGCCGTCCAGGCCTTGCTCGTGCAGCACGCGTGGAACCTTGTAGATGGTGTCCACATCGGGCATGGAGATCACGCCCCAGCTTTGCACGTTGGTGAACAGTGAAATCTTTTCGCGCTCGTCGTCCGGAATCGCACGGTCGGCACGGCACAGCAGCGCATCGGGCTGGATGCCGATTTCGCGCAACTTTTGCACCGTGTGCTGGGTCGGTTTGGTTTTGAGTTCGCCAGCAGCGGCGATCCAGGGCACGTAGGTCAGGTGCACGAAGGCAGCGTTGTTGGGCCCCAGGCGCAAGCTGAGCTGACGCACCGCTTCCAGGAACGGCAGTGATTCGATGTCGCCCACGGTGCCACCGATTTCGACAATGGCCACATCGACCGCTTCGGGCGTGCCAAAACCAGCGCCGCGCTTGATGAAGTCCTGGATTTCGTTGGTCACGTGCGGGATGACCTGCACGGTCTTGCCCAGGTAATCGCCACGGCGTTCTTTTTCAAGCACGCTTTTGTAGATCTGACCGGTGGTGAAGTTGTTGGCCTTCTTCATCCGGGTGTTGATGAAGCGCTCGTAGTGGCCCAGGTCCAGGTCGGTTTCGGCACCGTCGTCGGTGACAAACACTTCGCCGTGCTGAATCGGGGACATGGTGCCCGGGTCCACGTTGAGGTAGGGGTCGAGCTTGATGAGGGTGACGGAGAGGCCGCGCGATTCGAGGATGGCGGCGAGCGATGCGGAGGCGATTCCCTTGCCCAGGGAAGACACCACACCGCCGGTGACGAAGACGAATTTGGTCATGTCCAAGACGGGCACCAGAGGCACCCGGAAGGTGGAAATCGTGATTATAGACAGTCGGGTTCGGGGTTTTCCCGGTGAACATGCGAATCGTGCTTGTTTCCGTGCCGAGTCTGCGGTCGTTTTCCGCGCCGGGGTGAGGGCTGGCCGGTCGGGCTCATACTCGCTTCGCTCGCCAAATCGCCCGATCCGGCCAGCCCTCACCCCGGCGCTGCGTTCCCGCATGTTCGTTCTGAGGCCATACCACTCTGCTACATTCCCCGCCATGAGCACATTGGCTGGAAAATACATCGTTCTGGGTTTGTCGGGCGGCATTGCCGCTTACAAGTCGGCTGAACTCTGCCGCGCCTTGGTCAAGGCGGGTGTCACGGTTCAGGTCGTGATGACCGAAGCGGCCGAGCACTTCATGACCGCGGTGACCATGCAGGCCCTTTCGGGCAGGCCGGTGTACACCTCGCAGTGGGATGCGCGCGAGGCCAACAACATGGCCCACATCAACTTGAGCCGTGATGCCGATGCCATCGTGGTGGCCCCGGCCAGCGCGGACTTCTTGTCCAAACTGTTGCACGGGGGTGCCGATGAACTGCTCAGCCTGATGTGTCTGGCCAGGCCCATCGACCAGGTGCCACTGATCGTGGCCCCGGCCATGAACCGCGAAATGTGGTCCAACCCGGCCACCCAGCGCAACGTGCTGCAGCTCAAGGCCGACGGCGTGCAGGTGCTGGACGTGGGGCAGGGCGATCAGGCCTGCGGCGAAACGGGGGACGGCCGCATGCTCGAAGCCGAAGAAATCCTGGACGATCTGGAAGCCTTTTTTTCGCCCAAGCCGCTGGCGGGCAAAACGGTGTTGGTGACGGCTGGCCCGACCTATGAAGCCATCGATCCGGTGCGCGGCATCACCAATTTGTCGAGCGGAAAAATGGGCTTTGCCATTGCCCGTGCGGCGCGCATGGCCGGGGCCGATGTGACGCTGGTGGCGGGCCCGGTGCATTTGCCAACGCCCAGGAAGGTCAAGCGGATCAATGTGCAATCGGCGCGCCAAATGCTGGACGCCGTGCAGCAGCAGGTAGACGCGGCGCAAGTGTTCATTTCAACCGCTGCGGTGGCCGATTGGCGCCCCGCCCATTCGGCCGATCAAAAAATCAAGAAAGACGGTTCTGGCCAAACCCCTCAGCTGGGGTTTGTCGAAAACCCGGATATTTTGGCCACGGTGGCGCATTCGCCCCGTGCGGTGTCGGGGCAGCTGTTTTGCGTGGGTTTTGCCGCCGAGAGCCACGATTTGTTGGCCCACGCGACGGCCAAACGCATCCGCAAAGGGGTGCCGCTTTTGGTGGGAAACATCGGCCCGGCCACCTTCGGGCAAGACGACAACGCCTTGTTGCTGGTGGACGAAACCGGTGCCCGCGAATTGCCCTATGCCAGCAAACAGACCTTGGCGGTGCAGCTCATGGACGACATTGCCCGCCGTCTTTGACGCCGGGGCCTGCTTCAGACGCCGGTGGAGCCGAAACCACCGCCACCACGCTCGCTGCTGCGGCTGAATTCGCTCACCACGTTCAGCTGGGGCCGCACCACGGGCAAGAACATCATCTGGGCGATGCGCTCACCGGGCTCGATGGTGATGGCTTCGCTGCCGGGTGGGTTGCGGTTCCAGACGCTGATGAAGCACTGCGCCGTGTAGTCGGCATCGATCAGGCCCACGCTGTTGCCCAGAATCAAGCCTTTTTTGTGGCCCAGCCCCGAGCGCGGCAGGATCACGGCGCACAGTGCGGGTGAATCCATGTGCAGCGCGATGCCCGACGGAACCAGCACGGCTGCTGCTTGGGGGAGGATCTGCATGGGGGCGTCGATGCAGGCAAACAGGTCGATGGCTGCCGCCAGCGGGGTTTGGTATTTGGGCAGGCCCCAGGCGTTCAGGCGCGGGTCCAGGATCTTGATTTCAATGTGCGGGTGCATGGCGGCTCAGTGCAAAGTGGGTCCAAAGGAGGGCGCGTCACTGTCGTCACCCACTTCGATTTTGAAGAAGCCGGTGCCGCAGCTGCCGCTGCCCACTTCGGCCTCGGTCGGTTCGCGCACGGATTCCACTTTCAGGTGCAGCCGCAAGGCAATGCCGGACAGCGGGTGGTTGGCGTCCAGCACCACGTGCTCGGGGTAAATTTCGGTCACGGTGTACAGCGCGTTGCGTGGTGCATCGGGGTTGCAGCCTTCGGGCAAGGCGGTGCCCTCGATGGTCAATCCGGGTTCAAGGCCGGGCGGGAACAGCGCCAGTGGCTCCAGAAACAGCAGGGTCTCATCAAAGTCGCCAAAGGCGTCTTCGGGCTCCAGATGCAGGTCCACCTTGGCACCGCGTTCATGGCCTTGCAGGGCTTCCTCGATTTTGGGCAGCAGGTCTTGCCCGCCAATGAAAAATTCAACAGGCTCGTCCAGGGTGTCCAGAACTTCGCCCAGCGTGTCTTTGAGTGTCCAGGTCAGTGCGACCACGGAAGGTGTCTTGATTTCCATAGGACAATTGTCGCAGTTTGGCGGCCAGTTTTTGGCCGCTTCGGCTTTGATATGGCGATGGCCACGCACTTCAACAGGATGCACGACATGAACACAGAACAACCCTTGGCCCTGTTGGGTGGCCTGACCCCCAGCCAATTCATGAAGCGCCATTGGCAAAAAAAGCCTTTGCTGGTGCGCAACGCCATCCCTGGTTTTGTGCCGTGTCTGGACCGCGCTGAATTGGTGGCGCTCGCTGGTCAGGAGGGGGTGGAGTCGCGCCTGATCGTGGATTCGGACAAAGGCTGGAAGATGAAGCACGGCCCCTTGGCCAAGCGCAGCCTGCCCCCTTTCAGTCAAAAAAAATGGACTTTTCTCGTGCAAGGCGTGGACTTGCACCATGACGGCGTGCACGCGTTGATGCAGCAATTTCGCTTTGTGCCCGATGCCCGGCTGGACGATGTGATGATCAGCTACGCCACCGATGGCGGCGGCGTGGGACCGCACTTCGACAGTTACGACGTGTTTTTGCTGCAAGCCCATGGCCAGCGTCGCTGGCGCATTGGCCGCCAGAAAGACCTGAGCCTGCAGCCTGGTGTGCCGCTCAAAATCTTGCAAAACTTTGAAGCCGAGGAAGAGTTCGTGCTCCATCCTGGCGACATGCTGTATTTGCCGCCCAAATATGCACACGATGGCCTGGCCGAAGGCGAGTGCATGACTTGGTCCATCGGTTTTCGGGCCCCCCAAGAAGGCGAGTTGGCCCGTGAACTGTTGCTGGGCCTGGCCGATGAGGCCTTTGACGGTGTGGGCGAAGCCTTGTACCGAGATCCCCGGCAAGTGGCGGTGGCTTCGCCGGCGGCCATTCCGCCGGCTTTGAACGACTTCGCCCATCAAGTGGTTCAAAAAGCGCTCAAAGATCCCCATTTGCTGGACAGCTTGCTCGGCGAATACCTGACCGAGCCGAAAGCGAATGTCTGGTTTGATGGTGCGCAGGCCGAACCTGATTTGTCGTCGGGGGTGCAACTCGATCGGCGCACAAAAATGATGCACGATGAGCGGCATGTTTTTATCAATGGCGAGAGCTTTCGGGTGGGAGGCAAAGATGCCCGCATTCTTCGTCAACTGGCAGACAACCGCATGCTTTCTGCGGCTTCATGCGCCATTTTGAGTGATGCCGCTCAAGAGGCCTTGCTCGACTGGATGTCTGCAGACTGGGTGAAACCCCTTGAGGACTTTCCCGTATCTTGAGGTCAGTTGAAGGCTTCGCGTCAGCTTCGTGGGATGCATAACGCAACGAACTAGGGAAAACGCTATAATCTAAAGCTGAGAACAGAAGTGCTCGAGTGCTTTTTTCTCGGTCCAGGCAAGTTTTGCGTTTGCTTCGACAATTTCCGGAAATTGTTTTCACCCCCATAAGGAAAATTCATCATGAACAAGTCCCTCGTTTTGGCCGCCATCATCGCTGCTGCTGCTTTGTCCGCTTGTGGCAAAAAAGAAGAAGCCGCTGCACCTGCCGCTCCAGCACCTGCTGCTGTTGCTCCAGCTGCTGACGCTTCTGCTGCTCCAGCCGCTCCTGCTGCTGCCGCGCCAGCTGCTGACGCTTCTGCTGCCAAGTAATTGGCCTGCGCTTTCCCGGCCTTGACCGGGGACGCATAAAAAAACCCCGCGGTGCGGGGTTTTTTTATGGGCCTTTGCCTTTCTGGGCATGCCCCCACGGAGGGCGGGCACGCGTGTGGGCAGGTTTCAGCGCAGTTCGTTGGCCAAAAGCTTCAGAATGCGCTCGGCATTGCCGGAGGTCTCAGGCTGGCCGTTGGCATCCAGCACGCGAACGGTGCTGGCATCGCCTTTTTCAGTCAACGCGATGCGGTAGCGGGACAAGGGGGCCACTTCGGTTTTTTTGCTGAACATGCGGGCAAAGAAACCGGGCTCTTTGTCGGTGTCGCCTGGGGCTACGTAGCGCACAAAATAGACGCCTTGGCTGCGGTTGCGGTCTTCGACCGTGAAGCCTGTGCGGTCCAAGGCTACGCCGGTGCGGCGCCATGCGCGGTCCAGGGTGTCGTTGACCACAATGGCGGGCTGGCCGTCCACGGTCACTACGGTGGCGGCCATGGCGGCAGCCGTTGCGCTGGCGCTGGCTGTCTTGGCGGCTTCTGGCGTGGTGCCCAGTTTCACCATCAGGCGACGCAAGAATTCGATTTCGAGTTCAGCATCGCTGGCGCGGGGTTGCCAGATGGTTTGTTCTTTTTGGGCATTGGTGTAGTTTTCGGCCATGCCACGGTGGGTGATGTAGATCTCGACACCGCCTTGTGCATTGCGTTCCACACGGGTGCGGAATTTGTCACGTTCACCTGACGAATATATTGAATCGAGCACTTTGCCCAAAGTCTTGCGAATGAAATCTTGCGGAATCTTGGCCCGGTTTTCAGCCCAATCGGTTTCCATGATGCCCACGTCAGGCGAGTCGGTGACCAGCACAAAACCGTTGCTGGTCCAGAATTCTTTCAGTGGTTCCCACACCTTGTCTGCGGGGCGAGCCACCACCAACCAGCGTTGGTTGCCTTGGCGCTCCATTTTGACGTCGCCGAGTGTGTTGGCTGCGGTACCGGCGTCTGCAACGCGTGCGGCGGCACTTTGGAAGCCTGATGCGGTGGCCGAGTTGCTTTCAAGCGCGTAACGTGAGTCTTTGCGCAATTGGCTCAGGTCGGGCGGGATCTCCAGCGTAGGGGCCTTGGCGGCGCTTTTGTAATCAATCTTGTCTTCTTCCAGCAGCGAGCAGCCACTGACCAACAGGGCCAGTGCCGCTGCCATGGCCGCGCGTTGAATCGTCTGGTTAGACAGGGAACGATGGAACAATTTCACAAGCAATCCTTCGGTGGAAATCAAATCAGGCCGCTGGCCTTGAGTGCCGCTTCAACCAGAGGCCGCTGGGATTCAGACAACTCGGTCATGGGCAAACGCAAGGTGGGGCCGCAAAGGCCCATGCGGTTCATGGCCCACTTCACGGGGATCGGGTTGGCCTCGACAAACAGGTTTTTGTGCATGGGCATCAGCAAGAACTGGATGCGCATGGCTTCTTGGATGTCGCCACGCAGGGCGGCCATGCACAACTCGTGCATCAGGCGCGGTGCCACGTTGGCCGTCACGCTCACGTTGCCTGCACCACCACACAGCATCAGGGCCACGGCGGTGGGGTCATCACCCGAGTAAACCGCGAATTCCGGGGGCAGGTCGCGGATCAACCATTGCGCGCGTTCGATGTTGCCTGTCGCTTCTTTGATGCCCACAATGCCGGGCACTTGCGCCAGGCGCAGCACGGTGTCGTGTTGCAGATCGGCCACCGAGCGGCCAGGTACGTTGTACAAGATCACGGGCAGATCCGGGGTGGCTTCGGCAATGGCGCGAAAGTGCCGGTACTGGCCTTCCTGTGTGGGCTTGTTGTAGTAGGGCACCACTTGCAGCTGGCAGTCGGCACCGACTTTCTTGGCAAATTTGGCCAGTTCAATGGCTTCGGCGGTGGAGTTGGCGCCGCAGCCGGCCATGATGGGCACCCGGCCAGCCGCTTGCTCCACCGAGACGCGGATGATTTCGCAATGCTCATCGACGGTGACCGTGGGCGATTCGCCTGTGGTGCCGACGACGCCAATGCAATCGGTCCCTTCGGCCACGTGCCAGTCGATCAGTTTTCGCAAAGTGGCGTAGTTCACTTGGCCGTCTTCGAGCATGGGGGTGATCAGGGCAGGAATGCTGCCTTTGATGGGGCGAAATTCGGTGGTCATGTCAGGTGCTTCTGAACAGAAAAAACCCATTCTAACTTTCATGCAGCTTGGTGACGCTACGGATGATGAAAGTCAATGGGCATTCGCGCGCAGGGGCGCGCTCCCACAAGGGCTCGGGGATTTTGTGGGAGGCCGCCCCTGCGGCCGAAGCATTCGCGCGTTCCCGCAAGGTTCAGGGTTTTGTGGGAGGCCGCCCCTGCGGCCGAAGGCTGTTCTTTCACAGTCAAGCCGGGCAAAACTCAAGTGGCCTGCAAAGGCCAGCGGACCACCTCGGTCTGGGACACGGGGCGCACAGCGGCAAGGCGCTGCACAAAGCGGTCGGGTGAGGCCTCAAAGCCGTCTTCGTAGGCCACGGTGCGCAAGCCTTCGGTGGCCCGCAGCAGCTCGCCTGGCTGCAGCAAAAAGTCGGCGCGGGAGGGTTTGCCCACGGTTTCGTTGCCGGCGGCAAAGGTTTCGTAAATCAGCACGCCGCCCGGGGCGACACTTTGCACGATGACCGGCAACAACGGACGCCACAGGTAATGGGTGACGACCACCGCGCCAAAACTCTGCCCCGTGAACGGCCAAGGGCCGTTTTCGATGTCCGCGCAGATGACGGGCCCAAACGCCTGGGCCAGTGCCACGGCTTCGGGGTCGCGGTCGACCCCTTGAACGGTGAGTCCTTGTGTGGCCAGCCAACGCATGTGGCGTCCGGCACCACAGGCCACATCGAGCACGTGGCTACCGGGGGTGATCAGGTGGGCCCAGCGTTGCAGCCAGGCCGAGGGTTTTTCGCTGCCGTGCATGGACATTCCGTGTTTAAAAATCAGAAGCAGGACCAGAGCTGTTCTGACAGCATGATCACGACATCGGGCTTGGCGTAAAGCCAGAACGTCAAGCCCAGCGCCGCAGCCGCCAGCCACCAAACGGATGGGGTGGGCCTGTTCATGCGGCTTTGGGCAGGTGGCGGTGGATCGGGCTTTCGCGCACGGGCAAATTCACCAGCGCGGCAAACACGCCCAGGGCGATGGCCAGAACCCAGACGATGTCGTAGCTGCCGGTCTTGTCGTACAGGTAGCCGCCCAGCCACACGCCCATGAACGAGCCGATCTGGTGGCTGAAAAAGATGAAGCCGCTGAGCATGGACAAATGCGCCACGCCAAAAATCTGCGCCACCGCCGCATTGGTGGGGGGCACGGTGGACAGCCACAGCAAGCCCATCACGGACGAGAAGATGTACACGCTGGTGGGCGTCAGCGGGGCCAGCAAGAACAGCACAATCGCCACCGAACGGGCCGCGTAGATGAACGCCAGGATCTTTTTCTTGGCCATTCTTTGCCCCAAGGTGCCGGCCATGTAAGTGCCAAACACATTGAACAGGCCGATCAGGGCCAGCGCATAGCTGGCCACCTGAGGTGCCAGGCCATGGTCCTTGAGGTAACTGGGCATGTGCACGCCAATGAACACCACCTGAAAGCCGCACACAAAATAACCGGCCATCAGAAGTTGAAAGCTCGGGTATTTGAAGGCTTCTTTCAAGGCCTGGCCAATGGTTTGGTCGCGTTGGACCTGTCCCGGCGCGTTCAAGGCCGGCTCACGCAGGCCCCAGGCCAGGGGAATGATGAGCAAGGCCGCCGCCGCCAAGATGACCAAGGCGGTTTGCCAGCCCATCTGGCTGATCAGCAAGCCCTCAACGGGCACCATCAAAAACTGGCCAAAACTGCCCGCAGCCGCAGCCACACCCATGGCCCATGAGCGGCGCTCGGCGGGCACATTGCGGCCAATGACCCCGTAAATCACGGCGTAAGTCGTCCCGGCCTGTGCGGTGCCAATGATGACCCCGGTGAACAGGGCAAACATCCAGGGATCGGTGGACCAAGCCATGCCCAAAAGACCCACCCCGTAAACCAGGGCGCCCAGTGCAATGACGCGAAACGCACCGAACCGGTCCGCCACCATGCCCGCAAAAATGCCCATGAAACCCCAAGACAGGTTCTGGATGGCCATGGCGAAAGCGAACTCTTGGCGGCCCCAGCCCTGTGCTTGGGTGACGGGTTGCAGCCAAAGGCCAAAGCCGTGGCGAATGCCCATGGACAGGGTCACAATGGCCGCGCCGCAGGCCAGTACTTGGGTCAGAGAAATGGGTTTGTGTTGCATCCTTTGACTGTAACCAATCTCTTGCCCGCGCGTTGACGAGCCCTGCGAGCATCCCGTCCAAGTAAAACACTGTTTATTCATCCAGTTTTGCGCAGCAATTCCCACTACAATCCGCCACCATGGCTACCCAAACACCCGTCAAAACCTCCAACGAATATTCCGAAGGCTCGATCCGCGTCCTGAAGGGCCTGGAGCCCGTCAAGCAACGCCCGGGCATGTACACCCGCACCGACAACCCGCTGCACATCATCCAGGAAGTGCTGGACAACGCCGCCGACGAGGCGCTGGCCGGTTTCGGCAAAAAGATCAAGGTGATCTTGCACGCCGACGGCTCGGTCAGCATCGAAGACGATGGCCGCGGCATCC
The DNA here is from genome assembly GCA_919902775.1 of Burkholderiaceae bacterium. Lineage (GTDB taxonomy): Bacteria > Pseudomonadota > Gammaproteobacteria > Burkholderiales > Burkholderiaceae_C > Limnohabitans_A. Next base: position 394,954 of record CAKKRJ010000002.1, read on the forward strand.
CGTTCGGCCTGCACCCCGAAGAAAACGCCCCGGTGATCGAGCTGGTGTTCACCCGCTTGCATGCGGGCGGCAAGTTCGACAAGGGCAAGGGCGGCGCCTACAGCTTCTCGGGCGGCTTGCACGGCGTGGGCGTGTCGGTGACCAATGCGCTGTCCAAACGCCTGGAAGCCACCAGTTACCGCGAAGGCAAAGTGGCTACGCTGGTGTTTTCGGGCGGCGACGTGACCGAGCCGCTGGTGACCCGTGTCGCGGGCGACGGTGATCGCAAACAAGGCACCACCGTGCGCGCCTGGCCGGACGCCAAATATTTCGAGTCCAGCGCCCTGCCCATGAACGAGTTGACGCACCTGTTGCGCAGCAAAGCGGTGCTCATGCCGGGCGTGACGGTGACTTTGGTGAACGAGAAAACCAAAGAAACCCAGCAATGGCAATACAAAGCCGGTCTGCGCGACTACCTGACGCAAACGCTGAACGGCGACCCGGTGATCCCCTTGTTTGAAGGCGAAGGCTTTGCCGATGCCAGCCACGACAGCTTTGCCGAAGGCGAGGGCGCGTCGTGGGCCGTGGCCTTCACCGAAGACGGCGCGCCGGTGCGCGAGAGCTACGTCAACCTGATCCCGACCAGCGCTGGCGGCACACACGACAGCGGCTTGCGCGACGGTCTGTTTACCGCCGTCAAGAGTTTCATCGAGCTGCACGGCTTGCTGCCCAAGGGCGTCAAGCTCATGCCCGAAGACGTGTTTGCCCGCGCCAGCTATGTGCTCTCCGCCAAGGTGCTGGACCCGCAATTCCAGGGTCAGATCAAAGAGCGGCTGAACTCCCGTGACGCGGTGCGCCTGGTGTCCAGCTTTGTGCGTCCCACGCTGGAGCTGTGGCTGAACCAGCATGTGGACTACGGCAAGAAGCTGGCCGAGCTGGCCATCAAAGCCGCGCAAACCCGCCAGAAGGCCGGGCAAAAAGTCGAAAAACGCAAGAGCTCGGGCGTGGCCGTGCTGCCCGGCAAGCTGACCGATTGCGAGAGCAAAGACATCCTGCACAACGAGGTGTTTTTGGTCGAGGGTGACTCGGCCGGCGGCAGCGCCAAAATGGGCCGCAACAAAGAGTGTCAGGCCATCTTGCCCCTGCGCGGCAAAGTGCTCAACACCTGGGAAGTGGACCGCGACCGTTTGTTTGCGAACAACGAAATCCACGACATTTCGGTGGCCATCGGCGTCGATCCACACGGCCCCAACGACACGCCCGACATGAGCAACCTGCGATACGGCAAGGTTTGCATCTTGAGTGACGCGGACGTGGACGGCTCGCACATCCAGGTGCTGCTGCTGACCTTGTTCTTCCGCCACTTTCCCAAGCTCATTGAGGCGGGGCATTTGTTTGTGGCGCGCCCACCGCTGTTCCGCGTCGATGCACCGGCGCGCGGCAAAAAGCCCGCGTCCAAAGCCTATGCGCTGGACGAAGGCGAGTTGACCGCCATTTTGGACAAGCTGCGCAAAGACGGTGTGAAAGAAGGCGGCTGGAGCATCAGCCGTTTCAAGGGCTTGGGCGAGATGAGCGCCGAGCAGTTGTGGGACACCACGCTCAACCCCGACACCCGTCGTCTGATGCCGATTGAACTGGGCCCACTGGACAACGCGGGCACCGAAAACCTGATGATGCAGCTGATGGGCAAAGGCGAAGCCGCCGCCCGACGTGAGCTGATGGAACTGCACGGCGACAGCATCGAAATCGACGTTTGACCCTCTTGTAGGTCGGCGCTTCAGCGCCGACGTTTCATGGACATCTTTTGTCGGGGCTAAAGCCTCGACCTACAAATTCATTGTCTTGCCATGACCACTGACCTGTTGACCCCCGAACCCACCGCTGCCCCCGAAGGCGATCACCTGGGCGCTTACGCCCAGCGCGCCTATTTGGAATACGCGCTGTCCGTCGTCAAAGGCCGCGCCTTGCCCGATGTGTGCGACGGGCAAAAGCCGGTGCAGCGGCGCATCTTGTATTCGATGGACCGCATGGGTTTGTCCTACAGCGGCCCGAACAACAACACCGCTGCCAAGCCCGTCAAAAGCGCCCGCGTGGTGGGCGATGTGCTCGGCCGCTACCACCCGCACGGTGACACCGCAGCGTACGACGCGCTGGTGCGCATGGCGCAAGATTTTTCGCAGCGCTATCCACTGATCGACGGCCAAGGCAACTTTGGCTCGCGCGACGGTGACGGCGCTGCCGCCATGCGTTACACCGAGGCACGGCTGTCGCGCATCACCAGCTTGCTGCTCGACGAGATCGACATGGGCACGGTGGACTTCATCCCCAACTACGACGGCTCGACCGAAGAGCCGCGCCAGTTGCCCGCCCGTTTGCCGTTCACGCTGCTCAACGGCGCCAGCGGCATTGCCGTGGGCCTGGCCACTGAGATCCCCAGCCACAACCTGCGCGAAGTGGCCGACGCCTGCGTGGCGCTGATCAAAAACGACAAGCTGAGCGACAGCGAATTGCTGGCCATCATTCCCGGCCCGGACTATCCGGGCGGCGGCCAGATCATCAGCCCGGCCAGCGACATTGCCGACGCTTACCGCACCGGGCGCGGCAGCCTCAAAGTGCGGGCGCGCTGGAAAATCGAAGAACTCGCGCGCGGCCAGTGGCAGCTGGTGGTGACCGAATTGCCGCAAGGCGTCAGCTCGCAGCGTGTGCTCGAAGAGATCGAAGAACTCACCAACCCCAAGGTCAAAGCCGGCAAAAAAGCGCTCAGCACCGACCAGATGCAGCTGAAGGCCAGCATCTTGAACGTGCTCGACGTGGTGCGTGACGAGTCGAGCAAAGACGCTGCCGTGCGCCTGGTGTTCGAGCCCAAAACCAGCCGCATCGAGCAACAAGAACTCATCACCGCCTTGCTGGCGCACACCAGCCTGGAAACCTCGGCGCCGATCAACATGACCTCGGTCGGCATCGACGGCAAACCCATCCAAAAGTCGCTGCGCCAGATGATCGTGGAGTGGATTTCGTTCCGCCAAACCACCATCACCCGCCGCAGCCAGCACCGCCTGAACAAGGTGCTGGACCGCATCCACATTCTGGAAGGCCGTCAGCTGGTGTTGCTCAACATCGACGAGGTGATCCGCATCATCCGCCACAGCGACGAGCCCAAGCCTGCGCTGATCGAGGCCTTCCGCTTGAGCGACCGCCAGGCCGAAGACATTCTGGAAATTCGCCTGCGCCAACTCGCGCGTCTGGAAGCCATCAAGATCGAGCAAGAGCTGTCCGAGCTGCGCGAAGAGCAGGTCAAGCTGGAAGAAATTCTGGGCAGCCCCGCCGCACTGCGCCGCCTGATGGTGAAAGAAATCGAGGCCGATGCCAAGACCTTTGCCGACCCGCGCCGCACGCTGATCCAAGAAGAGAAAAAAGCCGTGGCCGAGGTCAAGGTGGTGGACGAACCGGTGACGGTGGTCGTGTCTGAAAAAGGCTGGGTGCGCGCCCGCACCGGCCACGGCCACGACGCCACCAGTTTCGCCTTCAAAGCGGGCGACGGCCTGTACGGAACCTTTGAATGCCGCACGGTGGACACGTTGCTGATCTTTGGCAGCAATGGCCGCATCTACAGCGTGCCCGTGGCCACATTGCCCGGTGCACGCGGCGATGGCCAGCCGGTGACGACGCTGATCGAGCTGGAGTCCACCACGCACATCGCCCACTATTTTGCAGGCCCGGCCAACGCCACACTGCTGCTCAGTGGCTCGGGTGGCTACGGCTTCATGGCTTCGGTCGAGAACATGATTTCGCGCAACAAAGCAGGCAAGGCGTTCATCAGTCTCGCCGACGGCGAAACCGTCTGCGCCCCCAGCCATGTGAGCGGCTCCAGCGCCACTGTGTCTGCCGACAAGCAGCCCATGCCGGTCGCTACCAGCGTGTGCTGCGCCAGCACCGGCGGGCGTGTGCTGACCTTTGAACTCAGCGAGCTCAAAACCATGGAAAAAGGCGGTCGGGGTTTGATGCTCATCGACCTCGAAGCCAAAGACACCTTGGCCGGCGCGGCGGCCTACACCCGCAGCGTGAAGATCGCGGGCATCGGCCGCGGCGGCAAAGAGCGCGAAGAAACGCTTGAAATCCGCAGCCTGAACAACGCCAAAGCCGCGCGTGCCAAGAAGGGCCGTGTGGCGGATCTGGGTTTCAAGCCGAACCGGGTGACGCGGGTGGAGTGATGCTTTTTTAAGCACGCCCCGCCAGCCCTTGCGGGATGCGGCTTGGGCGGCTTGTCCCTGTACTTGTCCACAGCTTTGGGCACGGGCTGTGGGGATTGGATTTGCGGGCAACACCGTACCGTGACGCACTGTCACGCCCGAGGTCATGGCACCGTTGGGGGCGTGGTGAGCCGGTCCCAACCGAGGTGGTTTATTTTTGTAGCAACCCCAGCTTGGAGACGGCTACGCCCTCACGGGGCATGGATAACCAAACGCCTGCTTGTGTGCTCTGGAGTTCGCCACCTGGATTGCGTGGCCCTGCGTTTGTTGAAGGGCCTGAGCCTGCCGCTGAGAGGGCTGTTGTTTTCCGCTGTCGTGAGGCCTGATGCAGGTGATGCGCACGCTCAGCTCTGCGCGCCCAGCAAGTAATCCACCTTGCCCACGTCCACCCCGTTGTGGCGCAGGATGGCGTAGGCCGTGGTGATGTGGAAGTACATGTTCGGCAGCATCCAGCCCGTCAGGTAGGCCTGGCCCGTCATGGTGCGGGTTTTGCCGGGGCCTGCGGGGAAAGTGATTTCCTTGTCTTCTGTACCGTCCAACGCCGAGGCGGGCACGGTGGCAAGGAAGGCCAGCGTTTTTTGAATGCGTTCTTGCAACTGCGACAAGGTGGTTTCGGTGTCGTCAAACTTGGGCGCTTCGATGCCGCTCAGACGGGCCACGCCATTTTTCACGGCGTCACAGGCGATCAGAATTTGCCGCGTGAAGGGCAGCATGTCGGGGGCCAAACGGTAGGTGGTCAGCGCGTCAGGGTTGATTTTTTTGGCGTCGACAAACTGCTCGGCTTTGGCCAGGATGTGGCTCAGGTTGCTGAGCATGCGGCTGCACACAGGCAAGCTGGCGTTGGACATGGAAATGGTCATGGGAAATTCCTGAGGTGACGGTGAAAAAAAGGGTCTTCGGCCGCAGGGGCGACCTCCCACAAAGAGCCTGAGCCTTGTGGGAGTGCGTCCCCACGCGCGAATGCTTCGGCCGCAAGGGCGGCCTCCACAAATAAACTGAGTTCAACCGATTTCGGCAACCAGTTCGATTTCGACGCAAGCACCCATCGGGATTTGGGCCACACCAAAAGCGCTGCGGGCGTGGGCACCGACCTGGGGGCCAAACACCTGGCCCAGCAGTTCGCTGCAGCCGTTGGTCACCAGGTGCTGCTCAGTAAAGTCACCGGTCGAGTTGACCAGGCTCATGACCTTGACGATGCGCTTGATCTTGTTCAGGTCGCCCACGGCGGCGTGCAGGGTGCCCATCAGGTCAATGGCCACGGCGCGAGCGGCTTGCTGGCCTTCGGCGGTGCTGATGTTCTTGCCCAGCTGGCCGGCCCAGACTTGGCCGTCTTTTTTGGCAATGTGGCCCGACAGGAACACCAGGTTGCCGGTTTGCACAAAGGGCACATAGGCGGCAGCAGGCACGGCCATAGGGGGCAGTTCGATGTTCAGGGATTTCAGGGTGTCGTAGATGTTCATGGGGGGATGTCAAACAGGGTTGCAAAGGGATTCCCACGTGCGCAGGAATGGACGCCATGAGATTGTCGCTGAAGCTTTGACCTGCGGGCTGGCCCGTGGTCCGTCGGGCGTTTTCATCCCGGCATGGCGGCTCATGGGGCCATCGGGGCCACGGTCACGGCCACTTCCAGTTGGTGCTCGCCACCGCCTTGCAAGACACCACGCAAGGGCGAGACGTCGGCAAAGTCGCGGCCCACGGCCAGGCGCACGTAGTCCAGACCTGGGCTGGCCAAGCCGGTGCGGTCGTTGGTTGGATCCAGGTCGAGCCAGCCCAGGCAGGCGTGGCTGGCCAGCTCGGGCAGGTAAACCGAGGCCCAGGCGTGTGAGGCGTCGCTGCCCACCAACCGGGGCTGTCCCGACGGCGGTTCGGTCAGCAGGTAGCCGCTGACGTAGCGGGCGGGCAAGCCCAGCGAACGCAGGCAGGCCAGCAGGATGTGGGCAAAGTCCTGGCACACACCGCGTCGGTCTTGCAGCGCTTGCAGGGCTGGGGTGTTGATGTCGGTGCTGGCGGTTTCGTAGCGGAAATCGCGGTGCATGCGTGCCGTGAGTTCTTGCGCCGCTTGCATCAGCGGCCGACCGGGTGTGAAGCTGCTTTGTGCATAGGCCAGAAACGCTTCGTGCACCGGCGCATGGTGCGAGCCAAACACAAAGCCGCTGTGCACATCGCCGGGCTGACCGCCTCGGTAGCGAAAATGTTCACGCACGGCTTCCCAGCTTTGGCTGGCGTTGGCTGTGGGCACGGTGCGGGTGTCGAGTTCACTGTGCGCGCGGACCACCAGGCCATCGTGCGGATGCGTCAGGGCCCAGTAGGCGCGGTGGTTGCAAAACGCGTCGATGTGGTGCCGCACCGTGGCCTCGGGTGCGATCTGCATCCCGTGGCTGAGGACTTCTTGACACGGTGTGTTGGCCGGTTGCAAGTGGGCCACATGCTGGGCGGTTTGCACCTGCGGGCTGTAGCGGTAGCGGGTTTCGTGGGTGATGGCCAGGCGCATGGTTTTGGGATGCCGGTGGGGTGCCAGTGGGGTGCCAGTGGGGGCGCTCAGGCGCCTACGCTGTAGCGGGCTTCGCCGCTGTGCGTGAAAAACAACCCGCACAGCTGGTCGGACACTTCGTGGGCTGCGGTTTGGCAATGTGCGAGTGCGCGGTGCAGGGGCAGGGTGGGGTCTGAGATGTCGGCGCTGTTGGCCAGGGGCCAGAGGGCTTCGGGGGTCAACGTGATCAGCTGCGGCACCTGATCGGCCAAGGGCAGGGTGGCACCGTCGGCCAGCTGGCCCATGCGGCGCAGGCGCGAGCGCAGGGTGTGCGCCACCCAGCCCAGTGAGCGCGGGTTGTCAGCGTTCGTGACCAGCAAGTCCATCAGTGCTTGGGGCGTGCGGCTTTGTTGGTACTGGGCGTGGAAGCTGATGGTGCTGTCAAACAGGTCGAGCACGGCGTCAAACCCAGCTTGCTCGCCGATCAGGCCCAATGGCACGGCTTCGGACAGGGCGCTGGACAAAAATTGCAGGCGTTCGATGTGGCGGCCAATGGACAGCAGACGCCAGCCGTCGTCGCGGCTCATGCGGTCGGTTTGGGCACCGGTCAGCGCGGCCAGCATCTGGCTGGTATCGGCCAGCAGGCGCTGCACGGCCACGGTGTCGGGCGTGGTGCTGTTGACGTCGGGGCTGAAGAAGCGCGATTCGGCCTGTTCGAGCAAGCGCCAGTGTTCGGGCGACAGGCGTTCGCGCACCGAGGCCGCAGCCAGGCGCACGGCGCGCAAATTGAAGCCGACGCTGGTGGCCAGTTCCTTGTCCCAAAGACCGGCGATCAGTGCGCGCTCGAACACGCGGTGCGCTGGTGCAGCGGCGGGCACGCCGACGCGCACCAGGCCGTGGCGCGTGGCCATGCGGCTGATGAAGCTGAGCAGGCAGGGCAGGTTCTGGTTTTCGCTGCCGAGAATTTCCAGGCTCAGGCGCACCAGGCGCAGGGTGTTTTCGGTCCGTTCGGTGTAACGGCCCATCCAGAACAGGTTTTCTGCAGCGCGGCTGGTGACCAGGCGTTGGCGCTGGGGCGATGCCGCGTCCGCGCCGGGGGCGGCCAGGGGGGCGATGGGGGCACTGGTGGCACTGGTGGTTCTGGGTGTGGCAGGCGTTGCATCGGGTGCGGGGCTTTGTACCCACACATCGGCACTGCTGCCACCGCGTTGCATGGAGGCAATGCCTTCGCGGGTGCCCAGGCGCGCCAGGCCGCCGGGCAAGACTTGCCAGCCGCCCTGGGCATCGGCGACGGCGAACACGCGCAGCACCACGGGGCGGGACTGGATGCAGGGCGCGCCATCGGCCCCGATTTGCCAGGTGGGTTGGTGCGACAGTGGCAGCCACGATTGCAGGGTGTGGGCATCGGGGTCGCGCAGGATGCGGTCGGCCCACGCGTCTTGCTCGCGGCGCGACAGGGTGTGGCCGTGCACGGGTTCGAAGCTTTGGCGGTCGGTGTTGTAGGGGTAGGTGGGTTTGATCACGCATTCACCGATGCGTGGCAACACGTCTTGCAACGCAGCGGCTTCGCCGCACCACCAGCTGGGAATGGCGGGCAATTGCAGTTCTTCGCCCAGCAGGTCACGCGCCAGCGCAGGCATGAACCCCAGCAGCGCGTTCGACTCCAGAAAGCCCGAGCCCGGTGTGTTGGCCACCAGCACATGGCCACTGCGCACCGCTTGCAGCAAGCCGGGCACACCCAGGGTGGAATCGGCGCGCATTTCAAGCGGGTCCAGCCAGTCGTCGTCGACGCGCTTGAGCAAGCCATGCACCGGTTGCAGGCCTTGCAAGGTTTTGAGGTAGAGCTTTTCGTCCCGCACCGTCAGGTCGTTGCCCTGCACCAGGCTCAGGCCCAGATACCGGGCCAGATAGGCGTGCTCGAAATAGGTTTCGTTGTAAGGCCCAGGGGTCAACAGCGCCATGTGGGCCGAAGCGCCTGCGGGGCTGCGGGCTTTCATGCCGTCGATCAGGGTGCGGTAGGTTTCGGCCAGACGCTGCACCGGAAACGCCTCGAAGGCTTGTGGAAATTGGCGTGAAACGATTTGCCGGTTTTCCAGCAAATAACCCAGACCCGAAGGGGCTTGCGTGCGCTGCGACAGCAGCCACCAGCAGCCATCAGGCCCGCGCGCCAAGTCGAAAGCGGCCAGCGACAAATAGCGTCCCCCGACCGGTGCCACGCCCTGCATGGCGGGTAGGTAAGCGGGGTGGCCTTGCACCAAAGCAGCGGGCAACTGGCCATTGAGCACCAGCTGTTGCGGCCCATAGGCATCGGCCATGATGCGTTCGAGCAGTTGCATGCGCTGCAGCACGCCCGCCTGGATCTGCTGCCAGTCGGCGTGGCCCAGCATGAGCGGGAACAGATCGAGCGACCAGGGGCGCTGTGGTTGGTCGGCCGCGGCGTACACGTTGTAGGTGATGCCGTTGTCGCGCACCTGCCGTTGCAGGTTGGCCATGCGGGTGTTCAGATCGGATTTCTGCGCGGTGGTTTCCGCCTCCAAGGGGCCGATGAAGCTTTGCCAAGGCCCGCTGATGGACGGCAGGGCACCCGCGGTTGCGCCCGGGGGCGGTGTGTTGGTCGTGGGCGTGACGGCGTTGCGCAGTTCGTCCCAATGCCCGGCAGGGGCGCGCTCTTGCTGCAGACGAAGCCATTTCATGGTTGCGGCGTCGAGCGCGTTGTCCGGTTGGGGCCGCGTGTCATTCATCCGGCCATTGTCGCTGATCAGATCCGCCTCAAATCCAGTGTGTAGGGGAATTCAGCGCTGGCGTGCAGCGTGGCATTGGGCCCCAGCGCCGTCAGGTGTTTCATCTCGCCCGGGGTGTGCCCCATGTGGAAGAAGCGGGCCAGGCGTCGGCTTTCGGCTTCGTAGGCGTTGACCGGGAAGCTGTCGTAGTTGCGGCCTCCGGGGTGCACTACGTGGTACTGGCAGCCCCCGAGTGAGCGTCGCATCCAGGTGTCCACCAGGTCCACGGTCAGCGGTGCATGCACACCGATGCTGGGGTGCAGCGATGAAGGCGGATTCCAGGCTTTGTAGCGCACGCTGGCCACGTATTCGCCCACCACACCCGTGGGTTGCAAGGGCAGGGGGTGGCCGTTGACGGTCACGGTGTGTCGGCTGGTGTTCATGCCGCTCACATGCACTTCGATGCGCTCCAGTGACGAGTCCACATAGCGTGCGGTGCCGCCTGCCGAGCTTTCTTCGCCCATGACGTGCCAGGGCTCCAGCGCGTTGCGCAGGGTGAGCACCGCGCCATCCACGCGAAGCTGGCCCACCATCGGAAAGCGGAACTCGAAATGGGGGGCGAACCAGCCCGGATCGAAATGGAAACCGGCATCGCCCAGCTCGGTCAGCACATCGTCGAAGTCTTTGTGAATCCAGTGCGGCAACATGAAACGGTCGTGCAGTTCGGTGCCCCAACGCGTGACGGGGGCCGAATAAGGCGCGTCCCAGAAGCGGGCCACCAGTGCGCGCAGCAGCAGTTGTTGCACGATGCTCATGCGGGCATGGGGCGGCATCTCGAAGGCGCGCAATTCCAACAGGCCCAGACGGCCCGTGCTGCTGTCGGGCGAGTACAACTTGTCAATGCAAAATTCGCTGCGGTGCGTGTTGCCGGTCACATCCACCAGGATGTTGCGCAGGCTGCGGTCCACCAGCCAAGGCGGCATGTAGGCGCCAAATTTCTCGCGGTTTTTGACGATCTCGCGCAGGGCGATTTCCAGCTCATAGACCTGGTCGTTGCGCGCTTCGTCCACGCGCGGGGCCTGGCTGGTCGGGCCAATGAACATGCCGCTGAACAAATAACTTAAAGACGGGTGGTTGTGCCAGTAAAGGACCAGACTGGCCAACAGTTCGGGGCGGCGCAAAAAGGGGCTGTCGGCGGGTGTGGCCCCCCCCATCACCATGTGGTTGCCGCCGCCGGTGCCGGTGTGGCGGCCATCGGTCATGAACTTTTCGGCCGACAGGCGGGTTTCAAAGGCGGCCTGGTACAGGAATTCGGTGTGCTCCACCAGCTCGGTCCAGTTGTGCGCGGGGTGGATGTTGACCTCGATCACACCCGGGTCGGGTGTGACTTGCAGCAGTTTCAGGCGCGGGTCACGGGGTGGCGGGTAGCCTTCCATGACGATCTTCATGCCCAGTGTTCTGGCCGTGGCTTCGACGGCGCTGACCAGGGTCAGGTAGTCTTCCAGTCGCGCCAGTGGGGGCATGAAGACGTAGAGCACGCCGGACTGTTCGCCTTTCTTTTGCGCTGCGGTTTCGGCTGTGGGCCCGTTGGCGCGGTTCGGGTCGCGCACTTCCACGCACAGGGCGGTGCGCACCACGGACGCGTCGGAGGCGAATCGGTCCACGGGCACCGCGTGCGCGGCGTGCGCATCGTGCACAGGCAGTGCCTGGCCATGCTGCGGCTGTAGCGTCACGGGGGCGGCGGGCAAGGGGGCGCGGGGCGCAAACGGATCTTGCTCAATCAGGTGCCACCGGTCGGTGGGGGCGGCCCAGGGCAAAGAGTCCAGCGGCAGGCGCCATCCCATGGGCGAGTCGCCGGGCATGAGGAACATGCGCTCGTCACGCAGCAACCAGCGCCCGGTTTGCCAGGCGCTCGTGGGCGGGTTGCTGGAGCCCGCCACGGGTTCAGTCGGTTGGAGGGGCAGGACATAACCCACCGCCTGGTCCAGCCCTTGGCTGAAGATGCGGCGCAGGCGGATGCGTTCCATCTCGTCGTCCAGCCGGGCGTCAAACGGGTCCACGTTGACCGGCAGGCGGCGCTCACGCCACAGGTAGTACCAGGTGTCTTCGTAGCCGGGCAACACGGTGTCGCCAGGCAGGCCCAGCTGCGCGGTGAGGCCCTGCATGAAACGCTGGGCATCGGCGCTGGTGTAGTGGCTGGGCGCGCGCTCGTCGGCAAACACAGCCGGGTCTTGCCAGCAGGGCGTGCCGTCGGCGCGCCAGTAAATGCTGAGCGCCCAGCGCGGCAGCTGCTCACCCGGGTACCACTTGCCCTGACCAAAATGCAAGAAGCCGCCTTGCCCGTATTGCTGGCGCAGCTTGTGCACCAGTTCGGTGGCCAGGCCCCGCTTCGTCGGCCCCAAGGCGTCGGTGTTCCATTCGGCGCCATCACGGTCCTGGGTGGACACAAAGGTGGGCTCGCCGCCCATGGTCAGGCGCACGTCTTGCGCCACCAGCTGGGCATCGACATGCTCACCCAACGTCAGCACCTTGGCCCATTGTTCGTCGGTGTAGGGCTTGGTCACGCGGGGTGACTCGTGGATGCGCGTGACGTGCATCTCGTGGTGGAACTCGACCTCGGCCTTGTCCATCGCGCCCTCGATGGGGGCCGCCGCCGATGGCTGCGGTGTGCAAGCCAGTGGAATGTGGCCTTCTCCGGCCAGCAGGCCCGAGGTCGGGTCCAGTCCCACCCAGCCTGCGCCGGGCAGATACACCTCGCACCAGGCGTGCAGGTCGGTGAAGTCGACTTCGGTGCCACTGGGGCCATCGAGTGATTTGACATCGGGCGCCAGCTGGATCAGGTAGCCCGAGACAAACCGGGCGGCGATGTCCATGTGCCGGAACAGTTGCACCAGCAGCCACGCCGAATCGCGGCACGAGCCGCTTTGGAGCGTGAGGGTTTCTTCGGGCGTTTGCACGCCGGGTTCCATGCGGATGGTGTAGCGGATGTCCTGGTGCAGGCGCTGGTTGATCTGGACCAGAAAGTCGATGGTGCGCTGGCGTTTTCGGTCCAGGCTGGCCAGGTATTTTTTGAACTGCGGTGTGGGGTGGTCCAGGGTCAGGTAGGACTGCAATTCCTCCTTGACCGTGTCCGCGTACACGAACGGCACTTCTTCGGCCGAGGGTTCCAGAAAAAAGTCAAACGGGTTGAACACGGCCATTTCAGTGACCACGTCCACGGTGACTTTGAAAGCGGTGGTTTTTTCGGGGAAGACCAGGCGCGCCTGGTAGTTGGCAAAGGCGTCTTGCTGCCAGTTGATGAAATGCGCTTCGGGTTCGACCTTGAGGCTGTACGACAGGATGCGGCTGCGGCTGTGTGGCGCCGGGCGCAAACGGATGACTTGCGGACCGAGTTGGACGGGGCGGTCGTATGCGTAATGGGTAACGTGGTGGAGGGCAACGTGTATCGACATATTTATATAACGGCGCAACAGGGGGCTGCACGCCTGGCAAATGTAGCTGGGGCTGTCTAAACTAGCAAGACACGCGCCAGGATGCGGGCCAAGACCCGCCGATCACCCACCCAGCCAAACCAGGGAGGCTGCCATGAAGCGATGCTGCACGCAGGCTGCCGGTCGGGGGCCCACTGGCGCTCTGCGCCATCACACATGCTGTCCATGAGGTCCATGGCATGGGCCCGAGACGGGGGTGTTGGCCTGCTGGCCTGGTGCGCGGGCGTGGCGCTGCAGTTGCAGCAAGAGGCGCTGTGGCCCGCCTGGGCTTATGCGGCCATGGGGGCTTTGGCCATGGCGTTGGCGTTGGGCGGTGGCCTGGCGCGCCGCCGCTGGGGGGCATCGGTTGGGTGGCGCACCGTGGCGGTGTGTTGCCTGTGGGCGGCGGTGTCGTTTGCGGTCACGGGCTTGCATGCGCTGACCCGCTCGGTGGCCATCGACGCGGCGCTGGAAGGCCGCGATCTGGATGTGGTGGGCGTGGTGCAGGCCATGCCGCAGCGGCAGGACCTGGGCTGGCGTTTTCGCTTTCAGATCGAACAAGCCTGGCAGGTTGACAAGGCGGGCATGGCCCACGCCGTGGATTTGGCCAGCGCTTTGCCCGCGCAGGTTTACCTGGGCTGGTACGGCCAGGAGGGCACGCACGACAGCGGCTGGAACACCTCGGCCTTGCCCGAGCCCGTGAAGGCCGGTGAGCGCTGGCGCTTGCGGGTGCGCTTGAAAGCCCCACACGGCAACATGAATCCCCGGGGTTTTGATTACGAATTGTGGTTGTGGGAGCAGGGCATCCGTGCCACCGGCTATGTGCGCACAGGTGCCAAAGACCCGGCCCCGGTGCGGCTGGCCTCGACCTGGGCGCATCCGGTCGAGGGTTGGCGTCAGTCTGTGCGTGACCGTTTGCTCACGCGCTTGTCCGCACAGGGCGGTGATGCGGATGTGGATGCAGCGGCACGCAAGCTGGAGGCCCAGTTGGCCGGGGTGGTGGCGGCCCTGGTGGTCGGCGATCAGGCGGCCATTGACCGCAGCGACTGGGATGTGTTCCGGGCCACGGGCGTGGCGCATTTGATGAGCATCTCGGGTCTGCATGTGACGATGTTCGCCTGGCTGGCATCGCTGCTGGTGGCTTGGGGCTGGCGTCGGTCGGCTTTGTGGGGTTTTGCGGGGGCCTTGCGCTGGCCTGCGGCGCAGGTGGGGGCGCTGGCGGGCCTGGTGCTGGCGGGGTTTTATGCGCTGTTCAGCGGTTGGGGTGTGCCCGCGCAACGCACGCTGGGGATGCTGCTGGTGGCGACATGGCTTGGCCTCTCGGCCCGCCACTGGCACAAAGCCTTGGTTTGGTCGCTGACGGGCGCGGTGGTGTTGACGTGGGACCCGTGGGCCCTGTTGCAGCCGGGCTTTTGGCTGAGCTTTGTGGCAGTGGGCGTTCTGATGGCCTCGCAAGGGCAGGGCACGCCTCATCGGACGGCGCGTCTTGCTGAGCAGGCGCGGGATCTGCCGCAGCGCGGCACCAATGTGGTGCTGAAAGGTTTTTGGCACCGCGGGGGTGCACGCCATTTCCCCATTTGGGGCTTGGCCTGGCTGCGGTCTGCGGGGCGATTGCTGCGCGAACAGGCCACGGTCACCCTGGCCTTGGCGCCATTGACCTTGTTGTTCTTTGGTCAGGTGTCCGTGGTGGGCTTGCTGGCCAATTTGGTGGCGATTCCCTGGGTGACGATGGTGGTCACGCCCTTGGCCATGCTGGGCGTGGTCTGGTCCGGGGCCTGGGTGTGGGCCAGTTGGGCGTTGCAGCCCCTGGCGCAATTTTTGGCCTGGTTGGCGGCATGGCCCATGGCCAGTGTGTCCACGGCCGTGCCGCCCTTGGGGTTGGTCTTGCTGGCGCTGGCGGGTGCGGTGGGCTGCGTGCTCAGGCTGCCGCTGTCCTGGAAACTGCTGTGTCTGCCGCTGATGTGGCCCGTGCTGTTCTGGGCACCTGCGCGGCCTGCCCCAGGCACGTTTGAACTGTTGGCTGCCGACGTGGGGCAGGGCAACGCCGTCTTGGTGCGCACGGCCACGCACAGCCTGCTGTACGACACCGGGCCGCGCTATTCGGCGGAAAGCGATGCCGGGCATCGGGTGCTGGTGCCTTTGCTGGCGCAAATGGGGGAACGCCTGGATGTGCTGATGCTCAGTCACCGCGACAGCGACCACACCGGTGGTGCGACCGCGGTGCTGGCCATGCAGCCGCAAGCGGCATTGTGGTCGTCGCTGGAAGACGGGCATGCCTTGCATGGCTTGCGCCCTGGCTGGACGCGCTGCCAAACGGGGCAGTCCTGGGTCTGGGATGGCGTGCTGTTTGAGGTGCTGCACCCGCCTGTGGCACATGCGCCTTCGCCGTTGCTTGCGGACCAGGCAGGCAGCCGCGTGGTCGCCAAAAGCCCCCCGTCCAACGCAGTCAGCTGCGTTTTGCGCATTGGTCATGGACAGGGTGACGGTCAAGGTTCAGGCCACGTCTCGGCCTTGTTGACGGGCGACATCGAAGCCGCCCAGGAGCAGGCCTTGGTGCAAGCAGGCCTGGCCCCGGTGGATCTGCTGTTGGTGCCGCACCATGGCAGCAAGACCTCTTCAACGCTGTCGTTTTTGCAGGCGTTGCAGCCTCGGTGGGCGCTGGTGCAGGCGGGTTACCGCAACCGCTACGGGCACCCGGCGCCACCGGTGGTTGACCGCTACCGCGTTCAAGGCATTGCCTTGGTGGAGTCCACGCGCTGCGGTGCCGCCACTTGGCGCAGTGCTGCGCCCGAGCAGTTGCAGTGCGAAAGGGCGCAGGCCAGGCGGTATTGGCACCACACCATGGCGCACCCTGCCCAGGCCCCTTGAGGTGCGCCGCAACCCGCAACCACCGCCACGTTCAGGGGTGGCGCGCTCCCACAAGGTTTCATTCGCTCGCCCGCAGTTTGCCGCAGCGGGTATGTATTTTGCTATCCTGTTGTCAGGAGTGACGAGCTATGCGTGAATTCGATGAGATGTACAGCCGCTTGCCTGCTGCAGGCGATGGCGGTGAGGTCAGAGACCATTACCTGGCCTACGCCCGCTGGCTGGCCGTGCAAGACCCACAGACCATGGCCTCGCGCCGTGAAGAAGCCGAGGTCATCTTCCGCCGGGTTGGCATCACCTTTGCCGTTTATGGTGCGCTGGACGAAGACAAAAACAAGGACGAGGGGGGCACCGAGCGCCTGATCCCGTTTGACCTGATCCCCCGCGTGATCGCTGCCCAGGAGTGGAAAAGCATGGAAGCCGGTCTGGTGCAGCGCGTCACCGCGCTCAACCGCTTCATCCACGACGTGTACCACGACCAGGAAATTTTGAAGGCCGGTGTGATCCCGCGTGAGCAGATCGAGCGCAACGCCCAGTTCCGTCCCGAGATGGTGGGCGTGGATGTGCCCAACCACATCTATTCGCACATCAGCGGCATCGACATCGTGCGTGCATCCAACAGCCAGGGCCAGGGCGAGTACTACGTGCTGGAAGACAACCTGCGTGTGCCCAGCGGCGTGAGCTACATGCTGGAAGACCGCAAGATGATGATGCGCTTGTTCCCGGAGTTGTTCAGCCAGCATCGCGTGGCGCCGGTGGCCCATTACCCCGACTTGCTGTTGGAGACCCTGCGCGCCAGCAGCCCCGCCACCACCGCCGAGCCCACGGTGGTGGTGCTCACACCCGGCATGTACAACAGCGCCTATTTCGAGCACGCCTTTTTGGCGCAGCAAATGGGCGTGGAACTGGTCGAAGGCCAGGACCTGTTTGTGAAAGACCAGTTCGTTTACATGCGCACCACACGCGGCCCACAGCGTGTGGATGTGATCTACCGCCGGGTGGACGACGACTTCCTCGACCCCAACGTGTTCCGCCCCACCTCGACGCTGGGTTGTGCAGGCCTGATGGAGGCCTACAAGGCGGGCCATGTGGCGATCTGCAATGCGGTGGGCACGGGCGTGGCCGACGACAAATCGATCTACCCCTACGTGCCCGACATGATCAAGTTCTATCTGGGCGAAGAGCCGATCCTGAAAAACGTGCCGACCTTCATGTGCCGCAAGCCCGACGACTTGCAGTACACCCTGGCCAACCTGAAAGACCTGGTGGTCAAAGAAGTGCACGGGGCGGGGGGCTACGGCATGCTGGTCGGGCCAGCCTCGACCCAGGCCGAGATCGAGCGCTTCAGGGCGGCTTTGCTGGCCAACCCCGAGGGCTACATCGCCCAGCCCACACTCAGCCTGTCGAGTTGCCCCACCTTTGTGGAGAGCGGCATCGCCCCGCGCCACATCGACCTGCGCCCGTTTGTGTTGAGTGGCCGCACCGTGCAAATGGTGCCAGGCGGGCTGACCCGTGTGGCTTTGAAGGAAGGCTCTTTGGTGGTGAACAGCAGCCAGGGCGGCGGCACCAAAGACACCTGGATTTTGCAGAACTGAGCCATGCCCACTCTTCCCGTAGGTCGGAGTCTTCAAGTAGGTCGGAGCTTCAGCTTCGACGTTGCGGATGATTCACCGGCCATGTCGGGGCTGAAGCCACCGACCTACAAGTATTGAAGCCGCCGACAAAACCAAGTCAGGCCTCGCCACGAATCGCCAAGGAAACCACCATGCTTTCAAGAACTGCTGACCATCTTTTCTGGATGTCCCGCTACATGGAGCGGGCAGAGAACACCGCCCGCATGTTGAATGTGAGTTATGAAACCTCGCTGCTGCCGCAGTCTGCGGCCTCGGTGGAAGCCGGCTGGGAAGGCATTTTGTCGATCAGCGAGTTGCTGCCCTCGTACCTGGCGCTGTACAAAACCATCACCCCGCAAGACGTGATGACGTTCATGGTCAAGGATGCGAACAATCCTTCATCGATCATTTCCTGCCTGCGCGCCGCGCGTGAAAACGCCCGCGCCGTGCGTGGCACCTTGACCACCGAGGTGTGGGAGACGCAAAACCAGACCTGGCTCGAAGTGAACCGCATGCTCAAGAGCGGTGAGTTCGAGCGCGATCCCGGTCAGTTCTTTGAATGGGTGAAATTCCGCTCGCACCTGTCACGCGGCGTGACCTTGGGCACCATGCTGATGGACGAGTCGCTGTATTTCATGCGCATGGGCACCTTCCTGGAGCGCGCCGACAACACGGCACGGCTGGTGGATGTGCGGTTCCACGCCTTGCAAAACGACTTTTTTGGTGCGCCGAACTACAGCGGTGTCGAAGCCGAAGTGACGCAGGAATACGATTTTTACCACTGGAGCGCGATCTTGCGCAGCGTCAGCGGCTTTGAGGTTTACCGCAAGGTGTACCGCGATGTGATCCGTCCCGAACGCGTGGCCGAGTTGCTGATCTTGCGTCCCGACATGCCGCGCTCACTGCATGCCAGCCTGAACGAAGTGGTGTCGAACCTGACACTCGTCTCGCACGACCGTGGCAGCGACACCTTGCGCCATGCGGGCCGCCTGCGCTCAGAGCTGGCCTTTGGCCGCATCGACGAAATCCTGGCGACGGGTCTGCACGCTTACCTGACCCAATTCCTGGAGCGCGTGAATGTGCTGGGCGGACGCATCAGCCGGGAATTCTTGATGCCGCAAGCGGCCTGATTCAGGTCAGTGTCAATACCACGGGCGCGTGGTCGCTGGGGCGCTCATTTTTGCGCGGCGCACGGTCGATCACGCAGGCGCTGGCGCGGGCCTTGAGCGCCTCGGAAATCAAAATGTGGTCGATGCGCAGGCCCCGGTTGCGGCGGAAGGCGAACTCGCGGTAATCCCACCAGCTGTAGCTTTTTTCGGCTTGCTCAAACAGCCGGAAGCTGTCCGTCAAACCCAGCCCGACCAGGGCCTGGAGTTTTTCTCGCTCGGCGTCGGTGCAGTGGATGGTGCCCGCCAACGCGACCGGATCCCACATGTCGCGCTCATCAAAAGTGATGTTGTAGTCGCCCAGCAGCACCAGGTTCGGGTGCTTTTGCAGCTCGCTGCCCACCCAATCGTGCAGGGCGTCGAGCCAGCGCATCTTGTAGACAAACTTGTCACTGTCGGGTGCCTGGCCATTGGGAAAATAGGCGCCGATCACCCGGACCTGGCCGCCCGCCCCATCCGGGTAGCTGGCGGCGATCACGCGGGACATGTCGTCTGCAAAACCGGGGATGTTTTTCACCACCTCCATGCCTTCGGTTTTGGCGATCAGGGCCACGCCGTTGTAGGTCTTCTGGCCAAACCAATGTGCCTGGTACCCGGCCTCAGCAAAGGCGGCCACCGGAAACTTGTCATCGGTGAGCTTGAGCTCTTGCAGGGCCAAGACATCGGTCGGGTTGGTGGCCAGCCAGTCCAGCACCTGCGGCAGGCGCACGGACAACGAGTTCACATTCCAGGTGGCTATTTTCATAAAGGATTTGGGGGCGTAGCAAAACTCAAACGTGCAATGCAGACAAAACACCCAGCACCATGCCGATGACGCCTGCGCCATACATAACGTATTCCAGCCATTTCTTTTTGGACAGCAGGGCTATCGCCGCCATGGCGATGGCCACTTGCAGCACCGTGGTGGCTTGTGCCCAGCGGTGGTGTTGGTGCATCTGCGCGTCGGATTGTTCGTCCCAGTGTTTGGACTCGGCTTCGAGCTTTTCTGCAGCCACTTTGATCTCGGATTTTTCAGCTTTGTAGCGTTTGATTTCTTCGGTGTAGAAATCTTTTTTGGACCTAGGGGCCAACTCCAGGGCCAGCTCGCTCAGGTTTTGCTTGCTGCTTTTGGCCTGGTAATAGTTCCATTGGTTGGAGGCATCGGTCTTTTTGATGGCCGCGTTGTTCTTGTACAGACCTGCGTTGGCCTGTGTGGCTCCGCCCATGTAGCCAAACAAAGCACCCACTGTGGCGATGATGGCCGTGAACATGGCGATGCTGTTGGTGTGTGTGCCGCCGTGGCCTTGCGTGGCGTGTTCCAGCTCGTGGTCATGTGGGCCGTGGACGTGAAAACCGTGTCCGGACATGTAGGTTCTTTAAAAAGTGTGTTGGTAGGTGACAAAACTGAAAGGCAGGCCACTGGCGGCCACATGCGATTCGCGCCGCACCTCTTGCCAGCCGGTACCCAGCGTCGGGGCGAAGGCATCGCCTTCAAAGTCTTGCTCGATTTCGGTCACCACGGCGGTGCTGGCCAGTGGCGCGGCCTGGGCGTAAATCTCGGCACCGCCGATCACCCAGGCATCCGTGGCCTCGGGGCACTGCCGCACCGCGTCTTCGACCGAGCTTGCGTGCACAGCGCCTTGGGCTTGCCAGTCGGCCTGGCGCGTGACCACGATGTTGACGCGGCCAGGCAGGGGCCGGAACTTGGGCGGCAGCGAGTCCCAGGTCTTGCGGCCCATGATCACGGGCTGGCCCAAGGTGGCGCGTTTGAAATGCGCCAGGTCTTCAGGCAGGTGCCAGGGCAGGGTGTTGTGGGCGCCGATCACGCCATTGCGGGCGCGGGCATAAATCAGGTGGAGTTTCATCGGGTGCTGGCCCGAGGGCCAAAACAGGTTCAGACCGCGACCGGCGCTTTGATGGCTGGGTGGCATTCGTAGCCCAACATTTCAAAGTCTTCGTACTGGTAGTCAAAGATTGAGTCGGGGCGGCGCTTGATGTTCAGCGTGGGGTAGGCCATGGGGGCACGGCTCAGTTGCAGTTTCACCTGTTCATGGTGGTTGCTGTAAATGTGGCAGTCGCCGCCGGTCCAGATGAAGTCGCCCACGTCCATGTCGCACTGCTGGGCCACCATGTGGGTCAGCAAGGCGTAGCTGGCAATGTTGAAGGGCACGCCCAAAAAGATGTCGGCGCTGCGCTGGTACAGCTGGCAGCTCAGTTTGGGCTTGTCACCCGGCTTTTGTGCAGGGGCTACATAAAACTGAAAGAAGGCATGGCAAGGCATCAGCGCCATTTTGTCCAGCTCGGCCACGTTCCAGGCGCTGACGATGATGCGGCGCGAGTCGGGGTTGCTTTTCAGCGTCTTCATCACGTCGCTGATCTGGTCGATGTGGCCACCGCCGGGGGTGGGCCAGCTGCGCCACTGCACGCCATAGACGGGGCCCAGGTCGCCGTCTTCGCGCGCCCATTCGTCCCAGATGGTGCAGCCGCGTTCTTGCAGCCATTTCACGTTGCTGTCGCCGCGCAAAAACCACAGCAATTCGACAATGACGGCCTTCAAAAAGACCTTTTTGGTGGTCACCAGCGGAAAGCCCTCGTTCAGGTCAAATCGCATTTGGTGGCCAAACACGCTGCGTGTGCCCGTGCCCGTGCGGTCGCCTTTTTGCACGCCCGTCGCGTCAACGTGGCGCATGAAATCTTCGTATTGGCTACGGATGGGGCGAGCAGGATGGTTCATGGGATGCAAGTGTAAATGGGGGAGCATTAACCCAGGACGCGTCCTGGGTTGAGCAGATTGTGCGGGTCCAGTGCTTTTTTCACCGCCCGCATCATGGACAGGGCCGTGGGGTCTTTGTACAGCGGCAGCTTGCCCACTTTGAGCTCACCCACGCCGTGCTCGGCGCTGATCGATCCGTTGAACTTGGCGACCTGGTCGAACACCAGGGTGTTCACGCGTTCTTCGTTGCCCTGCAAAAAGGCTTTGCCATCCACGCCTTCGGGGGCTTGCACGTTGTAGTGCAGGTTGCCGTCGCCCAGGTGGCCAAAGTCCACCATGCGCACGCCGGGCACTTCGCGCGCCAGCAGGGCGTCGGTCTCGGCCACAAAGGCCGGGATGCGTGACACCGGGATGCTGATGTCGTGCTTGATGTTGAGGCCTTCTTCGGCCTGGGCCAGGGTGATGCTTTCGCGGATGTGCCACAGGCTGCGGGCCTGGCCCAGGTTTTCGGCCACCACGGCGTCGGTGACGCAACCGGCCTCCAACGCGGCTTCGAGCAAGGCTTCGAACTGGCTGCGGGCGTGCTGCTCGCTTTCGCTGTCCGAGTTTTCCAGCAGCACGCACCAGGGGGTCTCTTGCCACAGCGGCACGCGCAGTTGCGGGTAATGTTTGTCCACCAAGCCCAGTGCAAACTGGCCCATGACCTCAAAGCCCGTCAGGCCAGGCCCCAGGCGCTGGTGCGCCAGGCCCAGCAGCTGCACGGCGGCGTCCATGCTGGGCACGGCGGCCCAGGCGGTCAATTGCGCAGCGGGCAGGGGATAGAGCTTCATCGTGGCGGCGGTGATGATGCCCAGCGTGCCTTCACTGCCCACCATCAGGTTGCGCAGGTCATAGCCGGTGTTGTCTTTGCGCAGCCCGGTCAGGCCGTGCCAGATCTCGCCCTGGGCGGTGACCACTTCCAGGCCCAGACACAGTTCGCGGGTGTTGCCGTAGCGCACGACCTGGGTGCCCCCTGCGTTGGTGCCCAGGTTGCCGCCGATGGTGCAACTGCCTTCGGCCCCCAGGCTCAAGGGGAACAAAAATCCGGCGGCTTCGGCGGCAGCTTGCAGGTTCTGCAGCACGCAACCGGCTTCCACGGTGATGGTCAGGTTGGCCGGGTCCACGGCCCGCACGGCGTTCATGCGGGTGGTGCTCAGCACGATTTGCGTGCCCGAGCCATCGGGCACACCGCCCACCACCAGCCCGGTGTTGCCGCCTTGCGGCACGATGGGGGTGTGGTGTGCGGCGCAGGCTTTGACCACGGCGGCCACTTGTGCCGTGTTGCCCGGGCGCACCACGGCGAGCGCCCGGCCATGCACGCGTTTGCGCCAGTCTTGCTCCCAGGGGCGCAGGTCGGTGGCCGGGTCGTCGTGCGTGAGCACATGGGCATCGCCACAAATCTGGCGCAGCAAAGCGATCAGGGCTTCCCTGGAAGCGGTCAAAGCGGTCATGGTCGTGTTTTCGGTGGCAGCGGAGGGGAGGGGGCTCAGTCGCGCGGCACAGACACGAAATGGCCCGTGGCTTTGGCGGCTTTGAAGCGGATGCGCACATGCAGCGCACAAGCCACAAACAAGGACGTGCACAGCAGCGTTTGCAGCCCGGCCAGGCCCGCCGATGGCCAGGCATCGCCCCAGGCGCGCACCACGCCCTCAATGAAGTAAAGCCAGACCAGCATGCTGACCCAGCGGTAGGTGTACATGCGGTTTTTCAGCAAGCCCGCCAGCGGAAGGCACAGTGGCAAGACCTTGATGGCCCACAAGGAGCCCCCCGGCCGCAAGGGGGCCAGCCAGAGTTCCCAGGCCAGGCCCAGCAGGATGAGTCCCAGCAGGCTGCCAACGGCCATTCTGCGTGTGAAGTCAACGCCAGCGGGTTTGGTTTCTGTGTGTGTAGTCATTGCGGTGGCATCATACCGGGCATGAAATCGTTCCCCCCCAAGTCCACATGGCGAGCGCAAGCCGCGAACTGGTGGCAAGAAGTGTCTGTTTTTCCCTGGCGCCAGATGGCCGGTGTGTTGGCCGAACGCTTTCGCGATGCCCGTTTGGGCGTGAGTGCCAGTTCACTCACCTTCACCACCGTGCTGGCCTTGGTGCCGCTGTTTGCGGTGGGTTTGGCCGTGTTTGCGGCGTTTCCGGTGTTTGGCAAATTCCAGGACACGATCCAGCGCTGGCTGATTGAGAGCCTGGTGCCCGAGAGCATCGCGCGCCAGGTGTTGAATTACCTGACCCAGTTTTCCCGCAAGGCCAGCCGCCTGGGATCTGTGGGTTTGGTGGCGGTGCTGATGACCGCGGTGGCCTTGATGGTGACGATCGAGCGCACGCTGGGCCAGATCTGGCGCTTGCAGCGGCAGCGGCCTTTGCCGCAAAGGGTGTTGCTGTATTGGGCGGCCATCACCCTGGGGCCGTTGCTGTTGGGCGGCAGCCTGGCCATCACGTCGTATGTGGTGACGGCCTCGCGGGATGTGGTGACCGTGTTGCCTGGCTCGACGCGCTGGTTGCTCGACAGTTTTGAGTTTTTGTTGCTGACCGCCTGCGTGAGTGGTTTGTACTTTTACGTGCCTTACACCCGTGTGCGTTGGCGGCATGCCATCACCGCCGGTTTTTTTGTCGCGGGTGGACTGGAATTGGCCAAAAAATTGCTGGCCGTTTACCTGCTGGAGGTGCCGACCTATTCGGTCATTTACGGCGCCTTTGCGGTGCTGCCGATTTTGCTGATCTGGATTTACGTGACCTGGCTGATTGTGTTGTTGGGTGCGGTGCTGGCGTCCAGCCTGCCCGAACTGGGGCGGCAGGCGCTGCGCCAGCCCGAAGGGGCGGGCTGGGGCTTCAAACTGGCCCTGGAGGTCGTGTCCGAGTTGAACCTGGCCAAGGCGTCGGCGCAGCGGGGCTTCAGTACGACCGATTTGGCGGAGCGCTTGCGTGTGGCGCCCGATGAAATCCGCCAGGTGCTGGAGGTTTTGCAAGGGCTGGACTGGGTGGGCCGCCTGACCGAACAAAACGACCAAGGCCATGCCCGGCAGGTGTTGTTGATCGACCCGGCCCAGGCCAGCGTGGGGCCCCTGGCAGACCGGTTGTTGATGTCAAGGGATTCTGCGGCCGATCCCGTCTGGGTTCAGACGCGGCTGGACCAGATCGCGGTGGCGCAGTTGCTGCCCTCGGTCAGCGTCACGGCTTGAATGGCGCGCTCAAAAAACCACGGAACCGGGCCCGGCCACCCCGCACCGGGGCCTGTGTGAGCTGGTAGTTGGGAAACCGCTGCAGGAAGCGCCCAATGGCAATGCGGCCTTCCAACCGTGCCAGGCTCAAGCCTGCGCACTGGTGCACGCCAAAGCCGAAGGCCAGGTGTTTGTTGCCGGTGCGGCGCAGGTCGGGTTGTTCGGGGTTGTCATACACGGCCGGGTCGCGGTTGGCGGCGCCAATGCACAAGGTCACCAGGGCGCCCGCAGGCAATGCCAACCCATTGACCTGCGTGGCTTGCAGGGCACGGCGATTGCCCAGTTGGTTGGACGATTCAAAGCGCAGAAATTCGTCCACCGCCAGCCCCAGAATGTGCGTGCGCTCCTCCAGCGTCTCGGCGCTGTTCAGGTCGGTCTGGAGTTGTGCGCACTGCGCGGGCCATTCCTGCAAGGTGATGAGCGCATTGCCGATCAGGTTGGTGGTGGTTTCGTGTCCGGCGTTGAGCAAAAACATGCAGTTTTGCAGCAGTTCGACTTCGCTCAGCGTGTCGCCACTGTCTTCGCCCTGGATCAGGCGGGTCAGCACATCGTGTTCCGGGTCCCCCGGGTGTTGGCGTCGCTCGCGCACCAGTTCGCGCAGATAGGCCAGAAATTCGTTCACGCTGTGGTTGCCCAACGCTTCTTGTTCCGGCGTGAGGGCGGGCTCGAGCGCGCCCAAAATGGCCAGCGACCAGCCGCGCAAGGGCGCGCGGTCGGCGTGCGGCACGTTCAACAGGTTGCCAATGACTTCGACCGGGATGGCCGAGGCAAAGTCTTCGATCAGGTCACCGCCACCCCGCGCCTCGAGGGTGTCCAGCAGGTGGTCCACCAGTTGCACCAGGCCTGGCTCCATGGCCTCGATGGCCCGGCGGGTGAGCGCACCTATGATGAGGCGACGCACCCGCGTGTGCAGCGGCGGGTCGTTGAAGACCAGGCTGTGGGTGTGGTGCTCGAACAGCGGGGCCACGCCACCTGCTGTGGTGAAAGGCGGCTGGTTGAAGGGCGGGTGGTTGTATTTGGGGCCGAACTCGACTTGCTTGTCGGAGCTGAACACCTTGGCGTCGCGGTACACCGCGACCAGATCGGCATGGCGCGTGAGGAAATACGAGCCGTCGGGCATGCGCTTGAAAGGTTCGGCCTCGCGCAAGGCGGCGTACACCGGGTAGGGGTTGTTCAGAAAATCGGCAGGCAGCGTGCGCAGGTCCAGCGTTTGGGCAATCTCTTGAGCCCGTGCCGTGTTCATGGGCGGCGTGATGCAGAAGTTCATGGTTTTAAAAAGTCTTTCAGGGCCTGCAACACGCCTTCGGGCGCTTCGGTCATGAGCGAGTGGCCGGCGGGCAGTTTGACCACTTGGGGCTTGGCGCACAGGTTGATCAGGCTTTGCGCGGCTTTGGGCGGCGTCATTTGGTCTGCGCTGCCCAACACAAACAGGGTGGGGCAAGTGACCTGGGGCATGGCCGCTTCACCGCCGCTGTAGCTGTCGCAGGCCAGAAAGCCCGTGTGGAACACGTTGACCTGCGTGTTGCTGGCCAGCACGCGGCGCATGAGCGCCTTGCTGGCGCCCACCAGCCAGGTGCCGGGGCCCAAGGCCGAGGGCGGCGGGGCCAGGGTGGAATGCGAAAACGTGTTGACCATGTCGATGGCCTTGAACGGTGCGCTGACCGACAAGTCCAGCAAAGCGGGCGAGACGCGCATGGGGTAGGCCGTGCCGACCATCACCAAGTGACTCACACGCCCCGGGTGCACTGCTGCATCGCGTGCGGTGGCTTCGAGCGCGATCAGCGAGCCAAAGCTGTGGCCGATCAGCGCGGCCTTTTCAATCTGCAGGGTGTCGAGCAAGGCGACGACGGTGTCGGCCGCTTCTTCCACGCTTTGCGGTGGCTGGCCTGCGCTTTTGCCGTGTCCGGGCAGGTCGATCGCCAGCACGTTCCAACCGTGGTGGGCCAGGTAGCGGGTTTGCAAGATCCAGACGCTGTGGTCGTTCAGCACGCCGTGGATGAAGACGGCCGTGGGTTGCGCGGGGTTGAAGTCTTTGCCGCCGGTGTAGGCGTAGAGCGCGTGGTCTTGAACTGAGATTTGCATGCTCAGGCTCCTGCTTTCTCGGCTGCCTTCAAGGCCTTTTTCAGGTCGTCAATCAAATCAGCAGGGTCTTCCAGGCCGATGGACAAGCGGATCGTTCCGGGGCCGATGCCACTGGCCACCAGGGCCTCGTCGCTCATGCGGAAATGCGTGGTGCTGGCCGGATGGATCACCAGGCTGCGGCAGTCGCCCACGTTGGCCAGGTGGCTGAAGACTTGCAGGGTTTCGATGAACTTTTGCCCTTGGGCACGGCTGCCTTTGATGTCGAAGCTGAATACCGAGCCCGCACCCCGGGGCAGCAGCTTTTGCGCCAGTGCGTGCGAGGGGTGGCTCTCCAGCATGGGGTGGCCCACGCGGCTGACCAGCGGGTGCGCCGCCAGAAATTCGACCACTTTAGCCGTGTTCTCCATGTGGCGCGCCATGCGCAGGGGCAAGGTTTCGATGCCTTGCAAAATCAGCCAGGCGGTGTGCGGGCTCATGCAGGCACCAAAATCGCGCAGGCCTTCGCGCCGGGCGCGCAGCAAGAAGGCGCCCACGGTGCTTTCTTCGCTGAAGACCATGTTGTGAAAGCCTTCATAGGCCTGGCTCAGTTCGGCAAATTTGCCGGATTTGTCCCAGTCAAAGCAGCCGCCATCGACCACCACGCCACCCACCACCGTGCCGTGGCCCGACAAAAATTTGGTGGCCGAGTGGTAGACCAGATCGGCCCCATGTTCAAAAGGCTTGATCAGCCAGGGCGAGGTCAGGGTGGAGTCGACCAGCAGGGGAACGCCCGCCTCGTGCGCGATGGCGCTGATGTCCGGGATGTCCAGCACGTCCAGCCCGGGGTTGCCCACGGTCTCGCCAAAAAACAGCTTGGTGTTGGGCTGCACCGCGGCTTTCCATGCGTCCAGATCGCCCGGAGGGACAAACGTGGTGTGGATGCCAAAGCGGCTCAGGGTGTAGTGCAGCAGGTTGTGTGAGCCACCGTACAAAGCGGTGGACGCCACAATGTGCGAGCCCGCCCCCATGAGGGTGGCGATCGTCAGGTGCAAAGCGGCTTGTCCGCTGGCCGTGGTGATGGCGCTAATGCCGCCTTCCAGCGCCGCCACGCGCTGCTCCAGCACGGCGTTGGTGGGGTTGCTGATGCGGCTGTAAACATGGCCCGGGCGCTCGAGATTGAAGAGCGCGGCGGCCTGGTCGGTGGATTCGAAAACGAAGGACGTGGTCAGGTGAATTGGCACCGCACGGGCACCTGTGCTCGGATCGGGCGCCGCACCCGCATGCAGGGCCAAAGTATCAAAACCGGGATCGCTGTATCCAGCCATGAAGGGTCTCCGAAAAAAGATCACGTTCGACGCGCGTTGAACTTGACGTTCGCCGTTCATTGTGGGCTATATTGGACACCACCCGACACAGCATTCGACCCCAAGGAGACACACCATGAAAGTCAGCGACATCCTCCGCGTCAAGGGCGGCACCCTGTTCACCGTGCAGTCCGACGAACCCTTGTCCCGTGCCATGAACGACATGGCTGAAAAAGACATCGGCTCGCTGGTGGTCATGGCCAAAGGTGCGCTGGCAGGCGTGCTCACTTTCCGTGAAGTGATCCAGCAAATCGTCAAGAACGGCGGCCAGGTGGGCGCGACCTTGGTGCGCGAAGCCATGGATGCGCAGCCGCTGACCTGCACGGGTGAGACCGACATCGACGATGTGCGCCGCATGATGCTGGAGCACCACGCGCGCTACATGCCCGTCATGGACGGTGCCATGCTGATGGGCGTGATCAGCTTCTACGACGTGGCCAAAGCCGTGGTGGACGGCCAGAACTTTGAAAACAAGATGCTCAAGGCCTATATCCGCGACTGGCCTGCGGGTTCGGCCCCTGAGGCCGAAGACGTCAAGCTTTGAATCTGTCAGCAGCGGTACCTGGCGCGCGCTTTTGGTTGGCGCCACCACTGGGTCGCGTGCCAAAAACCGTGCAAGTGCCCGCCGCCACAAGGATCACCCTGATCACCAATGCTTTCAGGGGCAAGGTCACTTGAATTGCGCCAGAAACGCCAGTGTGCGACGGGTGGCATCCTCTGTTGTGTTCCGGTCATATCGGTAGATGACTTGTTTGCCCCACCCATTGGTAAAGCCGTAGCCATTGGATTCAGCCTGATCCCAAGCGTGCGTGACGCCTGGGTAAATGTGCCACTGCACGGCTTTGCCCGCCGCCTTGAGTTCTTCCAATTGTGGAAAGCACCGTTCAGATGGTGTTTCAAGATCGCCGTCGGCCATCAGCATGAGCAGGGGCTGGTCAATATCGTTGCGCAAAAAGGGTAAAACGAGCGCGGTAAGGCTGTTTTGATAGGCGCAACTGCCGTAATGCCCCACACTGGCCCGAAAGCGGTATTTGCTTTGGGTTTGCGCTGTATTGCTTGGACTTGAGACCCAAGCGGCAGCAAAACCGCCCATGCTGTAGCCAACTTGGAAAATCCGGTCTTTGTTCACCCAGGGCACAGTCTGCAGGGCTTGAAGGGCATCCAATGTGTCCTTGAACACGGTCGGAGGTGTGACCACTTGCGCCCTGCAATTGGGCGTCATGCGCGGTTTGTAGCTCTCTACTGTCAGAACCGCATAGCCGGCATTTAAAAATTCTTTGATTCGATCGCGCGTGGACGCTTTGGTGCCCCCGCAGGTGGGAACCACCACGATGGTGGCCCATGTAGCCCCATCCGGTTTAAAGCCATCGGGCACCAGCAACTGGTTTTCTGGGTTCGTGAACAGCCCCAATTCCTTGGGCTCCAGCGACCATTTCAAGGCCGGGTTTCTGCTGTTTTCACGGTCAAAGTAACTCCAGAACTTGGCCTCATTGGCATCGCGCACAGCCAGTGTTGGCGGGCTTTGCATTGGAGGCGCTTGTGCTGCAACCCCAAGGGGCAACAGCAAGGCGGTGTGAAGCCACAGGCGGCGGTATTTGCTGACAAAAGCGCCCAAGGGCCGCGATGGATTGGGGGTAGGGCTGATTCGATTTTTCATGAAGTGCTCCCGGTGGTTGAACGTCCTGCCATCCAATCCCATGCCTGCTGCATTGGCAAGGCGATGGGGTTGGGTGCTTTGCTTGCATTCGACTCAGTCAGATGTGGTTTTGCGCATGCTGTAGTGCAGCGCCATTTGCATGCGTTTGCTGTCGCGTCCGGTCAATTGCAAAGCACCCCATCCGGTATTGATGAACTTGCCGGTGTTCACGCCGTTGGCTTTTTCGCAATGCGCACCCGTACCGCTGCAGCGGATGGTCGCTTGGCGTGCCGTGGAGGACAGATCAGCGCCTTCGTCCCAAGCCGAGCTATAGACCTTGGCCGAGGTGGGTGCCCAGGCTCCGGTGGGCACATCCCAGCCGTCGATGGTCAAAGATTCAGCGGTGTTACCAATGGGTATAACGCCTTGTGCATTCGTGGCCGAGGTCAGTGCGTTGAGTGCGGGGACTTTCAGTGCAGGCCATGCCATGGCTTGGAGTTCGGTCAGCGTGGGGGCTCGGTTGATGGTGCGGCGGTATTGGCGGAACACCGGACTGAGTGAATTGGCCGCTGCAAATGCCGGAGTCAGTGTGATTTCAAACGTCCAGTTGCCTTGCTGCGGAATGGCCGCGATCTTGTCATCGGTCCAGTCTGCCGGGGTGGCCCAGAACTCGTTGGTGAACCGGGCGCTGGGGTGGCCGCTGGTGGCTGCATTCAAAAAGGCGCCGTTGAGGCGGATGGTGGCCCCTTTGGTGATGGTGCCGTTTTTGACCAGGCTCAGATAGTCGAGTTGGTTGCTGGGATGGGGCTTGAAGGTGAAGATTTTTCTGCTGGGTGAGGTGACCACCACCTGCTCATAAATGGACACTTTGTCCGTGTTGGCATCGTTGGGGTCGTTCCAGCGGCGTTCGCTGATGCCGATGTGGTAGCCGGTGGACAGATAAGCGTAGTTGGCCACGGCAGGCATGTCCTGGCGGCGGGCTTGGGCGCTGATGTTCAGGTCGTGATTGGATTGGTTGCCGATCAGTTTGAGCACGCCGTTTTGGGTCCGTGCATGGTATTCGCTCACATCGCTTTGCCCCAGGTTGCTGCCAGCAGCCGGGTCGGTCACCGTCCAGCGGGCGGTGAACACCACGTCACCGTTCATTGGCAGGGTGGTCACCGTGGTGTTGCTGTTTTTGACGGTGTAGCGGTATTCCGGCAAGTCGTGCTTCAAGCCCTTCACGGTGCCAAAAATGCCTTTGAATGCGCCGGTAAAACGACCGCTACCTGTTGGTAAGGCGGCCCCTTTTTGGCTGACCACGGTGTTGTTGTGCACATATTTGGTCGGGTCGTTGTCTACAAACAAGCCTTTGCAGACCTCGCCCGTGATGTGTGATGCCAAGGTGGCCCCATCGGATCGGCGGTCGGTGGGGTTGGTGCCAAAGCAGCTTTCCATGCGGGTCAGCAGGTTTTGAATCAACACACTCATGCCGTCTGCAGGCAAGGCTTGGGCATTGACGTCCGTGAAATTGGCACTGGCCACAGGGGCAACGCCAGGTGCCAGGGTGATTTTGGCGGCGCTGTTGTCGCCGTCTGCCGCAGTGTCCGAGCCACTGGCCTTGAGTTCAATGGTCACGGTGGCCGTTCCATTGCTGCGAACAATGTTGGGTTTGCCCAGAACATCCAGGACTTTGTCCAGGCCCGTGCTGTCGGTC
Organism: Burkholderiaceae bacterium; assembly: GCA_919902775.1. Classification (GTDB taxonomy): domain Bacteria; phylum Pseudomonadota; class Gammaproteobacteria; order Burkholderiales; family Burkholderiaceae_C; genus Limnohabitans_A. Next base: position 426,186 of record CAKKRJ010000002.1, read on the forward strand.
TTGAATGCCATCGTCATGGGGTCGGCATTGGCGTCGACACCTGCCGCGTCCAACAGGGGTTTCAGGGCGGTTTTGACTTCGCTGCTGGCTAGTGTGATTTGGTCTGCCGTCAGGCTGGATGATGACAGTGTCACCGGATCGCCATTGCTGGCCAGGCGGGCCGCGACCAAGGTGGTAATGGGCGAGACATTGACGGTGGTGGATTGTGCCGAGTTGACCACGCTGACCTCGGGTTCGCTCTGGCCCTCTTGCGTGGCGATGAGTACAAAGATGCCCTTGGCGGCCGCTTTGAGTTGGATCGAAAAGCTGCCATCAGCGCCCACGGTGCAGGGTGCGCAAGATTGCACTTCGCTGCCCGTGCTGTCCTTGACCACCACTGTGGCACCTGCCATGGGGGCGCCTGTGGCCGCAGTGCCGCTGAGGGTGATGGTGCTGTCTGCGCTGCTGCTGCCACCGCCACAAGCGGTCACGAGGGCCGCAATGGCCAGCGTGCTGGCAGACGCGGCAAAGGGCCACGATGGATGTTGGCTGGGGTTGATCCGATTTTTCATGAAGTGCTCCCGGTGGTTGAAGAAAGTTGCAAAGAATGAAATGCGTTGCTTGATGACGTGGCGGTTGATCTGCGCTACCAGTTTTTGATTGAAATTGGTGCGTGAGGCGATGGGGTTTCACGGCCATGGTCAAACAGGCTGATGCCGATCGCGTCATCGCTGACGTTCAGCACACCAAACTTCTGGCTGTAATTGAGCCAACTGTTGCCTGGGTCGTTGTCGCTCCAGTGGAACGGACTGAAATTGATGGCCGCACCCGAGGCGGTGACTTCATAGAATTTTTTGCCGGTTGCTGTCGTGATGGGCTCGGGTGTTGCATTGCGATGGATGTCGCCACTGAGCAAAAGGATGCGGTATTCACTGGCCAATTGGAGCAACCAGTCGTGTTCATCTTGACAGTCGAGCCAACCACTGCGGCCATGCCGTTGAAAGGTGGAACCGCTGGCCACGAGGTGCACCGCATGGGGCGCGTTGTGGATTTCGCTTTCGATCTTTTGGCGTTGCGCCGACCCCAGCAATTGCGTTTTGGTGCGCCATGAACGCCCGTCTGTCAGGTGCAAATGCAGTTGGTCTGACAGTTTGATGTGGTCATAGCCGGGCATCAGGCTGTCATAGGCGCCCAGATTGGGTGGGGTCACGTAGTTTTGCTGCACGGCGGCATCGCTGACGGATGCAGGGAACGCTTCCTTGTTCAAGGCAGCTCGCCAGCACTGCAGCAAGTTGCCCGACAGTACGGCTTGGTTCATGTGCAGTTTGGTGCGGGCATTTTTTCCGTTGGCATCGTTCCATAAAAAATCGTGGTCGTCCCAGATGGCATAGGTGCGCAGATGGGGTCGTGTGATCAAGTTGCTGAATTCTGGAACGGCCAATTGCTTTTGGTACAGCGCGTGCAAATGGGTGGCGAATGCATGGTCTGCATAGCCAGCTTCTTGGGGGTGACTGTGCTCATTTCCATCGGGGTGAGGAGGGCAGTCGATGTAGACGGAATCGCCCAACAAGACCAGCACGTCCGGCTCTTGTTTGGCGATGGTGTTCCAGACGGGTTGACTCTTGTATGAGTTGGGCGACATGCACGATGTGAATGCGATTTTCATGGTCGGATCTCCTTGCCTGGTGGCCGGTGTTGAACGGAATTGCCAACGCCGGGCTGACTATAATTTGAGCAAATAAAGATTCATATCCCATAAACGAGTGGTTGTTAAGAATTCAAAATTTTTTATGCTTGCAGGTTGTGCCGAGGTGTTGAACTGTGGAGCGATCTCAAAATGAAAACTGTCTTGGTTTGGATCGTGGAAGATGACCCGCAGGTGCGGATGTACCTGGCTGAGCAGGTGCAAGCGCATCCCTTGCTGAGCTTGGTGGCGATGCATGAAACCAAACAAGAGGCCGTGGCCTGGTTGTCTGCGCAGTCAGTGGCCGTGGATGCTTTGTTGTGTGATCTGGGTCTGCCCGACGGTTCGGGCCAAGAAGTGATCTCTGCGGCCGTACAAAAGTGGCCTCACTGCGACGCGATGGTCATCTCCATGTTTGGCGATGACATGAGCGTGCTGTCCAGCATCGATGCTGGAGCAGTTGGCTACATTCACAAAGATGCGCCTTGGGGCGATGTGGCGCAGTCGATTCTGGACATGAAAGCCGGTGCCGCCCCCATGTCACCCATGATTGCACGCGGTGTACTGGCCCGATTGAGAAGGTTGGCCGGACCGGCCCACGCCTCACCCATGGATGCAGTCAAGACCCATGCATTCGAGTTGATGTCGATGGGTTTCAAGCTGAGCCACAAAGAGGGGGAAATACTCGAGCTGATCTCCAGAGGCTTTTCCTATGCGGAGATCGCGGGGCTTCAAAAGATCAGCATTTACACGGTCCAAAGTCACATCAAAAATCTTTACCGCAAGATGGCCGTTCATTCACGCAGCGAAGCGGTTTTTGAGGCCCAAAAACTGGGTTTGCTGCGTGTCTGAATGGATGCGCTCATGGGCTCGCTCATGGGCTTTTTTGCTGGTGCTTTGGCTGGGGTTTTGTAGCGGGACGCAGGCCAGGACGCTGGAGATTTCTCAGGCGCAGATGCAGCTTGAGACCCTGGGTGAAGCACAGGAAAAACAGGTTCAATTGCCCTATTTCTGGGACCACCATTACCCTGGTTATGCGGGGACCGCCAAATTCTCATTGCGATGGGCACTGGCCGATGTGCCTGCTGAAGAAGGCGTGGCGATTTATTTGCCGAGGGTCGGAAACCGCTTTGAGTTATCGGTCAATGGTCACGTCTTGTTGACCCATCTGTCCACCGAAGCCATGCGGGTCAGTCAGAAGCAAGCCGATTTCAGTAAACGACCGCATTGGGTGGCTGTTCCAGAGGCCGTGTTGAAGGCTGAAAACGTCTTGCACCTGCGTGTGGAGTCGGACGTTTTGCGCAAAGGGGGTTTGAACCCCGTGGTGGTGGGATCAGCGCAAGAGCTTTATGAGCGTTACGAGCGCGATTACCGGTGGCAAGTGGGTTGGGCATTGGTGATGGTGGCCTTCAATTGGACCGTCGCCGGTTTCAGTCTGATTTTGTGGTCCACAGAAAGCGAGGTGAGGCCGCGTGAACCCTTGTACCTCATCGCCGCTTTGACCGAGTTTTTTTGGAGCATCCGCATGTTGGATGTGGTGCTGATCACGCCCCCTTGGCCGTGGCCCTGGTGGAGTTTCCTTGTTTATGCGGCATACATTTTCTGGATTTATGGGGCGCTCATGTTTGTGCACCTCATTGTCGATATCCAAGGACAACGCATTCAACGAACAAGCTTCGTTGTCATGTTGATCGGTGTTGCGACGGCAGCCATGGAGGCATTTGCAGGCATAGACATGCCGAGGGTCATCTGGTTGGGCTGTGTGGCTGTGAGCTTGTTGGTGTATGGGGTTTGGTTCTGTCACCGTGCTTTGCGGCAACCCAATGCTGAACGTGTCTTGATTGCCCTGGCTGTCATTGTGAATGTGGTGCTGGGGGTGCATGACTGGTGGTTTGTGCGTGTTTTGGGCGGGGTGAATGGGCACACGAATTGGATGCCTTACAGCGTGGTGCTTTTCGGCTGGAGCCTGGTGTTTGTGGTGATTTCCAGATTCAGGCAAAGCATGCTCAGAGAGCGGGCTGCGACGAGCCAGTTTGAATTCCGGGTCAAGGAAAAAGAAATGGTCTTGCGTCAGGACTATGAAGATCAAAAACTTCACCTGGCAGAAAACGAACGGCTCACCGAACGCCAGCGGGTGCTGCGCGACATGCACGACGGGGTCGGGGCACATTTGAGTGCGGCCATTCGGCAGATTGAACGGGGCAGCATCAAGCCAGCAGACCTGACATGGACGCTGCACGACTGTCTGGACTTGCTCAAGTTGACCGTGGACGGCATGAATTGTGAAATGGGCGATGTGGTGGGTTTGTTGGCCAACATCCGCTACCGACTGGATGCGCGCATGCGCGCCGCAGGATTGCAACTGGTGTGGCGCATCGATGCCGAGGTTCAGAAAATCAACTGGATGACGATGCAAAACATGCAGAATTTGCGTTTCATGATTTTTGGGATTTTTTCCAACATCCTGCAGCACGCCGATGCCACGCAATTGGAGGTGTCGTTGCACCTGGATGGGCCCCTGTGTGTGTTTGATTTTTCGGACAACGGTGTGGGCTTCAACGTGGACCAAACCTCGTTTCGGGGTTTGCGCTTCCTGCACGAGCGTGCCCAGCTGCTGGGTGGGGTGCTGCAGATCCAAAGTCAGACGGGCCAGACCCGTGTCACCTTGCGGCTGCCTCTGAAAAAATGAGGCCCTTGCAATGAGGCTTGGCCGCTCTGGGATAATCCTCTCCCATGAGCGGCAATACCTTTGGAAATCTTTTTTCGGTCACCAACTTTGGTGAATCCCACGGCCCGGCCATTGGCTGCGTGATCGATGGCTGCCCCCCGGGCATGCCCCTGAGCGAGGCAGACATCCAGCCCGATCTGGACCGCCGCCGTCCCGGCACCAGCCAATTTGTGACCCAGCGCAACGAACCCGATGCGGTGCAAATCATCTCCGGGGTTTACCAGGGGCTGACGACCGGGACCCCAATTTGCTTGCTGATCCAGAACACCGACCAGCGCAGCAAGGACTATGGCGACATCCTGCAGACCTTCCGTCCGGGCCATGCCGACTACACCTACTGGCGCAAGTACGGCCTGCGCGATCCGCGCGGCGGTGGGCGCTCTTCGGCCCGCCTGACGGCCCCCATGGTGGCGGCAGGTGCGGTGGCCAAGAAGTGGCTGAAGGAAAAATTTGGCACCACTTTTGTCGGCTGCATGACCCAGATCGGGGATGTCCCCGTGGGCTTCGAAAGCTGGGACCATGTGCCGAACAACCCGTTTTTTGCCCCGGTGGCCGATGTTTCGGCGCTGGAGGCCTACATGAATGCCTTGCGCAAGTCGGGTGATTCGTGCGGTGCCCGCCTGCGCGTGGTGGCCCGTGGCGTGCCTGTGGGGCTGGGCCAGCCGCTGTTTGACAAGATTGACGCCGACATCGCCTTTGCCATGATGGGCATCAACGCGGTCAAGGGGGTAGAGATTGGCGCGGGCTTTGGCTGCGTCACGCAAAAAGGCAGCACCGCAGGCGATGCGCTCACCCCGGAAGGCTTTGTGGGCAACAACGCCGGTGGCGTGCTGGGCGGCATCAGCACCGGGCAAGACATCGAGGTGTCGATTGCCGTGAAGCCCACCAGCTCGATCTTGATCGCCCGTGACTCGATCGATGCCAACGGCCAGCCCACCGAAGTCATCACCAAAGGCCGTCACGACCCGTGCGTGGGCATCCGTGCCACACCGATTGCCGAGGCCATGCTGGCCCTGGTGGTGATGGAACACGCTTTGCAGTACCGGGCCCAATGCGCTGACGTGCAGCACACGCTGCCGCCCATCGCTCCTGCCAAGCCCTGAGGTATGACGCGACGCCGGCAGCTGCTGCCCTTTGCCGCGATGTCGGCCAGTTACTTTGCCCACATCGGGTTTTTCAACCCTTACTTGCCCCTGTGGTTGCAAGACATGGGCCTGAGCCTGCTGACCATCAGCGTGCTCACGGCGGTGCAGGCGGCCACCCGTTTGTTTGCGCCCTATGCTTGGGGCGCTTTGAGTGACCGCACGGGCGAGCGCGTGAAGTTGCTGCGCATCGGGGCGGGGGTGGCTTTTGCCTCGGCTTGTTTGCTGTTTTTTGACTGGGGGCCGGTGGGCTTGGGGTTGGTGTTGTTGGTGATGTTCACCCACACCAGTTCCATGATGCCGATCAGCGAAGCCGCCATGGCGCACCTGGTCAGCCAGGGCGGGGCGTTTGACGCCAAGCGCTATGGGCGGGTGCGTCTGTGGGGCTCAATGGGATTTTTGGTCACGGTGTTTGCGGCGGGGGCCTGGTTCGATGCGTTTGGCATGCGGCACTTTCCGGGCTGGACGGTGTTGAGCCTGGCGGCCGTGCTGCTGTGTGTCTGGTGGTTGCCCAATGTCAAAGAGCCCACGCACCACTTGGAAGCGCATGTGCCGGTGTGGCCGGTGTTGCGGCAAAAGCCGGTTCAGTGGTTTTTGGCGTCCACGTTTTTCCATGTGCTGTCGCACATCGGCATTTATGTGTTTTTTTCGCTGTACCTGGATGAAGTGGGTTACAGCAAAACCATGATCGGTGTGATGTGGGTGGTCTCGGTGGCGGTGGAGGTTGGCTGGTTTTTCAACCAGTCGCGCTGGCTGCCCCGCATGCCCCTGACCGCATGGCTGGTGGTGTGTTCGGCGGTGATGGCGCTGCGCATGGGCCTGACGACGGCCTGGGCCGATGTGTTGTGGGTCTTGTTGTTGGCGCAATTGCTGCATGCCATCACCTTTGCCACGCACCACACGGTGTGCATCGCCTTGGTCTCGCACCATTTTCCGGGCCGATTGCGCGGGCGCGGGCAGGCGCTTTACACCGTCATCGCTTATGGTTTTTCAGGTGTGCTGGGGGCTTTGCTGGGGGGCGTCATCAGCGAACGCTGGGGTTTGCAAAGCGTGTTTCTGGCCAGTGGTCTGGCCAGCGTGGTGGCCACGGCGGCGGCGTACAAGGTTTGGCGCTTGCATCACCCGCGGGTGGTCCAGTGATGCGGTGGTCTGTGATGAATGCTTGGAAGAAACCATGAGTGCGCTGGTGTTGCCCGATTTTTTGCCATCCGATGTGTGTCTGGCCTTGGGCGATGCCCAGCGCCTGGTCACCTGCTTGGACGGCGCCCACACGGTCTGGCATGCCTGGGGGCAGGCCCAGCACCCCGCCGTGGTGTTGCTGCATGGCGGCAGCGGCAGCTGGACACACTGGGTGCGCAGCATCGCGCCTCTGGCCGGTGCGGGCTGGCGCGTGCTGGTGCCTGATATGCCGGGCTTTGGCGACTCGGACTTGCCTGCAGGCTGTACCGATGTCGATGCCTTACCCGCGCATTTGCACGCCGGCTTGCAGCAGTTGCAAAACCAGGGCGTTTGCACCGGCCCTGTGCAGGTGGTGGGTTTTTCTTTTGGGGGCATGGCCGGGGCGCTGTGGCTGGCCGATCACCCGCAAGATGCCCGGGCACTGGTGCTGGTGGGGGCGCCCGGCATGGGCATCACCGTGTCCGGGCGCATGGCACTCAAAGGGTGGCGGCATTTGCCCACACCGCAAGCGCAGGAACAGGTGCACCGGCACAACCTGATGGCGCTGATGTTCGAGCGGCCCGAAAGTCTGGATGCGTTGGCGCTGAACCTGCACACGGCCAACGTGCAGCGCGATCGCATGCCGCGCCGCCGCCTGTCGTCCACCGACATCGTGGCCCGGGCCTTGCCGCGTGTGCAGGTGCCGGTCAGCGCCATTTATGGTGAACACGATGCCTTGTACCGGGGCCGCTTGCCCGAGTTGCAATCGGCCATGCAGGGCTTGCCCCCCCGTTGGGGGCAATGGCACACGGTGCCCGGAGCGGGCCATTGGGTGCCCTATGAAGCCGCCGAGCCGTTCATGGCGGCTTTGCTCGCCACCCTACAGGTGCCGGGGATTTGAGCTGACTTGGTGGAGGGCCGGGTTCGCTGAAGACCCCCGTGTCACAAGTCGAGCTGTGGGCGCAATTGGCGCACAGACACAAAGCGCCAGCGTCCAAACACCAGGATCAGGCTGGCCGCGAACAGACCCACGCCGCTGATTTGCAACCAGGACAGCAGCCAGGTGCCTTCAAACGCACCAAACAAGGTGGCTTTGAGCCCATGGGCCAGCCATGTGATGGGCAGCCATGGGCTCAATGTGGAGAAAAAGCTGCCGCTGAGTTCGACCGGCATCACCCCGCCTGAAGACGTCAATTGGATCGCCAGCAGCACCATGGCCAAAGCCTTGCCTGCGTCACCCATGAAATGGGTGAGGGCGCAGATCAGGAATAAAAAGGCCAAGCCGGCGCTCAAGACGGTGCAGACCAAGGCCAGCGGATGGACCACATCCACCTGCAACACCACCAGCACGGTGAACAGAATCAGCACACTTTGCAGCACCACCAGGCTCCCGGGCAGGGCCAATTTGCCCAGCAGTTGCGCCGCCCGATGAAAGGGTTTGGCGTGCCTGGGAAGCAAACGCAGGTTGACAAAAAACACCGCGATACCGGCGCCAAGCCACAGGGCGGCCGGAATCACGTTGGCAATGAAACCGATGCCGTTGTTTTGCACGGTGGCGTCCAGCTCGAACAGCGGGCGCACCGAATCGGCCAGACCCTCGGGGCTGCCATCGGGTGTGTCGTCCATGGTGGGGATGGCTTTTTCCATCAGCGCCAAGCCCATGGCCAGGCGCTTCGTGGCGGCGCTGATTTTTTCATTGCCCTTGGTCACAGCGGCCGTGCCCTGAGCCAACTCGGCCGCACCCGCGTCCAGGGTGTCCAGCTGCGCGTCATCGGGAAATTGTGTGGATGCTGAGCGCAGGCCACTGTTCAATTGGCGCACGCCCACGGTGAGCGCATGCACGCCCGCACGCAGGTTGCGCGCACCTTCTTCCAGCTTTTGCTCGCCGTCCACCGCCGTTTGCAAGCCCTGGTCCAGCTGTTGCAAGCCCGAAGACACTTGCGTGATGTGGTTGCGAATGCCTGGGCCGACCAACAAGCTGCTGCCCGTCTCGTCGTTGAACGTGGACACTTCGGACGAGAGCGTGTGGCTGCCGCTTTGCAGTTTCTTCAGACCCTGGCCCAGATCGGTCAGACCGTTGGCCAGCGTGTCGGCACCTTCGTTGAGTTTTCTCAAATCGGAGTGGCGCGGCCTGCTGGCGTCCATGGCGCGCAAGCCCGCGCCCAGTTTTTTGCTGTCCTGACTCCAGTGAGACAGGTTTTCGCTCAGACGCTGCGCGCCCACTTGGACAGATTTGGCCCCGCTGGCGGCGCGTGTGGCCCCCTCATCCAGTTCATTGGCACCATGATGCAGGTCACTGAGGCCTTGGTGCAGGCGCGTGACGCTTTGCTTTGAGCCTGCCGCTTTCAACAGCACCAAGGACCAACGCTTGGCATTCAGACTTTCGTTGATTTTGTGTCCCAGCTCGGAGGCAAATTGCTGGGCAATGCGGGCGGTTTCCACGTTGTTGCCCTGCGATGCGAATACCACCAGTTGGCCCGCGCCGGGCTCTGCCCCCGGAACGGCGTTGGAGCTGAAGTTTTCCGGAATGATCAGGGCAAAGGCCAAATGACCTTGTTTGACGAGTGTGCGGGCTTGGTCGGCATGGGCCATCGCTTGGTAGTCGAAGCGGGCCGTGGCTTTCAAGGTGTTGCTGAGTTCTTGGCCGATGTTGACCGCTTGCTCCCGGTAAACCAAGCCTTGATCGAGGTTGACGATGCCGACTTTCAGCGCCGTGCTGTGTGCGCCAGGGTCCCACAGGCTGGACAAGTAAATCACGGTGTACAGCGAAGGAATCAGCGCCACAGCGACCACGGCCCACAGGAGTTTGGCCCGGCGAAAAAAGAACCCCGCTTCGGTGCGAGCGATGGATTGGCTTTGGCGCAATAGCTGGATCAGAACAAGCATTTTTTTTGTTTTCGGTCAGAGAGAGGGGCGTTGCATTTGAGGAAGGTCACCGGTCATAGGCCGCAGCTGTCTTGCAATTGGCGCGGACAGCCATGGCGTTGAATTTTCCTCCATCGCCGCGCCGCCTTCAGCAAGGCCTTGAAAGGCCACTGGCGCGTGTCTGTTGAAGAGCTTGTTAACGTGAAACAACAGTCTTCGGCCGCGGAGGCGGCCTCCCACAAAAAACCAGGTCTTGTGTGGGAGCTCGCCCCTGCGCGCGAATGCCCGTAGACAATGGCTATTGTTTTGAAACCACCTCCGAAAGCCATGATGCCCGTCTCCATCAAAATTGATTTTGTCTCTGACATCGCTTGCCCCTGGTGTGCGGTGGGTTTGGGTGCTTTGGAAAAGGCGCTGGCCCGATTGGACGGCGAGGTGCGGGCCGATCTGCATTTCCAGCCATTTGAGTTGAACCCCCACATGCCCCCCGGCGGGCAGGATCTGGGCGAGCACCTGAGCGAGAAATACGGCTCGACACCCGAACAGCAAGCGCAGATACGCCAGACCATTGCCGCACGCGGTGCCGAGGTGGGTTTTGCCTTCCATCCCGGTGGCCGGGGCCGCGTTTACAACACCTTCAACGCGCACCGCTTGCTGCACTGGGCCGAGAGCCAAGGCGCAGGCGCACAGCACGCCCTGAAAAAAGAATTCTTGCAGGCCTATCAGGGCCGCGCCGAATGCATGGAAGACCCGCTGGTTTTGCTGGCCTGCGTGTCCGCAGCGGGGCTGGACGTGGCCGCTGCCCGTGCGGTGCTGGACAGCGATGCCTACAGCGCCGAGGTGCGCGAGCGCCAGCAGTTTTATGCACAAGCGGGCATCCGCTCGGTGCCTGCCATCATCCTCAACGACAAGCATTTGATCTCGGGCGGGCAGCCGGTCGAGGTGTTCGAGCAGGCACTGCGCCGCATTGCCTCGGGCGAGGTGGCTTGAGCTAAAAACCACCAGCCACGGGTGAGCCGGGGTTCAGGACACGCAGTAGCGCACGGCATTGCCGATGGCGGTGGGCGACACCGGGCCGTTGGTGACGATGGTGCAGGCGCTCGGGGCCAAAAAGACACAGCCGCCGGCCACCGGGCTGTTCACTTTTTGGCCAAACTCGGTTTGGGCTTGGGCACACAGACGGGCCGCGTCTTTGCGGGTCAGCCAGCGCACTTGGTTGGGCAGATTTTTGCGCCAATGCCAACCCAGCTCGCCAACCGATGCGCCGAACTCATAGCAGTCGGCGGGCTCGTCGGCGTCGCGGGGGGAACCTTGGCCTGGTGCCGTGGTGTCCACGCGGCACGGTTTGAGTGGCACCTCTTCTTCGGGCATTTGCGCGAACAGCGGACTGGCGGTGCACAGCAGGCCGAACAACAGGCCGCACAACAGGCCGTACTGGAGCCAGGCACGCCACCCGAAGCCTGGCTGTGGGGGGTGTTGGCCACCCAGGGCTGCCATGGGGAGGTCGGGACGCATGGGTTCAGGCCACATAAGACAGCACCCGTTTGACCAACAAGCTGCGGTTGAAGGGTTTGAGCATGGACTCGTTCATGCCCGCTTCAAGGCAGCGCGCCAACTCGTCTTTGTCGGCATTGGCGGTCAGCGCGATGATGGGCGTCGAACGTTGCGGCTCGGGCAGTTCACTGCGGATTTTGCGGGCCGAGGTCTGGCCGTCCATCTCCGGCATCAGCAGGTCCATCAGGACCACGTCAAACCCATCGCTGTCGCGCACGGCCTCAAAGGCTTCCAAGCCGTTCGCCACTTCGGTGACCTGCGCTTGGGGCAGGTGGCGGCGCAACTGCAACGAGGCGATTTGCCGGTTCAACGGGTTGTCGTCGGCGATCAGAATGCGCACCGCTTTTTCGCTGTTCTCGGTCTCGACCAAGGCTTGGGCGTAGGCCGGTGCATGGCTCAAGGTGCAGGGCAGCGTCACATGGAAGGTGGTGCCAAGTCCCACCTGGCTTTCAAAGCCAATCGCGCCACCCATGGCTTCCACCAGCCCTTTCGTGATGGACAAGCCCAGGCCGTTGCCGCCAAAGCGGCGGGCAATCGAGCTGTCGGCCTGCGAGAAGCTTTGAAAAACCCGGTGCTGCAATTCGGGCGCGATGCCCATGCCGGTGTCGCGCACCGCGAGCCGGATGGTGCACGGCGTTGGTGGGTCCTCTTGTGCAGGCAGCAAGCTGCAGTGCAGTTCGATCTCGCCCTGGGTGGTGAATTTGATGGCATTGCCGAGCAGGTTGACCAGAATTTGGGTCAGCCTGTGGCTGTCGCCCACGATCCACTGCGGCAAGTCGGGCGTCATGTGCAGCGTGTACTGCAGCGGTTTGGTGGCCGCACGCCGTTTGAGCAACTGGAAACTGCTGAGCAAGGTCTCGTGCAGGTTGAAAGGCGCTTGCTCCACTTGCAGGCGACCGGCTTGCATTTGCGAGTGGTCCAGCAAATCGTTGATGATGGTCAGCAGGTGTTCGCCCGATTTTTGAATGACTTCAATCTTCGAGCGCACCTCATCGTCGAGTCGCTTGTCGTGATGGATCAGATCGGCCAAGCCCAAAATGGCATTCATGGGCGTGCGCAACTCGTGGCTGACCGAGGCCACGAACAGGTCTTTTTGCTGTTGCGTGTGTTGCATGTTTTTGGTCAGTTGCCGAAGCTTGCGCCGTTGCTGTTGGGCGCGTTGCATGCGTTCGTTGCGCACACTGTTCATGCGAAACAGCAAAGCCAGTTGCATGCCAAAAATAACGATGGCCATCATCAAGTGCCAATGGATCAGGTCTTGTGGCCTGATTTGCAAAGCCATTTCGCCACCCAGCAGGGCGTAGCCGTACAGGCCCAAGATCAACAGCCAACCCACCGCCAGCCCGGCGATGCGCGCGCCCTGTCTGTAAGCCAGTACCGCAGGCAGCGGGGCCAGGGCCAGCCAGCTGATGGTGGCCGAGTAAATGCCCCCCGTGAGCCAGGTGATGCAAAAAGCCTGTGCCAGCGTCAAGATTTGCAAGGCGGTGATCAAGAGACTGAGCCGGACGTGGGCCAGCCGCAGGCCCCCCAGGGCCAACATGGCCAGGATGCCCAAACCATTGGCCAGTACCCCGCCTTCAAAGTCCAGCTGCCAGGACACCATCGCAAAGGCGGCGTAGCCCAGGGTCAAGATGAGCAAAAAGGAGAAAAACAGCCACTCGCGCTCATGGTGCTGCGACGAGAGTGGCCCCCGGCGTTGGAGGAAGCGCCCGCAATGGCCGGCAAGGGTGGCGGACAATGGTGAGTTGGAGGTGTTCATGCATTTTTTGTAAAACCAAATGCTACATTATTAATGCCATTGAGCGGGTGCCGCTCGCACAAATCCACCCCAAATCAACGGTGCGACAGGCTGCCCTGGCTCATGGACGCTTCTTTCACCAATCAACAACAAGGCGAAAAAAATGGGTTTGCAAACCTGGTGGATTTTTGTCGGCATGACCTTTGTGGTGTCGGCCACGCCCGGCCCCAACATGCTGTTGGTGATGAGTCATGCCGCGCGATTTGGCATTCGGCCCGCCCTCGCGACCATGGCCGGGTGCATGTCGGCCTTGGTGTGCATGGTCAGCATTTCAGCGGCGGGCGTGGGCGCTTTGCTGCACACGTTTCCGGCGGTGTTTGACGCCTTGCGTTACCTGGGCGCCGCTTACTTGGCTTGGCTGGGTTACAAGCTCTGGCGCGCGGGTGTGCCAGCAGCGTCGGCCCTGACCGATGCTGCACAGCCCGGCCCCGTGCGCAGCGCGGGATCGTTTTACCGTCAGGGTTTGGCGGTGGCGGCCAGCAACCCGAAAGCGATTGTGTTTTCGGCGGCGTTTTTTCCGCAGTTCATCCAGCCCGAGTTGCCTGCGCTCACGCAGTTCGGCATTTTGTTGGCCACCTTCACGGTGATCGAGGTGAGTTGGTACCTGATTTACGCCCTCAGCGGCCACAAGCTGTCGCGTGTCCTGCAGCAAGCCCACGTCATGAAAACCTTCAACCGGGTCACGGGCGGGGTGTTTGTGGGCTTTGCCGCTTTGATGGCGGCCAGCCGTTGAATGTGTCTGTGCCCTGGCTGACACCACGCGGGTTGATCCCCGATAACTGTGCGCCAAGCTGTGGATAAGTCCATGCACAAGTCTTGGAGGCCGCATGCCTGTTGGCTTGCCGGCGTGTGCTTGGTATTTGAGCAGTGCTGGCCGGAGCTGCCCGTGCAGGTGCATGAGCCAGCCCCCGCCTGATTTAACTTGGCAGACGTTCAGGCCAAGGCCTTGGCGATTTTGTGGCGTGGCACCGTGGTTTTGGGGCATTGGCCCTTGGGCAGCGCAAACCACTGGCGCACATCGGCGTCCACGCCCACGCCGTGCATGAAGTTGTAGATGGCTTTTTTCAGGCCCTGGCCCAGCAGGTCGTGGTCGATGCCCTGGCCCAAGCGGGTGGGGTCGACAAAGCCCACGTCGTTTTTGGCAAATGTGCCCGCGGGCAAGGGCAAGAGCGTCACGCCGTAAGCCTCGGGGTTCAGGCCCACGGGCGAATGCACGGTGCAGACAAAGCGGTGGAAAAAACCGCTGTGGATGCAGCCGTTTTCAAACAACTGGCGCACGTATTCGAGCGCGTCCACCGTGTCTTGCACCGTTTGCGTGGGAAAGCCGTACATCAGGTAAGCGTGCACCAGCACCCCCGCATCGGCAAAGCCTTTGGTCACTTGCGCCACCTGCTCGACCGAGACGCCTTTTTTCATGAGGTTCAGCAAGCGGTCCGACGCCACTTCGAGCCCGCCCGACATGGCGATGCAGCCGCTTTGGGCCAGCAAGTCGCACAGTTCAGGGGTGAAGGTTTTTTCAAAGCGGATGTTGCCCCACCAGGAAATTTGCACGCCCCGGCGCAGCAGTTCTTCGGCCAGGGCTTTCAGGGCTTTGGGTGGTGCGGCCTCGTCCACAAAATGAAAGCCGGTCTGGCCCGTCTCGTCCACGATCTGCTCGATGCGGTCCACCAACGTGCTGGCGCTGGCGGTTTCGTAGCGGCTGATGTAGTCCAGGCTCACATCGCAAAAACTGCACTTTTTCCAGTAGCAACCGTGCGCCACCGTCAGCTTGTTCCAACGCCCGTCGCTCCACAGCCGGTTCATCGGGTTGAGCATGTCCAACAGCGACAGGTACCTGTGCAGCGGCAGACCGTCCCAGGTGGGCGTGCCCACGTCTTCAAAGGCGATGTCGGGCTCTTGCAGGTTCACGTATTGCACTTGACCTGATGCATCGCGGATGAACGTGCGTTGCAGGCGCTGCGCGCTGCGCTGGCCTTGCAGGTGCTCGATCAGGCTGAGCAGCGGGCGTTCGCCGCCGTCGAGTGTGACGAAGTCCACATGGTCAAACACGCGGGCGTCTTTCAGCTCGCGCAGTTCGGTGTTCACAAAGCCACCACCCAGGCCAATGCGGATCTGCGGGTGCGTCCGCTTGATGCACTGGGCGATGCGAAACGCTGCATAGACCGAACCGGGAAAGGGCACCGACAGCAACACCAGTTGCGGCTGGTGCTGCGCAACCGCTTGCAACGCCAGGCGCTCCAGCGTGCTGTCGATCAGGTTGGGGGGCTGGGCCAGCGCCTTTGCCAGCGCGTCAAAGCTGGGCTGGCTGGCGGCCAGGCGCTCGGCGTAACGCACGAACTCAAAACCTTCATCGACCGCATCACGCAGCACATCGGCCAGGTCGTTCAGGTACAGCGTGGCCAAGTGCCGGGCTCGGTCGGTTTGGCCCAAAGCGCCAAAGGCCCAGCCAATCGGGTCGCCCGTGCCGTCGTCTTCGTAGGCGTCGAGTGCCGCAAAGCGCGGGCCTTCGGGCAAAAAGCCCCGGCCTGCGATGCGGTGGCTCAAGGTGCTGTCACGGCCTTGCAAAAAGGCGATCACCGGGTCGATGCTGACCGCGTAATCGTTGAAGTGGTCCAGGAAAAAGTTCACTGGCCCCGAACGCTCTTCAACGGGCAAGGCCAACGCCGCGTCACGCAACGCCGTGAGGCCCGGCCGGTTGAGCAGGGCGAGCACCGTGGCCAGCGCCAAGTCAACTTGTTCGGCCGCGATCCCCTGCGCACGCAAAAAACCCGTCAGGTAGGCGGTCGACGGGTAGGGCGTGTTGAGCTGCGTCATCGGTGGGATGAGGCTCAGGACTTTGAACGGGGCGGGGCTCGGCATGGGTGGTTGCTTTTCCAATGGAAGAGGGATTATCAACGCGCACCGCCACGCTTCCCAGGGGGCGGGGTTTTAGTACAAGGTTTGGGTTCTTTGTGGGGTTTGGGGTTTTGTGGGAGGCCGCCCCTGCGGCCGAAGCATTCGCGCGCAGGGGCGCGCTCCCACAAGGCGCTGGTCTCCCACAAGATTTCGATGTGTTTTGTGACAGGCGTTAACATGGGCCGCACTGTTTGGCTGCCGCACGATCGACCTTTCCCAGATGACTTCCTTGCCCGAAACGCCCCCACCAGCGGCCCTTGTTCTTTCTGCCTTGACGGTGCAAGCCACGGCGCAAGCCAAACTCACCCCAGCCCAGCAGCGCTTCAATGAACTGCTGGCTCACGTTGAGCGGCTGTCGGGCCACATTCAAAGGCTGCAGGCGTGGTCTGACCGGCACCGTTACGCGCACATTCAGGCCTTGCGCGAATCGGGGCAGCAAGCGCAGGCCCACCGCAAAAGCCTGCTGCTGTTGTTGCACGACAAGCTGCAGACAGCAGACCTCACGGTGCAGCAACAACGCATGGCCCGTGGCAAGTTGCGCAGCCTGATTGGGCAATTGGCCGCCAGCGCCGACCCGCAGGTGCAGGCCCTGGCCGACCTGTATGTGCGTGAAGAGGACGCGCAAGAAGCGGCCGAAGAACAGGCCGAGGCAGCGCAGCGCCTGCGTGAAAGGATTGAAGAAGCACTGGGCCAGCCGATTGACAAACCCAGCCAATACCAGACGCCCGAAGAGATGATGGCCGCGGGCATGCGCCAGTGGCAACGCCAGCAGCAGGCCGACGACCTGCGCAAGGCCGCCAAGCGGGCGGCGCGCAAAGCGCAAAAGTACAGCGCGGCCGCTGAAAAGGGCGAAGTGCCCAAAGCCGTCCTTCAGGAGGCGGATGCCAAAAGCGCCATTCGGACCATTTTTCGGCAGCTGGCCAGTGCCTTGCACCCGGACCGGGAGCCGGACGAACAAGAGCGTGTGCGCAAAACCGCGTGGATGAGCGAGGTGAATGCCGCCTATGAAAAAAACGATCTGACCACCTTGCTGCGCCTGCAAATGCAGGTGGCGCAGGTGAACCCGCAAAGCACCTCACGCATGGCCGATGACAAGCTGCTGGCCATGTGCTTGTTGCTCAAGGAACAGGTGAGCGCGCTCGAGGATGACCTGGACCAGTTGCAAAGCCAGTTGAGCCGTGAGTTGTGTGTGCCGGTGCAGGCCGATGCCGACGAAGCGGCCATGACCCAGTCCTTGCAGCGCATTCAGGCCGACCAGCGCCACAGCGCCGACAGCCTGGCCGCCGACTTGCACCGCATTCAGCACGAGGCTGAACTCAAGCGCTGGCTCAAAGAGCAGTGGCAGCTGGCCAAAGCCACTTCTGCGTGAACTGGCCCGCAGCAGATAGGCCCTGACGCTCAGCTGAGCGCTTGCATGTCGGCCAGCAAGGCATCGACCGAGGCTTCGCTCGTGTCCCAGGCACACATGAAGCGGCAACCGCCGCCAGCGATGAACTGGTAGAACTTCCAGCCCTTGGCATGCAAGGCATCGATCAGGGGTTTGGGCAATTGGGCGAACACGCCGTTGGCTTCAGGTGCATGCAAGACCTGCACACCAGAGACTTGCAGCAGACCGGTATACAGGCGCTGCGCCATGGCGTTGGCATGGCGCGCATTGCGCAACCAGGTGTCGTTGTCCAGCATGCCCACCCACGGGGCCGAAATGAAGCGCATTTTCGATGCCAGTTGCCCTGCCTGCTTGACGCGCCAGGCAAAGTCCTGAGAAAGCTCGCGATCAAAAAAGACCACGGCCTCGCCCACGGGCAAGCCGTTTTTGGTGCCGCCAAAACACAGCACATCGACCCCGGCTTTCCAGGTGATTTCGGCGGGGCTGCAACCCAGGTGTGCCACCGCATTGGCAAAGCGTGCGCCATCCATGTGCAGCTTCAGGCTGTGCTTTTTGGCCATCCACGACAAGGCACGTACTTCGTCCACGCTGTAGACCGTGCCCAGTTCGGTGGCCTGGGTGATGGAGGCCACTTTGGGGCGTGGGTAGTGGATGTCGCTGCGTTTGGTGACCAGGGCTTCGACCGCTTCTGGTGTGAGTTTTCCACGCTGTGCGGATGGTGATGTGGCTTCAGCCACCAGCAGTTTGGAGCCGTTCGAAAAAAATTCCGGACCGCCGCATTCGTCGGTTTCCACATGCGCCACAGGGGTGCATATGACCGAGTGGTAACTCTGGCACATGGACGCGAGCGCCAGTGAGTTGGCGGCAGTCCCGTTGAAGACGTAATACACGTCGCAATCGATGTCGAACAGTGCACGCAGCATGTTGCTCGAGCGCTCAGTCCAGCGGTCATCCCCGTAGGCAGGCTCATGTCCGCTGGCGTTGGCGTCCAGCAGTGCCTGCAGGGCTTCGGGGCAAGCGCCTGCATAGTTGTCGCTGGCAAATTGTTGTGCAGTGATTTTCATGTCGTCTCCCTGACGCGTGTTTCTGAACCGTATGGTATTTGAGTCCTGGGGTTTTCAGCACTCGATGATGTTCACCGCCAGCCCTCCGCGTGCGGTTTCCTTGTATTTGGTCTTCATGTCCGCGCCAGTTTCGCGCATGGTCTTGATGACCTGGTCCAGGCTGACAAAATGCCGACCATCGCCGCGCAGCGCCATGCGAGCGGCGTTGATGGCTTTCACTGCGGCGATGGCATTGCGTTCGATACAAGGAATTTGTACCAGGCCCCCGACCGGATCGCAGGTCAGACCCAAGTGGTGTTCCATGCCAATTTCGGCTGCATTTTCGATTTGCTCGGGGCTGCCCCCCAACACCGCGCACAGCGCACCGGCGGCCATCGAGCAGGCCACACCCACTTCGCCCTGGCAGCCTACCTCGGCACCACTGATGCTGGCGTTTTCCTTGTACAGGATGCCGACGGCGCCTGCTGTGAGCAAAAAATCGATCACTCCGGCATCGCTGGAGCCTGGCACAAAACGCCTGTAGTAATGCAGTACCGCCGGCACAATGCCGGCTGCGCCATTGGTGGGGGCTGTGACCACTCGGCCACCTGCCGCGTTTTCTTCATTCACTGCCAGCGCATACAAGTTCACCCAGTCAAGTACGGCCAAAGGATCGCTCAGGGATTTTTCAACTTGGGTGGTCAAATCTCGCCACAGCTGAGGTGCTCGGCGCTTGACCTTGAAGGCGCCTGGCAGCAGCCCGTCGTGCTGCAGGCCCGCTGCCACACAGGCCTGCATGGCAGACCAAATGTTGAGCAAGCCGTTGTCGATTTCAGCATCACTGCGCCAATGGCGCTCGTTGGAACGCATCACGCCTGCGATGCTCAATGCATGTTCACGGCAACGGCGTAGCAAATCATCGCCGCTGCGAAAGGGGATTGGCAGTTGTGTGGTGTGCGTTGCCAGACGTTTTTGGCGTTCACCATTCCGTGCCAATTCTTCGCTCAATACGAAACCACCACCCACCGAGTAATAGGTCCGTTCTGTGAGGAGTGCGTCCGTCGCATCCCATGCAAAGAACTTCATGCCGTTGGCGTGAAAAGGCAGGCTTTGTCGATAGAGCAGCAGATCGTCTTTTTCGTCCCAGCGTATGTCGTGAATGCCCAAGAGCGCAAGACGTTGTCCGCTGCGGATGTTCTTCAGAGTGGGTTCAATGTGATCCACTGGCACGGTTTCTGGCTCGTGGCCGCACAGTCCCAGCAGGACAGCTTTGTCGCTGCCGTGCCCTTTGCCAGTGGCACCCAGCGACCCATGAAGGCTGCACCGTACGCGAGTTGTGCGCTCCAGCAAGTCCAGGTTCTGCAAATGCTGGGCAAAGAGCCGGGCAGCTCGCATGGGACCTACGGTATGCGAGCTGCTGGGACCTATACCGATTTTGAACAGATCAAATACCGAAACTGCCATGTTGAACCCTTGCTGGATGCTCCGGGGATCAGGCTTGCGCCAGACGTGTGCCGCCGAAAATGGCGATGCTGTTGTTGCTGGACCACGCCAGCACATGCCCAGCCAATTGGTGCGCGGTGATCGCCGAAAGTGTCCAACCCAGGTGGCCGTGGCCGGTGTTGTAGAACACATTGGCTTTTTTACCTGCGCCCACGCGGGGCAGCATGTTGGGCATCATGGGGCGCAAACCGGCCCAGGGCTCGACACGGCGGGTGTCCACGCCCGGGAAGCAGGTGTTGACCCAGTTGACCAGGGGCTTGATGCGGTCAGCGCGGATGTCCAGGTCGATGCCGTTGAACTCGGCGGTGCCCGCCACGCGGAAACGGTCTTGTCCCAGACGGCTGGTGACCAGTTTGGTTTCGTCGTCCAGCAAGCTCACTTGCGGGGCAGCCGCCTGGCTGGCTTCGTCGTTCAAGCCCACGGTGATGGAGTAGCCTTTGACAGGGTAAATGTTCAGACGGTCACCCAGCTGAGCAGCCAAGCCTCGGCCATGCACGCCCGCGCAAATCACGATGCCGTCAAAGCTCAGGGTTTCGGTCTGGCCCGCGTGCTGCACTTGCACAGCAGCGCTTTGTCCATTGGACGCCACACTCAGCACCTGGTGTTCGGTGAGGATCTTCACCCCCAGGCGCTCGCAGGCCTTGGCCAGGCCAAAGGTGAACTTGTGAATATCACCGGTGGAGTCGCTTTCGGTGAAATAGCCACCGCAGTACTGGCCTTGCAAGGTGGGCTCGATGGCCTTCATCTCTTCGGGCGTGACAGCACGGCGCGGCAGGCCGCCCTGGGCCAACAGTCTGGAGACTTCGCCTGCGTGGTCAAAGCCCTTCTTGTCTCGGTAGATGTGCAGGATGCCTTCACGCTTGTGGTCGAATTCAATGCCTTCTGCCTTGGCCCAGGCAAAGTGGTGTTCGCGCGACTCGATGGCCAAGCGGGTCGTGGCGATGGTGTTGTCCTTGTACCTGGGAATAGCGGCCACGAATTCGGCCATCCAGCTGAGCTTGTGCCAGGTGGGGGCGGGGTTCATCAGCAGCGGGGCGTCGCTTTTGAGCATCCACTTGAGGCCCTTGATGAGGGTGGACGGGTGGGTCCAGACTTCGGCGTTCGAGGCCGACAGTTGACCGCCGTTGGCATAAGACGTTTCCATGCCGGGGTAGCGGTTTTTCTCGATCAGGGTGACCTGCATGCCTTGCTGGGCCAGGGCGTAAGCGGATGTGATGCCGGTGATGCCACCGCCCACAATGACCATGTGTTTCTTGATCATGGGATTTTTCATGGAGCTTCTCTCTTTTTCAAAACGTCTCAAACGGATGGACACGCAGCGCACAGGATGTGTGCTGCATGACCCCCTCTGTTTGAGACCTGAGAGATTCGCTTTTGGCAAAGCTTGCTCCTGCGGTGGACCGGATGACGAATCCCGGTCGCTCTTCAGAGTGTGTGACACGCCATCTAGGGTGGGTGTCGGCTTGCATCGGTCCTTTGGCCTGAGAGTTTCCGGGGCGGTTGCTCCTTCGGCGCTGCCAGTCTGGCTGGGCAGTCTCTCCCGATGCAAGGTTTTTGATCTTAGCGGTGTTCCTGGTGTTTGTGAAGGTGAAGCAGCGGGTCAGACCCACTTTTGCATGAAGCTTGCCTGTCCTGCTGCCGGGTCGAGGACATAAGGCGCAAAGCCAAAACGCTCATAGCTGCGCAGGGCCACCGTGTTGCCGGTGAGCACTTCCAGCGTGAGCTTGCAGCAGCCGCGATTGCGGGCATGGGCTTGGGCCGCAGCCAGCAAGGCTTGGCCAACGCCTTGTCCACGGTGAGCGGGCAGCACCGCGATGTCATGGATGTTCATCAGCGGCCGGGCCTTGAAGGTGGAGTAACCCTCGATGCAGTTGATCAGGCCCACGGGCTGATCACTCAACCAGGCGATGAAGCTGGTGGTCAGTGGGTGTTCTGCCAGATCGCCGCAGAGCCGGGCCTTGACGTCTTCTGCGAGCCCTTCGCCGCCGCCCATGGGGTCGCGGGCATAGGCGTCGAGGAGCAGGACCAGTGCCTGCGCATCGGCCGGATCACGGTAGTTGACGCGACGGACGTTCAGCATGGTGAGGCCTCGTGGCTCTAGGCTTTGAGGGGAATGCAGCTGCAAAACAGGTTGCGGTCGCCGTAGACGTTGTCCACGCGGCCAATCGGCGGCCAGTATTTGACGCTGCCCGGCACGCGGCCCTTGAGCGCGCCACCCACCTCGCGCGGGTAAGCGCGGTCCCAGTCGGCAGCCAGCAGGCTGTCGGCGGTGTGCGGGGCGTTCTTGAGCGGGTTGTTGTCTTGTGGCCAGGTGCCCGCTTCCACCAGACGGATTTCTTCGCGGATGGCGATCATGGCGTCGATGAAACGGTCCAGCTCTTCGCGGGTTTCACTCTCGGTGGGCTCGACCATCAACGTGTTGGCCACCGGAAAGCTCAGTGTGGGCGCATGAAAACCGTAGTCCATCAGGCGCTTGGCCACGTCTTCGGCCATCACGCCGCAGCTTTCCTTGAAGTGGCGCAGGTCCAGAATGCACTCGTGCGCCACATGGCCGTTTTCACTGGCGTAGAGCGTGGGGTAGTGCGGCGCCAGACGTTTGCTGATGTAGTTGGCGGCCAGGATGGCGGCCTCGGTGGCGTGTTGCAAACCATCGGCACCCATCATGCGGCAGTACATCCAGCTGATCGGCAAGACCGCCGCGTTGCCCAGCGGCGCGGCCGAAACGGCGCCCACGCCGTTCACCGGCAGACCGCCTGTGGCATGGCCGGGCAGGTAAGGCACCAGGTCTTCGACCACGCAGACGGGGCCGACACCGGGGCCGCCACCGCCGTGCGGGATACAGAAGGTCTTGTGCAGGTTCAGGTGGCTCACGTCACCGCCAAACTCGCCGGGGGCGGCCACGCCCACCAGGGCGTTCATGTTGGCACCGTCCACATACACACGTCCGCCGTGCTGGTGCACCAGCGCACACAGGGCTTTGACTTGCGTCTCGAACACGCCATGCGTGCTGGGGTAGGTGATCATCACGCAGGCCAGGTGGGCGCTGTGCTGCTCGCACTTGGCTTGCAGGTCGGCCATGTCCACGTTGCCGTTCTCGTCGCACTTGGTCACGACCACCTGCAGGCCCGCCATCTGGGCGCTGGCCGGGTTGGTGCCGTGGGCACTGGACGGGATCAGGCAGATGTTGCGGTGGCCCTGGCCTTGGGCGCGGTGGTAGGCCTGAATGACCAGCAAGCCAGCGTATTCGCCCTGGCTGCCGGCGTTGGGCTGCAGGCTGATGCCTTGGTAGCCGGTGGCCTGGCACAGCCAGTCGCGCAGCTGCTGGTCCAGCAGGGCATAGCCTTGCAGTTGGTCAGCGGGGGCAAAGGGGTGGGGCAGCGCGAACTCGGGCCAGGTGATGGGGATCATCTCGCTGGTGGCGTTGAGCTTCATGGTGCACGAGCCCAGCGGGATCATGGTGCGGTCCAGCGCCAGGTCTTTGTCAGACAGCTGACGGATGTAGCGCAACATGCCGGTCTCGCTGTGGTAGCGGTTGAACACCGGGTGCGTCAGGAAGGCGCTGGTGCGGCGCAGCGATTCGGGGATCAGCGTGCTGACGCCTTTTTCGAAGGGCTCGAAAGACGGTGCTTTCTGGCCGTCCTGCGCGAACAGGCCCCACAGCTGCTGAATGTCTTCGCGTGTGGTGGTTTCGTCCAGGCTGATGCCCACGAAGCCGGCGCGGCCACCGTTGTAGCGGCGCAGGTTGATTTCTTGGGCCAAGGCTTTGGCGTGAAGTGCATTGGCCGTGGCGGCGTTGCCACAGTCCACGGTGAGCGTGTCAAAAGCCGTGCCGTGCAGCAGCGAAGCGCCAAGCTGTTTGAGGCCAGCGGCCAGTACGGCGGTGTAGCTGGCGATGCGCTGGGCGATGCGCGTGAGGCCTTGCGGGCCGTGGTAGACCGCGTACATGCTGGCCACCACCGCGGGCAGCACTTGGGCGGTGCAGATGTTGGAGGTGGCTTTTTCGCGGCGGATGTGTTGCTCGCGGGTTTGCAGCGCCAGGCGGTAAGCGGGCTGGCCGTGTGCGTCCACGCTGACGCCCACCAAGCGACCGGGCATGGAGCGCTTGTGCTCGTCCAGGCAGGCCATGTAAGCGGCGTGCGGACCACCGGCACCCATGGGCATGCCAAAGCGCTGGGTAGAGCCGACCACGATGTCGGCACCCATCTCGCCCGGGGTTTTGAGCAGCACCAGGGCCATCAGGTCGGCGGCCAGGATCAGGGCGGCCTGTTTGCTGTGGATCAGGTCGGCGCTGAGCTGCCAGTCGGTCAGCCAGCCGCTGCTGCCGGGGTATTGGTTCAAGGCCGCAAAGTAGTCGTCTTGCGCGATGGCCGATTGCCACTCGTCGCTGGAACGGATGATCTTGACGCTGATGCCCAGCGGTGCGGCGCGTGTCTGAATCACTTCGATGGTTTGCGGGTGGCAGTCGCCGCTCACGATGAACACGTTGCCCTTGGCGCGGGCCGAGCGCTTGGCCAGGGTCATGGCTTCGGCGGCGGCGGTGGCCTCGTCGAGCATGGAGGCATTGGCGATGGGCATGCCGGTCAGATCGCACACCATGGTCTGGAAGTTGACCAGCGCCTCCATGCGGCCCTGAGAAATCTCGGCCTGGTAGGGCGTGTAGGCGGTGTACCAGGCGGGATTTTCGAGGATGTTGCGCAGGATGACGCCGGGTGTGTGCGTGCCGTGGTAGCCCTGGCCGATGAAGCTTTTGTAGAGTTTGTTTTGGCGCGCAATGCCCTTGAGTTGATCCAGTGCGGCCGCTTCGGTGACCGGGGCAGGCAATTGCATGGCCTGGCTGCGCGCGATCGAGCGCGGCACGATGGACTCGATCAGGGCGCGGCGCGTGGCCTCGCCGATGACCGACAGCATGTGGGCCTCGTCGGCGTCGCTGATGCCGATGTGGCGGGCGATGAATTCGGACGGGTTTTCAAGATCGCCCAGTGGGCGGTTGGCGGACATCAGCATGGCAGGCTCCGTGGAAACATTGAACAAAGGGCACCGGGGTGGATGCCCTTCATTCAAGGCTTGTGGTTCAGCCTGCGGTGAACTGGGTGTAAGCCGTCTCGTCGAGCAGGGCATCCACTTCGGCGGCATTGGCCAGCTTGACCTTGAAAAACCAGCCCTTGCCCAGTGGGTCGCTGTTGGCCAGCGAAGGGTCGTTGCGCAGGTCTTCGTTGACTTCGGTGATTTCGCCGCTCACCGGCATGTAAACGTCGGCCGCGGCCTTGACGGACTCGACCACGCCGGCCACCTCTTTTTGGGCAAACGACTTGCCGACTTCGGGCAGGTCCACAAACACCACGTCGCCCAACGCATCCTGCGCATGGTGGGTGATGCCGACGACGGCGGTGTCGCCCTCGACGTTGATCCATTCGTGGTCTTCGGTGTACTTGAGGCTCATGTGAAACTCCTGAAAAAATGAATTGGGGTCAGATCCCGATTGTTTTGGGGGGAAATCAGCCGCGGTGGTAGCGGTTGGGAACGAAGGGCAGGGTGCTGACTTCCATCGGTACGGCTTTACCGCGCACCATGGCGTTCAGGCGGGTGCCCACGCGGGCATATTCTGCCTGTACATAGGCCAGTGCCACGGGCTTGTCGGCGGTGGGTGCGAGCAGGCCGCTGGTGACTTCGCCGATTTTTTGGCCAGCCTCGTTTTGCAACTCGACATGCTCGCGCACTGGCACGCGCTCCAACGCGACCAGGCCCACGCGCAGGCGCTGTGCGGGCTGTGTGCCATCGAGCTGGGCCAGCACTTTGTCAGCACCGGGGAAGCCGCCAACGCGCGCACCCCCTGTGCGGCGCACCTTTTGCATGGCCCAGTTCAGCTGGGCTTCAACGGGCGTGGTGGTGGTGTCGATGTCGTTGCCATACAGGCACAGCCCGGCTTCCAGGCGCAAGGAGTTGCGGGCACCCAAGCCAATGGGCTTGACCTCGGGTTGGGCCAGCAAGACACGGGCGAAGGCTTCGGCCACAGAGGCGGGCAGGGAAATTTCAAAACCGTCTTCGCCGGTGTAGCCGCTGCGTGTGACGTAGAGGTCGGCGCCTTGCCAGATGGCGGCCATGCCGGTCATGAACACAAGCTTCTCCACACCCGGCAGCAGGCGGGCCAATGCGGTCACGGCATGCGGTCCCTGCAAGGCCAGCAGGGCGCGGTCAAACTGTGGATCGATGGTGCAGCGGCTGCCGATGCGCGCCTGGATGTGGGCCAGATCGCCGTGCTTGCAGGCACCGTTGACGATGACAAAGAGGTCATCCCCTCGGTTCACGAACATCAGATCATCGATGATGCCGCCCTCGTCGTTCAGCAGCAGGCCGTAGCGCTGTTTGTGCAGACCCAGGCCGATCACGTCCACCGGCATCAGGCTTTCGAAAGCGGCGGCGGCATCGGGCCCGACCAGGCGCAACTGGCCCATGTGTGAGACATCAAACAAGCCGGCGGCGGTGCGTGTGTGGTGGTGCTCGGCCACCAGGCCTGCTGGGTACTGCACAGGCATGCTGTAGCCAGCATAGGGCACCATGCGCGCACCGAGTTCAATGTGCAGCGCGTTCAGTGGGGTGGTGAGCAGGTTTTCAGCAGCGGACATGACAGATTTCCAAGGGCACGGTTCACCACGGCACATGCCGGTGGTGGGCCCTCGCTGTCCGCTTTACCTGAGAGATTCGCCGGGAAGCCTCGGATGCCAAGGCGTTCTGCGGGTTGCTCCTTCGGTGGGCGCCGTGGCTCGATGGCCCGGCACCTCTCTCCAGTGAGGCAACGCCTTCATAAAAGACGTTTTGTCAGTCCTTTTGCCTGAGCGTTCAGCGGTGTTGTCACCCCCTGCGCCTTCGGCGGCTCAAACACAAGCTTGAGCTCTCTCCTGACAGGGGCGAATTCTAGCGTGTTTATGCGGCGCAAAAAAAGAGGCCCCTCGGGGCCTCTTCGCAAACAGGGCAGTTTTACATGCCTGTGTAGTTGGGCCCGCCACCGCCTTCGGGGGTGACCCAGACGATGTTTTGCGTGGGGTCTTTGATGTCACAGGTCTTGCAGTGCACGCAGTTTTGCGCGTTGATCTGAAGGCGGTCGGTGTTGTCTGCGTTCTTCACGAACTCGTACACGCCGGCGGGGCAATAGCGGCTTTCGGGGCCGGCAAATTGGGCCAGGTTGATGCTGACGGGCACGCTGGCATCCTTGAGCGTCAGGTGCGCGGGCTGGTTCTCTTCGTGGTTGGTGTTGCTGATGAACACGCTGGACAGTCGGTCAAAGGTCAGCTTGCCATCGGGCTTGGGGTAGTCGATTTTGGGGCACTCGGCGGCTGGCTTGAGGTAGGTGTGGTCGGCCTTGTCGCGGCGCAGCGTCCAGGGAATGTGGCCGCGCAGCACAAACTGCTCGAAGCCGTTCATCAGCGTGGCCACGGCCAAGCCCTTTTTGAACCAGCTCTTGAAGTTGCGCGATTTGTTCAGTTCGGCGTGCAGCCAGCTGGCTTCAAAAGCTTCGGGGTAAGCGGTCAATTCGTCGTGCTGACGACCGGCCACGATGGCGCCGTAGGCGGCTTCTGCCGCCAGCATGCCGGTCTTGATGGCGGCGTGGCTGCCCTTGATGCGGCTCACATTCAGGTACCCAGCGTCACAGCCCACCAAGGCGCCACCCGGGAACACTGTCTTGGGCAGGCTCATCAGGCCGCCTGCCGTGATGGCACGGGCACCGTAGCCGATGCGCTTGGCGTTGACTTCACCTTGTGCGTTGGTGAAGTACCATTGGATGTTGGGGTGGGTTTTCCAGCGTTGGAATTCTTCAAATGGGCTCAGCCAGGGGTTGGCGTAGTCCAGGCCGACCACATAGCCGATGGCGATTTTGTTGTCTTCCATGTGGTACATGAACGCGCCGCCGTAAGTGGCGTTGTCCATGGGCCAACCGGCGGTGTGCATGACAAAGCCCGGCGTGTGGCGGCTGGGATCGATCTCCCAAACTTCCTTGATGCCGATGCCGTAGGTTTGCGGGTCGCGGCCTTGGTCGAGTTGGTATTTGGCGATCAGTTGCTTGCCCAGGTGACCGCGCGCGCCCTCGGCGAACACGGTGTACTTGGCATGCAGTTCCATGCCCTGCTGGAAGTTCTCGGTCGGCTCGCCGTCTTTGCCGATGCCCATATTGCCGGTGGCCACGCCTTTGACCGAGCCGTCTTCGTTGTAAAGCACTTCGGCGGCGGTGAAACCGGGAAAGATCTCCACGCCCAGGTTTTCGGCCTGTTGGCCCAGCCAGCGGGTGAAGTTCGACAGGCTGATGATGTAGTTGCCATGGTTCTGCGCGCATTCGGGCAAGAGCAGGCCGGGGGTGCGGGTGGCACCGGTCTCGCTCAGGAAGCTCCAGGCGTCATCGGTCACAGGCTGGTTGAGCGGGGCACCACGCTCTTTCCAGTCGGGGAAAAGTTCGGTCAGGGCCTTGGGGTCCATGATGGCACCGCTTAAGATGTGGGCACCGGGTTCCCCCCCCTTTTCCAGCACCACGACCGATACATCCTGGCCCTTTTCGGCCGCCAGTTGTTTGAGTCGGATGGCGGTGGACAGGCCAGCGGGGCCGCCACCGACCACGACCACGTCGTATTCCATGGATTCGCGGGGGCCGTAGGTGCTCAAAATTTCTTCAGGGCTCATGAACGTCTCTTTTTGAAGTGTGGATCGGGGGGCTTTGCACCGGGGTGTCGGGCCTGTGACTCATTTTATGCGGCTTGGCGTCGGTTCCCCCGCACAATGGTGACCGCCGTTGGCTGCAACGGACATGAAACCCTCTGGAAAGAATTGTCATGGCATATGAAATCGATTTGTCGGGCCGTGTGGCCTTTGTCACAGGCGCTTCCGGTGGCCTGGGTGCGCAATTTGCCAAAACCCTGGCCGCAGCCGGTGCGGGCGTGGTCTTGGCCAGCCGGCGCATTGAAAAACTCAAAGACCTGCGTGCCGAGATCGAAGCCGCCGGTGGCGATGCCCATGTCGTCGAGCTGGATGTGACCGACCGGCACAGCATTGCGGCCGCTGTGGCCCATGCCGAAACCGAAATGGGCAGCATCGACATCCTGGTCAACAACTCGGGCGTGAGCACCACCCAGCGCATCCAGGATGTGACCGAGGACGATTACGACTTCATCATGGACACCAATGTGCGCGGCGCATTTTTTGTCGCGCAAGAGGTGGGCAAGCGCATGCTGGCGCGCGCCAAAGGGGCTGCGCCGGGCAGTTTCACGGGCGGGCGCATCATCAACATCGCCTCGATGGCGGGCCTGAAGGTCTTGCCCCAGATCGGCGTGTACTGCATGAGCAAGGCGGCGGTGGTCCAGATGACCAAAGCGTTTGCGGTGGAGTGGGGCAAGTTCGGCATCAACGTGAATGCGATTTGCCCGGGCTACATCGATACCGAAATCAACCACCACCACTGGCAAACCGAACAGGGCCAGAAGCTCATCGGCATGCTGCCGCGCAAACGTGTGGGGCAGCCGCAAGACCTGGATGCCTTGCTGGTCATGCTGGCCAGTGACCAGAGCCATTTCATCAATGGCGCGGTGATTTCGGCCGACGACGGTTTTGCAGTTTGAGCTGAACGCGCCATGAAATTGGAGTTGCCTGCACGCAAAAAGCGCGTTCACGAGATGACCATCCCCATCCGCTGGGGTGACATGGACGCCATGGGGCATGTCAACAACACGGTGTACTTTCGCTACCTGGAAACCATTCGCATCGATTGGTTCATGCAGGCGGGGTTGGCGCTGAACCCGCGTGGTGAAGGGCCGGTGATCGTGAACGCGTTTTGCAACTTTTACAAACAGTTCGAATACCCCGGTGACATCCTGGCCACGCTGTTTGTGAGCGATCCGGCCCGCACCACATTTGAAAGCTGGTGCACGCTGGAGCGCACCGACCAGCCTGGCGTGGTGTTTGCCGCAGGCGGCGCGACCACCATCTGGGTGGATTTTTCCAAACAAAAGGCGGTGGCCTTGCCTGACCGCGTTCGGGATTTGGTCTGCGACTGATCAGGTGGCTGTAGCCGCCTGCTGGGCGGCTTGAGGCGGTGCGCCCACAGCGCGCCACTGGCTGGCGTGGCTTTGCAGCCAGTCGCGGGACTGGGTGGGATGGCCCACCTGCATGGGGTGAAAGTCGCGCCGGGTATAGGCCCAGATGGGTTGCGCCACACGCCAGACCATGCCGTGTCGGCCGAACAGGAAACGGCTTGCAGACCACCAGGTCGATGGCTTGAACAGGGTTTTGTCGTGCCAGAGGTTGTTCACCGTTTGGCGCAGCACGTCGGTGCTGAACTGCACTGTGACGTACCAGAACCAGCGGATGCGCCAAGTGTGGTTGCCACCCAGACGTTGGTAGATGTCAAAGGCCACGCATTTGTGCTCGGACTCTTCGGCGGCATGCCAGCGCCACAGGGTTTTGAGGGGTTCATCGGCCCCTGCAAACCAGTCTCCGGCTTGGTCCATGCGCTCCAGGGTCAGGTCGCCAAAGATGGAGGTGAAGTGCTCAAAAGCCGCGGTGATGGCCAGCTCGTGCAGGTGGCCTTTGTCGCTTTTGTTGAAAAATTGTTCCCGGCCCTTCTTCAAGCGCCGCTCGGAGCGGGGGGCCCAATGGTTGACCAGGCCCTGCTTTTCCAAATGGGCGTTGTACAGGCCATGCAGGTGCCGGTGTGTGGCTTCCTGTCCGATGAAGCCCTTGGCAATGTGTTGCAGGTCGGCATTTTCGGGCGTGTCGGGCAAGTGCTTGGCCCCTTCTTTGACCGAATCGATGAAAAACTGCTCGCCCACAGGAAAGCTCATGGACAAGGCGTTGGCATAGGCGGTCAAGAAGGCATCGCCACCGTTCCAGTGGCGCGCAAAGCCCTGGCTCAGGTCCACGCTCAAGCGGCGCACGGTCAATTCGGTCGGGGCAGGTGGGTGTGCGGTCATGTGGGTGGCTGGTGGTTTATGGCTTGGAAGTGCGTGCTGGATCGGTCAGAATGTGAGCATTGTTCATGTTTTGCCGTGCCTTGGCAACTCGCTATCTGCTCATGTTTTACAGGAGGTCATTCATGCCTGCCGCCCCACGCGCCACCAAGCCGCAAGCCACGCCCGGTCAGCGTCGCCAGCCTTCGCAGGCGCGTGCGCAGCAGACCATGCAGAGCTTGTTCAAGGCGGCTGCTCAGATTTTGGACAAGGAAGGCGAGGGCGGCTTGACCACCAACAAGGTGGCGGCGGCGGCCGGTTTTTCGATCGGTACGCTGTACCAGTACTTTCCCAGCAAGGAGGTGCTGGTGCGCGCCATGGCCACGCGCGGGCAAGAGCTGGTGCTGCAAGAGTTGGGGCAGTATTTGAGTGCGCTGGAAACGCAGGCGGATGTGCGCGAAAGCGATGGCCGTGCCTTGTTGGGCCAGGCCATCCGCATTTTGGTCAGGGGCTTTGCCACTGGCAAAGGGTTGAGCCAAAGCCTGATCCGCTTGTGCTGGACGCTGGAAAAACCCGACGAAACCGCCAGCGCTGTGCGCTTGGTGGCCGACCGGCTGGCCATCTTTTTTGCGCGCATCGACCACCCCGCCCTGCAATCGCCCAGCCCGGCGCAATTGTTTGTGCTGACCCGCTCTGTCGTTGGCAGCTTGCGCAGCGCCAGCCTGGAGAAATCGCCCTTGCTGGGCAGCCCTGCCTTTGAAGAGGCGCTGGTGCAGATGGCCTGGGCCTTGCTGGCTTGGCCGCCTGCGCCCAGCGTTCAGGCCACGGGTTTGGCTTTGGGCACGCGGCCCATCAGGTAAAACTCGGGGTTGGGCAGCATGCCGCTGAAGCTGGCCATGCGGTTGGAGAGGCCAAAAAACGCGGTGATGGCGGCGATGTCCCAGATGTCTTCGTCGCCAAAGCCGTGGGCATGCAAAGCGGCAAAGTCGGCGTCTTCCACCTCGTCGGAGTGCTGGCAGACCTTCAAGGCGAAATCGAGCATGGCACGATGGCGTGGACTGATGTCGGCCTTGCGGTGGTTGATGGCCACCTGGTCGGCCACTTCGGGGTTTTTCTCGTAAATGCGCAAGATCGCACCATGCGCCACCACACAATACAGACAGTGGTTGGCTGCGCTGGTGGCGGTCACGATCATCTCGCGCTCGCCCTTGCTCAGGCCGCTTTCACGCCCCACCGACTCGGGCAGCATCAGCGCGTCGTGGTAGGCAAAAAATGCGCGCCACTCGGCAGGGCGGCGCGCAAAAGCCAGAAACACATGCGGCACAAATCCGGCTTTTTCTTGCACCTCGAGCACTTTGGCGCGGATGTCGTCGGGCAAGTCCTTGATTTCGGGGGCGGGGTAACGGGGGCTCATGGCATCTCCAGAGGGGTGGTGCTTTTGATTATGCTCAAACCTATTTCAGGAGCCTGTCATGTCCAACACACCGACCTCGCCATCCGTTTCGTCGCCCGCGCAACAAGCCCGTGATGAGCGGCCTGACGACGCTGTATTTCAGGCGGGCATCGGCACCCGCACCCTGGTCATGGGGGCCGAATTTGTCGACCGTGCCTTTGGCAACGCCACCGACTACACGCTGCCCATGCAAGAGTTCATCACCCGCAACGCCTGGGGCAATGTGTGGCAGCGCCCGGGGTTGGACCTCAAAACCCGCAGCCTGGTGACCGTGGCCATGCTCACCGCACTGGGCAAACAGCACGAACTCAAAGGCCATGTGCGCGGGGCGCTCAACAACGGCGCCACGCCCGAAGAGCTGCGCGAAGTGATGCTGCACGCCACGGTGTATTGCGGCTTCCCGACGGCCATCGATGCGTTTCGCACGGTGACGGAAGTGGTGCAAGCCCAGGGCTGAAGTCCGAGTCACCAAGGCAACAAGCGCGCATTGACGGGGGGGCGTCTTTTCACCCATTCTCGAATGAGGAGACACCACACCCATGGAATTTTCAGAACTCATCAAGGCCCGTAAAAGCATTCGCGGCTACCAGCAAAAACCGGTCCCCCGCGAGGTGATCGAAGACATCATTGAGGTGGCCAAATGGTCGCCCTCGTCCATGAACACGCAGCCCTGGCATGTGCATGTGGTCACGGGCGAGCCGCTTGAGCGTATTCGCCGGGGCAACACCGAGAACATGGTCAAGGGCGTGCCGCCCAAGCGCGACTTCCCGATGAAAGAGGCCTACGAGGGCATCCACCGCAAGCGCCAGGTGGACATCGCGATTCAGCTGTTCGACGCCATGGGCATCGCACGCGATGACAAAGAGCGCCGCACCGATTGGGTGATGCGTGGTTTCAGGCAGTTCGATGCCCCCGTCTCGCTGGTGCTGACCTACGACAAATACCTGGAGCCCGCGGCCATCAGCCAGTTTGATTTGGGGGCTTTGTCGCACGCCATCGTGCTCGCCGCTTGGGAGCGGGGTCTGGGCACCGTGATCAACGGGCAGGGCATCATGCAGTCTGCCGTGGTGCGCGAGCACGCGGGCATTCCCGATGACCAAAACATCATGATCTGCATCGCTCTGGGCTACCCGGACGAAGACTTTGTGGCCAACACCGTCAAGTCGGTGCGCGAAGACGAAACCAACTTCGTGCGTTACGTCGGTTTCTGAACCTGTCATTGATCAGGTCGCCATCGGACGATGGCGGTCTTCACCTGGAGCGAAGTCCCCATGAACTTGAGCAAAGAAGAACTGGCTTTCCGCGACGACGTGCGCGCCTTTCTGGCCGCTGAGCTGACCGACGAGATCCGCCTGGGCGGGCACCGCACCTCGGGCATTTTTTCGGACTACGAAGTCGGCATTCCGTGGCAGCGAATTCTGGCCAAGCGCGGTTGGGCCGCGCCGCACTGGCCACTCGAGTGGGGCGGCTGTGGCTGGACGCCAAGGCAACACGACATTTTTGCCAGCGAGATGGCCGCGGCCGACGCTCCTAAGGTCTCGCCCCTGGGCTTGGTGATGGCGGCCCCGGTGTTGGTGGCGTTTGGCACGCAGGCTCAAAAAGAGCGCTGGTTGCCCGACATCCGCAACGGTGTGAGTTACTGGTGTCAGGGCTACAGCGAACCCGGCTCCGGCTCCGACCTGGCGTCGCTGCAATGTCGCGCCCGGCGCGAAGGCAACGAGTGGGTGATCAATGGCTCCAAAATATGGACCACCCACGCCCATCGGGCCACGCACATGTTTTGCCTGGTGCGCACCGACAGCAGTGGCAAACCGCAGCAAGGCATCAGCTTCTTGATGTTCGAGCTGAACAAGCCGGGCATCCAGATCCGGCCCATCATCAGCATCTCGGGTGACCACGAGTTCAACCAGGTTTTTTTTGACGAGGCCCGCGTGCCCGCAGACGCCCTGATCGGCGAAGAAAACCAGGGCTGGGCGATTGCCAAATACCTGCTGGAGCATGAACGCGGCGGCACCTCGGCACCGTTCTTGCACGCCCGCCTGGCGCGGCTGCGCGAATCATTGCGCGAGGCGTTTGCCGCAGCCGGACCGGGTGACACCGAGCAAGCAGATATCGCCCTGACCCTGGCCAACGCACAGTGCCGCATCGATGCCTTGCACGCCTGGGAGCAGCAGGTGCTGACGGCGCGCATGGGCGGCGGTACGCAGCCCTGTTGGCTGCCCGCAGCACCCTCGATGGGCAAGTTGCTGGCGACTGAACTCAAGCAGCACCTGACCGAACTGGGCCTGAGCATTGCTGGCCCCTACGGCGCCACCAGCCTCACGGTGGAAGTGGCCAGCGCCCATGCGCTGCCTGTGCCCGAAGCGTCGGTGTTTGCCACCCGTGCGTATTTGAACGACCGCGCCGCATCGATTTATGGCGGCACCAACGAAGTCCAGCGCAACCTGATCGCCCGCCACATTCTGGGGGCCGAGGTGGTGGAGCCTGTGCTGCCCACCGACGAGACGCAGGCCATGCTGCTGGCCAGTTTGCAAGGCTGGCTGCAGGACAAGCTGCCGTTTGACCAACGCGCACAGATGATCGCCAATCCCGAATCCATCGCACCGCTGTGGCAAGGGCTGGCCCATGAGCTGGGCCTCTTGGGCGCGGCACTGCCCGAGCGTCTGGGCGGCATGGGCGGCGGCCTGCCTGAGCAGATGCTGATTTGCCAGGCCCTGGGTGCGGCCTTGGTGGCTGAACCCTACAGCAGCACCGCGGTCACGGGCGCGGCCTTGCTGCAGGCGCTGGCCGACCCCGCAGCCGATGCTTTGCTGCAAGGCCTGGCCGAGGGTCAGGTGCGCCTGGCGGTGGCCGCCTTGGAGCCCGCAGGGCGCACCGAGCTGAGCCGTGTGCAGACCCGCTTGCAAACATCGGGCGGCCCGCTGCGCATCAGCGGGCGCAAGGCCCTGGTGCGCGGTGCACCCGGGGCGACCCACTGGCTGGTGAGCGCGCGAGACGAGGCGGGTCAGTTGCGCATCTGTCTGATCGACCCCGCAGCCCGTGGCGTGCAGCGGCGCGATGTGCGCTTGATCGACGGTGCCTGGGCCGCTGAGTTGGCGTTTGACCAAGCGCCCGTGCAGGCCGTCATGGGCCAGGGCGATGCGCTGGCCGCACTCACACAGGCGTGGGACACGGCCACCCTGGCCGCAGGTGCCGAAGCCGTGGGCGTGATGCAGACCCTGATGCGCGACACGCTGAATTACACCAGCCAGCGCAAACAGTTTGGCCAGCCCCTGGCGGCTTTTCAGGCGCTGCAACACCGCATGGCCGATATGTATCTGGCGCTGGTGCAAGCCGCGGCCGCGGTGGGGGCTTGTGCCGATGTGGCCAGCGAGAGCCCGGAGCGCCGCGCCCAGCGGGTGTCATCGGCCCATGTGACGGTGCTGCGTGCGGCCCGCCTGGTGGGGCAGGGCGCGGTGCAGTTGCACGGCGGCATGGGCATGACCGACGAGCTGGCCGTGGGCCATGGCTTCAAGCGGCTGACGGTGATCGAGCAGCAGTTTGGCGGGGTGGCGCAGCATTTGCGGCGGGTTTGAGTGACTGAGTAAGAACAGCCTTCGGCCGCAGGGGCGGCCTCCCACAAAGACCACAGAGCCCTGTCAAAGACCCCTGAGCCTTGTGGGAGCGCGCCCCTGCGCGCGAATGCCCCGACCGCAGGGGCGGCTTTCCCACTCAAATCTCATCCCCGCACCAACTTCTGAATCAAATCCGCCGCCCCTGAAGCCTGGTATTTGCGCATCAGCTTCACGCGGTAAATTTCCACCGTGCGGTGGCTGATGCCCAAAGCTCGGCCGATTTCTTTGCTGGTCAGGCCGTCCATCAAATGGGCGGCCACTTCGCGTTCGCGGGCCGTGAGTTCGGCTTTCACGGGTTTGCGGGCTGACAGGTCTTCGAAGGTCCAGATACCCGCTTCGTGGGGCGCGTCGCGGTTCAGCGCGCGGCCTGTCACATGGCACCAGAAGGTTTCGCCTTTGAAGCGACCATCGACGCGTTTCATCACCCGGTCGTCGGCGTACACGCCCTTGGCGTTCAGGATAGGGGTGATGCGCTGGCCGGTGCGTTCGTATTCGTCGGCGCTGGGATAGAGCAGCTGAAAGCTCTGGCCAATGAGCTGTTCGCGGCCCACGCCAAACATCTCGCAGACCCGTTGGTTGCAGTCCACCATGGCGCGGTTGCGTGACAGCACCATGCCGATGGGGGCCAGGTCAAAGGCCAGGCGGTAATCGATGTCGTTGGCGGTGACGGTTGTCTTGGGCATCAGGGCACACCATTACGAAAAACTACGTAGTCGAATACGTAGTATCGTAGCGCTTTCATCCACTACTGGAGATTGGTGTGAACAAGATTTATCCCTCCGCAGCCGAAGCCCTCAAGGGCATCGTGTCTGACGGGCAACTCATTGGCGTCGGCGGTTTTGGCCTGTGCGGCATCCCTGAAGCCTTGATCGACGCCTTGCGTGACAGCTGTGTGCAGAACCTGACCGCCGTTTCCAACAATGCGGGTGTGGACGATTTCGGCCTGGGCAAACTGCTGCAGACCCGTCAGATCAAGAAAATGATTTCGTCCTATGTGGGCGAAAACAAAGAGTTCGAGCGCCAGTACCTGGCCGGCGAGCTGGCACTGGAATTCACGCCGCAGGGCACGCTGGCCGAGAAGCTGCGTGCCGGTGGCGCGGGCATCCCGGCCTTCTTCACCAAGACCGGCGTGGGCACCTTGGTGGCCGAAGGCAAAGAGCTGCGCGAGTTCGATGGCGAGACCTATGTGATGGAACGTGCCTTGGTGCCCGATGTGTCGCTGGTCAAGGCGCACCGCGCCGACAAGTCCGGCAACTTGCAGTTCCGCTACACCTCGCGCAACTTCAACCCCGCCGTGGCCATGGCGGGCAAAATTTGTGTGGTCGAGGTGGAAGAGATTGTGGAAACCGGCGACATGCACCCCGACAGCGTGCACCTGCCCGGCATTTATGTGCACCGCATTGTGCTGAACCAGCACCCTGAAAAGCGCATCGAAAAACGCACGATCACAGAGAAAGCAGGAGTCTGATATGAGCTGGAGTCAAGACCAAATGGCCGCCCGTGCGGCCCACGAACTGGAAGACGGTTTCTATGTGAACCTGGGCATCGGCATTCCCACGCTGGTGGCCAACTTTGTGCCGGCCGACAAGGAAGTCTGGCTGCAAAGCGAAAACGGCATGCTGGGCATTGGCCCGTTCCCGAGCGAAGACGAAGTCGATGCCGACTTGATCAACGCCGGCAAGCAGACCGTGACCACCATCAAAGGCTCGTCCATTTTTGGCAGCGAGCAGTCGTTTGCCATGATCCGTGGCGGCAAGATCAACCTGTCCATCCTCGGTGCGATGCAGGTGAGCGAGAAGGGCGATCTGGCCAACTGGATGATTCCCGGCAAGATGGTC
Source organism: Burkholderiaceae bacterium (assembly GCA_919902775.1). Taxonomy (GTDB): domain Bacteria; phylum Pseudomonadota; class Gammaproteobacteria; order Burkholderiales; family Burkholderiaceae_C; genus Limnohabitans_A. Next base: position 463,752 of record CAKKRJ010000002.1, read on the forward strand.
AAGGGCATGGGCGGCGCGATGGACCTGGTGGCCGGCGTCA
>CAKKRJ010000003.1 GCA_919902775.1 Burkholderiaceae bacterium
GACTCGGGACTCGGGACTCGGGACTCGGGACTCTTGCGGGATTTCACATCATGGGTGAAATCATGATCCGCACTCTGAGTCGTTTTGCAGCGCCTGCCTTGGCTTTGCCCCGTGCAGTCAAGCGTGGTGTCGTGCTTGCCTTGGATGCAGGCCTTTGTATTTTGACGGTCTGGCTGGCTTTTTATTTGCGCAGTGGCACTTTCACTTCACTGTCAGGCCCAGCCATCTGGCCCGCCGTAGCCTCTGTTGTTCTGGCTTTGCCTGTGTTTATCACCTCGGGTCTATACCGCGCTATCTTCCGTTACAGCGGTTTGCCAGCCATGGTGGCGGTAGGGCGAGCCATGCTTTTGTATGGCTTGGCGTTTGCGGCCATCTTTACCTTTTGGGGCGTCGAAGGCGTGCCGCGCACGGTGGGTTTGATTCAGCCCATCTTGCTGCTGCTGATGGTGGGAGCATCACGCGCTGCAGCAAGGGTTTGGTTGGGTGGGCTTTATCACCAGCAACTGCGCAAGGCGTCTTTGCCGCAGGCTCTGATTTATGGGGCGGGCAGCGCAGGGCGCCAGCTGGCCTCCGCCATGGCCAACAGCCCCGAGATTCGGGTGGTGGGCTTTCTGGACGATGACGACCGTTTGCATGGCCATGTGTTGAACGGTCTGCCCATTCACAACCCAGTCGATTTGGCCGAGGTGTTGAATGGCACCTCCATCACCGATGTGCTGTTGGCCTTGCCAAGCGTGTCACGTCAGCGCCGTAACGAAATCTTGAATGAACTCAAACCCCACAAGATGGCGGTACGCACCCTGCCTGGCCTGAGCGACATTGCCACCGGCAAGGTGAGCCTGAGCGATGTGCGAGAGCTGGACATTGACGACCTGCTGGGCCGCGAGCCGGTCAAGCCCAATGGCCTGCTGCTTAACCTGAACACCCACCACAAAACCGTGCTGGTGACTGGGGCTGGGGGCAGCATTGGCAGTGAGCTGTGCCGTCAGATCCTCAAAACTAACCCCAAGCAGCTGCTGCTGGTGGAGATGAGTGAATTTGCGCTCTACCAGATTCATCAGGAGCTGCAGGCGGCCCTGGCTGGCGAGCGAGTGAGCGTGAACGAGCCGGTGGAGGGCGATGCGCCTGAAGCGCAGCAGGGTAATGCTGGTCCAGACATTGAAATCGTACCTTTGCTGGCCACGGTGTGCGATGAAGTGCGCATGCAAGAGATCATGGACACTTGGAAGCCGCACACGGTGTACCACGCTGCTGCCTACAAGCATGTGCCCCTGGTGGAGCACAACCCGGCCGAGGGCGTGAGGAACAACGTGTGGGGCACCCGGGTGTGTGCCGAAGCTGCGGCGCGCAACGGCGTGCGTAACTTTGTTTTAATCAGCACCGACAAGGCAGTGCGGCCCACCAACATCATGGGCGCGACCAAGCGCTTGGCAGAGATGGTGCTGCAAGCCCTGGCAGAGGTGAATTCGGCTGTGGCTGCCCAAGGCGGCAGGGCGCCAACCGCAAAGACTATTTTCTCCATGGTCCGCTTTGGCAATGTGCTGGGCTCTAGCGGCTCTGTGGTACCACTGTTCCGCGAGCAGATCAAGAACGGTGGTCCCATCACCCTGACGCATGCCGACATCACCCGCTACTTCATGACCATCCCTGAAGCCGCTCAGCTGGTCATTCAGGCCGGTGCCATGGGGCAGGGTGGCGATGTGTTCGTGCTGGACATGGGCCAACCCGTCAAGATCATGGACCTGGCCCGACGCATGGTGGAACTGTCTGGCCTGACGGTGCGTGATGAGCTGAACCCCAGTGGCGACATTGAGCTGACAGTCACAGGCTTGCGCCCCGGAGAAAAGCTCTACGAAGAGCTGCTGATTGGCGACAACCCCAAGCCTACCCAGCACCCACGCATCATGAAGGCGCATGAGCAGTACCTGAGCTGGCCGCAGCTGGAAGGCAAGCTCAATGCCTTGAGCATGGCCATGAGCGTGAACGATGTGCCCGTCATCCGCGCATTGCTCAAAGACCTGGTCAGTGGCTACCAGCCCAGCGGCGAAGTGGTGGATTGGGTTCACATGGCGCTGGAGCGCGAAGCGCTGGCCAATGAGTAAACTGGGATGATGGGTGGACGATGAAAATCTTGTCAAACCTCGTCAACATGCTCATGCCCAAGAGTGATCCGTCCGTGCTTTACGTGAGCATTGACGAGCTGCCCAATCCGCGCGATTGGGGCACTGTGGACTTGATTGCGGGCAACAAGCTGATCTTCAGCGAAGTCATTAACTTGGCTGCACCCAACACCGATGCCATCGAGGCTCTGATTGGTCAGTATTGGCAAGAGATCCAATCCAGCGGCTATCAGCGGATCGAATACAAAAACGTGTCCGACTGGGTGCAGAAAAAGATCGAAGAGAAGCTGTCATCAGGTCGGCGCTGATCCAGATCTGCTTTCGGTTGGGCTCAGTTGACTTTGCGGATGCTGGCAGGGGGCACCGACATCTTGACTTGCTTGCTCAGAATGTTGAGCAGCACCATCACCCGGCCTTCGGCATCGGCCATTTGGTAGATGGCCTCCACCCCCACAAACGGCCCGTCGGTCACCACGACCTGCTCTCCAGGCTTAAAGTGACGCAGTTGCACCTCAGCCGAATCGGTTTTGACCTGCAGTTGGGCAATGAGCTCGTCTTCAATCTTGGCCGGGGTCTGGCCAAACGTGACCAAACGGCTCACGCCAACGGTGGAACGGATGGGGGCCCAGCTTTGTGATTCCAGCCCCGTGCCCAAGCGGATGAACAGATAACGGGGGAAGAGAGGCTCTTGCACCACCTGCAAGGCACCCCGACGCAGCTTTTCTGCACGGATCAACGGCAGAAAACACGCAAAGCCTTGCCGCTCAAGGTTTTCCAGAGCAACCCGTTCTTGGCGGATCTTGGTGTGGATCAGATACCAGTTGCTCATCACAAGGCCTTTTTCTTACAGATTCGACAACGGATTCTACCGGTTTGGGTGACCGGTAACTGACAGGGAGGCCAGTAGCTGGGCCATTTTCAGCTTCGCCGGTCAAAACCTGCCCGATCCCAGGGCCAGATGTCCTGGTCGTACCGGTTGCGCACTTTGCGGACCAGTTTTTTGGACAGGGTGTCGGTGATGCCGCTGACGAAATAGGCGCTCTTTTCTGCATATGCCCCCCTGCGCTCGGGGTCTCGTTCGTAGGTCAGGCCTTCGTGTTGTTCGGCCAGCTTGGCCCGCTCTTTGAACACGGCGGCTGAGTTGAACACCCAGTCCACAAAGTCGATTTCTTCGGGCGTCCAGTCGCAGCTGGGTGCATTCAGATACTCGGCAGCCCATTCGGCACCGTATCGGTTGCTGGCGTGCCAGTACAGGTGCTCAGTCAACACCGTTCTGCCTGTGAGCCCCTCCGCAATGTAGGGGTTGGCCGCGATCCCGCGCCGGATGTAGGTACAGGCAGACACGTAATCCCCACCCCTGAAAGCAATTTGCCCGGCCTGGTACCAGTGCGCTGGTGAGTCTGGCGCGTGTTCCAGAAAATGCCCCAGTGCCGAGCGGGCGTCGCCCAGCATCATGCTGATGTCGCCCACCAGCATACGCACGCCCAGGTTGTCGGCCGGGCACCAGGCCAGCATTTTTTGGGCGAGCTGCTGCGCGGCTTTTGCATCGCGGCGGTCCATCAGGCCCAGCAGGTAGCCGTGGGCCACCCGCAAAAACGGCCGATTGTCCACCTCTGACCAGCTGATCTGGCCGCTGTAGCCTTTGGGGATGAGGGCGCTGGCCTGCTTAAATGCTTTGGTCCAGACCTCGGTGGCTTCGTCTCGCATTTCGAGTGCCCACAGGCGGTTGGCCAGGTAGTTCTGCAGCTCCAGATTTCCAGGCGACTGGGCCAGCAGCTTTTGGGCGTGCAGCAAGGCCTGCTTGTCGTTGATGCGGCCAGCGTCCAGGTCGTCCATGAGCTGGTCCAGTGCTTCTTCCTGCTCCCAGTTGCGCGAGAAGCAGCCAAACTCGACAGGTTCGTCGGTGTCGAAGTCTGGCTCTTGGCGGATGGTGAAGGTGAGCCCGTGGTGCGTAGGTTTCATTGACTGTGGTGTGGTTGTCATGGTGACATTTCTGTCATTGCGAGCGCCGCGTGGCAATCCATGGATCGCTTCGTTCCTCGCGATGACTTGTTTAGGTGGTGCTGTTCGATCTTGTTGTTACCTGCCCGGCGCGTTGGTTGTGTAGACCCTGCCTTGCGTGGCGATATAGCGGCGTATTTCCGGGGCCATGTGCTCGGGCACGAGCATGACGCTCAGGCCCATGGCCTCTGCAATGCGCTCGATGGACGACAGGCGCGGATCGCGTTTGCCGCTCTCGATCTCGGACAAATGCTGTGGCGACATGCCCGTGGCAACCGAGACCGCTTCCAGCGTCAAATGACGTTGATTGCGTTGCCTGCGCAAGGCTGAGGGAATGAAAGAATCCATAGGCGGTAGAGTAGACCAAGTGTGTGGAATATTTTCATATGATCGTATGAATTCGATTTTTTCTTAATTTGTGAATGTATGGTTCAAATGAATTCGAGTAGTTGGTTACCTGATAAGGAGTTCGCAAAGGCGGTTAATGCTCTGCCACTGGTCTCCGTGGATCTGGTGCTGGTGAACACGGCTGGGCAGATATTGCTAGGCCTTAGAAAAAACGCGCCTGCGCGTCATTGGTGGTTCACCCCGGGGGGCAGAGTGCGCAAGAACGAGACCTGTGAGGCGTGCCTGCATCGGGTGGCCATGTCAGAGCTGGGGCTGCAGGACCGGGATGTACAGGGCGCTCAGCTGATGGGTGTCTGGGATCACTTTTATGAAGACAGCGCCTACAGCCCCGAGGTGTCCACGCACTATGTGAATCTGCCGCATGTGTTGCAGCTGAAACAACCGTTGGAACTGGATGCTTTGCCTGCTGATCAGCACAGCGGTTGGCGCTGGCAGGATGCGAAAGATGCCGTTATTGCAGAGGATGTTCATCCGTACGTCAGAGTCTATGCCCAGTGGCTGTTTGACCACGGTTCTTATCGGGGTGCTTGAAGTGCTGGTGATGCGTGTCGGTTGGTATTTGGCGATGGCGGCAGTGACGGTGCTGGCGCTGATGCCCATTGAGCATTTGCAACTGCCAGTGTTTGACTGGTGGGACAAGGCGCAGCACGCCCTGGCCTTTGTGGTGCTGACCGGCTGGGCCTTGCTGCTGTGGCCATTGCATGCCTTGCGTATGGTGCTGGGCATGGTGGCTTATGGCGCAGGCATTGAAGCCGCGCAGTGGGCCGCAGGCTGGCGCTTTGCCGAATGGGCCGATCTGGCTGCTGATGCCGTGGGTGTGTCGGTGGCTTGGATCGTGGTCAGTGGCTGGTGGCGTTTTCAAAGCCGCAGACAGGAGAGGGCAGTTTGATGAGCGCACGCGTTTTTTCGTTCGACCACTTCACGGGCTTGCACGATCAGGCCAAAGCATCACCCCGGCTGCGACAGCACCTGAACATCCACGCCAGCCATGCAGCGCCATTCCAAAGGCTGTTCATTGCCTTCGGTCTGGACAGCTATGTGCGCCCCCATCGGCATCACTTGGTACCCAAGGACGAAACCTTGGTGGCGGTGCAGGGTCTGTTGGGTCTGTTGGGTGTGTTGGTGTTTGACAATGCAGGTCAGATTGTCCAGCAATTCAAACTCGGCACACAAAGCCACGCCGGCCCAGACGTTGGCCCCGTGGTGGACATGCCCGCCGGTACTTGGCACACGGTGCTGGCCTTGACGCCCGATGCGGTGCTGCTGGAAGGCAAGGCCGGGCCGTTTGACCCGCAGGGGCCGCGTGAGTTCGCTTACTGGGCGCCGGAAGAGGGGACGGATGAGGCGTTGGTTTTGTTACAGCAATTGCGAGCCAGATTCGGGCATGCATGAAATGGTCGCTCTAGATGTTTCGGCAATGTCCTACAGCGAGAAGATTCAGTTTTTCGCTGCCAACGGCAACGCAGTGTCGTTCGCGTACGAGCGCCTTCAATTGCACCTTGCTGCTGCGCGGATGCAAATGGATCGAATTGGCTTGGCCGTGAAGGCGTCACATCATGCACAGACAGAATTGTCAAGAGAGGCGACTCAAGAGCAAATGAGGGCCTTTGTTCGGGATGCGCGGCAGCGAATGCAGCTTGTGTTGGCCGAGGTGCATTTTTACTTTGTGTGTTGGTCTGGCTGTCGCAACATGCTCCAGATCTTGGTTGGGCGGCCAGAGTTCCTTGAGGCCAAGAAGATCTTCGATGGCCACCGGAAGGAATTCGAGCACTACGTTGCGGGCCGCAACAGTTTCGAACATTTTCATGATCGATTGCCAGGGCAGTCGGAAGAAGCCCGCGTGAAAGCCGTCCAATCAGACTCTGCTGGTCCGCGCCGAATTTGCGCTGGAATTTCCTCCGGGAAGTACGTCCACTCAAGCCTGGAGTGGGATATCACGCCGAGCAGTCTCGAAACCCTTGAGAGATGTGTTGAGGATGTGCTGGCCGTTGTACATCTGACCGTGGATGAAAAATTCCAGCAGCGACGTGCAAACTGATGCTGTGCAGATCACAGCTATAAATACATCGCCCTGCGATATCTGACCCGATTCAGTACTTCCACCAACTGGGCTTGAAGCTGATCAGGCGTGGATTCGTCAATGAGGCCGTTCCAGTTCAGCGTAGGAGTCGTGATCTTTTGGATGCCACATTGCGATTCGATCTGGACTGCCGACTCCGAAGAAGTGAGTGTCCCGGTCCAAGAGTTTAATCGCTGCCATGCCCTCGCAATTTGATCCTCCGTGAAGTTGATAAGAGCCTTCGCGCGAAGACTCAACTCTGCTGCGGCATCGGCCGGGAACAGAGCATCGCCTCGATCAAAAGCTTCACAGATGCTTTGCGATATGGCTGCGTTGTGTGAAAACCGAAATTTCTCAATGCTGGGTAGCTGACAAAAATCCTGATCTGATCGCAGTTGGACGGCATAGGCACGTTGCTGTTCAGGTCGGGGTAACGGTTGCCAACCCACGATTCGCAGTATGTTGTCGCCACTGTCTTGTGGACAGACCATGTCTAGTAGGGCTGGATTGACCCGATAGATAACGCCCGGGTCAGTGGAATAAAACGGTTCAAATTTTTTCCCTGTCCAGCTACAGGTTGCAAAAAAAGATGCCACATCGAAATTGCTGGTGATGTCCAGCATGTCGGTGGCATGTCCATAGTGCTGGGCCAAACCTTCATGGTCGACATAGAGATGACCGTCAAGAAACTGAGTACGCGCAGTTATTTGAACGAGAGGATGGGTCCTGATCGCATCTTCGAACGCGATTCGCTGGCACAGTGCCAACAGTTGCTCTCCAGTGGTTTTCAGCCTGGCCAGCGATGGGGTACATGTGCCGTGATCCTGCGTTTGCCCACGGTACATGCATGTTGAGAATTCAACCCCAGACAATAAAAAGATCCGACCATTTCCATCCGATTCGGCATGGAGAGCTTCCATGTCATCGGAGATCACGCCAGACGGTCCAGTGAGCTCAATTCGACGCCCGGTGTTGACTGGGTGGACTTGGAGGTGTGCGCGAAGCGCTAAAAGATTGGGACAAAGCATGTTTTTATGCACGAACCTACAGTCTAGATGCAAGTCGGAATCCCAATGAAACTTGACCGTTTGTGCCGATGCGTGTCAAATAGGCTGCATTACTTTCAAATCTGGCTCAAAAACTGCCGTTGAACTAGGCTCCAACTTGTTCACCATGACAAACGATTCACATGTCATTGAAGGCGGTAAATTCGATAAACCACTGGTTCTGCAAGGTGAGATCGACGCCGAACCTGAAAGGTACATAGCCGAAAAGCCATATGAACTCACAAAGTTCGAGTTCTCCGTCATGCGTCGGCGAATCAATTCTGAATTTTGGTCCACGCTTATAGCTGGTGCTACTGCAGGTGTGGCTATACCGATTATTGGTAAGGTACTTTCAGCATTGCTTGAAAAGAAAAACACCACATTTGAAACTTGGGAGGTGTGGTCGGTTATCTTTGGAGCAATTGTTTCAATTGTATTTAAGATTTTTAAAAGTAAAGATGATAAAGATAAGCTGCAACTCGAGGCAGTCATTGATGGGCACTTTGCTAATAGCAAGCCTCGTCGTGTTCATTTAACAAATAACAAGGGGTCAATGTGACTGAGTTTGAGCTTCCGTCGCAATATGAGCCGTTTGCCAAACTGCGTATTGGCTCTAACTCACTTGAGGGTGTGAGAGCATTGGTTTCGATAGGAGGGGCCATACCATTAATTATTGGAAATGGCTTGACTCCTCGTGTATGGTTAACTATTCCTGCAGATCGATCAGGTACGCGCTGGTATCCATTAATAAAAGATAATTTTTCATCACATCCTGATGTAACCGTGGAGGCTCGTCCAAAGTTACTTATTGTGAGAACGCCACAAAGCACCGTTCTTAGTGCATTTAAAGCGAACGATGACACATTGTCTGTACAAAAACTCGACTTAAGACAGTTTGGATTGAATATATATTCGGATGAAAGTGCTTTGCATGTTATGGGGAACTCGTTATCTAAGAATGAGTTTAGAAATATTTCAGTGATTATAAGTGTTGGTAATCCATCTTGAGGTGGTAATTCAGGAGAAACGCAAGGAGAATATTTGTGCTTACATGGAAGCAGCTTAATCATGATCTAGATAGGGCGTTTAATCGCCATCGCCAATTGACTGCGAGGTTTGATAATTTTGCAAATATTGTTGAGCAGCAGGTTATGGCGCAGAATTTTCATATTAAAGGGATTGCCGTATCGAAGCATCTAGAGCAAGGGTTCTTCACCACAGCGTTTGCTTTGCGGACTTTGCACTTTGCTTTCACCTCGGTTCTGGATGAAAGTGGTATGTTGATGGGTAATGTGAAATGCTACTTAAAGCGCGAGCTTCCCGCGCCGGAGTGTGTCGTCATTGGTGATTTTGAATTTTCAGGTAATGGGCAAACGACTCTTGTTGAGCCTGAGGAGAATGATCCACTAAATATCGATAATGACATTGCTGCGCTTTTTATTGTTCTTAACTTCATCCACAAGAGTCTTGCGCATTGAAATTTTACGTACAGCCTATGCCCATGAATGAATAGAACATTTACGCGTTACTGAGCCACGTCGCTTTTAAATACTACGACGGCTGGGCTCAAACGCACGCGACCACAAAAACTGGACGACGTTCGTCGTTTGTACTAACATTGCGGCAATTGATCTAACAAAACAGGTGCTGCCATGGCTGCCACTGCATCTTTACCTTCCGCCCGGTCTGCCCGCCTCGGGCTGCGTGCCACACCCGAACAAGAGGTGGTGCTGCGCCGAGCCGCTGAGGTCGCCCACAAATCGCTGACAGATTTCATACTTGACAGTGCCTGCCTGGCCGCCGAACAGACCTTGCTAGACCAACGATTGTTCATGGTCTCGGGCAGCCAGTATCAGGCTCTGATGGATTTGCTGGAACGGCCTGAGCAGGCCAACGACGGTTTGCGTGATCTGTTCGCCCGCAAGGCGCCCTGGGACACGAAGTGACGCTTCGCGCTCCCGAGCCTCTGGCGCCGCAGCATCGGTTGGAAGGTTTTGACTGCGGCAAGCCCGCGCTGAACGACTGGTTCTTGCGCCATGCTCGACAAGCCCAGGGCAGTGGCTCGGCCAAGACCTTTGTCGTTGCTGAAGATGATAGTCGTGTGGCGGGGTATTTCAGTCTGACCGTGGGCCAGGTCGATACGCTGGAAGCGCCTGAGCGTATTCGCAAGGGGATGGGGCAGTACCCGTTACCTGTGGTGATCCTGGCGCGGCTCGCGGTATCCACCCTAGACCAGGGGCGAGGCATAGGCTTTGGCCTGCTGCAGGATGCGATTCGCCGCACGCTGCTGATTGCAGAACAGGCCGGCATCCGGGCCATGCTGACCCATCCCATTGATGAAGATGCGGCACGGTTCTACACCCGGTTCGGTTTCATCGCATCCCCGTTGCGCGAGCAGCAACTGCTCCTGCTCTTGAAGGATGCCCGTCGCTGGGTGCGTTGAAGAACGGCCATCCATCAGTTGAGGCAGCTGGTGAGATAAAAGCTAATGCGAGTTGGTGAGCGGCGATCGAGATTCGATCTCAATAGGCTGAGGGACGATTTACAGGGGCGCTGAAAAGCTGCTGGGCAGCCTTGATTTCGTAGTTGTTGATCAGCTTCTTGAAGTAATCGTATACCTCAGCCAAGCGCCGGTGCGCGCCCTTCGTCCTCTTGGATCCCGCATGTTTCGACGCTCTGGGCGCACTCAGGCTGCGAAGAACCGCATCACTTTCGCGAACTCGGCGTCGTCGTAGCCGAAGGTCTCGCGCAAGCCCCGTCGGGACGCCCCGATCAAGGATTCCTCGACCATGCCTTCCAGTGGAGTCGGGGCCAGGATGTGGCCGGGCGCGCGATTGGGATTGAGCCTCCTGCCCAGTTCCGCTCCTTCGGGGGCGACGATGAAAAGCTTCAAGCCCTTCTCGACCCCGCTGGCGATTGCGGCGTTGATGTGCTCGTCACGGAAGCCGTAGCCAATGACCATGAGCTTCGCGTCGCCTTTCGTCAGGCTTTCCTCAAATATCTTGTAATACCAGTTCAAGATCGGAGTTTGCCCGATCTCCCTCACCTTGGCTCCGCCTATGATCAACATAGGCTGGCCATCCGCTCGTATCCAGTTAGAGGATCCGTGCAGCTTGTAGATCGGCTGGAAGTGGCTATCGGCCTTGAAGCCGTCGTCCGGTAGAGGCCTCCATGTCGAGCGGGACCACGAGTTGGCATGCAACGGTTCGTGGCTAGGAATCCGCCGCATGCCCGGCAGTTGAGGTCCTGCCCATTTCTGGTTGCTGATTAGGGTGACGTTTTCGTTGGCGTAATGGTGCTCCAAGAGCACATCCTGGTTCAGCGTGAAGATAGCGTCGAACCGGGTCAGGAAGGTACCGATCTGGCGCTCAATGTATTGCTGGCCAAATTGCCAGTCAGTGGTTGCCATGAACGCTGTGTTCATGTCATCGAACATCCGCTTGACCGCGTCCTGCAACGCCATTAGCGGGCCCCTCGCGGTGTCGGGGTCTTGTGCGAACTGGGTTTGCAGCTCCGCCAACGCCTCCTCGAATCCGCCACGCTCCTGGTGTTTCCAGAGCAGCCGGCGAAGGCCAGCATCCTTGGACACCTCGGGGCTGCCAAGGAGGTGCTCGAACGCTTCGGTAGCGAGCCATCCACCCCAGTTGCGGCTGAAACCCGCGCCAATCAACAGTAAATCCGCCATGAGGTTCCTCCAATCGTGTCATTGCTACCGATAGGCAATCCGGTTTCCGTCAATGTGGCCCCCGAAGCTGTCAGCCCAAAAGACACCGGGCCTTCCTTTGCCCCCCGGCGAATCTAATTCATTGCTTCCCAGCCCATTTGCGAACGCGCCTGCGGATTGCCATGTCGGCGAATTGGTCACGGCCTGCTGCAGCGCAATAGGGTCGAAGGTCGGCAATTTGCTGCGTGCGTGGCTCAGCACCGATCAACTGCGCTTGAGGTCCCGATAGAAGTTCTCGTGCGGTCCGATGGCCTCAAGATAGACCAGCCGAACGTTCTCATCCAACGTGTAGCCCAGGAGGTACAGCTGGCCATGGCTCTTGAACTTGTGAACCCACAAGTCCGAGAGATCGCCTTTCTTGCGCTCACTCGCACGAGGTGCTTGGCACACACTGACCACGGCAACATCCACATCGGCAGCAACGTTGTCGTGCAGCTTTTTGTACTGCCGCGCAAATCGACGGGTCTGAAGGGCCGAAAACGTCACGCGTTTTCCAGGTTCACTGTTTGCGGCTGCGAGGAATAAACGGGGTCGCCTGCTCGCGAGGCTCGGCCATGGAAGCCAAGGACTCGGCAACGAAGGTCACGGGCAGATCCGGGTTGTCCAGCGCTGCGCGCCCCACCATGGCCCAGTACTCGATCTGGCCAGCAATGGTGCGTTTTTCGACTGCAGCCTCGCCGCGAGCGAGCTCATACAGATGAGATTCGATTCGAACGGGCATGCCCATGAGCACCTCCAAAAGAGTGTTTGCTACAAAAGTAGCGAAATTATAGGAGGTTTCCATGCGCGTGGCAAGTCAATGCGGGGAGGCCATAGCCGGCGATGCTTTTCATGACAAAGAGGCCGTCGATGTCCTGCGCATCAAAGTGACCTTAGGAAACTGCCGCCTTGGGGGAGGGGCTGACTTGAAGAGGGCAATTTATGGCTTGGCTCGCAGGCCTTTGCTGATGTTGCTTAGCATCCTGGTCACAATGGCATTGGTCATCGGTTCAAACGCCAGCCGCTTGAATACGCGCTTGACCTTGGGGACGCCGTAATAAAAGCACAGTCGAGCCACATCCTCGAACTTGTGCCGCTCGAGCACTTTCAAGATCAGCACATCGTCCCGGATGTTCGGGTTGGACCAGTCATACGCACCCGACAAACCGATCTTGGCGGATTTGCGGGGTGCATTGGCTTGCTGGATGGCGGTGCGCAGCCACGCCGGGATCAGCGCTGCGTAGCTGTCGACTTCCCCTTGGGCCCAGTCACCCGTGGCACGCTGGATCTCCAGCGTCGTGAGGTTTTTCATTCCCTGGGTCCACAGCGCAAGCAAAACCCTGCCTTTGGGGCTGCCAGCAAGCTCGAACTTTCTTTGACTCATGCGCCGGAACTGCACGGTGTGCCCTGCAGATTTAACAGTGCGCGACTGATCCGAGGAGGGGGCCACCAGCGCGTCGCCAGGCTCATTATTGTTTCCCAACCCATTTCCGAACGTGCTTGCGGGTCGCCATGTCGGCGAATTGGTCGACTGCCTGCTGCAGCGCGATGGGGTTGAAGGTCGGCAATTTGCTGCGTGCGTGGCTCAGCACCGTGTTGATGTTGGCGGTCATTTTCCCCAACGTGTTCACCAGGTCGACGAATAGGACTTCGGGAGTCAGTTGCGTCTTGTCGATTGCGATCTGCCCTTCTGCCGGGTCATTGGATGCGATCTTCAGGGTCATCAGGCGAACGTAGTCTTCCATGGATCCGGTAGGCAGAGGAATTTTGTCTGGGCTGAACAAATGTTCGAGGTAAGCCGTGATGATCGCCTCACTACGCGTCTCGGAAAACTCTGACCGTCGCAATCTGCCACCGATAGACTTTTTGTGACCCTTCGTGGGCTCGGGCGTCAGTTGCCCAACCACCCAGTCAGAACTGCTTTTGAATTGACGCTCAAACAGTTCCACTTCGTGAACCGAATAGCGGATCATGCGTCCGATCTGAATAAAGCAAGGGCCTTTGCCTTGTCGTCGCCACTGACTGAGGGTTTCGTTGGGAACGCCCAACCGATCGGCAAGGTCTTGAGTGGACAGGAGTCTATTGCTCATCGTCTTGGCAAACGCTGTAGAGCGTAGTCATGACCGTGGAATCCGGATCAAGGCAGACCTGGGTGGCTTTGACCTTGGGTGGCGTCGCACGCATCAAGCGGTAAATGTGGGTGTGGATTTGATGGCGGGGCTTTTTGCCGCCAAGGCATGCGCCCCGGATTTGCTCTATCGTGGCTTGGCCGGTTTGTTGAAGGTAGAGCAAGATTTCCTCAGCGCCTTTGAAGGCGACGTTGGTCCTGGTCTGGTTTTCATATTCCGTAATCACCTCCAGTGGGTACCTGACGTGCTTGCCAAGTTTCAGGTACTCCGGCCCGATCTGTTTCATTCGCCAGCGCTGAAGTGTTTTGGCGCTCATGCACCATCGGGCTGCCAGATCGGCTTCGGTTATCAGTGTGACGGTCATCGCGTGTGCTCCTTGAAGTCATGGAGCTGTGCATTTACGCGTACTTGTGCCAGAAAGTCGAGGGAATCCGATTTCTACGAATGGCCAGCTCAGAGCAACGCACGGCCTCGTACAGTCACCGCTCATTTGCTCTCTAGCCCTATACAACGGGAATAGAGAGTAAGTGAGGGGGCTGCTGTCCACTACCAACCCGGAAGAGGACTGTGTAACAGCAGTCCTCTTTTTTTTGGAGAAATCGATGAGTGAGCTTTGCAAAATTTGCAGTACCAAAAGCGCTAAGAGTAATCCAGTTGACGGTGATTACTATGAGCAATTTTGTGAATATTGTGGGCACTTCAAAATTTCAGGATCTGCAGCGGAAACATATCTTGAGGGTGATAAAGCAATCCAGAAATTGCGTGGCCATATACATAGATTTAATGCTTCCGAAGATATACCTTGCTTGACTACTGAAAATATTCCTTCGATAGTAAATTCGCCATTTCCAACGGTTGCTGAAAGAGCGGAGTTTTTGCTTCAGCAAGTTCATTTGGAAACAAAATATTTGGGCGCGAAAATAGAAGTATTGAGCAAGAAATATCTGGGATTGACGTACTCTCTTGTGGATAATGATATTAGGTTTCTTTCTGATTATTTGGAGTCAGAAGGTTTGGTGCAGGCGTATAAATCTACATCAAGTTTGTCTCTAAGTGTTACTCCTGCTGGATATGCATTCATAGAGAATTACAAAAGATTTTCTAAGCCAGATGCAAAAACTGCATTTGTGGCTATGTGGTTTGCTTCTGAAGTTCAGTCTGCATATTCAAATGGTATCAAAGAAGTTATTAAAAATTGCGGGTATGAACCAATAAGAGTTGATGAGGTTCATCACCACGAAAAGATTGATGACAGAATACTAAGATCAATTAGAGATGCGGATTTTGTGGTTGCAGATCTTACAGGGCATAGAGGAGGTGTTTATTTTGAAGCTGGTTTTGCAATAGCGCTTAATAAGCCTGTAATTTGGACTTGCCGATCTGATCACTTCGGAGGTGCTCATTTTGATGTGAATCATTATCAATTCATTGTGTGGGAGTCTGATTCTGATTTGCAGAAAAAACTTGAGGATAAGCTGGTGGGTTTATTCGGTAGAAAATAGCAGTGCAGACTGAGAGAAAATTATGCATATTCGGCAGAGTATCGCACTGCATGTGAGCGCACTCCAGCGCTTGAGGCTGTAGTCGATGGCCTTGGCGGTGGCTGAACCGTCGGGCACCTTTTGCCGTTGGACGCGCAGCCATTCATGCAACTTTGCGGCGATCGGCGCCGACTCCTCTTGCCGCCTTCGTCGTCGCTCGTCTGCCGTGCTGTCCTTGACCTCGCGCTCGATGCCGTAGAGCTGCCCGATCAGCTCGAGTGCCGTGTGCGCGATGGCGCTCTTGTTGGACAGGTGCAGCTCCATGAACTTGCGCCGCGCGTGGGCCATGCAGCCGGCCTCGGTGATGCCCGCAGCAAAGCAGGCCTTGTAGCCGCTGTAGTCGTCGCAGACCAGGCTGCCCTTCCAGTCACCGAGGAACTTGCGCGCATGCTCACCCGAGCGACTGGGCTGGAAGTCGTAGACCACGGCCTTGAGCGGCTCGAACACACCGGCCGCATACGCCCAGAGGTAGGCGCGGTGGGTTTTGCCATCGCCGGGACTGAGCATGGCCACCGGCGTCTCGTCGGCGTGCGCGACTTGGCAAGCCAGCACGTGGCGCTTGAGCGCATCGGCCAGCGGCTGCAGGCGCACGCCGCACACGCCCACCCACGTGGCCAGTGTCGAGCGCGGGATGGCCAGCCCAGCACGCCCAAAGATCGCCTCTTGGCGGTACAGCGGCAAGTGGTCCGAATGCTTGGCCACCAGCACGTGGGCCAGCAGGCCCGCCGTCGGGATGCCCTTGTCGATCACCTCGGCAGGGACCGGGGCCTGGATCAGCGTCTGGCACTTCACGCAGGCCCACTTGCCACGGATGTGGCGCTCCACGGTAAACACGCCCGGTGTGTAGTCCAACTTCTCACTGACGTCTTGCCCGATGCGCTTGAGTTCGCAGCCGCACGGGCAGCTCGTGCTCTCGGGCTCGTGGTGGCGTTCCACGCGGGGCAAGTTCTCAGGGAGGGCCGCGCGCTTGGGCACCGATGCGGGTTTGGTGTCCTGAGGTGCGCTGGCGGCCTTGAGCTCGGCCAGCTCGGCCTCGATGGCCGCCATGTCGGCGTCAACCGTCTCGTCGAACAAGGTCTTCTGGTCCGCATCGAGCTGCTCGCTCTTGACGCCGAACTTCAAGCGCTTGAGCTGCGCCATCTCGAACGTGAGCTTCTCGATCTTGGCGTCGCGCCAGGTGATGGCGCGCCCATCGCGCTCAATGCGCTCGATCATCTGCAGAGCCAGTGCACGCACTTCGCTCTCGCTCATGGTTTGCAGTTGGGCCGCTTCAATCATTGGCAGCGAGTGTGCCCGCTGCGCCGACCTCACACCATTGGCAGATGCCCCGATTGCCCCGCAGGAGCAATCAAACCAAGGTGATCACGCCCCCGTTTTCCAAGCGCTGCCAGGGCAGGCCCAGCACCAGCGCATCGAGCTGCGCGCGGCTCAGCGTGTGGGTCAAAGCCACCCCGCCCTGGGGCCACACGAACTTGCCCTGATGCAGTCGCCGCGCAGCCAGCCAGATGCCCAGCCCATCGTGCACCAACACCTTCATGCGGTTCGCGCGTCGGTTGGCGAACAGATACGCGGTGTGGGGCTGCGCGGCCCCGAACACGCGCACCACGCGTGCCAAGGCCGAATCGGTGCCCGCGCGCATGTCCAGTGGCTCCACCGCCAGCCACACGGCGTCGATGCGGATCATTTGAGCCAGTCAGACAGCCAGGCTGCGCAAGCTTGCGCCGACTGTGTGGGCCAGTGGATGACGACCTTGCAAGCACCCTTGTGCACTTGAACACGGATATCCGCACTCGCCGCAGCGACAGGCGGCAGACCAGGGCCCGAATCCAGCGTCACTGGCACGAATGCGCTTTGCACCGGCCCGACCAAGCGGTACTCCAACTCGCGCCGCCAGCGGTGCACCAGGTTCGCGTTGATCCCGTGCCCCATCGCCACGCGGGCCACGGATGCCCCAGGCTGGTCGCACTCGCGCACCACCTGCGCCTTGAACTCCACCGTGTACGTGCGGTGCGTCCTCTTTGCTGTCTTGGCGCTATCGGCCAAAGTGTCCACGATCTTCATCGTGCACACTTTCTCTCACTCAGAGGGCGGGTTCAAGATGACTTTGCCGGACGCTTACGCGTTTTTGGGCTCATGCACCATCTAGCCGCCAAATCGGCTTCGGTCAGGACAGTGGTCATTGCGTGTACTCCTTAAGGTGACGGACACCCATTCATGCGTACTTCGCCCGAAAAGTCGAGAGGCGTCGGTATCTAAGCCTGGGTATGGTCATGACGAGGCGTAGATCTGTAGAATTCCCCCTCACATTCACTCTCTAGCGCTACCACGCATGATTGAGCGTGAATAGATAGTTGGTTTGTGGCCAGCCGCCCACTACCATCCACATCCTTCCCGTTCAAAGCCGCGCCAGATCAAGCTGACCGCCAAGCACTGGCCGCAGGCACATCCCCCCAGTTTGTTTGAATGCCTTGCGCATGCCGGATGGCATCGACCGTGGCCAGCGCTGTGGCTTCGGCGGCCATCGCTGTGAGCAGCATCAAGTCGGCCGGGCTGACTTCGGTGCAGGTGGCGATGGCAAACAGGGTGTCGCCGTCCAGCGTGGTGTGGGCCGGGCGGATGCTGCGGGCCAGGCCATCGTGGGCGCTCATGGCCAGGCGTTTGGCCTGGGCTTTGGTGAGTGTGGCGTTGGTGGCGACCACGCCAATGGTGGTGTTGGTGCCGGGCAGGGGGCGGTTGCCGCGTTCGCCTGTCAGGAGGGCGCGTTGGGTGTCCAGCAGGTTCAGGCCATCTGCTGTGCGGGCGCCTGCCAGCACTTGGCCGGTGGCCGGATCAAGCACATCGCCCACGGCGTTGCAGGCGACCAAGGCGCCCACCACCCAGGGGCCTACGCGCACGCTGGCGTTGCCAATGCCGCCTTTCATGCAGCGGTCCAGGCCAAACAATTTGCCCACACAGGCGCCGGCACCTGCGCCCACGTTGCCGGCTGCGGGGGCTTGGCTGGACGCCGCCTCGCATGCGGCATAACCGGCATCGGCGCCCGGTCGGGCGATCGGGTCATCACCCGCGCGCACCACGGGCAAGTCAAACAACACCGCTGCGGGCACGATGGGCACCCGTCCATAGCCGGTTTCGAAGCCGATGCCGCGTTCGTGGAGCCAGCGCACCACGCCGCTGGCCGCATCCAGGCCGAAGGCACTGCCGCCGCTCAGCACCACGGCATGCAGTTTGTCCACCAGGTTGGCCGGGTCGAGCAAATCGGTTTCCCGCGTGCCGGGCGCTGCACCCCGAATATCCACCGCGCCGATGGCGCCTGCAGGGGCCAATACCACCGAGCAGCCGGTCAGGCGTTCGCTGAGTGTGAAATGCCCGACGTGCAGGCCGGAGACATCCACCAGGCTGCCCACTGCGCGGTTGGTGGTGCTGTTGGGGGTGGTGTTTACAATCATGTCGGATACCATTCAGACCCTTTTATTGTTGCTCACAGACCCGAGGATAGCGCGTGCCCCTGTTTGTTCTGAGACGGCTGCTGAGCTTTATTCTGACCTTGCTGGCCACCTCTGTGGTGGTGTTTGCCGTGCTCGAGCTGCTGCCCGGCAACGCTGCGCAGGTCGTTCTGGGCGAGACCGCCACAGCAGAATCCATTGCGGCGATGGAAGACAAGCTGGGTCTGAACCAGCCAGCCAGTACCCGTTACCTGAACTGGATGTTCGGCATGCTGCAAGGTCAGACGGGCCTGAGCATTTCTTACGACACCCCCACCGCCCAATTGATGGCCGAGCGCATGCAAGTGACTTTGCCGCTGGCGGTGATGGCCATGGGGCTGACCGTGGCGCTGGCTTTGGCCCTGGGTATATACGCCGCTTCGCAGCAAAACAAGGTGGGCGATGTGGGGGTCATGACGCTCAGCCAGTTGGGGCTGGCGGTGCCCAATTTCTGGTTGGCGATCTTGCTGATTTTGCTGTTCGCGGTGCACCTGGAGTGGGTGAGCGCAGGGGGCTTTCCCGGTTGGTCGGAAGACGATGGCGGTGGTGTGGTCGAGGCCTTCAAGGCCTTGGTGCTGCCCGCCATCGCTTTGGCCGCAGTGCAAACGGCCATTTTGACGCGGGTGACACGCTCGGCGGTGTTGGACACTTTGCGTGAAGATTTTGTGCGCACTGCACGGGCCAAGGGGCTGTCGCGCCGTCAGGTGCTGTGGGCGCACGTGTTGCGCAACGCCATGATTCCGGTGCTGACCGTGATGGGTTTGCAGTTTGGCAACCTGATCACCAGCGCCATCGTGATTGAAAACGTGTTTGTGTTGCCAGGCATTGGGCGCCTGATTTTTCAGGCCATTGCCAACCGTGACCTGATCGTGGTGCGTGATGTGGTCATGTTGCTGGCGGCTTTGGTGATCCTCATCAATTTCTGCATCGATGTGTTGTATGCGTGGATTGATCCGCGTTTGAAAGTTGACCATGCCGGGTAAGCACAGCGTCTGGCGTCGCGCCTTGCGGCACCCCAGCTTTGTGGCGGGTGGGGCCATGGTTTTGCTGTTGGTGCTCTGTGCGGTGTTGTCCCAGTTCTGGTCGCCCTACCCGGTGGGTGACATTGACATCCCCAACAAACTGGCGTCGCCAAGTGCCGCGCATTGGCTGGGCACCGACAGCCTGGGGCGTGACATTGGTGCCTTGTTGTGGGTCGGCAGTCAAAACTCCTTGTTGGTGGGTTTCATCGCCGTCGGTATCGGTTTGGGTGTGGGCGTGCCTTTGGGCTTGCTGGCATCGGCGCGGCGCGGCTGGGTGGAAGAAGTCATCATGCGGGTCTCGGACTTCACGTTTGCTTTCCCTGCCTTGTTGTTGGCCATCATGTTGACCGCGATTTATGGCCCTGGCCTGGTGGTGAGCATCGTGGCCATTGGCATTTTCAACATTCCGGTGTTTGCACGCATCTCTCGCGGTGCGGCCAATGCGGTCTGGTCGCGGGACTTCACAGCGGCGGCGCGGTCGGCGGGCCAAGGGCCTTTGGCCATCACATGGGTGCATGTGCTGCCCAATATCGCGAGTGTGTTGATCGTGCAGGCGACGATCCAGTTTGCGATCGCGATTTTGGCCGAGGCGGCATTGTCGTATCTGGGTTTGGGCACGCAGCCTCCGCAGCCGAGCTGGGGCCGCATGCTCAACGAAGCGCAGTCGCAGATGTTTCAGGCGCCCATGCTGGCGGTGTATCCGGGGGCCGCCATTGCTTTGGCGGTGTTGGGCCTGAACCTGTTGGGCGATGGTCTGCGCGATGTGCTCGACCCCCGATGGGCCCGGCAGCGGTGAGGCAACATGACTGATATGCCCAAGCCATCGCCCTTGTTGCAAGTGACCGATTTGCGGGTCACCTTGCCCACCGCCCGTGGTTGGGCGCAGGCTTTGCGCGGCGTGTCCTTGCGCATGGAGCGCGGGCAGACGATCGGCTTGATCGGTGAAAGTGGTTGCGGCAAATCGCTCACGGCTTTGGCGCTGATGGGCCTCCTGCCCGAGCGTGCGCAGGTCAGCGGATCGGTGGTGTTGCAAGGCCAGGAGTTGGTGGGCATGCCCGAGCCGCAACTGTGCCGGCTGCGCGGTGCGCGCATGGCCATGATCTTTCAGGAGCCGATGACAGCGCTCAACCCCTTGCAGCCGATCTGGAAGCAAATTGCCGAGCCTTTGCGCTTGCATCAGCACATGGGCGTGTCCGTAGCCAAAGCGCGTGCGCTGCAGTTGCTCGAGCGCGTGCAGTTGCCTCGGGCGCGTGAGCGGCTGGAGGCTTACCCCCATCAGTTGTCGGGCGGTCAGCGTCAGCGCGTCATGATCTCGATGGCGCTGGCCTGTAGCCCTGACTTGCTGATTGCCGACGAACCCACCACGGCGCTGGATGTCACCGTGCAAAAAGAGGTGCTGGCGCTGATCAAACAGCTTGTGAACGAAGACGGCATGGGCTTGCTCTTGATCAGCCACGACCTGGGCCTGATGCAAGACCAGGTGGACCGCGTTATGGTGATGTACGGTGGTTCGGTTGTAGAGAGCTCGGCCACGCCCGCGCTGTTTGCGCACCGGGCGCATCCGTACACACGGGGATTGTTCGCCGCGCGTCCGCGGCTGGGTCTGGCGCGTGGCACACGTTTGACCACCATCCCGGGCAGCGTGCCTGAGTTGATGGACATGCCTGCAGGCTGTGCGTTCGCAGACCGCTGCGAATGGGCGGTGGCCGATTGCCACCTGACACCCCCTCAAGCCGAAACCATTGAATGCAGGCCCGCGTCCGAACTGACTCACACCGTGACGTGTCCCCGCTGGAGGTTGACATGACACATGCCCCGCAAACTGAAGCCGCGTTGCTGCAAGTGCAGCATCTGGGGCGGCGCTTTGTGATGCCACGTTCCACCTTGTGGGGGCCTGTAGGCGGCCTGCAAGCTTTGTCTGATGTGAGCTTTCAGCTGCAGGCGGGTAAAAGTCTGGGCATTGTGGGCGAGTCGGGTTCGGGCAAATCCACGCTGGCGCGTCTGGTCATGGCGCTGGACCAACCCACCGAGGGGCAGGTCTTGTTCAAGGGCGTGGACGTGCATCAGGCCAACGCTGCGCAGTTGCGGCACTTGCGCAGTGGTTTTCAGATGGTGTTTCAAGACCCTTACGGGTCGCTTGACCCCAGGCAAAAAGTGTTCAGCATCGTCACTGAACCCATCCAGACCTTGGCCAAGCCTGCGGATGGGCGCTCGGAGTGGCGTGACCGGGCGGCGCAGGCCTTGAGCGAGGTGGGCCTGAGAACGGCAGACCTGGACAAATATCCGCACGAGTTTTCAGGTGGGCAACGCCAGCGCATCGCCATCGCCCGAGCCCTCATCACCCGCCCGGCCTTGATCGTGGCCGATGAACCCGTGAGCGCGCTGGACGTGTCGGTGCAGGCCCAGGTGCTGAACTTGATGATGGATCTGCAAGACCGGTATGGGCTGAGCTATTTGTTGGTCAGCCATGATCTGGCCGTGGTGAACCTGATGTGCGATGACGTGCTGGTCTTGCAATCGGGCGGTGTGGTAGAACACGGTTCCGCGCAGCAGATTTTTCAGCACGCCAAGCATCCTTACACACGCAAGTTGCTGGCCGCCGTTCCTGGCAGCCAGAACCATTTTTTGGAGCAAGAGACAACATGAGCATTCAATTTTCCATGACACGCCGCTCAATGGGCTGGTGTTCGGTCGCCTTGTTGGCGACGGGCATGGTTTTGGGCCCCTTGCAGGCCCAAGCCCAATCACGCAAAGACACCGTGACGTTGGGCATGATTCTGGAGCCCACCAGTCTGGACCCGACCATGGCACCGGCCGCTGCCATTGGCGAAGTGGTGCACTACAACATTCTCGAAGGGCTGACCAAAATCAACGTCGATGGCTCCATCAGCCCCTTGCTGGCCGAGAGCTGGAAGATGGACGCCGACGGCAAGGCTTACACCTTCAAACTGCGCAAGGGCGTGAAGTTTCAGGACGGCGCAAACTTTGATTCGGCCGCTGTCAAGTTCAGCTTTGAGCGGGCCAAAGATGCCAAGAGCACCAACAAGGCCAAGGGCGCTGTATTCAACAACATCAGCCACATCTCCACCCCCGATGCCCACACCGTGGTGCTGGTGCTGAACAACCCGGATGGCAACTTCCTGTTCCGCATGGGTGAGAACACCGCGGTCATCCTCCACCCCGACAGCGCTGCCAGCGCTGCCACCAAGCCCGTGGGCACAGGCCCCTACAAACTCGACAGCTGGGCCAAAGGCTCGGCGGTGACATTGTCACGATGGGATGGTTTTCGCGATGTCCAGGCCATCAAGTTGAAGAAAGTCACGTTCCGCTTCATCAATGATTCGGCTGCGCAAGTGGCCGCCTTGTTGGCTGGCGACATCGATGGCATGCCCCGCTTCCAGTCGCCGCAAAGCCTCAAACAGTTCCAGGCCGACAAGCGCTTTGCGGTCGAAGTGGGCAGCACGGCGGGCAAGGGCATCATGACCATCAACAACCGCAAAAAGCCGTTTGATGATGTGCGTGTGCGCCGCGCACTGTCGCACGCGATCGATAAAAAAGCGTTCATCGACGGCATGTTTGAAGGCTTGGCCAAACCCATTGGCAGCCACATGGCACCCACCGATGCAGGCTATGTGGAATTGAGTGGCTTGTACGCCCACGACCCCGAGAAAGCCAAAGCCTTGCTCAAGGAAGCCGGTGTGCAAACGCCGCTGAATGTCACGCTGACTTTGCCGCCACCACCTTACGCCCGCAAAGGCGGTGAGATTTTGGCGGCACAACTGGCCAAGGTGGGCATCATCGCCAAAATCGAAAACGTGGAATGGGCCCAATGGTTGGGCGGTGCTTTCAAAGGTAATTTTGATTTGACAGTCATCAACCATGTGGAGCCGCTGGACTACATGAACTACGCCAACCCGCAGTATTACTGGGGTTACGACAGCAAGGCGTTCCGTGACCTGGCGGCCAAGCATTCGGCCACCACGGCGGCCAAAGAGCGCACGCAGTTGTTTGGTGACATGCAACGCCTGATTGCCAAGGATGCGGTGAACGTGTTCTTGTTCAATCCTTCCAATACGGCGGTGTACCGCAAAGGCCTGAAGGGCCTGTGGTCGAGCTCGCCGGTTTTTGCGAACGACATGTCGTCGGTTTCTTGGCAATAAATTGAAGTGCGGCTCTGAGAGTCCTGAAAAGCTTGCTATAATTCGATGCATGATGCGGCTGTAGCTCAGCTGGATAGAGTACTTGGCTACGAACCAAGGGGTCGTGGGTTCGATTCCTGCCAGCCGCACCAAAAATTAGAAAGCCCACAACGAAAGTTGTGGGCTTTTTCTATGCGCGAACGAAAAGCAAGGGCCTTCGATTTTGGCTTGCAAACGGTGATCACTTTGCATATTCCGACCTTGGACATTTCGACATGAGCAAAGCATTCACCAAAGAATCTGACGGCGAGGACGACGAAGACCTGGGCTTGCCCGCCTTGCCCGCGGGTGCGCGCAATTACATGACGCCTTTGGGTTATTCCCGCATGCGGGCCGAGTTGTTCTCCTTGATCGATGATGAACGGCCCAAAGTGGTCGAGATCGTGCATTGGGCCGCCAGCAACGGCGACCGATCTGAAAACGGCGATTACATCTACGGGAAAAAACGCTTGCGTGAAATCGACAGGCGCATCCGTTTCCTGACCAAGCGGCTGGAAGTCGCTGAAGTGGTGGACCCTGCAGTTCACCATGGCAGTGAACAGATTTATTTTGGTGCCACGGTGACTTATGCAGAGGCTTCAGGCACCGAGCGCACGGTCACCATCTTGGGCATCGATGAAGCGGACAGCTTGCAAGGCCAGGTCAGCTGGGTCTCGCCGATCGCACGCACTTTGCTCAAGTCCCGCGAAGGCGATGCGCTCAAATTGGTCACGCCGGCCGGCGTGTTGGACATCGAGGTGTTGCAGGTCAGTTATCCAGCACCTGCCTGAGCGGCTGGGGTAGCCGGTCTGCCTGCCAATGGATCTGTAGGGGAGGGGCGTGCCGCAGGGGCTCAGCCGGCTGCGTTGGCTTGGTTGGTTTGGCGTTCGGCCTTGACCACCGAGGGGGTGCGTTTGAGGTGACGCAGCACTTGATCCAAGTGCGCCGTGTCACGCACGGTGATGACAAATTTCAACTCGGCCATGTCTTGTGGGGACTCGTTGCCCATGTCCACGTGCACGATGTCGGTTTCGGCGCTGGCCAGTGCACCGGCCACCCGGGCCAGTACGCCCTTGCCATTGATCACCGTGACGTTGATGGCGGTTTCAAAGCTGCGGGTCAATTCGTCGGACCATTCCACGCCGATGAAGCGTTCGCTGTCTTTATGCTCCAGCTTGCGCGCTATGGCACAGTCCCGGGCATGCACCGCCAGACCTTCGCCCCGGCCGAGATAGCCCACGATGTCGTCCCCTGGCAAGGGTCGGCAGCAGCGGGAATAAACCACCGAGGCGTTCTCGCTGCCATCCAGGGTGATGGCACCCTGTGATACCGATTCATGGGCCGTGAAGCGTTCGCGGGTCATCAGCAGCGCATCGGGTTTTTGGCCGCCTTCAGACAGCAATCCGGCCAGGCGCTTGGCCACAATGGTGGCGATGCGTTTGCCCAGACCAATGTCCATCAGCAAATCGGACAGGTTGCGGTTGCCGGTGAAGCGCAGCAGTTTTTCCCAGATGGCCTGGTTCCCTGCATCGTCGGCAGGCAGTTTGTCGATGCCTTCTGCGCGCAAAGCTTGGGACAGGAGTTTCTCGCCCAATTCCACCGATTCGGTCTGGGCCATGGTCTTGAGGTGGTGGCGAATTTTGGAGCGCGCGCGTCCAGTGCGTACAAAACCCAGCCATGCCGGATTGGGGGCTGACACTGGCGCAGTGATCACCTCGACCACGTCGCCGTTCTTGAGTTCGGTACGCAGTGGCACCTGGTCGCCGTTGATGCGGGCGGCCATGGCGTGGTCGCCCACCCGGCTGTGGATGGCATAGGCAAAGTCCACCACCGTGGCGCCCCGGGGCATGGCCATGATCTGGCTCTTGGGGGTGAAAACATACACCGCATCGGGAAACAGATCGACCTTGACGTGGTCCCAGAACTCTGCGGCATCGCGGGTCTCGGTCTGAATGTCCAATAGCGATTGCAGCCACTGTGTACTCAGTCGTTCCGATTGGGCGTTGGCCGATTCGTGCTCTTTGTAAAGCCAGTGCGCCGCCACACCCGACTCGGCCACCAGATGCATGGCTTCGGTCCGCATCTGGAATTCGACGTTCACGCCCGATGGCCCCACCAAAGTGGTGTGCAGTGATTGGTAACCGTTGACCTTGGCAATGGCGATGTGGTCTTTGAACTTGCCCGGCACCGGCTTGTAGATTTGGTGCAACCAGCCCAGTGCGGTGTAGCAATCGATCACCGAGGGCACGATGACCCGAAAGCCATAAATGTCGGTCACCTGGGCAAAGCTCAGGTGCTTTTCATCCATTTTCTTGTAGATGGAATAGAGCGTTTTTTCGCGTCCGCTGATGCGCACTTCCATCTTGGCCTGCGCAAACACGGCCTCGACATCGGCCTGCACTTTTTGAATCAGGTCACGGCGGCGATTGCGCGCCCGGGACACCGCCTTGGTCAATACAGCGTAGCGCCAGGGCAGTTGGTGTTTGAAGGACAGATCTTGCAGTTCGCGGTAAATCTGGTTCAAACCCAGGCGGTGGGCGATGGGGGCGTAAATTTCAAGTGTTTCGGAAGCAATCCGGCCCCACTTGCTGCGCGGCATGTCAGACATGGTGCGCATGTTGTGGGTGCGATCGGCCAGTTTGATCAGGATGACGCGCACGTCGCGGGCCATGGCCAGCAGCATTTTGCGAAACGATTCGGCCTGGTTTTCTTCGCGGGTGTTGAATTCCAGCTTGTCCAGCTTGGTCAGGCCATCCACCAGTTCGGCCACCGGGGAACCAAAGCGCTCGATCAACTCGATCTTGGTGACACCGCAGTCTTCCATGGCGTCATGCAGCAATGCAGCAGCCAGTGCCTGGGCATCCAATTTCCATTCGGTGCACAAACCCGCCACGGCGATCGGGTGGGTGATGTAAGGCTCACCACTTTTGCGCATCTGGCCCAGGTGGGCTTCGTCGGCAAATTTGTAAGCCCGCCGCACCATGTCGGTCTCGGCTTCCGTCAGGTAGCCGAGTTGCGCCTCCAGCACGGCAAAGCTGGCCGCTGCCGCATTGGCTGCGGCAGGGTCCAGCACTTTGGAGCGGCTGGAACCCGCTTTGGGGGGGGAGGGCATGGCAGGACGCATGGTTCCAATGTAACGCAAGCCAACAGGGGCTTTTTCTGAGCACAAAAAAAAGCCCCATCACTGGGGCTTGGGCAGGCCCGGCGTGTGCCGGGCAGCGGTGTTTCAGGACACGCGCTTGAGCATTTCGATGCCGACTTTGCCCGCTGCAATTTCGCGCAAGGCGGTCACGCCAGGCTTGTTTTTGCTTTCAATGCGGGGCGTGTGGCCCTGGCTCAGCATGCGGGCACGGTAGGTGGCTGCCAAAACCAGCTGAAAGCGGTTCGGGATTTGTTCCAGGCAATCTTCAACAGTGATGCGGGCCATGATGTTTTCCTTGAGAATTTCTGAGCGTGATTCAAGCCATTTTGAGCGCTTGAAAAGTGTCAGGCCGGGCTCGGCGCTGAACGTGGTACTTGAGCCGCTGGGCGTGAACAACCGCTTTGAGGTCAAACAGGGCACGATCAAATACTTCGTTGATTATAACGAAGTCGAATTCTTGGGCGTGGGCCATTTCCACGGCGGCATTTTGCAGGCGCAGCTCAATGATCTCGGGGGCGTCTTCGCCACGGCGTTCCAAGCGCGAGCGCAACTCTTCCCAGCTGGGCGGCAAGATGAAGATCAGCACCGCGTTGGCGTACATCTTCTTGATCTGCAAGGCACCCTGGTAATCGATCTCCAACACCACATCTGCGCCCTGGGCCATGCGGTCTTCGATCATCTTTTTGGACGTGCCGTAGCGCTGGCCATGCACATGGGCCCACTCGACAAAGGCGTCGCCCAACACCATGGCGTCAAATTCTTGGACCGACGCGAAAAAGTACTCGCGCCCGTGCTTTTCCTGGCCACGGGGCGGGCGGGTGGTGTGCGAGACGGTGGGCTGAACGCGTGAGTCCAGCTCCATCAAGGCCTTGACCAGGCTGGATTTGCCTGCCCCGCTGGGGGCGGCCACGACAAAGAGGTTTCCGGGGTAATCCATGGGCGGCTTCTTGATTTTTTATTCGATGTTCTGGACTTGTTCGCGCATTTGCTCAATCAGCACTTTCATGTCCACCGAGATGCGGGTCATCTCCAGCACCGCCGATTTGGAGCCCAGCGTGTTGGCTTCGCGGTGCAGTTCCTGGATCAAAAAATCCAGGCGCTTGCCGATCTCGCCCCCTTTGTCCAACAGTCTGGACAGTTCATCCAGATGCGAGCGCAGGCGGGTCAGTTCTTCGGCCACATCAATGCGAATGGCAAATGCCGTGGCTTCGGTCAGCGCACGGTCTTGCGCGGCTTCGGGCAGGTGGCGGCCATCGGCCAGGGCCATGGCGTCTTTCCAGCGTTCCAAAAAGCGCTGGCGCTGTTGCTCGACCAATTGGGGCACCAGAGGGACGGCAAGATCGGCCAGGCTGTGCAGCTGGGTGATGTGCCCTTGCAGCATGTCGGTCAGTCGGGCGCCTTCGCGGGCACGGGCTTCGCGCAGGGCGTCGATCGCCTGGGTGGCCAGTTGCATCCAGGCCGTTTCGTTCGGGGCGGCCTGGCCTGAACTGCCAGCCATCATGCGCAGCACGTCGGCCACGCTCAAGGCCCGGGCGCCGGGCAACCAGTCCTGGATTTTGTCTTGCAGGGCCGCGATTTTTTGCAAAGCCTGGTGGTTTGGCGTGGGCAGGGCAGCGCCATCACCGGCATCCTGACTGGCACGCACTTCGACTTTGCCGCGCTTGATCTGGCGGGTGATCAACTCGCGCAGGCCGGGCTCGAGCTGGCGCAGTTCTTCCGGCAGGCGAAAACTCAGATCCAGAAAGCGGCTGTTGACCGAGCGGATTTCAAGTCCCAGCCGGGCTGTTGGGGCCACGTTGGCGGGGGCTTCGCCATCTGCGGGCAGCGGGCTGTGCTGCGCGCTGGCGTATCCGGTCATACTGTAAACTGGCATTGATCAGGTTCCTTGTGACAGCGTTTTGCCCAACTGGCACGTCCACGCTGCAAATGCCCAGCCTAACAGCTGAGCATGAAACGAGGCATTATCTCAAACTCTCTGGCCTGACCCACCTTCTTCTTTGCACGGACTTGCCGTGCCCCATCTTGCGAGCGCTTACATGAACACCTCTGCCACTGTCCGTACCGGCCGCGCTGCCGATGCTTTGCGTCCCGTGCGCATCACCCGGGGTTACACCGTCCATGCCGAAGGCTCTGTGCTGATCGAATTTGGCCAGACCCGTGTGTTGTGCACCGCTTCGGTCGAGGAAAAAGTGCCGGGCCACAAAAAAGGCAGCGGCGAAGGCTGGGTGACGGCTGAATACGGCATGTTGCCCCGCGCCACCCACACCCGTGGCGACCGTGAGGCCGCGCGCGGTAAGCAAAGCGGCCGCACGCAGGAGATTCAGCGCCTGATTGGCCGATCGCTGCGCGCCGTTTTTGATCTCAAGAAACTGGGTGAACGCACCATCCACCTCGATTGCGACGTGCTGCAAGCCGATGGGGGAACCCGAACCGCCAGCATCACAGGCGCTTTTGTGGCGGCGCAAGATGCTGTCAGCTGGTTGATGGCTACCGGCAAGTTGACCGAATCGCCTATTTTGGACCGGGTGGCGGCCATTTCGGTGGGCCTGAAAGGTGGCCATGCCTTGTTGGATCTGGATTACCCCGAAGACTCGGCTTGCGACACCGACATGAATGTGGTCATGACGGGTGCAGGCCACTTCGTGGAAGTGCAAGGCACAGCCGAAGGTGTGGCTTTCACCCGCGTCGAGATGGACCGCATGCTGGCCTTGGCCGAAAAGGGCATTGCGCAATTGGTGCAACTGCAAAAACAGGCGCACGACGAACCCAAGACCCTGACATTCAGCGCCTGAGCCGGGCAGTGCCTTCATGAAAATCGTTCTCGCCTCCAACAACGCGGGCAAACTGGCCGAGCTGCAAACCTTGTTTGCACCGCTGCACATGACGCTGGTGCGCCAGTCCGAGCTGAACATCCCCGAAGCCGAAGAACCATTCAAAACCTTTGTCGAGAACGCGCTGGCCAAAGCCCGCCATGCTGCGCAGCTGAGCGGCCTGCCCGCATTGGCCGACGATGCTGGTTTGTGTGTGGATGCTTTTGGTGGTCAACCCGGTGTGGACACGGCGTATTACGCCACCCGCTTTGGCTATGCCAAGAGCGATGACAACAACGTGACGGCCTTGCTGGAGCAGATGCAAGGCATCACTCAGCGCCGTGCGGCCATGGTCAGCACCTTGGTGGCGGTGCGCAGCGCAGACGACCCCGAACCCTTGATCGCCGTGGGCCGTGTGGTGGGCGAGATCACGCGGGAGCGCCGGGGCACCAACGGTTTTGGTTTTGATCCGGTCATGTGGTTGCCCGAATTCGGCAAGACCTTTGCCGAGCTGCCCGTGGAAGTCAAAAATGCCAACAGCCACCGAGGCCGTGCCGCACAAGCCATGCTGGTGCTGATGCGCGAGCGCTGGATGGACACCTCCGCTGCATGAGTCACCCATGAGCCTTCACATGGACCCGGTGCACGCCATGCGCCCTGGCTTGTTGCAGTTGCCGGCGTTGCCTCCCCTGTCGCTGTATGTGCACCTGCCCTGGTGCATCAAGAAATGCCCCTATTGCGACTTCAACTCGCACGAGTTCCGTGAGGGGGTGGACGCAGTTTCGACGCAAGACACCTACATCAACGCGCTGTTTGCCGACCTGGAGGCGAGCCTGCCGCTGATTTGGGGGCGCAGCATCCAGACGGTGTTTCTGGGTGGCGGCACACCGAGCCTGTTTTCCCCCGATGCGATTGACCGTTTGATTTCGGGCATCCGTGCCCGTGTCCGACTGGCACCCGATGCCGAAGTGACCATGGAAGCCAACCCCGGTACCTTTGAAAAGGACCGGTTCAAGGCCTTCCGCCAGGCGGGCATCACCCGCTTGTCGATTGGGGTGCAAAGCTTTGACAATGCCCACCTGAAAGCCCTGGGGCGCGTGCATGACCGCGATCAGGCGCTGGCCGCCGTGACCGAAGCGGCGCAGGTGTTTGATACCTTCAACCTGGATTTGATGTACGCCTTGCCAGGCCAGACGCTCGAAGGTCTGACGCAAGACATCCAGACCGCACTGGCCTTTGCGCCGCCGCACATCTCGATCTACCACCTCACGATCGAGCCCAACACCGTGTTTGCCAAGTTCCCGCCGAGCTTGCCCGAAGACGATCTGGCCTACGAGATGATGGACCGCATCACTGAGCTCACTGCCGCGCAGGGCTTGACACGTTACGAAGTGTCGGCCTACGCCAAACCAGGACACCCATGCGCCCACAACCTGAACTATTGGCAGTTTGGTGACTACTTGGGGCTGGGCGCGGGGGCACACAGCAAACTCAGTTTTGCGCACCGGGTGCTGCGGCAAGTGCGTTACCGCGAGCCTGCGCTGTACATGCAGCAAGCCTTGAAGGGCGAGCCTGTGACGCAAAGCACCGAGGTGTCACACCAGGAGCTGCCGTTTGAATTCATGCTCAACGCCTTGCGCTTGCGCGGTGGATTTGACTTGGCGGACTATGTGGACCGCACAGGGTTGGCCATGACCAGCATTCAGCGTGGTTTGCAAGAAGCGGAAGAGCGGGGTTTGGTGTGCCGTGACCTGCACCGGGTCTGGCCAACGGAAAAAGGTTTTGATTTTTTAAGCGATCTGCAGGCGCTTTTCTTGTCTGAGTCGGACCCGGCCTGACGCGATCAAAATCGCCTCAAAGCGTCTTGAACTTGGTGAGCATCAGTTTCAACAGGTACAGCATCAACAGGGCACCGATCGCGTCGCCAACGAACATGGGCCAGACATCGACCCAGATGTTCACATCGGAATGCTTCAACAGCAACCAGACCAGGTGATGGGCGACCGAGCCGACGGCCGCAAAAATCAAGATGAAATTCAGCAGGCGCTGGGGGGTCATTTGTTGCAGCAGCTGTTCGGCACTTTGACCTCTGCGCAGCACCTTCATCACCAACAAGGGGGTGAAACCTGAAACCACACCATTGAGCACCACAAGCCAGAGATTGGTGTGCAGTGAACTGTGGTCGAGGTACCAAGTCCCCAGCATGATGCCCGCTGCGCCCTGCAGTCCCAGGATCAAGCCCAGAATGACGCGAAATCCTGCTGGCAAAAACACCCAGTTGACGCCTTCGCTGTAGGCCAAATCGGCAAACAGCCATCCATTGAGATGGAAGAAGCCCACAAACAAAACAGCACTGCTCAAGGTCAGTGCTGTGGTTTCCAGGGAGGCCTGAATGCGGATCTTCACATCATGTCGGCACAACTTGGTGTGCTTGCTGCATGGATTGCCCCAAATTGTTGAAGTAATCCAGCGTTCGCTCCGTCGGAATCAGGAATTTGGCGCGGCGGTCGCCTTCCAAATTCAATGTGCTGAGCATTTCCTTTTCGCGCAAGCGTGTGATGCGTTTGTGCAAAGTGGCGGGTGAACCCAGATCAGCCAGGGCAATGGCTTCGCGCACGGTCATGGGCTGGTTTTCGTACCAGCGCAAGACCACGGCTTGCAACAAGGCCTTTTCGTTGGCATCCATTTCCATGCCATTGGGCAAGGCCTGGATGACTTTGGCCAGTTGCAAAAAGCGCAGGTAGGCTGCGGCAAATGGGGTATTAACTTTTTCCATATTTACAATTTTAACGAATTAATTGGAAATGGGATAGCTTTTATCATTTGCCATTGCCACATTAGTGACTGGCGGAAGCGGTGAGATTCGAACTCACGGACCCTTTCGAGTCGCCGGTTTTCAAGACCGGTGCAATCGACCACTCTGCCACGCTTCCTTGGGCATGGATTGTAACGATTTAAAACAGCGGTCGGATCAGCGTTTCCGCTTCAATGGGGTCAGGCTGGACACAACATGCCACGTTTTTCGATGAAGGCCACGACTTGGGCCAAGCCATCCAGCGTCTTGAGGTTGGTCATGACCCATGGGCGGGTCTCCGGATTGGGGCGCATGCGGGCTGTATCGGCCCTCATCACCTCCAAAGAGGCACCCACATGGGGTGCCAGATCGGTCTTGTTGATGACAAACAAATCGCTTTTGGTGATGCCGGGGCCGCCCTTGCGTGGAATTTTTTCGCCAGCGGCCACATCGATCACGTAAATCGTCAGGTCGCTCAATTCGGGGCTGAAGGTGGCGGCCAGGTTGTCGCCACCGCTTTCAATGAACACCACATCGGCGTTCGGAAATTTCTGCAGCATGCGGTCGATGGCTTCGAGGTTGATGGACGCATCTTCCCGGATGGCCGTGTGCGGGCAGCCACCTGTCTCCACCCCCATGATGCGGTCCGCAGGCAGGGCACCGCTCACTGTGAGCAGGCGCTGGTCTTCTTTGGTGTAAATGTCGTTGGTGATGGCGATCAGGTCCCAACGCTCGCGCATGTTTTTGCACAGCATTTCCAGCAGGGTGGTTTTGCCCGAGCCAACGGGCCCACCGATGCCCACGCGCAGCGGTGGCAGTTTTTTGGTGCGGTGGGGAATGTGGTGCAAAGGTGTGCTCATGATCTGAAAATGCGTGAATATTGGGTTTCGTGGCGTGCTGACAAGATGGCCAGCATGGGGCTGAAGGCTTGACGGTCGTCGTCGTTCAGGTTCAGGGCGGTTTGTACCGCCTGGGGGATTTCGCGGGCCAGGCGGGCCAGCATGCGCTGGCCGGCGCTTTGGCCCAGTGGCACGGCCTTGAGGGCGGCCTGACTCAGGTTTTCTGCCCAACCAAAGGCGTAAGCCTGCAGGGCTTGGTCAAGCGGCGCATGGGCCAATGACAAGGCCAGCGCCATGACCAGCGGGTAACTCGGGGGCAGCTGATTGCAACAAGCCAGTTGATCATCACGGGCTTGTTGCAAATTGCGCAACCAGTCGAGCAATGAGCGGCCCATTTGCTCGGTTTGCAGACGCATCTCAGCGGTTTCGCGGGTGCCCATCACCCAGCGGCTCAGGGCTTGCAGGCGGGGTGCATCGCTGTTTTGCCAAGCCGGGATGGCCTGTGCCAACACCGCCATGTCGCCACGTGACTGGGTCAGGTGCAGTTGATTAACCAACCAGTCGGTGGCGCTGTGCTCGTCATGCACCAGACCTTGTTCGATGGCGGCTTCCAAACCTTCAGAGTAGGAAAAGCCGCCAATCGGCAGTGCAGGAGAAGCCAGCCAGATCAGTTGCAGCAGGGCCGTGGGCGCATTTTCAGTGGTCATGCTTGCAGCCAGGGCCGTGGACATGCGGTTCGGCATGGGCGGCGCGGATCGGGATGGCGATGCTTTTGCGCGTGGCAGTTGCCGCAGGAGCATGCGCATGATCGTGGCTGTGTGCATCCCCTTGCGCGTGTCCATGGGCGTGCCCGCCGTGGTCGCCATAGGCGCCACTTTCAGGCTCGAACGGCTCAGACACTTGCACCACCGTCATGTGCATGGCGCGCAGCATGTCGGCCAGCACATGGTCGGGTTCAATTTTCAGGTGGTCAGGCTGCAGCTCGATGGGCACATGGCGGTTGCCCAGGTGGTAGGCGGCGCGGGTCAGGTCAAAGGGGCTGCCGTGTTCGCTGCACGCGGTGATGCGCAGCACGGTTTGTGGCGCAGCCACTACCCGGATCAGCGAACCATCTTCGGCCACCAACACATCGCCGCCGCGCACCGCGGTGCCGCGTGGCAAAAATACGCCCAAGGCACGGCCCGCGCTGTCGGTGGCGTCAAAGCGGCTTTTTTGCCGGGTATCCCAATCGAGCGTGATGGTGCTGGCGCGTTGGACCAGCACTCGGGCGAGGCCTTGGCCTTGGGGCATGAGTTTGGAGCAGAGGATCATGAGTGCGGCTGGATGTGCTGTGGGAGCGCGCCCCTGCGCGCGAAGATTCGGCCGCAGGGGCGGCCTCCCACTGGGGCTTGTCAAAATAAAAAATACCTTTGCGTCATCGGCAGGCTGACCGCGGGTTCGCAGGTCAAAAGCAGGCCGTCGGCGCGCACCGCGTAGGTTTGTGCATCCACTTCCATGCGGGGCGCGTAGTCATTGTGGACCATGTCCCGCTTGCCCACCTTGCGGATGTTTTTCACGGCCGACAAGGTTTTTTGCAGACCGTAACGTGCGCCAATGCCCGCTTGCAAACCGGCTTGTGAGACAAAGGTCAGCGAATTGCGCGTGAGCGCGCCGCCAAAGCTGCCAAACATCGGGCGGTAGTGCACCGGCTGCGGTGTGGGGATGGATGCATTCGGGTCGCCCATGGCGGCCAATGCGATGAAGCCACCCTTCAAAATGAGTGCGGGTTTGACGCCAAAGAAGGCCGGCTTCCAGATCACCAGATCGGCCCATTTTCCCACTTCGATGCTGCCCACCTCATGGCTCATGCCGTGCGCGATGGCGGGGTTGATGGTGTATTTGGCGATGTAGCGTTTCACGCGGGCGTTGTCGTGCCGGTCGGTGTCGCCGGGCAGGCTGCCACGCTGCTGCTTCATCTTGTGCGCGGTCTGCCAGGTGCGGATGATGACCTCGCCCACCCGGCCCATGGCCTGGCTGTCGCTGCTCATCATGCTAATGGCACCCAGGTCGTGCAGGATGTCTTCGGCCGCAATGGTTTCCTTGCGGATGCGGCTTTCGGCAAAGGCCAGGTCTTCGGCAATCGCCGGGTCCAGATGGTGGCAGACCATCAGCATGTCCACATGCTCGTCGAGCGTGTTGATGGTGTAGGGCCGTGTCGGGTTGGTGGATGACGGCAGCACATTGGCTTCGCCCACCACCTTGAGGATGTCTGGGGCATGGCCGCCGCCTGCGCCTTCGGTATGAAAGGTGTGGATGGTGCGGCCCTTGAAGGCGGCCACCGTGTCTTCCACAAAGCCCGATTCGTTCAGGGTATCGGTGTGGATGGCCACCTGCGTGTCGGTGGCTTCGGCCACGCTCAGGCAGTTGTCGATGGCCGCGGGCGTGGTGCCCCAGTCTTCGTGCAGCTTCAGACCGATCGCACCGGCGCTGATTTGCTCGTGCAGCGCCGCAGGCAGCGTGGCATTGCCCTTGCCCAGAAAACCCAGGTTCATTGGGAAGGCATCGGCCGCCTGCATCATGCGTTCGATGTTGAAGGGACCGGGCGTGCAGGTGGTGGCAAAGGTGCCGGTGGCAGGGCCCGTGCCGCCGCCCAGCATGGTGGTCACGCCGCTGGCCAAGGCCTCGTCGATTTGCTGGGGCGCGATGAAGTGGATGTGGCTGTCGATGCCGCCCGCGGTGACGATCAGGCCTTCGCAGCTGATGATCTCGGTGCCCGGGCCGATGACAATGTCCACGCCCGGTTGCGTGTCGGGGTTGCCTGCCTTGCCAATGGCTGCGATGCGGTTGCCTTTGAGTCCAATGTCGGCTTTGACGATGCCCCAGTGGTCGATGATGAGCGCGTTGGTCAGCACGCAATCCATCGCGCCATCCTGGTTCGTGCGTTGCGATTGCGACATGCCATCGCGGATGGTTTTGCCACCGCCGAACTTGACTTCTTCGCCGTAGCCTCCGGCTTGCAGCGTGAAGTCTTTTTCAACCTCGATGACCAAGGCCGTGTCGGCCAGGCGAACGCGGTCGCCCACGGTGGGGCCAAACATTTCGGCGTAAGCGCGTTTGTCGATGTGGGCCATGTCAGGAAGCTTTCTGAGCGTTGTCGATCAGCGGGCCCAATGGCCCATTCGTGAGGCCACGGAAGCCATACACCACGCGGTTACCCGCGTAGTCCACCAACTCCACCGTGCGTTGTTGGCCTGGCTCAAAACGCACGGCCGTGCCCGAAGCGATGTTCAGTCGCATGCCTTGCGCCGCAGCGCGGTCAAACCGCAGGCCGCCGTTGGTCTCTGCAAAGTGGTAATGCGAGCCCACCTGAATGGGGCGGTCGCTGGCGTTTTGCACCACCAGCGTGCAGGTGCGGCGGCCCCCATTCAGGACATGGCTGCCGGGGTCAATCAAAAGTTCGCCGGGTGTCATTCGGGCCTCACTTTCTGCGCCCGATGAACCAGGCGGCCAGCGCCATGGCGGCAAAGACCACAAAGCCCAAGGTGTCGGTGCTGTGCCAATGCGATCCACTCAGGCCATGGCCATCGTGCGCCAAGGCGTTGACTGCTGCGGTGGTGATGAAAAGCGATGCGATTTTTTTCATGGTGATCTCTCCGTGAATGGCCTGTAGTGGCTTGCTTAAACGATGGGTTGGTGCACGGTGACCAATTTGGTGCCATCTGGGAAGGTGGCTTCGACCTGGATGTCGGGGATCATTTCTGCGATCCCCTCCATCACGTCGGCGCGCGTCAAAACGGTGCGACCTTCGCTCATGAGTTGGGCCACGGTTTTGCCGTCCCGAGCGCCTTCCATGACGGCCGCGCTGATCAGCGCGATGGCTTCGGGGTAGTTGAGTTTCAGGCCGCGGGCTTTGCGGCGTTCGGCCAAAAGACCGGCTGTGAAGATCAGCAGCTTGTCTTTTTCGCGAGGGGTCAGTTCCATTTTGGTGCGTCCTGAATGGTTTGGTGCATGGTGTGCGTTGGATGTAGCAAAGAGCGTGCCCCTTTATAGGGGCGGGGAAAACTTCCAAGGGAAAGCACGGCCTTCGGGCGGGTTGTTCGGAGACTTGTTGGGGCTGGCACGTTGATTGCAAGTGCTATCCCAGCGGTGCAAGCGCTCCGCTTTTTTAAACAACCTAATTCCTGATGGGAGTAATTCATGATGAACCGCCGTGGCAACCTCAAAGCCCTCGCAACCGCAGTCGCCATCGTGGCTGGAGGCCTGACTGTTTCTGTTCAGGCCTTCGCCGCTGAGACCATCAAAGTCGGCATTTTGCACAGCTTGTCAGGCACCATGGCCATCTCCGAGACCGTGTTGAAAGACACCGTGCTCATGGCCATCGACGAGATCAATGCCAAAGGTGGCGTGCTGGGCAAAAAGCTCGAGCCCGTCATTGTGGACCCCGCTTCCAACTGGCCTTTGTTCGCAGAAAAAACCAAGCAATTGCTGGGTCAGGACAAAGTTTCCGTGATCTTCGGTTGCTGGACGTCCGTGTCGCGCAAGTCGGTTTTGCCCGTCGTGGAAGAACTGAATGGGCTGTTGTTCTACCCCGTGCAATACGAGGGTGAAGAGTTGTCCAAGAATGTGTTCTACACAGGCGCTGCGCCCAACCAGCAAGCGATTCCTGCGGTGGATTACCTGATGAGCAAAGAAGGCGGCGCTGCCAAGCGTTGGGTCTTGCTGGGCACCGACTATGTGTACCCCCGCACCACCAACAAGATCTTGCGCGCTTACCTGAAAAGCAAAGGCGTGGCTGACAAAGATATCGACGAGAAGTACACACCCTTTGGCCATTCCGATTACCAAACCATCGTGGCCGATGTGAAGAAGTTCTCTGCGGGTGGCAAGACCGCTGTGGTCTCCACCATCAACGGCGACTCCAATGTGCCTTTCTACAAGGAGTTGGGCAATGCAGGCTTGAAAGCCAAAGACGTGCCCGTGGTGGCCTTCTCGGTGGGTGAAGAAGAGCTGCGCGGCGTGGACACCAAGCCGCTGGTCGGTCACCTGGCGGCATGGAACTACTTCATGTCCATCAAGAACCCTGCCAACGACGAGTTCACCAAAAAATGGGCCGCTTATGCCAAGGCCAAAAACATCGCTGGCCACAAAGACAAGCCGTTGACCAACGACCCGATGGAAGCCACTTACATCGGCATCAACATGTGGAAACAAGCGGTGGAAAAAGCCAAGTCCACCGAGACAGACAAAGTGATCGCCGCCATGGCTGGCCAGACTTTCAAGGCCCCGAGCGGTATCACCAGCAAGATGGACGAGAAAAACCACCACCTGCACAAGTCGGTGTTCATCGGCGAGATCAAGGCCGACGGTCAGTTCAACGTCGTGTGGAAGACACCTGGCCCGGTGAAAGCCAAGCCATGGAGCCCCTTCATTCCTGGCAACGACGTCAAGCCTGACGAGCCTGCCAAGAAGTAACGACATCTGCAGGGGCGAGCCAAGAGGAGGCCGCCTTGGCGGTCGAAGCATTCGCGCGCGGGGGCGCGCTCCCACAGGGCGCGAGGTTTTTGCAGGAGGCCGTCCCTGCGGCCGAAGGCTGTTATTCACAGGGCCATAACCGGATGACAACGATGAGACGATGGATCACAAGGTGGGCTGTCCTGGCTGGCATGCTGCTGGCCTGCACTGCCCACGCGCTGACCGCGCAAGAAGCCCTGGCGATCGCCAGCGGCGAAAGTGACGCGCGCAGCGAGGCTTTGGGCCAGGCCCTGGCCCAGGGCGATGACAAAACCGCCGCTTATTTGCAGGCCTTGGCCGACGACGCGGTCAAGCTCGCGGCCGGCCAGGTGCTGGTGGTGCGCGACGGCAAAGGCCAGGACCCGGTGAGCGGTCAGGCCATGGCGGTGCCGCTTGACGCCGAGGACGTGATGCTGAACAACCGTTTGCGTGGCGAGATCGACACGGCCCTGGCGGCCCTGAAGTTGTTCAGCCCCGAGGTGAAGGTGCGCAGGCAGGCGGCCTTGTCGCTGCTCAAAGAGCCCGATGCCCGCCGCAAGCCCTTGCTCGACAAGGCGCTGGCTTCTGAGAAAGACCCACAGGTCCTGTTGCTGGTGCGTCAGGCCCGTGCTGCGGCCATGTTGCGCAGCGCGGCGGCCAATGACCGCTTGCTGGCTGCCCGTGAGTTGGCCACCAGCGCGCAGCCCGAAGTGCTGCTCTTGCTCAACCAGCAACTGACGGCGGAAACCGATACCGCTGTGCAAGGCGTGCTGCGCAAAGCCACCCAGGATGTGCAAGATGGCTTGCGCTGGGGTGAACGCTTGGGCACCTTGTTCACCGGGGCCAGTCTGGGCTCCATCTTGCTGCTGGTGGCGCTGGGCCTGGCCATCACCTATGGCCTGATGGGTGTCATCAACATGGCGCACGGCGAGTTGATGATGATCGGTGCCTACGCCACGTATGTGGTGCAAATCTTGTTTCGTGAACACCTGCCGCAGGCGTTTGATGCTTACCTGTTGGTGGCCATTCCGGTGGCCTTCCTCACTTCGGCGCTGGTGGGTGCGGTGATGGAGCGCACCGTGCTCAAGCACTTGTATGGTCGGCCGCTGGAGACTTTGCTGGCCACCTGGGGCATCAGCCTGGTGCTCATGCAAGGCGTGCGCAGCCTGTTTGGCGCGCAAAACGTCGGCGTGGAAAACCCCGCGTGGATGAGTGGCTCGCTGCAGCTGCTGCCCAACTTGCAACTGCCTTGGAACCGCGTGTTGATCATTGTTTTTGCTGCCGCCGTGCTGGTGGGCATGGCGCTCTTGATTGGCAAAACCCGGCTCGGTTTGTTCGTGCGTGGCGTGACACAAAACCGCCCCATGGCTTCGTGCATGGGCGTGAACACCGGGCGCATCGACACCTACGCGTTTGCGCTGGGTTCGGGCATTGCGGGCTTGGCCGGTTGTGCACTAAGCCAGGTGGGCAACGTCGGCCCTGATCTGGGGCAGAGTTACATCGTGGACTCGTTCATGGTGGTGGTGCTGGGTGGCGTGGGCCAGTTGGCGGGCACGGTGTACGCGGCTTTGGGTCTGGGCCTGGCCAACAAATTGCTCGAAGGCTGGACCGGTGCGGTGCTGGCCAAGATCGCCGTGTTGGTGTTCATCATCGTCTTCATCCAGAAGCGCCCGCAAGGCATCTTCGCGATGAAGGGGCGCAGCGCTGAAGCCTGACTATGAGCGTGACCATGAAAAAATTCCAATTACCTTCACACGCACCCTTGTTGGGGCGCAAAGCCTGGACGGCCTTCTTGCTGGCGCTGATCGCGGTGGGCTTGCTGGCCCCTGTGCTCAACCTGGTGGTGCCTGCGGGCAGTCCCTTGCACCTGAGTGATTTTGCGGTCTCGCTGGTTGGCAAGATCATGTGCTATGCCATTTGTGCGCTGGCCATGGACTTGATCTGGGGCTACACCGGCATCTTGTCGTTAGGCCACGGTTTGTTTTTTGCGCTGGGTGGCTACGTGATGGGCATGTACCTCATGCGCCAAATCGGGCAAGACGGCAACTACAAAAGCGACTTGCCCGACTTCATGGTGTTCTTGGACTGGAAAGAGTTGCCCTGGCACTGGACGCTGTCGGACAGTTTTGCTGCCACCTTGATGCTGGTGGTGCTGGTGCCCGGTGTGGTGGCCGGTGTGTTTGGTTACTTTGCCTTCCGCTCACGCATCAAAGGGGTGTATTTGTCCATCATCACCCAGGCCATGACCTATGCGGCCATGCTTTTGTTCTTCCGCAACGAAACCGGCTTTGGCGGCAACAACGGCTTCACCGATTTCAAGCGCATTTTGGATTTTCCCATTGCCACACCCAACATGCGCATGACGCTGTTTGTGCTGACGGGCGTGACGCTGCTGGGTTTCTTCTTGTTCTCGCGCTGGTTGGTGGGCAGCAAGTACGGCCGCGTGTTGATGGCGATTCGCGATGCCGAAACACGGGTCATGTTCTCAGGCTATTCGCCGCTGCCCTACAAGCTGAGCATCTGGGTCATCTC
The DNA here is from genome assembly GCA_919902775.1 of Burkholderiaceae bacterium. Taxonomy (GTDB): domain Bacteria; phylum Pseudomonadota; class Gammaproteobacteria; order Burkholderiales; family Burkholderiaceae_C; genus Limnohabitans_A. The sequence goes on from CAKKRJ010000003.1 coordinate 41,276, forward strand.
GGCCGTGATGTGCGGCATCGCGGGCGCTTTGTATGTGCCGCAAGTGGGCATCATCAACCCCGGTGAGATGAGCGCTGCCAACTCGATCGAAATGGCGGTATGGGCCGCAGTGGGTGGGCGAGGCACGCTAATCGGACCGATCGCGGGCGCGTTTTTGGTCAACGGCGCCAAGAGCTGGCTGACGGTGACCGCGCCTGAGTTCTGGTTGTATTTTCTGGGTGCCTTGTTCATCGCGGTGACGCTGTACCTGCCGCAAGGCGTGGTGGGCCTGGTGGCCAAACTCAAGAACAAGCAAGGTGGTGCCGCATGACCCCCGATCTGTTGAAGCAAGGCGCGCAGCGCGTGGCCCAGTCTGCACAGCAGCGTGTGCAAGCCACCGAGTCGGGTGGCCGCAGTGCGGGTTATGGCCGCGTTCTGCAAGACGCCGATGCGGTCGACGTGACCCATGGCCGCATCTTGTACCTGGAGGACGTGAGTGTGAGCTTTGACGGTTTCAAGGCCATCAACAAGCTGTCGCTGGACATCGCCCCGGGCGAGCTGCGCTGCATCATCGGCCCCAATGGCGCGGGCAAGACCACCATGATGGACATCATCACGGGCAAGACGCGCCCAGACGAAGGCACTGTATTCTTTGGCAGCACGATTGATTTGCTGCGCCACAACGAGCCGCAGATTGCCCAGCTGGGCATTGGCCGCAAGTTCCAGAAACCGACGGTGTTTGAACACCTGACAGTGTTTGAAAACCTGGAGCTGGCCTTGAAGACCCACAAGGGCGTGAAGGCCTCGATGTTTTTCAAGCTGAACTCTGTCCAGGGTGACCGGCTGGCCGAAGTGCTGCACACCATCCACCTGGCAGACAGCGTGCGGGTGCAGGCGGGCACCCTCAGCCATGGTCAAAAGCAGTGGCTCGAAATCGGCATGTTGCTCATGCAAGACCCCAAATTGTTGCTGCTGGACGAGCCTGTGGCGGGCATGACCGACCACGAGACCGAGCGCACGGCCGAGTTGTTCCTCACGCTCAAAGGCAAGCACTCGCTGATGGTGGTGGAGCACGACATGGGCTTCATCCGCACCATCTCGGACATCGTCACCGTGCTGTGCGATGGCGCGGTGCTGGCGCAGGGCACGCTCGATCAGGTGCAAGCCGATGAGCGGGTGATCGAAGTTTATTTGGGGCGTTGATGATGCGACGCACCCGTGTGGGAGGCCGCCCCTGCGGCCGAATGATTGGATTTCTACAGCACACATGCGCGAGCAGGGGCTCGCTCCCACAAGGGATCCGACAGAACGGAAATTTCAGAGATGCTTGAAGTTAAAAACATTCACCAGTATTACGGCGGCTCCCACATCCTGCGCGATGTGAGCTTGAGCGCCATGCCAGGCCAGGTGACTGTGCTGCTGGGGCGCAATGGAGTGGGCAAAACCACCTTGCTCAAATCGTTGATGGGGTTGGTGCCCATCCAGAGTGGCAGCATCGCTCTGGCCGGGCAAGACCTGACCCGCGCCAAGCCCTACGAGCGGGCTGCTGCCGGTATGGGCTATGTGCCACAAGGCCGAGAAATCTTTGCCCGGCTCACGGTCGAAGACAACCTGCGCATGGGCCTGGCTACACAGCCGGGAGGCACGCCGATTCCGCCCGAGCTGTTCGCGTTGTTTCCGGTGCTCAAGCAGATGCTGCACCGCCGTGGCGGTGACTTGTCAGGCGGACAGCAGCAGCAGCTGGCCATTGCCCGCGCATTGGCGGCCAAGCCGCGTTTGCTGATCCTGGACGAACCCACCGAAGGCATCCAGCCCAGCGTCATCAAGGACATTGGCCGTGTGATCCGCCAACTGGCAGATGTGGGGCTGCAGGGCCAGCGCATGGCGGTGTTGCTGTGCGAGCAGTACTACGACTTTGCCGAGGAACTGGCCGATCAGTATTTGGTGATGGAGCGTGGCGAGGTGATTGCGCGTGGACCAGGCAGCGAGATGGAAGAAAAAAACATCCAGCAGTTGGTGTCGATTTGACCGGTGGTTGCGCTGCAGGGTGTATTACCCGGTGGCCATGTCCATCGCCGAGACCCCGGTGACGGGTTTCACAGGTTCCAAAGTCTGGGCGCATGGCCCGGCAAGTCCCACATCTCATGCCGCCACGCGGCCCACACCTGCCGCAGCAATTGCATGGCGTGCTCGGTCATCGGTGCAAGCACCCGCAGCACGATGATTTGCTTGTGCGGCGAGGTGGCCCCCGCTTGCAAACGCAGTGGTGAGGCTTCCAGCAGCTCGCGGGCGCTGGCCAATGCGCGTTCGGTGCGCTCGGCCGTGATGGCGTTGCCCGCGGCAAAGACCAGTGTGGCCATGCAGCGCTGACCTGCCAGGCCCAGTGGGCTGTTCATCAGGCGTTCGTCTTGCGCGTCGATGCAGCCACGCTCCAGCCACACGCCGGGGATTTCCAGGTGCTGGCGGAAGGTGCCTTGTGCAAAAGGCAGGTCGGCTGCAGGCAGACCCAGTGCGGTGGTGTCCCAAGTCATCATTTCTGCGCCGGGAGCCAGCTCGAACACGGCGCGGTTGAGCGCGTCGCAGTGGTTGTAGGCAATCGCCTCCAAAGGCAGCCACTCCAGCCGGGCGCCAGCCGCAACACGGGCATGCACTTGTTGTGTGGCCAAGCCCGCATCGGAACGGTAAAAACGTGTGGCGCCAGGGGTGGTCACCAGGCCATGTGCGCCGGGGCCCACTGTGACATGCATGTCCAGTGTGTCGCCACCCACCAAGCCGTTGGGCGGGTGCACCAGCACGTTGTGGCAAATTGCATCGCCTTCAGGGTAAAGGCTTTGCAAAATGCGCAGTGGGCCTTGGTGCAGATAACGGGCCACACTGCGCTCGGACTCCAGCGTGTAGTCCAAATCCAGTCGGGCCAGCCAAGTCATGTCTTTGAACCCCTTGGCCTGGCCGATGGCAGCACGCTGCGCACGGCATGTGCTTCACTCACCCTGCGAGCCGCGGTGTGCCCAGCCGGTCGTGTGCTTTTCGATCGCGCTGAACAGCTCGTACATGATCATGGCCATGGCCCCAACCACCACCAGACCCGAAAATGCCAGGCCCATCTGCATGGCCGAACCGGCAGAAATCAGCAGGTAGCCGATGCCCTCGTTGGAGGCCGTCATCTCGGACACGGTGGTGCCCACAAAAGCCAGTGTGATGGCGACTTTGAGCGAACCGTAAAAGTACGGCATGGAGCGCGGCAGGCCGACCTTGATCAAAACGTCCCAGCGTTTGGCACCCAGCACGCGCAACACGTCTTCCAGCTCGGGCTCCAGCGTGGCCAGACCGGTGGCGATGTTCACCATGATGGGGAAGAAGCTGATCAGGAACGCCGTGAGGATGGCGGGGCCAATGCCGATGCCAAACCACACCACCAAAATCGGCACAAAGGCGGCTTTGGGCAGGGCGTTGAAGGCGGTCATCAATGGGTACACGGCGGCATAGGCCAGGCGTGAGCTGCCGATCACAAAGCCGAGCAAAACGCCCACCACGATGGCGATGCCAAAGCCCACCATCGTCACCCAGAACGTGCGCCAGGCGTGACCGGCGATCACCTCCTTGAATTCGATGGTTTGTTGCGCGATGCGCGATGGGCTGGGGAAGACGAATTCCGACACGTTGAAGGCGCGGCACAGCACTTCCCAGATCAGGATGCTCAGCACCAGCAAGGCCCAGGGGGCCCAGCGTTCGAGGGTTTTTTGTTTCATGTTTTTATTCCCGCTCATTGGTTGATGGTGGCACCGGTCTGGCGCATTGCACCAATGTGGCCGCGCAGCTCGTGCACGATGTCGGTGAATTCAGGCGTGTAGGTGATTTCCAGATCGCGCGGGCGCGGCAGGTCGATCTCTTTTTTCACCACAAAACGGCCCGGGCTCTTGCTCATCACATAGACGGTGTCGGCCAGGAACACCGATTCGCGCAGGTCGTGTGTGACCAGGATTACGTTGAATTTTTGCTCGGTCCACAGGTCGCGCAAGATGCACCAGAGTTCTTCACGTGTGAATGCGTCGAGTGCGCCAAAGGGCTCGTCAAGCAGCAGCATCTTGGGCTCGTGGATCAGGGCGCGGCAGATGCTGGCGCGTTGCTGCATGCCGCCCGAGAGTTGCCAAGGGAATTTGTTTTCGTAGCCGCCCAAGCCCACGGTGTTCAGCAGTTTGCTGGCGCGCTCTGCATATTCGGCCTTCTTTTGCTTGAAGTTGGAGCGGTAAGGTTCCACGATTTCGAGTGGCAAGAGCACGTTGTCGAGCGTGGTGCGCCAAGGCAGCAGTGAGGACGCCTGAAACGCCATGCCGCTGATTTTGAGCGGCCCGGTGACCGGCTGGCCATCCACCAGGATGCGGCCTTTGCTGGGCATCTTCAGGCCGGTGGTCAGCTTCATGAAGGTCGATTTGCCGCAACCTGAGGGGCCAACGATGGCGATGAACTCGCCTTGCTTGACCTGCAGGTTGATGTCTTCTACCGCAAAGTGGTTTTGCGCCAGCAACTCGTCGTTGTAGGCCAGCCAGACATCCTGGAAATCAACGAATGCTTGTGGGGTCATGGTGTGAATTTTGAAATGGTGTTCGAAAGTGCTTGCAGATCACACTTTGCAAAAGCCCACGGGTGCGTGGCGCAGCCGTGGGCCCAGGTACCGCTTGCCTGTACTGCGGCGCAGGCAGGTGGGCGGCCTGCCACGGGGCAGGTCGGCCACTTCTGTGTCTTATTTTTTGGCTGCGGGCAGGATGTCCAGCTCTTTGGCTGTAGGCAGGAACGAGCCGTTCCAGATGTCATTGACTTTCACGCGCGACTTGGTGTTGAAGGCGTCCGACACTTGCGAAGCCATCAGCGTCAAGCGGGGGCCGTTGACCTGGCCAAAACCTTCGGCACGGGCCGATGGGCTGTTGATCACGGTGTCAATGGCCAGCTGCAGGCGGCGTGTTTCGAGTTCGGTGTTGATGATGCCGTCGCGGGCCTTGACGGTTTCAATGGCTTTGGCCGGTGCGGCCATCACGTCCTTGGCACCTTTGGTGAACGCGCTCAGGAAGGCTTTCACGGCGGCAGGGTTTTCTTTCAGGATCTTGGGCGAGGCGATGATGGCGTTGCCATAGAGCTTGACGCCAAAGTCGGGGTACTGCATGACCACCACGTCGGCGGCTTTCACGCCACGCGCTTCGATGTTGAGCAGCGAGGTGAAGGTGAAACCGGTGATGGCATCGACGTCGCCGCGCACCAGCATGGTTTCGCGCAAAGGTGGGTCCATCGCGGTCCAGGCCACGTTCTGCACGTTGTTGGCTTTCTGGAAAATCGGGAAAGCACGGCGACCCGCGTCAAACACCGGAGCCCCCAGTTTTTTGCCCGACAGGTCGGCGGGCGTCTTGATGCCGGATTTCTTCAGGGCCATCACCGATGCGGGCGTGTTGTTGTAGACCATCATGATGGCCACGGGCTTGTTGGGTGCGTCGGGGTTGTTGGCGTGGAATTCCATGAGTGCCGCCAGGTCGGCAAAACCCATGTCATAGGTGCCCGAAGCCACACGGGTGACCGCGCCGCCCGAACCGTTGCCCGAGTCGACGGTCACGTCGAGCTTGGCGTCCTTGAAATAACCTTTGGCACCAGGGACCAGAAAGAAAGCAGCTGGGCCTTCAAAGCGCCAGTCCAGCTGGAATTTGATGGGGGTGGTTTGGGCTTGTACGGTACCGAAAGCGGCAACAGCGGCCAGCGCAGCGGTGGCCTTGAGTAAGAAACGCTTGTTCATGAAGAGGGCTCCAGGGTCAATTAAACGGTGAATCTTGTCTAGCAAAATCGGTGCCATTATCGACCATGGTTCGGCTGGCCCGTGTCAGGTTCATCCCCTAGGGGTGCTTGTTTTTGGTGCATCTGACACCCGCTGCTTGCACCAAAATTGGGCTAAGACAGTAGCCCGTGGGGCGCACTGCATGGCCACCCGTGGGCAGGGTGGCCATGTGCCGTTTCAGTGGTGGGCTTGTGCGATTGCCAGGGCGGTCATGTTCAGCACCCGGCGCACAGTGGCCGCCGGGGTCAGGATGTGCGCCGTGTTGGCGGTGCCCATCAAGATGGGGCCCACGGTGACGCCACCGCTGGTGGTGGTTTTCAAGACGTTGTAGAGGATGTTGGCCGCGTCCAGGTTCGGGCACACCAGCAGGTTGGCCGAACCGCTCAGCGTGCTGTCTTCCAGATAAGCGCTGCGGATTTCGGGCTGCAAGGCCGCATCGCCGTGCAACTCGCCATCGCACTCGATGTCGGGGTGCTGGGCCACGAACAGGTCGCGCGCCAGACGCATCTTGCGCGCCGAGGCGCGCTTGGATGAACCGTAGCTGGAGTGCGACAAGAAGGCCACCTTGGGCACAAGGCCAAAGCGCTGGACTTCTTGGGCCGCCATGTAGGCGATTTCCGCCAGTTGCTCGGCCGTTGGGTCTTCCTGCACATAGGTGTCGGTGATGAACAGCGGGCCCTGGTTGGTCATGAGCGCGTTCACGGCGGCGTAGTTGCCCACGCCAGCGCGCTTGCCCAGGATGCTGTCGATGCGCTCCAGATGCGTCATGTACGTGCCGGCCAGGCCGCAAATCAAGGCGTCTGCATCGCCCAACGACACCATGAGCGAGCCGATGATGGTGTTGGAGCGGCGCACGGCCGCCTTGGCCACCGCAGGCGTGGCGCCGTGGCGTTTCATCAACAGGTGGTAATGCTCCCAGTACTGGCGAAAGCGCGGGTCGTCTTCGGGGTTCACGTTGTCCACGTCGACCCCCAGGCGCATGCGCAGACCGGCTTTTTCGATGCGGGCGGCAATCACACCGGGACGGCCGATCAGGATCGGGTGGGCCAGTTTCTCGTCAATGGCCATCTGGGCGGCACGCAGCGCACGTTCGTCTTCGCCATCGGCATAGGCCACGCGCTTGGCGCCCTGGGGAACGGCTTTGGCGGCGTTGAAGATCGGACGCATCAGGATGCCGGTTTGCGTGACAAAGCTTTGCAGCTGCTGCCGGTACGCGTCCATGTCGGTGATGGGACGGGTGGCCACGCCCGAGTCGGCAGCGGCTTGCGCCACGGCGGGGGCGATGCGCAGGATCAGGCGCGAGTCAAACGGGGTGGGGATCAGGTAGTCGCGGCCAAAAGACAGCTCTTTGCCCGCGTAGGCGCTGGCCACTTCTTCGCTGATGTCGGCCTTGGCCAGGTCGGCGATCTGGCGCACGCAGGCCAGCTTCATGGCTTCGGTGATCTTGGTTGCGCCGCAGTCCAATGCGCCCCTGAAAATGTAGGGGAAGCACAGCACGTTGTTGACCTGGTTGGGATAGTCCGAGCGGCCGGTGGCAATGATGCAGTCTGGACGGGCGGCCTTGGCAAGTTCGGGGCGGATTTCGGGCTCGGGGTTGGCCAGCGCCAGGATGACCGGGTCGCGGGCCATGGTTTTGATCATGTCCACCGTCATCACGCCAGGTGCCGAACAGCCCAGGAACACGTCGGCCCCGTTGACCGCATCGGCCAGCGTGCGGGCGTCCGTCTTTTGGGCGTAGCGCGCTTTGGATTCGTCATAGCCACCGGGGCGGCCTTCGTAAATCACGCCCTTGGAGTCGCAGACAAAAATGTTGCTGGTCTTCACGCCCAGGCCCACCATCACGTCCAGGCAGGCGAGGGCGGCAGCGCCCGCGCCCGACACGGCCAGCTTGATGCTGCCGATGTCCTTGCCCACCAGCTCCAGACCGTTCAGCATGGCGGCCGCCGAGATGATGGCGGTGCCGTGCTGGTCGTCGTGGAAGACGGGAATATTCATGCGCTCGCGCAGCTTCTTCTCGATGTAGAAGCACTCGGGTGCCTTGATGTCTTCGAGGTTGACGCCACCCAATGTCGGCTCCATGGCGGCGATGATATCGACCAGCTTGTCTGGATCGCGCTCGGCCAGCTCGATGTCGAACACGTCGATGCCGGCAAATTTCTTGAACAGGCAGCCTTTGCCCTCCATCACTGGCTTGGCCGCCAGCGGACCGATGTCGCCCAGGCCCAACACGGCCGTGCCGTTGGTGATCACGGCCACCAGGTTGCCGCGCGAGGTGTACTCGTGCGCTTTGGACGGATCGGCCTCGATGTCCAGGCAGGGGTAAGCCACGCCGGGCGAATAGGCCAGCGACAGATCGCGCTGGTTGGACAGGGGTTTGGTCGCGTTGACGGCAATCTTGCCGCGTGTCGGAAAGCGGTGGTAATCGCGGGCGGCATCGCGCAGGGCTTGTTCGGCGGGGGAGAGTGGGGTGTTCATTGTTGTTGTCTCGGTGGGTCAAGGAAAACAGGCAGATTCTGAAAGCGTAACCCATTTGTCCACGGGTTTGCGGTGTGGATGACCTGCATCCAAGCAAAAAGCCAAGCACTTGGCTTGGCTTTGGGGATGGAGATCCTTGACCGGCGGACCGGCTATTTGGCAGGCGTCGGCCTGCCAAACGTTTTGGCGGTCTCAGTGCGCCTCGCTCTGCTTGGCTGCTTCGATCGCATCGCGGTTGTCACCGCTGGCGCCGTTGAAGAACAGGTTCAGAGCCACGGCACTGATGGAGGCCAGCAAGATGCCCGACTCGATCAGTGGGTGCAAGCCGTGCGGCATCCATTGTTTGAAGTTGGGGGCGATCAGCGGGATCATGCCAATGCCGACCGAGATCGCCACGATCAGGGCGTTGAAGCGGTTGTTCTTGAAGTCCACGCCACCCAGGATGCGGATGCCGGTGGCGGCCACCATGCCGAACATCACCAGACCTGCGCCACCCAGTACCACGGTGGGCAGCGACTCGATCAGGGCGGCCATCTTGGGCAACAAGCCCAACGCCACGAGGATCAGGCCACCGGCCACGCACACAAAGCGGCTCTTGACGCCGGTGACGGCCACCAGCCCCACGTTTTGCGAGAAACTGGTGTAGGGGAAGGTGTTGAAAATGCCGCCGATCAGGGTGCCCAGACCGTCGGTGCGCAAGCCGCGTGTGAGCGCGGCCTGATCGACCTTTTTGTCGGTCATCTCGCCCAGGGCCAAAAACATGCCGGTCGATTCGATCATCACCACGATCATCACCAAGGTCATGGTCAGGATCAGCACCGGGTCAAACACCGGCATGCCAAAGTGGAAAGGCAAGACCACGTCAAACCAGGCGGCTTTGCCCACCTTGTCGAAGTTCATCAGGCCCATGGTTGTGGCCACCACGCCGCCAATCACAATGCCCAACAGCACCGAAATGTTGGCCAAGAAGCCTTTGGCAAAACGGGCAATCAGCATGATGGACACCAACACCAGCGCGGCAATGCCCACGCCGGTCAGGTCGGCGTATTTGGGGTTGGGCATCTTGGGCATGAGCGCCAGGTCTTTGGGGATGGCCGGCAAGGTGGAGCCCGGTGCGCTGGCGGCCGCTGCCGCCGCGTCCAGCCATTGCTTGTGCTCGGGCGTCACGATACTGGGCGCCGTGGGGCCAAACGGGTTGCCAAAAATCCAGTTGATGCCGATGCGCATCAGGCTGATGCCGATCACGGCAATGATGGTGCCGGTGACCACCGGCGGGAAGAACCGCAGCATGCGGCTGACCAGCGGGGCGATCAGGATCGAGATGATGCCCGCGCCGATGATGGAGCCAAAGATCAGTTTTGCACCCAACTCGCCGGAGTTGGCGTTGGCCATGGCCACCATGGGGGCGACCGATGCAAATGTCACGCCCATCATGACTGGCAGGCGAATGCCAAACCACTGGGTGGCGCCCAGTGACTGGATCAGGGTGACCAGGCCGCAGCAAAACAGATCGGCCGAAATCAAATAGGCCACGTCTTGTGGACTGAGTTTGAGGGCGCGGCCCACGATCAGCGGCACAGCCACTGCGCCGGCATACATCACCAGCACATGTTGCAGGCCCAAAGCGGCGAGCTTGCCATTGGGCAATCGCTCGTCCACGGGGTGGATGGTTGAACTCATGGAGGGGGCTCCTTGGAAATAAACGTGGAGGGGGAACATCCCAAAGCGGTTAGATGTGCGCCGCTTTGTGTGCTGAACTGTATACAAAACATGGCGAGATGGGATGCGTGAAAACCCTGTGCTGTTGCGCGCTGGCGCAGGGTTTAAGTGGCCAGCACGGCCCAGCTTTTCAGCCCAGCAAATCCAGCAGCGTCCGTGCCACCACCTTGGTGGCGCGGCGCACGTCATCGAGCTGCACATGCTCGTCCGAGCGTTTGGCGTTGGATTCGCGCACGGTGCGCGGGCCGGCGCCGTAGATCACACCCGGGATGCCGCGTGCCACGTACAGGCGCACGTCGGTGTAGAGCGGCGTACCCACGGCAGGGATGGCGTGGCCGAACACGGTCTGGCCGTGTTTCTGGATGGCGTCAACCAAAGGCCGGTTGCCGTCCAGCGGTTTCATGGCGTTCGCCAACAGCAGGCGTTTGATATCCACCTTGAGCTGCTTGCCGCCGCGGGGTGGGTTGAAGCTGGCCGCTGCGTCAGCGATGGTCTGACGGATGCTGGCTTCGACTTCGGCCGGGTTCTCTTCGGGGATCATGCGGCGATCCAGTTTGAAGACGACCTTGCCGGGCACCACGTTGGTGTTGGTGCCACCGCTGATCTGGCCCACGTTCAGATACGGGTGGGTGATGCCTTTGACCTGCGAAGTGACTTTCAAATACTGCGCGTTCAGCGCGTGCAGTGCGTTCAGGATGTGCACCGCGCCTTGCAGCGCGTCGGTGCCGCTGTCGGGGATGGCCGCGTGCGCCATCTCGCCTTGCACTGTCACTTCCATTTGCAGGCAGCCGTTGTGCGCGGTGACCACTTCGTAGCTGAAGCCGGCGGCGATCATCAGGTCGGGCTTGGTCAGGCCTTGGGCCAGCAACCAGCCAGGGCCCATTTCGCCGCCAAACTCTTCGTCGTAGGTGAAGTGCAGTTCCACGCCTCCGTGCAGGGGGGCGCCCAGCGATTCGAGCGCACGCGTGGCAAAAGTGAAGGTGGAAAAGTCGCTTTTGCTCACGGCGGTGGCGCGGCCATACATCGCGCCGTTGTCGATCTCACCGCCATAGGGCGCGTGCGTCCAGCCTTCGCCAGGGGGCACCACATCACCGTGGGCGTTGAGCGCGATGGTTTTGCCTTCGCCGTATTTTCTGCGCACGATCAGGTTGGTGATCGACTCCAGGCCGTAGGCCTTCACTTCGGCTTCGGGCACGGCGTGCTTTTCGGCCATAAAGCCCATGGGCTGCAGCAACTCGGCGGTGCGCTCGGCGTGCGGTGCGTTGTTGCCCGGTGGCGTGTCGGTGGGCACTTGCACCAGCGCCTGCAAAAACTTGATTTGCTCGTCAAAGTGCGCGTCGATCCAAGCGTCGAGTTGTTCGTATTGTTGGGCGGTGGCGGTCATGACAGTTCCGATGCAAGTTGGTTCAAAACATGGGTGAAGGCGTCCACACACAGTTGCATGTCGTCGCTGGTGGTGGATTCAAGCGGGTTGTGGCTGATGCCCGCGTTTTCGCCGCGCACAAACAGCATGGCTTGTGGCATGACTTCGTGCAGCTTCATCGCGTCGTGGCCTGCGCCACTGGGCAGCTTGAGCAGCGGCACGCCCAGGGTCGTGACGGCCTTTTCCCAGCGGTCTTGCCACTCGGGTGCGCTGGGCGCGGCGGCGGCGCTCATGGCCAATTCGGTTTGCACGCGCACGCCCCGGCGCTCGGCCATGTGGCCCAGCTGCGCCATCACGTCGGCCACCAGTGCGTCGCGCTGCGCGTCGGTCGGGGCGCGCATGTCCAGGCTGAACAGGCAGCGGCCCGGTACCACGTTGATCGAGCCGTTGGGCACGTTCAGCTGGCCGATGGTGGCCACGCTGTCGCCGTCCTTGGCGGCGCGTTGTTCCATGTAGAGCGCCAGTTCGGCCACGGCGCAGACCGCGTCGCGGCGGCGGTCCATGGGGGTGGTGCCCGCGTGGCTGGCGGTGCCGATGATTTCGCACAGGTAGCGCACGCTGCCGTTGATGGAGGTGACCACGCCCAGCGGGATGTTGAGTTCGTTGAGCACCGGCCCTTGTTCGATGTGCACTTCGACAAAGCCCAGGTATTGGGCCGGGTCACGCCGGATTTTGGCGATGTCGTCGGTGCACAGGCCGGCGTGCTGCATGGCCGCGCGCAGGGTGATGCCGTCGGCGTCTTGCTGGTCCAGCCACTCGGGCTTGAAGTCGCCGATCAACGCGCCCGAACCGAGGAAGGTGGCCTTGTAGCGCTGGCCTTCTTCTTCGGCAAAGGCCACCACCTCGATGCCAAAGGGCAGACGCTGGCCCTGTTGGTGCAGCTGCTGCACACAGGCCATGGGCACGAAGATGCCCAGGCGCCCGTCGTACTTGCCCCCGTTGCGCACGGTGTCGTAGTGGCTGCCGGTCAACAGGTATTTTTTGCCGGGCGTGGCAGGGTGGTAGCGGCCCACCACATTGCCCACGGCGTCGGTGTGCACCTCGTCAAAGCCGCAGTCGCGCATGTTCTGCGTGATGCGTTGGGCGCAGGCGCGGTGTGCGTCGGTGAGGTACGTGACTGTGAGTTGGCCCAACTCGGCAAAACCGGGGTCGCTGTGCTGGGCCAGTTTTTCTTGCCAGTCCCAGACCTGGTGGCCCTGTGTGGGCTCCACACCGAACTTGTCGTTCAGCCGGATTTCAACGATGCGGTGGATGTTGCGCAGGCACTCGGCCAGTTCAAAGTCGGGGTGACCCTGCAGGCGGCGCTCGAAGGCTTCCATGATCTGCTGTTTGTTCAGGCCCAGGCCGCGTGGTCCGCGCACCGCCAGGATGAAGGGCCAGCCGAACTTGGCGTTGTAGTCGGCGTTGAGCTTTTGGATCTTGGCGAATTCGTCGGGCGTGCAGTTGGTCAGGCCTGCCTTGGTTTGTTCGTTCGTGGATTCGGCTGTGAGCGTTTGGCTCACCATGGCTTTGCCCGCCAACTCCGGGTGGGCACGGATCAGGCCCAGCTGCGCTTCGCGCCCTGCGTGCTGCAGCACCTCGCACATGGCGTGCTTGAGGTGGGCCAGCGAGTTGAAGGGCCGCTCGTTCAGGGCCTGCTCGGCGATCCAGGGGGAATGCTCGTACAGGCCGTCGAGCATGTGCGCAGCCTCTGTGCGACTGGCGCTGTTCAGTTGTTCAAGTGTCAAGGGCATGGTGTCCTCTGCGGTTGAAATCGTGTTTCTTGTGGGAGGTCGCCCCTGCGGCCGAATGTATGGGGTAGGCATTCGCTGGCAGGGGCCAGCGCCCACAAGTCCCCCATCCATGGTTTATTTACTGACATAAGGGTGCGTGGCTTTCCAGTGCCGCGCAATGTCGATGCGGCGCGCCACCCAGACCTTGTCGTGCGTCTGGATGTGGTCCAAAAAGCGTTGCAGTGCGGTGATGCGCCCAGGGCGGCCCAACAAGCGGCAATGCATGCCGATGCTCATCATCTTGGGGGCGTTGTCGCCATTCGGATCACCCTCGGCATACAGCGCGTCAAAGGTGTCCTTCATGTACTGGAAGAACGGGTCGGCGTGCGAATAGCCTTGCGGCAGCGCAAAGCGCATGTCGTTGCAGTCCAGCGTGTAGGGCACGATCAGTTGGTGGGCGTCGCTGCCATCGCTTTTACGCACCTTCATCCAGAAGGGCAGGTCGTCGCCGTAGTAGTCGCTGTCGTATTCAAAGCCGCCAAAGTCGGCCACCAGGCGCCGCGTATTGGGGCTGTCGCGCCCGGTGTACCAGCCCAGGGGGCGCTCACCTGTGAGCTTTTGCAGGATGTCCATGGCTTCAGCCATGTGGGCGCGCTCGGTGGCTTCGTCGATGTTTTGATAATGAATCCACTTCAAGCCGTGGCAGGCGATGTCGTAGCCCAGTTCCTTGAACGCGGCTGTTAACTCGGGGTGCTTTTGCAGTGCGGTGGCCACGCCAAACACGGTGAGAGGCAGGCCGCGTTTTTCAAACTCGCGCAGGATGCGCCACACGCCCGCACGCGATCCGTATTCGTAGATGCCTTCCATGCTGATGTGCCGCTCTGGGAAGGACGCGGGGTTGAACATTTCGGACAGGAACTGCTCTGAGCCTGCGTCGCCGTGCAGCACCGAGTTTTCACCGCCTTCTTCGTAGTTCAGTACAAATTGCACGGCCACGCGTGCGCCGCCTGGCCACTGGGCGTGGGGCGGGTTGCGGCCATAGCCTTGGAGGTCGCGTGGATAGGGCAGGGTGGCGTCGTAAGTGCTCATGGTGGTGTGGGTTGCAAGTTGGGTGCAAAGATCAGGACAGGGCCAGAGAAATGTCGTGCGTGGGGACTTTGCGGTCGAACGTCAGACTGGCTTCGACATGCAACAGGTGTTCGTGCATCAAGCGCACGGCCAGGGCAGCGTCTTTGGCGGCCAGGGCAGCCACGATGCCTGCGTGCTCATCGGTGGAGTGTTCGGCTTCGTTGCGTGACTGGTACATCAGCGTGATCAGGGCGCAGCGCGAGATCAACTCACCCAGCACCTGGGCCAACACATCGTTGTGCATCAACTCGGCCATGCGCACATGAAAATCACCCAACAACTCGGTGCGGCCCGTCACGTCACCCCGGGTCACGGCTTCTCGCTCTTGTGTCACGTGTGCTTGCAAGGTGGTGATCTGTTCCGGGGTGACCTGCTGCACAAAGGCGCGGGCCATTTCGGCTTCGAGCATGCGGCGCACGGCAAACACCTGCTGGGCTTCTTCGACCGAGGGGGCGGCCACAAAAGCGCCGCGTGCCGGCTCGAGCTTGATCAGCCGGTTTTGCGACAACTGGAACAAGGCCTGCCTGACCAAAGTGCGCGATACGCCAAAGTGGTCGGCCAGTTTTTGCTCAGCCAGCTTGGAGCCGGGCAGCAGACGGTGTTCCACAATCGCCCGTGTCAGCGATTCAACGATGTGGTGCGTGGTGGAGGTTTCCATGTCTCGCGGACCCTTTGGAGCTTGTTTTGATGCCTGTAGCGGAAATCATAGCCATTAAAAGCAAAATTGTATACACTTTAGTCGACCGGTTTTTGCGGCGTTCTCAAGCCGTTCAAAAACCACCCCTTTGGCCCCTTTACACCAGCGAGCAACACCATGGGATTGAGCACACACGTTCTGGACACGATGCACGGCTGCCCCGCTGCAGGCATGCAGGTCTGCCTTTACACCACGCAGGGCGAGCAGGCCACTTTGGTCAAAAGCTTCACGCTCAACAGCGATGGCCGCAACCCCGATGGCCTGCTCTATGACCATGCCAGCCTGCGCCAAGGCACTTACCGCCTGGTGTTTGACGTGGCGGGCTACTTCAAGGCCAAGGGCGTGGAACTGCCCGAGCCCAACTTTCTGAACAAAGTGAGCCTTGACTTCGGCGTGGCCCATGAAGACCAGCACTACCACGTGCCCCTGCTGGCCAGCCCGTGGAGTTATTCCACGTACCGCGGCTCCTGAACTTCAGGACGGCTTCCAGGTCAAGCCATTTGTTGAATCTGTTTCCCTCGGTTGGCAGACGTGCCTATGGCCGAAGCCGTTTTCATCAGACTCAGGTTTTTGTGGGAGGCCGCCCCTGCGGCCGAAGCATTCGCGCGCAGGGGCGCGGCCCCACAAAGTTCAGGTTCCTCGCGGGGTTCGCTGGTTTGTGGGGGGGCGCCCTGTAGCCGAAGGCGGTTCTTTTACAGTAAGCAGTTTTGCCGGGCGGCGCCATGGTGTCGCCGTCGCTGGCGCGATCAAAGCCGCCCCCTTCGCTTTATTCCCCCTTGATCCCCGCCTGCTGGATGACACGGCTCCAGTGGCCCATTTCTTTTTCCACGAAGGCGCTGAATTCGGCCGGGTTGTTACCAACGGTCTGCAATCCCATCCCGGCCAGCTTTTGCTTGACTGCGGCGTCGCTCAGGATGGCCTTGACCTCGCTGGCCAGGCGCTCGACGATGGGTTGCGGTGTTGCCGCCGGCACCATGAAGCCGAACCAGCCGTAGCCGACCACGTTCGCGTAGCCCTGCTCCACCAGGGTCGGCGCCGAGGGGTAGATCGGCGAGCGCTGCTCCGAGGCGACGCCCAGCACGCGCAGCTTGCCGGCCTGGATGTGTGGCAGGGCGGTGGTGATGGCGGTCAGGGTCGCGTCCACGCGCCCGGCCAGCAGCTCGGTGTAGGCGGTGGCATCGCCACGGAAATGCACGTTCAGCCCCGTGACGCCGGCCTCCTTGAAGAACAGCTCCGCCGTCAGGTGCGGCCCGGAGCCGCTGCCGGGCGATGCGAAAGTCAGGCCACGGGTCTTGTCGGCCTTGCCGTGTGCGACCAGGTCGGCCACGGTCTTGAACGGTGAGCTGGCGTTGACGATCAGGAAAATCGGCGCGGTCGCGGTCAGGCTGACGGCGCGAAAGTCCTTGCGCGGGTCGTAGCTGAGCTTGCCGTAGAGGCTCTCGACCGTGGCAAAGGGCGCAGCGGCGTACAGCAGGGTGTAACCGTCGGCCGGTGCGCGCGCCACCAATTCGTTGCTCAGGCGCGTGCCCGCGCCGGGTTTGTTCTCGACGACAAACTGTTGGCCCAGGCGCTTGCCCAGCTGCTCCGCGATGATGCGCGCCGAGGCGTCGTTGGAGCCGCCCGCGCCATAGGGCGAGATCAGCCGGACGGTTTTCTCGGGCCACGTGCTCGCCGCCTGCGCTTGCGCGCTGCGGCCCCAGGCCATGGCGCACGACAGGGCGCTCGCTTGGGTGATGAAGGTTCTTCTGCTGGTCATGGTGTTGTCTCCTTGTGAAAATCAAATCAGTCCATGCGCACGAGCGGTGGATAGGCGAAGCTGAAATCGAGGTGCGCCTGGCGTGGCTGGTACAGGCGCAGCGTCAGGTAAAAAGGTTCGCACGGCGCGGGCAGCCAGTTGGCATCGGGGTCGGCCGGTGCGTCGTGCTGGATGGCGATGCGCAGACCGCCGTCGGCATCCCAGCGCAGCCCACGCGTGCGGTCGCCGATCGAATAGCGCTGGATCGGGTTGTTCACTAACAGGCAATCGGACTTGCGGTACATCGTGAGCGACCAGAAGGCGTCGACCTGGGGCGCGGCGCCGGGCGCAAAGTACAAGGCGTAGCAGTGCGCGCCGTGCAGCGCCTGGCCTTGCGCGTCGACCTCGGCGAGCGGGTACATGGCCTCTTCGATGCCGAGCGCGCCAATCAGATTGCGGGCCACGCGCGCGCGCTGCTCGAACTGCGCGCCCCAGTCGGTGCGGATGGTCACGGGCACACTCCAGCCGCCGCCCAGGTCAGAGGCCTGGGTGCCGTGGCGCAGCGCATCGCACACGTGGGCGAGCGCCTGCTGCAGGTCTGCGGCTCCGCCCTCTGTGGCGCGGTGCCAAAGTGGCAGGGCCGTGGCATCGTCGCGCGCCGCCGGGTTGCGCGGCCAGGCGGCCTCGACGATGGCGCGGTATTCGGCGGCGTCCGGCGTGGCGGTTTGGCGGCCGTTCATGGCTGTGTCGATGACGCGCGCGGCCGGCTGAGCGTCGCTGGCGCGCAGGATGGTGAACTGCTGCTGCAGCGCGGCCACGCGGGCCAGGTCCTCGGCCTCGTTGTCGACCAGGATGCGGCCGATGATCCACACGTCCGCGCCCGGTGCCGCCACCTCAACCATGCCCGCCGGTACCTGACCCGACCACTGCGGCCCGTGCACGAAGAGCCGCTGCGCACGGTTGCCGGTGGTGCGGCGGCCAGCGTAGGCGAAGGGATTGGTCCAGAGGTCAAGAAAGCCCAAGGTCCAGTAGCGCTCGCCCATGTCGGGCACCTCGATGAGCAGCGGGCCATCGGCCAAGTCGAGCCAGGCATTGGTGTAGAGCGTGTCGTTGTTGGGCGTGACGACTTCGCGGTCGGCCGGTGTGAGCAGGCGCCTGGAGTGGGTGAAGGTGTTCGCCCAGCGCAGCGTCGATCCGGCGTCGGCCGCCGCGAAGCCGTGCTGCGGATGCCTGCGCGGTGCGGTGGCGGCGCGCATGCGCGCCATCTCGAACAGGGGCAGGGTGTGGATGACGGCCTGCTGCGCAGGCGGCATGGTGGTGTGCGTCATGCCATGTTCTCCAGCGGTGGCAGGCGGTACTGCCCGTTCAGAAAGGACGGCTGCGGGTGGTACAGGCGCAGGATCAGGTAAAAGCGCCCGGGAGGCGCCGGCAGCCAGTTTTCGCGCGGGCCGGGCGGCGGCTGGTGCGAGATGTGCAGGGTCAGGCTGCCGTCGGCGTTGTGCTGCAGCGGGCTGCGGTTGCCCAGCGCATGGCGGCCGATGGCGTTCGGCGCGAGGTAGCGGTCCTCGCCGTAGAGCGTCACCGACCAAAAGGCCGATGCTGGCACTTGGCCGCCGTCCTCGAAATGCAGGCGGTACAGCCGTGAGCCGTCGAGCAAGTCGCCCCGGTCGTCGTAGTCGGTGGTGGCATAGATGGCTTCGTCGGCGGCCAGCGCGCCCAGGCCCTTCCAGGCGGTGGCGGCGCGCAGCAACAGATCGTCGCCGTAGCGGCCCAGCCGTGTCGAGAAGCGCCAGGGTGCTTTGGAGGCGGCGCGCGAGGCACCGTCGATGATTTGCATCGCCGCGCCGTAGGCGCTGCGCAGGCCCTCCAGCGTGGCGGGGCGCAGTTCGCCGAGCGCGCCGTCGGGCTTCAGTGGCACATGGGCGCCGCGCAGCAGTTCGAACACGCCGCGCTGCGCCGGCGGCGGCGGGAAGTCGTGCAGCGCGCGCGCCAGGTTGGCGAGGAAATCGAGCACCGGTTCGCCGCCGGACTGCCATTGCGCGACGCTGGCCGGTGGCGCCGGGCTCTGTGGGCCGTCGATGCCGAAGCCGGCCTGCCAGTCGCGTGCGGCGGGCACATCGTCATCGCCGTCCACCAGCACGCGGCCCAGCACCCACACCAGCGCGCTCGGGCAGTGGATGGGCGTGGTGCCGGCCGGTGTGGCGGCATCGCTGCCGGGGCCGATCAGCGCGAAGCGCTGACCATCGCTGGCCGTGTTGCGCGTGCCGATGTTGTGGAAATTGTTGGTGTAGACATCGAGCAGTTCGAGCACGAAATAGCGCCCGGTCTGCGCCGGCACGCTGATGACGACGGGCCCTTGGCGCAGGTCGATCCAGGCGTTGCTGTAGAGCAAATCGTTGGCGGGCGTGACGATGTCGCGGTCGCGGTCGGTCCAGCGCTCGCGGCTGTGGCCGAAACTGTTGAAAGGCGCGCGGCCGTAGGCGCTGGTGCCGGGCGTGGTCTGCACATGGCAGGTGCGCACCGATTCCAGCAGCGGGTAGCCGGCAACGATGGCCGGCACGGCGCTGTGCGCGGCCCACGCGGCTTGAGGCGTGGCGAAGTCCAGGTTCAGGAAAGGGACGCTCATGCTTGTCTCCACGGTTTGGGTTCAGGCGGCCACGAAACTCACCACGGCATCGGCTGCGGCCACGCCCTCGGTGGTCACCATCAGGGGGTTGATTTCCAGCGTGCCCAGGCGCGGGCCGAGGGCGGCGGCCAAGTCGGCAAAACGCAGCACCGTGTCGACCAGCGGCTGTGCATCGACCGCGGGCCGGCCGCGCCAGCCGCCCAGCAGCTTGAGCACGCCCAGCGCCGTCAGGCAGGCGTGCACGCGGGCGGCGCTTGTGGGGGCGGTCAGCACGGCGGTGCGTGCATGCAGCTCGACCGTGACGCCGCCCAGGCCGAGCACGATCACCGCGCCGAACACCGGGTCGTGGCGCGCGCCCAGCATCACCTCGGCCAGCGGGTCGAGTTGGCGCGCCACCAGCACGCCCTGGCGGCGTGCCTGTGGCGCCAGGCGGGTGACCGAGGCCATGATCGCGTCATGCGCCTCGCGCACTTCCTGCTCGCTGCGCAGGCCCACGCGCACGCCGCCGATGTCGCTCTTGTGCAGCAGGTCGGCCGAGACGATTTTCAGCACGGCGCGACCGCCCAGCGCCTGCCAGGCCAGCACGGCCTCGTCGGCCGACTGCACCAAGTGGTGCGGCGCAGGCGGCACGCCGTGCTGTGACAGAAAGTCCAGCGCCTGGGCCTCGTTGAGCACGGCCGGCGGCGGCGCGAGTGGGTTCGGCGTGGCCAGCGTTTCGGCCCGATGCGCTGCCCAGCGCGCTTTGGCGGCCAGCACTTCGATGGCATGGGTGGGTTCTTCGTAGACCAGGCAGCCCGCGTCCAGCAGGGCGCGCCGGGTTGCTTCGTCGGCGATGCCGGAGAGCACCACCGGCAGGCTCGGCGCCACGGCGAGGGTCTCGCGCACCGTTTGCACGATGGCCGGCGCCAGAGCCGGCGCAGCGAGCGCTGCGGCGACGAAGATCGCCAGCGCGTCGTAGGCACCGCTGCTGGCCGCACCTTGCGTGGCGATGCCCAACACCGGCAGGTCCGCCGTCACCTGGCCCGTCACGTCGATGGGGTTGTCGGTGGCGCAGAAGGGTACGCGCGCGCGCAGGGCCTGGCTCACGTGGGCGGGCAGCGGGGGCATCTCCAGGCCCGCGTCCGAAGCCGCGTCGGCCATCAGCGTGCCGACGCCGCCGGAGATGGTGACGATCGCCAACCGGCGCCCGGCCGGCAAGGGCCCATGTGCGAATGCCTGGCCGAGGCGGAACATCTCGTCCACCGAGCGCGCGCGAATCGCACCGGTGGCGTCGAACACGGCCTGGTAAACCGCGTCCTCGCCCGACAAGCTGGCGGTGTGCGACAGGGCGGCGCGCGCACCGGCTTCGGTGCGGCCCACCTTGGTCACGATCACCGGTTTGCCGGCGGCGCGTGCCTTGGCCAGCGCGCGTTGCAGCGCCGCGCCGTCGCGTGCGCCTTCAATGTAGGCGAGGATGACCTGCGTGTCGGCGTCGTCGGCCAGCCAGTCGATCACGTCGGCCACCGATACCGCCGCTTCGTTGCCGGTGGTCACCCAGTGGCTCAGGCCCAGGCCGCTCTTGCGCGCCAGCGAATAGGCGTAGGCACCGAAAGCGCCGCTCTGGCTCACGATGGCGACCGGGCCGGGTTGAGGCACGCCTGCCAGCGGCGCTGGCGAGAAGGTGGCGAAGAGCTTGTGCCGCAGGTTCATCACGCCCAGGCAGTTGGGCCCCAGCAGCGCCAGCCCGGCGGCACGGGCACGCTCCGCCATGCGGGCCTGCACCGCCGCGCCCTGTTCGCCCATTTCAGCGAAGCCGGAGCTGAGCACCACTGCGGCGCGCGCGCCCTGTGCGATCAGCTGTTCCAGCACCTGCTCGACGCCCGCCGCCGGCACCGCGACGATGGCCATGTCGACCGGCTCGGGCAGCGCCTGCACCGAGGCGAAGGACGGCAGGCCCTGCACCTGCGTGGCCGCCGGGTTGACCGGGTAGATGGCGCCCGCGTAGCCCAATTGCTGGAGCAGGTGCACGGGCATGCCGCCCACTTTCTGGGGGTTTTGCGAGGCGCCGACGACGGCGACGTTGCGCGGGGAAAACAGGGGGGCCAGGATCATGGGGGTTTCGTGTGAAAAAAGAAAAAATGTCCGCCTCAGAGGACGCCGGCCACCTGCTCGCAGCGCCGCACCAACTCGACCAGCCGAGGGCCGGCGACCTCGAGCAGTTCTTGGCGGCGCATTTGCGTGCCGGGCACAGCGCAGTTGAAGACCAGGTGGCGCGTGCCGTGGCGGATGCGTGAGCACAGCGCAACGCCTTGCACGCCATAGCCGGCATCGCCGAAATTGACCGCGAAGCCGTGGCGTGCCTGCTGGGCCAGCGATTCGTCAATGGCCGCCGCGCAGCGGGCCATCTCTTCTGGGCGCTCGGCGCGCAGCGACTGCAGCACCTCGGTGCGCTCGGTTTCGCCTAACGAGTGCAGCCAGGCGCGCCCCATGGCCGTGGTGGCGACGCTGCGCAGTGCGCCCATGTCGGGCCGGGCCAGCGTGCCGCGCTGGTAGGCGCAGGTTTCGACGTAGACCATGTCGAGACCAAAGGCCACGCCAATCGAGCAGGCTCCGCGCACCTGGTTGGCCAGCGCCTGCATGCTGGGCCTGGCCTGCGAGCGCACGATGTTCGAGGCCAGATAGGGGTAGCCCAAAGCCACCGCTGCGGGGCCGATGAAATAGCGGTCGATGCGTTCGTCGTGGTCGAGGTAGCCCAAGGCCAGCAGCGTGCGGCACAGGCGCGAGACGGTGGGGCGCGGCAAGCCCAGCTTCTCGGCCAGCTCACTGTTGGCATGGGGCCGGGGCTCGTGCAGGAAAGCCTGCAGGATCATCAAACCCTTGGCCAGCGTGCCCGAAAAATAGGGATCGTCCTCGCGGATGAGCGCCAGTTCGGATTGGTGTCGCAGCTTGTGGACCATGCGGCGATCTTAGGTGTGCCCCCCACATTTTCAAGCATGAGTTTCAATATTTGAAACTTCGAGGCGGGCGCTTCACGCGTTTGACGCGCCCGCAGCGGATGGGCGTTGCCAGCGGTGTGGAAGCCGAGGGGCGAATCGAAAACCTCCAATTTGCGCCACAAAGCTGCCTGCGGCGGCGTAAATTGGGGTGCAAGTCACTAAAATCGCGGTTTTACCGTTTACTTACCTCCCCCCGCACCATGACCCAAGTCACCAACACTGTGCGCTTTGTGCTCGACGGCCGTATCGTCGAAGCCCAGGGCGAGCGCCGCACCACCACCGTTCTGGACTATTTGCGTGAGCAATTGCACCGCACGGGCACCAAGGAGGGCTGCGCCGAGGGCGATTGCGGTGCGTGTGTCGTCATGGTGGGTGAACTCAATGCCGCAGGCACGGGCGTGGACTATGTGGCCACCAACGCCTGTATCCAGCTGCTGCCTTCGCTGGACGGCAAGTCGGTCAAGACCATCGAGAGCCTGAAAAAAGCCGATGGCACGCTGCATCCGGTGCAAGAAGAAATGGTCAAGTGCCACGCTTCGCAGTGCGGTTTTTGTACGCCCGGCATCGTGATGAGCCTGGTGAACCTGGTGCAGGTCTTGCCCCTGCCCAACCGCCAGCAAATCACCGATTCGCTCAGCGGCAACCTGTGCCGCTGCACGGGCTACAAGCCGATCATCGAGTCGGCCACCAAAGCGTGTGCCCAGCCCGAGTCACTCAAGATCGATGACAGCGCCGATGTGCCGCTGCTGCAGCAAATCCAACGCGCCAGCGTGCCCACGCTCAGCCTGGACGGTGACATCATCGTCCAGCCCGTGGTGCGCACCAAGAAGGGCAACGAATTCGTGTCCCCTGCGACCCTCACCGAAGTGGCCGACTACCTGTTGAAAAACCCCACCACCACTTTGCTGGCGGGCAGCACCGAAATCGGCCTGCAAGTGAACAAGCAGTTCGTCCGTCCTGACCACATCATGTACCTGGGCAATGTGGCTGAGCTGCGGCAGGTGCGCGAGACCTCAGGTGCCTGGCGCATGGGCGCTGCCGTGTCATTGACCCAAGTGGAAGCGCTGATCGCCAAGGCCTACCCCGACTTTGCCGAAGTGCTGCGCCGCTTTGGCTCGCCCCCCATTCGCTCGACCGCCACATTGGCGGGCAACATTGCCAACGGCTCGCCGATTGGTGACTCCATGCCTTGCTTGCTGGCGCTGGGTGCCAACCTGGTGCTCCGCCGTGGCGAGAAAACCCGCAACGTGTTGCTGGAAAACTTCTACACCGGCATGAAAAAGAACGTGCTCCAGGCGGGTGAGTTCATCGAAGCGGTGGAATTGCCAAAGCCTGTGGCCGGCCAGGTGTTCCGCGCCCACAAGGTGAGCAAGCGTTTTGAGCAAGACATTTCTGCCACCTGTGCGGCCATCAGCTACACGCTCAAGGGCGGCAAACTGTCTGGCGTGAAACTGGCCTACAACGGCCTGAGTCCATTCCCGGCCCGTGCGCCCCAACTCGAAGCGGTGCTGGAAGGCCAAGCCCCCGCCGACGTGAAGGCGGCAGATCTGGACGCAGCGATTGCGGCCAGCTTCACTGCACGCGACGGCTTGCGTGCCACATGGGCCTACCGCGCCTTGGTGGCGCGCAATTTGGCGCTGGAATTCATTGAAGAACAAACGAAAGAGGTGGCTTGAATGAACGCTCCTACACAGCTGAAAAATCTGTTGCCCGCCTCGGGCGTTCAACAGGGCACCGACGTGGTCCACGAATCTGCGCACTTGCACGTCACGGGCACGGCCACCTACATCGACGACATCCCCGAGCACGCAGGCACCTTGTATGCCGCACTCATCTTGTCGCCCGTGGCGCATGGTGAGTTGATCGGTGACGGCATTGACCGCGAAGCCATCTTGCGTGAGCACGGCGTGGTGGCGGTGTACACCGCCAAAGACATTCCGGGTGAAAACAACTGCGGCCCCATCGTCCACGACGACCCCTTCCTTGCCGATGGCAAGGTCGAATTTGTGGGCCAAGCCGTGGCCGTGGTTGTGGCGCGCAACATGCTTTACGCACGTGAAGCGGCGCACAAAGCCAAGGTGTTGGTGAAAGAACTCCAGCCCATCTTGACGGTGGAAGAAGCCATGGCGGCGAACAGCTTTGTCATGCCGGCCAAAGGCATCACACGCGGCGACGCGGCAGCGGCCATTGCCAGCGCGCCGCACAAGATCAAGGGCACGACCCGCACCGGTCAGCAAGAGCAGTTTTACCTCGAAGGCCAGATCACTTACGCGGTGCCCAAGGAAGACGGTCAACTCACCTTGTACGTGTCGACCCAACACCCTGACGGTAACCAGCGTGAAGCCGCGCACGCCCTGAACCTGCACACCAACGACGTGGAGGTGATTTGCCGCCGCATGGGCGGTGGCTTTGGTGGCAAGGAAGGCAATGCCAGCATCTTCAGCCAAAGCGCTGCATTGGCCGCGTTCAAATTGCAAAAGCCCGTCAAGCTGCGTGTGAACCGCGATGACGACATGACCATCACCGGCAAGCGGCACGATTTCCGCATCGACTACGAAGTGGGTTTTGACGACAACGGCCGCGTCTTGGGCGCCGACATCACATTGATGTCACGCTGCGGCTACAGCACCGATTATTCGGGCCCTGTGAATGACCGGGCTTGCCTGCACATCGACAACGCGTACCACATTCCGGCGCTCAAGCTGGTCAGCCACCGCTGCAAAACCAACACCCAAAGTGCCACCGCGTTCCGTGGCTTTGGTGGCCCGCAAGGCATGTTCGGCATCGAAACCGTGATGGACGAGATTGCGATGACTTTGGGCAAAGACCCCTTGGCCGTGCGCAAGCTCAACCTGTACCAAGACCCCGCCATCAGTGGCACGCCCGACACCATGACCACCCAATACAACCAGTTGATTGAAGACTGGGTGGGTGACAAAGTGATCGCGCAGGTCGAGCGTGAATCCCAATACGCCGAGCGTCGCCAAGCGGTGCAAGCCTTCAACGCCCAAAGCAAATCCCGCAAGCGCGGTTTGGCCTTGGTGCCATTGAAGTTCGGCATCAGCTTCACCGCCACGCACCTCAACCAGGGTGGTGCCTTGTTGGTGGTGTACATGGACGGCTCGGTCAGCTGCAACCACGGCGGCACCGAAATGGGCCAGGGCCTGAACACCAAGATGGCCCAAGTGTGTGCCGATGGTTTGGGCATCAGCGTGGACCATGTGCGCATCACCGCCACCGACTCACAAAAGGTGCCCAACGCTTCGGCCACCTCGGCATCGAGCGGGGCCGACATCAACGGCGCGGCCATCATGAACGCGACCATGCAAATGCGTGAACGCCTCAAGCCGGTGGCGGCCCGCATGCTGGCTTGTGCTGAAGGCGATGTGACGTTTGCCAACAACGCACTGCATGGCGGCGGCAAATCGGTGCCATGGGCTGACGTGACCAAGCAAGCCTGGCTCGACCGTGTGGGCCTGTCCGTTACGGGCTTTTACATGACGCCTGAAATCAAATACGACTTCACCACCCTGAACGGCCGCGCCTTCTATTACTACTGCTACGGCGCTGCCGTGAGCGAAGTGGAGATCGACACCCGCACCGGCGAGTGGTGGCTCAAGGGCGTGGACATCGTGCAAGACGTGGGCCGCAGCATCAACCCCGCATTGGACAAAGGCCAAATCGAAGGCGCGTATGTTCAAGGCATGGGCTGGCTCACCATGGAAGAGTGCATTTGGGACAAGAAGGGCAAGTTGCTCACGCACGGCCCCAGCACTTACAAAATTCCCGTGGCTGGCGACATCCCCGAGCACTTCAAGGTGTCCTTGTTCGAGAACCAAAACAACAAGCCCACGCCGTTCAACAGCAAGGCCACGGGCGAGCCCCCCTTGATGTTGGGCCTGTCTGCCTTCTTCGCATTGCGCGATGCGGTGGCGGCCAGTGCCAACCATCAGGCGGTGGTGCACCTGGATGCCCCGGCCACGCCCGAACGCATCCTGCTGGCGTGCGAAAGCGTCAAGGCAGCCGCGGGACGTTGATCGCCGCGCTGATTTTTGATCTGGACGGCACGCTGGTGGACAGCGAGGCGCCGGGTCTGGACGTCTTGCATGAGATGGCCGCTGCATTGGGCGCGCCCTGGGCCCGCCATGAAATGCACGCCCTCTTTGGCGGCGTGCCCATGGCCCGCTGCATCAGCGTCATTGCGCAGCACTTGCCTGCCACGCAGCCCCAGCTGGATGAAGCGGCTTTTCTTTTGCAGCTGCGGGCCAACATGGCGGCCAGGTTTCGCCAGGGGCTGAACGAAATCCCGGGGGCCATGGCGCTGCTGCAGAGCCTGCAAGAGAGGCCAATGCCTTTTGCCGTGGCCACCAATGGCCCCCGTGCCAAAGCGGACATCACCTTGGGCATCACCGGCCTGCGGCCCTTGTTGGGCGACCGCTTGTTTTGTGCGCCCGAGGTGGGCAGCTTCAAGCCCGAACCAGGCTTGTTCCTGCATGCGGCCGCCGCCTTGGGTTGCGCGCCAAACACTTGCGCGGTGGTGGAAGACAGCTTGCCGGGTTTGCAGGCTGGTTTGGCGGCGGGCATGCAGGTGTTCAGTCTGCATCCGCCTGAGGGCTTGCCGTCCGAAGTGGCCGATCGGGTCCACTTCATTGACGGCTTGGTGCCACTGCACGCCTGCTTGGGCTGACCGGCGACGCTGGTCGCGTGGGCTTCAGTCCTGGCCTTCGGTTGGGCTTCAGTCCTGACCTTCGGTCAGGGTGTCCAGTTGGAACTTGCCGCTCTTGTGCCAGAGCCACACATCGGTGTAAGTGACCTGGCTCAGGTGCTTGGGCACAGGGTAGGGCGCAGAGGCTTTGACCATGCGTTCGATCTCGGCCATGACGTGGGGTGCGTGCTGGGGGGCGCGCATCCATTTGACGGCTTTCACATCGCCTTTTTTGTCGATGTCCACATTCAGCACCCCCACCGCCTCCAGCAGGGGCGGCATGCGGCCTTTGTAGATGCGGTGCGCGTGCATGCCGTACAAATGGCCCGCAGCGTCCTTGCGGTACTCCTTGCTGCTGCGCGCCAGCGAGGTGGCACCGGTGGCGGGGCTGACGCGTGGTGCAGGCACTTGTGCTGCCGGTGGTGGTGGTGACGGGGGTACGGGCGCGGGTTTGACGGCGGGCGGCGGTGTGCTGCAACCGCTCAAGAAAGTCAAAGCGACAGCCCCCCAACCGAGCAAGACGGTGGTGAGTGCGTTGCGAATCTGGCGAAAACGTGGGTTCATGGCAAGCCCTGGTCCTTGGCATACTCTGCGGTGGCCACGATTGTGGCACCGACCTTGCCCGTTGGGTCAATCACTGATGGGTCACCAATTGGAATGGACGAAAAGCGTGAACTGGACAGAGCAAGCCCTCAAGCGGCTGAGCACCGACAACGCGGTGCTGATCACCGTGCAGGCCACCCAGGGCTCGGTGCCCCGAGGACCCGGCACCCATATGCTGGCCTTTGCCCAGGGTGAAGAAGGCACGGTGGGGGGTGGGCATCTGGAGTTCCAGGCCTTGGCCCATGCACGCTTGCTCTTGGCAGGAAAAACCGACCAAACCACGTTGCGTCAGGTGTTGGGCCCCAGTTTGGGGCAGTGTTGCGGTGGGGCTGTGGCCTTGGGTTTTGAACGGGTGAGTGCGGCGGACTTGTCGCGCCTGCGCGTGCAGTTGAGCCCGCAGCGCACCCCGCTGGCGCTGTTTGGTGGTGGCCATGTGGGCAAGGCCCTGGTGCGGACCTTGGCACCGTTGCCTTTTGCGGTGCGCTGGATTGACAGCCGTGACGAAATCTTTCCGCCGGACGTGCCCGAGGGCGTTGAATGCGAACACTCCAACCCGGTGCAAGCCGCGGTGACGGATCTGGCGCCGGGCAGTCGGGTGCTGGTCATGAGCTTCAGCCACGCAGAAGACCTGGACATTGTGGTGGCCTGCCTCAAGCGCCTGCGCGAGAAGGCCGACCTGCCCTTTGTGGGCCTGATTGGCAGCCAGACCAAATGGGCCACTTTCCGGCATCGGCTGGAAGACCGGGGTTTCAGCGCCGAAGAAATCGCCCGCATCACTTGCCCGATCGGTGTGCCGGGCATCGCCGGCAAAGAGCCCGAGGTGATTGCCGTGGCAGTGGCGGCACAACTTTTGCAAACGCTGTGAAGCCCGATTCTGGTTTTCCCTAGGCCGTCAGGTGGAGGGAAAGCTGGATTCAGACGCATAAAGTGTATACACTTCGGTGCACTGGTCGCAGCGGCGCAAGAACCCCGGGTTCATGTTCGCGACCGAATGACCGTTCACAGGGCCCGCGGTGGTGAGCTGGTTGGAGAATCCTTCATGGAAACGTATCTGTTGGAATGGGCCAATTTGTTGCTGCGCTGGGTGCACGTCATCACCGCCATCGCCTGGATTGGCTCCTCGTTTTACTTTGTCTTTCTAGACAACAACCTGCAAAAACCCACTTCGCCCGATCTGCTTGAAAAAGGCGTGGGCGGTGCCATGTGGGCGGTGCATGGCGGTGGTTTTTACAACCCCCAAAAATACATGGTGGCCCCCAAAAAGATCCACACCAAACTGCATTGGTTCTATTGGGAAAGTTACTCCACCTGGCTCACCGGCTTTGCCCTGTTCACCGTGCTTTACCTCTGGAATGCGGGCACGTTTCTGATCGACAAATCCTTGATGGACTGGACGCCCGTGATGGCCGGTTCGGCTGCGGTGGGTTTTTTGGCGGCTTTCTGGTTTGTTTACGACACCGTTTGCCGCCTGTTCGGGTTTCGTCAAAACGGTGAGTTGATCGTCGCGGGGCTGATGATGGTGGTGGTGGCCTTTGCAGCATGGTTGGCCAACCAGCTGTTTGCAGGGCGCGCGGCCTTCTTGTTGGTGGGGGCCATGATCGCCACCGCCATGAGCGCCAACGTCTTCTTTTGGATCATTCCTGGCCAGCGCAAGGTGGTGGCCGCCACGACCAGTGGCGAAAAATACGATGCCTCGGCCCTGGCCATCCACGGCAAGCGCGGCAAACAGCGCAGCGTGCACAACACCTATTTCACGCTGCCGGTCCTCTTTGCCATGCTGAGCAACCATTACAGCTTCCTCTACACACATGAACAGCGCTGGGTGCTGCTGTTTGTGATGATGTTGGCCGGGGCCTTGATTCGCCAGTTCTTTGTCCAGCGCCACGGTTATCACCTGGGCCGTGCGGCCAACCCCTGGCCGTTTGCGGCGGTGGGCGTGGTGATGATTTTTGGTGTGATCATTGCGCTCAGGCCTGCCGCCCCTGTGGTGTCCGCAGCGCCCGTCGCCCCGGTGTCCTTTGCACAGGTCAAGACCGTGCTGGAGCAGCGCTGCTACATGTGCCACGGTGAAGCCGCACAAATGAAAAATGTGCGCCTCGACAGCCCCGAAGGGGTCAAGCAGCACGCGCAAAACGTTTACCAGCAAGTGGTGGTGACCCAGCAAATGCCGATGAACAACGCCACCGGCATCACCGCCGAAGAGCGCGCCCTGATCGGTCGCTGGTTCCAGGCCGGGGCCAAGGTCGATTGAGTTTTTACTGTGAATGAACAGCCTTCGGCCGCAGGGGCGGCCTCCCACAAAAACAAGCTTGCAAGAACCAAAGCCTTGCAAGAACCGGAGGCTTGTGGGAGCGCGCCCCTGCGCGCGAATGCCCATTGATTTCCATCTTCTGTGGCGTCGCCAAGCTGCATGAACGTGAGCCAACACTGTCCAGGATGAGGCAACTTACGCGGCCCCCAACGCCAACTGCATCGCCAGCTGGTTGTGCCTCTCAATCAACGGCCCCATGTCCACCGTCGTGATCTCGCCCTGGCGCACCACCACGCGTCCGTTGACGATGGTGTAGTCGGCGTTGTCGCTGGCGCACAGCAGCAGGGCGCCCACCGGGTCGTGCACTGCACCGCCCGCCATGCTCAGCGTGTCGGTGCGGAACAGGGCGATGTCGGCGCAATAGCCCGCCTTGATTTGTCCGATTTCGTGGGCGCGGCCCAGTACCTCGGCGCCGCCGCGTGTGGTCAGGCGCAGGGCGTCGCGGGGCGTCATCTCGGCGGGGCCCAGGTCGCAGCCGTAGACGGTGCGCCCGTCTTCCATGCGCGGTGCCTCCATTGCCCGGCCCACGCGGGCAAGCAGCATGGCCTGGCGCGCTTCGTTGAGCAGATGCGCCGCGTCGTTGCTGGCGCTGCCGTCCACGCCCAGGCCGATCGGCACACCTGCGTCCAACATTTTGCGCAGCGGCAAGATGCCGCTGGCCAGGCGCATATTGCTGCACGGGCAATGAGCAATGCCGGTGCGGGTTTTGGCAAACAAGTAGGTGCCTTCGTCGTCGAGTTTCACGCAGTGGGCATGCCACACGTCGTCGCCCACCCAGCCCAGGTCCTGCGCGTATTGCGCAGGCGTGCAGTTGAACTTTTCTTTCGTGTACGCAATGTCGTGGTCGTTCTCGGCCAAGTGCGTGTGCAGGCGCACCTTGTGCGCGCGGGCCAGTTTGGCCGCTTCGCGCATCAGGTCCTGGCTCACGCTGAAGGGCGAGCAGGGCGCCACGGCCACATGCGTCATCGAGCCGTAGCTGGCGTCGTGCCAGGTCTCGATCAGGCGCTGGGTTTCTCTCAGGATGGCGGGTTCTTTTTCGACCACGCTGTCGGGCGGTAGGCCGCCTTGCGACTCGCCTACGCTCATGCTGCCGCGTGTGGCGGTAAAGCGCATGCCCATGCTGTGCGCGGCTTCGATGCTGTCGTCCAGCCGCACGCCATTGGGGTAGATGTAGAGGTGGTCAGAGCTGGTGGTGCAGCCGCTCAGCAGCAACTCGGCCATGGCCACCTGGCCCGAGACCAGCACCATCTCTGGCGTGAGGCCGACCCAGATCGGATACAGGCCCTTGAGCCATGAAAACAGCTCGGCGTTTTGCACGCCCGGTATCGCCCGCGTGAGCGACTGGGTCATGTGGTGGTGCGTGTTGATCAGGCCCGGCACCACCACATGGCGGCGGGCGTCGATCACCTCGTCGACCTGCGTGAGCAGCGCGTTAATGTTTTCGCTGGCGGGGATGATGCGTTCAATGCGGCCATCGCGGATCAGCAGCGAGGCGTCATGCAGTTCGGTCTGGGCATCGTCCATCGTGGCGATGCAGCGGGCGCGGTGGATGAGTAAGGTGGTCATGGACTTGTCCTGGCAAGGGGTGAAACAAGTCGCGGCCGAATCCCCTGGCCCCCGCAAAGGCGAGGGGAGGGCGAGCACCACGTTGCCGCGCGTCCCGGGCTGTGCAGTGGGTTAGATTTTAAGCAGACGCCAACAGGCATGGACAGTTTGACTTTGGCCGTGAAAACCACATCGACAAACTTCTGGGCGATGAGCTGCGCCCCTTGCCAGGGTTGTCGATCTTCGGTGAGCTCCAGCGATTGAATGTTTCTTGCAGCGCTTCTTTGCATGGTTGTGTTGCCTGTGCCCGACTCGGCCACATCTGGGTCTGCAGGGCAGGCTACACTGAAATTTTTGTCGATTTTTCGGGGGCCATGTGTCGTGCAAATGAACAATCCGTCTGAATTTTTACGCCACCTGTACGACGTGGCGGTGCTGCGGGCCTTGCCGCTGCACAACACCGCCGCCCATTTGCCACCGCCGCCCAAGGGGCGCACCTTGGTGTTGGGCGCGGGCAAAGCCGGTGGCGCGATGGCGCAGGCGGTCGAGGCCTTGTGGCCAAAAGACGCACCGCTGTCGGGTCTGGTGGTCACGCGCTATGGTCACACGCCAGCGCGCCCTGCGGGCTTGCCCGAGCGCATCGAGGTGGTGGAGGCTGCGCACCCGGTGCCAGACGCCGCAGGCCTGCAAGCGGCTGAACGGATCTTGGCCTTGACCCAAGGGCTGACGGCCGATGATTTGGTGTTGTGCTTGATTTCGGGCGGTGGCTCGTCCTTGTTGACCTTGCCCGCAGACGGCATCAGCTTGCAGCTCAAGCAAGACATCAACCGCCAGCTGCTGGCCAGTGGGGCCAACATTTCCGAAATGAATTGTTTGCGCAAACACCTTTCGCGCATCAAGGGCGGGCGTTTGGCGGCGGCTTGTGCGCCGGCCCGGGTGGTCACGCTCACCATCAGCGATGTGCCGGGCGATGACCCGTCCATCATTGCCAGCGGCCCGACGGTGGCCGATGCCACCAGCTGCGGCGACGCGCTGGCCATTTTGCAGCGCTACGCGATCGCCGTGCCGCCCGAAGTGGAACAGGCCCTGCGCTCAGGCGCTTGGGAAACGCCCAAACCCGGCGCACCCGTGTTTGCGGGCCACAGCGTGCACCTGATCGCCACGCCCCAGCAATCTCTGGAGGCCGCTGCGCAGGCGGTCCGCGCACAAGGCCTGAATGCATACATTCTGAGCGATGAGATCGAGGGGGAATCGCGCGAGGTGGGCAAGGTCCACGCGGCGCTGGCCCGGGCCGCCGCCAAAGGTCTGGGGCCGTTCCAAAAACCGTGTGTGATTTTGAGCGGCGGCGAGACCACCGTGACCCTCAAGCCCCAGCCCGCAGGCACGCCCAAAGGTCGGGGCGGCCGGGCGGGTGAATTTTGTCTGGGGCTGGCGCAAGCCCTGCAAGGCCAGGCGGGTGTGTGGGCCTTGGCGGCCGATACCGATGGCATTGACGGCATCGAAGACAACGCCGGTGCGCAAGTGACGCCCGACACCTTGGCGCGCGCGCGCGCCTTGGGACTTCAGGTGGACGCACACCTGCAGCGCAACGATGCCTGTGGTTTCTTTGAGCCACTGGGTGACTTGGTCATCACCGGGCCCACGCACACCAACGTGAACGATTTCCGGGCCATGTGGGTGGTTTGACGGGGGTGTGGAACAGGGTGGCCCGCTATTGATGTGTGTCAAAGCTGCAGGCCCGGTGCTCTGGCACATTCGGAACCATCATGTTGGATTCCACTTTGTCCCTTTCATCCGAACCGGCGGCCACCCTGGCGGCGGGTACCGTGTTGTTGCGCCGTGGTGATGCGGTTGACCGCATCGTGCATGTCGAGCAGGGCAAGGTGGTTCTGGGCATCATGACCGACGGCCAAATGGCACACCAATTGGGCGTGGTGGAGGGGCCTTTCTGGCTGGAGGCCGCATCGGGTCTGCTCGGCCTGCACCATGCCGTGGATGCCGTGGCCGAAACCCCTGTGCAATTGCAATATGTGCGCGTGGCCGACTTTGTGTCCGAGGTGCAGGCGCTGCCTGAGGTGTCGCAAAACTTGCTGATGGACATGGCGCGCTCGCAGCGCCAACAAACCGAATTGGGCGTGAGCCGTCTGGCCAAAGACGCCGATGCGCGTTGTGCCGAATGGCTGCTGCGCCATGCCGAGCCCGACATGCAGGTGGGGGGCTTGGCCGTCAAGCTGACGGAGCGCAAGCGCACCATCGCCGCCCAGTTGGGCATTGCGCCAGAGACCTTTTCTCGGGTGCTGCGCCATTTGCGTGAGCGACAGCTCATCAGCGGTGCGGGCCGGGTGCTGGGCTTGCCCAACCCGCAAGCGCTGCGCGATTTGGCCGGGGTCTGAACTTTTCTTCGCGAAGTCTCAGTCCCCCACGATCTTGCGTTCGCGGATGATGGTGCCAAAGCGTTTGGAGTCGTCTGCAGCACGGGCGCCGAACTCGGCGGGGGT
Organism: Burkholderiaceae bacterium; assembly: GCA_919902775.1. Classification (GTDB taxonomy): domain Bacteria; phylum Pseudomonadota; class Gammaproteobacteria; order Burkholderiales; family Burkholderiaceae_C; genus Limnohabitans_A. The sequence goes on from CAKKRJ010000003.1 coordinate 75,222, forward strand.
CAAGGGCAGGGCTTCGCCGCCCAAATTCTGGATGCGGTCTTTCAGGGCCTGCGTGCCCAGGATGCGGTTGATGTCGCGGTTCAGGCGGTTGACCACATCGGCAGGCGTGCCCGCCGGGGCGTAAAAACCAAACACCGAATCGGCGTCAAAACCTTTCAGCCCCGCTTCGTCCAGCGTGGGCACATGGGGGAAGAGGGGCGAGCGCTTCATGCTGCCCACGGCCAGCAGTTTGAGTTTGCCCGCACGCACCTGGCCCAGGCCAATGCCTGGATCAAAGTAGAAGTCGAGCTGACCGGCCAACACGTCTTGCAGCGCGGGCGCTGCACCCCGGTAGGGCACATGCACCGCAAACAGGTCGGCCTGGCTTTTCATCATTTCACCGGCCAGGTGGGGCGAGCTGCCATTGCCTGCAGAGCCATACGACAGGCGTCCGGGGTGGGCCTTCACATGGGCCAGAAATTCCTGGATGTTGTTGGCCGGGAAGTTGGGCTTGGCCACCAGAAACACCAGCACGCGTGCGGCCGAGGCCACGGGCACCAGGTCTTTGGCCGGGTCAAAGGGCATGCGGGCGTAAATGTGCGGGTTGACCGACACCATGCCACCGGAACTCATGAGCAGGGTGTAGCCGTCGGCGGGCGATTTGGCGACCAGCTCGCCGCCCAGGTTGCCGTTGGCACCGCCCCGGTTTTCGACCACCACGAGCTGGCCCAGGGCCTCTGCCAAGGGGACGCCAATGGCGCGAGCGATCTGGTCGGCTGCGCCGCCGGGTGGAAAGTTCACCACGATCTTGACGGGTTTGGTGGGCCAGCTTTGGGCCGCTGCGCTCAGGCACAGGGCAGGCCCTGCCGCGATGGCCAGCAGCGCGCTGCCAAGCACGCGACGGGTGAATGGCGTGGGTTTTGTCATGCTTGTCTCCTTGGGTTTTTCATCCACAGTACCGGTTGTTCCTTGACTGGACGCGCGGGTGCGCCGTGTTGCAACAAGGCTTGGTCGAGCGCCTGGCCGGCTTCGTCTTGCAAGGCGGCCTGGCGGATGCGGGCCACGGCGGCCGCCTGTTCGTGCTGCGGCACGGCCGAGCTGGGGCCGACAACGTGGCGCAAGATGTGCAGCAGGTTGTCCTTGCCGCGCTCGTTGGTGCTGCCATAACCTTTGATCAGCTGGCCGCAGCGCGCCAGCTCCAGGCCCAGCGCGGGCGACAGGCGCGTGGCGCGGTCGATGCCTTGGAGCCACTCTTCGATCAGCGCTTGTTCGGTGGCGTAGCGGCTGCCCAGCGGGCGCAGCACGCGCAAGCTGGCCAGCAGGCGCAAGCTGGCCATGCCCCACAGCGTGTGGCGAGCCACCTTGAGTGGCATGGACCACGGCGCTTGGCCACGCGCCACACGGGCGCGGTCCCAGCGCAGCAGTCGGTTGGCCAGGCCCTGCGGCAACAGGGCCGCCAGCTCGGGCACGCCGGGTTTGAAGTGGTCGTACACCTTGAGCACGTCGCCTTCTTTGGCTTTGACTTCTTGGCTCACGCGCGTCCAGCGGCTGGCGCGGCTTTTCAGATCGGCCACGCGGATGATGTCGTCAAACGCCATCCACAAAGCCAGCCAGCGGCTGGCCTCGGCGGTCACGGGACATGCCGCGTCATGGGGCGCTGCGGCTGTCTCTGCAGCCACCAAGCGCTGCAGGCGTTGCACATACAAGCGGGCATAAGCGGGGCCTTGGTATTCCACCAAGCGCTGGTGCGCCAAGCCCATCAGGGGGTGCAGCACGGCGGGAAATAGGGCGGCGACATCGTCGGGCAAAACGACCGATGCAGATGCAGAGGGTGCAGGGGCCGCAGGCTTCATCACCTGTTCCACATACTGCGCCTGTTCGCGCTGGCGTGTCACCAAGTCAAAAGCCAAAGCAAAACCGCGCAGACTGGCTTGCGCGGCGTTGCTCGGGCCTGCCAACACGGCTTCGAAATGGTCTCGCGTGAAGGGCAGCAAGCCGCTGCCCGCAATGGCCCCCAGCATCACCGCGCTGACCAGGGTACCGCTTTGTTGGCACAGGCGGGCCATGTCCAGCACATGGTGGTGCAGGCTGTGCGCGGCCAGCACATCGAGCAGTGGGCCTTCGGGGCGGCGGCCGTCGCCCAGGGTCATTTTTTCGGCGGTGGTCAGGGCGCGCGAGGAGGCGCTGATGACCAAGGTGCGGTCGGCCGAGGCCAGGCCGTTGCCGATCTGGCGGGCCGTTTCCAGCAACTCGGAAGACACCAGCGCGTCGAGTCGGCCGGGCAGCGGGTTCAGGCCCAGCACCGGCAAGCGGCCTTGCAGCTGGCTGTGGGGCAGGGGGTAAATTTCCAGGTAATAGGTGGTGGCGCCCGTGCGCTGCGCCACGCCAGGAATTGAGGTGGCTTGCGCCGGGTGGCCTGCATGGCGGGCCACGTCGACCAGCCAGTCGGCCAGCACGCCGCCGCCTTCGCCGCCCAGGGCGCACAACAGAATGGAAATGGGTTGGGTCATGGTATTTTTCTCAGGCCTCTTTGGGGCTCAAGCCGGTTGCAGCCAGCGCGTGGCCAGGCTTTGCCAGCGGGCCCACAGGCGCTCGTGCAGCTTGGGGTTTTGCACCACCTCGGCGCGGTAAAACGACGGGCACAGGGTGGCCGCATGCGCGTTTTCGCCGCACAGGCCGCAGCCCACACAGCCGTCGATCACGGTGGCCACCGGGTCCACCTTGAGCGGGTCGGGGTTGTCCTTGAGCGTGAGCGTGGGGCAGCCCGACAGACGGATGCAGGCATGGTCGCCGTTGCACACGTCTTCGTCCACGCCATATTTCACGCGCTCGACGCGTTCCCCTTTGGCGAGCAGCGAGGCCAGCCAGGGCTTGATGCGGCGCTGGCGTTCGAGCTGGCATTCGCCTTCGGCCACGATCACCTTCAGGCCCTGAAACTCGGTGGTGAAGGCCTCGGTGAGTGTGGCCTGCAAGTGGCTGACTTCGTAGGTGTGCACCGTGCGCAACCATTGCACGCCCAGCCCTTTCAGCGTGGACTCGATGGTCTGGTTGGTGTGCACCATGCTTTGGCGTTTGTCGGCCGCGAGTTCCTTGGCGAGGTCGGTGGGCGTGTTGATGATGTCCTGCGTGCCGGTGGCCGAGGTGTAGCCGTTCTTGAAGATCAGCAGCACCGCGTCGTCACCGTTGAACAGCGCGCTTTGCACACCGGTCAGCAAGCCGTTGTGCCAGAAACCGCCATCGCCCATGACCGATAACACGCGCCGCTTCATGAGCGGCGACACGCCTGCCCGGCTGGCCAGGCTCATGCCGTAACCCAGGATGGAGTGTCCAAACGAAAACGGCTCGAACGTGGCCAGCGCATGGCAGCCGATGTCGCCCGCGATGTGCACCGGACCTACGTCTTGCTGCGCCAGTTTGAGTGCAGAAAAAACCGGCCGCTCGGGGCAGCCAATGCACATGCCCGGCGGCCGCGCTGGCACCGGGCTGCCCAGCAGGGCTTGCACTTGCTGGCGGCGCTCGCCATTGCCGTGCAGCCATTGGCGCGTGGCTTCTGGCACGGCATCGCTTTGGTGACGGTCCAGAAACTTCAGCAGGCCCTGGGCCATGATTTCGGCGGTGTATTCGCCGCCCGACGGCAGCATGTCTTTGCCGTGCAACGGGGTTTGCAGGTCCAGGCGGCGCAGCATCAGCGCGAGTTCTTGTTCGATGTATTCGGGCTGGCCTTCTTCGAGCAACAGCACGGCCGATTTGCCTTGGCAGAAATGCACCAACTCGTCGGGCACCAGCGGATACGTCACATTCAGCACCAGCACCGACAGGCTGGACACACCAAAGGCATCGGCCAGGTCAAACTGCTGCAGCGCACGCATGAGCGTGTTGTACAAACCCCCTTGCACGATCAGGCCCAGGTGGCGGTGGGTGCTGCCTTCAAAGTGCTCGTTCAGGCGCTGCTCGGCGATGTATTGGCGTGCGGCGGGCAGGCGGTGCTCGACCTTGCGTTTTTCCTGCGCAAAAGTCACCGGCGGGTGGGCCAGGCGCATGTAGTTGAAACCGGCCGGTTCATCGATCAGGTGTTTTTTGGACAGTTGGGGGGCCTGGTTGTCCTTGGCCACAAACTGGCCGCGCACATGGCAGGCGCGGATGCGCAGCTCCATCATCACCGGCATGTTGGACGCTTCGGACAGCCGGAAGCCGTGCTCGACCAGGTTGACCATCTGGCCCAACTCGGGCCGGGGGTCGAGCAGGCACATGCCCGACTTGAGTGCGAAGGCGTGTGTGCGTTCCTGGATCACGCTGGCGCCTTCGCCGTAGTCTTCGCCCACCACGATCAGCACGCCACCGGTCACACCGGGCGACGACAGGTTGGACAGCGCATCGGCCGCCACATTGGTGCCCACAATCGATTTCCAGGTCACCGCGCCGCGAATGGGGTAGTGGATGGACGCACCCAACATGGCCGCTGCCGAGGCTTCGTTTGAACACGCCTCCACATGCACGCCCAGCTCGTCCATGTAGGGCTTGGCCTGCACCATGACATCCAACAGGTGCGAGACCGGCGCACCCTGGTAGCCGCCCACATAGCTCACGCCCGACTGCAGCAGGCCCTTGGTGATGGCCAGAATGCCTTCACCGTGGAAGACCTCGCCAGCGCCCATGCGCAGGGCCTTGATCTCTTCGTGAAATGAAACTTCCAAAGCACGCTCCTTGCGTTGTTGGCGGTGGTTTGCACAGCGCTTCGGCGCATCTTACGTATAAGTGCATAAAATAATCTGAATAAATGGTATGCCTTGAATGAATATCAAAGACCTGGATCTGAACCTGTTGCGTTTGTTTGACGCTGTGTGGCGCACACGCAGCGTGAGCCTGGCCGCGCAGCAGCTGGGCATGTCGCAGCCGGCCGCCAGCCAGGGGCTGGCGCGGCTGCGCAGCGTGTTGGGCGATGCCTTGTTTGAGCGCAGTGGTGCGGGCGTGCGGCCCACGCCGCGTGCCGACCGTCTGGCACAGGCAGTGCAGCTGGCTTTGGCCACCATCGAAGAGGCGCTGAATGTGTCTCAGGTGTTCGACCCCTTGCGTTCGCAGCGTGTACTCCGTGTGCATCTGAGTGACATTGGTGAGGCGCGGTTTTTGCCCGACTTGGTGCTGGCCCTGCAGCGCTTGGCACCGGGCATGCGGCTCGAAGCCCGGCCGCTGGCGCACGACAAAATCGGCGCCGCCATGGACAACGGCCAGCTGGATTTGGCGATTGGTTTTTTGCCCGGAGTGACCGAGACTTTGCAACAGCCCTTGCTGAGCGACCGGTATGTTTTGCTCTTGCGCAAAGGCCACCCCGTGGCCAAGCGCTGGGCCAAACTCAAGAAGGCCGCAGCCCCTCAGCCTGACGAGGTGCACGCGCTGCTGGCCGAATTGGAGTTTGCTGCAGTGCGCACCCATGCCGACACCTTGCGCATCCTGGAGCTGATGCATTGGCAGCACCGCCTGCGTTTGACGGTGAGTCATTTCCTGTCGCTGCCGGGCATCGTGCGCAGCAGCGATCTGGCGGTGCTCATGCCGCGCAACTTTGCCCAAGGCTTTGCGGTGGAGGGCGCTTTGGACATCATCGAGTCCGATTTACCCTTGCGCGACTTCACCGTGTCCATGCACTGGAGCCAGCGTTTTGACAAAGACCCTGGCTTGCAGTGGTTGCGCGCGACGGTCTCTCATTTGTTCAACACCAACTCACGATGACCGCCTTGAAACCTTACCTCAGTGAAATCGAAGCCCCCCGCCGTGCCGATGTGGATGCATTGCGTGGCCTGACATTGCTCGAATTTGGCACCGACTGGTGTGGCCATTGCCGCAGGGCCCAAGCCGTCGTGGCACAGGCGCTGGCAGACCACCCGCAATGGCAGCACCTCAAGGTGGAAGACGGCCCGGGCCGGGCGCTGGGGCGTTCTTTTGGCGTCAAGCTGTGGCCCACACTGGTCTTTTTGCGCGACGGTCAGGAGGTGGCCCGTGTGGTGCGTCCCACGGCGCTGCAGGACGTGTTGCCCGCCTTGTCGCAGGCCTGAGACATGACGACCATGAACCCCTGGTTGGCGCCGATCGAAGCGGCCCTGCGTGCACAGGCCGATGCGCAGCAGGCCGTGCCCATGAAGGCGTACATGCTCGGCCAGTTTGAATTTCTGGGCATCCGCGCAGGTCCACGGCGCGATGCCCTCAAGGGCTTGCCCAAATTCACCGGGTCGGGCGAAGAGTTGCTGGCCTTGGCCGATGCGCTGTGGTGCTTGCCCGAGCGCGAGTTCCGTTACGTCGCGGTGGACCTGCTGGCCAAACACCACAAGTGCCTCGACACCAGCGCCTTGCCGCGCATCTTGCAATGGGCGCAAACCGGGTCTTGGTGGGACACGGTGGACGGTCTGGCGGGCGTGGTGGGGGACATCTGGTTGCGCGCCAAAGACACGCCAGCCACGGTGCCCAACCGCATGGACGAATGCCTGGTGCACCCCAATATGTGGGTTCGCCGTGTGGCAATGCTGCACCAGCTGGGTTGGCGCGAGCAAACCGAGCAAGACCGGCTCTTTCGCTATGCGCTGACCCTGGCCCCTGAAAAAGACTTTTTCATCCGCAAAGCCATTGGCTGGGCCTTGCGCGACCATGCGCGCACCCGCCCAGATGCGGTGCGCGACTTTTTGGCGCGACACGCCGACCAGTTGTCGGACCTCACGCGCCGGGAGGCGGGCAAGCACCTGAATTGAGAGTCGGGTATTTGTGGGAGGCCGCCCCTGCGGCCGAAGGCGGTTCTTTCACGCTAACATATGGATATTTATCCAGTGGTTTTGCGCAAGTGGTGCGCCCTGGATGCCCATGTCAATGCACGTGATGCAGGAGCCGACCATGTCCAACCCGATGGCCGCCATCAAAGGCCGGGGCAGCGCCACGCGCCTGGCGCACCGCTTTGAGCGCGACACCCGCGAACCGTTTGACGATGGCTGGGACACAGACACCGCAGAAGCGCCACGCGTAGCCACCACCTGGACCTGGGAAGACGCCAAAAGCGCGATCAGCCGCAACACCTCGCCCGACGTGGGCTTTGACTTGTCCATCAACCCGTACCGTGGTTGCGAGCATGGCTGCAGCTATTGCTATGCCCGCCCGTCGCACAGCTATTTGGGCCTGTCGCCCGGGCTGGATTTTGAGACCCGGCTGATCGCCAAACGCGGCCTGGCCCAGCGGCTGACGCACGAGCTGGCCAGTCCCCGCTACCGCCCGGGCCTGATGGCGCTGGGCACCGTCACCGATGCCTACCAGCCGCTGGACCGCGAATTGCGCCTGACCCGCGAGGTGTTGCAGGTGCTGCACGACTGCCACCATCCCGTGGCCGTGGTCACCAAGGGCAGCGGCATCGAGCGCGACATCGACTTGCTCGCGCCCATGGCCGCGCGTGGCCAAGCCGGTGTGGTGGTGAGCGTGACCACGCTCGACGCCGACTTGGCCCGCCGCATGGAACCCCGTGCAGCCGCCCCCTGGCGCCGCTTGCGCACCATCCGCACGCTGGTCGATGCGGGCATCCCGGTGGGCGTGAGCGTGTCGCCACAGATCCCGTTCATCAACGACGACATGGAGCAGGTGCTGGCCGCCGCACGCGACGCCGGTGCCAGCAGCGCGTTTTATGTGGTGCTGCGCTTGCCGTGGGAGTTGTCGCCGCTGTTTCGGCAGTGGCTGGACTTGCATTACCCCGACCGCGCCGCTCGCGTGATGGCCCGCATGCACGACTTGCGTGGCGGCAAAGACTACGACGCCGGTTTTGCCACCCGCCGCAGCGGCCAGGGCATCTGGGCTGATCTGATTGCGCAGCGCTTTGACAAGGCCTGCAGACGGCTCGGCTTGAACCGCCAGCGCCATGACTGGCATGTGGACGGCTTCAGGCCACCGTCACAAGGGGGGCAGTTGGGCTTGTTTTGAAGGGGAATGCCTCAGAAAAGTGAGGGTCAAAAGTGCGGTTGTCTGCGTGATAACATCCCGCCGTCATTGGGGAGTAGCCGCTCTTTCACCCAAGAGGCTTGCGTCAACACACTTGGTTTTTCGACCATGGCGCAAGCAGCAACATGCCTGGCAAGACCTTTGACCATGGTGCCTCCGTGTTTGGCCGGAGATGTGTCATGGTCATTCGTTTTGATCCGGCCTAGGAACATTCATGGAATCCCTTCTCGTCTCCACTGGCGTTGTGGCCCTGGCTGAAATTGGCGACAAAACCCAGCTTCTCGCGTTCATCCTCGCCGCGCGGTTCAAGAAACCCCTGCCCATCATTGCCGGCATCCTGGCGGCCACCCTCGTCAACCATGGTCTGGCTGGTGCATTGGGCGCATGGATCACCTCGGCCATCAAGCCCGAATTGCTGCGCTGGGTTTTGGGCGCGTCCTTCATCGGCATGGCCATCTGGACCATGATCCCCGATGAAATTGAAGATGACGAAACCCAGGTGGCCAAGCGTTTTGGTGTCTTTGGGGCCACACTGATCACCTTCTTTTTGGCTGAAATGGGCGACAAGACACAGATCGCCACCGTGGCCATGGCGGCACACTACGCCACCCCCGTGTGGGTGGTGATCGGCACCACTTTGGGCATGCTGATTGCTGATGTCCCCGCAGTCTTTGTGGGCGACAAACTGGCCAACAAGATCCCGATGAAACTCGTGCACGCCATCGCCGCAGCCGTCTTTGCCGTTTTGGGCATCGCCACCTTGCTGGGTGCAGGTGCCCGCTTCGGGTTCTGACCCGACAAGGCTGGAAAGGCGCATGAACCACAGTGTGTTGTTCGCCCTGGCCGCAGCCGTTTTGTTCGGCGCGAGCACGCCGGTGGCCAAACTGTTGCTTGGAGAAGTCTCGCCCCTCTTGCTGGGGGGCTTGCTGTATTTGGGCAGTGGCTTGGGGCTGGCCCTCATTCGGCTGGTGCGTGACCGGGGCTGGCAAGTGTCGGGGCTGTTGCCGCACGAATGGCCGTGGCTGCTTGGGGCGATTGTGTTTGGTGGGGTGTTGGGGCCGGTGGCACTGATGTGGGGTTTGACACAGACATCGGGTTCGGCGGCCTCACTCTTGTTGAACTTTGAATCGGTGTTGACGGCTTTGCTGGCCTGGATCGCGTTCAAGGAACAGGCCGATCGGCGTGTGGTGCTGGGCATGTTCGCGATCGTGTGCGGGGGTGTGGTGTTGTCCTGGCCCACCGGCCAAATCGATGCGTCCCATTGGATGGGGCCCGCTGCCATTGTGCTGGCGTGTTTGTGCTGGGCCATCGACAACAACCTGACCCGTCGGGTTTCGGCATCGGACGCCTTGTTCATCGCCAGCACCAAGGGGTTGATCGCTGGCGGGGTGAACACGGCCATGGCGGTGGCCCTGGGCATGCGCTGGCCTGGCCCAGCCACCCTGTGGGGCACCATGGCGGTTGGCTTACTGGGGTATGGCGTCAGCCTGGTGTTGTTTGTGCTGGCTTTGCGCGGTTTGGGGGCGGCGCGCACCGGGGCATATTTTTCAACCGCACCGTTCATGGGCGCAGCGGTGGCGGTGGTTTTGTTGGGCGAGACCACCTCGCCTATTTTCTGGCTGGCCAGCGGGCTGATGGGGCTGGGGGTCTGGCTGCACCTGAGCGAGCGGCATGAACACCTGCACACCCATGAGCCCTTGGTGCATGCGCATCGGCATGTGCACGATGCGCACCACCAGCACACGCATGCGCCGCATGAGGACGTCACAGAACCCCACAGCCATTTGCACACCCACGAGGCGCTGACGCACCAGCACGCGCACTACCCGGATATCCACCATCGGCACAGCCATTGAGCGCTATGCACACATTTCAAAACAGCCGACATTTCGACCATGCACCGCAGGCCATTTTTGCGGCCATCCAGGACCCCGAACGCCTGGCCCGCTGGTGGGGCCCCAACGGATTCAGCAACCACTTCGAGGTTTTCGAATTTCGCAGCGGTGGGCGCTGGGTGTTTGACATGGTCGGGCCAGACGGTGCCCGCTATGCGAATGTGTCCGAGTTTTTCCACATCGAAGAAAACCGGCAGGTGGCCATTGACCACACCTGTGCGCCGCACTTTCGCCTGACCATCACGCTGACGCCCGAAGACGGCGGCACGCGGGTGCATTGGGTTCAGGTGTTTGAAGATGCCGCATTTGCACAGACCATGCAGCACATTCTGGAGCCGGCCAACGAACAAAACCTGGACCGTCTGGGCGCGGAGCTGAACAGCGGGCGTCGGCGCTAGTTTGGCTTGCCAACGGAACACGCCAAAGGAACATGCAGGTCCCGTGCTTGCTGGCCACGGGGCCTTGGTAGGTGCGTTTGTTGCAAGCCTTGTGTGCGCTGGCACACGCCCCAGGCCGTGCCATCCAAGCACCAGGGATGACAGCCAGGAAGAACTGGCTAAGAATGCATTCACCCGGTTTGACTGCCTGTTTTCTCAAAGGAGCCTGTCATGGATGCATCGTCAAAAAAAGCCGCCATTGATGCCCTCAACCGCATCATGGAACTGGAACTCGCGGGGGTGGTGAAGTACACCCATTACGCCCTGATGATTTACGGCTACCAACGGATACCCATCGTCTCCTGGATGAAGGCCAACGCCGACGAAAGCTTGGCCCATGCCCACAAGGCGGGTGAATTGGTCACGCTGCTGGGGGGCCAGCCTTCTTTGAAGATTGGTCCTTTGCTGGAGTCCGAGCGGCACGATCTGGGTGACATCCTGCGCGAAAGCCTGGCCCACGAAAGAGAGGCGCTGACGGCTTACTATGATTTTCTGAAAACAGTGACAGGCAAATCTGTCCATTTGGAAGAGTACGCGCGAGACATGGTCATGGTCGAAGAGTTGCACCAAGACGAGGTGAACAAGATGCTGCGCCGCCCTGGAGAGACGGCGGTCTTCAAAGGCTGACCGCAACGCGGCAGCGCGCGCTTTGCCAGCGGTCTTTGCCGCGTCTTGCAACTGGCCATCTCGGCCAGCCCGTGGCGGTTCAGCTCGACGTGGCAGTTCAGCCGGCCAGCAAGGCCCCGGCGTCCTCGTACCACCACATCAGCGCCGCTTCATAGCTTTCCCACACGCAGCCGTTGCAGCCCCGCCCACAGCAAGAGGTGGGTTCGGGCGGTGGTTCGCGAAAGTCGTGGCCGATGGCTTGCAGGCGCTGTTGGAATTGCGCAATGCCTCGGCGCACGGCGTCGCGCTGGGCCTGGTTGGGGTCGTGGATAGGGTGCTCGTTGTCGGCGGTCATGCCCGATTGTCTGACAAGCCACCGACCGGGCCAATGTTCACGGGCTGCCCTTGCACCACCGTGTGCGCAATCAGGCGGTCGTCGCCCAGCACGATCAGGGCAAACAGCCATTCGGCCAGCGTCTCGGTCTGCGCGGTGCGGCGCGCCAGCAGGGGAGTGGCCTTGGGGTCGAGCAGCACAAAGTCCGCTTCGCAGCCGGGCAGCAGGTTGCCCACTTGACCGCCCAGGTCCAGCGCGGCGGCGGCACCTGCGGTGTGTTGCCACCACAGGTGCTCAGGCGCCAGGCTCATGCCAGGGCGGTACCCGCCCTGACTTTCAACACTCTGGCGCGCCACGGTGTAGGCCGCGTGCATGGTGTGAAAGGGGCTGAAACTGGTGCCGCCGCCCACGTCGCTGGCCAGGCCATAGCGCAGGCCGGCCGCGTCAGAAGCGACAAAGTCAAAAAAGCCGCTGCCCAAAAACAGGTTGCTGGTGGGGCTGACGGCAGCGCTTGCGCCGACCTCGGCCATGCGGCGGCGGTCGGTCTCGTCCAGGTAAATGCAATGCGCGTAAACCGAGCGCTGGCGCAGCAGGCCTGCGCGGTCGTACACGTCCAGGTAGCTGCGCGCCTCGGGAAACAGATCATGCACCCAGCGGATTTCGTCCAGATTTTCGGCCACGTGCGACTGCACCCAGACGTCAGGGAATTGCTGTGCGATCTCGCCCGCCCCATGCAGTTGTGCGTCGCTGCTGGTGGGTGCAAAACGTGGCGTGATGGCGTAGCCGAGGCGATCCACGCCATGCCAGCGGCGGATCAAGTCTTCGGTCTGGCGCAGGCTCAAGTCGGTGTCGGTGTCGCGCAGGCCGTCGGGGCTGTGGCGGTCTTGCAGCACTTTGCCGGTGACCATGCGCAGGCGGCGCTTTTGCGCTTCCATCATGAACACGTCGACCGACTCGGGGTGCGCCGTGGCAAAGCACAGCGCGGTGGTCACGCCGTTGCGCATCAGTTCGTCCAAAAAGAAGCTGGTCACTTCGTGCGCGTAACCAGGGTCTGAAAAATGTTTTTCGTGCGGAAAGGTGTAGTGCTCCAGCCAGGGCAGCAGGCCGTCGGCGGGTGAGCCAATCACGTCGGTTTGCGGGTAATGCACATGCAGATCGACAAAGCCCGGCGCGATGCACAGGCCGGGCCAGTGCGTGGTGGGCAGGTTGGGGTAGTTGCTGTGCAGCGTGGCCCAGGGGCCGATGGCCACCACACGCACGATGCCGTCGGCGCTTTGGCCCGTGACCAGCAGGCCGTCGCTTTCGTGTCGGGCCTGGGGGCTTTGCGGGTCGGGGAACCACAGCAGGCCTGCGCGCCAGCCTTGTAAATGGGAATGTGTCGTCATGTGGCGAAAATTTAATCGGGGTCAGACCCCAATTCAAGTGGCTGTGAAAGAACGGGGCTTCGGCCGCAGGGGCGACCTCCTACAAAAGAACTGCGTGTTGTGGGAGCGCGCCCCTGCGCGCGAATGCACCCTGAAGTATTGCAGGCGCCGAGGCGTTGCCCAGCGGCATGAAAGTCAAGCGCGGCCATCGGCCATCAGGGCTTGCAGCACGCGTTCGGGCGTGGCGGGGGTGTCCAACCGGATCGGATCGCGTCCGGGGCGGCAGGCGCCGATGGTGTCGCGCAGCGCTTCGTAGACACTGATGGCCAGCATGAAGGGCGGTTCGCCCACGGCTTTGCTGCCGCCCACATTGTCTTCGCGGTTGGCTTCGTGCCACAGGTCGATGTGCAGTTGGGCCGGCATGTCGGCGGCGGTCGGGATCTTGTAGGTGCTGGCGCCTTTGGTGAGCAATTCGCCCTGGGCGTTCCAAATCAGTTCTTCGGTGGTGAGCCACCCCAGGCCTTGCGCGAAACCGCCTTCGATCTGGCCGATGTCGATTTCGGTGTGTAGCGAGTGTCCCACGTCGTGCAGGATGTCGGTGCGCAGCACGCGGTATTCGCCCGTCAGCGTGTCGATGGCCACTTCGCTGCAGGCTGCGCCATAGGCGAAGTAGTAAAACGGCCGTCCGGTCAGGGTGGCGCGGTCGTAGTGGATTTTGGGTGTGGCGTAAAAGCCGTCGCTCCACAGTTGCACGCGCTGGCCGTAGGCGTATTGCACGGCTTCCGTAAAGCTGCGCAGGCGGGCAGGGCTGATGACCTGCGCGTTTTGGAAGCGCACCGATTCGGCGCTGCAGCCATCGGCCTTCGCGATGCACTCGGCGATGTTCTGGCGCACTTGCAGCGCGGCGTTTTCTGCGGCGCGGCCGTTCAGGTCGGTGCCGCTGGAAGCCGCTGTGGCGCTGGCGTTGGCCACCTGGTCGGTGTCGCTGGCGCTGGCCTGCACCTGGGCAGCGGGCAGGCCCAGCACGCGGGCCACCAGACCGCAGACCTTGGTGTGCAGACCCTGGCCCATCTCGGTGCCGCCGTGGTTCACGCGCACGCTGCCGTCGGTGTAGACCGAGACCACGGCCCCGGCCTGGTTGAACTGGGTGGCGGTGAAGCTGATGCCGAACTTGACCGGCGTGAGCGCCAGGCCTTTTTTGAGCACGCTGTGGCTTTGGTTCCATTTGCTGATGGCGTGGCGCCGCGCGCGGTAGTCGCAGCGCTCGGCCAGTTGCGTCATCAGCGGCTGCAAGATGTTGTCTTCGACCTGCATGCCATAGGGCGTGGTGTCGCGCTCGCCGATGCCGTACAGGTTGACCAACCGCACATCGAGCGCATCGCGCCCCAAGTGGCGGGCGATGTCGCCCATGACGGTTTCGATCAGCAGCACGCCCTGTGGCCCGCCAAAGCCGCGGAACGCGGTGTGGCTTTGGGTGTGGGTTTTGCAGCGGTGCGAGGTGATGGCCAGGTCGCTCAGGTAGTAGGCGTTGTCGGTGTGAAAGATGGCCCGGTCGGCCACCGGGCCGCTCAGGTCGGCGCTGTGGCCGCAATGCGCCAGCTGCACCGAATCGAAACCCAACACGCGGCCTTGCGTGTCAAAGCCCACTTGCCAGTCGTGGCTGAAAGGGTGGCGCTTGCCGGTGATCAGCATGTCGTCGCCCCGGTCCAGCCGCATCTTCACCGGCCGCCCGAATTTGTGCGCCGCCAGCGCGGCCCACACCGCCAGGTGCCCGGCTTGCGTTTCTTTGCCGCCAAAGCCGCCGCCCATGCGGCGGCACACCACGCGCACCTGCGACAGCGGAATGTGCAGCGCATGCGCCACCCAATGCTGCACTTCGCCTGGGTGTTGCGTGCCGCTGTGGATCAGCCAGTGGCCGTGGTCTTGTGGAATGGCATAGGCGATCTGACTTTCCAGATAAAAGTGTTCTTGCCCGCCGATCTCCAGCGTGCCCTGCAACTGGTGTGGCGCTGTGGCCAAGGCGTGCGCTGCGTCGCCGCGCTGCACCGTGACCTGGGGCAGCACAAAGCTGCCCGCGCGCATGGCTTCGCGGGCGTGCAGCAGGGGCGTGTCGTTCTTCGTTTGCAATCTCATCAGGCGTGCGGCTTGTCGCGCCTGGGTGTGGCTGTGGCCCACCACCAAGCCCATCACCTGGCCCACATGCATGAGCTGTGGCCCGGCAAAGATGGGCTCGTCGTGCACAAAGGTGGCGAGCAGCGCGTTGCCGGGGATGTCTGCGCCCGTCACCACCCCGGTCACGCCGGGGGCAGCGCGTGTGGCGCTCAGGTCCATGCTTTGCAATTGCGCATTGGCCACAGGGCTCATCAAGGGCGCGGCGTGCAGCGTGCCTTCGACCAAGGGCAGGTCGTCGATGTAGCTGGCGCAGCCTTGCACCTGCGCCGTGGCGCTTTCGTGGAAACGGGGGCGGCTGGTGTCCGCGTGTTGGGACGTCGGGTGCGTGGTGTGGTGGGCTGTGTGGGTCATGCCAGTGCCTCCAGTCGCACGTTGCTGTGGCCGGTGCTCTCCAGCCAGGCGCGGTGCAACAGCTGGCCCAGCATCTGGCGGCGGTAATCGGCGCTGGCGCGCAAGTCACTCAGTGGCGAAAACTCTTGCTGAAGAGTCACTTGGGCTTTTTTCAAAGTGGCTTCGTTCCAGACTTGACCGATCAAGGCAGCTTCGGTTTGCACCGCGCGCGCCGGTGTGGCCGCGACGCCGCCCGCACCGATGCGCACGCCCGTGATGCGCCCATCGGTGGTGTGCAGTTGCACCGCCAGACACACCGCCGAGATGTCGTCTTCCTGGCGCTTGGACACTTTGTAGGCGCCCAGCCATTCGCCGGGGTTGCGCTCGGGATCAGGGCGGGGCACCACGATCCAGGCCAGCACTTCATCTGCGGCCAGCAGGTTTTTCCGGTAGCCGGTGTAGAACTTTTCCAAGGGCACGTGGCGGTGCACGGCGCGGCCTTGTCCTCGCTCTGTGCGCCATGCCATCAGCACCACCTGCGCACCGAGCGCGATGAGCAGCGGCATGCTGTCGCCAATCGGCGAACCGTTGGCCACATTGCCGCCCAGCGTGCCAGACTGGCGCACCGGCCAGCCGGCAAAGCGTTCGCCAAAAGGCGCGATCACTGGGCGCTCAAAGGCCAGCGCTTCAAAGGCGTCTTGCAGGTTGACGGCGGCGCCGATGGCGATGTGCTGCGGGTAAGTCTCGACCCGGCGCAACTCGGCCACGCGGGTGAGGTCAATGATTTGCGGCATGCGGCGCAGGCCCTGGGTCAGCCACAGCCCCGCGTCGGTGGCCCCGGCGATCAGCTGCGCCTGCGGGTGGTGCGCGCGGGCTTGCAGCAAAGCCTTCAAGGTGGCCGGGCGCTGGTAATTTTGATCTGCGCCGGGTGAAGCTGAGAGCGCCGCCAGCGCCGCCACAATCGGCGCCTCGTCCACTGCGTGCGTACTTTGGGCCTGCATCTGGCAAGCGGCCTGCACGATGGGCCGGTAACCGGTGCAGCGGCACAGGTTGCCCGACAAGGCCTGGTGGGCGCTGTGCGTGTCCACGTGCTGGCCTTGCGCCACGCTGCGCTGGTACAGCGCAAACAGGCTCATGACAAAGCCGGGCGTGCAAAAGCCGCATTGCGAGCCGTGGCACGTGACCATGGCACGCTGCACCGGGTGCAGCGTGCCATCAAGCTGGGCCAGATCGGCGGCGGTCCACAAGGCCAGACCGTCGATGGCGTGCGCAGGTTTGATGCAGCTGTTGACGGCGCGGTATTGCAAACGCCCATCCACCGCCTCGGCCACCACCACGGTGCAAGCCCCGCAGTCGCCAGCGCCGCAGCCTTCTTTGGTGGCGGTCAAGCGCAGGTCTTCGCGCAGCAGGTCGAGCAGGGTGCGGTCGGGTGGGACGTGATGGCGTTCCACCATCGCATTGCGGTGCCAAAAGCGCAGCGGCGTTTCAGTAACAGGGTGATGAGTTGGGTTCATGGGCATCGTCCAAGGCGTGTTGCATGCTAGCCCAAACCCTCAGGAGTGGTATGCCCAAATCGTGATACAGGCTATGGGGTTTCAGGCATGGTTTGTGGCGTTTGCCACGCACTGTGGATGATCAGTAACACGTCAGTTTTCAGAAGCAGCTACCCTATGCTGAAGCGCCCTGTCTGGCGAAATGGCAGTTTTGTAAAGCGGACCGCACGGCGTCTTAGACAACTTGAGTGACAACGCCAACAGGTCGTTGGTTTCAAGGTGTTCGCGGTAGCCTTCTGCAAGATACGAAAACTCGTTCATGATCCCGACCACGCTGCGATTTGAAGTCTTGGCGTACTGGACGCCATTCATCTGAGCAAGCTCGTGGTCGATGAATTGCTGGGGCATGTCGTGAGCGGCTAAAACGGTGGCCAGATGTGCTGGAAAACGAGTCGCTAAATCGGCCGCGGGCGCTAATGGCATGAGCACAGGCAGCAGCGTTTTTTCATTGACCAGCAGGGCAACTTGCGGCTTCCAGAACAAGGCTGTGGCGTACCAGTTGCCAAGCAATGACCTGCCTGACGCGCCACCAACTGTGATCGTTGATGGTTTGATGCGTTCAAGCAACTTTTTTGTGCAATGGATCACATAGCTCATGGGTTTGTTCTAGGACTTGATCCGCCTTGTAACAGCATCAGTCAGTTGTTGGGCCAATTCCGCAGACAGTGTCTGCGGAATTGGCCATGTCACGTCAAACAAGCGCATCTGCTCCAATCTGAGCATTGACGTTGCGTGCTGCCGCTTGCCGTGCGACATTCAACAATTCGACAATGCCTTCACAGACGTCCGTATAGCTCTTCGGCTTCCGAGATACGAATGGTTTTTTGGGGTTGACCAAAGAGTTTGACGAGGTGATTCTGGCCATTGCTTATTTTATGTTTGGTCAGCGCAGGGCTGGCGGTTTATGGGTCGTGGGCTGTCTTTTTGTGGCGTGTCATTTTGGGCACCGCAGCGCACTTAGTTGATGAGCCCGTCAACAGGGCGCAGGTGTTACATTCGCCTGCATTCCAACAGGGTTTGGGTAGACAACGAGACCGATCAACAAAGAGACAAAGGCATGGACGTGAGTCATCATCTAGCATGTATGGGGTTCAGGCTTTTCGGGGTAAACCCTGAAATATGCGTTCGCCAAACCATAACGAGTATCGGGAATCTGATATGAAGCAGCCGCATCTTTTTGACAAGATCGACCTTCAACTCATTCGGACCCTTCACACCTTGTTAATCGAACGCAGTGTTTCCAAAACCGCCATGCGACTGGGCCAGCAGCAGCCCGCCGTGTCCGTGGCGCTCAAGCGCCTGCGCGAGCTGACGGGCGACCCCATTCTGGTGCGCTCTGGCACTGGCATGGTGCCTACCGATGTGGGCTTGCAGATGCTGGGGCCGGTCACGCAAATTCTGCAATCTGCCGAAAGCCTGTTCTCGCCAGCCCGTGCGTTTGATCCGACGCAGGCGTGTGAAACCTTCCGCATCGCCGCCAGCGATACTTTGGACCCTTTGTTTTTGCCCTCGGTCATGGCGCGCATCAAGTCGCTCGCGCCCGGTTGCCAGGTTGAGGTGCATGCCTTGTCGGCGCAGGCCCGTTACGCACACGATCTGGGGCAAGGCTTGGTGGATGTGGTGATTGGCAACTGGGCCCAGCCGAGCGAAGAGCTGCACCGCGCCCAATTGTTTGAAGACGAAGTGGTTTGTCTGGTCAGCAGCAAGCATCCCGCAGTGCGCCGCGGCTGGTCGCAGGACGATTGGCTGGCCTGCGAGCACATCGCGCCCACGCCGGCCTACCCGGGCTGGCGCGGCGTGATCGACGAACACCTGGACCGCCTGGGCTTGCAGCGCCACATCGCCGCGCGCTGCGCCCACTTTGGTTTGATGCCGCGCATGGTGGCCTCAAGCTTGCTTGTGCTGACCACCGGGCGCCAGTATTGCCAGCGTTACCTGCAGGGGCCCAATGCCTTGCCGGGCCTGGCCAGCTTGCCTTGCCCGGTGGAGTTTCCCAAGATGGTTTATTACCAGCTCTGGCACGAACGCAGCCATGCCTCTGTGGCCGGCCGCTGGCTGCGTGAACAGGTGAAAATCAGCGCCGCCCAGTTACCCCAAACTTGAGAACACGCTCATGACCCTTCCTTTGCTGTCCCTTCAGGGCATCACCAAACGCTATCCCGGCGTGGTGGCCAACCAGGACGTGTCGCTCACCGTGCTGCCCGGCCAGGCCCATGCGGTGCTGGGCGAAAACGGTGCGGGCAAGTCCACATTGATGAAGATCATCTACGGCTCGGTCAAGCCCGACGAGGGCCAGGTGTTTTTCGAGGGCCGGCCGGTCAGCATCCGCAATCCGCAAGAAGCGCGCAAGCTGGGCATCAGCATGGTGTTCCAGCATTTCAGCCTGTTCGACACGCTCACTGTGGCCGAAAACGTCTGGTTGGGCTTGGACAAAACATTGAGTCTTGCCCAAGTGACTGAGCGCATCGTGGCAAAGGCCAGCGAGTACGGATTGGATCTGGAGCCCGACCGTCCTGTGCACACCTTGAGTGTGGGTGAAATGCAGCGGGTGGAGATCATCCGCGCCTTGTTGACTGAGCCCAAGCTCTTGATCCTGGACGAACCGACCTCGGTGCTCACGCCACAGGCGGTAGAGAAATTGTTTGTGGTGCTGCACAAGCTGGTCAGCCAGGGGGTCAGCATCTTGTACATCTCGCACAAGTTGCACGAAATCCGCGCCCTGTGCAGCGCCTGCACGGTGCTGCGCGGTGGCAAAGTCACCGGCATGTGTGATCCGCGTGAAGAGACCAACGCAAGCCTGAGCCGCCTCATGATCGGCGCCGAGCCGCCCACGCTGGCGCCCGAGCCGCGCACGCCCGGTGCGCTGGTGTTGCAGGTGCACGGCTTGTCGCTGCCCAAGCAAGACCCGTTTGGGGTGGACCTGGAAGCCGTGCGCCTGCAGGTGCGCGCGGGCGAGGTGGTGGGCCTGGCCGGGGTTTCGGGCAATGGCCAGCGCGAGTTGCTGTGGGCCTTGTCGGGCGAGGACCGGCGCGCTGCGCCACAAGCCATCACCATGGGCCAGACGCCGGTGGGCGCGATGGGGCCGCAGTCGCGTCGGCGCTTGGGTCTGCACTTTGTGCCCGAAGAACGGCTGGGCAGGGGTGCCGTGCCCTCCCTGGGTCTGGCGCACAACCTGCTGCTCACGCGGCGTGAAGCGCTGGGCACGGGTGGCTGGATTCGCATGGACGCCTTGAGTACGCAGGCGCGCGAGATCATTGCGCGTTTCAAGGTCAAGGCCAATGGGCCGGACGCGCCGGCCAGGTCGCTGTCGGGCGGCAATTTGCAAAAGTTCATAGTCGGCCGCGAGATCAGCGCCCAGCCCACGTTGTTCATTGTTTCGCAACCAACCTGGGGCGTGGACGTGGGCGCGGCAGCGCAGATCCGCAGCGAGATCCTGGCGCTGCGCGATGCCGGTTGCGCGGTGCTGGTGGTGAGCGAGGAGTTGGAAGAATTGTTTGAAATTTCAGACCGATTGCATGTGATCGCCAAGGGGCGTCTGTCGCCCTCCATGGCGCGCGCCGACGCCACGGTGGCGCGCATTGGTGAATGGATGAGTGGGCTGTGGGCTGTGTCAGCCAAGGAGGACGACCATGTTGCGGCTTGAACCCCGAGCGCAGACCTCGCGCGCCTGGACCTGGGGCTCGCCCCTGTTGGCTTTGCTGATCACGGTGGTGGTTGGCGTGCTCTTGTTTGCGGCGCTGGGCAAAGACCCCTGGCGTGGTCTGCAGATGTTTTTCTGGGAACCCCTGAAGTCGGGCTATGCCTTGGGCGAGTTGATGGTCAAGGCCACGCCGCTGCTCTTGATTGCGCTGGGTCTGGCGGTGTGTTTCCGCTCCAACGTCTGGAACATCGGTGCCGAGGGGCAATTCATTTTGGGCGCGATCTGCGCCGGTGGTGTGGCACTGCTGGCGGGTAAGGACACGGGGCGCTGGATTGTGGTGGCGGTGCTGCTGGCCGGCATGCTCGGCGGCATGCTGTGGGCGGGCGTGGTGGCCTGGCTGCGTGACCGTTTCCATGCGAGTGAAATCCTGGTCAGCCTGATGCTGGTCTATGTGGCCACCATGCTGCTGGGTTACCTTGTCTATGGGCCCTGGAAAGACCCGGCCGGCTACAACTTTCCGCAGACCAAGACCTTCGAGGCCGTGACCCTGGTGCCGCGCCTGCTGAGTGGCTCGCGCGTGAGCCTGGGCCTGCCGCTGGCGCTGCTGGCCGCGGCCGGCGTGTGGGTGTTCCTGTTTCGCACGCGTGCGGGCTTTGCCCAGCAGGTGGGCGGCCTGGCGCCCGATGCGGCGCGCTACGCGGGCTTTTCTTCGCGCCGGGCTTTGTGGACGGCCTTGCTGGTCTCGGGCGGCGCAGCCGGCCTGGCCGGTGGCCTGGAGGTGGCCGGCCCCATTGGCCAGCTCACGCCCTATGTGCCGGCGGGTTACGGCTTTGCCGCCATCATCGTCGCCTTTGTGGGGCGTCTGCACCCCTTTGGCATGGTGCTGTCGGCGGTGCTGATGAGCATGTTCTACATCGGCGGTGAACTCGCGCAGTCGCGCTTGGGCCTGCCCAAATCGATCACCGGGGTGTTCCAGGGCCTGCTGCTGTTTGCATTGCTGGCCTGTGACACCTTGGTCAATTACCGCGTGCGCTGGGGCTCTACCCAGGCGCGTCAAGGGGCTGTGTGATGGACGCTTACGCATTGCTGATTGCGGCCACGCTGAACGCGGGCACCGTGCTGGCGCTGGCTTCGCTGGGCTTGCTCATCAACGAAAAAGCCGGGGTGCTGAACCTGGGCGCCGAGGGCATGATGCTGTGTGCGGCCGTCGCCGGTTTTGCCACCGTGGTGCACACCGGCAGCGACCTGTTGGGCTTTGCCGCCGGCATGGGCGCAGGCGCCTTGCTGGCCGCCATCTTTGGCGTGCTGGTGATCTGGCTGGGCACCAACCAGTACGCCACGGGGCTGGCGCTGAGCCTGTTTGGCGCGGGCTTCTCGGCTTTTGCCGGCATCAACTATGTGCAGGAAAAACTGCCCGAGCGGGGGCACTTTGCCATTCCCGGTCTGGCCGACATTCCGCTCGTGGGGCCGGCCCTGTTTGAGCACCATCCCATGGTCTACCTGACGGTGGCGATGTGTGGCGCACTGATCTGGTTCCTCTACAAAAGCCGCGCGGGCCTGGTGCTGCGCGCGGTGGGTGAATCGCCCGATTCGGCGCATGCGCTGGGTTACCCGGTGCGCCGCATCCGCTTGGCCGCCGTGGTGGTGGGCGGCGCGCTGTGCGGTTTGTCGGGCGCCTACATCTCGGTGGTCTATACCCCGCTGTGGGTCGAGGGCATGGTGGCCGGCAAGGGCTGGATCGCGCTGGCCCTGACCACCTTTGCCACCTGGCGCCCGGCGCGTGTGTTGCTGGGGGCGTATCTGTTTGGCGGCGTGACCATGCTGCAGTTTCACTTGCAAGGCGCGGGGGTGGATGTCCCCAGCCAGATGCTCACAGCACTGCCCTACCTGGCCACCATCGTGGTGCTGGCGCTGATCTCGCGCAATCCGGCCTGGATTCGTGTGAACATGCCGGCATCGCTCGGAAAACCCTTCCATCCGGGTTCATAATGGTTTTTTTTCACCCCTGTAACTTTGTCCAATAAAGGAACTGACATGACAGACTTTTCTAAGCGCTCCGTCATCAAGATGGTCGCCCTGACGGCTGTGGCGGCTGCTGCGCTCGTGGGTTGCGGTAAAAAAGAAGAGGCGCCCAAAGCCGAGGCCCCCGCCGCAGCGCCGGCCAAGGCCGAGCCTCTGAAGGTCGCCTTTGCCTACGTCGGCCCGGTCGGCGATGGCGGTTGGACCTTTGCCCACGACAACGCGCGCAAGGCCTTGGAAAAAGAGTTCGGTGACAAGATCGTCACCAGTTTTGTCGAGAACGTGCCCGAGAGCGCCGACGCCGAGCGCGTGATCCGCGATCTGGCCGGCCAGGGCAACAAGATCATCTTCGGCACCACCTTCGGTTACATGGAGCCCATGCTCAAAGTGGCTGCTGACCTCAAGGACGTGAAGTTCGAGCACGCCACCGGCTACAAGCAAGCCGAAAACATGCGCACCTACGACAGCCGCACCTACGAAGGCGCTTACATGGCCGGCGTGATCGCGGGCAAGATGACCAAGTCCAACACCCTGGGCGTGGTGGCCTCGATCCCAATTCCTGAAGTGATCCGCAACATCAACTCCTTCACGCTGGGCGCACAGTCGGTCAACCCCAAGGTCAAGACCAAGGTGGTGTGGGTGAACGAATGGTTCAACCCGCCCAAAGAAACCGAAGCCGCGACCTCCTTGATCAACGGCGGTGCTGATGTGCTGATGCAAAACACCGACTCGCCAGCCGTGCTCAAGACCGCCGAAGCCAAGGGCAAGCGCGCCTTTGGCTGGGACAGCGACATGACCGCTTACGGCCCCAAGGCCCACCTGGGCTCGGCCGTGATCAACTGGGGTCCTTCCTACATCAAGTCCGTGCGCGAAGTGCTCGAGGGCAAGTGGACTGGTGGCACTGGTTCTTGGTGGGGCGTCAAGGAAGGTGCAATCGACTTCGTGTCGGTCGCTGCTGACGTGCCTGAAGACGCCAAGAAAAAGCTGGACGAAGTCAAAGCCGGTCTGAAAGACGGCAGCTTCGTGATCTGGAAAGGCCCGATCATGGGTCAAGACGGCAAGGAAATTTTGGCCAAAGACGCTGTGGCGGACGACAAGTTCCTGAGCGGGGTCAACTTCTACGTCAAGGGCGTGGACGGCAAAGTGCCGAGCGGCAAATAAGCCCTGGGCAACCGTGCTGCTGGTGGCGTCAAGCTACCAGCCTGAAGCTGCCTTCGGGCAGCTTTTTTTATAGGAATGAAAATGCGTGAAGCCTCTCTTTGGCACCCCGTGGCTTTGACCGACTACGTGCTCAGTGCACCCGTTGCCGTGACCTTGCTGGCCCAGCCGCTGGTGCTGTGGCGCAGCGCCGACGGCGTGGCACATGCCTGGCCAGACCGCTGTCCGCACCGTGGGGCCCAATTTTCATTGGGTAAAGTGGTCAACGACCGTCTGGAGTGCCCCTACCACGGCTGGCAGTTTGACGGCCAGGGCCAGTGCCAGCATGTGCCTGCATTGGCGCAGTTCGTGCCACCTGCGACCCATTGCGTGAAGGCGTACAGGGTGCAAGAGGCGCACGGCCTGGTTTGGGTGCAGCTGGCGCCGAGCGCCGACGATGCGCAGCTGCCTGCATTCGGTGGCGCGTCGATGGCGTCCTTGCGCATGGTCAATTGCGGCCCCTATGACGTCGCGACCAGTGCCCCGCGCATCATTGAAAATTTTCTGGACATGGCCCACTTCGGGTTTGTGCATGAGGGCTGGCTGGGCACGCGAGAGGCCACAGGCGTGCCCGATTACCAGGTGCAAGAGACGCCCACAGGCTTGCTGGCGACCGGTTGCCAGGCATGGCAGCCCCGCTCTAATCTGCACTCCATTGCACCCGCCCAGGTGGAGTACACCTACGAGGTGACGGCGCCTTATGCCGCCGTGTTGGCCAAGGTGCCCGAAGCCGGCAGCACGGCGGTGGACGGCTGGCGCGAGTCGATAGGCTTGTTCATCTGCCCGGTCACGCCCGAGTCCAGTCGCGTGTGGTTCCGACTGGCGGTGGCCGACTTTGAAACGCCAGACGCCCAGCTGCAAGCGTTCCAACACACCATCTTCACGCAAGACCAGCCGGTGCTGGAGTCGCAACAACCCAAGACCCTGCCGCTGAACTTGCGCGCGGAGCTGCACACGGTGGTTGACAAAATGTCTTCCAGTTATCGGCGCTATCTGCAAAGATCGGGCATCACTTTTGGTGTTTGCTGAGGTTCAAAGTCCACGCCACCACTGACCCGCAAGCAGTGGTTCGCCTATTGAAATGCGTACTCGACTTTATGCGCAGCAATGCCAAGATGCTGCCCATGACCCAAAGACTCTTCTCAGACCACCTGCTGCTCGCCTTGAACCATGACGAGCAAGCCATGGTGCACAAGGTGCGCACGCTGTGTCGCGACGTGATAGGACCCCAAGCTGCTGCGGTGGCAAAGCAAGACGTTTTTGCGTGGGAGACCTTTCGAACCCTCTGCCGTGAAGGGGTCGTGGCCACGGCCTTCCCGCGTGAATACGGCGGCACCGATGCCCGGCAAGTGCTGCGCATCCGCATCATCGAAGAACTTGGCCGGGTCTGCAGCACATCGGCATCCATGATCACAGGGACGGACCTTTCAGCACGTGCAGTGGTCGCGGGGGCATCACCTGCTTTGCGCGCGCAGTTGCTGCCACGGCTTTGTACGGGCGAGATCCAAACGGCGTTTGCTTTGACGGAATCCGGTGCGGGATCCGACGTCCGCAGTCTGTCCAGCGTGGCACGGCGAGAGGGGGATCACTACGTCCTGAACGGCAGCAAAAAATTCATCACGCGGGCGACGACTGCGGACTGGCTCATGGTCATTGCACGGTTGGATCAAGGAGAGAAATTCATCGGTTTGCTGGTGCCAAGAGACGCGCCCGGCGTACACATCAGCGCAGAGGTCGGCAAGCTGGGTTGGTTTGGGGTGCCGATTTCATCCTTGACATTCAGCGATGTTCGTATACCCGTCACACACCGCCTGGGCGAAGAAGGCGATGGTTTTTCTTTGGCTCAGGATGCCTTGCTTCGTGCGCGCATCGGGCACGCGGCCATGGCGCTGGGACGTGCCATTGGCGCCGTTGAAATTGCCGCCGCCTACGCCTGTGAGCGCAACACCTTTGGCAAGCCACTGAGTGCACAGCAGGGCGTGCAATGGATGCTGGCCGACATGGTCACGCAGATCGAGGCATCGCGCGCGCTCCTCAACATGGCAGCCCAAAAATACGACCATGGCGCTGCGGACACGGCCACCTTTGCCTCCATGGCCAAGCTGCATGCCACGGACCTGTGTATGAAGGTGGTGACCGATGCCTTGCAGCTCACGGGTGGGCGTGGCTATCTGCAGGACTTTCCGTTGGAGCGTTTTTTCCGGGATGCCAAGCTCAACCAGATCGGGGAAGGTGCCAGCGAAGTCCA
Source organism: Burkholderiaceae bacterium (assembly GCA_919902775.1). Classification (GTDB taxonomy): domain Bacteria; phylum Pseudomonadota; class Gammaproteobacteria; order Burkholderiales; family Burkholderiaceae_C; genus Limnohabitans_A. The sequence goes on from CAKKRJ010000003.1 coordinate 100,955, forward strand.
CAAGACCGTGATTGGCCGGGACCTTGCGCGCCGCGCGGCTGTGGCAGAACGCAACCCATGTCTGCGCGAAGGTCCGTTAACGGATTATTGAGTGAGGACTTTCCCTCAAACCACACCTTCGGCACGCAAGCCCGCCAATGCGGCGTCGTCCACGCCATAGGCGGCCAGCAACTCGGCGTTGTGCTCTCCTGTCTCTGGTCCGGTGCGGGGAACTGCCATGTCTCGACCAGGCACCCGTGGCACGATGCAGGGTGCGGGCAGACTTCCGTAAAGCGCATCTGGCAAACGCACGATGGCATTGCGCGCGATGAACTGCGGATCGCGCTCAATGTCCTCAATCGAATACACCTTGCTGAAGGGGATGCCTTGCGCCTCCAGTGTGGTTTCGATCTCGCGCCATGAGCGGGCCACGAACCAAGCCGTCAACAGGGCATCCAACGCCGTCAGGTTGGCCACGCGCGCGGGGTTGGTGGCAAAGCGCGGATCGCTCGCCCACTCGGGGCGCCCCACCGCATGGGCCAAGCGGGTAAAGATTGGGTTGGATGAGGCCACCAGCGAGAAAAATACCCGCTCTCGGCTCATGTACATATTCGATGGTGCGGTGTAACTGGCAAGATTGCCTGCGGGTCGACGCACCACGCCCAGTTGTTCGTGCTCAACGGCCAGTGGGTCCAGCAAACGAAACAAGGCCTCGGTGGCCGAAAGATCGACCTCACAGCCCTGTGCGTGCGGGTCGCCGCGCAGCCGCGCAATTTCGGCCGCAATGGAAAACGCCGCAAACACCCCCGCGACGGCGTCGCCCATCGGGAAATTCATGTGCAAAGGCGTGCCTCCGTCTTCACCGGTCAGGTTGGTCAATCCGCTCATGGCTTCAAAAATGCGCGCAAAGCCAGGGCGGGCGCTGTACGGGCCTGTCTGGCCAAAGCCTGTCAACCTGAGGATGACCAAACGCGGGTTGGCGGCCAGCAAGGTGGGCGCGTCCAGTCCCCAGCGGTCCATCGTGCCCGTTCTGAAGTTTTCAACCAGCACGTCAAAGTCCGCCAACATCTTCAAAAACAGTTCTCTCCCGCGCGGCTTGCGCACATCCAGAGAAAGGCCTCGCTTGCCGCGGTTGGCCACTTTGAACCACAGCCCCACACCGTCCTTGACCGGCTGCAGACCACGCAGGGGATCACTGCCATCGGGCAACTCCAGCTTGACGACATCGGCCCCCAGGTCAGCGCACAAGGTGGCACCAAAAGGGGCGGCCAACACCGTGGCCATGTCCAGGATTCGCACGCCGGACAGCGCGCCTTTTGACGCGCCGGGCGGCGCACTTTTTGAAATTGGGTTTGTCATTTCAAGGTTTTGCCAGAGTACGCTGCGCAGGACAATTGGCGTTTCGAACAGCGAAACGCCTTGCCGTCAAACGTTGACACCCCATACGCGCCAACCGATCATGAAAAAAAGCAACACCCCCATCACAGCCGCTACACCCCTCAGCCAACGCCCCATGCAAGCCATCGCATTGCCCGGACTGGTCAATCCTCATGACCTCACGACCGACCGCCAGTTCTCCATGAACCTGGCGCGTGGCATGGAGGTGCTGCGCGCTTTCACGGCCATGGATCCCGTGCTGGGCAACCGAGAAATTTCGGACCGCACGGGGCTGCCCAAGCCCACCGTTTCGCGCCTGACTTACACGCTCACGCTGTTGGGCTACCTCAGCCGTGTAGAAGGTCTGCAAAAGTACCGTCTGGGCTCGGGTGTGCTGTCGCTGGGTTACCCGCTGTTGGCCAATATGCGCTTGCGCCAGTTGGCCAGGCCCTTCATGGAACAAGTGGCGCGCGAGACCGGCTGCACCGTCAACCTTGGCATGCGGGACCGCACCAACGTCGTGTACGTTGACACCTGCCGTGTTGATCCAGGCAACATCTACCAACCCGACATCGGCAGCACCAGACCACTGCTGTCGACATCCATCGGTCGCGCGCTGGTGTTGTCAGCACCCATGGCCGAACGCAACGCGATCTTGAACCGCCTCAAGCTGGAAGATCCCCTTCGCTTCGCGCTGGACAAGCCGATTCTGGACGCCGACAAAAAAAACTTCACCGCACGCGGTTTCTGCCACTCGCGCGGCGACTGGCGCAAAGAGGTGCATGCCGTGGCTGCACCCATTCGCGTGCCCCCGCGCGAGGAGCCCATGGCACTCAATTGCACGCTGTCCGCCTACCGCAACAGAAACGACACCCTCGAACGCGACGTTGCGCCACGCCTGATGGATGCCATCCGGCAAATCGAAGTGGCCTGCGGTATTCATTGAACCCATTGTTTTTTCAGAGTCCTCACCCACACCATGATCCGAAACCCCACTCAGTTTGAACAGTTGATTGCGCAAGTGCGCCGCTTTATCCGCGAGGAATGCATTCCGCTGGAAGAAGCCATCGATCAAAGCGATGAAATACCCGAAGCGCTGGTCAATCGCATGCGTGAACTGGGTCTGTTTGGGCACAGCATTCCCGAAGCCTATGGCGGTGCGGGCCTGACCACAGAGGAGTTGGCACGCGTCAACATCGAGGTGTCACAAGGGGCGACCACCTTTCGGGCCCGCTTTGGCGGCAACACCGGCATTGCCTCTGAATCCTTGGTGGTGGATGGCACGCCAGAACAGCGTGCGAAGTGGCTGCCTCTGCTGGCCAGCGGTGCGCTGACGGGCTGCTTTGCCTTGACCGAACCCGAAGCGGGCTCTGACGCCACGGCGCTCCAGACCGTGGCCGTGCGTGACGGCGACGACTGGCGCATCACCGGGCGCAAGTGCTACATCACCAACGCACCCATCGCCGGATTGTTCACCGTGTTTGCGCGCACCGCCCCGCAAGGCAAGGGGGCAGCGGGCATCACGGCCTTTTTGGTGGAGCGCGGCACCCCCGGCCTGTCCACGCCTGCGGCATACCGCAAGTTGGGCCAGCACGGCTCGCCGGTTGGCGAAGTGGTGCTGGAAGATTGCCGCGTCCCTGCCAGCGCCATCGTGGGTGGCGAAGACAACCTGGGCCAAGGCTTTCGCACCGCCATGCGCGCGCTGAACAAGCAGCGCATCAATTTGGCCGGGCTGTGCGTGGGCCCAGCCATCCGCTTGGTGGAAGAAATGGTACGCCGTTCCACCACACGGCAACAATTTGGCAAGCCGGTGGCAGACTTCCAGCTGGTGCAACAAATGATTGCCCAAAGCAACACCGATGTGCATGCGGCACGCGCCCTGGTTCTAGAGACTGCGCGCAAACGCGACGAGGGTCTTGACGTGACGATGGAAGCGTCCATGTGCAAGTTGTTTGCGTCTGAGATGTGCGGGCGCGTGGCCGATAACGCCGTGCAAATATTTGGCGGCGGCGGCTACATTGCCGACAACGTGGCCGAGCGCTTTTACCGCGACGTGCGGCTGTTTCGCCTTTATGAGGGCACCAGCCAAATACACCTGGTCAACATCGCCAAACGCACGGTGGCGCAGTGGCAGGCGCAGACTCAAGGTGCAAACGCATGAAGCCCTACGCCCACCTGCGTGTGGTGGAGTTTGCCACCGTGGGTGGCGTGCCATTTTGCGCTTGGTGGCTGGCACAACAAGGCGCACAGGTGCTGCGCATTCAAAACCCGAACGCAGCGCCATTGGGCGTGCCCATCGTGGCCGAAGCCGACATCGGCCACTGGCAACGCGACATGTTGGTACTTGATCTGAGAAATCCGTCTGACCGAGCCGCGGCCCTGGAGGCGATTGCCGACGCTGATGTGCTGCTGGAAGGCTTTCGACCGGGTGTGATGGAACGCCTGGGCCTGGGCCCAGCTGACTGCCACGCGCGTTCACCCGGTTTGGTCTACGCCCGTATCGTGGGCTGGGAGCGCCACGGCCCCTGGGCACAGCGCGCGGGGCATGACATCAACTACATCGCCATGGCGGGTGCCTTGCATGCTTGCGGAACAGACGTGTTGCCACTGAACTTGGTGGGCGATTTGGCCGCAGGTGCGCTGTACGCAGCAGCCGGTATCGGTGCCGCGCTGCACGCCCGCGCGCAAAACAAGCTTGGCTGTGTGGTGGACACGGCCATGACCGCTGGCAGTTTGCACCTGATGAGCGCGGTGTTTGCACGGCTGGGGGCAGGGGCGTGGAACGATGCACCCGCCTCGAATGTGATCGACGGTGGCGTCCCTTGGTACCGCTGCTACATGACATCCGATGGCCGCCACATGGCGGTGGGCGCCATCGAAGAGCGCTTTTACCTGCAACTGCTGTCCGGCTTGGGTCTTGACCCCGCCACCGTTCCTTCACGCAACGATGCCAGCCGCTGGCCCGAGCTGACCGGCTGCCTGCAACGCAGCTTCATCGCCCACAGCCAGGCCCATTGGGCCCAGCATTTTGAGACGCTCGACGCTTGCGTCACGCCCGTTTTAAGCCTTGCGCAAAGCCGCGCTCACCCGCTGCACCAAACGGCCTGGGTCGACGGTCGCCCCGCACCTGTACCGCATTTTTTCACGCCCCAAGTTCACACACACTCAACCGGAGACAAACCATGACCCTGATGCACCGCCGCACCTTCACCCATTTGGCTTTGCTGGCCAGTACCCTCGTCCCCGCCGCCGTGCTGGCCCAATCCAATGGCTACCCCAGTCGTGCGGTCAAGGTGGTCGTGCCTTTCACGGCCGGGGGCGTGGTGGACTCGATTGCGCGCCTGGTCAGTGAACGTCTGGCCGCCAAATACAAGCAGCCATTCGTGGTGGAGAACAAGGTTGGCGCGGGGGGCTCGATTGGCACCGACTTTGTGGCCAAGTCGCCAGCAGACGGCTACACACTGCTGTGCGTGAGTCCCGGACACGCCGTGGTACCCAGCCTGATCAAAGGCGTGGCCTGGAACCCGGTCACGGACTTCCGCGCGGTGATGGGCTTAGGCAGCATTTCCAACGTGATCGTGGTGCACCCAGATGTCCCCGTGAAAACCATGCACGAACTTGTGGCGCTCGCCAAGGCCAAGCCAGGAGAAGTGACCTATGCAACCGCCGGTGCAGGCACGTCCAACCACCTGGCTGGTGAATTGTTCGCACAAATGGCGGGGTTGAAGTTGACCCATGTGCCCTACAAGGGGCAACCCGATGCCATGAACGATTTGCTTGGCGGGCGGGTCACCATGATGCCCTTGACCGCAGCCATTGCGGCGCAGCACATCAAAACCGGCAAACTGCGTGCACTGGCGGTCACCACCGCACGCCGCTCCTCTGCGCTGCCAGACCTGCCCACTGTGGCTGAATCAGCCAATCTGACAGGCTACGAAGTCGGCACCTGGTTTGGCTTTGTTGCACCCGCCAAGACGCCCGATGCGGTCATCCACAAGCTGTCATCGGACATTGCTGAGATTCTGAAGTCACCCGAGGTGAAAGCCAAATTTGAAGGCTTGGGCATGGAGATAGCCCCACAAACACCGGCCCAGTTTGATGCCTTTGTGGCGGCTGAGCACAGCAAATGGTCCCGCGTGATCCAACAGGCAGGCATCACGCCTCAATAACAATATGACTCTGACATTGCGCACGCCTGTTTGTGATCGGCTGGGTATCGCTCACCCCATCTTTGGTTTTTCTCATTCAGTCGATGTGGTGGTCGAGATTGCCCGCGCTGGTGGCTACCCCGTACTGGGTCTGGCGCGCGAGATGCCGCAAGAGATACCGCACATCCTGCATGAGGTGGACACCCGCATGCAGGGCCGCCCGTATGGGGTGGACCTGATGCTGCCCGCTGCCGTACCTCGCACCGGGAATATCGATGCCCTGCGCGCCGCGTTGCCCAGCGCGCACGTGGATTTCGTTCAGGCTTTGCGAGATCGGTTCAACGTGTTGCCGCCACAAAAACCGAGCTTTTTTACCACCCAAGTTCGATCCGAAGACCTGTTCGAAATGCAAATAGAACAGGTGCTCAATTCCAACGCCACGGGGGTGGCCACGGCCATTGGCTTGCGCGCCGATTTGATTGAGCGCGCCCGTGCGCGAGGTAAAACCACTTTCTCTCTGGTGGGCTCAATTCGCCATGCGCAAAAAGCGCTGGCAATGGGCGTGGATGTCTTGGTTGCACAAGGATACGACGCAGGCGGACATACGGGCAGCGTGGGCACTTTTTCACTGGTGCCACAGATCGTGGCCATTGCGGGTGATGTGCCTGTGCTGGCCGCCGGAGGCATTGGCAACGGCGCGCAAATCGCCGGCGCCATCGGCATGGGGGCGCAAGGCGGCTGGCTGGGTACGCTGTGGATGGCCGCGCGCGAAAACCACACGCCCCCGGCCCTGATGGCCAGGCTGATTGCGGCAGGGAGCGAAGACACCGTCATCAGCCGTGCCCACAGCGGCAAACCCTGCCGCGTCGTGCGCAGCGATTGGATTGATGCCTGGACCGAAGCAGGTGCTCCCGAGCCTCTGGCCATGCCCATGCAGCAGGCATTGACCGGTGATGTTTTTGCTTCCATCCATGAACACGATGACCCACGCCTGGTCTACGAGGCAGCAGGGCAAAGTGTTTTTGCGATTCGAGAACAAACCACCATAGAACGACAGATGCAAACGCTGGTGCAGGAAATTTCAACAGCAGCACAGCGATTGAAAGCATTGAACTGAAACGACTCGCGCCAGAAGCTCTTGCCACATCCGGCGTCAGTCGCAGAGGCCCTTGGCTTTCGATAGGGGTGACTTTGCTATGCAGCAAGAGACTCGTGATTCAAGATCAAGAACTGTATTGACTTTGTCTAGGGCTTCTTGCTGGCCAAGAACCCTTCAGTCACAACGAGGCCGGCTATCTCTGCGCTCAGTCAGGGCGACTTTCAAAGTAATATGGTGCTGTCCAACGCCCGGAGTTCTTGATGTTCAAAGTCCATGCCATTGCATCCCACCGCTTGCCCGAATTGCTGCGGATCATGCCCAAGGCCGAACTGCATATCCACATCGAAGGCTCGCTGGAGCCTGAGCTGATCTTTGCCCTGGCCCAACGCAATGGCGTGGCTTTGCCCTATGCCGATGTGGCGGCACTGCGCAGCGCCTACGCCTTCTCCAATTTGCAAAGTTTTCTGGACCTGTATTACGCCGGCGCCAGCGTGCTGCTGCACGAGCAGGATTTTTACGACATGGCCTGGGCGTATTTTCTGAAAGCCAAGGCCGACCATGTGGTGCGGGCCGAGTTGTTCTTTGACCCGCAGACCCACACCGCCCGGGGCGTGCCCATGGCCGCCGTCATCGAAGGCTTGAGCCGCGCTTGCCACGATGCGCAGGCGCAACTGGGCATCAGCGCCGACTTGATCCTGTGCTTTTTACGGCACCTGTCCGAAGAGGATGCACTGGCCACCTTGGAGGCTGCCTTGCATTGGCGTGACCGTTTCATCGGTGTGGGGCTTGATTCGAGCGAAGTGGGGCACCCACCGGAAAAGTTCAGCCGCGTTTTTGCCCGCGCCCGTGGGCTGGGCCTGCACGTGGTGGCCCACGCGGGCGAGGAGGGACCGCCGGCCTACATCTGGAGCGCGCTCAAGGACTTGCAGGTCGAGCGCATCGACCATGGCGTGCAAGCCATCCACGATGCGGACTTGATGAAACACCTGGCCGCAAGCCAAGTGCCGCTCACGGTGTGCCCGCTGTCCAACCTCAAGCTGTGCGTATTCAAAAGCCTGGCCGAGCACACCCTGGGGCAGATGCTGGACGCGGGCTTGTGCGTGACCCTCAATTCGGACGACCCGGCTTACTTTGGCGGCTACCTGAACGACAACTTCCTGCAGACCTTTGCCGCCCTGCACCTGAACGCACAGCAGGCCTACAAGTTGGCCGCCAACAGCATCGAAGCGAGCTTTGCCAGCGAAGAACAAAAACACCACTTCATGCACCAACTCAAGCAATGCTTTCAGAGCTTTAGCGAGCAGGACTGACAGGCGTTGCTGTCTCAGGCAGAGCCGATGGGGTGCGTGGGCCCCAGGGGGCGCAACCGAACGCCATGGCGCAGCTTGCGCCATGGCAGCTCGGTGGGGTCTTCGGTCGCTGGGCCGGGTGCCTTGACGACCCAGACCGCCTGGGCCAACGGCTGGAAGTCGGCACGGAAATGCACCGAGCTTTTGAGTACCAGCAGGGCTTGTTCGATGGGCTCAATGCCGACATGGCGAAACAGGGCCTGATCGGCCCCTTGAAATTTGCGGCTGCTCAGCACCACACGCACGCCGCTGTCGATGTCGCGCAGGCAGGCCATGGGGCCGAGTTTCAAGGCCAGGCCGCCAAACATCGGGCCGCTGCACGTCAGCTGTCCGTCGCCCAGCTGCTCGACCTCGAAGCGGGCTTTGACGGGGTGGTGACCCGGCAGACCAGAGATGGCACCCAATGAAAATTCGGCACGGGCACCCAGCCCCAATGCGTGCGCCTGGGCGGCGCTGGCCGGATCGGTCAACAGGCCCAGAACGGCGTTGGGCGGACGCAGTCGCAGCAAGGCTTCGAGCATGCCTGTGGTGTCACCGTTGCCGCCAATGCCGGGGTTGTCCTGGGTGTCGGCCAACACCACGGGTGCGCCCGGCCGCCCGATGGCCATGGCACGCGTGATGGCTTCATCGGGGCTGAGCAAGGGGCTGTCAAAGGCGCGCTCGGCGTTGGCGATCGCCTCGCCCATGGTTTGCAGGGCCGCGTGCGAGGCCTGTGCATCGTCGCCATAGGCCACCAGGCTCATGCCGCATTCGGCCAGATCGGCCAGCGGAAAACCGGTGGCGAAGTCAAGTGAGACGCCGCTTTGGGCCTGCAACTGGCGCAATTGTTGGTACAGGCCCTGGGCGGGCTCGATCAGGGTGCATTGCGCGGTGAGGGGGACCAGGTAGTCGAAGCTGCGGTAGGCCTTGTGCAGGCGGCGACCGCTGTTCAGCATGTGCAGCAGCAGTCCGGCTGCGCGCGCGCCGGTGGCGGCCATGTCCACATGGGGGTAAGTGCGAAAAATGCACAGCGCATCGGCGTGTTCGACCATTTGCCGCGTGACGTTGGCATGCGAGTCCAGACTGGCCACCAGCGGGACATCGGGGCCGATGCACGCACGTACGCGGCGCAAAATTTCGCCCTCACCGTCATCCAGGTGTTCGGTCACCATGGCCCCGTGCAGGTCCAGATAGACCCCGTCCAGCGGCCCCGCCTCGGCGAGCAATTGCAAAAGCCGGCCGACGATGCGTTCAAAGGCATCTTCGGTGACATGGGCGGACGGGGTGGCCGAGGCCCAGACCAAGGGGAGCAGCGTGTGCCCTTGGGCGCGCAACGTGTCGATGGCGCCTTGCAGCGCAATGTTGGCCCCTTGCAAGGTGTGCAGCAGGGCCTGGCCTTCGAGTGGGCTGGGTTCGGCGCCAGCGCTGGAAAAGGCCGCGTAGTCGGCCTTGCTGGGTGCAAAGGTATTGGTTTCGTGGCGCATGCCACCCAGGGCAATGCGTTTCATGGCGTGTTGAATGGTCACAGGTTGAGTTGGGTTGCGGGGGAACACGGGTTGTGATTTTGATAGGTTGGAGTTTGTCTTCACAGGCGTCAAGAGGGAATGTCCGCACGCAAGGGTAAAATCAAGCAAAGCCCGCTGCCCCGGCGGGCTTTGCTTTGTTCAATCCCGGGGCCATGTAGAGGACTACCATGTACAAAAACCTCGCAGCCACGCTGGTGGCCGCCTGTTTTTTTCTTCCCGCCGTTCAGGCGCAATCTCCTGCTAAATCTGCTGAGCCGTTGAAGGCTGCTTTTGTCTATGTCTCGCCCATCACCGAGGCAGGTTGGACCAAACAGCATGACGAGGGCCGCAAGGCCGTCGACAAGGCCTTGGGCGATCAGGTCAAGACCACGTTTGTGGCCGATGTGCCCGAGGGCGCAGATGCCGAACGTGTGATCCGCGACTTGGCACAGCAAGGCAACCAGATCATCTTCACCCCCAGCTTTGGCTACATGGAGCCCACGCTCAAGGTGGCCAAGGACTTTCCGAATGTGAAGTTCGAGTCGGTCACCGGTTTCAAAACGGCGCCCAACGTTGCGGCCTCGAATGCACGCTATTACGAAGGCCGTTACCTGGCGGGCATCGCCGCAGGCCACATGACGAAAACCCATGTGGCTGGCTATGTGGCCGGGTTCCCTATTCCGGAAGTGCTGCAAGGCATCAACGCCTTCACGCAGGGCATGCGCTCGGTCAATCCCCGCGCCACCGTGAAAGTGGTCTGGCTGAATGCCTGGTTTGATCCACCCAAAGAACGTGAGGCGGCCATGGCCTTGTTCAACCAGGATGTGGACGTGATCGCGTTCCACACCGGCTCGACGGCGGTGATGGCGGCGGCACAAGAGCGCGGCAAGATGGCGGTGGCCTACCACTCGGACATGCGCAAAATCGGCCCGGATGCGCAGATCATTGCCGTCACCCACCAGTGGGGCGACTACTACACCGCCCGCGTCAAGGCGGCCATGAATGGCAGCTGGACTTCGGGCAGCGTTTGGGGTGGCGTCAAGGACGGCATGATCCGCGTCGGCGACTTTGGCCCCAAAGTGCCCAAGAAGGTTCAGGACGAAGTGTTGGCCAAGCAAAAGCTGGTGGGCTCGGGCAAGTTGCTGCCCTTTGCCGGTCCGATCACCGACAACGAGGGCAAAGTGGTTTTGCCTGCGGGTCAAAGTCTGAGCGACGCCCAGATCTTGGGCATGAATTACCTGGTGCAAGGCGTGGCGGGCAAGATCTCGCGCTGATCTCTTGTGCCTTGACATGTGGGGGCCGGCGGACACGTTTGGACCCCTACTAAAATCGAGCCAAACACCAAAGGACGCACGATGAGCATCAAGAGCGACAAATGGATCCGCCGCATGGCCGAGCAGCACGGCATGATCGAGCCGTTCGAGCCCGGCCAGATTCGCCAGAATGCCGCAGGCCAGAAAATCGTGAGCTACGGCACCAGCAGTTATGGCTACGACATCCGTTGTGCGCCCGAGTTCAAGGTGTTCACCAACATCTACAGCACGGTGGTGGACCCCAAGAATTTCGATGAACGCAGCTTTGTGGACATCGAAGGCGATGTCTGCATCATCCCGCCCAACAGTTTTGCGCTGGCGCGCACGGTGGAGTACTTCCGTATTCCACGCAATGTGCTCACCATTTGCCTGGGCAAAAGCACCTATGCCCGCTGCGGCATCATCGTGAATGTGACGCCATTTGAGCCCGAATGGGAAGGCTATGTGACGCTTGAATTCAGCAACACCACGCCGCTGCCTGCCAAGATTTATGCGGGTGAGGGCTGTGCGCAAGTGCTGTTCCTGGAGAGCGACGAAGTTTGCGAAACCAGCTACAAGGACCGGGGCGGCAAATACCAGGGGCAGGTCGGCGTGACCCTGCCCAAGACTTGATCCTTTTTACCAAGTGAGCTGCAATTGAAATCACTTCGGCTTCGCTGGGCCAGTTTGGTGCTGGGTCAGTTTCTTTGGGTGGGTGCCCTGGTTTGGGGCCTGCACACGTATGTGGGGTTGGACAGTGCGCTGCTGTGGCCTGCCGTGGGGCTGGCGGCCAGTCTGTCGGCGCTGCTGGCGTGGCTGGCGCTGTCTTGGGCCAACCGGCCTTTTTGGCAGGGGCTGCGCCATTACCAGCAAATGTTTCGCGAGGGGGCCAGCGGCGCGGCGCACGCCGAGATGCGCTCAGGTGTGCCTGAGATCGACCAGGGCTTGCAAGCCTTGACGCAAGGCTGGCAAGCGCAAGCCCAGGCCTGGACGCCTTTGCAGGCGATGGCCAAAGCCCTGGGCGATGGGCGTCCGAGCAGGCCTTTGTCGGCCGGCTTGCCCGTCAACTTGTCTGCTGATGTGGCGCAGCTGGCGGCCGAGATCGCCGCCGCAGCGGACCAGGTTCAGGGCTTCATGGCCGCATTGCGCGAGGCCATGCGCGAGGTGCATGTGCAGGGCAAGGCCCCGCAGCAGGCCTTTGAGCGCTTGCCCGGGGTGTGGCGCCAGCACCCCGACATGGTGGCCATGGTCGACGACATGCAGCGCGGCAGCACGCGCTTGCAGGCCTCGGTGCAGGCCATGACCGAGGTGGTCGAGCGCAACTCGACCACGCTGGCCGAGTTGTCCTGGCAAGCCAAAAGCATCAGCGAAGCGATGGCGATGCTGGCCGTCAGCGGACAGCAGGCGGCCGCCTCGTCGCAGTCGCTGGCCGGCAACTCCGAGCAGGTCAGTGCGCAGGCCTCGCAAGTGGGCGGGCTGGCACGGCAGGCCCAAGAAAATTCTTCGCAAGGCCAGCGTGAACTCGAGCGCACCGTCAGCTCGATGCAGGCCATGAGTGAGCACACCCAGGTGGCGGGCGCGTCCATCACGCGTTTGCAGTCGAATTCGCGAAAAATCGAAAACATCGTGCAACTCATCCGCGAGATTGCCGACAAGATCAACCTCTTGTCACTCAACGCCGCCATCGAGGCTGCACGCGCCGGCGAGCACGGGCGCGGCTTCGCGGTGGTGGCGCAGGAAGTGCGCAATCTGGCCGAAAAAACTTTCCATGCGACCCAGGAAATCGACAGCAGCGTGGGCGGCATCCTGAGCGAGACCGAACACGCGGTGCAAAGCATCAACACCTTGCTGGTCGATGTGCAGGCCAACGTGGGCCAAATCGCGCAAGTGGGGCAACGGCTCAATGGCATTCTGGAGTTTTCCAGCGTCCTGTCCGAGCAGATGGGCGGCATCGTGGCGGCTTCGCAGGCCTCGACCCAACAGGTGCACGGCATCTCGCGCTACCTGGGCGAGATCGAACAAGAGCTGAATGTGTTCGGGCAAAGCATCGATGCCCAGCAAGTCCAGATCCATGGTCTGGCCAAATTGGGCGAAGACTTTTTTGACCAGCTGCTGGACATGCGCTTTGAGAATTTGCACAGCCGCATGTACCAGGTGGCGCGCGGCGCTGCCGATGCCGTGCAACAGGTGTTCGAGCAGGCTGTGGCGCAAGGCCAGATCCGCATGGACGACCTGCTCAGCCAGGCCTACGAGCCCGTGCCAGGCACCAATCCGCCGCTGTTCCGCTCGCGTTTTGACACCTTCACCGACCAGGTTTTGCCGGCCATTCAAGAGCAGGCGTTGAACGACAACCCCGAGCTGATTTTTGCCATCTGCACGCAAAAAACGGGCTATGTGCCCACCCACAACAACAAGTTCGCCAAGCCGCCTACTGGCCAATACGAGGTCGACCTGGTCAACAGCCGCAGCAAGCGCATCTTCAATGACCCCACCGGCATCCGCTGTGGTTCGCACACCAAGACCATGCTGCTGCAAACCTACAAGCGCGACACCGGCGAAATCATGCACGACCTGTCGGTGCCCATCCATGTCCAGGGCTCGCATTGGGGCGGTTTCCGCATGGGCTACAAGGCGCATTGAGCCGGCCCAATTCATGGGTGGCCGGGTGGGCCGGCCCAAAATGCGACAATAGAGGGCAATGACCACTTCTTTCTCTCAACTGTCTCTGGCCCCCACGTTGGCCAAAGCCGTGGCCGAAATGGGCTACGAAAGCATGACGCCGATCCAGGCGCAGGCCATCCCCGTGGTGCTGACCGGCCAGGACGTCATGGGCGCTGCCCAGACTGGCACCGGCAAAACGGCCGCCTTCTCGCTGCCTTTGCTGCAGCGCCTGCTCAAGCACGAAAACCCCTCCACCTCGCCCGCCCGTCACCCGGTGCGTGCTTTGGTGCTGTTGCCCACGCGCGAGCTGGCCGACCAGGTGGCGCAGCAGATCAAGATGTACGCCAAGTACACCCAGCTGCGCAGCACCGTGGTGTTTGGCGGCATGGACATGAAGCCCCAGACCCTGGAGCTGAAAAAAGGCGTGGAAGTGCTGGTGGCCACGCCAGGCCGCTTGCTGGACCACATCGAAGCCAAAAACGCGGTGCTCAACCAGGTCGAATATGTGGTGCTGGACGAAGCCGATCGCATGCTCGACATCGGCTTTTTGCCCGATCTGCAGCGCATCCTGAGCTTCTTGCCCAAGCAACGCACCACGCTCTTGTTTTCGGCCACCTTCTCGCCCGAGATCAAGCGCCTGGCCGGCAGCTATTTGCAAAACCCGATCACCATCGAGGTGGCGCGTCCGAACGAAACCGCCTCGACCGTGGAGCAGCGCTTTTATGCGGCGCAAGACGACGACAAGCGCCGCGTGATCCGCAAAGTGCTGACCGAGCGTGACATCAAACAGGCCTTCATCTTTGTGAACAGCAAGCTCGGCTGTGGCCGCTTGGCGCGTTCCCTGGAGCGTGAAGGTTTGCGCACAGCGGCCCTGCATGGCGACAAAAGCCAGGACGAGCGCCTGAAAGCGCTGGAAGCCTTCAAAAAGGGCGAGGTCGATTTGCTGGTGTGTACCGATGTGGCCGCTCGCGGGCTGGACATCAAGGACGTGCCTGCGGTGTTCAACTTTGATGTGCCTTTCAACGCCGAAGACTATGTGCACCGCATTGGTCGCACAGGGCGCGCTGGGGCCTCTGGCTTGGCGGTGACCTTGGTCAGTCCTTCAGATGCCCGTTTGGTGGGGGACATCGAAAAGCTGATCAAGAAGAAGCTCGAAGTCGAAACGCTGCAGCTGGACCCCGTTCGCCCTGCAGGTCCTGCGCCTGAAAAATGGGGTGAGCGCGCGGAAGACCGCCCCCGTTCGCGTGCCTTCGAAGGCCGTCGCCGGGAACACGATCCGCGCGATGCACTGGATGCACCGTCAGAGCGGCGTGGCGGTTTCCGTCCTGCGCCGGTCAACCGCGATCCATTTTTCCAAAAACCTTACGAGGCGACCGCCTCGCAGACCCCGCCGAGCTGGGAGCCCAGTGGTCCCAAAACCGTCCGGTCAGCGATCTCGGCCAACATCAAACCCAAGCGCAAGGTGGCTGCCTTGTTCAAGTCGGGCGATTGATCGGGTGGGGTGCCCGGTCTTTACCCGGGCTTCAAACTGAGGTCACTTGACGCTGTCAAAATCGGCGGATGCGTGACACATTTCCCAATTTCTCATTTTTCTTGATGCCTACCGCCCTGGTGGGCCATCGTGTGCCTTGGCCCATGGGCCGTGTGGCGGCAGCGGCCTTGCTGGCTGCCACACCTGGTTTGGTCTTGGCGCAAACCGCATCGCCGCCCGCCACGGCCACCGATCTTGGGCAAGTGGAGATCCGCAGCAACCGGAACAACGACACCGAAGTGCGGCGCGAGTCCACGGCGTCCAAAATCGTGATCGGGCGAGAAGAGATTGAAAAACAAGGGGATGCCACCCTGGGGGACGTGCTCAAGCGCTTGCCCGGCGTGACCATGCAAGGGGCGCCGGGTCGCGGGGGGGCGATTCGCATGCGGGGCCTGGGCGGGGGGTACACCCAGATCCTGCTGGATGGTGAACGCATGCCGCCGGGGTTTTCCATTGACCAGCTCACGCCCGAGCAGGTTGAGCGCATTGAAATCATGCGCGCACCCACCGCCGAGACCGGCGCACGCGCCATCGCCGGCACCATCAACATCGTGCTGCGCGAAGGGCAAAAAGCCAACCCCGACGATTTGAAGCTCACCCGAAGCCAGGAGCACGGGCAAGGCTCCAGCCAGGTCAATTGGGTACACAACCTGCAGACGACGCCTTGGAGTGGCACTTTCACCTTGGCGGCGATGGACAGCCGCCGCGCCGATGAACGCCTGACCGAGATCGAGTCGGATTACAGGAGCGACCAGGAACGGGTGTCGCAGTCTGTGGGGCACCGCCAAGGGGTGCACGCCAACGCGCGTTTGCAATGGAAAGGCGAGCAGGGCAAAAGCCTGACCTTGACGCCCTTCGTGGTCTATTCCGACTATGCGGCCCAAGGGCGCATCGATGCCCGTCGCCTGACCGATGCCGGCTCAACAGATGCGGCGCTGACCGACAACCAAAGCCGCTACGCCGCGGCCCGTTTGAATGGCCAATGGAATCAGCGTCTGTCGGCCGATGACCGTCTGGAAGTGCGCTTTGGCTTGGGGCAGTCCGAGTACGACCAACGCATGACGCAGACCACGGTCAACAGCAGTTCGCCGGCACTGTTGTCCAACGCGGTCGATGCGCAGCGCTTCACCGACCGCAGCACCAGCCTGAACGGCAAATGGACCCGGGTTCTGGACACCGGCCACCAATGGGTCAGCGGCCTGGAGCACGAAGGGGTGCGGCGCGTCGAAGAAGCCAGTGCGGGCGCGGGTGACGAGAGTGGCAACCTGCAGGCCCGCACGGCCCGCTGGGCGGCCTACACCCAGGACGAATTCAAGATCAACCCACATTGGTCGGCTTATGCCGGCATTCGCTACGAAAGCATTCTGACCGAGGGGCAAGTGGGCGAGAACCTCACGCACAACAAAAGCCAGGTGTGGACGCCATTGCTGCACGCTTTGTGGAAGCCCGACCCGGCCAAGCGCGACCAGATTCGCATGAGCCTGACGCGCAGCTACAAGACGCCCACGCTGTACAACCTGGTGGCACCGCTGCGGTATTCGCGTGATTACCATCCCGATGTGTCTCCGGCCAACGTGCCCACCCAACCCGACCGTGTGGGCAACCCCGACCTGCGTCCCGAATTGGCCACCGGCATTGACTTGGGGTTTGAGCGTTACCTGGAGGGTGGGGGCGTGCTCAGCGCCAACCTGTTTCGCCGAAATATCCAGGACCTCGTCCGCTACCAGACCCGCTTGCAGACGGTGTCCTGGTCCGGGCAGCCCCGCTGGGTTTCCACACCTTTGAACGTCGGCGATGCCGTCACGCAAGGCATCGAGCTGGAGGCCAAGTTCCGTTTGAACCAGGCTTGGGCAGCGGCTTGGCCGGTGGACATCCGCAGCAACATCAGCTTTTTCCGTTCCCAGGTCAAGGACGTGCCCGGCCCCGACAACCGTCTGGACCAGCAGCCCGGCATGACCGCGAACCTGGGGGGCGATTACCGTTGGCGCAGCTGGCCGCTGACGCTGGGCGGTAATGTCAACTGGAACCCCGACTACGACACCCGGCGCAGCCAGGAGCAATGGTCCTACCAAGGCGTGAAGCGCGTGGTCGATGTGTACGGCCTGTGGCGCTTTTCTGCGGCGACCGCGTTGCGTTTGACGGTGAGCAATCTGCTGCCACGCGACTACGTGACGGCGACCACCTTCGACACCGGCACCCGGAGCGAGACGGCCCGCACCACCGACCGCAATTGGCGCAACATCCAGCTGCGTCTGGAAATGAAAATCTGAAGGGCGTGCCCTTCATGGAGACCACCATGTCCGCCAAAGATGCTGCCTGGCACGACCGCATGTACAACAACCGGGCACGGGTGCCCGATTTCGCTGACCACTTTGCGCACTGGCAACAGGCCTCTGCGCAGGCCCGCCAAACCTTGAAGCCGCAACTGGACCTGCGTTATGGCGATGGTCTCCATGAAACCCTGGACATCTTTCCGGCCGCCCGCCCCCATGCGCCGGTGGTGATCTTCATCCATGGGGGCTACTGGCGCAGTCTGGACAAGTCAGACCATTCCTTTGTGGCCGCTGCGCTGCGCGATATGGGCGCTTGCGTGGTGGTGGTCAATTACGCCTTGTGTCCGGGCACAGCCGGGCAGCCGGTCACGGTGCCCGACATCGCCCTGCAAATGGCCCAGGCTTCGGCTTGGGTTTGGCGTCACATTGCCGAACACGGGGGTGACCGCAGCAACATCACCGTGATCGGACATTCGGCGGGTGGCCACTTGGGGGCCATGTTGCTGGCGTGCGACTGGCAGCAGGTGGGGGCTGATTTGCCTGCCGAATTGGTGCGCAAAGCCCTGTCGGTCTCAGGCCTGTTTGATCTGGCGCCTGTGCGCAAGACGCCATTTTTGCAAAGCAATCTGCGCCTGACTCCAGCCCATGTGCGCATGGCCAGCCCGGCCAAATGGCCGCGACCGCGTAATGGGGTGCTGTATTCGGTGGTGGGGGGCGACGAGAGCGCCGAATTTTTGCGCCACAACCGCTTGATTCACCAAGCCTGGGGGCCCAAGACCGTGCCGGTGTGCGAAGTGTTGCCGGGTCTGAACCACTTCAGTGTGCTGGGTGAGCTGGCACGGCCGGGCTCGCGCGTGCACACCTTGGCGGCGCAGCTGATCACCGCGCGCTGAGGCCCTGGCCCACAAAAGCCAGCACCGCTTGCAGCATGTGCTTGAGCGTCGGTTGTATGCGCTCGGCCAGGTCGGGCCGGTAGGCGAAGGGCCAGGACTCGTTCATGTAGCTGCACTGGGTCATCTCCAGTTGCACGGCATGCACCCCGTCGGCAGGCCGACCGTATTGGCGCGTGATGTGGCCGCCTTTGAAGCGGCCATTGAGCACGGCGCTGTGCCCCGGTGCACTTTGTGCAATGGCCAGCAACTGCGCGGCCAGTGCCGGATCGCAACTGGCGCCGTTGGCTGTGCCCAGGTTCAGATCGGTCAGGCGGCCGTCAAAAAAGCGCGGCAACTCCGAGCGGATGGAGTGCGCATCCCACAAGGCCACCGTGCCGTGCAGCGCTTGCAGCCGGGCCAGTTCGGCCGCCAACTGTTGGTGGTAGGGCTGCCAAACCGCGTCGCGGCGCGCGCTGATTTCGGCTGCATCGGGCTGTTGGCTGACCTCGCTGTACAGCGCGGTCTTGTCAAAGGCATCCAGCGGGCACAGGCCGGTGGTGTCTTGTCCGGGGTAGAGGTTCTCGTTGTTTGGCGGGCGGTTGAGGTCGATCACGTAGCGCGAATGGCTGGCCACCAGCACCGAAGCGCCCAATTCATCGGCGAAGTTGTAGAGCTGCTCCAGATGCCAGTCGGTGTCGGGCACTTGGCGCGCCGATGCGCTCAAGCGTTCGGCCAGCATCGGGGGCAAGTAGGTGCCCACATGCGGCATGGAAATCAGCAGCGGCTGGGTGCCGGCGCGAAAGTGGAACGCGGGTTCGGTGCTGGCAAAGTCCATGGCTTCAGTCCTTGAGTAGTTGTTGGCGTGCCAGCGTGAAGGCGCGCGCGGCGCTGTCGTGCAGGGCGTGGCGCCCGGCCTGCACCCGTTGCCGACCTGCGCACCAGACGCTGGCCACGGTAGAGCTGCGGCTGCTGGCAAAAAGGTGGCTGGCCAGCATCTGGCTGGGCGGCAAATCTTGCAGTGCCACGTGTTGCGCATCCAGCACCACGAAGTCGGCCTGCTGGCCCACGGCCAAGCCCTGAATGGGGCGGCCGCTGGCTTGGGCGCCGCCAGCCAGTGCGCCCAGCCACAAGGCCTCGGCGACTTGGGGCTGGTTGGCATCTGCGGCCACATTGCGCTGGCGCCGCGCCAGGCGCTGGCTGTATTCGAGCATCAACAGGTCTTCGGCGGGGTCGACGCAGATGTGGCTGTCCGAGCCCACACCCCAGGCGCCGCCATGCGCGCGCCAGAGCGGGAAGTCAAAAATGCCGTCGCCCAGATTGGCTTCGGTGGTCGGGCACAGGCCGGCCACCGCGCCGCTGCGCGCGGCTTGCTGGTATTCGCCTGCGTCCATGTGGGTGGCGTGCACCAGGCACCAGTGGGCGTTGACCTCGGCGTGTTCCAGCAACCATTGCACCGGGCGCTGGCCGCTCCAGGCCAGGCAGGCTTCCACTTCAGCCGTTTGTTCGGCGATGTGGATGTGCACCGGCGCACTGGCGTCCAGCGCAGCCAAGCCCGCCAGTGCTTCGCGCAGGCTGTCGGGCGGCACGGCGCGCAGTGAATGCGGGGCCAGGCCCAGCCGCGCGTGCTGCGCCAGGCATTGGGGTTGCAACTGCTGCAGCAAGCGCAGCATGTGTTCGTTTGAAAGGATGAAGCGGCGCTGCTCGGCGTGGGGCGGCGTGCCACCAAAGCCGCTGCTCTGGTAGAGCACGGGCAACAAGGTCATGCCGATGCCGGTGTTTTGCGCCGCCCGCAACAGGCCCTGCGCCAAGGTGGCGTCGTCGGCATAAGGGCGGCCGTCGGTGTCGTGGTGCAGGTAGTGGAATTCGCACACGCTGGTGTAGCCCGCTTCCAGCATTTGCACGTACAGCCAGGTGGCAATCGCTTCGAGTTGCTCGGGGCTCAAGCGGGCGGCGAAGCGGTACATCAGGCTGCGCCAACTCCAGAAGTTGTCTTGCGCCTGGTCGCGGTATTCGGTCAGGCCGCTGAGCGCGCGCTGGAATGCGTGCGAGTGCAAATTGGGCATGCCCGGCAAGACCGGGCCACGGGCGCGCGCAACGCCTGCGGGTGCGCTGACACCAGTCTGCACACCGGTCAGACGGCCAGCGCCGTCCCATTGCAGCAGCAGGTCGCGGGCCCAGCCGCTGGGCAACAAGGCGTGTTCGGCAAACAAGGCGGTGTGCATGGGTGGCTTGGCTTGGGGCTTCAAATGTGGGGGCTCAATTGGCGATGCGCCCTTGGCGCACGACACGGGGGGCGGGGCGCTGGCCCAGCCAATACGCCAGCTCGGCGATGTCTTGCAGCGGCCACAGCACGAAGTTGGCCGGCTGGCCAACGGCGATCTGGCCATGGCTGTCTTGCAGGCCCAGGGCGCGCGCCGCGTGGCGGGTCACACCGGCCAACGCTTCGGGCACGGTCAGGCGAAACAGCGTGCAGGCCATGTTCAGCATCAGCAGCAGACTCAAGGTGGGCGAGGTGCCGGGGTTGTGGTCGGTGGCCACCGCCATGGGCACACCGGCCTCGCGCAGGGCCGCGATCGGCGGGCAATGGGTGTCGCGCAGAAAGTAATAAGCACCAGGCAACAACACGGCCACCGTGCCGGCCGTGCGCATGGCCGCGATGCCCGCGTCACTCAGGTGTTCGATGTGGTCGCAAGACAAGGCACCGTAGCGTGCGGCCAGCGCTGCGCCACCCATGTCCGAGAGTTGTTCGGCGTGCAGCTTGACGGGCAAGCCCAAGCGCTGCGCGGCCTGAAAAACCTGCTCGGTTTCGGCCAGACTGAAGCCGATGCGCTCGCAATACACGTCCACCGCGTCGACCAGACCCTCGGCGGCCAGGGCGGGCAGCATGTCGTGGCTGACGTGGTCGATGTAGTCCTGGCTGCGCCCGGCATATTCAGGCGGCAAGGCGTGCGCGCCCAAAAAACTGGTGCGCACGGTGACGCCAAAGGCCTCGCCCAGGCGGCGCGCCACGCGCAACTGCGCCCGCTCGCTGGCCAGGTTCAGGCCGTAGCCCGATTTGATCTCGATGGCGCACACGCCCTCTTGCAACAAGGCCTGCAAGCGCGGCACCGCCAGCGCGAACAGTTCGTCTTCGCTGCTGGCACGCGTGGCCCGCACGCTGGAGACGATGCCGCCGCCCGCACGCGCCAACTCTTCGTAACTGGCTCCGGCCAGGCGCATGGCGAACTCGTTGGCGCGCTGACCGCCATAAACCAGGTGGGTGTGGCAGTCGATCAGACCGGGCGTGACCAGCGCGCCGTGCCCGTCATGCCGTGGCTTTTGCGCGTGTTCGGTGGGCAGCTCGGCGTGTTGGCCCACCCAGGCGATTTGGCCCGCGTTGACCACTATCGCGGCCTGGGCGATGGCGGCCGAGTCTGGGCCCAGCGCTTCTGGCGCCAGGCGCAAATCGGTCCACACGCCATCGGCGCTGGGCCATGCTGGCATGCGGTTCACGGCGCGACTCTTTCAATCTGGACGGACAGCAGCGCCGCATTGGCGTCATCGCAGCGCAGGTCCAAGGTTTGCGCCGATGCGTTCCACCACAGGCCTTGACTGGGCTTCAAGCGGTGCGCGGCCACATGCCAATGCCCGCGCACGGCCAGCAACAAGCCAGCCGAGGCACGCACCGTTGATGCGCCTTGGCAGAGCTGCATCTCGGCACGGCAGGCTGCGCGACGCGTCATGACATTGAAGTCTTGGCTGGTGCCATCCAACAAGTGGCCGAGAACCGGCGTCTCGCCCGCGAAGGCGAAGGGCTGCAGCGCGGTGTTGAGCACATGGTCCAAGGCGCCGTCGCTGCTGTGCAGGTGCACGCCCGCACCTTCGAGCAAGGTGATGACGCGGTCCACACCGGGAAAAATTGAAAAGGGTCCGTCGCTGGAGATGTCGGCGATGCTGACCCGCCAGTCGAAGTCGGCCATGCCCGCGCCGGGTGGTTGGCACACGATCTCGCGCGTGACACCGCCGCCGTTTTTCCACGGCGTTGCGGGCAATAGGGCGCGGTCAAAACCATGCAGCGACATGTCCAGCTTCAGACCAGTTGTGGAAACAAGTCGTGCACCATCGGGGCACCTGCCGGCAACGCGTCCACCAAGCCAGGGAAGTCGGGCGAGGTTTTCCAGGGGCGAGGGGCGTGGCGCGCATCGTCACCGAGCATGCGCACCGAGACCACGCGGCGGCGGTTGGGGCCGTCCACGCCGCCCGAGGCGTGCAGCGTGAGCATGTTGAAGCAGACAAAATCGCCCGGCTCGATCGCCCAGCCCAGAATGGGGAAACGCTCACGCGCGGCCTCGATGTCGGGCAGGTCGGCCAGCGAGCCCTCGGGAAACCATTTGGCCTGGTTGTCCATGAAGCTGCGCGGCATCAACCACGGGCCTTTGTGCGAACCCGCGATGAATTCCAACGTCGATGCGCGCGAGATTGGGTCCACCGGAATCCACATGCTGATGTTTTGGCTGCCGTCGATGTTGTAGTAGGGCTGGTCTTGGTGCCAAGGGGTGCGGGCGCGGGTGCCGGGCTCTTTGACCAGGCAGTGGTCGTGGTACAGCCGCACCGTGTCTGAGCGCATCAGGCGCTGGGCCAAGAGCGCGATGGGCGTCTCGAAGATGAAACGGCGAAAGGCTTCGATGTGCTGCCATTGACAAAAATCTTCGAAGAAGCGGCCCGGGTCGTCGGGACGGCTGGCCACCTTGGCCATGGGGCCGGGGTGGGCCAGGTTGACTTCCACGCCGTCGCGCAGCAGCTCGATTTCTGCAGGCGTCAACAGTTGGCGGATCACGCAGACGCCGTCGCGCTGGTAGTCATTGATGGTTTCTTCGGTGATGCAAGCGGCAACGCGCTGTGCGAACGTGGGGTGGGTCATGGGTTCCTTAATTTCAAACCAGTTGGCTTGGAATCATAGGCAGATTCAGGCCGTGCTTTGGGTCTGCGGCCATCTCATGCCCTGGACAGCACGGCCTGGAGAAATTCACGCGTGCGCGCCTGCGTGGGCTGGCTGAAGATTACATCGGGTGAGCCCGACTCGATGATGCCTCCACCATCCATCACGGCCACCACATCGGCGACCTCTTTGGCAAAACTCATTTCGTGGGTCACCACCATCATGGTCATGCCCTCGCTGGCCAGCAACTTCATGACTTGCAGCACCTCGCCCACCAGTTCAGGGTCTAGTGCCGATGTGGGTTCATCAAACAGCATCACTCGGGGCTTCATGGCCAAGGCGCGGGCAATGGCGACGCGCTGCTTTTGTCCACCAGACAGGCTGGCCGGCATGGCTTCGGCCTTGTGCGACAGGCCCACTTTTTGCAGTAACACATCGGCCTCGGCATCGGCACGACTGCGGCTGAGGCCGCGCAGCTTGCGTGGTCCCAACGTGACGTTGTCGCGCACAGACAGATGAGGAAAGAGGTTAAAGGATTGAAACACCATGCCCACTTCCTCGCGCAAGGCATTGAGGTCGGCATCGGGCAGCATCCGACCCTTGTGAACCAGGGTGCGGCCACAGATATCGATGGTCCCGTCCTGCGCTTGTTCCAGTCCGTTGCAGCATCTCAAAAACGTGCTCTTGCCTGAACCGCTGGGGCCGATGACCACCACCACCTGTGAAGGAAAAACGTCAAAGTCAATGCCATTGAGCACCACGTGTTCGCCAAAGGCCTTGTGCAGACCCCTGATGCTGATGATGGGTTCTGCGCTTTCCTTTGTCGTTTTGGCGTGAACGTTTTTCATTGCACCATCCCTCCAACGCGCAGCCGCAACTCGATTTTTCGCAAAGCCAAGGTAGTCAGGCCGGTCAGCACGAAGTACATCACGGCGATGGCCAGGTAGACCTCCAGAGAGCGGTAGGACACGCTGATTATTTTCTGGCCCTCGTGCATGAGGTCGTGGATGGTCAGCAGCGAGACCAGGGCCGAGTTCTTGATCAATGCTATGAACTCGTTGCCCAGAGGCGGGATCATGCGCACCACCGCCTGCGGAAGGATGACACTGCGCATGGCCTGCCCAGACGACAAGCCAATCGAACGCGCAGCCTCCATCTGCCCCTTGTCGATGGACTGGATGGCGCCACGCACAATCTCGGACACATAGGCGCCCGAATAAATGCCCAGGCCGATCACGCCACAGACAAACGCCGGCAACAGGATGCCAAATTGCGGCAAGCCAAAGAACAATATGAACAACTGCACCAGCAAGGGGGTACCACGGATGGCTGCCACATAGGCCGTGCACAGGCCGTAGACCCAGCGACGCGCCGAGTTGAGTCGGCCAATGCCTACCAACAAGCCCAGCACACAGCCCAGCAACAGTGACACCGAGGTGATTTCAACGGTCACCATGGAACCTCGCAGCAGAGAGGGCCAGCCGATCCAAACAGGGGAAAAATCCAATTCCATGGAGGGCATTCGTCAGTAGCGCATCACTTGGCGGGGAACCACTTCTTCACCAGTGCGGCGTAGCTGCCGTCGGCTTTGATCTTGGCCAATGCTGCATTGACGGCCTTGGTGAGTTCAGGCGAGTCCTTGCGCACGGCCATGCCGTATTCCTCGGTGGTCAGTTGTTCTTCGAGCACACGCATGCCGCCCCGGGTGCGCACGTACTGGAAGGCGGCGGGTTTGCCGGTCACAGCGGCATCGGCACGGCCAATGTCAACCAGGTTGAACATCTCCTGGTTCTTTTCAACCTCAACGCGCAGCGCTTTGGGGTGCTTCTCGGTCAGGTAGCCCACCGATTTGGTGCCCACCTGCACAGACACTTTTTTGCCGTCCAGGTCGGCGATTTTCTTGATGCCGGTGTTGTTGTCTTTGACCATGACCACCAGACCGCCGGCATAGTAGCTGTCGGTGAAGTCCACCACTTTTTTGCGCTCGTCGGTGATGTAGATGGCTGAGACAGCCATGTCGAAACGCTTGGAGATCAGACCAGGGATCAGGCCTTTGAAGTCGATGTCCACCCATTCCACCTGTTTGCCCATGGCCTTGGCCAGAGCATCAACGAGCTCAATGTCGAATCCAGTTCGTTTGCCGTTGTCCACAAATTCCATGGGAGGGAAGGTGGCGTCTGTGCCCACGCGCAGCACATTGTTTTGTGCGTGTACCGATGCTGTGCCCAAGCTCAAAGCGGCAGCGGTAAGAATGAGTTGGCGACGGATGTTCATGGGATGGTTCCTGAGAAGGGTTGAAGGGGAAGGGCGATTCAAGAAGCTTGGAGTCGGCGTGAAATGCGCGTGGCGGCGATCATGGTCATTTGTATGAGCGCGGATTCCTGGCCTTGTGCACGTGAAATGGGGGCCATCAGCGTGATGGCCCCCACGGGGTGACGCGGGCCGGCGAACACGGGTGCGCTCGACCCCCAGACGCCCGCGTCCACCTCACCTGCGCTGATGGCGCAACCGGCCTCGCGGATGGCAGCAAGCGTCTGGTCGGCGGCACGCCACTCGGCGCTGCCCGGGACATGTTGCATGTCGAGTACGGCACGGCGCTGCAGCTCTGGCAGGTGGGCCAGAACACACTTGGCGGATGCGCCATCGCGCAACGGTACGCTGCGGCCTTTTTCGAAAGAGCAACGCAGGGAATGCCGGCTTTCGACCATGTCCAGACAGATGGCACGGTCATTCACAGCCACGATCAGGCCCACACTTTCGGATGACTGGCGTGACAGCGTCTCCATTTCAGGGCGCGCTGCATGCATGATGTTGGAGGCGAGGTCAAAGCCCAACGCCAATTGCAGACTCAGAGGGCCAGGGGCATAGCTGGCGTCGATCTCGGACACAAAACCCCAATCCTTGAGTCTGCCCAGTTGGCGGTACAGCGTGCTGCGCGCCATACCTGTTTTTTGGATCAGCTCCGAAGCGCTCATGGCCCGGCCATGCTGTGCCAACACCGCCAGGACCTGAAGGACTCGGTCGGCAGAAGCCACGGAAGGAGATGCGCTCGTCAACATGGTGGCAGTATCTGAGAGCTCGCACATGTCCTTCAACCTTTTTTTCCCATCTCGTGGGAATCGAGTTTCTTTTTTCCTTGGATCAGCTTGGAATCATAGGCAGTTTTAGGTGGTGTTTTTGGGCAGTTGCAATGGCTTGTTCGTAGCCGGCATCGGCGTGGCGCATGACGCCGCTGGCGCTGTCGTTGACCAGCACGCGGGCCAGGCGTTCGGCGGCGGCGTCGCTGCCGTCGGCCACGATCACCATGCCGGCGTGTTGCGAATAGCCCATGCCCACGCCACCGCCGTGGTGCAGGCTGACCCAGCTGGCGCCGCCTGCGGTGTTGAGCAAGGCGTTGAGCAGCGGCCAGTCGCTGACGGCGTCGGTGCCGTCCTTCATGCTTTCGGTTTCGCGGTTCGGGCTGGCCACCGAACCGGTGTCCAGGTGGTCGCGGCCGATGACGATGGGCGCTTTGAGTTCACCGTTTTTCACCATCTCGTTGAAGGCCAGACCGGCCAGGTGGCGCTCGCCCAAGCCCAGCCAGCAAATGCGCGCGGGCAAGCCCTGGAAGGCGATGCGCTCGCGCGCCATGTCCAGCCAGCGGTGGGTGTGCTGGTTGTCGGGGAACAGCTCTTTGATCTTGGCGTCGGTCTTGTAGATGTCCTCGGGGTCACCCGACAGCGCCACCCAGCGGAACGGCCCTTTGCCTTCGCAAAACAGGGGCCGGATGTAGGCGGGTACAAAGCCGGGGAAGTCGAAAGCGTTCTTCATGCCCTGGTCGAAGGCGACCTGGCGGATGTTGTTGCCATAGTCCACGGTGGGAATGCCCATGGCTTGGAAGTCCAGCATGGCTTGCACGTGCACAGCGCAACTTTGGGCCGCCGCGGTGGTCAAGGCCGCATGTTGTGCCGGGTTCTTTTGCGCGTCCTTCCATTGCGCCACCTGCCAGCCGGTGGGCAGGTAACCATTGATGAGGTCGTGGGCGGAGGTCTGGTCGGTGACCAGGTCGGGTTTGATCGCGCCGGCCTGGGCCCGTTTGACCAGCTCAGGCAGCACATCGGCGGCGTTGCCCAGCAGGGCGATCGAGACGGCCTGTTTGGCGGCGGTGTACTGCGCGATGAGTTCCAACGCATGGTCGATGTCGCGCGCCTGCTGGTCCACATAGCGGGTGCGCAGGCGAAAGTCGATGCTGCTTTGCTGGCATTCAATGGTCAGCGAGCAGGCGCCCGCCAGCGTGGCCGCCAGCGGCTGTGCACCGCCCATGCCGCCCAGGCCGGCGGTCAGGATCCATTTGCCGGAAAGATCGTTGTTGTAGTGCTGCTTGCCGGCCTCGACAAAGGTCTCGAAAGTGCCTTGCACAATGCCCTGGCTGCCGATGTAAATCCAGCTGCCGGCCGTCATCTGGCCGTACATGAACAAGCCCTTGCGGTCGAGTTCGTTGAAGTGTTCCCAGTTGGCCCACTTGGGCACCAGATTCGAGTTGGCGATCAGCACGCGGGGTGCGTTGGCGTGGGTTTTGAACACGCCCACCGGCTTGCCCGACTGAATCAGCAGCGATTCGTCTTCGTTCAGGTCCTTGAGCGAGGCCAGGATCTGGTCGAAGCACGCCCAGTCGCGCGCGGCGCGGCCAATGCCGCCGTACACCACCAAGTGCTGTGGGTTTTCGGCCACCTCCGGGTCCAGGTTGTTCTGGATCATCCGGTAGGCGGCTTCGGCAATCCAGTTCTTGCAGCTCAGCTGCGTGCCGCGTGGTGCGCGGATGACGCGGCTGGGGTCGAAACGGGGGTCACGTTCGGTGGTGATCATGGTGTCTTGGGTGTTCATGCTGCACTCGGGTGTGGGGGTAGATGATGGGGTGACGGTGGGTGTTCAGGCCACACCCGGTAGGCGCAGGCCTTGTGACAAAGCGCCGCTGCGCACCAGGCCGATGGCCGCTTGCATGTCGGGGTGCATGTGGCGGTCATCGCTCAGGAAGGGCACCAAGGCGCGCAATTGCTGGCGCACCGTTTCCAGGCTCGGGCTGCTGCGCAGCGGTGCGTGGAAGTCGCAGCCCTGCACGGCGGCCAGCAGTTCGATGGCGATCACGGCCATGGCGTTTTCGCACATCGGCAGCAGACGCCGCGCGCCGTGCGCGGCCATGGACACGTGGTCCTCCTGGTTGGCCGAGGTGGGGATGGAGTCCACGCTGGCAGGGTAGGCGCGCTGCTTGTTTTCAGACACCAGGGCGGCGGCGGTGACCTGCGGGATCATGAAGCCCGAGTTGAGCCCCGGCTTGGGCGTGAGGAAGGCGGGCAGGCCCGACAAGGCCGGGTCCACCAGCATGGCGACGCGGCGCTCGGCCAGCGAACCGATCTCGCACACCGCCATGGCGATCATGTCGGCGGCGAATGCCACCGGCTCGGCGTGGAAGTTGCCACCCGACAGGGCCGTGTCGTCGGCGCTGAAAATCAGCGGGTTGTCGGTCACGCCATTGGCCTCGGTTTCCAGCGACTCGGCAGCGCGGCGCAGCACGTCCAGGCAGGCGCCCATCACCTGCGGCTGGCAGCGCAGGCAATACGGGTCTTGCACGCGCTCGTCGCCTTGCAGGTGCGAGGCGCGGATGGCGCTGCCCTGCAGCAATTCGCGCAGCGCGTCGGCGGTGTCGATCTGGCCACGGTGGCGGCGCAGGGCGTGGATGCGCGGATCAAACGGCGCGTCCGAACCCTTGGCCGCGTCGGTGGACAGGGCACCGCTGACCATGGCGGCTTGAAACAGGCGCTCGGCCTCGAACAGGCCAGCCAAGGCATTGGCGGTGGAAAACTGCGTGCCGTTGAGCAGCGCCAGGCCTTCTTTGGGACCGAGCACCACGGGGCTGAGACCTGCTGCTGCCAGCGCTTGGGCAGCCGGCACCGGGCCCTGGGCCGAATGCACTTCGCCCACGCCCAGCATCACGGCGCTCATGTGCGAGAGCGGGGCCAGATCGCCCGAGGCGCCCACCGAGCCCTGCGCGGGCACGACCGGAATCACGTCGCGCTGCAACATGTCTTGCAGCAGCAGAAGGGTGCTGGGGCGAATGCCCGAGGCGCCTTGCGCCAGACTGGCCAGCTTGAGCGCCATCATCAGCCGGGTGATGGCCACGGGCATGGCCTCGCCGACACCGGCGGCGTGCGACAGCACGATGTTGCGCTGCAGGGTTTCCAGATCACTGGCGTCGATGCGCAGGCTGGCCAGTTTGCCAAAGCCGGTGTTGATGCCATAGACCGGCGCGCCCTTGGCCACAATGCGGGCCACGGTGTCGGCGCTGGCCTGAACCGCTGCAGCGCATGCCGCGTCAAGTTCGACCGTTGCGCCACGGTAGATGCTGCGCCAGTCGGCCAGCGTGGTTTGTCCGGCAAGCAGTGTGATGTGTTTCAAGGGGTCTCCATGTCGGTCTGTGTTTGGTTTTTATTGTATATACATTAGGACGGCGCTGCAATGCTGGTTTAATCACACCGCATGGGAAAACCTCAAGTCTTGTCACTGCATGAACGCATCCTCGGCGACATCGAACAGCACATCGTGAGTGGCCGTTGGCCGCCCGGTCACCGCATTCCGTCGGAGCAGGATCTGACGCAGCAATACGGCTGTTCGCGCATGACCGTGAACAAGGTGCTGACCCAGCTTGCCCGTGGCGGCCTGGTTGAGCGCAGGCGCAAAGCGGGCAGTTTCGTCACGCGGCCCCAGTCCCGTTCGGCGGTGTTGGAGATTCAGGACATTCGCAGCGAAGTCGAGTCGCTGGGGCAGGCCTACCGCTACGAAGTGCGCGAACGCAAACGCCGGCGCAGCACCAACGCCGATATGCAAACCTTGGGCTTGGGCCAGCACAGCCCGGTCTTGCACCTGGTCACGCAGCATTGGGCGGGTGCGCGGCCATTTTGTCTGGAGCAACGCCTGATTGGCCTGGACACGGTGCCTGCTGCCGCAGAGCAAGATTTTTCGAGCGAAGCACCCGGGGCCTGGTTGGTCAACCATGTGCCTTGGACATCGGCCGAACACCGCATCCGCGCCGTCGGCGCCGACGCCCAGACCGCGCCACTGTTGGAGCTGCCGCTGGGCGCACCTTGCCTGTTGATTGAACGGCGCACCTGGCTGGGCGGGCAGCCGGTCACTTTTGTGCGCCTGACCTACCCTGGCGATGGGCACGAACTGGTGGCACGGTTTTCACCGTCGTCGGGTTCGGCAGCGCACAACGGGTCTTGAGGGCGAGGCAGCGCGCAGGCCCACAAGGGTTCGGGGGGGGTGGGAGTGCGCCCCTGCGCGCGAACGTCCATTGACTTGCATCACCCGGGGCGTCGCTAAGCTGCAGTTAGACGGGCAAGAAGCGCTCCACCAGCAGTGACCAGAAGGCTGAGCCCACCGCCACGTTGTTGTCATTGAAGTCGTAGCCGGGGTTGTGCACCATGCAGGCGCCGTGGCCATCACCCGTGCCATCGCCGTTGCCGATCAGCAAATAGCTGCCGGGTACTTTCTCGAGCATGAAGGCGAAATCTTCGCTGCCATTCAAGGCGCGGCCCTGGCGCACCACTTTGTCCGTGCCCACCAGTTCTTCGGCCACGGTGCGGGCAAAGTCGGTCTCATGCAGGTGGTTCACCAGCACGGGGTAGCCGCGTTGGTAGTCGATCTCGGCGCTGACGCCGTAGCTTTGCGCTTGCGCATGGACCAGTTCGGTGATGCGTTTTTCGAGCAGCACGCGCACATCGCGGTCGAGTGAGCGCACGCTCAACTTGAGAGTGGCAGTTTGCGGAATCACGTTGTTGGCCACGCCTGCGTTGAATGCGCCGACCGTGATGATGGCCATTTGCTGCGGATCGATGTTGCGCGCCACGATGCTTTGCAGGCCCATGACAATGGCAGACCCGGCCACCACCGGGTCCACGGCCACATGCGGCATGGCCCCGTGCCCGCCCTTGCCGTGCAAGGTGATGGTCACGTTGTCAGACGACGCCATGGCCGAACCATCACGCAAGACCAAGTGGCCCTGCGGGTGTCCCGGCATGTTGTGCATGGCGAAAATGGCGTTGCACGGAAATTGCTGGAACAGGCCGTCTTCCATCATTTTCTTGGCACCGCCCAGGCCTTCTTCGGCGGGCTGGAAGATCAGGTTCACGGTGCCCGAGAACGTGGCCTTTTGTGCGATGTGCTTGGCTGCAGCCAGCAGCATGGCGGTGTGCCCGTCGTGGCCGCAGGCGTGCATGATGCCGGTGTTGCAGCTGGCATACGGCAGCCCGGTGGCCTCGTCGATGGGCAGGGCATCCATGTCAGCACGGATGCCGATGGCGCGTGTGCCTGTGCCTTTTTGGATCTGGCCCACCAGGCCGGTGCCGCCCAGGCCCCGTGTAACCTGGTAGCCCCAGGCGCTCAGTTGCTCGGCCACCAGGTCGCTGGTGCGGTATTCCTTGTAGCCCATCTCGGGGTGCCGGTGGATGTCACGGCGCACGGCGATGAACTCGTCGGCCTGTGTTTGCAGTGCCTGGATCTTGTCGTGCAAAAAAACGTCGGCGGGTGAGTTCATGGACTGACCTCGTTGCTTACTGGGGTTGCAGGTTAATCGATTTGGCAATGCCCCGGAACTGGGCTGTGCCTTCGTTGTACACCTTGTTCAGTTCGGTCAATGGCAAAGGTTTTGCCACCAACAGGCTGTTGGCTTCCAGGCCTGCGCGCACAGCGGCGTCATTCAGTGTCTCGGTGATGGCTTTGTGCAGCGTTTGAACCACGGCCTCGGGGGTGTCTTTCTTGACGAAATAGCCTGTCCAGATGTTGAACTCGAAGTTTTTGAGTTGCTTGGATTCGGAGATGGCGGGGTATTGCTTGACGCCTTCCAAACGTTCCTTGTTCAGCATGGCCAGGATCTTGATCTTGCCGCTGTCCGCCAATTGTTGGTAGCTTTTGCCATAGACCGTCATGAAGATGTCCACCTGTCCGCCGATCAAATCCTGATTGGCGGGTGCACCCCCTTTGTAAGGCACATGCGTCATGGGGATGCCGGTGATTTTGGACAGATGTTCACCCAGCAAGTGATAGAAAGAACCCGGACCTACGCTGGCATAGGTCAGGGGCTTGCCTGCAGCAGCCTCTTTTCGGGCGTAGGCGATCAGTTCATCCACGTTGTTGACGGGCAGGTTGGGGCGGGCATAGATGGCCATTTGGGCTGCGCCGATCATTTGCACCAGGCGGAAGTCTTCGCTCTTGAACTTCACAGCGGCATTGGCCAACGGGGAGAGGATCAGCTCATTGGGCGAGCCCTGAAAGAGGTAGTAGCCATCGGATGGGGCTGTCAGCACCTTCTGTGCCGCGATGGCACCGCTCACGCCGCCCAAATTTTCCACAATCACCGGCTGGTTCAGGTGCTTGGCCAGTGGTACGTTGACCAGGCGGGCGAGCACGTCAGACAAGCCACCCGCAGGGTAAGGCACCATCAAGCTGACGGGTTTGGTGGGAAAGGACTGGGCCAGAGCGCCCTGAGCCAGTACCAGACCGGTCAGGCTGGCGGCGATCAGGCGTTTCAAAAGATGGGAAGTGCGCATGTCAATGTCTCTCAATGGTTGTGATGAAGGCCAGTTTGGCCGACGAGAAGCATGTTAAAAACCATCATTTCATGTGTCAAATGAATTATATTTCTGGTTTGCATTCGTAAAATGAATACATGAACCTCCAACAACTGTCGCATTGGTTGGCCTTGGCTGAAACGGGCTCTTTCAGCCGCGCCGCCGAAAAGCTGCACATCACCCAGTCGGCGCTCAGCCGCAGCATCCAGGTGCTGGAAGAAGATTTGGGGGGGCCGCTGGTGGACAGGGTGGGTAAGAAAAACGAGCTGACCCCGCTGGGCCATTTGGTGCTGGAGCGGGCTCGGCGCATCGTGCACGAGGCGCAAGAACTCAAACAGGGTGCCGCCCTGTTGCAGCAGGGTGGGCTGGGCAGTTTGCGGGTGGGACTGGGGTCTGGACCCGGCGCCATGCTGATGACGCCCTGGCTGTGCTACATGGCTGAGCACCACCCGACCGTGCATGTGGCCGTCTCACGCGGTCCCACCGAATTGCAGCTGCTGCAACTGCGTGAGCGCCAGTTGGATGCACTGGTGGTCGATATACGGCGTGTGGCCATCGCATCGGATCTGACGATTGAACACATTGTGGAGATGCGGGCTGGTTTTATGTGCCGCCAAGGGCACCCCATTTTGACGCGGCATCACGAACGGGTCCCGTTTGGTGCACTGCTGGATTACCCTGTGGCTTCGACGCCGCTGTCACAAGAAGTTGCCCGCATCATGGTGGACCACTATGGGCCCCGTGCCGATCCTGCACAGATGACCACGGTGCAGTGTGAAGAGATTGCCAGTTTGATGGATGTGGTGCGCCAGACCAATGCCATCTTTTTGGGCATCGTCGGCGCAGCGCGTGAGGGACTGACCGATGGCTCTTTGGTGGAGCTGGCCATGGACCCGCCATTTCATGGGGGTGCCCGTTTGGCCCTCGTCACGCTGGCGGGGCGGACCGAATTGCCGGTGATGGCGGTTTTTCGGGAGTTCGTGAAAAGTCGGCTGGTGGAATGACACAAAAAAGGGGAATCAGCAGATTCCCCTTGGGTTTTGAGCGGGCCTGAAGGGGCTTACATCAGCAGGTGTTCACCCGCGTTGTCGCCGCCCAGCGTGACGTAGTTCACCTTGCGGATGTCCATCAGCTTGGTGCCGCCGGAATAGCTGATCGAGCTTTGCACGTCTTGCTCCATCTCGATGAGCGTGTTGGCCAGCTTGCCCTTGATTGGCTCCAGGATGCGCTTGCCCTCGACGTGTTTGTACTCGCCCTTGTTGAAGTCGGAGGCCGAGCCGTAGTACTCCTTGAACAGCTCGCCGTCGACTTCGACGGTCTTGCCCGGCGACTCTTCGTGGCCGGCGAACAGCGAGCCAATCATCACCATGCTGGCGCCAAAGCGGATGCTCTTGGCAATGTCGCCGTGGCTGCGGATGCCGCCGTCGGCAATGATGGGCTTGGTGGCCACGCGCGCGCACCACTTGAGCGCCGAGAGTTGCCAGCCACCGGTGCCAAAACCGGTCTTGAGCTTGGTGATGCACACCTTGCCCGGGCCCACGCCGACTTTGGTGGCGTCGGCACCCCAGTTTTCCAGGTCGATCACGGCTTCGGGCGTGGCCACATTGCCGGCGATCACAAAGCTCTTGGGCAGCTTGGCTTTGATGTAGCCAATCATGTCGCGCACGCTGTCGGCATGGCCGTGGGCGATGTCGATGGTGATGAATTCGGGCACCAAGCCAGCGGCGGCCAGCTCGTCCACGGTGGCGCGGTCGGGTGCTTTCACGCCCAGCGAAATGGAGGCGTAAACCCCTTGCGCGTGCATGTCGCGCACAAATTTCACGTTGTCCAGGTCAAACCGGTGCATCACGTAAAAGTAGTTGTTTTGGCCCATCCAGGTGCAGATCGACTCGTCGACCACGGTCTTCATGTTGGCAGGCACCACCGGAAGGCGGAATTTGCGGCCACCGAGCTCAACGCTCGCATCGCATTCAGAACGGCTTTCCACGCGGCACTTGCGTGGCAATAGCAGGATGTTGTCGTAATCAAAAATTTCCATGAGAAAACCAAGCTCCAAAAAGGAATCGTTAAAAGGAACGAATGAGCGCTTGGCTTGGCCGGTTTTCTGGCCCCTGAAGTGAACCCGTTGCAGGTTCAGGGCAAAAAAAACCGGGCGCAAGAATCTTGGGCCCGGTAATTGATTGTACAGAGTTATGCGCGGGGAGCGGGCACAGGCCTGCTTTTACAATGCATGCCATGTTTGATGTTCCTGCCCTCCCGTTGTCTTCCCCCCTGTTGCAAGGACTCAATGACGAGCAGGCCAGCGCCGTCACGCTGCCTGCCGAACACGCGCTGATTCTGGCCGGCGCAGGCTCGGGCAAGACCCGGGTGCTGACCACGCGCATTGCCTGGCTCTTGCAGACCTCGCAGGTCTCGCCCGGCGGCATTCTGGCGGTGACCTTCACCAACAAGGCGGCCAAAGAGATGAAGCTGCGCTTGCAGGCCATGCTGCCGGTGAATGTGAACGCCATGTGGATTGGCACATTTCACGGGCTGTGCAACCGGTTTTTGCGGGCGCATTACCAGCTGGCGGGTTTGCCGCAGACTTTTCAGATTCTGGACACGCAAGACCAGCTCTCGGCCATCAAGCGGCTGTGCAAGCAGTTCAATGTGGACGAAGACCGCTTCCCCCCGAAGCAGGTGCAGTATTTCATTTCGGGTTGCAAGGAAGACGGCCAGCGTCCGGGCGATGTGCCGGTGCGTGACGACGAAACCCGCCGCAAGGTGGAGCTGTACCAGTTGTACGAAGAACAATGCCAGCGCGAAGGCGTGGTGGATTTTGGCGAGCTGATGCTGCGCTCTTTTGAACTGCTGCGCGACAACGCCCATGTGCGGGAACACTACCGCAGGCGCTTTCGCCACATCCTGATCGACGAGTTTCAGGACACCAACAAACTGCAATACGCCTGGATCAAGCAGTTGGTGGGTTTGCCTGGCGAAGGGAACGAGGGGGCCGTGCTGGCCGTGGGCGACGATGACCAGAGCATCTACGCCTTCCGGGGTGCGCGTGTGGGCAACATGGCCGACTTTGTGCGCGAGTTCCAGGTTCGCCACCAGATCAAGCTGGAGCAGAACTACCGCAGCTACAGCAACATCCTCGACTCGGCCAACCACCTGATTGGCCACAACAAAACCCGTCTGGGCAAAACCCTGCGCACCGATCAGGGCGCGGGCGAGCCGGTGCGGGTGGTCGAATCGACCTCTGACTTTGCCGAGGCGCAGTGGCTGGTGGACGAGTTGCGCCAACTGGTCAAGCAAGACGGTTTTGAGCGCAAGGAAATCGCCTTGCTGTACCGCAGCAACGCCCAAAGCCGGGTGCTGGAGACCGCGCTGTTCAATGCCGGATTTCCCTACCGCGTGTATGGCGGTTTGCGCTTTTTTGAACGGGCCGAAATCAAACACGCGCTGGCCTATTTGCGCCTGATGGAGAACCCCAATGACGACACCAGCTTTTTGCGGGTGGTCAACTTTCCGCCACGCGGCATCGGTGCCCGCAGCATCGAGCAGCTGCAAGACGCAGCGCGCGCCGTCGGTTGTTCGTTGCACGACGCCGTGAGCGCCACCACCGGCAAGGCCGGGACTAGTCTTGCCGCATTTGTGGCCATGGTGGACGTGCTGCGCGAGCAGACCGAAGGCATGACGTTGCGCGAGATCATCGACTTGGTACTGGACAAGACAGGTTTGATGTATCACTTCCGTGACGAAAAGAAAGACGCAGACCGGGTGGAGAACCTGGAAGAACTGGTCAACGCGGCCGAGAGCTTTGTCACACAAGAAGGCTTTGGGCGCAGTGCGGTGGCTTTGCCGCAGGGTGCCGCACAGGGTCTGCGCCAAAGCCCGGCCAGCCAGGGCTTGTCCGCAGATGCGCCAGCAGTCACCGACGAGTTCAACGAAGACGGCGTGACCATGAGCCCGTTGGCGGCCTTCCTCACCCACGCGTCGCTGGAGGCGGGCGACAACCAGGCGCAAGCCGGTGAAGACGCGGTGCAGTTGATGACGGTACACGCCAGCAAGGGGCTGGAGTTTGATGCGGTGTTCATCACCGGCCTGGAGGAAGGCTTGTTCCCGCATGAAAACGCGATGAATGACTTCGACGGCCTGGAAGAA
Organism: Burkholderiaceae bacterium; assembly: GCA_919902775.1. Taxonomy (GTDB): domain Bacteria; phylum Pseudomonadota; class Gammaproteobacteria; order Burkholderiales; family Burkholderiaceae_C; genus Limnohabitans_A. The sequence continues at coordinate 137,686 of CAKKRJ010000003.1, forward strand.
GAGCGCCGCCTGATGTACGTGGCCATCACCCGTGCCCGCAAGCGCCTGTACCTGAGCCATTCGCAAACACGCATGCTGCATGGCCAGACCCGCTACAACCTGAAAAGCCGCTTTCTGGACGAATTGCCCGAAGCCTGCCTGAAATGGATCACACCCAAGCAGGCCGGCTTTGCCAATCTGGGCTCGGCCGGCGCGGGTTTTGGCGGTGGCGCTTCGGGTGGTTCAGGCGGCGGCTGGGGCCAGACCCCGGCACAAAACCGCCATGCACGCCCGGCCTGGGGCCAGAGCAGCCTGAGCGCCGAGACCTACAAAAGCCCGCCTGTGCCGGTGCAAAAAGCCGCGCCCGAGCACGGCATCACGGCGGGAAAAAATGTGTTTCACACCAAATTTGGTGAGGGCAAGGTGCTGGCGGTGGAGGGTGGGGGCGCCGATGCCCGTGCCCAGGTCAATTTTCCGCGCCATGGTGTGAAATGGCTGGCGCTGAGCGTGGCCAAACTCACCGTGGTCTGATCCCCGATTCCTTTGCAGAAAGAACCCATGAAAATCACCCAGGACACCGTTGTCACCATGCACTACAAAGTGGTGAACGCCCAAGGCCAGTTGCTCGACAAGGCGCAAGAGCCCACCTCGTATTTGCACGGCGGTTATGACAACACGCTGCCCAAGGTCGAAGCCGCGCTGGAAGGCCAGGAAGTGGGCTTTGCCATCACCTTGAATTTGAGCGCAGCCGATGCCTTTGGCGAGCGGGATGAAAGTTTGGTGCAGACGATTCCCAAAAGCGAATTTCCGCCAGGCGTCAAAGTTGGCGGTCAATTGCGCGGCCGCACGCCCGATGGACGCGACCAGGTGTTCAACGTGGTGAAGATCAAGGGTGACAAAGTCATGTTGGATGGCAACCACCCCTGGGCCGGGCAAAACCTGAGCCTGAGCCTGAAAGTTCTGGAGGTGCGCGCGGCCTCGGCCGAAGAGGTGACGCACCGCCATGCCCACGGCGCACACGGACACCACCATTGACAGCACAGGCCCGGTGACGGGCCCGTCCGCTCACACGGGTTCGTCGGGGCTGGCGCTGAAACAGTCCTGCACGGTGAACAGCATCGAGGTGAAGAACATCGCGGCCACCATCAAGGCCATGGGCATGAGCACCGCCATCATCCATTGCGGATCGCCGAGCAAGCTGGCGATCAGCAAAGCCAGCATGCCCGAGCCGGTGAAAATGCCGACCCAGACCAGCACATAGACCACGAACGCTTTCAGGTTGCGCCAGCAAGCGACCAGGCTGAAAAACAGGCTTTTGCCGGCGGGCAGGCCATGCCAATACACCAGCGCCGGGGCGTGCCAGAACAGCATGGACACCGGAAGGTAGAGCACCATCGCGATCCACAAGGCCGCCTGAAAGGACTCGGCATTGACCTTGTCGGGGGTGATGGGGCTGCCCCCGAAATAGACTTTGGCAAAGGTGCCGCCGTCAGCCAGCATGGAGGCCAGCATCACGCCCAGAAACAGCACGGCGTACCAGCCGCCCAGGTGCAGCATGCTTTGGCGTTGCGGCCCTGCCTTCAGCGCAGCAAACAACAGGGAGGGCATGGGGAATTTGCCCTGAACCGCGCTTTGTGTGGCCGCCATCATGCCCAGCGTCAGCGCAGGCATCACCACCAAAGCCAAAGCGCCACCGATGAAAGGCACCAAAGACACCAGGGACACGGTGGCCATGAACAGGAAAAACAAGCCCGACATGGCCAGCGGCTGGCGCCAGAAGGTGCGCACGCCTTGCATGGCCCAGTGCAGGCCGGTGCGGGCGGGAACGATGTGCAGTTGCATGGTGTCAGGTGATGGCCGAAGCCAGAACAGGGTGGTCAACGCGGCCACGCAACACGCGTTCGAAATGGATGGGGTCGTGGGGCGTGAGCATGGATGCTTCGCGGGGCAGATGGTAGTCCCAAAGTCTGGAAATCCAGAAACGCAAAGCCCCTGCGCGCAAAAGGGCAGGCAGCAATTCCCGCTCTGCCGCATGCAAAGGCCGCACCTGCTGGTAGGCGCGCACCATGGCCTGGGCGCGTTCGGCGTCGTGCACGCCCGTGGGCAGGTCAATGCACCAGTCGTTCAGGCACACTGCCAAGTCAAACAACCAGGTGTCGATACCGGCAAAGTAAAAATCAAAAAAGCCCGTGAGCTGCTCGCCGTCAAACATCACGTTGTCGCGGAACAGGTCGGCGTGCACCGGACCTCGGGGCAAGGCCGCATAAGCCGGGCTCTGGGCGACGTGGTTCTGGTAAGCCAACTCACTGCGCAGCAGGGCCGCCTGCGCCTCTTCCAGATAAGGCAACACGACCGGCACGGTTTCGTTCCACCAAGGCAGGCTGCGCAAATTGGGCTGGCTGCGGTTGAAGTCGGCCCCGGCCAGGTGCATGCGCGCCAGCATGTCGCCCACTGCGGCGCAATGCACCGCTTGCGGTTGCAGCTGGCTTTTGCCTGCCAGCTTGTTGACCACGGCGGCGGGCTTGCCGTTCACGGTGTGCAAAATGTCGCCGTCGCGGTTGGCAGCCGGGTCGGGCACAGGGATGCCGCGCCCAGCCAGGTGCTTCATCAGGAACAAATAAAAGGGCAGCTGCGCATGCGTCAAGCGCTCGAACAAGGTGAGCACGTACTCACCCTGATCGGTTGTTGCGAAGTAGTTGGTGTTTTCAATGCCACCTTCGATGCCGCGCAAGGCGGTCAACGTGCCCAGATTCAGGGACTGCATCAGTTGGGCCGCTTGGGATTCGGAGACTTCGGTGAATACCGCCATGGGATCAATCGGTGGCCTGTAAGGTGGCCAGAAGGTGGATGAAAGCGGTGATTGTAGGCGGGGCAATGGGCTGTTCGTGTGCAGTTGGGAGCGCCTTACCTTGTGCGCCAAGTTTGAGCTGCATACATCTCGTCGTAGCTATCGACTGGAAAAGGCTTCACACCCCTCAAGATAGGATTTCACCCTATTTCAAATCATTTTTTGATATGATTTGAGCATGGAATCCTATCAACGTTGGATTTGGCAGCACCCTGAGTGGCCTTCGCTGGTGTTCGACGCGCAGCGAGTTCAGACCCTCTTGGCTGCGGCCAGAAAATCCCAAGGGCTGCTTCTTGGAAAAGCCGAGCTGATCGGCCTGGAGGGGCTACAGCCACACGTACGCGACGCGCTGACACAAGAAGCGCTGACCACGTCAGCGATAGAAGGCGAGAAGCTTGACCCTGAAAGTGTTCGCTCTTCAGTGGCCAAGCGCTTGGGACTTGACACGTCTGGGGCACCCACACCCGAAGGTCAACGCAACATCGAGGGACTGATTGATGTGTTGCAGGATGCCACCCTCAACACCGATTCTGCGTTGACTCTGGAGCGGTTGTGCAATTGGCACGGGGCTCTTTTTCCAACGGGTTTTTCTGGCATGCAACGCATTGAGGTTGGCGCTTTGCGTTCAGTTCCCATGGAAATCGTCAGTGGTGCAATGGGTCACACCAAGGTGCATTACGCCGCCCCTCCCGCTGAAGGTCTGGCCCATCAAGTGGACGCTTTTTTGGATTGGTTCAACCAAACCCATCCAAACGTCGGGGCAATGCCAATGGACGGCTTGGTGCGGGCCGCTCTGTCGCATCTGTGGTTCGAGACGCTGCACCCGTTTGACGATGGCAACGGACGCATAGGTCGCGCCATCTTGCAACTGGCACTGGGCCAAGACATGGGCCAGCCTGGGCGGATCGTGACGCTGTCCCGGCAAATCGAGTCCTGCAAAGACAAGTATTACAGCGAGCTGGAGCGGGCGCAGCGCTCAAAAAGTATGGACGTGACGGCCTGGGTCGAATGGGTGCTTGCGCAATTTTCCCTTGCCAGTGAATTCGCGAGCCGGACCATTGATTCCGCCATCCAACGCATTCGGTTTCAGGCATCGATGTCCTCGGTCACTCTTAATGAGCGGCAGCAAAAAACTATGAAGAAACTCCTCGATGCTGGCCCCAAGGGTTACGAGGGCGGGATGACGACCCGCAAGCACGGGCGAATTTCGCAAACTTCAACGCCCACGGCGGCGCGCGATCTCATCGAACTGGAACGACTTGGGCTGCTCAAACGATACGGTGACGGACGCTCGACCCGGTATTACCCCGCCATTGAAGGATGGGCCGAGGACTGACGCAGAAACACCCCGAGGTCATGGGATGATGATTTGCCCATGCACAATCGGGGGATGAGCGAAAACACCCCTGAATCTGCATCTCCCCAACCCAGCTTGCTGCTGGTGGACGGCTCCAGCTACCTGTACCGCGCCTTTCATGCCATGCCCGACCTGCGGGCCGTTCCGGGCGACCCGACCAGCCCGGCCACCGGGGCCATCCGCGGCATGATCAACATGATGGAGCGGCTGCGCAAGGATGTGCCAGCCGTTTATGCCGCCTGCGTGTTCGATGCCAAGGGGCCGACTTTTCGCGATGAGATGTACCCCGAGTACAAGGCCCACCGCAGCCCGATGCCCGACGATTTGCGCACGCAAATCGAGCCGATCCATGAGCTGGTGCGCCTGATGGGCTGGACGGTGCTGGACGTGCCGGGTGTGGAGGCCGACGACGTGATCGCCACGCTGGCGCACACGGCCGCCCAGCAAGGCATTGCGGTGACGGTGTCCAGCGGCGACAAGGATTTGAGCCAGCTGGTCAATGAACACATCACGATCATCGACACGATGAACGGCAAAGTGCGCGATGTGGCGGGTGTGACCGCCGAGTTTGGCGTGCCGCCTGCCTTGATGATCGACTACCAGACCCTGGTGGGTGACCCGGTGGACAACGTGCCCGGCGTGGCCAAGGTGGGCCCGAAAACTGCAGCCAAGTGGTTGCTCGAATATGGCTCGCTCGACAAGCTCATGGAAAACGCCCACGAGATCAAGGGCGTGGCGGGCGAAAATCTGCGCCAGGCGGTGGACTGGCTGCCCAAGGGCCGCGCTCTGGTGACCATGAAAATCGATTGCGACCTGGCTGGCTGGGTGCCCGATCTGCCATCGCTGGCCAGCCTGCACCTGCACGAGCCGGACAAGGACAAGCTGCTGAATTTTTACCAGACCTATGGCTTCAAAGGGCTGGTGCAGTCGCTCGGTGGGGCCATGGCTGTGCCTGCGCCCAAGGCCAAAACAGCCAAGCCGAAAGACACCGGCATGGGCGATCTGTTTGGTGAAGCCGCCGCCGATGAGCCTGTGGCATTGCCCGATTTGGACAACGCCGCCAGCGCCGTGCAGGGCGATTTGCGATACGACACGGTGCTGGACTGGGCTGCTTTCGATGCCTGGCTGGCCCGCATCGGGCAAGCACCGCTCACGGCCATCGACACCGAAACCACGTCACTCGATGCCATGCGTGCCGACATTGTGGGCATTTCGCTGAGCGTGCAGCCCGGCGAGGCGGCCTACATTCCACTGGGCCACAACGGCCCGGGTGCGCCCGAGCAACTGCCCTTGGCCGAGGTGCTGGCCAAACTCCAGCCCTGGCTGGAAAACCCGGCCCACCTGAAACTGGGTCAGAACATCAAATACGACCGCCATGTGTTTGCCAACCACGGCATCGAGGTGCAAGGTTATGCCCACGACACCATGCTGCAGAGCTATGTGCTCGAAGTGCACAAGCCGCACGGCCTGTCCAGCCTGGCCGAGCGCCATGTGGGTCGCCGCGGCGTGACCTACGAAGACCTGTGTGGCAAAGGGGCGCACCAGATCCCGTTTGCGCAGGTCGATGTGGACAAGGCGGCGCATTATTCATGCGAAGACTCGGACCAATGCCTAGACGTGCACGGGGCGCTGTGGCCGCAGATCGAAGCGCATGCGGGCTTGAAGTTTGTCTACGACTTGGAAATCCAGACCAGCGAAGCGCTCTACCGCATCGAGCGCAACGGCGTGCTGATCGACGCGCCCACGCTGGCCGCGCAAAGCCAGGCGCTGGGTGAGCGCATCGTGCAGCTGGAAAAAGAAGCCTACGACATCGCGGGCCAGCCTTTTAACCTGGCCAGCCCCAAACAGCTGGGCGAGATCTTTTTTGACAAGCTGGGCCTGCCTGTCGTCAAGAAAACCGCCACCGGCGCACGCAGCACCGACGAAGAGGTGCTGGAAAAACTGGCCGAAGACTACCCGCTGCCCGCCCGCATCCTGGAGCACCGCAGCCTCTCCAAACTCAAGGGCACTTACACCGACAAGCTGGCGCAGCTGGCCTTGCCACGCACGGGCCGGGTGCACACCCACTATGCGCAGGCGGTGGCCGTGACGGGCCGTCTGTCGAGCAACGAACCGAATTTGCAGAACATCCCGGTGCGCACGGCCGAAGGCCGCAAGGTGCGCGAAGCCTTTGTGGCGCCTGCAGGTTGCGTGATCGCCAGCGCCGATTACAGCCAGATTGAACTGCGCATCATGGCGCACCTGAGCGACGATCCGGCCTTGCTCAAGGCCTTTCATGAAGGCCTGGACGTGCACAAAGCCACCGCGGCCGAGGTGTTTGGCCTGACGCCCGACACCGTGAGCAGCGAGCAACGCCGCTACGCCAAGACCATCAACTTTGGCCTGATCTACGGCATGAGCGCGTTTGGCCTGGCCAAGGCCCTGGGCATCGACAACACGGCGGCCAAGAACTACATCACCCGTTATTTCGAGCGCTTTGCAGGCGTCAAGCACTACATGGACGCCACCCGGGAACAGGCCAAGGCCCTGGGTTATGTCGAGACCGTGTTTGGCCGCCGCCTGGTGCTGCCCGAGATCAACAGCCCCAACGGCCCGCGCCGCGCCGGGGCCGAGCGTGCAGCCATCAACGCGCCCATGCAGGGCACAGCCGCGGACCTGATCAAACTGAGCATGGTTGCGGTGCAAAAAGCGCTGGACGCGCAAGGCAAGGCCACCCGGGTCATCATGCAGGTGCACGACGAGCTGGTGTTCGAAGTGCCCGAGGCCGAAGTCGAATGGGTGCGCACCGAAGTGCCACGCATCATGGCGGGTGTGGCCGACCTGAAGGTGCCGCTTTTGGCCGAAGTGGGCTTTGGGCCGAATTGGGAGCAAGCGCACTGAGTGTGGACCCCCGCTGTCTGGCTCAGCCTTGCCACGGTGCGTGCTTTTGCATGATGGTCGCAAAGGCTGGCGAAGCCTCAAACGTGGCTAGCCAGCGGGTCAATGCCGGCCAGGGCTGGGATGCAAACCAACCCGGGTCGGTGTGGGCATATTGCCGAACGAATGGGGCTATTGCGGCGTCGGCCAGGCCAAACTGACCGCCAGCCAGAAAAGGGCGCACCTGCAGTTGTGCCTCGCGTGAATGCAGCCACGGCGCTGCCAGATCCCGGTCAGCGCTGCCGCTGTCCAGACCGGACCGGTTCGGGTATTTGTAGCGGTCCAGGTGGTGTTTGAACGGCCCATCGTTGTACGCGATCAACGCCAGCGACTCGGCCATGCCCGCTTCAGATGGGGCCAGCCAGCCCATCGGGTCGTGCTGGCGCAAGGCCCAGAGCATGATGTCCAGGCTTTGCTCCAGCACCTGGCCACCGCTCGCGTTCGGCAGCCACAAAACCGGCACCGAGCCCTTGGGCGACAAGGCCAGCATGTGGGCCGGTTTGTTTTTCAGCACCACTTCGCGGTGCTCGTGCGCCAGGCCGCTGGTATGCAAAGCCAGCCTGGCCCGCATGGCGTAGGGGCAGCGCCGAAACGAATACAGGACAGGCAGGCTGGGGTCTGGCATGGCGGCAGTGTAAATCTCCTTCCCAGGGCAATCCCAATGCAGCTGTGCCAAGATCGGTGGCCCATTGATCGGCTGACTTTTGGAGACCTGCCATGAACAACGACCTGATTGACGACGCGCAAGCCCTTTTGGGCGGGCGGATGGGGGCCAGCGGTGCCACACGCCGCTTGGCTTTGAAAGCCGCTATGGGCGTGGGTTATGCCGCAGCGGCGCACCCGCTGATGGCGCAAACGGCCATCAAAACCCCTTCAACAGGTCTGGTTTCCGGCGAAGTGACCATCGATGTGAACGGTTTCAAAATGCCGGCTTACCGCAGTGCCCCCGCAGGCCAAACCAGTTTGCCGGTGGTGCTGGTGATTTCCGAGATTTTCGGTGTGCATGAATACATTGCCGACGTCACGCGTCGCCTGGCCCAAGCCGGTTACATGGCCATTGCGCCAGAGTTGTTTGTGCGTCAGGGCGATGCCGGTGCCTACGGCGAAATCGCCAAACTGCAGGCCGAGGTGATCGCCAAAGTGCCCGACGCCCAGGTCATGGCCGACCTGGATGCCACGGTGGCCTGGGCGGCTGCCAACGGTGGCGACACCCGCAAACTGGCCGTGACCGGCTTTTGCTGGGGGGGACGCATCACCTGGCTGTATGCAGCGCATCAGCCCCAGGTCAAGGCGGGGGTGGCCTGGTATGGCCGTCTGGTGGGCCAAGCCACGGCGCAGACCCCCTCACACCCCTTGGCTTTGGTGGGCCACCTCAAAGCGCCGGTGCTCGGTTTGTACGGCGGTGCCGACACCGGCATCCCCCTTGACACGGTTGATAAGATGAAAGCAGAACTGGCGCAAGGCCCTGCAGCGGCCAAAGCCAGTGCGTTTGTGGTTTATCCTGAGGCCCCGCACGCTTTCCATGCCGATTACCGCCCCAGTTTTCGCAAGGCGGCGGCAGAAGATGGCTGGCAGCGTTTGCTGGCTTGGCTCAAAAGCCATGACGTGGCCTGATTTTTGGGGATGCTGTAACCGCCCTTCGGGGCGGTTTCTTTTGGGGTGCGGTGCACCCCGGGAAACATGATGACTTTATTGGCGATTTGGGTGGGTACGTTGGTGGCGGGCATTGGCAGCGTTTGGGTGGCGGCCTGGCTGAGCTTTGGTGTCTTGAGCCGTTACACCCAGCACATGCTCAGTCTGGCGGCGGGCGCTTTGTTGGCCACCTCCTTTTTGCATTTGTTGCCCGAAGCTTTTGAGAGCGAAGCGGGTCCCCATGCCTTGTTTCTTACCCTGTTGCTGGGCTTGGTGTTTTTCTTTTTGCTCGACAAGGCCGAACTGTGGCACCACGGGCATGAGCACCACCATGGGCATGACCATGACCATGACCATGGACATGCACACGAGCATGGGCATTCAGACACCGCGCATCAGGGGCACAACCACGGTGCGCACGGCGCAAGTGCTGCCGAATTGCCCCGCGGTCAATGGGCCGTTTTGGCCGGGGACAGCGTGCATTGTTTTGGCGATGGCATTTTGATCGCCTCGGCCTTCATGGCGGACATGGGCCTGGGGGTGATTGCGGCTTTGGCCGTGATGGCGCATGAGGTGCCGCACCACATGGGCGACCTGGCCGTTTTGCGCCAGGGCAGTGACAGTCGCCGTGCGGCCATTGTCAAGGTTTCCATGGCGGGGGCCATCACGGCTTTCGGTGGGGCTGTGGGCTATGTGCTGGTCGATGCTTTGCACGACTGGTTGCCGTACTTTCTGGTGGTGGCCAGCAGCAGTTTCATTTATGTGGCGCTGGCCGATCTGATTCCCCAGTTGCAAAAACGCCTGTCTGCGCGTGAAACAGCGGCGCAGATCCTCTGGCTTGCTGTGGGCATGGGCATGGTCGTGCTGGCCAGCACGGTGGCCGTGCACAGCCGCTGACCGAACGAACCCTCAACCTTGGGCGCAGGGCAGCCCGGGTGTGCGGCTCCACTCGCTCCAGCTGCCTGCATACAGCGCGGTGGGGCCAAAGCCTGCCAACTCCATGGCGATCAGGTTGGGCACGGCGGTCACGCCGCTGCCACAGTGGTGCACCACGCTGCTGGCCGGGCGGCCTGCCAGCACCTGGTCCCATTCGGCTTTGAGCACGTCGCCTGATTTGAAGCGGCCATCGGGGGTGAAATTTTCTGTGAAAGGGCGGTTGAGTGCGCCCGGAATGTGTCCGGCCACCGGGTCCAGCGGCTCCACTTCGCCCCGGTAACGTGCACCGCCACGGGCATCGACCACGGTTTGCGTGGGGCGCCCCAATGCGGCAGACACGGTGTCGGTCAACACCAGCTTGCGCAGTGGTTCTTGCAGCGCAAAGTGGGCCGGTGTGCCAGCTTGTGAGGGGCCCGTGGCCAGGGCGCCAGCGGCCTCTTTCCAAGCCTGCAGGCCGCCATCGAGCACCGCCACCGCATCGTGGCCCAACCATTTGAGCAGCCACCACAAACGGCCACAGTAATGGCCTTGATTGCGGTCGTACACCATGATTTGCATGCCGTTGTGGATGCCCAGGCTGCCCAGCCATTGCGCCACGATGTCGCGCTGGGGCAGCGGGTGACGGCCACCGTTCACGGCCTGTGCGGCGTCGTGCGTGCTGAGGTGCCTGTCCAAGTGGGCGTGCCAGGCGCCCGCGATGTGCTCGGCTTCAAACAGGCCATCGGCCAGCTCGGGCTTCATCAGGTCAAAGCTGCAGTCCAGCACGGCGCAGGGTGTGCCTTGTTGTTGCAGGGCTTGCAATTGGGGGGCGGTGATCAGCAAGGTGTACACGGGGGTGGTCTCCAAGGGTCAATGTTCTTCTGCTGGGGCGCTGGGCAGGGTGCGGTTGCGCAAAGCCGTGGCGGCAATGCCACTGGCGATGATCAGGGCCATGCCCGCCCAGCCGATGGGCGGAATCTGGTCGCCAAACAAAAGTGCACCATACAGTGCTGCAAACACGATGCCTGAATACTGCAAGTTGGCCACCACCAGGGTGGCACCGCTGCTGTAGGCGCGGGTCATGCACAACTGGCCCAGGGCTGCCAGCACACCAATGGGCAACAGCCACAACGCCTGCGGCCAGACCCAGTCGCTGGCGCCAGTCACGCCCATGGCCACACCGCCCACCACGCTGGTGCCGATGGAAAAGTAAAACACGGTGCGCGTTTCGGGCTCGCCCAGACGGCCTAAAGCGGCCACCTGCATGTAAGCCAGCGCGGCCCCCAGGCCCGACAACAGGCCGATGACGCCTGCAAACAGCTGGTTTTGCGCGAGGGTGGGGCGCAAAATCATCACCACGCCGCTGAAGCCGGCGATCACCGTGAGCACGATGGGCCCTTGCCGGGTGGCGTCTTGCAAGCGGCCCATGACCAGCGTGCCGCCGACCAGAAAGGCCGCCACCCAGACGCCGCTCATGTAGTTGAGCGTCATGGCGGTGGCCAGCGGCAGGTGGGCGATGGCATAGAACCAGGCCGACAACGAAGCCACGCCGATGACCGAGCGCCAGATGTGCATCATGGGGATGGACGTGCCCAGAGGCACGCGCTGGGCCCGGCAGATGGCGGCCATGAAGACCATGCCGATCACGCCCCGGTAAAACACCAGTTCAAAGGTGCCAAAGTGGGCCGAGGCGTATTTGATGCACACGCTCATGGTCGCAAAAAACAGCGACGCCAGAATCATCCAGGAGGCTTGCATCCCGGGGCGCTTCAGAAGGTTTTCATTTGCTGGCGGTACCACTCATGGAAGTGCTGCATGCCGTCTTCCATGGGGCTTTGGTAAGGGCCGACTTCGTTGTCGCCGCGCGCCAGCAGGGCTTTGCGGCCGGCGTCCATGCGCTCGCCGATCTCGTCGTCCTCGATGCAGGTTTCCATGTAGGCGGCCTGCTGGGCTTCGACGAATTCGCGCTCGAAGGCCACGATTTCTTCGGGGTAGTAGAACTCGACCATGTTCAGCGTCTTGTTGGCACTGATCGGGTGCAGCGTGGACACGGTGAGCACATGCGGGTACCACTCGACCATGATATGCGGGTAATACGTCAGCCAGATCGCGCCACGCTCGGGCATCTGTCCGTTGCGGTACTTCAGCAACACCTCGTGCCATTTCTTGTAGATGTCCGAGCCGGGTTGGCCAAAGCCACCCGACACGCCCACGGTTTGCACCGAATAGTGTTCCTTGAACTCCCAGCTCAAGTCGTCACAGGTGACGAACTGGCCCAGACCCGGGTGGAAGGGGCCGACGTGGTAGTCCTCCAGATAGACCTCGATGAAGGTCTTCCAGTTGTAGTTGCATTCGTGCAGTTCCACGCGGTCCAGCGCATAGCCTGAAAAATCCAGCTGCGCACGCGGGCCCATGCCCGCCAGGTCGGCCGCGATGTCGCGGCCGTTGTCTTCAAACAGCAGGCCGTTCCACTCTTGCAACTTGTAGTTGTTCAGGTTCAGGCAGGGGTCGTGCGAAAAATGCGGTGCCCCCAGCAACTGGCCATCGGGTGCGTAGGTCCAGCGGTGCAGAGGGCAGACGATGTTGCCGCCTGCGCTGCCCTTTTGCTGGGTGTGCAAGTTGCCTTTGCCATTGAGCATCACGGCTTGGCGGTGACGGCAAACGTTGGAGACCAGCTCCACCCCGCCTTGGGCGTTGCGCACCAAGGCGCGGCCTTGCGCCTCGTGGGGCAGGGTGTAATAGTCGCCCACATGGGGCACCGCCAGCTGGTGACCCACATAGCGCGGGCCTTGCTGGAAGAGTGTGTTCAATTCGCGCTGGAACAGCGCCTCATCGAAATAAGTGGAAACTGGTAGTTGGCTTGCGGCCTGCTGCAGTTGAAGACTTAAATCAGACATGGGTGACCTGACCTAGAGACTCCCCCTATGAAGGGGCAGGGACATCGCGCCGATGCCGAAGACAACGGCGCAAAAAAATGACAGGAGAGCATCCCGTCGGTGAGCCGCGATTCTACCCTGAGGGGGGCTGCGTCCGTGATTCAGGCTGTTGTCAGCCTGCCCGATGCCCAGCGCCTAAAATTGGGCTTTTTCGGAACACTTCATGCCCAAGGTCGCCAAACCCGAGCTTTCTGATGCCTCTGTGCCCCCGCTGCCGGCCACCTACGAGGCGGCTTTGTCGGAGCTTGAGCGCTTGGTGGGGCAATTGGAGTCGGGCCAGATGCCGCTGGACCAACTGCTGAGCGGTTACCAGCGCGGTGCGGCCTTGCTGGCTTTTTGCCGTGACAAGCTCAAGGCGGTGGAAGACCAGATTCAGGTGCTGGACGGTGGCCAGCTCAAACCCTGGAGCGGGACATGAGTGGGGTGGTGGACCTGAAAGCCTGGATGCAGCCGCATCTGGACGGTGTGGAGCGGTTTTTGTCTGAAAGTATTCAGGCCGAGTCGCCCGCCGCCTTGGGGCAGGCCATGCGCTATGCGGTGCTGGATGGGGGTAAACGCCTGCGCCCTTTGTTGGTGCTGGCCACAGCCGAAGCGGTGGGCGACGCGGCCCATGGTGTGGCGGCCCTGCGGGCGGCTTGTGCCATGGAGCTGATCCATGCGTATTCGCTGGTGCACGACGACATGCCCTGCATGGACAACGACGTGCTGCGGCGCGGCAAACCCACGGTGCATGTGCAGTTTGGCGAGTCACAAGCCTTGCTGGCGGGCGATGCCTTGCAAACCCTGGCTTTTGAACTGCTGACCCCGCAAGACGGCAGTGTGGCCGCTTCGGTGCAAGCGGCTTGCGTGGCTTTGCTGGCCAGGGCTTCGGGTTACCAGGGCATGGCCGGGGGCCAGGCCATTGACCTGGCCAGTGTGGGCCAACGCCTGAGCGAAGACCAATTGCGTCAAATGCACCGCCTCAAAACCGGGGCCTTGTTGCTGTGCAGTGTCCAAATGGGCGCCGCCTGCGTGCCCGATGTGCCGGACACGGTGCTGGCCGCACTGAGCCGTTTTGGGCAGGCGCTGGGCTTGGCTTTTCAGGTGGTGGACGACGTGCTGGATGTGACGGCCGATTCGGCCACGCTGGGTAAAACGGCGGGCAAGGACGAGGCCGCCGACAAACCCACGTATGTGGCGCTGATGGGGCTGGCGGGTGCCAAAGCCTATGCCGACGCCCTGGCCGCACAGGCCATGCAAGCCTTGGCGGATACCGGCTTGTCCGATGCGCGCTTGGGCGCATTGCGTGCTCTGGCCGCCCTGGTGGTAGAAAGAAACAACTGATTTATGACCGCATTGCTGCCCACCATCGACTCTCCTGCTGACCTGCGCCGTCTGCCCCGTACCGACTTGCCGCGCCTGGCCGATGAGTTGCGCCACTGTGTGCTCGACAACGTCTCCAAAACCGGGGGGCACTTGAGCTCCAACCTGGGCACGGTGGAGTTGACGGTGGCCCTGCACTACGTCTTCAACACCCCTGAAGACCGCATCGTTTGGGATGTGGGGCACCAGACTTACCCCCACAAAATCCTCACGGGCCGCCGTGATCGCATGCCCACGCTGCGCCAGTTCGGTGGTTTGTCGGGATTTCCTCGACGTGACGAAAGCGCCTACGACACCTTCGGGACCGCCCACTCGTCTACCAGCATTTCCGCGGCGCTGGGCATGGCCGTGGCCGCGCGCCAAAAAGGCGAAGCACGCCATGCGATTGCCGTGATCGGCGACGGCGCCATGACGGCGGGCATGGCGTTTGAGGCGCTCAACAATGCGGGGGTGGAGGATTGCAAGCTGCTGGTGATCCTGAACGACAACGACATGTCGATCAGTCCACCCGTGGGGGCGCTCAACCGCTATCTGGCGCAGTTGATGAGTGGGCGTTTTTACTCGGCGGCCAAGGCCGGGGCCAAGACTGTGCTGAAAAATGCGCCGCCCCTGTTTGAACTGGCCAAGCGCTTGGAAGAACACGCCAAGGGCATGGTGGTGCCTGCCACCTTGTTTGAGAAATTCGGCTTCAACTACATCGGCCCGATCGACGGACATGACCTGGAGTCGCTGATCCCGACACTCGAGAACATCAAGCACCTGGATGGCCCGCAGTTTTTGCATGTGGTCACCAAAAAAGGCCGGGGCTACGACAAGGCCGAAGCCGACCCGGTGGCCTACCACGGCCCCGGCAAGTTCGACCCCCAGGTTGGCCTGGTGCCGGTCGCCACATCTGCCAAGACCACCTTCACCCAGGTGTTTGGCCAGTGGCTGTGCGACATGGCCGACAAGGACACGCGTTTGGTGGGCATCACGCCCGCCATGCGCGAGGGCTCGGGCATGGTGGCGTTCCACCAACGCTTTCCCCAGCGCTATTACGACGTGGGCATTGCCGAGCAGCATGCGGTCACCTTTGCCGCAGGCATGGCTTGCGAGGGCTTGAAACCCGTGGTGGCCATTTACTCCACTTTTTTGCAACGGGGCTATGACCAGCTGATCCACGATGTGGCCTTGCAAAACTTGCCCGTGGTGTTTGCGCTGGACCGCGCGGGTCTGGTGGGGGCCGATGGCGCCACCCATGCGGGGGTTTATGACATCGCGTTCATCCGCTGCATTCCCAACATGAGCCTGGCTTGTCCGGCCGATGAACGCGAGTGCCGCCAGCTGCTGAGCACGGCCTACGCGCAGAACCACCCGGTGGTTGTGCGCTACCCCCGAGGGGCGGGGGTGGGGGCTTTGCCAGGGTGTGATCTGGACACCTTGCCTTTTGGCAAAGCGGAAGTGCGCCGGCAGGGCGAAAAATTGGCCATTTTGGTCTTTGGCACTTTGCTGGCGCCTGCCTTGCAGGTGGCTGAAAAGCTCAACGCCACGGTGGTCAACATGCGCTGGGTCAAACCGCTGGACACCGAATTGCTGGCGCAAATCGCGCAAACCCACGAGCGCTTGGTCACTGTGGAAGAAGGTTGCATCATGGGCGGGGCGGGCAGTGCGGTGGCTGAGGCGCTGCAGGCTTTGCAGTTCACCCGGCCCGTGTTGCACTTGGGGTTGCCCGATGAATTTATTGAGCACGGAGATGCGGCCCAACTGCTGGCCCTGCAGGGCTTGGATGCCGCGGGCATGGCGCAGTCCATCCGGCAGCGTTGGCCAGATTGAAGGCTGGGCTGAATTTATTTCAAACCGCTCTGATTTCCCTCTATTTTTTTCAGTTTGAGCGGGTTCAAAAAAGGGTAAACCCCTGTGAATTCACAGGCATCCGCTTCCTACAATACAAGCCGACCCAAGAGCACATGCTTGGGTGTGTCTTTCACTTTCAATAGGAGTCCATTCATGGATCGTCGTTCCGTCATTAAAAACGCCGGCATTGCCGGTATTTTGGCCGCAGGTGCTGCACCTGCCGTTCATGCTCAGGCCGCTTTGCGCTGGCGTTTGACGTCCAGCTTCCCCAAGGCGCTGGACACTCTGTTTGGCGTGAACGATGTGTTCGCTGCCAAGGTCAAGGAAATGACCGGTGGCAAGTTTGAGATCACCACCCACGCGGCCGGTGAATTGGTGCCCGCTTTCGGCACCATCGACGCGACCAAAGACGGCACCGTGGAAATGTCCAACACCGCGCCTTATTACTACTTCGGCAAGGACGAAACCTTTGCTTTGGGTTGCGCCATTCCGTTTGGTCTGAACAGCCGTCAAATGTCGGCCTGGATGTACCACGGCAACGGCCTGAAGCTGTTCCGTGAGTTCTACAGCAACTACGGCATTGTCAACTTCCCCATGGGCAACACCGGCGCACAGATGGGCGGCTGGTTCCGCAAGCCCATCAAGTCCTTGGCCGACTTCAAAGGCACCAAGTTCCGCGTGGGTGGCTTTGCGGGCAAAGTGGTCGAGCGCATTGGTGGCGTGCCGCAGAACATCCCAGGTGGCGAAATTTACCAAGCCCTGGAAAAAGGCACGATTGACGCTGCCGAGTGGGTGGGTCCTTACGACGACTTGAAGCTGGGCTTTTACAAAGTGGCCAAAAACTACGCTTACCCAGGCTGGTGGGAAGGCGGTCCCCAGTTGGACCTGCACATCAACAAAAAGGCTTGGGACAGTTTGTCAAACGAGTACAAGGCGATTGTGGAAGCGGCTTCCGTGTTTGCCCACAACGACATGCAGACCCGCTACGACGCCCGCAATGCAGCAGCCCTCAAGACGCTGGTGGCCGGTGGTGCCAAGTTGTTCCCATTCCCTAAGGACATGATGGACGCGGCGTTCAAGCAGTCGATGGCGTTGTACGAAGAAATCGGACAGAAGAACCCCAACTGGAAAAAAATCTACGGCGACTACTCGGCCTTCCGCAAAGAAGCCAACCAGTGGTTCCGCTTCACCGAAGCGCGCTTCGACAGCTACATGCAATCGGCCAAGCTGTAATCCAGCGCGTTTCGCATGCACCACAAAAGGCCCTTCGGGGCCTTTTGTCTTGTTCGGGCACACTTCGTTTCCATGCAGCACATCTACCTCTCTTACCAATGGCAGCCGCACGAGCAAGATGCGGTGCGTAACCGACATAGCCCTTTGCGTCACCCTTTGATGGATTTGCTGCAAGCGCTGCGCAGCGAGGGTTCGATTGGTTCAGCCGCCAAATCATTGGGCCTGTCTTACCGGCATGTTTGGGGCGAACTCAAGCGCTGGGAGCAGTTGATGGGCGAGACCCTGATCGTTTGGGAAAAAGGGCAAGCCGCACGTCTGAGCGGCTTTGCCGACAAACTGCTGTGGGCCGAGCGGCAAGCCCAGGCCCGGCTGACGCCACAAATCAGTGCCTTGCAAGCTGAACTGGAAAAAACGCTGGCATTGGCTTTTGACCCCACGCAACAGGTTTTGCCCATTTATGCCAGTCATGACGACGCTTTGGTGCACTTGCGTGAGACGGCGGCTGCGCAGTCGTTGCACCTGGATTTGCGTTTTTGCGGCAGTGTGGATGCCATCCGTGCCTTGAACGAAGGGCGCTGTCAAGTAGCGGGTTTCCACGCGCCTTGGCAGCCCATGGCGCAGTCCTTGATGGCACGCACTTGCAAACCACTGCTCAAACCGGGACGGCACAAATTGATGGGTTTTGCCAAGCGCCAGCAAGGCTTGTTGCTCGCTCCTGGCAATCCGTTGGGCTTGCAGTGTTTGCGCGATTTGTTCAAGCCGCAAGTGCGCTTTGTCAACCGAAGCCCGGGCACGGGCACACGTTTGTTGTTGGACCAAAGCTTGGCCGAGCTGGGTTTATCCGCAACCAATTTGCAGGGCTATGACCACGAAGAAAATGCCCACGCGGCTGTCGCAGCTTGCATTGCTTCTGGCCAGGCCGATGCAGGTTTGGGCATCGCCAGCGCGGCGCATTTGCAGGGCCTGGATTTTGTCCCGTTGTTCGAAGAGCACTATTGGCTGGTGTGTTTGGCCAGTGCGTTGGACAGCACGCCTGTCTTGCAGTTGCGTCAGTTGCTGCAAACGCAGGCCTGGCAGCAGCACTTGGGTGCGATTCCCGGCTACAGCGTGACAGCCGATGTGGGCCAAGTGCAATCCTTGCGCAGCATGCTGCCCTGGTGGCATTTCCGATCTGCCCGTCAACATATTCAGGGTTAACCCTTCGCTGTTGTGGTGTTTGAAATACCCTCAATCGTTTTCTCAAAAATATCCACTTTGCAAATGCGCGTGTACCGCTCAGTTGGTGTCAACACAGACTTACAATCGCGCCACTTCGCTGGAGAGCACCATGTCCTTTTTATTGATGATTTCACACGGCATTGACCGATTGAACCAAATGGTGGGCAAATTCACCACCTGGTTGATTTTGGCCACCACCTTGATCAGTGCGGGCAACGCGATTGTTCGCAAAGCCTTTGATTCCAGCTCCAATGCCTTGCTGGAGATCCAGTGGTATTTGTTTGCTGCGGTATTTTTGCTCGGTGCCGGTTACGGCTTATTGAAAAACTCGCATGTGCGCATTGACTTTGTCTCGGGCATGCTCAGCCCGCGCATGCGCAACTGGATTGATTTTTGGGGGATCTTGCTGGCCTTGTTCCCTTTTTGCGCCATTTGTATTTACCTGACTTGGCCGCTGTTCATGCAGGCTTACAACACAGGTGAAATGTCTTCCAATGCTGGCGGCTTGATTCGCTGGCCCGTGTATGCGTTGGTGCCTGCCGGTTTTGCATTGCTCATGCTCCAAGGGTTGTCCGAGTTGATCAAGCGCTTGGCTTTTTTGATGGGTACGGGTGAGGATGTGTTGTCTTCTGAAGAGGCCATGTCCGACGAGGAAAAAGAATTGCTGGAACTTGAAAAGCTGGCACAACAATCGCTGGGAGCACGTTGATGGAAGCGACTTTTTTGGCACAAAACTTTGTGCCCATCATGTTTGGTGGCCTGTTGGTGTTTCTGTTGACTGGTTTTCCGGTGGCCTTTGCCTTGGCCGCCTGTGGCCTTGGTTTTGGCTTCATTGGCATGGAAGCCGGGTTGTTCCCGCCGTCTTTGTTTCAGGCCCTGCCCCTGCGCATTTTCGGCATCATGCAAAACGACACTTTGCTGGCCATCCCATTTTTCACCTTCATGGGCATCATCTTGCAAAAGTCCGGGATGGCCGAAGACTTGCTTGAAACCGTGGGCCAGGTGTTTGGTCCGGTGCGCGGCGGCGTGGCGATCGCGGTGATCTTGGTGGGTGCCTTGCTGGCAGCCACCACAGGCGTGGTGGCTGCTGCGGTCATCTCCATGGGCCTGATCTCTTTGCCCATCATGCTGCGCTACGGGTACAGCCGGGTCATTGCCACCGGAGCCATCACCGCATCAGGCACCTTGGCCCAAGCCATTCCACCCTCCTTGGTCTTGATTGTGCTGGCCGACCAGTTGGGCCGCTCTGTGGGGGACATGTATGCCGGCGCTTTGGTGCCCGGTTTGCTGCTGGTGGGCTTGTACGTGCTGTTCATTGTGGTAGTGGCCATTTTCAAGCCGGCCATGGTCCCTGCCTTGCCGCCCGAGGCGCGCATTTACCGCGAACCCAATGGCAAGTCGGGCCATGTGTCCTTGCTGTTCCTGTTGGTGTTGTGCGCTGTGATTGGTTTCTCATGGGCCGCAGTGCATGACAGCGTCATGATGGCTTGGCTGGAGCGCACACAAGAGGCCCCCGGCGATGAGGTGGTCATCATGTCCTTGACGGTGTCTTCGTTGACGGCCTTGGCCTTGGCCATGGTCAACCACATCACGCGCATGGGTTTGCTGTCCAGACTGGCCGAGCAAGTGACCTTTGTGTTGATGCCTCCGCTGATTCTGATTTTCTTGGTCTTGGGAACCATCTTTTTGGGTGTGGCTACGCCCACTGAAGGCGGTGCGATGGGGGCGTTGGGTGCCTTGATCTTGGCCTTTGGCAAACGTCGTCTTGGCAAGGACTTGCTCAACCAGGCCCTCGAAAGCACGGCCAAGTTGGCGTCATTTGTGTTGTTTATCTTGATCGGCTCGACGGTGTTCAGTTTCACCTTCAATGCGGCTGATGGGCACATTTGGGTTGAGCACCTTTTTGTCGACATGCCCGGTGGTGCGATTGGTTTCTTGATCGTGGTGAACTTGCTGATCTTCATTTTGGGCATGTTCATCGACTTCTTTGAGATCGCCTTCATCGTGATCCCGATCCTGGCCCCCGTGGCCGAGAAGATCTTGCCGGGTATGGTGCCAGGCATGACGCCTGACCAGGCCATGATCTGGTTTGGGGTGATCGTGGCGATGAACCTGCAGACTTCGTTCCTCACACCGCCGTTTGGTTTTGCCTTGTTCTATTTGCGCAGCGTCGCACCCAAGAACGATTACAAAGACCGTGTGACGGGGGAGACCATCCGTGCCGTGAAAACCACCGAAATCTACAAGGGTTCGATTGCCTTCATCGTGCTGCAGTTGATCATGGTCGCCGCCATCATTGTCTTCCCCAGCTTGGTGACTGGTGGCTTGCAAGAGGGTGTCAAGGTCGATGCCGAAGCCGCTTTGGAGCAAATGCTTGAGCGCGAGGGAGAAACCCAGGATGCAGAGGAAGACTTGAAACCAGCGGGGGATGCAGCCCCAGTGGATGACCCCGCGAAAGCCTTGGAAGAAGAAATGAAGGCCGATAAAAAATAAGTCCACGGTCTGGTCCCAAAAAACCCGCTTCGGCGGGTTTTTTGTTGCTGAACATCGGGCTATGCAAAGCTTTTCATAGTGGACAGTCCTCATCGGTTGACGGTACTTTCTCGCATAGCATCGTGGCCGAATGAACACCTTTTTCGATAGCTTCTTGTCGGCGCTGAGCCTCATCACTTCTCTTGATCCTGCACTGTGGGTGGTGGTCACGCGGTCTTTGGCCGTCAGCGCCACGGCCTGCCTGCTGGCGTATGGCCTGGGTGTGGCGCTGGGGGCCTGGCTGGCGGTCGCGCGTTTTGCGGGACGGGGGGCGGTGCTGGTCGGCCTGAACACCTTGCTGGCCTTGCCCTCGGTGGTGGTGGGCTTGGTGGTTTATCTGTTGCTGTCGCGTACCGGGCCGCTGGGTTTCCTGGGCTGGCTGTTCAGCTTCAAAGCCATGGTGGTGGCGCAGGTCATTTTGGTGGTGCCGGTGGTCACGGCGCTCACGCGCCAGGTGGTCGAAGACGTGGAACGCCAGCATGGCGAGCAGTGGGCCTCGCTGGGCGCAGGCCCTTGGGTGCGCAGTTTGCTGCTGGCCTGGGACGAACGCCTGGCCTTGCTGACGATTGGCGTGACCGCTTTCGGGCGGGCCATTTCCGAAGTGGGGGCGGTGATGATTGTGGGCGGCAACATCGATGGCTTCACCCGCGTCATGACCACCGCCATTGCGTTGGAAACCAGCAAGGGCGACTTGCCGCTGGCGCTGGGATTGGGGCTGGTGCTGCTGGCGGTGGTCTTGCTGCTCAATGCGCTGGTGGCGGGCTTGCGCCGCTGGGGTGAACAACGCCAAGGCACGCGCGCGCTGGCACCCCAAGGCGGGGTCGCATGACGGCGGCGGTGGTTCAACTGCGGAATGTGTCGGTGCGTCTGGGGCCGGTGTGGGCTTTGACCGGTGTTGACCTGGCTGTGCAGCCGGGTGAGCGGGTGGCCTTGGTGGGGGCCAACGGTTCTGGCAAAAGCACCTTGCTGCGCACCTTGCATGGTTTGTTGCCACCGGCGCAGGGCCTTGTAGCGCGGCATCCGGCGTTGCGTCAGGCCATGTTGTTTCAAAGGCCGCATTTGCTGCGCATGTCGGCACTTGGCAACGTGGCGCTGGGCTTGTGGTTGGACCGTGGCCAGGGTTTGAGTTGGCCGCAGGCCAAAGCGCGGGCCACCGAGGCTTTGCAGCGCGTGGGCTTGAGTGCCGTGGCGCGCCAGAGTGGAAGGCAGCTGTCGGGTGGTCAACAGCAGCGGCTGGCCATGGCCAGGGCCTGGGGCCGTCGGCCCGATGTGTTGCTGCTGGACGAGCCCACCGCCAGCCTGGACCCGCATGCCAAGCGCGAAGTGGAGGCGTTGATGGCCAATTTTGCCGCAGGACAGGAAAGGCCCCTGACCTTGATCTGGGCCAGCCACAACCTGGGCCAGGTCAAGCGCCTGGCGACCCGGGTCATTTACCTGGAAGCCGGGCGTGTGCTGGCCGATCTGCCTGTGGCCGATTTTTTCAACGCCGCCGAACTGGCCTTGCACAGTCCGGCGGCCCATGCTTTTGTACAAGGAGAATTGCCATGACCTTTTCTGTTTCGATGGCCCGCCGTGCGCTGGCGGGCGCAGCAGTTTGTGCCGTCTGTGTGACCACGTCGGCCTGGGCGCAAGCCCCGTCGATCGTGATGTCGTCCACCACCTCGACCGAGCAATCGGGGCTGTTTGCACACCTGTTGCCCGCGTTCAAAAAGGCCAGTGGGCTGGATGTCAAGGTGGTTGCGCTGGGCACAGGCCAAGCGCTGGACATGGCGCGCCGTGGCGACGCCGATGTGGTGTTTGTGCACGACCAGGTGGCTGAGGAAAAATTTGTGGCCGATGGTTTTGGCCTGAAACGCTGGCCGGTCATGTACAACGATTTTGTGCTGATCGGGCCCAAGGCCGATCCCGCAGGCGCCAAAGGCAAGGACATCGTGGCGGCCTTGGCCAAGCTGTCGGCCAGCCACACAGCGTTTGTGTCGCGCGGTGACAAGAGTGGCACCCATGCGGCCGAACTGCGCTATTGGACGATGGCCAAGCTGGCCGACAAAAAAGGCAGTGGCTACAAAGAATGTGGTTGCGGCATGGGCCCGGCGCTGAACATCGCGGCCTCTGCGGGGGCTTATGTGCTGGCTGACCGCGCGACTTGGCTCAATTTCAAGAACCGCGCGGATCTGGCGGTGCTGGTGGAGGGGGATCAGCGCCTGTTCAACCAGTACGGCGTGATGGTGGTCAACCCGGCCAAGCATGCGCACGTCAAGCCAGCCGATGCGCAGAAGTTTGTGGACTGGGTGACCTCGGCGGCCGGTCAGGCCAGCATCGCTGACTACAAAATCGGCGGCGAACAGCTGTTCTTCCCGAACGCCAGCCAATGAAGATCAGTGGCGCGGCGCGCCGAGCTTGCGGTACACCGTGGCCCGGCTGATGCCCAGGGCGCGTGCGGCTTCGGCTACGTTGCCCCGTGCCAGGTTCACGGCTTCGCGGATCAGGTCAGTCTGCACATCCTTGAGGGGTTTGGATGGCGTCTTGAGCTGAGCCCTGGCTGGGGCTGGCGGCACCGATGCTCCGGCGCGCATGGCTTGGGTCTGCAAGCGCAGGCCTGACCACAAGGGCAATTCTTGCGTGCTGCCTGGGCGCGAGACCGCGTCGAACAGACTTTCCCAAGGCGACGCAAACACCTCGCTGGCGTGCAGCGGCTGGCCGGCTGCGCCGGGTGACAAGGACAGCATTTGCCGTGCCGTGGGGTTGGCGCCCACGATGTGGCCGTCGGTGTCCAGTGTGAGCAAGCCATCGCTGTCGTCACCAGGTTGGTTGCCAGGCCAGTTCAGGCGCAGAACCAGTGCATGCGCGGTGGACAACAACCAGCTGTTTTCAATGCTGCGGGCCGACCGGCGCACCAAATGCTTGAGGGCCGGGCGCTCTGTGGTTTCGATGCCCGTCAGGTCCAGCATGCCCGCACACAAGCCGTCCGGGCCGAACACGGGCGCACCAGCGCAGCTGTAGGCGCTGGTGTCCTTGAAAAAGTGTTCGCCCCGGTGCATCCAGACCGGTTGCAACTCGGTGAGCGCAGCGCTGATGGCGGTGGTGCCCACGGCTTTTTCGGACAAGTCCACACCCACGCGGGCAATCACATCGGCATGGCGGTTTTGTCGGTCCACCGGGCCATGGACATCGACCACGATGCCCTCGGCATTCGTCAGGATGGCGAAGTAACGGATGTCGGCAATGACCCGGGCCAGTTCGGCCAGCACCGGCTGGGCGGCTTGCACCAGGGGGCGACTGGCTTCTTGCACGCGGCGCATGTGCTGGGCCGACACGGCGTCAAAACCCACCGCCTGGCTCGGTTGCAGGCCCATGTCCAGGCAACGCTGCCAAGATTGGGTGATCCAGGGCGAGACGCCTGAGCCCGAGGCAAGAGAACGCTCTTGAAAAACCAACGCTCGGGCCTGCTCAATGCGCGCAAGGCGGTCTGTGGGGTGTGCAGTCAGGGGCATGTCAAATGTGTATCAAGCTGAGAATTTCTGAAGCCAACCCTGCCAATCCAAGGGTTAATCCGCATCGGTGGCGGAGGGCGTGCATCAACAATCGCTATGCATTCTGATTCATAAGCGCGGTCTTGAACAGACCGCCACCTCACAGGAGACACACATGCAGAAAGTCCTGCACATCAACCCGGACAAATGCACCGGCTGCTTGCAGTGCGAAATGGCCTGTTCTTTCGAGAACTACGGCACATACGCCACCTCCAAATCGCGCATCAAGGTGTTCGACTTCCACCACACGGGCAAAAAAGTGCCCTACACCTGCACCCAGTGCGACGAAGCCTGGTGCCTGCACGCGTGCCCGGTGGAGGCCATCACCGTGGACAAAGCCACGGGGGCCAAGGTGGTCAATGAATCCACCTGCGTGGGTTGCAAGGTCTGCACCATCGCCTGCCCGTTTGGCACCGTGAACTATGTGCAAGAGACCGGCAAGGTGCAAAAGTGCGACCTGTGCGGCGGCGACCCAGCCTGTGTCGCGGCTTGCCCCACCGGGGCCATCACCTTCGTGGATGCCAATTGGACCGGCATCGACAAAATGAAACAGTGGGCTGACAAGCTGGGCAATCAGCCCTCTGCGGCTTAAACCCACCACCCATAAGGAGCATCAACATGTCTTGGGCTGGAAAAATTCTCCGCGTCAACCTGACCGCGGGCACCGTCACATCCGAACCGCTGAACATGGCGTGGGCGCGCGACTACATCGGTTCGCGTGGTCTGGGCAGCAAATACCTGATCAACGAAGTCGACCCCAAAGTCGATCCGCTGTCGGCCGAGAACAAGATCATCTGGGCCACGGGCCCGCTGACCGGCACCATGGCGTCTACCGGCGGCCGTTACACCGTCATCACCAAAGGCCCTTTGACGGGTGCGATTGCCTGCTCCAACTCGGGCGGTTATTGGGGCGCCGAGCTGAAGATGGCGGGCTGGGACATGGTCATCTTTGAAGGTGTATCGGCCACGCCGGTGTACCTGTACATCAACGACGACGTGGCCGAACTGCGCGATGCGTCGCATCTGTGGGGTCAGAGCGTCTGGAAGACCGAAGAGGTCCTCAAGGCAAGCCTGCAAGACCCGCTGCTGCGTGTCTCGAGCATTGGCAAGGCCGGTGAAAACAAGGTCTTGTACGCCGCCGTGGTGAACGACTTGCACCGTGCGGCAGGGCGCTCGGGCGTGGGCGCGGTCATGGGCAGCAAAAACCTCAAGGCCATTGCGGTGCGTGGCACCAAGGGCGTGGGCAATATCCGCGACCCCAAGGCCTTCATGAAAGTGACCTTCGAGAAGAAAAAAATCCTGGCCGACAACGCCGTCACTGGCCAGGGTCTGCCCGCGTATGGCACCCAGGTGCTGATGAACGTGATCAACGAGATGGGCGCTTTGCCCACCCGCAACCACCGTGATGTGCAGTTCGAAGGCGCCAAGGACATTTCTGCCGAAGCCATGGTCACGCCCCGCGAGACCGATGGCAAAAAGCACCTGGTCACCAACCAGGCCTGCTTTGGCTGCACCATTGCTTGCGGCCGCATCAGCCGGATGGACGAGGGCCACTTCACCGTGCAAAACAAACCCCAATACTGGGGTGCCAACGGGGGCTTGGAGTACGAAGCAGCCTGGGCACTGGGCGCGGCCAACGGGGTGAAAGACCTGGAGGCACTGCAATACGCCAACCTGCTGTGCAACGAGGAAGGCTTTGACCCGATCAGCTTCGGTGCCACCGTGGGCGCGGTGATGGAACTGTATGAGATGGGCGTGCTCACGCAAGAGCAGTTGGGCATTGATGCGAAATTCGGCTCGGCCCAGGCGCTGGCTTACTTTGCTGAAATCACCGCCAAGGGTGAAGGCTTTGGTGTGGAAATTGGCCAGGGCTCCAAACGCCTGACCGCCAAGTACGGCCACCCGGACTTGTCGATGAGTGTCAAGGGCCAGGAGTTTCCAGCCTACGACGGCCGCTCGATTCAGGGCATTGGCCTGGCCTACGCCACCAGCAACCGGGGCGCTTGCCACCTGCGCGGCTACACCATCGCTTCTGAAGTGCTGGGCATTCCCGTCAAAACCGATCCGGTGGAGCACGAAGGCAAGCCCGAGCTGGTCAAGGCCTTCCAGGATGCCACGGCCGCTTTCGACTCTTCGGGCCTGTGCGTGTTCACCACCTTTGCCTGGGGCGTGGCCGATCTGGCACCGCAGTTGCAAGCCGCGTGCGATGACGCTTACACCACCGAAGAGCTGGAAAAAATTGGAGAGCGCATCTGGAACATGGAGCGCGAGTTCAACAACGCCGCTGGCTTCACCAAGGCCGACGACAACCTGCCCAAGCGGCTGTTGACCGAAGCCGCCAAAACCGGCCCATCCAAAGGCAAAGTGAGCATGTTGCCCGAGATGCTGCCCAAGTACTACGCGGTGCGCGGTTGGGACACCGAAGGGCGTCCCACTGCCGACACCAAGGCACGTCTGGGCCTTTGAGTGGCATGCCCTGTACCTGGCGGTCAAGCACTGGGGCTTGTCTGCCAGGACTGGGGCTGGATTGACCTGTGCAGCGGCCTTTTCGGGCCGCTGCCTGTTTTTGGAGAGTGAACCATGCACCACGTCATTTTGGGCGCAGGCCCTGCCGGCGTCATCGCCGCCGAGACCCTGCGCAAACACGCCCCGCACGACAGCATCACCCTGGTGGGCGACGAGCCCGACGCACCGTACTCGCGCATGGCGATTCCGTACCTGCTGATGGGCCATATTGACGAGCGCGGCACCTATTTACGCAAGCGTGCTGCGCACTTTGACGATTTGCGCATCACGCAAGTCAAGGCCAAGGTCACGCAGGTCAACGTGCAGGCCCAGTCGGTGCAACTGGACAACGGCAGCGCCATCGCCTTTGACAAACTGCTCATTGCCACCGGTTCGCATCCGGTGCGCCCGCCGATCGCTGGCATGGATTTACCGGGTGTCCACCCTTGCTGGACTTTGGCAGATGCCCGAGCCATTGCGGCGCTGGCCAAGCCGGGGGCCAGGGTGTTGCAAATGGGGGCGGGCTTCATCGGTTGCATCATCATGGAGGCCCTGACTGCTCGCGGCGTGAAGCTCAGCGTGGTCGAAATGGGCGACCGCATGGTGCCGCGCATGATGGGCCCGGTCGCGGGCGGCATGATCCGTGATTGGTGCGAAGCCAAAGGCGTTCAGGTGTTCACTGGCACCAAGGTCGAAGCCATCACGTCGGTGCGTGCCGGCGCTGAAAAAGGCTTGTTGGGCAAGTTGGCTGCGGCGGTGGGCCTGTCTTCTGATGAAGTCGGCGGCGCCCTCCAGGTTCGTCTGTCCAACGGCCAGACCGTAGAGGCTGATCTGGTGATCAGCGCCACTGGGGTACGGCCCGCCATTGGCTATTTGCAAGACAGCGGCATCACCTGTTTGCAAGGGGTGTTGACCGATGCCCAGATGCAAACCAATGTGCCTGGCATTTACGCCGCAGGTGACTGTGCCGAAGCCCTTGATTTGGTCAGCGGAAAAACCATCGTCAGCGCCATTCAGCCCAATGCGGCCGAGCAAGCCCGTGTGGCTGCCTTGAACATGGTGGGTCAAAAGACCACACTCCAAGGCGTCACGCAAATCAACGTGCTCGACACCCTGGGCTTGATCTCCACCAGTTTTGGCAATTGGGAGGGCGTGCCCGGTGGGCAGTCGGCGGTGCTGACCCACCAGGCCACAGGCCGTCACCTGAGCCTGCAGTTCAAGGACGATGTGCTGGTGGGCTGCAACAGCGTGGGCTGGACCGAGCATGTGGGTGTGATGCGTGGCCTTGTCGAAGGGCAGGTGCGGCTGGGCGACTGGAAAGACCGCCTGTTGCACGACCCGACAAAATTGATGGAGGCCTATTTGGATTGCGCGCAAGGCCAGGGGCGATGGAGCGGTGCGGCAGACGAAAGACGCCGATGAACCCAAGCCCTGATCGACCGCTGGACTGCGACCTGGATGGGAGCATCACGGCATGAACATCACTTTCAAACTGTTTGCCACGCTGACCGATTATTTGCCCGCCGAAGCACGGCGCAGCAACCAGGTCACGCTGCATGTGCAGGCGGATGCGTGCATCAGCCAGATCATCGAGCCCTTTGGCATGCCGCCCAAGCTGGTGCATTTGGTGCTGGTGAATGGCAAATACATCGCGCCCGAAGACCGGGGAACCACCACCTTGGTCGATGGCGATGTGCTGGCCATCTGGCCGCCAGTGGCGGGCGGCTGAAGCAGCCCATGCAGTCGCCCATGCAGTCTCATTACGCCGAGCAATTTCAACGCGACATGGGTTGCACCGAGACCGAGTGGCTCGGTTGGCTGCCCGCTGCCATGGGCGACTGCGCTTGGCAGCAAGCGGGTGCCTCAGCCAGGGCGTGCATGGGTTCAGGCGCTTTGCAATTGCGCTGGCAGGTCATGCCGCCGCGTGTCATTGCGCTCATGCGCATGCCGGTGTTGCGGGTGAATTTCGAGTTTCAGGGCCTCAACGCGGATGAACGCTACGCCTTCATGAAACGTTTTGATTTGTACATGCAGCGCGGCGGAGGGTGATGCTGTTGCAAAGCCCAATCGGACTTTCAACTCCCTCAATGCATCCACAACAGGCTGACGGTTTTGAGGCCCAGCAGGGTGAGCAACAAGGATCCGAACAGGTGCAGTGAAGCGGTCGTGGCCGCGAGGGCAAAACGGCCTTGTTGCAGCATGCTGACCACTTCGGACGAAAAGCTGGAGAAGGTGGTCAATGCCCCCAGAAAACCGGTGACCAGCGCCAGTCGCCAGACCGGGTCCAGCTCGGGCAGTTGCTGGAACACACCCATGCACACGCCAATCAAATATCCACCGATCAGGTTGGCCGCCAATGTGCCCCAGGGCAACCAACCGCTGTGGGCGGGGTTGGGGTTGAGCCACAGGCCCAGTTGCCAGCGCGACAGCGCGCCGACACAGGCACCGACACAGATCGCAATCACCGTGGGCATGGCATGGGTCCTTTCGGCTTGGGCTTACCGTCTTTTAAAACGGCGGGTCTTCGTCGTCGCTCGCCGTTGCACCCGTCGCCACGGTGGAGTTCACCACGGTGCGCGTCGGGTTGGGCAGGGCCTGATCGGCCGCCGCTTCTCCCAGTGTCATCTCGCCACCCAGGGCTTCGATCAGGCTGTCGATCAGTGGCCCGAGCAAGCCGGTGGACAAGGCCACGTCGGCGTCAAAGCGGTCTTCGTTTTTGTCGGTGCCTGATTCGTCCATGACGCCATCGAGGTACTGCACTTTTTTCAGTTGCAAGGTGTCGGTCAGCACAAAGGCCACGCGGCCATCCCAGCTCAGGGCCAACTGGGTGGGCAGCTTGCCTTCCAGCACGTGTTTGCGCACATCGTCGTTGGCCAGGTGGTGGCGGGTAAAGCGCACGCTGGCGGCGTCTTCGCCAGTCGACTTGAGCACGGTTTCGCGTTCCACCGTCAGGTCGGCGGGCCATTCGTCAGGTGTGGGGGCCAGCAGCCATTGGGTCATGGCCGCTTGCGGCGAGGTCACGGTCTGGATCAACGCAACCGACAGGCCGCCCATCACGTTCATCAGCGCCGACATGACTTCGTCGGCTTTGCCCTGGCTGCCCGCGTTCAAGACCAGGCGTTGGTTGTCCAGGTCCATCCACACGAGCACGCTGGACTGGCGTGCAAAAGCTTGCGGCAACAGCGACAGCAGCACATCGTCCATCAGGTCGCGTTTTTCTTTTTTGCCAGGTTTGCGGCCGGTGGCCGCTTCGATCTCGGCGATGCGCTCATCGGCCTTGCGCCGTACCACGTTGCCGGGCACGGCCTTGGTCTCGATCATCAACTTCAAAATCCACTGGCCCGCCACCGACTCGACCAAGGGGCCATGGGCTTCGCCACGAGGGGGGATCCAGCCAATCGACTTTTCCTGGCTGGCGCCACATTCCACAAATTGCATCGGCTCCAGCGCCGCCTGCACATCGGCCAGTGTGGGCGCAAAGCCCTCGCCGATGCGGTAAACCATCACATTTTTAAACATCCGTCACTCTTTCATGCCTTGTCAGGCCAGCGCGGCATCTTACCGGTAAAGTGACACGCGCCGACTCTATGGCACCACGCTGGTCACCGATCCGGTGTGTGGATCACGTCGGGCTTCAGGGCGGTCATCTGCCCGTTTCAGTGCCTGGCCCTGCACCCGAACCCCTTGTTCCGAGAGGCGGTGGGCTTTTTGGGGGCCAATGCCTTTGACGCGGCGTGTCACATCGGCCCAGTCTTTGAAAGGCGCTTTGTTTCGCTCACGCAGCACTTCTCGCGTGAGCGCAGGGCCGACGCCTTGCAGGCCATCGAGTTCGATTTCACTGGCTTGGTTCAAGTCGATGGACTGGGCACAAACCAGGCCAGCGCCAACGATGGCCCATAACAGGGCGGTGGTCTTTTTAAACATGGGTGGCGCTCCCTCGGTGGGCTGCAAGAGTTTGCAGCGTCAGCCATTGTGGGAAGTCGGTTTCTTTGTGAGAAGAGGGCCGCGCGCCCAATTGAAACCAGATGTGTCGGATCGGGTTTACAGCTCTTCGATGCGGCGCGGCGGGTAGCTGTCCCAGGCTTGGCAGCCGGGGCAATGCCAGAAGTGTTCTTTGGCTTCAAACCCGCAAGCGGCGCAGCGGTAGCGGGCCAAGGGTCGGATGGCCTGTTCCAGTGCTTTTTGCACCGGGGCGGGGACATGGCCGGTTGCGGTGCCTTCGTCGCTCAGCCAGCGGGTGGCTGCCATCAAGGAGGCGTGTTGGTCCAGATGCTTCAAAAAGCGTTGACGCGATGCGGCAGAACCTTCGGGAGTTTGCGACGCCAGTGCCACGATGGCTTCCAGCACATCGATGCCGGGCTGTTTGCCGTAATGTGTTTCCAGCAGGTTCGTGGCCTGTGGCGTCAAACCAGCGGCTTGCGCTGCCTTGGCCAAACTGGCAGCGGCCAGCGGCGCTGCAGCGTGCGCATGCGCAAACAGCGTGGACAAAGTTTCGTAGGCCGCTTGGGGCTGACCCAGAGACAGTTGCAGTTGCCCCAGCAAGATCCGTGGCCTGGCGGCATCGGGTGTGGCTTGCATGGCGGTTGTCAACAATTGCTGGGCTTGCGCGACATCCCCTTGCTGCACGGCTTCACGCGCTTGCTCGCATTGGTAGTGCGCCATGCGCATGTCGAAATTCGCTTCGCCCGACTTTTCAAGAAGTCTGGCCACCCGGGCAGCTTCCGGCCACTCGCGTGAGCGTTCATAAATGGCCAGACGTGCCAGGCGCGCCTGGCCTTCGTAGGAGGTGCCTTCCAGTTTGCGCAGGGCTTCTTCCGCACGGTCCAATAAACCCGCTTTCAGGAAGTCGAGCGCCAAGCCGTGCTGGGCACGCTGCCGATCGGCGCTGCTCAAGTCGGCCCGGGACAGCAGGTGTTCGTGCACGCGCACGGCACGGTCGTATTCGCCTCTGCGGCGAAACAGGTTGCCCAAAGCAAAGTGCAGCTCCGAGGTGTCGGGGTCGTTTTGAACGGCTTCGATGAAGGCGTCAATGGCTTTGTCTTGCTGCTCATTGAGCAGGTAGTTCAAGCCTTTGAAGTAAGCCCGCGGGGCTTGCCGGTTGGCGATGCGCATCTGGCGCAAATCCAGGCGTGACGCGATCCAGCCCAAAGCAAAAGCGGCGGGCAAGCCCAGCAAAATCCAGGTCAGGTCAAGTTCCATGGGGGGTCTCAGGCGCAGGGGTGGGTTCGGTTTTGTCCAGGGGGTTCATGCGAAGGCTGCGGCGATGTCGCCACCATCTGGGCACCATGCCGAGCACCCCCACCATGACGCCCAGACTGAACGCAGAAAGCACCACCAGAACGGTCGGGGCTGACCAGAAGGTGCCGAAAAAGAAATTGACGCGCGTTTCTTGCTGGTTATTCAGCGCAAAAGCGAACAGTGTAAAAAAGACAGCGGCTTTCAGTAGCCACTGAAGCAGCCGAAGCAAACGTTTCATGGAAGACCTCGGAATCTGGCTTCATTCTAATGGGGGCTTTTCTGGCCACAAACGGCATGGGCGTCGGTATAGGTGCCGTGCCATTGCCGTGGTGGGAAACCTGTGCCCACTTTCCAGTGTGCAGCCCCACCGATCAGTCGGGGGTGTTGCCTGTGCCTTGGGATGCAGTGCCTGCATCCACGGCTTCGCGCAATGCTTTGCCAGGTTTGAAATGGGGGACCCGTTTTTCCGGAATCTGAACGCTTTCGCCCGAGCGCGGGTTGCGGCCAACACGCGGGGGGCGACGGTTGATGGAGAAGCTGCCAAAGCCCCGAATCTCGATGCGGTGGCCTTTGACCAGCGCATCGCTGATGGCGTCCAGCACCGTCTTGACGGCCAGTTCGGCGTCTCGGTGGGTCAGCTGTGCAAAGCGGGCAGCCAGTTCTTCAACCAGATCGGAGCGGGTCATGGTGTCAATTCGTTGTTCAGGGGGCTTGCTGGTGTGGGTAGGGGTCTGAAAAAAAGCCTGCCCCTATGACAGGGGGCAGGCTTTTCAGACAGCAAGCGTCTTCAGATCAAAGAGATCAGTTGTTGTCCAACTTGGCACGCAACAAAGCGCCCAGGCTGGTGGTGCCGGCGTTTTCACGCGAAGACTGCTGCGACAGGGAAGCCATGGCTTCTTGCTGGTCCACAGCGTCCTTGGCTTTGATGGACAGCTGGATGTTGCGGGTCTTGCGATCCACGTTCACCACCACGGCAGTCACTTCGTCGCCGACTTTCAGCACGTGGCTGGCGTCTTCCACGCGGTCACGCGAGATTTCGCTGACACGCAGGTAACCGACGATGTCTTCGCCCAGGTCGATTTCAGCGCCCTTGGCATCCACAGTCTTGACCTTGCCGGTGACGGTTTGGCCTTTGTCGTTGATCGACACGAAGGTGGTGAAAGGATCGGAGTCGAGCTGTTTGATGCCCAAGCTGATGCGTTCGCGGTCCACGTCCACAGCCAAGACCAAAGCCTCGACTTCTTGACCCTTCTTGAATTCGCGCACGGCGTTTTCGCCGGTTTCGTTCCAGGACAGGTCAGACAGGTGCACCAGACCGTCGATGCCAGCAGCCAGGCCAACGAACACGCCGAAGTCGGTGATCGACTTGATCGGGCCCTTGACGCGGTCGCCGCGCTTGGTGTTTTGAGCAAACTCTTGCCATGGGTTGGCACGGCACTGCTTCATGCCCAAGCTGATGCGGCGCTTGTCTTCGTCGATCTCGAGGACCATGACTTCGACTTCGTCACCCAGGGCAACGATTTTGGAAGGGGCCACGTTCTTGTTGGTCCAGTCCATTTCAGACACGTGCACCAAGCCTTCGATGCCGGGTTCGAGTTCCACAAACGCGCCGTAGTCGGCGATGTTGGTGATCTTGCCGAACATGCGGGTGCCCTGTGGGTAGCGGCGGTTGACGCCCATCCAAGGATCGTCGCCCATTTGCTTGAGGCCCAAGGACACGCGGTTTTTCTCGGTGTCGAACTTGAGGATCTTGGCGGTGATTTCCTGACCAGCAGTGACCACTTCGGAAGGGTGACGGACACGGCGCCATGCCATGTCGGTGATGTGCAGCAGGCCGTCGATGCCGCCCAGGTCCACGAATGCACCGTATTCGGTGATGTTCTTGACGACACCGTGAACGATGGAGCCTTCGCGCAGGGTTTCCATCAGTTTGGCGCGCTCTTCGCCCATGGAGGCTTCCACCACAGCGCGGCGTGACAACACGACGTTGTTGCGCTTGCGGTCGAGTTTGATGACCTTGAATTCCAGGGTCTTGTTCTCGTAGGGAGACAGGTCTTTGGTAGGACGTGTGTCGACCAAAGAACCGGGCAAGAAAGCGCGGATGCCGTTGACCAGAACGGTCAGGCCACCCTTGACTTTGCCGCTGGTCACGCCAGTGACGAATTCGCCGGATTCCAGGGCTTTTTCCAGAGACATCCACGAAGCCAGACGCTTGGCGGTGTCGCGGGACAAGATGGTGTCGCCGTAGCCGTTTTCGATGGAGCCGATGGCCACCGAGACAAAGTCGCCGACCTGGACTTCAACTTCACCCTGGTCGTTCTTGAACTCTTCGAGGGGCACGTAGGACTCGGACTTGAGACCGGCGTTGACCACAACGAAGTTGTGTTCGATGCGCACCACTTCAGCGGTGATGACTTCACCAGGGCGCATTTCGGTACGTTGCAGGGATTCCTCAAAGAGGGCGGCAAAAGATTCAGACATGTAATTTCCTCATCCACAAGACAGGACTGACGAACGCGACATGCGTCGTTTCCAGGAGCTGACTGTGGCGGTTGCTGGTGCGGTGTGAACCGCGGTTGGTTTCAAAAATCCACGCTGCCAGTGTGCAAGCTACACGAAGAGAGCGGCGTGGAAGCTTCATTCAGCCCGCACAGGGCGGGCTGGGTGGCCGTTCCCGGTCTTTCAACCGAAAACCTGCCGACTTTGCCACCAGACCATCACCTGTTCCACCGAGGCTTCGATGGTCAAGGACGAGTTGTCCAGTTGCAAGGCATCTTGTGCGGGCCGGAGGGGCGCAACGCTGCGGGACATGTCCCGGGCATCGCGCGCTTCCAAGTCAGCGCGAAGAGCGTCGATGTTAGCCGAAAAACCCTTAGAAATCAATTGCTTATGCCGTCTTTCGGCGCGTTGGGCCGCGTTGGCGGTCAAAAACACCTTCAAAGGGGCGTTTGGAAAGATCACCGTGCCCATGTCGCGGCCATCGGCCAGCAGGCCAGGCAGTCGGCGAAAGCTGTGTTGCAGCTGCACCAAAGCCTCGCGCACAGCGGGCAGCACCGAGACTTTGGAGGCGTTCATGCCGCCTTGTTCGCTGCGGATGGCATCGGTCACGTCCACGCCGCCCAGCAGGACCTGATCGCCTTCAAAGTGCACAGGCAGTTGGCGGGCCAGGTCGGCGATGCGGGTTTCGTCGGCGGCTTCCAGCGTCAGACCTGCCTGTAGCGCCGCATGGGCCGTGACGCGGTACAGCGCGCCTGAATCAAGGTAGTGGTAGCCCAACTGCGCAGCCACGCGGCTGGCGAGCGTCCCTTTGCCCGAAGCGGTGGGGCCGTCGATGCAAATGACGGGGATGTCCAAGGTGTTGGCGTGCGCCACCGAAAACAAAGCCTCGAAGTAATCGGGGAAGGTTTTGGCCACGCATTTGGGGTCTTCAATGCGCACTGGAATCTGGTCGGCGTTGAAAGCGGCCAGGGAAAAGCACATGGCCACGCGGTGGTCGTCATAGGTGTGGATGCTGGCCGCTTGCCACTGGCCCTTGGGCAAGGGGTGGATGCGCAGCCAGTCGGGGCCTTCTTCCACGGTGGCGCCCAGTTTGCGGCATTCGGCGGCCATGGCCACGATGCGGTCGGTTTCTTTGACCCGCCAGCTGGCGATGTTGCGCAGCAGGGTGGGGCCGTCGGCATACAGCGCCATCACGGCCAGTGTCATGGCGGCGTCGGGGATGTGGTTGCAGTCGAGCGTGATCCCTTTGAGGGGCCAGGCACCCCGGCGTATTGCAAGCCAGTTGGGGCCGCTGGTCACCTGGGCGCCCATTTGGGTGGCGGCTTCCACGAAACGGATGTCCCCCTGGATGGAGTCGGCGCCCACGCCGTTGATGCGGATGCCATCGCCTTGTGCGATGGCACCCAGTGCGATGAAGTAGCTGGCCGAAGAGGCATCTGCCTCGACGTGGATCGTGCCGGGCGACTGGTAGCGGCTGCCCGCCGGGATCACAAAGCGTTGCCAGCCGTGCCGTTCCACGGCAATGCCGTAGCGTTCCAGCAGATTGAGGGTGATTTCGATGTAGGGTTTGCTGATGAGTTCGCCGATCACCTCGATGGTGATGCTGCGGTCCTGGGCCGCCAGCGGCAAGGCCATGAGCAAGGCGGTGAGGAACTGGCTGGAGACATCGCCACGCACCGGGATGGGGGCGTCCAGTTTCAGCTTGGGCTGGCCAATGCGCAGAGGCGGAAAGCCGGTGTTGCCCAGGTAGTCGATGTGGCAGCCCAGCTCGCGCAGCGCATCGACCAGATCACCGATGGGGCGCTCGTGCATGCGGGGCACACCTTTGAGTGTGAAGTCGCCACCCAGCACCGAGAGCGCTGCGGTGAGTGGGCGCATGGCCGTGCCGGCATTGCCCATGAAAAATTCAATCGCGTCGTGGTGTGCGTGCTGGCCGCCCAGACCCGTGATGGTGACGGTGCTGCCGTCGGCGTGCACACCACAGCCCAGTTGGCGCAAGGCTGCCAGCATCACGCGGGTGTCGTCCGAGTCCAGCAGATCGTGGACCACCGTGGTGCCCTGGCACAAAGCCGAGAGCAGCAGCACGCGGTTGGAGATGCTTTTGGAGCCGGGCAGGGTGACCGTGCCGGATGCACCTTGCAGCGGTGGAAGGTCGAGGAAAGCGGTGGCGAACATGTTTTTTTAAGTCTCGGAATGGGGGTGGCAGGCGTTGCCCGCTTGCAGTGTCCAGGCCGAACGCACGCTGCTGGCCTGGTCAATCAGTTGCTCCAGGGTGTGTGTGTCGCCTTGCTTCAAGGCATTTTCAAGCTGCGCCAGCGCCGCACGGAAATGCCCCACTTGTGTGAGCACTTCGGCATGGTTGGCGCTCAGGATGTCGCGCCAGACGCACGCATCGCTGGCCGCAATCCGTGAAAAATCCCGAAAGCCTGGGCCGGCCATGTCCAGAAAAGCGGCACCCTGGGCTTGCGTCGTCAAGGCGTTGACCGCAGCAAAGGCCAGCAGATGGGGCAAGTGGCTGACCGCAGCAAAGGTGGCGTCATGGGTTTCGGGCGTCATGGTGCTGACGTGGCTGCCCATCGCGGTCCACACCGCGTGCGCCGTCTGCAGCCTGTGGATGCCGGTTTGGGGCAAAGGCGTGAGGATGGTGCGGCGGTTTTGGTACAAGGTGCTGTCGGCATGTTCAATGCCCGCGACTTCTTTGCCCGCAATCGGGTGAGCCGGCACAAAGCAGGGCAGGCGTTCGCCCAAAGTGGCCATGGCCGCAGCCACCACATCGCACTTGGTCGAGCCCACATCCATCAGCAAGGCATCCGGTTGCAGCGCATCGCGCATGGCCGTAAAGCTGCTGTGCATGGCGCCGACAGGCACGGCCAGCAACACCAGATCTGCGCCTTGCACCGCTTCGGCCACACTGGTGCAGGCTTGGTCGATGACTTGGAGTTCCACCGCGCGCTGGCGGGTTTTTTCAGAAGCGCTGAAGCCCGCGATGGTGTGCACCAGACCGGCTTGGCGCAGGGCCAACGCAAACGAGCCGCCCATCAGGCCGCAGCCGATCAAGGCCAGTCGTGCGAAGCGTGGCGCGGTCGGGCGCTCGGGTGTCATTCGGAAACGGGGTAAGAACCCAGCACCTTGTAGAAAGCACAAAGCCCTTGCAGCTCTTGCAAGGCAGCGGCCACATTCGGTTCGCTGATATGGCCTTGCAGGTCGATGTAGAAGTAGTACTCCCACTGGCCCGACTTGGCGGGGCGCGACTCGAAGCGGGTCATGGACACGCCGTTGTTTTTGAGCGGCACCAGCAAGTCGTGCACGGCACCAGGACGGTTGGGCACCGACACCACCAAGCTGGTGCAGTCCTTGCCCGAAGCCGGTGGCGTGGCCAGGGTGTTGGGCAAGGCAATCACGGCAAAGCGGGTGCGGTTGAACGCCTCATCCTGGATGGCGTGGTGCACGATGTGCAAACCAAATTGGCTGGCGGCGCGCTCGCTGGCCAGGGCCGCCCATGCCGGGTTGGTGGCTGCCAGGCGGGCACCTTCGGCGTTGCTGGACACGGCGCGGCGCTCGACGTGCGGCAAATGCTTGGCCAACCAGCCTTGGCACTGGGCCAAGGCTTGGGGGTGGGCCATTACGACCTCAATGCCTGCGTCCGAGTTGAGTTGGCGCAGCAGGTTGAAGCGCACCTGCAAGCTGACTTCACCGACCACATGCACGGGTGAGCGCAAGAACAAATCCAGCGAGCGGGCCACCACACCTTCGGTGGAATTTTCCATGCCGACCACGCCGTACTGGGCGGTGCCTGCGGCGGTGGCATGGAAGACTTCGTCAAAGTTGGCGCAGTAAATCAGGTTGGCTGCGCTGCCGAAAAACTCGATGGCGGCTTGTTCGCAAAACGTGCCTTGGGGACCCAGCACCGCCACGCGTTGCGGTGCTTCAAGGGCCAGGCAGGCCGACATGATTTCGCGCCAGATGGAGGCCACGTGCTCGTTCTTGAGTGGGCCGGGGTTGGCTTGGGTGATTTTGTCGATCACCTGTGCCACGCGGTCGGGGCGAAAAAAGGGAGAGCCTTCGGCGCGCTTGATCTCGCCCACTTGTTCGGCCACATGGGCGCGCTGGTTCAGCAGGTTCAGCAGCTGTTTGTCCAGCGCGTCAATCTGCACGCGCAGGGCACCCAGGGCATCCGACTGAATGGGTTGTTGGCTCATGTCCGCAAGTCTTTCTGGCGGCCTCGTTCAGGCCTGGGTTTTTTCAAATTCGCGCATGTAGGCCACCAAGGCCTGCACGCCTTCAAGGGGCATGGCGTTGTAAATACTGGCCCGCATGCCGCCCACCGATTTGTGGCCTTTGAGTTGCAACAAGTTGCGCGCTTTGGCGCCTGCCAAAAAGGCCTCGTTGCGCGACTCATCGCGCAGGAAAAATGGCACATTCATGCGCGATCGGCAGTCTTTGGCGACCTTGTTCACGTACAGGCTGGAGCTGTCCAGAAAGTCGTAGAGCAGTTGCGCTTTGGCGATGTTGCGTTGCGCCATGGCCGCGATGCCGCCTTGCTTCTTGAGCCATTGGAACACCAGCCCTGCGATGTAGATGCTGTAGGTCGGTGGTGTGTTGTACATCGATTGGTTGTCGGCCACCAGTTGGTAGTCAAAGGCGCTGGGGCAGTGGGGCAGGGCGTGGCCGATCAGGTCTTCGCGCACGATGACCAGGGTCAGGCCCGCGGGCCCCAGGTTTTTCTGCGCACCGCCAAAGGCCAGGCCCACGCGGGACCAGTCCACCGAACGCGATGCCACATGGGAGGAAAAATCGACCACCAGCGGCGCGTCGCAGCCCAGGGCTTTCAGGTCAGGCAGTTCATGAAATTCCACGCCATGGATGGTCTCGTTGCCACAGATGTGCACGTAGCGGCTGTCGGCGCCAATGTGCCAGGAGGCAGGCGATGGCAGGGTGGTGAAGCCATCGCTTTGTGCCGATGCGGCCACGCGAGCCGCGCCGTATTTGCTGGCTTCTTTGAGTGACTTTTGGCTCCAGCTGCCGGTCAGCACAAAATCCATGGCACCGCCATGCGACAGGTTCAGCGGCACGATGGCGTTTTCGGCCAGGCCGCCGCCTTGCATGAACAGGATTTTGAAGTGTGCAGGCACCGCCAGCAGTTCGCGCAAGTCGGCTTCGGCTTGCTCATAAATGCTGATGAATTCTTTGCCCCGGTGGCTCATCTCCATCACGCTCATGCCTGAACCGTGCCAGTCGAGCATCTCTGCTGCGGCTTGTTGCAACACGGCCTCGGGCATGACGGCTGGACCTGCCGAGAAGTTGAAAGCGCGTCCCATTACTTATTCCGCGTCAGGTGTGTTCTCGTCAGGCGCACCATCGGTGTCACCTTCTGTGGCATCGTTTTCGGATACGTTCGCGTCGTTTTCCACAATGCGCTGCAAGCCAGACAGCTTGGCGCCTTCGTCCAAGCCGATCAAGGTCACGCCTTGCGTGGCACGACCCAGTTCGCGGATTTCGGCCACGCGGGTGCGCACCAAAACGCCGGTGTCGGTGATCAGCATGATTTCGTCGTCGGCGTGCACCAAGGTGGCCGCCACCACTTTGCCATTGCGCTCGGATTGCTGGATGGCGATCATGCCCTTGGTGCCACGGCCATGTCGGGTGTATTCGGCAATGGAGGTGCGCTTGCCGTAACCGTTTTCGGTGGCCGTCAACACGCTTTGTGTTTCGTCTCCAGCGACCAGCATGGCGATCACGCTCTGGTTTTCTTCAATCATCATGCCGCGCACACCGCGCGCGCTGCGGCCCAGTGGGCGCACATCGTTTTCGTCAAAACGCACCGCCTTGCCGCCATCGCTGAACAGCATCACGTCGTGTTGACCGTTGGTGAGGGCCGCGCCGATCAGGAAGTCGCCTTCGTCCAGATTGACCGCGATGATGCC
Organism: Burkholderiaceae bacterium; assembly: GCA_919902775.1. Classification (GTDB taxonomy): domain Bacteria; phylum Pseudomonadota; class Gammaproteobacteria; order Burkholderiales; family Burkholderiaceae_C; genus Limnohabitans_A. Next base: position 178,143 of record CAKKRJ010000003.1, read on the forward strand.
GCCTTTGCGCGGGTTGCTGAACTCGTCCAGCGAAGTCTTTTTGACGGTGCCCATGGACGTGCCCATGAACACATAGTGGTCGGCAGGAAAAGTACGCATGCCGCCGGTGAGGGCCAGCACGACGTTGATTTTCTCGCCTTCTTGCAAGGGGAACATGTTGACGATGGGACGGCCGCGTGAGCCGCGTGAGCCGGCGGGCACTTCCCAGACCTTGAGCCAGTACAGGCGGCCACGGTTCGAGAAGCACAGCAGGTAGTCGTGCGTGTTGGCGATGAAGAGCTGGTCAATCCAGTCGTCTTCTTTGGTGGCCGCTGCTTGCTTGCCACGTCCACCACGTTTTTGGGAGCGGTATTCGCTGAGTGGCTGGCTCTTGATGTAACCGCTGTGCGACAGGGTCACGACCATGTCGGTGGGTGTGATCAGGTCTTCGGTGGACAGGTCTTGCGCGCTGTGCTCGATCTCGCTGCGGCGAGCGCCGATTTTGGTTTGACCGAACTCCTGACGCACGGTGCCCAGTTCGTCACCAATGATGGTCGAGACACGTTCAGGTTTGGCCAGAATGTCCAGCAAGTCTTCGATCTCGGCCATGACTTCTTTGTATTCGGCCACGATCTTGTCTTGCTCCAGGCCGGTCAGGCGCTGCAGACGCATTTGCAAGATTTCTTGCGCTTGCGTGTCGGACAGGCGGTACAGGCCGTCTTGTCCCAGCCCATATTCACGCTCCAGGCCTTCTGGGCGGTAGTCGTCGGCATTGATCACCGAGCCGTCTTGGCGGGCGCGGGTCAGCATGGTGCGCACCATCTGGCTGTCCCATGCGCGGGTCATCAATTCAGCCTTGGCGACGGGAGGGGTCGGTGCCCCACGGATGATGGCAATGAAATCGTCGATGTTGGCCAAAGCCACCGCCAGGCCTTCCAGCACATGGCCACGGTCACGCGCCTTGCGCAGCTCAAACACGGTGCGGCGTGTGACCACTTCGCGGCGGTGTTGCAAGAAGACCTGAATCAGGTCTTTCAGGTTGCACAGCTTGGGCTGACCGTCAATCAGGGCCACCATGTTCATGCCAAAGGTGTCTTGCAGCTGGGTCTGCTTGTAGAGGTTGTTCAGCACCACCTCAGGCACGGCACCACGTTTGAGCTCGATCACCAGGCGCATGCCTGATTTGTCGGATTCGTCCTGGATGTGGCTGATGTCTTCGATTTTCTTTTCGTGAACCAACTCGGCCATGCGCTCTTGCAAGGTCTTTTTGTTGACCTGGTAGGGCAGCTCGTCGACGACGATGCACTGGCGCTGGCCTTTGTCGATGTCTTCAAAATGGCACTTGGCCCGCATGATCACGCGGCCGCGGCCGGTGCGGTAGCCGTCCTTCACGCCAGCCATGCCGTAGATGATGGCACCCGTCGGGAAGTCGGGTGCCGGAACAATTTCCATCAATTCGTCAATGGATGCTTCGGGGTTGCGCAGCAGGTGCAGGCAGGCGTCCACCACCTCGTTCAGGTTGTGCGGCGGGATGTTGGTGGCCATACCGACCGCAATACCACCTGAGCCGTTGATCAACAAGTTGGGCAGGCGCGAAGGCAATACCAGGGGCTCTTTTTCCGAGCCATCGTAGTTGGGGCCAAAGTCGACGGTTTCCTTGTCGATGTCGTCCAGCATTTCGTGGGCGATCTTGGCCAGACGGATCTCGGTGTAACGCATGGCGGCTGCACTGTCGCCGTCTACCGAGCCGAAGTTGCCTTGGCCGTCCACCAACATATGGCGCATCGAAAAATCTTGCGCCATGCGGACGATGGTGTCGTACACCGACTGGTCGCCATGGGGGTGGTATTTACCGATCACATCACCCACGATACGGGCCGACTTCTTGTAGGCGCGGTTCCAGTCGTTGTTCAACTCGTGCATGGCGAACAAAACGCGGCGGTGGACAGGCTTCAGTCCATCGCGGGCATCGGGCAAGGCGCGGCCCACAATCACGCTCATGGCGTAATCGAGGTAGCTGCGCCGCATTTCCTCTTCCAGACTGATGGGCAGTGTTTCTTTGGCGAACTGGGTCATAAAGATAGAGGGGGTATTGGACGCGATGTGAAGTGGTGATTTTAGGTGCAAGAGGATGTCGCTTATCTGCAACATTTCTCATTCATTTTGGGGTCAAGTCATTGGTGCGTGGGCCATTTAACGAATCCCCCTGCTGTCTATGGCACAATAAATGTCAACGGTTCAGATGACGGTCATCTGAAACGTCACTTTTCTCGCAGCGAGTCTGCGGCTTTATCCCTTAAGAGGAAGACCATGAAGAAATTCAACAAAATGGCGATGTTGTTTGCCTCCGCAGCTCTCGTAACAGCCGCTGGCGCACAAACTGTTGACAACTGGCGCAACGGTTCCGGCGACCTCGTCTGGAAAAACGGCACCCAAGATCTGTGCTGGCGCGATGCCAACTGGACACCTGCCACGGCAGCTGTTGGTTGCGATGGCGCGATCGTTGCACCTAAGGCTGCACCAGCTCCAGCACCTAAGGCTGCTCCAGCTCCAGCTCCTAAGGCCGCACCTGCTCCAGCTCCTAAAAAGGCTGCACCCGCTGCTGCAACCAAAGTGACTTACGCTGCCGACGCGTTTTTCGACTTTGACAAAGCTGTTCTGAAAGCTGAAGGCAAAGCCAAGCTGGACGACCTGGTCGGTAAAGTCAAAGGCATCAACCTGGAAGTCATCATTGCTGTGGGTCATACCGATTCCGTTGGCTCTGATGCTTACAACCAAAAACTGTCTGTCAAGCGTTCCGATGCTGTGAAAGCCTACTTGGTGTCCAAAGGCATCGAGAAAAACCGCGTTTACACCGAAGGCAAAGGCGAGAAGCAGCCCGTGGCTGACAACAAAACCTCCGCTGGCCGTTCCAAGAACCGCCGCGTTGAAATCGAAGTTGTTGGTACACGCGCCAACTGATCTTTTTCAGATCGCTCAAAAAAGCCCCAGCAATGGGGCTTTTTTCATGGCGGGTTCTCATTCATTGATTCCCTTGCGCGACAATCTCTTCCATGAATCAAGCAGTTCGCAATGTCGATCCGGCCGAATTGGCCAAATTTTCCGATCTGGCCCATCGCTGGTGGGACCCTGAGAGTGAATTTCGTCCTTTGCACCAGATCAATCCCTTGCGGTTGGAATGGATCAACGGGCTGGCGCCCTTGGTCGGACTGAATGTCGTGGATGTGGGGTGTGGTGGCGGCATCCTTTCAGATGCCATGGCGCGTAAGGGTGCGCAGGTTTTGGGGATTGATCTGGCCACCAAATCCCTCAAGGTGGCCCAGTTGCACGCCTTGGAAGCAGGCACGACAGGTGTTCAATACCGCGAGGTCAGTGCCGAAACACTGGCGGCTGAAAAACCCGAGCAGTTTGATGTGGTGACCTGCATGGAAATGCTCGAACATGTTCCAGACCCGGCTTCCGTGGTGAAAGCCTGCGCCCAAATGGTCAAACCCGGTGGATGGGTGTTCTTTTCCACGCTCAACCGCAATCCCAAATCCTTCTTGTTTGCGATTGTGGGGGCCGAATACATTCTCAAGCTTTTACCCAAAGGCACGCATGAATTTGCCCGACTCATCAAACCGAGTGAGCTGGTGACCTGGGCCAGAGAAGCGGGGCTCGATGCCCAGGGCTTCAAAGGCATGGAGTACAACCCGTTCACCAAAAGGTACTGGCTCAGCCAAGACACGAGCGTGAACTATTTGCTGGCTTGCCGCAAAGCCTAGAACCGATGTTCCAAAATGTAGAAGCTGTGTTGTTTGACCTGGATGGCACCTTGATTGACAGTGCGCCTGATCTGGGTGCAGCGGTGGACAAAATGCGGACCGATCGCGGCTTGTCATCGCTTCCTCTTGAGAACTACCGCCATATGGCTGGCGCCGGAGCACGGGGCATGATCGGCATCGCCTTTGGCGTGACGCCCGAGCATCCCGACTTTGAGGCCATGAAGGAAGAGTTCTTCGTCAACTACGAAAACTGCTTGACCGAACGGACCCGCATTTTTGACGGAGTGGCGGACATGATCAGCGCCTTGGTGACCCAAGGCATGCCTTGGGGCGTGGTGACCAATAAATCCAGCCGCTTCACTGACCCCTTGACCTCGGCCACGGCCCTTTTTTCTACAGCAGGCGCCATTGTCAGCGGCAACACCACGCCGCATGCAAAACCCCATCCTGAACCGTTGTTCGAGGCCGCACGGCGTTTGTCGGTCAATCCTGCACGTTGCGTTTATGTGGGGGATGATGAACGCGACATCGTGGCGGGCTTGGCGGCAGGCATGGTGACGGTTGCGGCGACCTATGGTTATTTGGGGTCGCAAACGGATATTTCGCGCTGGAATGCCCATTTGCACATTGATTCTCCGCTCGACCTCTTGAAATTCCTGAACAACGCCTAAAATAGGAGCCTCAGGGGCTGCACTGGTTTCGACATGGGTTCGGACGCGTGGCAGGGCATGTCGAGGTTCTGATCCTCGTAAAACAGCAGAAAAAAAACTAACTGCAAACGACGAACGTTTCGCACTCGCCGCTTAATCCGGTGAGCCTTGCAACAGTTGGCCGATAGGCTGGGTTAGGGTGATTGGGGAGTCAAATCCTCAAAAGTCCTAGCTGCAAGGTAAAACATATGGGCTGGCATCACTCCGGGTACCTTGGGGTGGTGTGAGAAAAAAGGGTGCTGGCTGGGTGTTCAGCGTGTCGCTGCGCGGTTCATTTGGCGAGACTCAAATCAGACGACTACACATGTAGAACTGTACGAAAAAGACTTATGGACGGGGGTTCAAATCCCCCCAGCTCCACCATTCATAAAGGGGACAGACTTTCTCTGTCCCCTTTTTTCATCGGGCTGTAGCCCAGTAACGACGCCATTCCTCGCAAATGTCTTGAGGATGCCGGTCGTCAATTTCTCCCCAAAAGTTTCATTTTTCGGCTCCGAGATCTCGGATTTCTCTACGTTTTCTCTGTTTTCTTGAGGATGCCTCCTCAAGAAGAACCTAGGATTCATGCGGGTTGCAGCTCGATGGTTTGATGTGACTGATGGCTGGCATGGTTGACTGCGAACTTATTTGTAGTAATTTTCTTCTATTCGGGTGATTATTTTGTGACGTCCTCAAGTTCTTCAGCCGCTCATTTGGGTGTTTTTGTGGCTTTGCGGGGGGCCTTTTGGGGGCTGACGGTGTCGGATTTGAGGACTTGCAAAAGCTCAGATAGACCCTCTACGCTGAGCACGATCTGGACTTGATTGGGATATACGACCACGCGGTCCACCAACTTGATGATCCAATCAGCAACCAGTGGTTCGAGGAAAAGATGCCACACCGAGTCCATCTTTTGCAGGCTACTTTTGACATGTGTCGGTTCAAATTCAGGCCGACATCTCCATTCATCGGACAGGTCATCTAGCCAAGGCTGGGGGTCTTTGAAGCATGCCCTCAGATAGTCGATGACCAGCTTGTGCATGTTTGCCGTTGAGATCGTTACGGGCGTTGTGGCGTTGTCATCGCTGCGGGGCGGCGCCTTGTAGTAACAGTAACGACGACCTTTACGCAGACTTGACTCGAACACCGTGTATGCACGGCCATCGTGCCAATACACACGGCCCCCGAGCGGAAAGTCGACTAAGTCGATGGTGGAATTGGGTACTCCCGTGCGCCTCGCGCGCTTGCTCCTGATGGACTGAACCCGGTCCCACAGATCTCGGGAAACAATTGGCTCGTGTTGACCGGGATGCCATTCATTTTGAAAAAAGACTTCGCCGATGTAAGCCCGATTTCTGAGCAACTGGTTGAGCGTGTTGCGATCGAAGGGCTTGCCGCCGTGCAGATTGCCATTGCGGCTGACATGCGCTTTGGTTCGATAGCCCAATGCGTTGAGCTCCTCGATCAAGGTGGGCATGGAGACAGAATTCAGGAAGCGCTCAAAAATGTCGCGAGCTACGGCTGCTTCCTTGTTGTCGATTTGTAGCTCCTGTTGGTCATTGAGAACATAACCTAGAGGGATGCCATTCCGCTGCCACTTGCCACTGGCGCGTGTGATCGCAAATTTGTCTCGGATTCTCTCCCCGACCATCTCCCGCTCGAATTCACTAAACGTTGTCAGCAGATGCAATGTAAGGCGACCCACGGGCGTCTCGCTGTCCAGCGCTTGGGTGGTGCTGACCAGGGCAGTGTGGGTGATGCTGAACGTAGGCAGCAGATCACAAATGTCTCTGACGCTTCGGCACAACCTGTCCAGACGCTGCACGACGACCGCATCAAACTTATCTGTCTGCAGATCTTGCATGAGCTGGCGCAACGCAGGGCGCTCAAGATTGCGTCCAGAGAAACCATCGTCGACGTATGCAGGGGCCACCAGTTCCCAACCCATCGCGCGTTGGGCCTGGATGTAGGCTTCACAGGCTTGGACTTGCGCCTGTAGCGAGCTCAATCCGGCGGCATTGCTGCTGACGGAAACCCGTGCATAGATGGCGCAGCGGCGCACGACTGTGGGCGGAGGCTGCATAGACTCATTGGCAGGTACCCGGATGACGATGTCATGGCTCATGAAGCTGCATCATCTCAGATCACGAAATTACGTCTACTTAGACGCGCGAGATTTCTTGTCTATGGCACAATCGGACCTATCAAAATAATAGGTCCAAGTCTTGGGTTCTCCATCTGATCGTCAATTGGAGCGACACATCCGGCAGTCTGCAAAAGACTCCACACATGTGGTCTACACCACGCATGCCAGAACGCGCATGCGCCAGCGACACGTCAACGATCCGATGGTGCTCGAGGTCTTGCGTTTGGGCAGTTTTCCGCAGCCACCTGAGCCAGACATGAAACACCCAGGCCTTTTGTGCCGCATGCAGAGGTTCGTGGCAGGTGTGCAAGTTGCGGTTGTGGTGTACGTAGAGTACCCCGCAACCGATTTGGTCGTTGTGACCGTGATAGACGTCAAGAAGGACTGAGATGTACCACTACACAGATGGCGGGCTGCGCAACGTGTGGCTGGCCAATGGATACGAAATCAAGAAGACCCCTTATGGCGAGGGCGTGGCTTTTCACAACCTCGATGGCCTCACGCGCTCCATCTGCATGGCGTTAACCCGTAAGGCATCGTTGCTCACGGGTGCTGAATTCCGCTACATCCGCAGCGCGGGCATGTTGCTGTCGCAGCCAGCTTTGGGCAAGTTGATGGGCATTGACGGCCAGTCGGTCGCACGATGGGAAAAAACCAGCAAGGTGCCACGCTGGGCGGACAAGCTCATGCGCCTGCTGTATACGGCCCAAGCAGAAGGCCATGAACCGATTGCCAGGGCAGTCGAACGGATCAAGACCGTCGAGCGTCTGGTAAAACAAAAAATCGTGGTGAAGGAATCTCGAGGCCAATGGCGTCCAAGTCTGCAAGACGATGAGGTAGCGACCCACTGAGCCTGTTATGGGTAGGCTACCCTAGGGAGATTGATAGGTGACAGCACAATTTCAACCTCTGTAACCGAAGCTCGGCACTATTGAATATGGCCCATCCCCAGCTCTTGGACAGCCCTCTTTTTCAAGTGTATTTCCATGAATTGTGGGGGCTGGCAGATTCAATTTCCAAGAAGTGCTTCATTGTTTTTGAGGCCTGCCCTGTCCCAGCAAAGGACGGCTACATCAAAATTGACCCAGCGCTACATGGAGTGATTGCCGCACTTTTGGCAGAAGCAGCAAATCTTAAAAAAATGCTTGCAGTTCCAGATAGGCCAGGCTTCAAGGAGTCTGTAGAGCAATTTGCCTTTCGAGTGGGAAGGACAAAGTTATTGAATGAAGCTCTCGGGTATCCTGACTTATCTGAAATATCGCGCGCCGAAACTCGCAATTCAGTTGAACACTTTGATCAATATCTCGATCGAGCAAGCTTATCGTTGAGTGCATCCGATGGCGAGGTATCTGGCATGGCGCTTTACAACATGGTTCTCTCAAGTTGGGCTGTTTTTTCTGAAAAATCATTCCCGCTTAAAGTTTATGTTGCGGACGAGCGAAAGTATTTCAATCTTGACTACGAGGCAGACCTAAGTTCAATCAATAATGAGAGCTTGGACTTGATTGCTCGTATACGAGCTGTTGGAGTATTTAAAAATGATGAAGGTCCAGGAGGGCTAATGGTTAGGGTAATGCGCAGTACCTAAAACTTCAGCTGTAAGGGACACTTAAACAGCTTGTTTCGCCAGGTGCCTGTTCACTTATCACATCAAATTTGAAATTTTAAGGAGCCAACCATATGGGCGATGTAAATATCAAATCCAAGAATCAATCTGGAGGTGTCACGGCTCAAAATGTGAATGTCGGAAATTTTGAACCATTTTCGATGATTCAGTCCCCGAAGAAAGAGGGAAAACTGAAAGCAGTGATATGGTGGATTTTTGGCTTGCTTGGCGCAGCGGCTGCTATCGTGACAGTATTGACATATTTTCAACCAAAATAAGGGGATCAAGATGTCGAATGGAAATAATATATTTATTACTAGCCACAATCAGATGGGCGGAATTACAGCTCATACCGTCAATTTTGGTCCTGCCGCCCGTTCAATGAACTCTCAGCTTGGGGATCAACTCAAGCAAGTTGTACCCTTTGCCGCGAAGGTCAAAGTTGTTGCAGTTTTGGGTGATGGCGAAGCATTTGGCTTTGCTAACCAGATCTTGGCATGGATGAAGACAAACGGCTACTCCAATGTCGATGGAGTTGATCAAGCTGTGTACAGCAGCCCAGTTATTGGGCAGAACGTTAATAAGCTCAGTGAAAAGGAATATGAGATCATTATTGGTGCACGTCAATAATGACTTATCTTTATCTAAAAACCACTTGCCTCCCTTATTTATTCGAAACTTCTTCGAGGTGCCTGAGGCGAGTGACCAAAAAGATCGTGGGGAGATAATAACGAATGTCAATACGACTTTGAGCAGCCATGGGCTTGGAACTTGTCGCCGACCGGATTTGTGGGGAATGCACGGCTTGCTGTGTCAATCTCAAAATAGAAACCGATCAATTTAAAAAGCCGGCGGACGTGCACTGTCCGCATCTATGCAGCGCGGGGTGCGGGATATACGAAACGCGACCGTCAGTTTGCCGAACTTGGTACTGTGGATGGCGATACATGGGCCAACTTGGACTTGAAATGAGACCTGACAAGTCAGGGATACTTTTACGGGTTCAGGACGGTCCATCGATAGTTCTCCAGCCGACAGGTGGGCTGGAAGTGTTGCTTGCAATGCCGGCGATGGAGTTGCTCGGATCTCTCGTCTCCAGTGACATTGCCACCTATATTTCCATGCCAGGAAAACCTGGGTACACCAACGTGATGCTGCACTTGAATCCCGCACTCGCTGCGCCGGTTCATGCTAGAGACTTAGTGGGAGTAGCTCAGGCGATCGTATCCGCTCTGGAATTTGGTTCTCGCACCCCGACTGATCCGCTATAAACCTCGACGTAGTCTTTCCCTGATAAGCACCTCTTCAGCGAATTTTTTGTCAAGAAAGACCTCATCCGGACTCCTCATCATTAGGCATTTCATCCCGCTCATTCACCACCATGCATGATTGAGTCGAAATTGGAATTGGGGTGCCGCGTTTACTTGAGGGAATTCGTTCATGATTAACTTTGCCACCATTCACAAAGGGGACAGACTTTCTCTGTCCCCTTTTTTATCGCGTTGCAGCCCAGTAACGGCGACATTCCTCGCAAATGTCTTGAGGATGCCTCGCATCAATTTCTCTCCAAAAGTTTCATTATTAGCATCTGAGATCTCGAATTTCTCTACGTTTTCTCTGTTTTCTTGAGGACGCCTCCTCAAGAAGAACCTAGGATTCATGCGGTTTGCAGCTCGGTGGTTTGATGTGACTGATGGGTGGCATGGTTGACTGAACAGCTCATGTCGATCCACCCTGCGCCTTCTACGGAGATATGCGCCGCCGCATGCACCTTATCCCTTTCACGATCACGGTTCCTCCAGAAAAGCGCGATCCGCTCCTGACCGAGAAGCTGCTTGCCGAGCGCGACGGAATCATGGCCTGGGCGGTGCAAGGCTGCCTGCTTTGGCAAAGCCAGGGCCTGGTCCAGCCCAAGTCCGTGGTGAGTGCGACCGAGGAGTACTTCGAGGCCGAGGACGCCATGGGACGGTGGATGAGCGAGCGCTGCAACCAGGGCGTCAACCACAAGGCATTGACAGCCACGCTCTTCAACGACTGGAAGCAGTGGGCCGAACTCAGTGGTGAGTACATAGGCACGCAGCGCCGGTTCTCGGACGCCTTGCTGGCCAGACGGTTCGAGAAGTGGCGCAACTCCATGGGCGTGCGTGGCTATCAGGGGATCGACCTCAAACAGCCCACTTCCTTGCCTGCCCGGTCCTATCCGTACAACGATGATTGAGAGGAAATTTCAATGAAAAAGATTTCAGATATCGGCTGTTTGACGCAACTGACGAGTCATTACATTGGTTCTTTACGCGGGCGCGTAGACGCGCATAAAGAGAAGGAGTGTTTTGTATCGTCAAAAGCGTCAGACCCATTGTCAAAACTGGACAAGTCCGTTTTTGACTTCCCAGCGGCGCATCGGAATATTTCGTTTGGAGGGCAGGTATGAAGATCCCTCCAGCACGTTACCCATCACCCCTTGGGCGCATGCAGGCCACTCCCATGGATGTCGAGGCTGCAAAGCGCCAAGGGTGGCGCGAGCAGCACATCCTGGTCGTCTCGGATGAGGACGAGCGGCTTGACTTCGTGGAGCGCCAGCTCATTCGCAGCATTGGCGAGAGGCTCTACGGTCAGGCTCATCTCAAAGGAGGTGGCCATGGTTGAAACCTGGACAGTCGAAGCGGTGGCTGAGCGCTTTGTCGATGCGGCCAGAACCGCGAGGCGCTTGCCTCGTGTTGCGGTGCAAGGCTACGCAAGCACCTGGCCCATCGTGATCTTGCCAAACGACACGTACCCGGATCCGCAGAGGGTGTCCAGCCTCTGTCTGGGCGTGAAGCGCTGATCGCTGGGCGCATCTCGGCAGAACTCACTCACCAGATCACGGTTCGCCACCAGAGACTTTTTGACAACCCCCAGCAAGTGGCCCAGATGCGCGTGCTCTACAAAGCCCGGGTGTTCAACATCCATTCGGTTCTGGACGAGGACGAGCGCCGGGTCAAACTCATCTTGTTGGCCTCGGAGGGGCTTGACGATGGCTAAACGTGAAACCTTCAAGATCGAGGGCCTGGCCGAACTAGGCAAAGCCCTGCGTGAATTGCCAGAACGAGTCGCCAGAAACGGCCTGCGCGTCTCCGTGTACGCAGGGGCCAAGGTTGTCCGGGACGAAGCCCGTGCCCGGGCACCCAAGGCCGCCCAGTCTTTGGGGCCGAACCAGCCACCACCGGGCACCCTCAAGCGCTCGGTGATCATGAAGCACATCCCAGAGCTCTCCAGCCTCACGCGTCAGACCTTCTTTGTGACCGTGCGCCACGGCAAGAAGTACCGCAAGCAGGGCAAAAAGGGCAACCTCTCACAAGATGCCTGGTACTGGCGTTTCGTGGAGTTTGGCACCCGAAAAATGCGCGCGCGGCCATTCCTGAGACCTGCACTGGAAGCCAGGCGGCGCGAAGCGGGGCAGGCCATGAAGGACCGGTTGAGCGAGCGCATCGAGATGGAAGCCAGCAAGCTCTCCCGGAAATAGCCGTGCAGGATTTCTATGACGCCATCAAGGATCTGGCCGGGGGTGAGGTCTACGCGCTTGTCGCTGCAGAGAACACCCAGTACCCGGCCATCGTCTACACGCCCATCGGCCAGGAGCACATCTTCGGCATCGATGGGCTCAATTTGTCACGAGGCCTGCAGCGCGTGCGCGTGCAGGTCGACACCTACGCCAGAACGTACCAGGAGGCCTTGAACCTGCAAGACCAGGTCCTGGTGGCGCTTTTGGCGGACAAGAGCACCGTTGCCGATGTGCGCATGGGACTCACTGAATTTGAAGATCAGGCCCGGCTGTACCGGGTGAGCGTGGACTACACCTACTACCGACAGGGCAGTTCACCATGAAACAAGGAACATGTGCATGAGCAGTACCGCCATCACCGCCCAGGGCATTGCCATTGCCCGCTTTGGCACCACTACCTTTGAAACCATCCCCAATGTGGTCTCGTTTCAGGGCCCCGGGGGCCAGGCCTCGGTCATCGATGTGACCAATCTGGCCTCCACGGCCAAAGAAAAACGAGTGGGCCTGCGCGACGAAGGGCAGCTCTCGCTCAGCCTGCACTACAACCCCGAAGACGCAGTCCACCAGGGCTTGCGCAACGACCGCGCCAACCGCATCCGTCGCCAGTTTCGGATCACCTTCACCGATGTGGCAGCCGCTACCTGGACCTTTTACGGCTACGTCACGCAGTTCAGCGTGCAAGGCGGCGTGGACGCGGTGGTTGAAGCCAGCGTGACCATTGAAATCGACGGCGACATCACAGAAAGTTAAAACCATGAATCTCCTGTCCAAAGAGGCCATCCTGGCCGCCGATGATTTGCCGCGTGAAGTCGTGAGCGTTCCCGAGTGGGGCGGTGTGGTGCATGTGCGCACCATGACCGGTACCGACCGCGATGCCTTCGAAGCCAGCCTGATCACAAAAGAATCCGTCCCGTCGTCCAAAGACCAACGCATGCACAACGTCCGCGCGCGTCTGGTTGCGCTCACCTTGTGTGATGAGTCGGGCGAGCGCTTGTTCCTGGATGGTGAGGTCGACGCTTTGGGCCGCAAAAGTGCCCGCGCGCTGGACCGGGTGTTTGCCGTGGCCCAGCGCTTGAACGGCATTGGCATCGATGAGGCCCAAGCCGCAAAAAACGCCTGATCGCCAGCCCCGCCCGGCGCTTTGTGTTTCGCCTGGCGCTGGCTTTGGGTATGCCGGTGCGGGAGTTACTGGCGCGCATTGGCTCGGATGAGCTCACCGAGTGGATGGCGTTTTATCAACTGGAGCCCTTTGGCGACTTTCGGGCGGACTTGCGCTCGGCCATCGTGGCGTCCACCTTGGCCAACGCCCACCGCAGCAAAGAGGGCAAGCCCTTCACACCCGAGGACTTCATGCCCTTTGTGGAGAAGCACCACAAAGAGCGCCGCTCAGATCAGCCCAAGGCCTCTGAGCTGGATACATCAAGGTTGAACATCGAACGCTTCAAAGCCATGTTCGCGCACCGGATCAAAAGCCCGGATCAAAAGGTAGGACACCCCTATGGCTGATATCGGCTCATTGGTCATCAAACTTGCTGCCGATACTGCCGAGTTTCAGGCCGATCTCGGGCGCAGTGCGCGTTTACTGGACAAGCACGCCTCGGACATGAAAGCTTCGCTGCAGCAAGTGGCGAGCGTTGCCCGTACCGCATTTGCTGTCGTCATTGGTACCACCTCGGTGGCCGCGTTGCGCGACTTTGTCGTCCATACCCTGGAGACCTCGGCTGCGCTGCAGGGCCTGGCCGAGCAAACCGGTGCAAGCGCCACAGCGCTGTCGGGCTTTGCGCCAGTGGCGTCCATCTCGGGCACCGCGATGGACGCCATTGGTGCGAGCCTTGCCAAACTCTCCAAAGGTCTGGCTGGCGTGGACGATGAGACGGCGGGTGCCACCAAGGCGCTTCAGTTTCTGGGTGTCCGTGCCAAGGATGCGAGCGGCAATCTGCGCGATCCGGCCGAGGTCATGAACGATGTGGCCCTGAAGTTGTCCGAATTTGAAGATGGCGCTGGCAAGACGGCCCTGGCCATGGAGCTCTTTGGCAAGTCGGGCGCGTCCATGCTGCCCTTCCTCAAAGACCTCGCAGAAAACCAGGACCTGAACATCCGCCTCACGGCCCAGCAGATCGAGGAAGCAGACAACGCCTCCAAGGCGTTGGCCCGCATGAAAGCCGAATCGGGTTTTGTAGCGCAGACCCTGGTCACGGCCGCCATTCCGTCCATGACCGTGCTGGCGCAGGAGCTCAAACAGGTGCTGTTGGGCACTGACGATGCCGTGGGCGGTATCCAGCGTCTGCGCACCGATGGCGCGCTCACCACCTGGGCGCAGAACACGGCGTACGCCATCGCCGTGGTCATCGACGCCCTGCGCGGCATCGGCCAGACCATCAAGTCGGTGATTGGCAGTTTCCAGGCGGTGTGGGCAGACATCGAACTGGCAGGGACATTTTTAGCGGGAGGCGAGGGACTCAACCCGTTTTCTGAGGAGAACCGTGCACGCCTCAAAGCGGCGCTGGACAAACGCAACGCGATCGTCGAGCAGGCGAATCAGAACTACGTCGAGCTGTGGGACATGCCACTCTTGGCCGATGCGGTCAGCAAGCGCTTTGATGACATCCGCAAAGCCACTGACGCGAGCAGCACCGAAACGACTGCACCGGCTCCCCGCAAGCGCCTGAACTACAGCACCGCCACCACGAGCGTCACAGCCACGGCCATGGCGGGCATCGACAGTGAGCTCAAGCGCCTGCAAGGCCTGGTGGATGTGGAGTCGGGCAGCCTACACCGCAGCAGACGTGCTGGCCAAGCTGCTCACGGTGGATGGCTCTGGCTCGGGTCTGGACGCCGACCTGCTCGATGGACAGCACGCCAGCGCTTTTGCTTCGGCGTCGCACAACCACAATGCAGCCTATCTGGGCATCAGCGCCAAGGCGACAGATTCCGATCGGCTCGATGGCTACGACTCATCGGCCTTTGTCCGCTCGGTCAATGGTGGTGGTCCTGACGCAAACGGGAACGCCACAGTCAGCATTGACCTGTCGGGCCGTGTCGCCCGCAGCGGTGACAGCATGAGCGGTCGGCTCACGCTGCCCAGTCAAACCGTCCAGAGCACCTCGCCCACGATCGACTTTTACGACACGGACCAGGGCAGCACCCGCTACTTGCATGTCAACAGCAACCTGATGGGGTTTTTGAAGACCGACGGTAACTGGGACATGTACATGAACAACGGCGGCTCCATGTGGACTGCTAACTACGGTTGGTTGCATGACTATTTTTTCAGGCAAGTAGCCAATTGTGGCGGCACAGGTTATGCCATCAATTGCTATGGCAGCGGCAACATCACAACAAGGCATGACTACGAGTTGATTGATGAAGGAGGTCAGCTGCGGCTGCGCACAGTGAACGTTTTGGCCAATTGCAATTGCAACTGCAATTGCTGCGGCTGCTGATGGAGAGCTTGTCTATGAAGACCATTCGCATGCCTTACCCCTTGCAAAGCCCTGCAAGCCCCAACAACGCGCAAAGCACCAACAAAGTCCGTATCGAGCGGATCGATGGTGATTTCTACATCGAACATCTTCTGCCAGCGTATGAAATGGCGCTGGATGAATCGGGTCGTGTCATTGACGAATCCGCGCAGCCCAGCCTGGCAGGCCATCAAAGTGCCTTCGTCCATACCCTGCGCCAAGTTGACTTGCAACAGTTGGCTCAGGACCCGGGCAATGCCTATACCGTTTGGCTCTTTGCCTTGCGCGAAAGGCATACCGAGCCGGTCTGGATCAATAAGTTCGCCCAGACTGCTCTTTCCAAAGAAGGGTTCCGTCAATACTGGAACCAGCAGCCCATGCTGGTCTTGGCCCAGCTTTGGATCCCGCCGCTCGGTCTGGAGCCCTCGCTGGTGCTCATGTGTTCGCCACACGCAGACCAGACCGAAGTGACAGGTTTTGAGTTTGAGCACGCTTGGGAAACCAATTCTGTTGCCATGGTCATGGCCTTTCCGCTGTTTCGCATGGCCGATGAGGGCGGCGATCCACGGCGCATCCGCATCACGGCGATCAATGACCAAGGGGTGGCGATCCCGGCGTCCGGGCAGGTGCTCCTGAGCACCACGGCCGGAGCCTTGAGCAACAGCCGCCCAGTCTTGGAGCAAGGGCAAGCCCTGGTCACACTCTTTGGCGCAGATCCAGGGGCCTTGGCCAAGATCAAGCTGGGGTTCAAGTGGTTCAGTGGTGTCGAAGAGCTGGAGGTGCGGGTGTGACCCTTGCTGAAAATGTCCGTGTGCGCTTCGTGCAGCGGGTCGATGAGTTCACACAGCCGCTGGCCGTAGAGGTTCTGGCCGAAGCTGATCGCCTGTCTTGGCGACTGTGGGAGCCATTGGAGATGTTGCGGCCAGAGGGTCCGGTCGGCAAGGTCACCCAGATGCAGTATCGGGTCCATCCTTCAGGTGCTTCAATGTCAGACCCTGATTCATTGCCGAGGCGGGGCCAGCCCAGTCCCTACACGTTGCCGGTTCGCTCGGACATGCCCGTCGGGCACACCGAGACCATTGATGGGCAGCCATGGGGCCTCGTCGATGAAATCGCCCTAGATCCACAGGCCATGCGCGCCAAACCGCGCATGTACGGGCAGCACCTCAGCGACTGGGCCGCGTGGATGTTTGTCCTGTGCACGGACACCTGGCGCTTCATGACGCCCTTTAATCGCCATGTTCTGACTCGTAGCAGCCAGGTAGACAGCGAAGGCTTTACCGCCTTGTCCTTGCCGCTGACCAAGGCGCGCCAGAAGCACTTGGTGGCCGGGTCTTGCCTGGTGCCATGGCATGAACTGCCGCTCAGTGCTCAGATGGTGCTTCGCATCAACGCCTACCCCGGGGGCGCGCTGTGGACCAATCTACCTGTGGATGAACATGTGCGCTATGCCAAGACAAGCGATGCACTGCTTGGACACGCGCACACCATTACCAGCCTGCACGCGCATTTGCCCACTCTCAGTGTTCATGTCCCGCCAGTGGTTGAACCTGATCAGTGGGTGGAGCTTGAAGTCAGGTCATCTGAGCCTGTCGATGCCTGGCTGCATGTGCACGCTGTCTCGGGTTATGTCCCGCACCACCGCGTGCGCATGCAAGCAGGTCGCGCCCAAGTGCGGGCACTGGCCTTGGGTCTGCGTCCCGGAGAAAACCTTCGCCTTCAATTTGGATTAGGGGCCGTCACCGCACTGGCCCAAGGAGTGATTCATGTCATTTGACACATCAGCGCACGCCCCACCACCCATCATGGCGGTGGCAACACAAGCCAGCCCGCACCCGGCCTCATCGGCCTTCGCCTCAGAAAACCACCCAACGCAATCCCAGCGTTGGGTTTTTTCTTTGTGGCCCAGCACCGTGCATGTTCAGCCGTCGGGCTTGTCACCGTTGCTGCTTGAGCGGTTGGCGCAAGCCGTCCTGCGGGAGGACGTCCACCACCGCTGGGGCCCCGAGGCCTGGCAGTGCCGCAGCCACGACTTGCTGCAGGCAGGCATATCTCCAGCAGATGGTCTTGGCGACATGCTGGCGGAGGTCCGCGCGCACCTGCAATCCATCTGGGGCACATACCGCTATCGGCTGAGCGCCCACATCATGCGATGCCAGCCAGGATTCCATGTGACAGAGCACATTGCCAGCGCACGCGCTGGACTCAACACGGTGTTGTTTTTGCAAGGCGACTACCCGTTGACCGACAGCCCCAACGTTCGAACATCCGGCTGCATGGTCATTGGCAATCCCGCCAAACGCGTCAATGAAAGTCTACTGCCCTGGGAGACGCCGGTGCATTTCCCGATCACCCCGCAGCCGGGGTTGATGGTGACCATGCCGCTGTGCACACCGCACGGTTACTTTCCGCTGCGCACCCAGTCGTGCGACACCTTGGCCATTGAGTTTCACTCGGTGGCCGAACCGGAGGCTGATCATGCTTGATCTGCGCAGCCCAGTTTCATTTGCCGATGGTGTTTTGGATCAGTCGACCTCTCAGGCGCTCATCGATTGGCTGCAGCACCTGCAGTACCGCTACTACCGCATCACCAACAAAAACGAGCCAGAGCCTTTCCCGATCTGGCACCGTGAGCTGATGGGGCGGGATTGGCCCATCAACCAAGCCTCTGACTACAGCTGCACGCCGCAATTCCTGCAGGACGAGACGAGCGTGCTGCCTCAAGTCTGGGTGTCCTGCATGCGCGCACTGAAGTTACCCGTCATGACCCAGTGCCATGGCGTGTACGCCAATGCCAACACCCATGGCAACGAGGGCAATGTCCACATCGACAGCCAGCATCCACTGGACAGAACCCTTTTGATTTATGGCGTGCGGCACTGGCAAGCAGGGTGGGGTGGGGAGACAGTGTTTTACGACCAGGACGATCGCCTGCTCGGCTCGGTCATGCCCGCACCTGCCCGGGCGGTGTTCTTTGCCGGACACATCCGCCATGGCGTCAACCCCATCTCCCGCGCCTGCCGCGATCTGCGGCCAGTGCTGGTATTCAAAACGCGGCTTCAGGAGCCGCAAAAGGCCCTCTCATGAAATTTGAAATTCACGCCTTGCACCCGGACGGCCAAAAAGTCTTGCTCCACTACAACAACCAGCTGTCTGAGCTGACTTGGCAGGACGGCACGCCCGTGCTGCCGGTTCAACCGGGAACGTTTCGCGATGCCTCTGTGGTCTCGGTCAACCAGCCTGGTCGCAAGGGGAATGTCCGCGTTCTCAAAATCAGCCTGGGCCTGTCCTGCAATTACGAATGCAGTTACTGCAACCAGCGCTTTGTGCCGCATGCGAATGCCAGCCATCCGGATGACATAGAGCCCTTCATCAGTCAACTGACGGATGCGCTGATTGAACCCCCAGAGCGCATCGAGTTCTGGGGCGGTGAGCCGCTGGTCTATTGGAAGACGCTCAAACCGCTGGCTGAGCGCCTGCGCGGCCTGTATCCACATGCCCAGTTCAGCTTGATCACCAACGGCAGCTTGCTCGACGCGCAAAAGATCGAGTGGATCGATCAGATGGGGTTTTCTGTAGGCTTGTCACATGACGGTCCGGGCCAGTCCAGCAGAGGTCCAGATCCGCTCAGCGACCCTGAGGGACACGCTGCCATCATGGCGCTCTATGCCCGGCTTCATCCACAAGGCCGCATCAGCATCAATGCCATGGTGCATGCGGGCAACCAGAGCCGCGCACAGATTCAGGCCTGGCTGCAGCAACGGTTTGGCCAGGATGTGCGGATCGGGGAGGGGGCTTTCATTGACCCCTATGACGAGGGTGGCTTGGCAGCAACCCTGCAAACTCCTCAGGACCATTTGCGTTTCAGGGCTCAGGCCTACAAAGAACTGCGGCTGGGCTTGGCTTCTCGCATGTCGGTTGCGCAGCAACGCATCATGGATTTCGTGCAATCCATCCGGACCGCGCGTCCGGCCTCATCACTGGGTCAAAAGTGCAGCATGGACCAGGCCAGCCATCTGGCCGTGGACCTGCATGGCAATGTGCTCACCTGCCAAAACGTGAGCGCCAAAGCTATCGCGCCCAACGGCCAACCGCACAAGATCGGCCAACTCTCAAACCTGGCCAAGGTACAGATGCGGACTGCTACCCACTGGAGCCAGAGAGCCGAGTGCCCCCGCTGTCCAGCCTTGCAGCTGTGCAAGGGCTCGTGCATGTTTCTGGACGGGCCGCTTTGGGATGCCGGTTGTGACGCAGCGTTTTCTGACAATGTCCCCTTTCTGGCCGCTGCCATCGAATACCTGACCGGCTGCATCCCGTACTACATCGACGGTGACTTCAGGCAGGACCGTAAGGACGTTTTCGGGCAAGTCCACGGCGTTCCACCGCTACCCCGCAAACGCGTGATTCCCATCGTGGCGCACGACACGTCTGTCGCCGCCTGATTCAACACCCATCCATCTCAATATCCGCCCGCCTGACCTGGTCAGTGCGGGCTTTTTACTTTGGAGACTCGTATGCCTGAACCTACAAGCTCTGGCGTGGCAGGAGCCGCAGTGGCTTACAAGGCCCTGGGAGGCACGGCTGCAGCCGTAGCCAGTGGCGCTACTTTGGCCGCCGTGGTGGTCATGCTCATGACGCCACCGCGCGACAAACGTGAATGGGCCGTGGGGCTCATCAGTACCGTGGTCTCCAGCATTGGGGGTGGCGCCATCACAGTAGAGCATTTCCAGTTACACCACTGGGCGTTTTCCACAGTGGGTCTGTGCGCCCTGGGTGGGCTCATGTTCGCCTGTGGATTGCCAGGCTGGGCCATGGTGCGCTGGGTGTTCAACTTCATTGGCCAGCGCCGCGATGCTTCTATCGATGAAGTGGCCAAGGACGTGAAGGAAATGCTGTGAAACCGCAAGACTTCATCACCCTCATCGGTCCTGCAGCGCAAGCCAGTCGCCTGCAGACGGGCATCCCGGCCAGTTTTGTGGTGGCGCAAGCCGCGCTGGAGTCCGGCTGGGGTGAGTCGGGCTTGGTCAAGCGGGCCAAGAACCTCTTTGGCATCAAGGCCGACCGCAGCTGGACGGGCCAGCGCATCACGCTCAAAACCCGCGAGTTTTTGAACAAGCAGTGGGTGGTCATCCCAGCGGACTGGCGCGCCTACCCCGATTGGCAGGCTTGTCTGGTTGACCATGGCCAGTTTTTGCGCCGTAACAAGCGCTACGCCGCATGCTTTGCCTGCACCACGGGCAAGACTTTTGCGCAGGCGGTGGCCAAGGCAGGCTATGCCACCGATCCGGGCTATGCCGACAAGTTGATCAACATGATCGACAAATACCAGCTTGAAGCGCTGGACCCGCCGCTGAACCTATCACCGGAGGCCGCATGAGCACCTGGCTAATGTCCTGGCTCAGCGCCTTACCCCTGCGATGGATCGTCTCAAGCCTCATGGCTGCGGGCCTGTTTTGGGTCGGCCACCGGCTGGGGCAGCAGGGCGTTCAACAGGCCTGGGATGCAGAGCGCATGCAGCAGCAAACCGCCGCCTTGGCGCAATCCCTGCAGGTGGCCCAGGTTCAAACCCAACAAGAACAGATCAACCAGCGCATCAGCACCGACCATGACACCCGAAAAACCCAACTTCAACACCTGTGGCGACCCCCAAAACCGCCCATTTCGCCAACCTCGCCGGTCTCTGCTCCGCCTGGGGGTAATGACCAGCGCACTGACGCTGAGCGCCTGCGCAAGCCAGCCTCCAGCCCCGACAGTCCCAGCACCGTGCCCACCCATGCCGAGCCTGCCACCGGTGTTGATGCAGCCGCCTCCCACACTGTATCTGATCCCGCCAGCACTCAAATCCCCGTGAGTTGTGACCAACTGGCCAGCGACGCCGCGCAGGCCACGCTCATGGTCTTGTCATTCCAGCGCTGGTATGCGGAGCAAGCCCGAAACCTGGAGCAGAGCCGATAGCCACAGTCCCAAAAAATCGCGCTCCATTCGCTTGACTTGTGTCCCCGCCAGAGCGTTCATGCGGGCAACTTAAAGGCCGCCAGATCATCGAGGCCAAGCGCCTGATCGAAAAACGCCAGCAGCTCGGCCCGTCCTCACCCAATGCAGCGCAGATCAAACCACCCACCTCCAGCTATAGCCTGGTGCGCACCTACCAAAAAGAGGTGGAGCGGCAGCGCAAGATGGTCCTCAAAGCCGAGCACGCGCACCAGCGTCTGCTGCTGGTGGTGCAGGGCCTCAAAAAACTCTTTGCCGACGAAAACTTTGTCACCCTGTTGCGCGCCGAGGGGCTGGACACCCTGCCCAAGTACTTGGCCGAACGCATCACCCACTTTGAAGGAGCCCCAGCATGAACCCCAGCAGCAACGCCCAACCCAAAATTGCCGAGATGTACCCCGGCATCTACCAGCCCGCCGGTCAGGCCGAAGGGGAGGGCGGGCCAGACCTGCCCATGCAGCCCCTCAACACCCTGCTGGGCTTTGACCTGGAAACCTACCAGGTGCCGCTGGACCATCTGCTGCCAAGCAAGAAGATCATGGACGGCACCATGAGCACCCGCAAATACAAGCAGGTGGTCTCGTCCATCCACGAAATCGGACTGATTGAACCCCTGTCCGTCATCCAGCCCGACCCCAAAAAGTCAGAGTTTCTGCTGCTCGACGGTCACCTGCGGGTGCTGGCCCTCAAAGAGCTGGGCATGGAAGCTGCGCCCTGCCTGATGGCCAAAGACGACGAAACCTTCAGCTACAACCACCGCATCAAGCGCCTGTCTACGGTGCAAGAGCACTACATGCTGCGCCGCGCAATCGACCGGGGTGTCAGCCGTGAACGCCTTGCCAGGGCATTCAACGTTAACCTCAGCTCCATCAACCGCCGCATCAACCTGCTCGAAGGCATCTGCCCCGAAGCCATTGATCTGCTGCAAGACAAGCAGTTCACCCCAGACGTGACCCGCATCCTGCGCAACATGAAAGCAGCCCGGCAGGTGGAAGCGGTGGAGTTGATGGTGACCAGCAACACCATCACTGTGGCCCATGCCGAAGCCTTGCTCAAAGCCACGCCACCCGAGCAGCGAGCCGATCTAAAGCCCGCCGAGCGTGACAAGACTTCGCCCATTGAGCAGATCGTCAAACTCGAGAAGGAAATGAGCCAGGTCCAGACCCAGTACAAAGACGCCGAGCAGAACTACGGCTCAGACCTGCTCAACCTGGTTGTGGCCAAAGGCTACTTGACCAAACTGCTGTCCAACGAGGCGGTCAACAGTTACATCCAACGCCACGAGCCCGAAATCCTGGAGCAGTTTGAGCTGGTTGTGAACACAGTCAGCATGGAGGAAGCCGTCCAACAGCAGACCGAAACCACGCCAGCAGAATTCGCTGAAACGTCAGAACACTTATGAATTTGACAAATATTTTGCCCATGTCATCGAAAACTCATCTGATGGAATCTACAATCATGCAAATTCGCACAAACGTTCCCCAGCGGAACAGCCCCTAGCGCGCTTGCCGATCGTGACACGGCATGGCGGTAGCGTGGCCAAAACCCCCTTACATGACCAGCCGCCGATCCCAGCTCCAGGAAGACACCTACTTCCGAGTCTTGCGCATGCTGCAAGAAAACCCCGACATGACGCAGCGCGAGATTGCCGAAAAACTGGGCATCAGCACCAGTGGGCTCAATTACTGTCTTAAAGCACTCATCGACAAAGGCTGGGTCAAGGTGCAGAACTTCAGCCAAAGCAAAAACAAGTTTGGCTATATCTACGTGCTCACACCGCAAGGTATTGCCGAAAAGGCCATGCTTGCTGGCCGCTTCTTGAAGCGAAAGATGACCGAGTACGAGCAGCTTCAGGCCGAAATTGAGGCATTGAAGGTAGAAATAGGCAGCATGGATACCGACGGCCAGAAAGTCCAAAACGCATGATTCAAGTTACACCCGTCATCCTCTGCGGTGGCTCTGGCACCCGCTTGTGGCCCCTGTCGCGCACCGGCTTTCCCAAACAGTTCTTGTGCCTCACGGGGGCGGAAAGTCTGTTTCAGCAAGCCGCACTGCGACTGACCAGTTTGGGCAACAGTGCCATTCAGGTGGCTGCGCCACTCATCGTCACGGGGGAGGAGCATCGCTTCCTCGCATCTGAGCAACTGCGCGAAGCAGGCATTCCGCTGGGTGCCGCATTACTGGAGCCCGTAGGCCGCAACACGGCCCCCGCACTGACACTGGCTGCGCTGGCTGCCATTGAAAACGGAGCTGATCCTGTGCTGGTCGTTACTCCGGCGGATCAAACAGTGGTGGATGCTGCTGCCTTCACGGCCTCCACCCAAGCGGCCATCGAACAGGCCGCCCAAGGCTGTACCCTTCGGTCGCAAAGTCACCAAACGGGTCAAACACGGGCCAGATTCCGATGGTGCGCGATGACCAGCCGGGTCATGTCGCGCGGGGAGAGTTTGCCTGCACGTGTCAGTGCAACCAGGAGGTCATCTGTTTTGTCGCTTTTGACCTCGTCGCCAGCCAGCTTCGTCACAGCTTTGGCCCAAAGGTCCGCAAAAGTTGGAGCAAACACAATGCCTTCGCGCTTGGCCAGTTGACGCACATAAATGGCGGTGGGGTCGCTGCGACGTCGCCGGGCTCGCTTGAGGTCTTGTGTTCGCTGGTGTTCCATTTTGGCCATGGCCTGCTCAAGCAACGCCTTTTGCCCCATCTGCTCAACCTTGTCGGGTTTGGCATAGACGCCGCGATCAAGTCGGGTGATCAGCCCCTTTTCGACCAAAGTTTTGAGTGCGGCAGAGACCTGGGTGGGGCTCCCGAAGTCATTGACGTCTGAGCGCAGCAGAACGCCATCCCGCCGTGGGCGTAGTGATTGCAAGATGCGTCCTTCGATGTCCATGTGGTTCATTGTATAGAACTAGAAAAGTCTATGCAAATCAATTATTTATGGAAACATTTATGCCGGTGTCATAAGCTCTTGTGGACGGCTCTTCATATTCGCTGTGCCCACCATTTGCGGGGGGACAGATTTTTTCTGTCCCCCTTTTTCATGCCCGGAAAGCCCAGTATTTGCGGGCTCCCGTGTTTTTCCTTGTGGACGCGGCAGGGCACGTTTCTCCGATTTTTGACCTCAGAGTCCGAATTTCTCTCTTTTTTCTCTGTTGCCTTGTGGACGCGTCCATAAGCAAGAGCCAGTATTCATGCGGGTTCCAGCGATTGGGTTGGACGTTGCCATTGGCTAGGCATAGGGGAGTCGAACCGAGCAAACGTCGGCATCAGGCAGGAAGCCGACATCAGTCAGCAGCGTTTGCCAGGCTGAAGTCGGCCAGAAGCGGTCGCCGGCATGCTCGTCCTGGAAGTCCGTTCTAGGGCGAACAGCGACTCAAGGCACGGTACTCCTTGCTCAGTGCACGCCTGAGGATCGGCAGATCACCCTAAGGTCAGATCGACCACGATGTTGCCGCGCGTCGCGTTCGAATACGGGCACACCTGGTGCGCTGTATCCACCAAGTCCTGCGCCACCGCACGGTCCAGCCCCGGCAGGTTGATGGTCATCTGCACGGCAATGCCGAAGCCCTGGGAGATCGGGCCGATGTCCACACTGGCTTCAATGCTGGCATCAGCAGGCACGGCTACCTTCTTCATGCCGGCCACATGCTTGAGTGCGCCCATGAAGCAGGCCGAGTAGCCCGCCGCAAACAGCTGCTCGGGGTTGGTCGCGCCGCCCATGCCACCCAGTTCCTTTGGTGGAGCGAGTTTCACATCAAGCAAGCCGTCGTCGGACACGGCGCGACCATCGCGGCCTCCGGTCGTACGTGCCTTTGCGGTGTAGAGGACTTTGTCGAGTTTCGTGGTCATGTCATTTCTCCATTTCAGGGGTTAAAAAATCGCTTCACGCCAGCAGCGCTGGCAAGCATTTCTGCAAAGCAGTTTTGTTCGTTGTAGCCTGGCCTGCCAGGGCGAATCCCAGCAGAGTGCCATCGTGGCCCACAAAGCGGGCATCCACCCCATCGGTGCTCGTCTCGATCTGCCACTGGCCTGCCACACCCGAGGCCGGTGGCGACACCACCACCGGCAGTGCCGGAGTTTTGACGACCACCGGCATGGCCGGGTAGCGCAGGCAGGCCGAACTCGTGCATCGGCGCGCCCAGCACGACATGGCCATGTGGCTGCATCTCAGCGATCTAGCATCATCCCGAACCATCTATGCGGCTTGCCCGGCTCCAGTGAACGCGGCGCTGAGCGCCGAATTCACTGATTTCAATGACCCCGGCGTGGACTGCGTGCATTCACACCGAAGTCATGCTGCCCGATGGCAGTGGTCAGTTCAGTAGGTGATGACCGGCATTTGGCCGGTGCGGATGGCTTCGGCCAGTTCGGTCTTGACCTGCTCGCGGGTCTTGCCCTGGGCCACCGGTTTAGCCGGGTAGCGGCCGGGGAAAAGTTCGTTGGCTTTCTTGCCGCTCTCTTGGTCGACCACGATGTCGCCGGTGCGGATGGCTTCGGCCAGCTCGGCTTTGACTTGCTCGCGGGTCTTACCTTCGACGACCGGTTTGGTCGGGTACAGGCCGGGGAAAAGTTCATTGGCTTTTTGGCCAGTTTCACCATTGACCACGATGTCGCCGGTGCGGATGGCTTCGGCCAATTCAGCCTTGACCTGTTCGCGGGTTTTGGGGGCCGAGGCATCAAAGGCCAGGGCATGGCCAGCGGACAGGGCTGCCACGGCAAGGGTCAGGGCGGAGAGGGTATAGCGGTTCATGATCGGTTTCCTTTCGGTTTCAAGAAACGGCCGGTCTGTCAACATGACGGAGCTTCTGGCCGGGTCGATGGACCTTCGTGTGGAAAGCACTGCATCGATGGGATGAACTTTAAAATTTCTGATTCGAGGGAAAAACAGCCAATAAAACATTGGGTCATTTCCAAAAGAGAAATAATGCAAGCTCTTGAAGAGCCTGTAAGGAGCGCTGGATGGACCGACTGCAGTCGATGCGTGTTTTTGAGAGCGTGGTGGACGAGGGCGGCTTTGCCGCTGCAGCGCGGGCGCTGGACATGTCGGCCCCCGTGGTCACCCGGCTCGTGGCCGACCTGGAAGAACACTTGGGCACGAGGCTGTTGCAGCGCTCCACTCGGCGCCTCTCACTCACCGAGGCTGGCCAGCAATACCTCAGCCGCATACGCCACATCCTGCAGGACATCGATGAAGCCGATGCGATGGCGAGTTCGCACACCACCGAGATGGCCGGCGTGCTGCGAATCCAAGCGCCGCCCCTGCTGGCCACCTATGTTGTCGCGCCTTTGCTGGGCCGCTTTCGCAGCCAGTACCCTGCGGTGCGGATCGAGCTGCATGTGTCGCCCGTGGCCGAGCCAGCCATTGAGGACTTCGACATCACCTTGCTCGGCACCGATGACAACTTCGACGCTGACATCGTGGCGCGCAAGGTCATCGAGTCAGAAGCTTTCCTGGTCGCTTCGCCGGCTTACCTGCAGCGCCGGGGGGAGCCACGCAGGCCAGCGGAGCTGGCGCACCATGATTGCCTGAGATTGAAATCGCCCCAAACCCGACCACGCATTTGGCGTTTGTGGAGTCCTCAACGAGAAGAACAATGGCAGGAGGTGGAAGTTCAGCCTGTTTTGTTGTCCAACCACATGGACACGCTGTTGCGCGCTGCGCTTGATGGCGCCGGCATCATGTCTTTGCCCTTGGATATCGCGGCACCTTACCTCTCACAAGGCACTTTGGTTCGGGTGCTCTCTCCCTGGATCACAGGGCGGCTGGCCTTGTATGCGGCATTGCCGAGCCGTAAGTTCATTCCCGACCGGACACGGGTTTTTCTGGAGTATCTGATCGAGCAAACAAAGCTTCAGACCGACAAGGCCTTGAAGGCATTCACTTCAACGAAAGCGGATTCCGTTGGTTGAGCCACCGACGCACGCGGGCCGCGGTTCAGCCTGAAATTTTCAGATGCCTTCAAATGGAGAAAGCGTGTCGATGGACGCCTGCAGACTGACCATCGACGCGCTAGGTCGGTTCCATCACACGGGTTTGGAGTGCGTTTTTCATGAATGCGGCGGCTTGGTTGCTCAATCGGGGCAAATGGGCAATCTGGTCTTGCTCGATGTGCTGCAGCACCATTTCGTTGATTCCACCAATCAGCCCAGTGGCCAGCCATTGCGGGATCGGAGTTGAGCGATGGTTGGCGGCGGCCGCCAGAAGTACCCCCGCTAGTCTTTCCATTGCCAAGCGCCTGGCGACCAGCCCAGCAGGTCCAAGCGCAAGGATCTCCACAAACAACGCGCGCAGTAGCAAGGGATTGGCGGCCAAGGTCTCCAGATAGAGCCTGATGGTCAGATCAATCTGCGAACTCCAATCTCGCTTGGGATCGATGCTGGCACGCAGCGTGGCCTCGATCTTTTGCGCAGAGTGGTTGAACAGCGCGATCAGGCAGTCGGTCTTGTCCTTGAAGTATTGGTAGAAGGTCCTCTTGGACACATTCGCCTCGCGAACGATGTCTGAAGTCGTGAGTTGCGCGTACCCGTGAGCAGTGACCGCGCGTGCCATTCCCTCCAGCAACCGGGTGCGGTGTTCATCGTCAGGGATCTGTGGTCGGCTCATGGTTCGAGTATCTCATGCTCGGTACTTGACAGTACCGAAAATCGGCGTAGAATTTTGATTATGGTACCGATTAGTACCGAACTAGAGAATGCCATGTTGAATCAACAAAATCGATTGCTTGCCAGGCTGACACTCAGTGCCTTGATGGGGGTGGCAGCTTGCCTTCCCACGCTGACACATGCCGAAGCTCTCAACTTCGAAGAAGCCGCCCATCGACTGCAAGCCAATTCAGATCGCCTGGCAATGACTCGCTTTTCTGTTGAGAGCGCACAATTAAAAGAGCAGGCCACTCGGCATCTGGGTGGTCCCGTGGTGACCGCAGGAGCTGCGGCTTTCCGCTTCCAGGGCGCCGTACAGGGCATTGATCTGACCCCCCTGACGCACACGATCGGTTCGTCGATTGCAGCGTTGCCGGCGCCGCTGGCGGCCGGTCTGACACGCCTGCCGCCACTTCCGAACAGCCTCGATCTGAGCACGCAGCGCAGTGGCAATACCTCATCAGTCTCGGCCATATTGCCGATCTACACCGGGGGCGCCACCACGGCAATCAAACAGGCCTTGCAAGCCAAAACCGAAGAGGCCCGGGCAGACGGCCGCCAGGTACAACAGGAAGTGTTCAATGAGTTCGTGCAGCGCTACTTCGGCGCCCAACTGGCTGAACGCGTCGCCGGATTGCGTGAAGTGGCCTACCGAACCGTCTCGGAGCATGACGCCGCCACGCAGCGAATGCTGGAAGCAGGTCTTGTCGCACAGGTCGAGCGACTACAGGCTCGCGCAGCGATGGAGGATGCCAAGCGTAACGCCCTGAAGGCCCGGGATGACGCTGAATTAGCCTCGACGGCGTTGGCCAGAACCCTTCGCAACAATGAGCGGATTCAACCGATGAGCCCGCTGTTCGTGATCAGTTCGCCGATCGAGCCGCTCGGCTACTTCACTGACGCGGCCCTGGAACGTCACCCGGGATTGGCCAAGGTGGCTGCCAAGAAGCGTGAAGCCGAGCAAATTCATGCGCTGGAAGAGTCTCAGAAGAAGCCTGCGGTGTTCGCCTTTGGCCAACGCCAACTGCGCTCCTCGGACCAGGCCAATTGGGTTGTGGGCGTCGGGGTCAGCTGGAGGTTGTGGGGTGGCGTGGACCGCTCCTTAATGAGCGAAGCCTCTCACCGGCTCATCGAGATGGCGGACAGCCAGGACAAGCAAGCCCGAAATGACATTGCCTTGCTGGTCGAGAAACGTTGGATGGCCGTCGACCAAACCCGGCGCCAGTTCCTTGCGCTGACCCCGAGTCTGGAGTTGGCCAATGCAGTCCTCCAACTCAAGACCAAGGGCCAGAAGGCGGGTACCAACTCCACGCTGGAACTGATCGACGCCGAAGTGAACCTGGCCAAAGCCAAAACGGAACAGGCGCAAGCGGCTTACGACTATGTCAAGGCGCTCGCCGATCTCCTTGAAGTGTCTGGCCTGTCCGATCAATTCGGCAGTTACATGGCTCGTGCCGATCTGAAAGTGCAATGAGATGAACAAGAAACTACCCATCACTCTGGCCATCATCGGCGCAGTCACCGTTCTCAGCGTGGGCCTATGGAAGGCCCAACAGCCTGGCGCCGAGGCGTTCCAGGGGCAAATGGAGGTTCAGGAAGTAGACGTCGCTTCCAAGGTCAGTGCCCGGATCGCGGACATCTTGGTCAAGGAAGGGGATGTCATCACGGTCGGCTCGCCGCTGATTCGCCTGGACAGTCCTGAGGTGACCGCAAAACTGGCGCAGGCCACTGCGGCCCAGGAGGCTGCGCAGGCCACCGCGGCCAAGGCACAAAATGGCGCCCGCCCCCAGGAGGTGGAAATCGCCCGTCTGAACTGGCAGCGCGCATTGGCGGCGGCGGACCTGGCACAGGCGTCGTTCAAGCGGATCGAAGGATTGGCCAGGGACGGCTTGATCGCTGCGCAAAAGCGCGACGAGGCCGAAGCCAATTTCAAGACAGCCCGCGATCAAGCCCTGGCTGCACAGGCCCAATACGAGATGGCTCGCGCCGGGGCCCGTGCCGAGGACAAGCAAGCTGCCGCCGCACAGGCGCGTCAATTGGCTGGAGTCGTAGCTGAAGTCCAGGCGGCCAAGGCCGAGACGGAACTCAAGAGCCCAGTGGCCGGCGAAGTCGTCAAGGTGCTGGGGCGCGTGGGTGAAATTTCGCCCCAAGGCGTCCCCGTGGTCACGGTTGCCAACATGGCAGATCAGTGGGTGGTGCTCAACGTGCGCGAAGACAAACTCGACAAGTTCGCCGTCGGCAAAGAATTCGATGCCACCTTGCCTGCCCTGAAAGGCCGTAAGGTTCGCTTCAAGGTCTACCGGGCAGCAGTCCTGCCTGATTTCGCCACGTGGCGTGCCACCAGGTCCGATCAGGGTTTTGACATCAAGACCTTCGAGGTGCGTGCCCGTCCGACCCAAATGATCGAGGGCGTTCGCCCAGGCATGTCCGTGCTGGTCGAGTGAATTGACCATGCGCCACTTCTTCAACAGCACTAGGCGGGAGGCCCGTCGCCTTGGTCAAAGTCCCTGGGACTTGGCGATGGTGACTTGGGTGCCTGTATTGGCCGTGGTGTTGGTCGTTTGGATATTCTCCAGCGCCATCCCCAGGAACCTACCTGTTGGCGTGATGGATGAAGACCATTCCGCGCTATCGCGACAACTGGTCCGCATGCTCAACGCCTCGCCTGGCATGCAAGTGGTGGACGAATTCGACAGCGAGTCCACGGCCCAACTTGCCCTAAGAGAGGTGCGGGTCTACGGGATGATCAACATCCCCAGGGACTTCGAGAGAGACATCAAGCGCGGGATAAAGGCGGAGGTCATTCTGCGTCACAACGCTCAGTTCGCCACGCATTCGAGTCTGCTGCAGCGGGATGTACGCACGGTGGTTGGGACCTTGGCCGCCGGCATCGAAATGTCTGCTCGAAACAAGCGAGGTGAATCGGCCCAACAGGCCAAGGTCAGCTTTAACCCGATCCAAATCCAATCGATCGCACTGTTCAACGGGTCTGGCAACTACGAAAAGTACCTGACTGCCGCCGCGATCCCCGCCATCCTTCACATCCTCGCGATGACGGCTGGGGCTTGGGCGGTCGGCCGTGAATTCAGGGACAGGACGCTGGGGCAGTGGCTGCAGCACGGGGGGCCGCGGGCCGTCGGAGCAGCCTTGCTGGGCAAGCTGGCGATTCCCTGGGTGACCCTGACCAGCGTGGGCGCCGCGGCGCTCTGGTACATCACGACCGGGCGTGGCTGGGACATCCCTGGGAGCCTTCTCTGGATCTTCTTGGCCATGACCTTACTGATGGCGCTATCGCTGGCCGCGGGTGCAGCGGCGGCCACTCTGACCAAGTCCTTGCGCACTGCGTTGTCCGTCACGGGGCTTTTGACCGCCCCGGCATTCGCGTTCAGCGGTATGAGTTTCCCGCTGAGTGCGATGCCTGACAGTGCTCGGATGTGGGCGACCTCCATGCCGTTCACCCACTACATCCGATTGCAGACCGAGCAATTGCTGATGGGCTTAACCTTCGGCGCGAGTGCCGCCACACCTGCTGTATTCCTGCTGGCCACCCTCGGGTTGCTCGGGCTGGCGGCCTTGGGCTTGGTCCAGGCTCGCGACAAGCCATCGACCTGGGGAGCGCGTTGACATGACCTCGCACCATCCCACTTCGCTGAGGTCAGGGTTCGTCGCAACGCTGAGGGACGTCTTGCGCGACAAGGGCGCATTGATGATCTTTGTGGCTGCGCCCCTGTTCTATGCTTTCTTCTACCCCTGGTTCTTTGGCCCGGAGGTCGTGACCCGGATCCCGGTGGCGGTTGTCGACCAGGATCACTCGGCGCTTTCACGCTCGATTCATCGTCTGGCACTTGCCAATCCTCGCATCGAGGTCAAGGCAGTTGGGGCGGATGAGCGAGCCGCGCAAGCCGCCATGAGCCGTGGTGAGATTGATGGCTATCTGGTCCTGCCCGACGACCTGAAAGCCCATGTTGCCAGGGGAATGCCCGCTATGGTGACCGTGGTCTCGAACGGGGCCTATCCCCTCATCAGCAAGGCAGTTCAGTACGGCTTTTCTGAGGCCGTGGGCGCAGCCTCGGCAGGTGTTGAGATCAGGCAGCGAGAGGCCAAAGGACAGAGTCCCCGCCAAGCCGGCGAGAGCCGCACTCCCGTGGATTTCCGGGCCATGGCGCTGTTCAACCCTACAGAAGGCTATAGCAGCTTCATTGTTCCTGCCGTTGCCTTGTTCATCATGCACCAGACCCTCCTGATGGGCGTGGGTATGCTGGTGGCGACCTGGGTCGAACGAGGCGCGGCTCATGCCAGTCCAATGGCCTGGATCGGGCGCTGGCTGGCATTCCTGTTGCCGGGATTGGTGTCTGGCCTGTTCTATTTCGGATGGGTCTTTTGGCTCTACGGTTACCCTCGCGCTAACAACGTGGCTGGCTCCCTGGTTTTCCTGGTCCTGTACGTGTCGGCCATCGTGACGCTGGGGTCACTTGTGGGCCTGTGGTGTAGAGATCGCGAACGGGTCCTTCAAGTCCTGCTTTTTTCGACATTGCCGATGGTGTTTCTTGCCGGATTTTCCTGGCCGCCAGAAGCGTTGCCGCTCCCGTTGCAGTATCTGCGGTGGTTGATACCGACAACGTCTGGAGTGCAGGCTGCATTGCGCCTGAATCAAATGGGAGCCCCTCTGCAAAGCGTGATGCCCTATCTCGGTTGCCTGTTGGCACTGACCGTGGTGGCCGGCAGCTTCGTCTTGAAATTCGGCGGTAAGCCGCAGGGCGATTGAGGACGGAGATACTTGTACACGCGCAGGCAATGGGCTGCTGTGAAGGCACGCTGCTGGTTCGAGGAAGAGCCACGCGTCGACTTCATCCGCAATATCGCCCCCTGGGACGACGATGTTCTGGACGCTGATCGTAGCCGAGGATTGCGATTGGACCCTGAGCGGCCGTTTATCAAAGTTCTGCTGATGGCAGCTTCTGGCCGGTAGCAGCCAGCAGGTCTGAGCCAACGATAGTTCCCGTTGCGACGCCGATATCCTCAGCTGCCAGCCTGTGGCCTGTCGGTATGCGTTAAGAACCAAGGGACCGCAGAGGTCCCCCGCGTCAGCCCTCCGCTGCGTTCAAGCCATCACTTGCCGAACCACTTGGCCACGTACTGCCATGTGCGCAGCAACAGACCGGCGCGCTCCACATCGGCCTGCGCCACGAGCGGGGTTTCGCCCAGCGGCTTGCCGTTGGAGGTGGCGACCACCTTGCCGACCACGGCGCCCTTGGCCACGGGCGCTTCCAGGCCCGGTTTCAGTTCCACCGTGGCCTGCACCTGCTGGCCGCGTGGCACGGTAAGCATCCATGGCGCGCCCAGGAGCGCACCCACGGTGTCGGCCTTGCCAAAGCTCACCTTGGCCGTTGTGACCACTGCACCTGGCTGGATCGGGACAGCTTTTTCGAAGCTGCCAAAGCCCCAGCCGAGCAGCGTGCGCGTGTGGTCGGCTCGTGCCTGTGCGCTGTGGGTGTTGAGGATGACCGAGATCAAGCGCATATCGTTGCGCTTGGACGAAGTGACCAGGCAATAACCGGCCTCAGCGGTGTGGCCGGTCTTGAGGCCGTCCACAGTGGGGTCGGTGTAGAGCAGGGCGTTGCGGTTGCCTTGCTTGATGCCGTTGTATTTGAAATCGTGTTCGGCGTAGATGGGGTAGTACTCGGCGCTGTCGCGAATGATGGCGCGCGCCAGTATGGCGAGGTCACGCGCGGAGGACTTGTGCTCCGGATCGGGCAGACCCGTAGGGTTGACGAACTGGGTGTGCGTCATACCAAGGCGCTGGGCCTCGGCGTTCATCAGCTTGGCAAAGCCGGCCTCTGAACCGGCCATCTGTTCGGCAATCGCTTTGGAGGCATCGTTGCCTGACTGGATGACAATGCTGCGCAGGATGTCAATGACGGTGGCCTGGCTATTGAGCGGCAGGTACATGCACGACTCGGTGCCCGAACCGCGGCACCAGGCGTTCTGGCTGACTGTGACCAGATCGGTCTGCTTGAGCTTGCCTGAGCGCAGCGCTTGCTCGACGATGTAGCGGGTCATCATCTTGGTCAGCGATGCGGGGGGCAGCGGCTCGTCGGCGTTGGCCGAAGCCAGCACCTCGCCGGAGTCAAAGTCCATCAGCAGCCAGGCCTTGGCAGGCAGCGCCGGCGGGTTGTCGGCCAGGGCCGTCTGGGCGGCCAGAGGCGGCAGGGCGTTTGCAGAGGCTGCGGCGGCCGCAGCCTTTTTGTGCGCTGCAGGCTTGGCGGCAGCGGGGTGTTTGGCCGCGAAGGACGCCGAGCTGGGCAACAGGGTGCCCACAGCGATGGCCAGGGCGATGGGGAGAAGAGAGAAAGTCTTGGCTTGCAGGGTGTGGTTCGGTAGAGCATCGATTGTCGCGGATTGGGGGCGGGTTTCTTGGGATGGCTGCCGATTGGCAGTCACCGCCGCTTCAGCGCCGCTCTGCCTCGCGCCAGCTGGCCGCGCCCAGCAAGATGATCTGCAACTGCTGCACGAAGTCCTGCACCATCGCCTGCTCGGACTGAGGCTCGTCGGCGGGCAGATCCAGAACCTCGGGGGCGGCGGCCAGCAGGGTGTTGACCATCAGGCCGCAGACCATGTGCAGGCTGGCCTGCGACAGGCCCTGGTAGGCCTCCAGCGGCGCCAGGTCGCGTGCCGTGTCGTCCACAAAACGCTGCACCTCGTGGCGGATCGCCAGCCGCAGCACCCGGCTGCCACCCGCGCGCTCGCTCGAGATGAAGCGGAACAGCACCCGGTTGTCGCGCACGTACTGCAGGTACACCTGCACCGACTGGCGCACCACGCTGGTCTGGGCCGAACTCGGCTGGCGCGCCTGGCGCAGCAGGCCGCGAAGCGTGGCCCCCACCTCGTCCACCAGGCTCAGGCCCAGCTCGTCTGGGCTGCGAAAGTGCCGGTAAAACGCATTGGGCACCATGCCGGCCTCGCGCGCGATCTCGCGGATGCCCAGGCTGGTGAAGCTGCGTCCCTCGCCGATCAACCGCAGCGCGGCCTGCACCAGGCTTTGGCGGGTCAGGTCCTTGCGGTCTTGCCGGCTCAGCGGCGGCTCGGGCGTGGCGGGGGCGGGGGTGTCGGGACGGGCGTTCGGCATGGACGGATTTGGCGGTTTGGGTTTTTCGGTGTACGATCGTACACAAACAAAGGAGCCCTGTCCATGTCCGACGCTTACCTCAACTTTGCCAACTCGGCCTTTGGCGCGCGCCTGGCCGGCATGCTGGGCCTGCCGCGTCCCGTGCCGCTCGAGCGGTTCGAAGCCGGCCAACCGGTGGTTGCTGGCGACGTGCTGGTCGGCGCCGGTGGTACGCCCGAACTGCTGCCCGCGCTGCTGGCTGCCTTCCGCGCCATGCGGGCCGCCACCGTGGCGCACCGCAGCGTGCAGGGCTGGACCGCGATGGCCAACCAGGCCGGCTTGATGAGCGGGCTGTGGAGCACCGGCGAGCAGCCGGGCGGTCCCCTCAAGGCCGTGGTGTTTGACGCCACCGGCCTGGCCACCGTGGCCCAGGCCGAGGCGCTGTACCAGTGCTTCCACGACGCGGTGCGCTCACTGCAAAGCTGCGGCCGCGTGCTGGTGCTGGGCCGCCCGCCCGAAGCCTGCCCGGTTGCCGAGCAGGCCACGGTACAGCGCGCTCTGGAAGGTTTTGTGAAATCGCTGGCCAAGGAGGTCAAGCGCGGCATTGCGGTGCAACTGGTCTATGTGGCGCCGGGAGCCGAGGCGCAACTCGAAGGCACACTGCGCTTCTTTTTGTCGCCGCGCAGCGCCTATGTGTCGGGCCAGGTGGTGCGGCTGGCACCCTTTGAGGCCCCGGCCCCGAGCGACTGGGTGCAGCCGCTGGCGGGCAAAAAGATTTTGGTGACCGGCGCGGCGCGCGGCATTGGCGCGGCCATTGCCGAAACCCTGGCGCGCGATGGCGCCCAGGTGGTCTGTCTGGACGTGCCGCAGGCCCAGGACGCCTTGCAGGCCGTGGCCGAGCGGCTGCAGGGCCGCGCGCTGGCGCTCGACATTGCCGATCCGGCGGCCGCCGGGCAGATCGCCCAGGCGGCCCTGGCTGACGGCGGCTGGGACGGCGTGGTGCACAACGCCGGCATCACCCGCGACAAGACTATCGCCAAGATGCCGCCGCACCTGTGGCAGACGCTGGTGCAGGTCAACCTGGTGGCGCAGCAGGCGATCAACCAGGCCTTGCTGGAGCGGGGCGCGCTCCAACCCCAGGCACGGCTGGTGTGCGTGTCGTCCATCTCGGGCATTGCCGGCAACCTGGGGCAGACCAACTACGCGTTTTCCAAGGCTGGCGTGATCGGCCTGGTGCACAGCCAGGCGCCGCGCCTGCCCCGCGGCATGGCCATCAACGCGGTGGCGCCGGGCTTCATCGAAACGCAAATGACCGCCGCCATCCCGCTGGCCATCCGCGAAGCCGGCCGGCGCATGAATTCCATGGGGCAGGGCGGCCAGCCGGTCGATGTGGCCGAAACCATCGCCTGGCTGCTCAGCCCCGCCTCGCAGGGCGTGAATGGGCAGGTGGTGCGCG
Source organism: Burkholderiaceae bacterium (assembly GCA_919902775.1). Taxonomy (GTDB): domain Bacteria; phylum Pseudomonadota; class Gammaproteobacteria; order Burkholderiales; family Burkholderiaceae_C; genus Limnohabitans_A. The sequence goes on from CAKKRJ010000003.1 coordinate 214,520, forward strand.
TGTGCGGCCAAAGCCTGCTGGGGGCTTAAGGTGCAGCGCCAGAACATCACACCCGCCAGCACGCTGAGCAACTTGGCCCGTGCGCTGGCCAGCAGTTTCAAGCGCCCCGGGCCGGTGCGCGCGCTGGCCCCGGTCACGCTGGTGCTGCCGCGCGTCGTGGTCGACGCCGCGCACCTGGCGCGTTACGCCGAGGTCTGCGGTTTTGCCCCGAGTGCGCAAGCGCCGCTCACCTACCCGCAGATGCTGACTTTCCCCCTGGTCATGACCTACATGACTTCGCCCGCCTGCCCCTGGCCTGCCATGGGCACGGTGCACCTGGCCAACGCCATCACCCAGCATGCGCCGCTGGCCGCAGGCGATGCGGTGCGGGTGGAGCTGAGCAGCGGCGAGCTGCTGGCGCACGACAAGGGGCAGGTGTTCACGCTGCACCTGCGCGTGCTGCGCGAGTCAGATGGCGAGGGCGATGGCCAATGCGTCTGGCAGGCCACACAAACCCTGCTGCGCCTGGGCGTGAAGTCGCCCGTGGGCGCACCGTTCAACGGCGCCGTGGGGCCGGAACTCGCCCTGACCCAGGCCGGTGCATTCGACGCCCCCGCCGACACCGGCCGCCGCTACGCCCCGGTGTCGGGCGACTACAACCCCATCCACCTGTCGGCGCTGAGCGCGCGCTTGTTCGGCTTTCCGCGCGCCATCGCGCATGGCCTGTGGACGCAGGCGCGCGCGCTGGCCCTGTTGCAAGCCGCTGCGCCGGCCACTGTGCTGCAAGCCGCTTCGCTCACCACCGTGTTCAAGCGGCCCGTGCTGCTGCCGACACGCGCCTCGCTCTGGCAGGCGCAGGCCAGTACAGGCCAGACCGTGTTCGAGGTGCGCGACGCACGCGGCGAGCAGGTCCATCTGCGTTCCGAACTCCGCGCCGAACCCGCGCATCAACCCACCATTTCCTGAGCCCCACCATGACCCCCAACAGCACCCTCCGTCGCGTCGCCATCGTGGGTGGCAACCGCATCCCGTTTGCGCGCTCCAACACCGCCTACAGCCGCGCCTCCAACCTCGATATGCTCACGGCCACGCTGCAAGGCCTGGTGGACCGCTTCAACCTGCATGGCCAGCGCCTGGGCGACGTGGCCGCAGGCGCGGTGATGAAGCATTCGCGCGACTTCAACCTGGTGCGCGAAGCCGTGCTCTCCACCACGCTCTCGCCCGAGACCCCGGCCTTCGACCTGCAGCAGGCCTGCGGCACCGGGCTGGAGGCCGCCATGCTGGTGGCGCACAAAATTGCGGTGGGCCAGATCGAATGCGGCGTGGCCGGCGGGGTGGACACCACCTCGGACGCGCCCATCGCCGTCAATGACCAACTGCGCCGCACCCTGCTCGATGTTTCGCGCGCGCGCAGCCCCTGGCAGCGCCTGCAGCGGGCGCTGCGCATCCGCCCGGGGCAGTTCTTCCAGCCCGAGCTGCCGCGCAACGGCGAGCCGCGTACCGGCCTGTCGATGGGCGAACACGCCGAACTCATGGCCCGCGAATGGGGCATCACGCGCGAAGCGCAAGATGCCCTGGCCCTGCAAAGCCACCACAACCTGGCGCGCGCCTATGGCGAAGGTTTCTTTGTCGACCTGATGACGCCCTTCCTGGGCGTGAAGCAGGACAACAACCTGCGCCAGGGCCTGAACGCTGAACAGCTGGCCAAGCTCAAGCCGGTTTTCGACCGCAAGGTGGCGCCCGGCCAGGGCACGCTGACGGCAGGCAACGCCACACCGCTGACCGATGGCGCCTCGGCCGTGCTGCTGGCCAGCGAAGCCTGGGCGGCCGAGCGTGGTCTGCCGGTGCTGGCCTACCTCACGTTCAGCGAGGTGGCGGCGGTGGACTTTTTCAACCCCGACCCGGCCAAGAAAGAAGGCCTGCTGATGGCCCCCGCCTACGCCGTGCCGCGCATGCTGGCGCGCGCTGGGCTGACGCTGCAGGACTTCGACTTTTATGAAATCCACGAAGCCTTTGCCGCCCAGGTGCTGTGCACCCTGCAGGCGTGGGAAGACCCGGCGTTTTGCCGCGACAAGCTCGGCCTGGCGCAGCCGCTGGGCGCCATTGACCGCAGCAAACTCAATGTGAACGGCAGCTCGCTCGCCGCCGGTCACCCGTTTGCCGCCACCGGCGGGCGCATTGTGGCCACGCTGGCCAAGCTGCTCGCGCAAAAAGGCAGCGGGCGCGGTTTGATTTCCATCTGCGCCGCTGGCGGCCAGGGCGTCGTGGCCATTCTGGAGAAATGAGCATGTTGAACTACAAAGCCCCGCTGCGCGACATGCGCTTTGTGATGAACGAGGTGTTCGACTACCCGGCGCACTACCGCGCGCTGGGCAGCGGCGAAGACGCCTCGCCCGAGGTGGTGGACGCCATTTTGGAGGCCGCCGCCACCTACTGCGAAGAGGTGCTGGCGCCGCTCTACGTCTCGGGCGGCGAAGAGGGCTGCCACTTTCAGGCGGGCGAGGTCACCACGCCCAAGGGCTTCAAAGCGGCGTATGCGCAGTTCGTCGAGGGCGGCTGGCAGGGCCTGTCGTTCCCCACGGCTTACGGCGGGCAGGGCCTGCCCGTGTCGCTCAACCTGCTCAAGAGCGAGATGATGGGCACGGCCAACTGGGCCTTCAGCATGTACCCCGGTCTGAGCATCGGCTGCATCAACACCATCTTGCAGTACGGCACCGAGGCCATGCGCCAGCAGTACCTGCCCAAGCTGGTGGCGGGCGAGTGGGGCGGCACCATGTGCCTGACCGAGCCGCAGTGCGGCTCTGACCTGGCGCAGGTCAAGACCCAGGCCAAACCGCTGGGCGACGGCAGCTACGCCATCACCGGCACCAAGATCTTCATCTCCAGCGGCGAGCACGACTTGACCGACAACATCGTGCACATCGTGCTGGCGCGCCTGCCCGAGGCGCCCGCCGGCACGCGCGGCATTTCGCTGTTCATCGTGCCCAAGTTTCTGGTGGGCGAGGGTGGTGCTTTAGGCACGCGCAACGCGGTGCACTGCGGCTCGATCGAGCACAAGATGGGCATCAGCGCCAGTGCCACGGCGGTGCTCAATTTCGACGGCGCCATCGGCACCCTGATCGGTGAACCGAACAAGGGGCTGGAGGCCATGTTCACCTTCATGAACACCGCGCGCATCGGCACCGCCATCCAGGGCGTGGCCCATGCCGAGCTGGCTTACCAGGGCGCGCTGGCCTATGCCTGCGAGCGCCGTTCCATGCGCGCGCTCTCGGGCAAAAAGGAGCCCGAGCAGGTGGCCGACGCCATCGTCTGGCACCCCGACGTGCGGCGCATGCTGCTCACCCAAAAAGCCATCGCCGAAGGTGGCCGCGCCATGATCTACGGCGCCGCGCAACTGGCCGACAAGATGTTTGCCGCTGCCTGGGCCGGCGACCAGGCCGGCTACAAGCGCCACGACGGCGAACTGGGTTTCTTCACCCCCATCCTCAAGGGCTTTTTGACCGAAATGGGCCTGGAAGCCGCCAACCTGGGCATGCAGGTGTACGGCGGGCACGGTTACATCCGCGAGCATGGCATGGAGCAGATCGCGCGCGATGCCCGCATTGCCACGCTGTACGAAGGCACCACCGGCATCCAGGCGCTGGACCTGCTGGGGCGCAAGGTGCTGCTGCAAACGCGCGGCCAGTGCGTGCGCGACTTCACCGCCCAGATGTGGGTGCTGGCCCGGCCGGGCCTGCTGGCTGGGGGCTTGCGTGGCCGCATGGCCCGCGCCCTGGCGCGCCGCGCCGTGCAATGGAATACGCTCACCCTGCGCCTCATGCTCAAGGCCAAGGCCGACCCGGAGCAAGTGGGCGCGTCGTCGGTGGACTACCTGATGTATTGCGGCTACGTGATGATGGCCTACCACTGGGCGCTGATGGCCCAGCGCGCCGAGCAGGCCCTGCACAGCGGCCAGGGGCCAGAGTCAGCGGCGTTCTACCAGGCCAAGCTGCAAACCGCGCAGTTCTACTTTGAACGCCTGCTGCCCCGCGCCGACGCCCACCACCGCATGGCGCTGGCGCCGGCCAGCACGCTGCTGCAGATGCCGGTGGCGGCGATGGCGGGTTGAACCCGCTTCACCGCTTGGCGGCATGGACAGCAATGTATCTCAATGGATACAGAGCGCCATAAAAACGATCTATGCGCCAACTGAAGGGGTAACCGATGACTGCACTCAAACTGCGGAAATGGGACAGCGCCCAACACCTCAAGACCGAAGAGGACATGGCGCTCTATATGGAGGCCTGCCTGCAAGAGGCAGGGGATGATGCTGCCAAGGCCCTGGGCACCATTGCCCGGGCCAAGGGCATGTCGCAACTTTCGCGCGTACGGGCCTGGGCAGGGACAGCCTCTACAAGGCGTTGTCAGGGGAGGGCAACCCCAGCTTTGCCACGATCCTGAAAGTCACGGCGGCGCTGGGCATCCAGCTCCACGCACAGCCCATGCAGGCGGGGTAAGCGTGATGGGTGTTGGGGTAGGAGCGTTTGTGGCTCATGTCCTGTAAAGGCTGACAAGAGTCATTCGCAAAAGGACGAACCTATGACAACGCTACAGCCGAAACCGTTAGCTGGGGCTCATTTCCAACATTCGGATCAGTACGCAGGTCTATCGCCGAACATGGTGTTACGACCGACTCAAAGGGCATTGGGAATTATGATAAAGTAATTCATCAATTACTTATCTTATGGTCACCAACACACGAATCAAGCTCAAAAGCGAAGACCGCCAGGCAGAATTGGTCCAGGCGGCCTTGGGATTGGCCGCGCAACGCAGCCCGGCCGAAATCACCACGGGTGATCTGGCCTTGGTCATCGGCATCACCCAAGGGGGCGTCTTCAAGCATTTCGAAAGTAAGGAGGCCATCTGGCTGGCTGTTCTTGATTGGGCGCACCAGTCGTTGATGGAGCGGCTCGAGCAAGCAGGACAAGCACGGCAGGACAATGCCTTGCAGGCACTGCGTGCTGTCTTCTTGGCTCACATCGATTTTGTTGTGCAGTTTCCTGGTGTTCCCCGACTTGTCTTTCAAGAGTTGCAGCATGCCAAGCCCACACCGCTCAAAAGCAGGGTGCAGCAACTGATGGCTGACTATCGGACTCTGGTGACCCAACTGCTGGCCCAGGCCCGCGAAGAGCGCTTGCTGGCAAAAGATGTGGATATTCCGTCGTCAGTGGTCCTATTTATGGGAGCAGTTCAGGGGCTGGTCATGCAGTCTCTGGTCACGGGCAATCTCCATGGACTGGCACGACAAGGCAAAGCTGTGTTCAAACTCTACGAGGCAGGCCTGTTGCCAAATCCTAAAACCTGACAAAAGAAGCGCCGATGACACTCTCCAATATCAACAAGCGACAGGTCTTGGTCGCAACCAGTGCCGCGATCGTGATTGTGGCTCTGGGATTCGTGGCGATTCGCATGGGGCCACTTGCCCCGACTAAAGTTACAGTGACACAAGTCAAGAGCGAAAATCTGACGCCCTCGGTGTTTGGCATTGGCAGTGTGGAAGCGCGTCAAAGCTGGCTGATGGGCCCCACGGTGGCGGGTCGCGTATTGCGGGTGCATGTCGATGCGGGGCAGGCGGTCAAGGCTGGACAGTTGTTGGCAGAGATGGATCCAGTCGATTTGGACCAACGCTTGCAGGCGCAAGATGCCGCACTTGCCAAGGCGGTGAGTGTTCAAACGGCAGCACAGGCTCAATTGGCAGACGCCAAAGCCCGACGAGAGCTTGCCACCACCAATCTGAACCGGCAAAAGGAATTGGCTCGGCAGAACTTCATCAGCCCGTCAGCGCTAGAGGGGCGCGAGCAGGAGCTGCAGTCTGCGCAGGCCGCACACGAGGCCGCTCAAGCCAACTTGCAGGCGACCCGCCAGGACGCCCAACGCCTGCAGGCCGAGCGTGCAGCGGCCGTGCAGCAAAGACAGAACACCCGATTGATCGCACCGGCCGATGCGGTGGTGGTCAGCCGCGATGCTGAGGCAGGCAGCACCGTGGTGGCCGGTCAAGCCGTGATCAGGCTGGCCAATCCCGCCACCCTCTGGGTGAAGTTGCGCGTGGATCAGGCTCGCTCAAGAGGGTTGGCGCTTGGTTTGCCCGCCCAGATTGTGTTGCGCTCGCAACCGCAGCAGGTGCTGACCGGTAAGGTGGAACGGCTGGAGTTGCAGGCTGATGCAGTGACCGAGGAGCGCATCGCACAAGTGACGTTTGATCAAACGCCTGCATCACTGTCGATCGGCGAGATGGCCGAGGTCACGCTCCAGTTGCAGCCAGAGGATCAGGCCTTGGTGGTACCGCAGGCCAGTGTGCAGACGCATCAGGGCCGAACGGGCGTGTGGCGTCTGAAAGACGGCGCATTGGACTTTGTTTCCGTGCAGTGGGGAGTGTCCAGTCTGGACGGCCGCGTACAGGCGTTGAGCGGACTGGCCTCTGGTGACACCGTGGTGGTGTACAGCGATAAGCCGCTGTCGACCGGAGCCCGCTTCAAGGTGGTGGACGCTCTGGTTAAAAAGGCGCAGCCATGATCAGCCTGGCGGCGCGCGACATTCAGCACAGTTGGGCCAAGTTTGTGTTCACCGGTCTGGGGCTGGGTTTGCTCATTGGCGTGACATTGACCATGGCTGGCGTGTTTCGCGGCATGGTCGACGATGCCCAAGCTTTGTTGAACAACAGCGGTGCCGACCTCTGGGTGGTTCAAAAGGACACGCAGGGACCTTATGCCGAATCATCTAGTCTCAAGGACGATGTGGTGCGCAGCATTGCGGGCATGCCCGGCGTGGCCATGGCGGCCAACATCACTTACTTCACCATGCAGGTCAGGACGGTAGGAGGCAAAGAGGCGCGGACCATGGTGGTCGGGATCGAGCCGGGTGCCGCTGGCTTGCCCGGGCAGCCTGGCCATTTATTGGCTGGCAGGCATCTCACGCGCAGCCATTACGAGGCGGTGGCTGACGTCAAGACCGGACTCTCGCTGGGGGAACGGGTGGAAATCCGGCGCCACACCTACGAGGTGGTGGGCCTGACACGCCGCATGGTGTCATCTGGCGGCGACCCGATGGTCTTCATCCCGATCAAGGATGCTCAGGAAGCGCAGTTCCTCAAGGACAACGACGCCATCGTGAACGACCGTGTGCGTACAGCCGCCAATCCAGCATTCAACCGACCTGCAGTGCCGGGCCTGCTCAATGCGGTGCAGAACTTGCAGACCAGCAGCCGCAACGTCAATGCTGTGCTGGTGCGTGTGGCCAATGGCTGGAGCGCTGAACGTGTGGCCGAGCCAATCCAACGTTGGAAGCACCTGACCGTGTTTACCCGTGCTGACATGGAGAACATCCTGGTGGATAAGTTGATTGCCACTTCGGCCAAACAGATCGGCATGTTTTTGGCCATTCTGGCTGTGGTGAGCGCGGCGATTGTGGCCTTCATCATCTACACCATGACGCTGGGCAAGATCCGTGAGATCGCGGTGCTCAAACTGATCGGTACTCGCAACCTCACCATCGCGACGATGATCTTGCAGCAGGCGCTGGGTCTGGGTGTAATCGGCTTTGTGGTGGGCAAGGTGGCCGCGACAATTTGGGCACCAGTGTTCCCCAAGTTCGTGCTGTTGCTCACGCAGGACGCGGTGGTTGGCTTCGGTGCCACCATGCTCATTTGTGCGTTGGCCAGCACGCTGGCGATACGTGTCGCCTTGCGTGTCGATCCCGCGCAAGCCATCAGTTGAGGACCCTGAAATGATCAAGCAAACTGGTGGCATTCGCATCGAAAACCTGCGCAAGGTTTATGGCCATGGCGACACGGCGGTCGAAGCGCTGAAAAACGTCAACATGCAGGTCGCTCCCGGTGAAGTGGTCGGACTGGTGGGGCCCTCAGGCTCCGGCAAAAGCACCTTGCTCAAATGCCTGGGGGCCATCATCGAGCCCACATCGGGTCGCATGACACTGGGCGACGAAGTCATTTATGACGATGGTTGGAAAACGCCCGACCTGCGCGCCTTGCGCCGTGACCGGATCGGATTTGTGTTTCAGGCGCCCTACCTGATCCCGTTCCTGGACGTGACCGACAACGTAGCGCTGCTGCCCATGCTGGCGGGTGTGCCCAATGTCCAGGCGCGACAACGTGCACTCGAATTGCTAAAGGCGCTCGATGTTGCTCACCGTGCCAAAGCTGAACCCTCGCAGCTTTCCGGTGGTGAGCAGCAAAGGGTGTCAATTGCACGGGCGCTGGCCAACAAGCCGCCAGTGATTTTGGCTGACGAGCCGACCGCGCCCCTGGACAGCGAACGCGCTCTGGCCGTGGTCCGCATCCTCAACGACATGGCCTGTCAGGCGCAGACTGCCATCATCGTAGTGACCCACGACGAGAAAATTATCCCGACCTTCAAGCGGATCTACCACATCCGCGATGGCCAAACAGTAGAGGAACAAGGTGAAGGGCGTTCTCTTGATTAGGTACACGTCTTCAACGGCAGAAGTACCCTCTGCATCTGTCACTGGCGCTGGGCACTACTCCACCACGTCAATGGCCGGTTTGTGGTTTGCGGGCTGATACCTACCGTAGGATCGATGGTCCGTTCGCGCTGCGGAGCGGGCTTTTAGAAATCGAATGATGTGATCTATTCGGTGTGGTCAAAACTTCTTCCTCGCATTCACGCTCTAGTACTCGCTAGCATGATTGAGTGCGAATAGAAAGTTCCTGAGCCGTGAACCATGGACCACCATACACGGGGGACAGATTTTCTCTGTCCCCCTTTTTCTTTCCCTGATGGCCCTGTTTTTGCGGGCTTTCGCGTTTTGCCTTGTGGACGCGGTGGGTCAGATTTCCCCGCTTTTTGTCGTCAGAGACCACATCTCTCTCTTTTTTCTCTCCCGGCTTGTGGACGTGTCCATGAGCTGAGCCCCCACCTCGCGTTGACCGTGGAATGGGCAGCCCCTCGCGCTTGGCGATTTAAGGGCTTGGACGCATCTGCTGGATGGCCCTGATTTCGTAGTCGTTGATTAGCTTCTTGAAGTGCTTGTAAATGTCATCCGTCTTCACGTTCAGATGGATGCTGGAAAAACCCTCATCGTTCTTGTCCAGCGGGATCACTCCGGTGACCACACTCTTGAAGTGTTCGGGATCTTTGTTTCTGATGGGCTGGTAGGCATCGATGGCCGCAAATATATCGCCCAAGGTATAGCCATGGTCTCTGGTGAGGACCATCAAATCGTAGATGTCGCGAGACTTCACGCGGTCATAGACGACGATGCTTTTCATGACAAAAAGCCCATCTGTGCCCAGTACATCAAAGCCCCCCTCGGAAACCGTCACCTTTGGGGCTGATCTCAAGTAGTCAAGCTGCGCCTTGGGTCGATCACTTTCATTGCGGGAATGAAACGTCACCTTGGCACCATCGATCAGGTAGTCCTGAATGTAGTGATCAAGGTTCTCTGACGTATTGATTTTGAATCCCAGCTTTTGTTCTGATGTGATCAGGCTTTCAATCGCGGCACCACCCGTAGCCAAATCATCCAGAAGTCCATCGATGGCCTTGATGGGCAATTTTTGGCCAAAGATATTGAAGTCCAGGTCTTCGCTGATCCTGTGCCCAATTTGCAGTGCCAGTGCAGTGCCACCGACCAGGGTAAAGCCAGCCAATCTGGGGTCGTTCTTGAGGCGATCGAAATTCTTTTGCGTCGCCTCAGGCATGAATTCCAGTTTGAGCTTATGCATTCGCTTGCTCCTGTGATGCTCGCAAGCCTTTGCTGATGTTGCTCAGCATCCTGGTCACACTGGCGCGGGTCATGGGCTCATACGCACGCCGCTTGAATACGCGTTTGACCTTGGGAACACCGTAGTAAAAGCACAGCCGAGCCACATCCTCGAACTTGTGCTTTTCGAGTACCTTGCCGATCAACACATCGTCCTTGATGTTCGGGTTGGACCAGTCATAAGCACCCGACAAACCGATCTTGACGGACTTGCGTGGCGCAATAGCTTGCGCAATGGCGGTGCGCAGCCATGCTGGGATCAGCGCTGCGTAGCTGTCAATTTCCCCCTCCGCCCAGTCCCCCATGGCACGCTGGATCTCCAGCGTTGTGAGGTCTTTCATGCCCCGGGTCCACAGCCCAAGCAAGGCCTTGCCCTTGGGGCTGGCAGCGAGCTGGACTTTCCTTTGACTCATGCGGCGAAATTGCACGGTGTGCCCAGCGGCCTTGACCGTGCGCGATAGGCCGGAAGTGGGCACCACCAGCAGAACATCTGGCCCTGTGGATGGCATGAGCCCTACCCGCTCACCCGTCTTTTGCGCGAGGGCATTGGCAACGGTTTGTGCATCTACATGCTGGCCGGCTGCGGTGTACAGCCCTCTGGCGACCCGATCAATGAGCCCAGCCCTCATCATCCGAAAAAGCGCCTGGTCAACGGCCGCGCGAGTCCCCACCGACAAAAAGTCAGTACTGGAGAAGACAGCCCCCGGAGGTTTGTCGGCGATGACTTGCCTGATTATTTCGGATGTACGCACGTTAGAAATTATCGACATTTTTCATACGATGTCAATATATTTGGGCCACGCCATAGTCGATGCTGTGGGGCAAATAGCGTGAATATGCCCGATTTGTTCTGAAGCGATGTGGCGATCCAGGTAGTCCGCCATGGGGGCGCTCCCACAAGGTTCGGTTTTTTGTGGGAGGCCGCCCCTGCGGCCGAAGGCTGTCCCCAGCGTATGACACTTGGTGTCGAACTCGGGCGAGCTGGGGTTTTCAGAATCCCGCTTCTTTCTGATGCCTCACTGCGAGAATGATGACGTTGTGAGCGTCCAGACGGTAGCGTGCCACGAAGCCACTGTCGCCAAAATCGATGATCCACTCACGGAACTCGTCATCCATGTCTTCGATGGGCCTGCCCAAACCAGGCTGTAGAGCCAGCACTTTGATGCCTTGACGAATGGCCGTCACCGCCCGTTTTGCCGCGTCCAGATTTTTTGGGGCCAGGAATCGATAGAGGCGCTGCACATCGAGCAGAGCTCGGGGCGACCAGATCAGCTGCGGCATGCTGGTGGATCAACGTCGTTACCCTGTTCCAGTTGGGCCAACCAGGCATCTGCTTGATCGCCTGTGACATGCTGGCCATTCGCGCGGAAGGCCTCCCACGCCTGAAGGGTGTCCTGACGAAATGCTTCCCGCCTTTCTTCCCGGTCGACGTATTGAATGATCGCCTCTCGCATCAGCCAATGAGGCGTACGTTGGCGCGCCTCTGCCAAGCGCTTGACGCGGGCTTTGGTGTCCTCGTCGATCTTGATCGCCACAGGTCGAGCGGCAGCAACAGCCATGACAGCCTCCAATTTGGTATCGATTGGTAATACCAGACGATACCATCCGTCTGCGATCCAGCGCAAGCTTTGCGCAGCTGCGACGGAGACCTTTGAGGACGGGATGATCGTATCGCTAAGAAAAGCTCGCCACAGCCTTGCTCCGGAATACCCAAACGGGGGCTGATTGTGTTGGAATCAGGTCAACAGATTCTTGAGATCTTTCATCATCAGGAACAGATGATACGGATCGGTCGGACTGGGCTCAAATTCCCACGTTTCGTACCACCGCCGCGCCATATCGTCCTTGGCATGTACAAGCAGGCAGCGAATGCCGGCAATGTCGGCGGCCTGTGCTGTGCGCAGCAGCGCGTCCTTGAGCAAGGCCTGCCCCAGGCTTTTGCGCTGATGCGCCTTGTCTACCGCGAGCCGGGCCAGAATCATGACTGGCACCGGGTGACGCGCCAGACCCTTCATGACTCTTGACGGCGCGGCCTGAGGATCGACACTGCCGACGACGAGACTGTAGAAGCCGACCACCACATCACCCTGGCAGCAGACGTAGGTCTGCGCACTGTTGGCTTTCTGGTTGACAAGCGCGTAGCGCTGAAGGAACTGGTTCAGCGCATCCTGACCGCAATCGAAAGCATCCACCTGATCCGTTGCTGCAAGCTTGCGAACCGGTGTGTAACCATGGCTCAACCCAGCACCCCAGGTTCACGCAGCAAGCTCTTCAGGCGCGGTTTGTTTTGCACCGGCCGATCCAGCGCTTCCTGGAACGCCTGCCACTGCGTTTCGTCGAGCACGAACTGGCGACGATCCGCCAGTGTCTGCGCGGCCGCCTTCACGCCCGCGTCGAGCAGGAACTCGCTGACATTCTTGTGGCTGGCACGTGCGGCATCCTGCAACAGCTGTTTGATCAACGTGCTGGCACGAACATCGATGCGTTCGGTTTTTGTGCGATTGGCAGTGGTCATCACTTGACCTCCAGGTGAGTCATGTCGACATTGTAAATGTCCGGACGGCGTCAGTACAAATTTTTCATCGGCCGGACTGCCCGAATTCGACAGTTAATTCCCGGTGGCCTTTGACACTCGCTGCTTCCAGTGCCTTCATGTAGACATCTCGGCGGCTCATCCTGATCACAGTCCATGGGTAACCAAGCGGTGATGCCCATGGCTGTCTCTATTTGCTTGCAGCCGCAAAAGCGGTGGCGGCAATCCGGACCATGCTCGGATGCAGGGTTCCGAGCTTTGGAATTTGGCCGTGTGGCGCGTGGGGTGGGACGGAGAAGTAGGCGTCGTTGAACGGAAGCTCAAGAACATTTCTCAGGTCGAACTTGGTGTCGTAGCTCAAACCGGCGCTGGCATAGACAGCAGGTTGCTCGCTCTTTGTGATCCTGAATTCCCCGCTGTAGTGACGGTCCGTCTTTTGACTGGTCCCATATGCCACGCTCACGAAAATCATGCGACCTTTCCAACTGCCAACGCGGCCGTGAAGACACTAGAAGATCTAGGTCTGATCACGGAGACGACCGGGAACAAAAAGAATCGCAGTTTCAGCTACGACCGCTACATTAAGTTGTTGTCTGCCTAACCAACGGGTTATTACGTCATCCCTTGGAGCTGTTCTTGTCTTCTCGCTTTGGCGACCATTCATTCATCTCTTGAGCAATGAATTCGGCCAATGGCTTAATTTGGCCCTGGACGCTCGCTGCCTCCAGTGCCTTCATGTAGACATCTCGCTTGCTCATCCGAATCACCGTCCATGGATAGCCGCCGGATGCCAGCAGCGTGTTCATCAGGAAGCGACCGATACGGCCGTTGCCATCGAAGTACGGATGGATAAAGACGAAGAGGTGATGTCCAAGTACGGCGCGAACGCTGGCCTCAGGCTCGGTTTCGATCAAGTCCCACAGCGTTTCCAGCGAATCCAGCAAGGCATCGCTGGGCAGTGGCGTGTGCATCGAGTTGCGAATAAAAATCGGGCCACGCCGATAACCGGTCAGCTGACTGGCTTCGACGATACCTGCAGTCACTGAGGCGCCGAACAGTTCGGCATACCAGTCGTGATGATTGCGCTTGACCACGGTACCTGCGTTTTCTTTTGCCAGTACTTTGCCAATGCTTTGCTTGACTGCCTGGAAGGCCTGGTAATAGCCCCTTGCAGCCAACGCGTCCCGGGTCCTGTTGTGCTGTGAGTCACTATCTGGGTTCCAATCACCGCTGGCCACGCGCTCGATCAATTCGTCAGTGACGCGATAGCCTTCGATCGACAGGGAGTTGTAGGCGTCAGAAACATAGCGCTCATCAACCTGTGCCAGATAGTCGGCACCCTCTTGCTTGATGCCTGGTGCGGGTGGGAAGACATTGATTACATCCTGGCGCCATCCAGCCCACATGGATCGCAGTCGCAGCACATAAGGGGAGCGCTCCTTGCTGGGCGTAATGGTGGGCTCGGCCAACTCAAAGGGGTTGACCAGTTTGAGTGTGATCTTGAGCTTGGCGAAAGCCTTCTGAATGTGTTCGGCCTCGTCGGGACGTTTGACAAACTCGAATGCAGCTGCCAACCGGCCTGCTGCCGTCACCATTTTGCCTTCAGCCAGCAGCGTCGGTAGCAGTTCGGAGGCATGTCGAACAGTGGCCAGGGCGATCTCGGCCTCTCGTGGGTTGTTCACGAAGAACGAAGGTCCGACCATGCACAAAGCCTCGGCAACGGGCCAGGCTTGCAAGCCACGTACTTCCACGCGTGCGTTGGGAACCCGATTTTTGTCAGGATAGACAAGCAGTGAGGTGTTAAAGGGCAAATCCACCTTGGATGTGCCGCTGTCGATCGTGACGCATGTCACTTGTCTGGGCACGGTGGTGTTGCCCGTGTGGAGCATCAGTGATGTCTCTGGGTTCAAGCAGTACCGTTTGCCAAAGCGCTTGCCCAGGTAGCCTGAAACGAAGGCCCAAAAGGACGCGTACCACGCGGTGGTGTCTGCGTCGTTGTCGCTTAGGCTGCTGCAGATGTACCACCCCTTCATCACAGGCCTGAGAAACCCTGTCTCGACCAACAAGTTGCGCTGCTCATCGCCCTTCAGGTCTGAGGCTTCGACAACGCCGTCGTGCTTTTCTTGAAGCCGCTTGAGGGTTTTCAGTGCAGCTACGAGCGCCGGATTGCCCTTGGACTTGCCGTGTGATGGATTCATAAATTTACTTTGGTATTCCCGTGAAGTTTACTTTATCATTGATCTGAAATTTACTTTGCTATTCCGTCGTACCTGCAAAATTCACTTCAAGCCGATGGGTCAGAATTCAAGAGGCGCCTCCGCCAGCGGACAAGGTTCAGGTCCTGATGAGCGATCTGGAGAAGTTCATTCATGAACAACCGCGCAAGGGCGAGGAAACTTCTGGTCAGGGCAGGGGACTACCAATTCTGGTGGGGATTGCACTTGCCCACGCCCAGTTCGAGACCATTCACCCGTTTTTGGATGGCAATGGCCGTATCGGGCGTCTACTGATTTCGGCCTTATTGGAAGACTTGGGCTTGTTGCCGGAACCACTCATGTACTTGAGCGGCTACTTGAAGGAACACCAGAGCGAGTACTACCGTTTGTTGTCCGGAATCCGTGTCGATGGGGATTGGGAATCTTGGGTTCGATTCTTTTTGGAGGGCATCCACGGCGCTGCCACCCAGGCCGAGCAGAACATCGTCAAGATCGCCACCCTGGTTGCCGCAGACCGGAGGAAACTGCTCGAAGCGACCAAGAGCGGGGCAACCGTCTGCGCAATTCAATCACGGGCTTGGTACTGGCCATTGGAACGATCCCTGCGGTTCTGGTGGCGTTGTTGACAGTTCAATCTACACCGCTCGCGGCCTTGTCTTGTCTGGCGTTTGCGTTGGGTTATGTGGCGCTTTATGCGCGCTTGGTCCGCTTCCACTGGTGCTCGCCCATCACGTTTCTGTTTGTTCGGCCAGGCCGGTTGATGGCTTTGCGTTGAACAGATTGGTTCCTGCTGAGAAGTCCAAGAGCCTTGATATGCATTGGGCGCTCCCACAAGGTTCAGGGGGTTTGTAGGAGGCCAGGGTTTTTGTGGGAGGCCAGGGTTTTTGTGGGAGGCCGCCCCTGCGGCCGAAGCATTTACGCAGGGGGGCATGATCCCATGGCAACTCAATTGGACACCCATTAACACCCATTTCCTCATCAAGAATCCGAAGGGCTTGTATCTTGATAAATGGGTGTTATTGGGTGTACTATTGGTTTTATGCTTCGCTCTGAAACCCTCCAAATCACACCGGAAATCTTGAGTTTGATTGCCCGGATTGATGAGTTCAAAGGCGCTTGGCGTGCCTTGGGAACCCTTGCACCTGATCGTCTGTCTGCCTTGCGCAGGGTGGCCACCATTGAGAGCATCGGGTCGTCAACCCGTATTGAGGGCAGCAAGCTGTCCGACAGGGAAGTTGAGAAGCTGCTTTCCAACCTGGCCATCCAGTCTTTCGAGACCCGTGACGAACAGGAAGTGGCCGGCTATGCCGAACTGATGGACTTGGTGTTCAGCTCCTGGCGGGATATTCCGCTTAATGAGAACCACGTCAAGCAACTTCACCGGATCCTGTTGCGCCACAGTGAGCAGGACTCGCGGCACCGTGGACAGTACAAGACCAACTCGAACAGCGTGGCCGCTTTCGATGAAAACGGTTTGCAGATCGGCATCATTTTTGATACGGCCAGCCCGTTCAACACGCCACGCCTAATGGCTGAACTTGTGACCTGGGTGAATACGGAGCGCGACAAGGCGCAGTTGCACCCGCTTTTGATCATTGCCATTTTCGTGGTGGTGTTTCTCGAGATCCACCCGTTCCAGGATGGCAATGGCCGCCTCAGTCGTGTTTTGACCACTCTTTTGCTCATTCAGGCTGGTTACGCCTACGTGCCCTACAGCTCACTGGAAAGCGTGATTGAGCTGAATAAAGAGGCCTACTACCTTGCCTTGCGGCAGACGCAAGGGACGATCCGAACGGATGCGCCTAACTGGCAACCGTGGCTGGTTTTTTTCCTGCGGTCGCTGGCCGAACAGGTCAGGCGGCTGGATAAGAAGGTAGAGCGCGAGAAGATCGTTCTGGCTGCCTTGCCCGAACTTTCACTTCGGGTCGTCGAGTTTGCCCGTGAGCACGGGCGCGTCACCATCGGCGATGCGATCAAATTGACGGGCGTCAGCCGCAACACGCTGAAACAACATTTCCGCAACCTGGTCGAGCGCGGTCATTTAAATCAGCAGGGCAGTGGGCGTGGTGTTTGGTATGAGCTCAAGTGATGGGATTGCGGATTACTGCCAGTCGGATCGACTGCGCGAGACCAACTTAGCCCAGTCATCTGGTGGATGGCCGCGCTCGAGCATCCGTTGAAACACTGCATACGGATCACTTTTGCTGCCAGAAGAGCGCAAAGTGTTTTCGTCGTTGACCCAAGCAAACACAATGATCCTGGACTTCGAGTCAAACCGAAAAAACAAACGAAAACGCCGTCCGATTTTGGCCCGTCGCCAATGCCGAAAGTCTGGCCCCATTGTATTGCCCTGCCGATACTCTTCTCGATTGGGATCAGTGGGTACCGCGTCAAAGATCAACTTGGACAAGGCCGCAAAAAGTCGTGCGTTGGCGTTGGAATCTCCCTCGAGGGGATTTTGTTGCTTTGCACGCGCACAAGCAGCGTGCAATTTCTGCAATTGCTCCGACACGCACTCATGGAACAGCAGGGTCCACCCATGACGCTCCATCACAGTGTCACGTCGCCGTCAATGTCAGCATCCAGATCAACGGGCTGCACTAGCGTTGCCAGCATGGCTTGAACGAGATCTTCTGGTAGGGTGGTCAGCTGCTGACCACTGCGCATACCGGACTCCAGCAAGGCCAAAAAACCACCAATGGCCGGGTCATCATGTGCTGACTCTTCTACCCGAGTCACCACCACTTGTGTTCCTCGCAAGTCAAACGCAACCTTGCCGCCATAGTCCACTCCCAGCGCTTGGCGAATGGGTTTAGGCAGCGTGATCTGTCCTTTCGAGGTGAGGGTAGCGACTTCGTGAATTGCGGGCATTTGGCTCTCCGAGATTTTCAATGAGGGTAAGGAATTTTCCTTGCAAAGTCAAATTCCATACATCATGGTGGACTTTTTGATGCATTCCTCGTCGCATTGAGCCCCGCTGCTCAGGTGTTTTGTGGGAGGCCGCCCCTGCGGTCGAAGCATTCGAGCGCGGGAGTGTGCTCCCACACTAGGCTGGATGCTGTTCGAAATGATGGCCACGGTCAAAAGAAAATCGTCACGCCAGTAGCAACCACCATCTCGATCAATGCCGCTATTGCAATGGGCTGATGCCATTAGGTGATTTTCCTCATCATCGTGTGGATTCTCATGGCGAACAATCTTTGTTGGTAAAAATCCTCACCTTCAAGAGGATTTTTTGCAAAGCCTGGCTGCATGACAGAAAATCCTAAAAAACGTGAGGATTATTTATGCAAATACCCATCAACAATGCTGCCGCCATTGGCAAGGTGGTACGCGCCAGCCGCAAGGCACAGAAGATCCGCCAGGACGATGCGGCGGGCAGTATGGGCGTGAGCGAAAACTTTTTGGGCAAGGTCGAACGCGGCAGCGAATCCGTTCAGTGGGGAAAGCTTTTCCAAGTGCTTGAAGGATTGGGTGTGCGGATCATTGTGGATGTGCCCGAGAGTGTGGCCACATACTTGAACAAGCCCGCGAACAGCAAGGACAAGCCATGAAGGGCAGGGCTTTGCATGCGTCGATCAATCAAACAGAGGTGGGAACTCTGCAAGAGGTCGATGGCCTTTGGAGTTTTCAATACGCGGCCGATTGGCTGGGCAGCCCTGATGGCTTTGCGCTCAGCCCGCATCTGCCGCTGACAGCAGAGCCATTGCTTGACGGTGCAAGCAAGCGCCCAGTGCAATGGTATTTTGACAACCTGCTGCCCGAAGAAGGCCAGCGTGTTTTGCTGGCCGGAGATGCCAAGCTGGATGCGGCAGACGCTTTCGGCTTGCTGGCTTGGTACGGTGCGGAGTCCGCTGGGTCGGTGACTTTGTTGCTCCCGGATGCTGAGCTGCAGACCGTTGGGCCAATGCGTCCGTTGTCGGATGAGGCGCTGGAGGCCCGGATCCGTCAGCTGCCAAAGGCACCTCTGACCCATGCCGCCATCAAGCGCATGTCTTTGGCAGGTGCTCAGCACAAGCTGGCGGTCGTTTTGCAAGACGGCGAGCTGTTTGAACCTGCCGGTGCCACACCATCCACCCACATTCTGAAGCCCGACCATCCGGATAAGGATGACGCCCATTCAGTGGTCAACGAATGGTTTGTGATGCGGCTGGCCAAACGGCTGGGGCTGGATGTGCCTGGTGTGCATCGGCGTTATGTGCCGTCTCCGGTGTACCTGGTGGATCGGTTTGACCGGTTCGCGCAAGGGCGTCGTGGGCAGCGGCGGCATGTGATCGATGCGTGTCAACTGCTGGGTCTGGACCGCAGCTTCAAATACAGCCAGGGCAGCATGGAAAGCCTGGCCGCATTGGCGAACGCATGCCGCAGCCCCGCGGTGGCTCGATCGCGGCTTTTTGGGTGGCTGGTGTTCAATGTGCTGGTGGGCAACAGTGACGCCCATCTCAAGAACCTGAGCTTCATGGTCAGTCATGAGGGGGTTCAGTTGGCTCCGTTTTATGACCTGCTCAGCATCGCCACCTATGACTCACCCGCTTTTGATAAGCAAGTCTGGCCAGAGCAAACTCAGTTGGCTTGGCCGGTTTTGGGTGTGCGGCACTT
Source organism: Burkholderiaceae bacterium (assembly GCA_919902775.1). GTDB lineage: Bacteria > Pseudomonadota > Gammaproteobacteria > Burkholderiales > Burkholderiaceae_C > Limnohabitans_A. Next base: position 233,624 of record CAKKRJ010000003.1, read on the forward strand.
CTCAAGCATCAACCGCAGTGTGTTGCTGGAGGCTGGCGCTGTGTTGAATTTGGCCAAAGGCACCGCCGGTCGCGTGCTCGAAAGCTTGAGGAGCCGAGTGGTGATGCAGGCGCAAGCACTGTGCGCCGAGCTTGAGGCAGAAAACGCTGAGATCGTACGCACGCGCCCTGAGTTGGCAGCCACGATGGCCGGTGAAATCCGTTGTGTCAGAGCGATTGTGCACACCGTCCTCAAAGAGATGGCCAAGCAGATCGCCTAATGCACCAGTGCCTGCCAACGTCGGACCTGAAGGTTCCGACCTACGGAATCGGCGGTTTCGAGGATGCCTATTCCCGGAATTATTGACTTATTTTCCTAATTTTACGTGGACTGTTTCCGAGATTTTTGATAGCATGCGGGCATGCACCTGCCTACCCTGTTTCCGCGTCGCATTGAGCCTCGTATTGCGGAGGCTATGGCTGACACACCTGTGGTTCTTTTGGCAGGGCCACGTCAGGCTGGCAAGACGACGCTAGTGCGTCAGGTCGCAGGGAGTGGGTTGCGTTACCTGACAATGGATGACGAACTGACCTTGCTGTCTGCGCAGGAAGATCCCGTGGGCATGATCCGTAGTCTTGACCGGGCAGTGATCGATGAAATTCAACGTGCCCCCGCATTGCTGCTGGCTATCAAAAAAAGCGTGGATGAAGACCGGCGACCGGGCCGATTTTTGCTAACCGGTTCGGCCAACTTGATGGCCTTGCCCACCGTGGCCGATTCGCTGGCAGGGAGGATGGAGACACTGTCTCTTTTGCCCTTGTCGCAAAGCGAAATGGAGGGTCGAACCAGGAACTGGCTTGACAGCGTGTTCGCTGGCCAGTTGCCGCCGCCAGGCTCTGCTGCGCGAACCGATGATCTGGTGGGGCGGGTGCTGCGCGGAGGCTATCCGGAGGCGGTATCGCGTTCTACGGCCAGACGACGCACGACCTGGGCGCGGCAATACATCGATGCCATCATTGCCCGTGATGTTCGCGATGTCTCAGGTATCGAAAAGCTCGATCAGTTGCCGCGATTTTTGCGCGCACTGGCTCAGACGGCTGGGCAAATGTGCAACTACACCCAACTCGGGGGGCAGGTGGGCCTGGACGGGAAGACGGCAGCCAAGTACATCAGTGTCTTTGAGCAGATGTATTTGCTCAGGCGTGTGGATGTTTGGGCTCGTAACCGACTGAATCGCGTTGTGAAGTCACCCAAGCTGCAGTTCATTGACTCGGGCCTTTTGGCCACTCTGCTGGACTTGACAGGCGATGAGGTCCAACAAGACAGGACACGATTTGGGCATGTTCTCGAAACGTTTGTTTTTTCTGAGCTGCTCAAGCACACGACCACCGCCGAAGGCGAATACCGGCTCATGTATTACCGCGATGCAGACAAGGTGGAGGTCGACGTGGTGATCGAGAATGCCGCTGGGCAGCTGGTGGGCGTAGCGGTCAAGGCTGCGGCCACAGTCAAGGAGGCTGACTTGCGGGGGCTCAAAAAGCTCGCGGGTTTGGCAGGGAAAGATTTCAAGATGGGCGTATTGCTCTATGACGGTGATGAGACCATGCCTCTAGGTGAAGGTATTTGGGCCGTGCCTTTGTCATCGCTGTGGGGGGCCTGAATGCGCCTTGACATGCGCGCTTCGCTCTAGGGTGTTATGTGGGAGGCCAGGGTTTTTGTGGGAGGCCGCCCCTGCGGCCGAAGCATTCGCGCGCGCGCTCCCGCTATGGCGTGTGAATAGAGAATTGCCGCTTAAGGCCTTCCATGAAAGCCCGGCTCACCGGCGACAGCGAGCGGCCGATTCGGGTGACGATGCCGATCGGTCTGGACATGGCGGGCCGCTGCAACGGCACCGTCGCCAGCGCCGTCATGTTCAACAAACTCAGCGCCAAAACCGGTAGGGCCGCGATGCCCAGCCCGGCTTCAATCAAGGCGCCGCAAGAAGCCACGCTGGGGTATTCCAGCACCGGGCGCACGGACTCGCGCTGGCGCAAAAACACCGCGTCGGTGACATGCCGGATGCTGCTGTGGGCGCCGGACACGATGCACGGCCGTGTGCTGAACACCGACCACGGCACGCTGGCGCGGCTGGCCAGCGCGTCGTCGCTGCGGCACACCAGCACAAACGGGTCGTCCAGCAAATGGTGGTATTGCAGCAGTTGCTGGGGCGCGGGGCGCACGCTGATGCCGAAGTCGGCCCGGCCCTCTTCCACCAAGGCCAGCAGCGCATCGGCGGGCGCTTCCGTCAATGTGAAGCTGACCTGCGGGTGCGTGCGTGAGAACGCCGCCATGGCCTGGGGCAGCAGCGCGATGCCGGTGGAGGGCAACGCCGCCACCGAGATGCTGCCGCTGCGCCCGGCCATGAACTCGCCAAAGCCGCCCAGGGCGTCGTCAAAGTCACCCAGCACGCGCTGCGCAATGGGCAGCAGTTCGCGGCCCGCGTCGGTGATGCGCACGCGCCGCGTGTCGCGGTCGAACAGGCGCGCGCCCAGCGTTTGCTCGGCCTGCGCAATGAAGCGGCTGAGCGCCGGTTGTGACTGGCCCAGCTGCAAAGCCGCTTGCCGAAAGCTGCCTGCCTTGGCCACCTGGACAAAGGCTTCCAGCTGCCTGAGGGTCAAATCGATGCGCATTCATTGATCCTGTTTTGTGATCACAAAAATGCAAATATAGCGCTTCCCACATCAATGCCTTGTGCCTAGACTGGCGCACATCAGAAACGACATCAAAGAGATTCGATATGACGGGTGTGTTGAACGGGGTGCGCGTGCTGGAACTGGGCCAGGTGCTGGCCGGCCCCTTTGCCGGCGCAATCTTGGCCGACCTGGGCGCCGAGGTGATCAAGCTCGAACGCGTCGAAGGCGGCGACGACGCACGCCAGATGGGCCCGGCATTTCGGCACGGCGATGCGCTCAATTTTCAGGTCTTCAACCGGGGCAAGCAGTCGGTGGCGCTGGACCTGAAAAGCGCCGAGGGGCGGGCCGCTTTCGAGCGCCTGGCGGCCGACGCGGACATCTTCATCCACAACCTGCGCCCCGGTGTGCCCGCCGCTTTGGGCATCGACGGCCCCGCGCTGTGCGCGCGCCACCCCCGCCTGGTCTATGCCGAAATTTCTGCCTTTGGCAGCACCGGGCCAATGGCGATGAGCCCCGGCTACGAGCCGCTGGTGCAGGCCTTCAGCGGCCTGTCCAGCACCAACGGCGGACCCGATGACCCGCCCATGCGCTCGGCCGCGTCGATGTGCGATCAGGGCAGCGGCATGTGGGCCGTGATTGGCGCGTTGGCGCTGCTGCAGCGGCGCCACCAAACCGGGCGCGGCGGCATTGTGCAGACCTCGCTGCTGGAAACCGCCCTGGTCTGGAACGGGCAAAAGGCCGACGCCTACGTCAACGAAGGGCGCCTGCCCGTGCGTGACCGCTCTGGCCACCCGGGCTTTGTGCCCTACGAAGCTTTTGAAACACAGAACGGCCCGCTGCTGATCTGCTGCGGCAATGACCGTTTGTTTGCCAAGCTGGCCGCCGCGCTGGGGCGCAGCGATTGGGTGGCCGACCCGCGCTTTGCCAGCAACCGCGCGCGCCTGGCGCACAAGGCGGCTTTGCTGGCCGAGCTGGCGCCCCTGCTGCAAGCCAAGCCCCGCGCGCAGTGGATAGAAACCTTCGAAGCCGCCGGTGTGCCCTGCGCGCCCATCCACAGCGTGCCCGAAGCGCTGGCCCACCCGCAGGTGCAGGCGCTGGGCATGTTGGCGCCCGTGCCGGGCGAAGACTTTTCACTCACCGCCTTGCCGCTGCTTTTGGACGGCCAACGACCCGCCCTGCGCAGCGCCGCGCCGCGCCTGGGCGAGCACAACGCACAGCACCACATTCCGCCCCTTTCGCAAGCCCACACCAACAAGGAAACACCATGACCCCGCGCTGGACCCACACCCTGATGGCCGCTGCCCTGGCGCAATTCCAGGCCGACGATGCCAAGAAGTGGGGCACGGTCATTCGCGCGCGGGGGCGCGCTCCCACAAGGGTTCGGCGGTTTTTGTAGACAGGAGGCCGCCCCTGCGGCCGAAGGCTGTTCTTTCACAGTAACAAAGGCCTGCGGTCACGCGCAGGACAACCATGGAGAAAAAGATGAAACAACAGCAGCTGGTGCGTATCGGCGGGGCCTCGGGCTTTTGGGGTGACTCCAGCGCAGGCGCGCCGCAACTCGTGGCCAGCGGCCAGATCGACTACCTGGTGTTCGACTATTTGGCCGAACTCACCATGTCCATCCTGGCCTCGGCGCGGCTCAAAAAGCCCGAGCTGGGCTATGCCACGGACTTTGTCTCGGTGGCCATGAAGTCTGTGCTGCGCGATGTGCTGGCCAAGGGCATCCGCGTGGTCAGCAACGCGGGCGGCGTCAACCCCCAAGGCTGCGCCGACGCCTTGCATGCGCTGGCCGCCGAACTGGGCGTGGCGGTGAAGATCGCCGTGGTCAGCGGCGACGACGTGATGCCGCAGCTGACGCAGTTGCGCGCGGCGCAGCCACCCATCACCGAGCTGCAAAGCGGCGCGCCCTTGCCCGACAAGGTGCTCAGCGCCAACGCCTATCTGGGCGCCGCGCCGATCACGGCGGCACTCGATGCGGGCGCGCAAATCGTCATCACCGGCCGCTGCGTGGACTCGGCCGTGACGCTGGGCATTCTGGTGCACGAATTCGGCTGGACGCCGCAGCAGTTCGACCAACTGGCTGGCGGTAGCCTGGCCGGCCACATCATCGAATGCGGTTGCCAGGCCACGGGCGGGCTGCACACCGATTGGGAGCGTGTGCCCGACTGGGCGCACATCGGCTACCCCATCGTTGAATGCGCGCCCGACGGCAGCTTCAGCGTCACCAAGCCCAAGGGCACCGGCGGGCTGATCGCTCCGCAATGCGTGGCCGAGCAATTGGTCTATGAAATCCATGACCCGGCGCGCTACCTGCTGCCCGATGTGGTGTGCGATTTCACGCAAGTGCGCATCAGCCAGACCGACCCCGACCATGTGCGGGTGAGCAGCGCGCGCGGCCATGCGCCCACGGACACATACAAGGTCTGCGCCACCTACATGGACGGCTTCAAGACCACGGCGCAACTGACCGTGGTCGGCTTCGATGCCGTGGCCAAGGCCCAGCGCACGGGCCAGGCGATCCTGGAACGTGTGGGCGAAATGCTGAGCGCGCAAGGTCTGCCGCCCTTCAGCGCGACACAGTTGGAAGTGCTGGGCGCCGAATCCTGCTACGGCCCCTTGCGCCACCCCGCCGTGGCGCAAACACGCGAAGCCGTCCTGCGCCTGTCGGCGCGCCACCCCGTCAAAGCGGCGCTGCAACTGCTGACGATGGAAGTGGCGCCCGCAGGCACCTCGTGGGCACCCGGCACCACCGGCTCCGGTGGGCGAGCCAGCGTGTCGCCGCTGATCCGGCAATACGCCTTCTTGCTGGACAAGCGCCAAATCCAAGTCAGCGTGACGCTCAACGGCACGCTGCTCTCAGCGCCCAAAGGCACTGCAGCGCCCGATGAAAAAACCCAGATAGTGACCGACCCTGCCGCTGCCCCGCAGGTGCCGGAACCGGTGCTGGCCGAACCCGTCGACAGTGACATAGATGGTGACATGAACAGTGACATGGAGGGGGACATGGATGAGGCAACGGTCGAAGTGCCGCTGATTCGCCTGGCCTGGGCGCGCTCGGGCGACAAGGGCGACACCTCCAACATCGGCGTGATCGCCCGCAAGCCCGAGTGGCTGCCGCTGCTGCGCCAACAACTTTCCGAAGTGCGCGTGGCCGAGCATCTGAGCCACCTCATGACGGGCCGCGTGACCCGCTACGAACTGCCGGGCATTCACGCCTTCAATTTCGTGTGCGAGCAAGCCCTGGGCGGTGGCGGCATGGCCTCGCTGCGCAATGACGCGCTGGGCAAGGGCATGGGGCAGATCCTGCTGGCCATGCCGGTGCGCGTACCTCGACATTGGGTCTGATTTCAGAGTGCCCGGCTGTAGCGCTGCGGGTAAACCTGGTTCAGCAGACGGCCGCTGTCATCATTGGCCGGGATGTTGCCGGTGCGAATGGCTTCGACCAGTTCGGCGTTCACCTGCGCACGGGTTTTGCCTTCTGCGGTGGGCTTGGCCGGGTAGCGGGTGGGGGCGAGCTGATTGAGCTTGAGCCCACTTTCATCGTTGGCGATGATGTCACCGGTGCGGACCGCTTCAGCCAGTTCGGCTTTGATTTGCGCGCGGGTCTGGCCTTGAGCCGCAGGCTTGGCGGGGTACAGGCCAGGCGACAGTTCGTTGGCTTTTTGGCCAGTCTCGTTGTTGGCGACGATGTCACCGGTGCGGATGGCCTGGGCCAGTTCGGCCTTGACCTGCGCACGGGTTTTTGGGGCCGAGGCGTCGGTCGCAGCGGTGGCATGGCTGCCAGCAAAGGCGGCCAAGGCAATGGCGAGGGCGGAGAGGGCAGTGCGGTTCATGTTCAATTTCCTTTCAAGTCAATCCTGGGTTGCCGGTCGAAATGACCGGCTTTGTATCCCCTCGATGCGGTCTGGCTTGGAGGGCTGCATCGATGGGTTGAACTTTAAAATTTCTGTTTGAGTAGAAAAATAGCCAATCAGGCACTGATACGTTTCTAAATTAGAAATAATCGAGGTCTTGAAATTCTGTGCTGGAGCTCCCTGTGGACCGTTTGCAGTCAATGCGTGTGTTTGAGCGTGTGGTGGTCGAGGGCGGTTTTGCGGCGGCTGCCCGTGCCCTGGACATGTCGTCGCCTGTCGTCACCCGCCTTGTGGCCGATCTGGAAGAGCATCTGGGCACGCGCCTGTTGCAGCGTTCCACCCGACGCTTGTCGCTGACCGAAGCGGGCCAGCAATACCTGGGCCGTGTGCGCAGCATCCTGCAGGACATCGACGATGCCGATGCCGCCGCCCGCTCCCAGACCCAAGAGTTGGCGGGCCTGCTGCGCTTGCACGCGCCCCCGGCGTTGGCCAGTTACGTGATCGCGCCCTTGCTGGCAGAGTTTCGCCGGCGGCACCCCAAAATTTCGATTGAACTGGAGGTCGAGAACCTGCGTGAGCTGCCCATTGAAGACTTTGACATCACCTTGCTGGGGACAGACAGCAACTTTGATGGCGACGTGATTGCGCGCAAGGTGCTGGAGTCCGAGGCCATTCTGGTGGCCTCGCCCGAATACCTGCGTCGGCGCACCACGCCGCTGCAACCGCAGGACCTTGTGGCGCACGATTGCCTGTGCCTGAGAATGCCCAACATGCGCAGCCGTGTCTGGCAGATGTGGTGCCCAGACAATCCGGGTCAACCCACCCACATCGAGATCGCGCCTGTGCTGCTGGCCAACCACACCGACAGCTTGCTGCGCGCCGCGCTGGATGGGGCAGGCATCGTCTCCGTGGCCGTGGACATGGTGGCGCCTTACCTGACCCGAGGTGAGCTGGTGCGTGTGCTGGCACCTTGGATGACCGGCCGCCTGACCATGTACGCGGCGCTGCCGAGTCGTAAATTCATGCCACAGCGCACCCGGGTGTTTCTTGATTTTCTGATTGAGGAAACCCGCTTGCAGACGGCCCGGGCCTTACAGGCCTGCAGCGTTTGCTGATGGGGGGTGGCCTGCGCAGACCGCCTGGTTTGCGCGCAGTTGTTACTGTGAAAGAACAGCCTTCGGCCGCAGGGGCGGCCTCCCACAAAAACCGCCGAACCCTTGTGGGAGCGCGCCCCTGCGCGCGAATGTCCATTGACTTTCATCATCCGGGGCGCCGCCAAGCTGCATGAAAGTTGACCTCTTCTTCGATGACGAGGCGGGTCTGAAAGTGGGCAACACAGACGCTGCTGTCAACGCCGATCTCTTACACCTTGTTCATTTCGCTCAGACCTCCTGCTCCGCTTGCACCGCCTGCAACAGCGCAGGCCAAAGCGCCTGGTGGGAACGCCGGAACCAGTCCAGGTGCCCGATGCTCTGCAGTCCGAACTCGTGCGGGTGGCACTGGCGTACCGAGCTGCTTGCGTTTGGCCAGCCGGCGATCAGATCCGCCACGCTGTCCGGGTTGGCGATGTCGTCGTCGCTGGCATGGAAGACTGTGACCGGCGTGCGAACCTCCGCATGCCGGTCCCATTGCGGTTGCGCGCGTACGCCGTAGCGGGCGAATCCACCTGCGGCGCACCAGCGGCCCCAGTCGATGCCCACCTGTGCGGGCAGGTTCTGGCCCAAGCCCAGTGCGGCGGTGGGCGCGTAGCCCAGCAGGCGTGCTGCCAGCGGCACGAAGACGCGCAGGCCAAAAATGGCCTTGACGCGAAAGCTGGGCCGCATGGTGTTGAACCAGCCAGTCGATGCTGCCACGCCCACCAGCCGCGCGACCTTCTGGTGGTTGGGCATGACGCCCAGCATCTGCGCGCCTGCGCTGTGCCCCAGCAACACCGCTTGCGTTGCACCGGTGTGCGCCAGCAGCGCGTCCAGCGCCGCAGGGATGTCCAGTCGCCCCCAGTCGAGGAGCTCGGCACGGCACTGCTTCAGCGGGCCTTGCAGCGACAGGCCCATGCCGCGGTAGTCGAAGGTCAGCACGTCGTGGCCCTGCGCTGCCAGCCAGGCGGCAAAGCCACGGTAAAACTGCTGTGGCACGCCAGTGGCGCCGGCCATGAGCACCGGCAGGCGCGGCACGCTGTCTGGCTGCGAGCCTGGCTCCTCGGCCACAGCACGGGCAAAGAAGTGGCCTGCAAGGCGCACGCCGTCGTCGCCAATGATTTCTATCGGCGCGCCGTTGTGCACGGCGTTTGGGTTGACCTTGTCATGCATGGGATGGTTCCTAGGAGAATGGCCAAGCTGCTGCACGTGGTGCAGCCAGCGGGCGACGGTCTGTCGTTCGTCGTCGGGGAAGCCGTCGGCGAGACCCTGCAGGATACGGCATGCGACCGGCAGATCACCCAGTCGTTGGCGGGAAAGCAGCCGTTTGACTTGCAGCCAGCTCCCAATCCAACACGGCCAACACGTGCGGCTCGGTCGGGTGGCAACACGCCATCCCGAATTCACGCCAACCGGTTTTGATCTGCTGTTTGCTCGCGCATCCCCGTGGGCGTGCAGTCGAATTGAACAGTGAACCACCGGGTGAAAGAACTCAGGTTGGCGTAACCCAACTGTTCTGCCACACGGCCCATGGAATGCGAGGTATGGGTGATGTAGCGCTGGGCCAGTTCGCAGCGGACTTCATTGAGCAGCTGTGAAAAACTGACCGCACTGTCGTCTAATCTGCGTTGCAGCGTGCGCACATTCATGCCCAGACCCGATGCAATCTGGTCCACGCTGGCACGTCCCATGGGCAACAGCAAATAAACCGAACGGCGCACATCGTGCACCAACGAACTTTCGCCACGTTGGGGCATGGCATCCATGAAGGACTGCGCGTAGCTGGCCATGGCCGCATCGGCACGCGCATTGGGCTTGTCCATGTCGGCCTTCATGCAAACCAAGCCGTTGAAATCACTGTCGAAATGGATGGGGCAGCCGAACAGGCGCCGGTGCACCTGCACATCGCTGTTGGCTGGGTGCGTGAAATGCACGGCCTGTGGTCGCCAATGGGGATTCAAGATGGCCCGAAAAATCAACATCAGCACACCGACCGCCATGTCGGTGGACTGCTGCGTGCTGCCGGCATAGTCGCTCATGACCTCCTCTCGGATCAAGGTGGTTTTGCCCACATCCTCCATGTGCATGCCCAGGGATTCATTGAGGATGTGCCGGTATTGGGCGATGGTCTGCAAAGCCATGCGCATGGACGGCTGATGGGTCAGCAACAGGCTGATGGGACCGAAATCCGAGAGCAACCGCGCTTCGGCCATCAGCAGCCCAAAGGTGCTGCAACCGCTTTCCTGGGCCGAAATTTCCAACAGGGCCAATGCATTGTGCAGCGGAATCAGCTGGGTGGGTGACGACAGCATGCGGGGGGTCAAACCCACTTTGCGCAGCATCAGCGCTGGGTTCAAGCCCAATCGCTTGGCGACTTCGTTGTAATGCGACAAAACGCCAGCGCGAATCTGCAAGGCATTGCGGGTGCTCATGAAATCTTCTCAAAAAAGTGGGTGTTCGGGGGCAAGACCATTGTCGTCAAATGTTAACAAAAAGTCATGGATTGGCAAGTTCAATGTGCGCCATGACGGCTAAATTCAGACACCGAATTCAATCCAAATTAGGAGACCCCATGCGCATCGAACCCCTGACCTGTGCCATCGGCGCAGAACTGGTGAATGTCAACCTGGCAGACGCCGTGCACGACGATGGCCTGTTCCAGGAAATTTACGCCGCCTTGCTCAAGCACAAGGTCCTGTTCCTTCGTGACCAGCCGCTGGACAAGCTGTCGCGCCTGGACCACATGGCTTTCGCACAAAAACTCGGCCCGCTGGAAGACCACCCCATGGTGCCCAGCCACCCCGAAGCACCCGGTCTGGTGCAGATCTACAAAAGCCCTGACAGCCCCATCGATCGCTACGAAAACGCCTGGCACACCGACGGCACTTTTCGGGAAAAGCCTGCGCTGGGTTGCGTGCTGCGTTGCATCGAATGCCCGCCTGTGGGTGGCGACACCATCTGGGCCAATATGGGTTTGGCTTACGACAAATTGCCCGACAGCGTGAAGCAGCAAATTGAAGGTCTGATTGCCAACCACAGCTTCAACTCATCTTTCGCTGCTGCCATGCCCATCGAAAAACGCCTGGCCATGAAAGCGCAATACCCCGATGCCGAACACCCGGTCATCCGAACCCATCCCGACACCGGCGAAAAAATACTGTTTGTCAATGGTTTCACCACGCACTTTGTGAACTACCACAACAAGGACAAAGTCCGTTGCGGCCAGGACTTCAACCAAGGTGGGGGCGACCTGCTGCAGTACCTGATCAGCCAGGCCTACATTCCCGAATACCAGGTGCGCTGGCGCTGGAAGCCCTACAGCGTGGCCATCTGGGACAACCGCGCCACGCAGCACTATGCCGTCATGGACTACCCGCCGTGCCACCGCAAGATGGAGCGCGCAGGCATCGTCGGCACCAAACCTTTCTGATTCCTTTAACCACTCTTTTTTTGGAGACGACACATGCATTTTCTCGACGGACACCTCTACCCTGAAAACCAGGACAAACTCATCATCACCGCCGCGCCCTATGGCCCCGAGTGGATCCCTTCGGATTACCCCGAGGACATCGCGGTCAGCATGGAAGCACAGGTGCAAAAAGCGGTGGACTGCTACAACGCCGGCGCCACCGTGTTGCATGTGCATGTGCGCGAGGAAGACGGCAAGGGCTCCAAGCGCCTGTCCAAATTCAATGAGCTGATTGCCGGCTTGCGCAAGGCCGTGCCCGACATGATCATCCAGGTCGGTGGCTCGATTTCTTTCGCACCCGAATCGGACGGCGCCATCGCCAAATGGCTGTCCGACGACACGCGCCACATGCTGGCCGACCTCACACCCAAGCCCGACCAAGTCACGGTGACCATCAACACCACGCAGATGAACGTGACCGAACACATGGAAGAGGCCGACATTGCCGGCACCTCCATGGCCACGCCCGAAGGCCGTCGCGCTTACAGCGAGATGGTGGTGCCCTCCAACCCTGCCTGGTACGAAGAACACATTCGACGTTTGACTGCCGCAGGCATCCAGAGTGCCTTCCAGTTCTACAACCTCAACAGCTTCGAAACGGTGGAGCGTTTGATGCGCCGTGGCGTCTACAAAGGTCCGCTGGTTTGCAACTGGGTGGCCATCAGCGGCGGCATGGACGCGCCCAATGTCCACAACCTGTCCAACTTCGTGCGCGCCATGCCAGAAAACGCCAAGCTCACGGTGGAGAGCAGCATGCGCAATGTGCTGCCGATCAACATGATGGGCATGGCCATGGGCCTGCATGTGCGCTGCGGCATCGAGGACAACATCTGGAACCAAAAACGCAGCGCCAAAATGAGCACCGTTGAACAGATCGAGCAGCTGGTGCGCATTTCGCGCGAGTTTGGCCGCGAAGTGGCCACCGGCAAGGAAGCGCGTGAACTGCTGCAGATCGGCGTGTTCTACGACACCGTCGAAGAATCGCTGGCGGCCAACGGCTTCACGCCCAACCGCAAGGGTGGCAACCAAGGCTTTTTGCGCAAGGCCGCCTGATGCACGCCACCTCAGGCAAGCCCGTGCAGGTCGATGTCTATTTTGACTTGATCTGCCCCTGGTGCTGGATCGGCAAAACGCATCTGAGTACGGCACGCCGCCTGCTGGCCCAGCAAGCGCCTGGCGTGCAGGTTCAGCTGCGCTGGCACTCGGTGCAGCTGATCCCCCAGGTGCCGCCTCAGGGCTGGCCCTATCAGGCGTTTTACGAACAGCGTCTGGGCGGCCCCGAAGCGGTGCGCCTGCGCCGAGCCCAAGTGCAGGCCGCTGCCGCGCGCGCCGGACTGACGATGCAGCACGAACGCATCGCCGTCTTCCCCAACACCTGGCGTGCGCACCGCTTGCTGGCCTACAGTGCGCAGCAGCAGCCCGATCAACCGGACCGGCACGAAGCCTTGCTGGACGCGCTGTTCGAAGCCTTTTTCGTGCAGGGCCTGGACATCGGCGATAGCCAGGTGCTGGCGCAATTGGCGCAAGCCCATGGGGTCGACAGCACCGAGGCCGAGGCCTTCGATGCACCACCGGTCTGGTCCATGCCCGACGACACTTCGGGCGTGCCGCTGTTCGTCTTCAACCAGCGCCAAGTCGTCTCGGGCGCACAGCCGCCCGAGGTCTTGCTGGCCGCCATGCTGGCCGCACACCAAAGCGCTGGTCTCTCACAAGATTGAGGTGTTTTGTGGGAGGCCGCCCCTGCGGCCGAAGGCTGTTCAGCGGAGGGTCAGGCCGACAGATAGCGTGTCCAGGTGGCCTTGTCGTGGCGCAGGGTGTCTGAGTCACCTTGCCAGACCACCCGCCCTTTTTCAACGATGTGGTGTTGATCGGCCAGTTCCAACAAAGGCACGAGGTTTTTGTCGACGATGAGAATGGCGGTGCCTTCGGCTTTGATCTGCGCCAGTGCCTTCCAGATTTCCTGACGGATCAGCGGTGACAGGCCTTCGGTGGCTTCGTCGAGGATCAGCAGTTCCGGATTGGTCATCAGTGCGCGGCCGATCGCCAGCATCTGCTGTTCGCCGCCTGAGAGCTGGTTGCCGTAGTTGGTGCCACGCTCGGCCAGGCGCGGGAACATGGCATGCACCCGTTCCAACGTCCAGGGCGATGCGGTCTTGCGCAGGACTGCGGTGGCGACCAGGTTTTCACGCACCGTCAGGTTCGGGAAGATCTGCCGCCCTTCCGGCACCAGGCCGATGCCGCCGCGCGCTACCACGTAGGGCGGCTGGCCTTGCACCGGTTGGCCTTTCCACTTCACCTCGCCGTGGATCGGTTTGATCAAGCCCATGATGGTCTTGATGGTGGTGGATTTCCCCATTCCGTTGCGGCCCAGCAAGCTCGCGCAGCACCCGGCCTGCACCGAGATCGACATGCCGAACAGGACTTGGCTGACACCGTAGCCGGCTTCGAGCCCTGTGACTTCGAGCAAGGTTGAAGTGGTCATGCCGGAATTTCCTCATCGCCCAAGTAGGCTTCGCGGACGACGGCACTTTCGCGCACATCGTCGGGTTTGCCGCAGAAAACAACCTTGCCGTAGACCAGCACACTGAGCCGGTCCGCCAGCGCGAACACCGCGTGCATGTCGTGCTCCACCAGCAGGACCGCGTAGTGGCTGCTTAAGCCCTGCAGCACCTGGGTCATTTCCTGGGTTTCAGAAGCGCCCAGCCCGGCCATGGGCTCGTCGAGCAGCAACACCTTGGGCTCGATGGCCAAGGTCATCGCCAACTCAAGCTGGCGCTGCTGACCATAGGACAGCAGGCCTGCGGTGCGCCGGCGCACCTCCAGCAAGCCGACCAAGGCCAGAAACCGGTCCGCTGCTTCGACCAGTGCCGGGGTCTGCGTCACCGGGCGCCAGAAGTGAAAGTTGTGCCCCTGCACCGCCTGCACCGCAAGCAGCACGTTCTCGAGCACGCTGAACTCGGGCAACACCGAGGTGATCTGGTACGAACGGCCGAGTCCGGCCCGCGCCCGCTGGTAGACGGTTCGGGACGTCACGTCCTTGCCCGCAAGCAAGATCGTGCCGGCGTCGCTGCGCACTTCACCGTGAATCTGGTTGATCAGCGTCGTCTTGCCCGCCCCGTTGGGGCCGATGACCGCATGGATCTCGCCTTTCGAAATGTCCAGGTCGACGCCATCGGTGACGAGCAATGCGCCATAGCGCTTGACCAGGCCGCGAACGGACAGCAGGGGGGTCATGGGCGCTCCTTTTGGGTGACATCGGCGCTGTCGTGGTTCGGCACCGGCAGCATGCTCCAAAGGCCGCGGCGCAGCCCCAGCACCATCAGGATGATCAGGGGCCCAAGCACCATCGGCCAATGTTCGGTCCAAGCCTTGAGCACTTCTTCGAGCAGCAACAAGCCGATCGCGCCAACGATCGGGCCGATGATCGTGCCCACGCCGCCCAGAACGACCATCACGATCAGTTCGCCGGAAACGGTCCATTCCAGATAGGCGGGCGAGACGAACCCGGTGAGATTGGCGAGGAAGAAACCGGCCACGGCGCAGACCATGGCCGACAGCACGTAAGCCGTCAAGCGGTAGGGCAGTGCGTGGGTTCCCACTGCACTCACGCGCCGTTCATTGATGCGTGAAGCCCGCAGCACCAGTCCAAAACGGGCACCGACGAGCCGGTAGGTGCCGTAGGCCGCAGCGCCCAAGCAGGCCAGCAGGGCGTAGTACAGCGCCGTGCGGTTGCCGGTGAGCACGCCAAAGTCACTCAGTTGCTCCAAGCGCATCCCCTCGTCGCCACCATAGCTTTTCAGGCTGACGAACAGGTAGTAAAAGAGTTGCGCGAAGGCCAGCGTGATCATGATGAAAGCGATGCCATGCGTGCGCAGGGCCACCCAGCCCACGGCCGTCGCAATGACCGCGGTGATGGCCACGATCGCGATCAGTTGCAGCCAACCCGAGTCGACCCCGGCGGTGTGCAACAACACCACCAGGTAGGCGCCCAGACCCAGGTACATCGAATGGCCCATGCTCACCATGCCGCCGAAGCCCAGCGCGATGTTCAGCCCGAGCGCCGCCAGCGCGAAGACCAGGATGCGCGAGCTGATCGTCAGCACATGGGGGTCGCCTGCCATGCTTGCGTAAACAGGCACCGCGAGCAGGACCAGCGCCAAAAGCCCGATGGTCACGGTTGTGAGCAGCGGTCGTTCTGAGGGGGTTGGCAAGGCCTTGCCGACAGAGGTTTCAGTCACAGGAGTGGGGGTCATGCGTGTTGTACCGGGAAGAGCCCTTCAGGCTTGAGCGCGAGGACGGCGGCCATCAAAACATACACACCCACCGACGCGATCGCCGGGCCCACTGCGGCGGCCACGGTGGGGTCAAAAAGCTGGAACAGCAAGGCCGGCAGCACGGCGCGGCCCAGCGTGTCGACCACGCCGACAACCAAGGCGCCGAGCAGGGCACCGCGGATTGAGCCGATGCCGCCAATCACGATCACGATCAAGGTCAGGATCAGGATCGGCTCACCCATACCGGGCTGAATCGACAGGATCGGTCCCGCCATCGCACCGGCCAGACCGGCCAGTGCGGCACCGAGCGCGAAGATGAAGGTCGTCAGCCAGCCGATGTTGATGCCCAGTGCCGCCACCATGGTGCGGTTGCTGGCGCCTGCGCGGATCAGCATGCCCACACGGGTGCGGTCGATCAGCAGATGCAGGCCCAAGGCCACCAACAAACCGACGACGATGATGGCGATGCGGTAGGTCGGGTAGTTGATGCCCATGACCGAGACCGATTGTGAGAGCCAGTCCGGCGCCTCCATGTACAGCGGTGCACTGCCCCAGAACAGGCGCACCGCCCCATTTGCAAACAGGATCAAACCAAAGGTGGCCAGCACCTGGTCCAGGTGGTCGCGTCGGTACAAATGCGCCAGCGCAATCCGGTCGAGCAGCACCGCCAGCACAAACATGCCCAGCACGGCGGCCAGCAGCGAGAGAAAGAAGGAATCCGTCACGCCATAGGCGAGCGCGGCAAAGTACGCGCCCATCATGTACAGCGAGCCATGTGCCAGGTTGATGAAATTCATGATGCCAAACACGAGCGTGAGCCCGGCCGCCATCAGGAACAGCATCATGCCCAGCTGCAGCCCGTTCAGCAGTTGGATGAAAAACAGCGTGAGCGTCATGGAATCTCCGTCGTGTCGGGGGTCAAGCCCATCTGCTGAAACACGGCCTGGGTGAGCGGGCTGGCCGGGTCGTTCAGATGCAAGATGATGTCGAAGTGGTTGCTGCCCGGCATCGGCACATGCGCACCGGCAAAGCCACGGGCCTGCCAGGCCCTCAGATAGTTGTCGGACTGGCGCATGAACTCAGCCGTTTCGCTCTCGCCATACGACACGATCAGCGGACAGCCGGTGTGCGGCAGATGCGCCATCGGGCTGTTGCGCCGTGCGTCTTCGGGCGTGAGCTTCATCCAGCCATTGACCTGCGTGTGCACGATGGGTTCGAGATCAAACAAGCCGCTCAAGGCGACGGCCCCGCGCACCACGTCGGGCGGCACACCATGCGCCGCCTGCCAGCCCCCGGCCAACAGCATTCCCACCAGATGCCCGCCGGCCGAGCTGCCGCACACATGGATGCGGAGCGGGTCGCCGCCGTAGGCGCCGATATGGCGGTGCACCCAAGCCAGTGCCCGGCGGTTCTGCTCGACGATGCGGTCCAGCGTGGCCGCAGGCGCCAGCGAATAGTTGAGCGCCACCACGGTCGCGCCCGCGCGGGTGAAGGCCGGTGCCATGAAACTCGAGTCGTCCTTGGACAGCAGGCGCCAGTAGCCCCCGTGCACGAACACGAAGACCGGCGCGTTGGGCACCGACGCCGGGAAAATGTCCAGTGTCTCGTCGCCATGCGGCCCATAGGCCACATCGAGTGCGCAGGGCAGCGCGGCCCGGGCCGCCGCGCTGCCTTCTGCATAGCGTCGCAAAAAGGGACCGATGTCCCCCACCGTGCCGCGTGCGTCGTACTGCACCTCGAGCGCAGCCTGGTCGTAGTCACGGTAAATCGGCACGGCGCGCTACTCAGTTATCAGCTCAGTTGAGCTTGCACTGTTTGATGGCTTCTCCGCGGACCTGGATCTCGATCTTGCCTTTGGTCACAAAGGCAGCACCGCTGTCGTCCTTGGCCACATCGACGCGGTAAAAGCCCGCTTGCGGAAACTGGTTGCTGCGGAACTTGAAAGGACCCCGCACCGACTTGAAGTCAGCCGCCTTCAGAGCGGTGTGCAAGGCAGCGGTGTTCGCCGGATTGCCCTTGACCTTTTGCAGTGCCGAGTCGAGCAGATTGGCCGCGTCATACGACTGCGCGGCGTACAAAGACGGCAGACGGTTGTACTTTTTCTGGAAGGCGGCCACGAATTGCTTGTTCTGTGCATTGTCCAGATCGGGCGAATAAGGCGAGCTGGTGATGGCGCCCACAGCCAAGCCCTTGAGCGCTGGCAAGGTGGTGCCGTCGATGGCCGACACCGAGAGCAGCGGCACAGTGCCGAGCAAGCCGGCCTGGCGGTATTGCTTGACAAAGTTGATGCCCATGCCGCCTGGGTAGAACACGTAGACAGCGTCGGGTTTGGCGGCCTGCAATTGGGCCAGCTCGGCCGAGTAGTCGGGCTGGTTGATCTGGGTGTAGACCTCACCGGCGATGGCACCTTTGAAATCGCGTTTGAAGCCGGTCAGCGCATCCTTACCTGCCTGGTAATTGGGCGCCATGATGTACATCTTCTTGTAGCCCAGGTTGGTCGCCAGCTGGCCACCGGCCTCGTGCAGTTCATCGTTCTCCCACGAGGTGGAAAAGAAGTTTGCCGAACAGGCTGCGCCAGCGATCGGTGCCGGGCCGGCGTTGGAGCCGATCAGCAATACGTTGGCGTCGGTGATGGGCTTGTGGATGGCCATCATCACGTTGGAAAAGGTCACGCCGGTGATGATCGAGACTTTGTCGCGCTCGATCAACTTTTGCGCAAGCTGCACGCCCAGGTCGGGTTTCAACTGGTCGTCTTCCTTGATCACCTCCACCCCCACACCGCCGAGCTTGCCGCCCTTTTGCTCAAGTGCGAGCATGAAGGCGTCGTACTGGTCCTGGCCGAGCGCAGCAGCAGGGCCTGAGAGGGTGCCGATGAAACCGATCTTGACCTGCGACCAAGCGCTGACGCTGGTCAGCACCAGCGCCATCGAGGCGAGTCCGTAACGGATTGATTTTTTCATGATGTCTGTCTCCTTGGTTGTAAAACGGTTCACAGTGTCTTCTTTTTTGGCTACAGGTCCAACACCAACAGCGGTGAGTGCGAGCGCGAGCAGCACGGCAGCATCTGGTCTTTGCGCTGCTTTTCAGCAGGTGTCAAAAAGAGATCCCTGTGATCGGGGTCGCCGACCAGCACCCGGGTCAGGCAGGTGCCGCACACCCCTTGCTCGCAGGAAGTCTCCACCACAACGCCGGCATCGGCCAGCGCCTCGGTGACTGTCTGGCTGGACGACACGTCAATGATCTGCCCCGAACTGGCGATCTGGACCTGAAACGGCGTGTCCGCGTCTGAAGCGCCGATGTCGCCTGTGAAAAATTCAAAGTGCAGACGCGCTTCGTCCCAGCCACCTGAGCGCGCGGCGCCGAGCACGGCGTCCATGAACCCTTTGGGACCGCAGACATAGAGGTGCGTGCCGGGCCGAGCCCCGGCCAGCAGTGCCCCAATGTCCAGCTTTTGTGCGTCTGCGCCGTCGTCGAAATGACACAGCACGCGCGAGGAAAAATCAGCAGCGGCCAGGCGCGCGTGAAACGCCGCCCTCGCGCGCGAACGGGCGCAAACATGCAATTCGAACGACGCCCCCGCAGCCGTCAATGCCTCGGCCATGGCCAGCAGCGGCGTGATGCCGATACCGCCGGCCAGCAGCAGGCTGTGCTCGGCCTGGGGCGCGAGTGCGAAGTGGTTTTTGGGTGCGCTGATGCGCAAAAGGGCGCCCGCAGCCACCTCTTCGTGCATGGCGTGCGAGCCTCCGCGCGAGGCGGGCTCGTGCAACACCGCGATCAGGTAACGGTGGCGTTCGCTGGGGGCGTTGCACAAGGAATAAGGGCGCACCAGCCCATTGGGCAGGTGCACATCGATGTGCGCACCGGCTGTGAAGGCGGGCAGATCCTGCCCTTCGGGGTGCACCAATTCGAACGCGCAAATGCCTTCGGCCTCCTGACAGCGGGCGGCCACACGCACGGCCAAAGTCGAAGAACCCATGACGGGCGCTGATGCCTGTTCAAGCGGCATGGCCGCCTTCGCTCATGCGCGCCAAGGTGCGGCGCATGTGCACGCGGGCCGAATCCGAGACGATGTTCACCAGCCCCTCTTCGCCGCCGGTGCGGTCCAGGATGTTTTGCTGCGCCTCGATCATGCGCTTGTCTTCCTGGAAGGCGGTGTGTACCTGGTCAAAGAGCTGTTCGGTGGCGCTCGGGTCGTCCTGGCGGTATCCGTTGGCCGCTGACCAAAAGTAAAAACAACTGTTGTCGGTTTCTGGCGTCAGGCAATGCAGGATGCGCAAAGAAAAGCCGCCTTCCTGATCGCGGTTTTCTTCGGCACCGCGCCCCACATCGAGCGCGCCGGTCCATTGCACGACACTGCCCGGGGCCACAAATTCGAAGTCCATCCAGCGGTCCACCGGGCCTTTGAAACCGACCGCTTTCACGTAGGTGGCCGGCGGGGTCGAGCCGGGCAACCAACGGATGAAGTGCAAGCCACTGTCCTTGGGGGTGACCGTCATCTTGGCTTGCACATGCGCCTGCGGGTTGCCTCCGATCGTGCTTTTGTGCACAAAGGCCAGGTGCGTCAAGTCCATCAGGTTTTCAAGCAAGAGCCGGTAGTCGGCCTTGACGTGGTACATGTGGCTTTTGAAGGGCCATTTTTTAGGTTGGTTGTGGTACGGGTAGGGCAGGATCTTGCTGCGATCGGCCAGCGCCGCGTCGCCGATCCAGACCCACACAATCGCATCGCGCTCTTCCACTGGGAAATTCCGCACTTGCATCTTGCTTGGGATCTTGTCTTGCCCGGGCACATGCACACAGGCACCACAGCCATTGAAGACCACACCGTGGTAACCGCAGCACAGGCCTTTGTCGGTCACCTCGCCCATGCTCAAAGGTGCGCCACGGTGGCAGCAACGGTCGAGCAAGGCCGAGACCTGGCCGCTTGAACGCTCGCGAAACAAGACGATGGGTTCGTTGCAAATGGTGCGTGCCAGAGGGGCATCACCGATCTCGCTGGCCCATGCCGCCATGTACCACTGGTTGCTTGGAAAGTTCATGTCCTTGACTCCTGAAAACAGTCAGATACCCACGGCTGCGTCATGAGGACACGCCGCTGGAGTGACAACGCCATGTTATGCGTGGAACCGCGTGAACCGATTAAGGAGTTACCCAGTGGATTTGTGGAATTAACTGAAGGTTTCATCAATGAAACTGGGCAATTCATGGCTGTGTCTTGAACCCAATGGCATGGCCTGGGATGCCTTCGTTGAAATTAAGAAATTCGTTTTTAAATTTTTGGAGCATCCGCTCTTGTTTCCAAGCCATGAAGGGCGTCAAGCCGTCATGTCATTCAAGTGTCAAGGACGCGCAGGGGTTTGTGCGGCCAATTTTTTGAATCTGTTCAAGAAGGATTCAGCAGAGTCTGACAATGGTTTGGCTGGTGCGTACAAGGTCACCACTTCACGGATGACCTGGGGGTTGGTCAAGGGTCTGGCCGCGATGCCTTGTATCCCGGCTCTGGCCAGGCTGTAGGCGGGCAACACCGACACGCCCAAGCCCGCACCGATCAAGCCCAAAGCCGTTTGGATGTTGGCCACCTCGTATTCCAGCCGGAATTGCCCGGCCCAGCGTTGCATGGGCTTTTCCAGCAAAGTGCGCAGCCCGGTGCCAGGCTTGAGCAAGATCAGCGGAAACTCCACCAGATCGGCCCACTCCACGCTGTCCATGGCGGCCAGCGCATGCCCTTCGGGACACGCCACACACAGTGCATCCTGAAAAATAACTTCGGATTTCAGGTCCCTGTTTTCCTGATCGGAGGTACACACACCGATATCGGCTTGTCCCGAACGGACCGCTTCGGCCACATCGGCGACCGGCACATCCAGCAAGGCCACGCGCACGCCGGGAAAATCACTGCGAAATTGTGAGATGACCGCCGGCATCAGGCTGGCGGCCAGCAAGGGTGAGGTGGCAATCTTGAGCAGCTCGCCTTGTTTCAGATGCGTGGCCCGCAATAAACGGACGGAGCTGTCGAGCTGGTCCAGGGTGTGCAAAGCCGTGGGCAGCAATTCAGTGCCTGCATCGGTCAGCATCACGCGGCGGGTGGTGCGCTCAAAAAGCCTGAGGCCCAGCTCCTCTTCGAGACTTCGGATCAACATGGACAGTGCCGAAGTGGTGAGGAACAGCTTTTCGGCCGCACGCGTCATGCTTTGCTCTTGTGCAACAAAACAAAACGCGCGCAACTGGCGCAAGGTCAAATGGGTGGATTGCATTGGGTGGATTGTCGGGCCATTTGAAGCGATGTATCAAGCGCACCACACAACAGTGGGTTCCCCAACACGTCCCCCACTCAACACGCCAAGGGTGTGGCCTGCATCTGATGGCGCACCATGCCCTTGGCATGTGCTCACTCTGGCTGCATGCCGGTCGCTCGTGCAATGCGGGCATAACGGCTCGACAAATCGTTCAGGCGTTGTTGTGCGGCCGCACCGGTCAGACCTTCGTAAAACAAATCCAAGTTGGCCAGACGCGCCTGAATATCAGGGCGCTGGAAGGCTTCTGCCACGGCCTTTTGCAAGGTCTGAACGACCGCATCGGGTGTAGCACTGGGCACCATCACGACATAGAGCACCTCGAGTTCCAGATCTTTCAGACCCAGCTCGGCAACGGTGGGCACATTGGGTGCCAGTTTGGAGCGCTGGCGACTGGTTACGGCCAGTGCATTGATCTTGCCCGCCTTGACATGCGGCAGCATTCCCGGCGTGGCCAGTACCCCCGCATCCACTTCACCGGAGAGAATGGCGGTCACTGCCGGGTTGTTGCCTTTGTAGGGCACATGCTGAACTTTGACGGTGGTTGCATCCGTGAAAATTTGCACAGCCAGATGACCCGGACTGCCATTGCCGCCACTGCTGAAATTGAGAGTCCTGCTCTTGCCTGCGTCTACCAGCTCTTTCAGGGTCTTGATCTGGTTGCCGGGAAAACTTCCCATCAGCAGGCCTGACGAAGCCATGACCATGACTGGCTTGAGATCGCTGGCCTTGAACGGCATGCTCTTGAAAATGTGCGGATTGACTGTGAAAGCGGTGTCAATACCAACCATGATGGTGTGACCATCGGCAGGACTTTTCGCCACCATATCCACACCGACGTTGCCTCCTGCACCCGGCTTATTTTCAACAATGAAGGTTTGCTTGAGCGTGTTTTGCAATGCCTCTGCCACCGTGCGCGCCAGGATGTCTGACGGGCCACCGGCAGGGAAATTGTTGATGATCTTGACCATTTTGGCCGGGTAAGGCTGCGCTTGGGCCTGTGCCATGGCGGGTGCCGCGGCCCAAATTGTCACCAGTGCGCAAAACGTGATTTTCAAGCTTCGAAAAATGGAAAAGGTCATGGTGTCTCCTTTAGAAACCGATGGGGTCCACCGCATTCCGCACGGTACGTGCCAGGCTGTAGACGGTCAGTGCGGATGTTTTGGGATTGGCTGCCAAGGGGAAATTTTCCAAGGTCAATTCCATCCGGCCAAACGCACCCCGTGCGATGACGGTGTGCACATTGCGTGTCACGCCAGGGTCGGCCACCAGTTCAACCTGCGTGCGGTCGAGCCCGAGACCTGCAAGCGAAACGGTCGCGGCCACATTGGCATTTTTAGGATAGTCTTGCGCGGCCTGACGCGCTGAACCCCGAAAGATGACCTGTGGGCTGGTCAGCTGTGCCAAATCGCACACGTGTTCTGCAGGTGTGTCCAGCCAGCTCAAGGGCGGCTTGCGTCCCACATAGGTCACGTCGTCGAGACCTCCCAAGTGGGCTGCTGTCAGGGCATCGATGCCGCCAATCGCGCCCGTGACCAGTTTCAAACGGGTGTTCCCTTGACTTGCGGCCGATTCCAGCCGATGCAGCAAAGCTGCATCGTGCAAGGCACCGACAGAGGCCATCACGCAGGCAATGCCAGCCTGCAAGGCCGGCACCACATGCGCATCCACGGCCGAATGCCCGGCACATTCCACCACGAGATCGGGGCGTTGATCGGGACCAAAATCCAGCGCGTCCAGCACCCGCGCACGGGGGGCCAGCTGGGTGGTCTGACTCTGCACAGCGGCCATCAGGCTCGAAGGAACAACCACTTGCGTCACAACCAGCCGGGCATCAGAGCCCAACTGTTGCGCCAGCGCCTGTCCGATCGCACCAAAGCCGATCATGCCGATCTTGAGTGGTGTGGGCTGCTGCATCATGCGCGCACCGTTTGGGGGAACTGCTGGGCACAACGTGCATGCCAGCTGCGCCAGTCGCGGCCGGGGTGCACTTCGCCGCAATGGGGGCAAGTGCGCACGGCGACATCGGACGCATAAAAATCTGCATAGGCTTTGGGCAGGTCTTCCACAATGCTTTGCAATTGCATTTCACGGCGCACCACCTGGCCGCCGCAACCGGCGCAGTACCACTCAAACGCATCCAGCGCACCCACGGGGCGGCTGCGCTCGATCACGGTGCACAGGCTGCCAGGCTCAGGGCGTTGGGGCGAATGGCGGACATGGGCGGGCAGCAAGAACACATCACCTTCGCGCAACACAACGCGCTCGAACTTGCCGCGATCGGCGATCAGCAGAGAAGCATTGCCTTTGAATTGGTGAAAGTACTCTTCATAAGGGTCGTCGTGAAAATCGGTGCGCTCGTTGGGGCCGCCCACCACGGTGCAGATCAGGTCTGCGTTTTTCCAGATCTGCTGGTTGCCCACGGGCGGCTGCAAGCGCGCCTGGTTGGCGTCCAGCCATTGCTGAAAGTTCAGGGGTTGGCTGAAATGGTCGTAAGACACGGGTTGGGATGAAGACATGGTGAACTCACTTTCTTGTAAAGGACAAAAGTCGTTGAACAAAACTTTTCAGACGGGCGCCCATGGCGCGCCATGACCCGGCCAGCTGTTGACCGCCAGGCAGTGTCTGCCCATCGCCGGGATGCAGCACGGCACTGAAACGCTGGAAGAACTCTGCACTGAGTTTGCGTGCGCTGGCTTCCACCAGCCGGTTGCCAAACTGGGCCAGGCGGCCACTGAGCTGGACCTGTACCCACCAGTGCAAATCGGTGCCGCCATCGGCGGTTGGCTCGAAACGCACCTGGGCTGTGCCCTGGCCGCTGCCCAGGGCACCGGCCTGGCCCACAAAGCCCAAGGTCAGGGATTCGGGCGGGCGCAGGTCACTCAAAGTGACCTCGCTCTTGAACCGCACCGACAACGGACCGAGGCCCACTTTGACCGTGGCCTCGTAGGCCTGGGCGCTGCGCTGGACCAGCGATTCACAGCCCGGAATGCTCGTTTGCAGATGGGCAGGGTCAAGGATGGCTTGCCACACCTGCGCCGCAGGTGCCGCCAAATGTTGACAGCCGCCGAAACCCTCGCGCGCTGCTGGCGCAGCAGGCACTGGAGGCGCGGGCTCGCTCGGTTGACCGCGTTCGGTCAAGGCCTGTGCCCCAGCTTGTGGCTGTGCTGCAGCGCGGGTCAACGGTGTCAAGGGTGCCCGTGGTGGCAAAGGACGCCCTGAAATCTCGGCCACGCAGCGGCGCAACAGCACATGCGCCAGATGGCAGCGGTACGCGGCAGTGGCATGCATGTCCCCCAGCGCTTCCAGGCCCACCGAAACATTTGAGGCATGCAAGGGGGTCAAGGCATCCAAGGCGGTGAAATCAAAATTCGCCATCAGTGCTTGTTCTGCCTGATCCCAGCGGACCACGCCAAACCCCAAGCCCGTCACGGCCACACGCACGGCGTGGTCTGGCTGTGCCGATCTGGCCACCGCCACACCGGTCAGAGCAAAGCGTGAAGCAGGCTGTTCAAACTTGATGTAGTGCAGGCCCGAGGAAGGGGGAAAGCGCACGCCCAGGATCAGTTCACCCGCCGTGAGTGCGGTGCTGTACAAGCCCTGAAAATACGCATCGGCCGCAATGGTGCGCCGCTGCGTGACGATGCTGGCACCGGCTGCCAACACCCCTGCGGGCCAGCAGGCCGCAGGATCGTTGTGCGCCAATGCGCCACCGAGGGTGCCCATGTTGCGCACCTGCGCATCGGCGATGTTGCCCGCCAATGCGGCCAGTCCAGGGGAAAAACGGCGCACCACATCGCTGGCGGCCACGCTGGCATGGGTGGCCATGGCGCCGATCCACAGCGCGGTTTGCCCGTCGGCGCCGGGTTCCAGGCGAATGTCCCGCAAGCCGGGCACATCCTGCAAATCCACCAGCGCACTGGGTGTGGCCATGCCCAGCTTCATGGCCGCCAGCAAAGACTGACCACCGGCAAGCCAGACGACGCCGCCTTCCTCGTCCGGTTGGGGTTGCGGGGAGGGGGCGGTCAACGCGAGTGCGCTGTCCAGCGTGGCCGGGCGAAAGAATTCAAAACGGTTCATGGCATGCCTGCCTTGCGCATCTCGGTCAGGCCTTCGCAGATGGCCTGCACGATGCCTTCGTAACCCGTGCACCGGCACAAATTGCCACCGATCGCATGGCGCACCCATTGCGGATCAATGGGTTCTTGCGCCGCTTGCGGCGCATCGGCCAAGGCCACCGCCCGCATCAAAAAACCTGGTGTGCAAAAACCGCATTGCAAGGCGTGGTGCTTGCTGAAGGCCTGCTGCATGGGGTGTAGCTGGTCAGGCGTTGCGGCCAGTCCTTCGACGGTTCGCACCGCACGGCCTTGCGCTTGCAGCACCAGCACATTGCACGACTTGACCGCTTGGCCATCCAGCTGCACCGTGCAGGCACCGCATTGGGCGGTGTCGCAGCCTTGGTGGGTGCCGCGCAGACCGAGCGCATCGCGCAGCCCGTCAATCAGCAAGGTCTGAGGTTCCAGCTGCAGCGCATGCCACTGGCCGTTGACCTGCAGTGGGACGGGGCCGCTCATGCGCTCACCCTCCCCACGCACAGCGCGGGGTCATGACGGTTGTACAGACCTGCGGACTTCATGGCGTAGGCCTCAGGCCAGGCGCAAGCCAGAGCGGAGGAAGGCCTGGCGTGTGGTTTCCAGTTCGGCCTCGGTCATGTTCAGCAAAGGCCGGCGCACCTTGCCGCCATGCTGGCCCAGCAGGTCTTGCCAGGCTTTGCCGTGGGCTTGCGGCTTGCCTTTGGGGCGGCTGTCGCGCAGGGCTTGACGCACGGGCTCCAGGCTGTCACGCACTTTGCGTGCCTCGTCGTGTTTTCCGGCAAAGGCCAGTCGGGTGTATTCGTTCATGCGCTGGTCGACCTTGGTCTGCAGCAAAAACGGCGGGGTTGAGCACAGGTACAACTTCCAGCCCAGCTCGATGATGTTGTCCAGCCAGTCGTGTTCGTCCGGGTTGCTGACGTGGATCTTGTCCCCGACCATTTCGGTCAGGCGCTTGTAATTGGCCCGGTCGGTGCTGTATTTGATGGCCACCACATTGGGCAGCTCGGCAATCCGGGCGCACAGCTCGGGACTCATCGTGTAGCCGCAATCGGGGTGGTTCCACATGGCCAGACCGATGTCGAGTTTGTCCGACAGGTGGCGGTAATACTCGTAAATGGTTTCGTCGGTGTCTGCGCCAAAGTGCAGCACTGGGCTGTGCACGATCACATAGTCGGCACCGATGTTTTGCGAGTGCTGAGCCAGATCCAGCACGACATCGAGGTTGGTGTCCGAGCAGGAGGTGATGATGCCGCAGCGGCCGATGCCGCCACGGTCGCCCGCCGCCTGCGCGGCCTCGACCGACAGTTCCATCAGGCGCTTGCGCTCGGGAATCGACATCGAAAAGAACTCGGCCTGCTTGCCCGCAATGAACAAGCCGCCCAACTGGAGGTCCTTGATCCAGTGGTCCAGGTTGTCGCGGTAAGCCTTTTCGTCGATGCGCAGCGCGTCGTCAAACGGGGTCAGGTTGGCGGCCCAGACGCCGACCAGGTGTTCGCGGGCGTATTCCTTGGCTTCGGATTTTTTGTAGTCCATGGGGTTCTTTCAATGTGGTGAAGTGAAGCAATAAGGGGTTTCAGGTCGGTTCGTTCATGGCACGCCAGAACTGTTCAGCCGTCAAAGGAAATTGAAGCGGGCATTCGCCTAAGGGGGACAAGGCATCACGCGCCGCATTCATCAAGGCGGCTGGCACCCCGATGCAGCCTGCCTCGCCCACGCCTTTGGCACCCAGCAAGTTGTTCGGGCTGGGGGTGCAAAAGCTGTCGATCTCGAAGGCGGGCATGTCGTCGGCGCGCGGCACCGCGTAGTCCATCAGCGAGCCGGTGATCAGTTGCCCGGCGTCGTCGTACACCAGTTTTTCGAACATCGCCTGGCCCAGCCCTTGGGCCATGCCGCCGATCAATTGGCCTTTGGCCAGATCGGGGTGGACGATGTGGCCGGCATCGTCGGCCCAGACCATTTTTTCAATCGTGGGGCGACCTGTATCGCGGTCCACCGACAGGCGTGCGATCACGCAGCCGTAGCTCCAGCTTTCGGCGGCCGTGAAGCGCCCACCGGCCGACAAGGGCAGGGCTTGTCCCGCAGCACGTTGTGCTTTCAGTGTGTGGCAAGCCTGAACGATGGCGCTGCCTGCAATGGCGGTGCTGCGGCTGGCCAGGGCCCCAATGCCGGGTGGGCAAAGTGCCGTGTCGCCGTAGAGCACGGTGACCGCCTCGGGTGTCAGATCCAGGGCCTGCGCGGCAATGCGCGCATAGGTGGTGGCGTGGCCTTGCCCCTGGGCGGGTGAGCCCGTGGCCACGGTGACCGAGCCGTCTGCATGCCAGTCGACGTGGGCCGACTCCCAGCCTGTGCCACAAGGCTCAACGTATAGCGCCAGGCCAATGCCCACCACCTCGCCCTGTGCACGACGCTGTGCTTGCAACTGACGCTGGGCGGCGTAATCAAAGCGTTCACAGGCCTGCGTCAGTGCGCGCAGGTAGTCGCCACTGTCATACACCTCACCAGTCGGTGTGGTGTAAGGCATGGCCGACGCATCGATCAGATTCAGTCGACGCAAGGCCACCGGGTCGATGCCTGCGGCGCGCGCGGCTTGCTCTACCAGGGTCTCCATCAGCAGGGCCGCTTCGGGGCGCCCTGCACCTCGGTAAATCGTGACAGGCGCGTTGTGCGCCAAACCCGCGCTGCCTTGCACGTCCAGCTTGGCCACGCGATAAGGCCCTGGCAAGATGCGGGCCGCATTGCGCAAGGGCGCCACCGCCGAAAACGGTAACCAGGCACCGATGGTGAAACGCAAATGCGCCGTCAAGGCCTCAAACCGCCCATTGGGCGACAGGGTCAGACGCCCTGAAAGATGCGCCCCCCGGCCATGCATGCCGGAGGTGAATTCTTCGGAACGGGTGGACTGCCAGCGCACCGCTGCACGCAGTTGGCGAGCCGCCAAAATGACGGCCAGGTCTTCCGGGCACAGCGACGACTTGGCACCAAAGGCCCCCCCGACTTGCCCGGAGATGACGCGCACACGCTCTGGTGCCCAGCCCAGGGCCTCGGCGATATCGGTGCGCGCGCGAGAAGGCGTTTGCGTGCCGATCCAGACTGTCAGACTGGCTGGCGCATCGTCGGTCTCATGCACCCACTGCACTTGCACGCCACGGGGCTCCATGGACATGGCCAAGACACGGGGCACCTGCAGTTCAAGTTCGGCCGTGATGGCGCCCGCTGTGGGCTCGGAGCCTGGTTCACCCGAATCAAATTGGTGCACGACCTGCGTCACCTGCTCGGCCTGCATGTTCGAGGCGTCATCGGCAAAGTCTAAAACAGGGGGCAATGGAGCGATCTGAAGTTGCACCGTCTGCGCTGCCGCCTGTGCTTCTTGCAGCGAACGCGCCAGCACCAAGACCACAGGCTGTCCTACATAAGTGACCAGGTCGCGGGCCAGTACTTCGGTCTGCGGTGCATGAGAAATCGGCAACAACGGGTTGGGCGGCGGTAAATGCACCGCCTGCCCCGATGGGGTCAATGTGGCGGCAGTCAAGATGGCCACCACACCGGGTGATTGTTCGGCCAAATGCGTGTCAATGGGCTGCAGGCGACCATGCGGCAGAGGCGAGCGGACGAACACCGCATGCAAGCCGCCCGCAAGCTGCACATCACCAGTGAACATGCCGCGACCGGTGAGCAGTGCGGTGTCTTCGCGTCGCAAAGGCGTGAATGGTGAGGTGGGCATGGTAGGCATTGGACCAGCGCCCCAGCAGTCAGGCAATCGAATTGTTCTGAACGGTTTTCAAATTAATTGACACAATCCCGCCCAGAATTGGACAGGAACCGCGAGCTGCTGAAACTGCACGCAGCCACCGCCCGCTTCTAGCCTTGGCAATCCAGCCTTCAAGCGGCCCCACGGTGGCAAGCCATATTGCTGGTGCACGGATCCTTGCAGTGCTGAGCTCAAGCTGCTTGCATCAGGCGGCGCAGCCTGGTACCAAATGCATTGCCGCTGGCGATCATCGGCCAGACGGTCCAGTGGTGCGTTGATCAGTTTTCCGTGTGACCAAACAACGTCTTATCGCCAGCAAACACCATCTCAGCATTTCGAATGTGTTGAATCAAAACGGCGATGGCCGCCTGGACATCGCCCGCGCTGATGCGGGCAATGAGCGCTTCGTGTCCGTGGATGCTTCTTTGGAGCCTGTCCTTGTCTCGCCAAATGACGGTTCGCATGGCGGCAAGCTTGGATGACACCAGCGTATAGGCATCATGCAGAAACGAACTGCCGGCGGCATCAATGATGGTGTCGTGAAACTCGGTGTCCAGAGCGCTATATGGGCGAACGTCTGACGCGTGAATGGCCGCTTCCATTTGCGTGGCAATGGTTTGCAGTTTCGCCCCCAGTCCTGGCGCATCACGCGTCATGCCTTGTTTGAGCGCCGCAACTTCTAGCATTTCGCGGAAATCAATCATCTGGGCAAGTTCTTGGACGGTGACCACAAACACCGATGCACCTACATATGGGCGCAGCTGAACCAAGCCCTCTTGTGCCAACTGCCGCATGGCTTCGCGTACGGGGGTGCGGCTGATGCCCAGTTGCTCGGCGATGGTGGCTTCTGACAGAGGGCTGCCCATAGCCAGGTCCCCTGAAATGATGGCATCTCGAATCTGATCCGTGGCGGCGACGGCGGTGGAGCGGCGGACGTAGGGTTGCATCAGTGTGACTTGGTTTTGCGTTGATTTTAGTGACTATTTTGGGGGTGTTGACTCTTCTTGTGTACGGTATACAATGCACAAAATACAAATTTAAGGCGATCAAATGAAGGTCACGGGTGTCGAAGTTTTAGAGGCCGAGCTATCGGGTCGCAACGGCATTGCATCGTGGCGTCATGTGTTTGCGCGTGTGCATACCGACGAAGGCATCTCCGGCCTGGGAGAGGTCGGCATGTCTTACGGTACGGGCGCTCCAGCCGCAGCGCCCATGGTGTTGACGCTCGCTGAGCGCTTTGTGTTGGGCGGCAATCCCTTGCACACAGAGACCATCTGGGAACACATGTTGCGCCGCTCATTCTGGGCCGAAGGGGGTGGGCCCGTGGTGTTTGGCGCCATGAGTGCGCTGGACTCCGCCTTGTGGGACATCAAGGGCAAGGCGGCTGGCAAACCTGTGCACCAGTTATTGGGGGCTCAGACGCCTGAGCCTTTGCGCTGCTACGCCAGTCAACTTCAATTTGGCTGGGGTGATGAGGTCATCAATTACACAGAACCCGCGCAATATCTGGAAGCAGCCCAGCAGGCCCGTGCTGAAGGTTATGACTGTGTCAAGGTTGACCCGCTCATGATTGCGCCCGATGGCAGCCGAGCAACCAAGCTGCGCGGCTTGTTCACGCCGGCGCAGCGCAAGTTGTTTCGGGCCCGCATGGAGGCAATCCGCGAGGGGGTGGGCAGCGATGCCGACATCATTTTGGAGTTGCATTCATTCACATCCACCGCCGGTGCGTTGCAGGTAGCTGAATTGGTCAAAGACCTGGGCATCCTCTTCATGGAAGAGCCCACACACTACAACGGCAGCAAGGCGCATACCAAGTTCGCTCAGAAATCTCCTATTCCAGTGACCGCGGGCGAACGTCTGTACACGCGTTGGGGCTTTTTGCCTTATTTGGAGGCTGGGGCGATGGACATGATCCAGCCCGATGTGGGTTTGGTCGGAGGTATCAGCGAAGCCGTCAAGATTGCCCATTTAGCGCACACATTTGATGTCGGTGTGCAGGCGCATGTGTGTGGCTCACCGCTGGCCATTGCGATGGCGCTGCAATTCGAGGCAGCCATCCCCAATTTTGAAATTCACGAACACCATACTTATTCCCTCAAAGCCTGCAACCGCGATTTGTTTGAGCAGGATTTGCAGCCAGTTAAGGGGCGTTTCACGGTTCCTGTGGCCCCTGGTCTGGGCATGTGTCTGAACCGCGATGCGGAAAAGAAAATGCTGAAGTCTCACGTTGGTATCAAACCTTCATGAACATGGAAATCACCTCAATGAACAACACCTTTGCATCCCCAATTACGGGAAAAACTTTCACAGCCAGTGACTTCAAGACGATGGCCGCCGAGCTGGAAAAAGTCTTGCGCCTGCGTTCCATCCCCTTCGGCATGAAGCTGTGTCCAACCGTTGAAGCCATGCAGGCGGTGCCGCGCATTCGGCGGCCACAAGCGGTGCACACCCTGGACCAGTTGGTTGCCCAGACTGCCCGCCTGGGCTGGACACTGGGTGTGACCACCGACGACTTGGTGGGGGACCAATGCCGCTCGGTCGTGGGCCTGGGCGGGCAGGACAAGGACTGGTACGAAGCCAAGCAATTGGTGGGTGTCTGGTACGCCACACCAGAGGACAGCGCCAAGCACCAGAGCGCCATGGATTTGGTGCCCAAGGGTCAATACAAGGCCTTGGTCATTTCGCCGCTGGCCAAGTGGGGCGGCGGTGATGCTGCTGGCGTGATGGACCAGCCCGACATAGCACTGTTCTATGCCACGCCAGGCGCCATGATGTATTTCATCAACGGCCTGCAGTGGCATGGCTACAAGCGTTTCGATTGGTCTTGCGTGGGCGAGTCGGCCTGCGCTGACTCGTGGGGACGTGCCTTGAAAACGCGTGAACCCAGTTTGTCCATCCCCTGTTTTGCGGAACGCCGCTACGGCGGCGTCACCGACGACGAAATGCTGATGGCTTTGCCGGTTGAATACATTGCCAAGGCCTTGCAAGGCATGCAAGCCCTGGCCAAGAACGGTTTGCGCTACCCGTTCCCCAGTTATGGCATTCAGCAAGATGCGCGTGCAGGTATGGCTGCGAGTTACGAGCCGGCAAAACCAGCAGCGTGAAATCCCCTTGAACAAGTCAACAGGTTGCTGCAGTCAACCCATGTCATTTAAAAAACAGGAGACAAACATGAAAAAATTCATCGCAGGCCTTGCACTTTTTGGCTGGGCCGTTGCTAGCCAGGCGCAAAGCTATCCCGCGCAAACAGTGACGGCCATCGTGGGTTGGCCCGCAGGTGGTGCGGCTGATATCGTGATGCGTCTGTTGGCCGAAGGCATGCGCTCGCAATTCCCCAACGGCTTGGTCGTCGCCAACAAGCCGGGCGCAGGCGGCACCAGTGCCATCTCTGCCATGGTGGAGATGGCCAAACCCGATGGCTACACGTTTGCCATCGTGCCCAATTCCAACCTGGCGATTGGGCCGCAGCTGAACAAACTCAAATACAACACGCCCGACGACTACGACTTCATACTCAATGTGGTCAGTTTTTCTCCCATCATTGTTGTGCCCAAAGACTCGCCATACAAAACAGGCAAGGATTTCGTCGAGGCAGCCAAAGCGCAACCTGGCAAGCTCAGCATTGGTTTTCCAGGCGAGACCACCATCAGCCATCTGAACGTGGAGCAGCTCAAGATCGCTGCAGACATCCATGCCATCAATGTTCCTTTTGCGGGTTGGGCGAAGGGTGGCCCGGCACTGCTGGGCGGGCACATCACAGCGTCGGTGGCACAACCCGCAGAAGTCATGC
Organism: Burkholderiaceae bacterium; assembly: GCA_919902775.1. Lineage (GTDB taxonomy): Bacteria > Pseudomonadota > Gammaproteobacteria > Burkholderiales > Burkholderiaceae_C > Limnohabitans_A. Next base: position 266,927 of record CAKKRJ010000003.1, read on the forward strand.
CGCAGCTCAACGTCACGCTTCGGGCTTTGGGGTCATTCAGTGATGTGCGCCAAGCGGCCTTGCCGGATACCCCCACCTGGAAAGAGCAAGGCTATCTTGCAGCGTTTGGTGCCAAATATTTGTTGATCGCACCGAAAAACACCCAGCCGCAAGCCCTGAAGTACATCCACGATGCGGCCAAGGCGACCATGGAGTCGCCCAGTTTCAAAGAGGCCATGAAAACCCGTGGCATGGAAATCGACTACCAAGATCCGATCAAAATCAAGCAGTTGATCTGGGATGACTACAAAAATTACACGGCCGTACTGAAGAAAATCGGGGCTTTGAAATAGTTTCTCCCCGTTTTGCACTGAAGCGAGAAGTAGAACGGTTAGCCATCACGCAGGCTGAGTTCACAGGGCATTGCCCTTCTTACGCCCAGGAGTACACAGTGATGTGCTCTGAGCGCCTGGAATTTGACGCGAAATGACCCGCATTCGATTCGATGCAAGAGTATTGGATTCCCCTGTTATTCAGACAGCGCCAGCGTCAAGATTTTCTTGCGCGACGCGCCTCAAAGCGTGTTCCTTAAATACCGCAATATCACCAGCTGGACTGCCCGTGTACGTCATCGTCTACGCAGTGGCTTGAATACCTCTTGCTGGCCGACGTTGGAGGACATTTCATCAGAAATGGACGTAGCGCCAACGACCTTGAGTCGACGATTGGAGGCCGAAGGTGCGAATTACCAGGAAATAAAGGATGGCATGCGACGGGACGCGGCCATACACCACTTGTCGGCGAGCTCTTTGAGCGTGACAAACATCGCGACATTGGTGGGGTTCCTGGATGCAAGTTCATTCCGGCGTGCCTTCCGCAATTGGACCGGCGCTCAACCCTCCCAGTACCGGCAGGGTTCTATAGTTTGATTCGGTCAACTGGGCAATGGCCTGATTCCAGGCGGGATTAGGAAGAATTTGGGCAACTAACTTTACTTTTTTGGGGTTAGGGCAAAATGGCCAAATTGCCAATTGACTTTTTGAGATGACCGGTCTATTTTACCTTTATGAAATTGATGACTCCTTCAACACTAACGGATGGTGCTGCCATTTTTGCAAACAATGAGCCTGGAAAGAAGAAAGTTTTGCGAAGTCGCCAAGCACGCGCGAATGTGCGATCCGATACTCGGCGGGCACTTGTTTGGTGCGGTACTGAGTTGCTGACCGAGCGTGGCTTTCAGGTGACGGGAATTGACGAGGTACTCAAACGCGTTGGCGTGCCTAAAGGTTCGTTCTACCATTTCTTCAAAAGCAAGGACGACTTCGGCACAGCGGTCATCGAAAATTATGTGGAGTACTACGCCCGTAAGATGGATCGCATCTTCAACGATAGCAGTTGCTCACCTTTGACGCGGCTGAAGACCTTCATCGACAATGCCAAGCATGGTATGACCAAGTTTGACTTCAAGCGTGGCTGCCTGATTGGAAACCTAGGCCAGGAGCTGGCTAGCCTAGACAATCAATTCCGGCTGCAACTGGAGGCGGTGTTGGTCTCTTGGGAAGAGCGCGTGGCAGCCTGCCTGGAAGAGGCCATTCAAGTGGGTGAAATTGCCAAAGAAAACGATGCCAAGGCCTTGTCTCAGTTCTTCTGGATTGGGTGGGAGGGCGCGATTTTGCGCTCCAAGTTGACGCGCAGCCTGCACCCCATTGACCAGTTCGTGAGCTTGTATTTCTCCAAAGTAGCTGTTTGAAATAGCGGATTGAAAAATAAAACTCAAAATAGGGTTTCCCCTATTTTTGAGACGACCGGTCTATTACAAAATACTAGCATTGGATCGACAAAGTGCATACGTGCAAACCTTAGGAGACGGGCCGATGTCAGTGCCGTTGCTGGTGACCAACTTGTTTGACAAAAATTTTGGCATGGCCCAAGCAGTCAATGGGCGCTATGAATCGCCCCGGGTTTGAGGAGGCTCTCCCTATGATTTACGACTTCCAATCTTCGATCGATAGAACAGCCATGGGGTCATACAAGTGGCTTGACATGCATTCACGCAACCCCGAAGTACCAAAGGGCGTTGCACCGTTTTCTGTCGCCGACCTTGACATCCCGAATGCACCGGAGATTGTTGAAGGCCTGCGCGAGTATTTGTTGACCGCTGTTCTCGGCTATGCGTCCCCTACGCCCGCTTTCGAGGCATCCGTGGTTGACTGGATGTGCCGCCGTCATGGCTGGGTTGTGGAGCCAGAGTGGCGCCTCGATTGCCCTGGTGTGCTGCCTGCTTTTTTTGCGGCGATCCGGGCCTACTCCGAGCCGGGCGACGGAATCATCGTCAACACGCCGATTTATTACCCGTTTTATTTGGCCATCGAGCGCAATGCCCGCACGGTGGTTCGAAATCCACTGGTGGTACAGGACGGCAAGTACCAGATCGACTTCGAAGGCCTCGAAGAACTGGCTCGGCAGCCGACAAACAAGGTATTGCTTTTTTGCAGCCCGCACAACCCAACCGGGCGCGTATGGCGTCGTGAGGAGCTGGCTCGTGTTGCGCAAATCTGCCTGGACAATGATCTCCTGCTGATTTCCGACGAAATCCACTTTGACCTGATCATGCCCGGGCACCGGCACACGGTCATGACAACGCTCGGTGAGGACATCGCGCAGCGCACCATTGTTTGCACCGCGCCGAGCAAGACGTTCAACATTGCCGGCATGACGACGAGCAACATCATCATCCCCAATCCGGACCTGCGCGCGCGCTTCAAGCGAGAGATGGAGGCACAAGGGCTGCACAGGTTGAACATCTTGGGCTACAAGGCGTGCGAGCTGGCTTATACCCGTGCCGAGCCTTGGTTGGACAAACTCCTGGCTCTGATTGATCACAATCGCCGTGAACTGAAAAACTTCATGGCCAAGGAGTTGCCAGAGGTCATTGTGTTTGATCTTGAGGGCACCTACCTGCAGTGGATGGACTTCCGTCCATTGGGCTTCGAGGTCGAGGAACTCGAACGCATCATGCAGCACGAGGCCTTTGTGTTCTTCGATGAGGGGCATATCTTTGGCCGGGAAGAGGGCGGCGGCTTCGAGCGCATGAACATTGCATGCTCGACCGACTCGATGCTCGACGCACTCAAGCGCGTCGTCTTGGCAGTTCGTGCTTATCGGCCGCGCGCCTAGTCGATGCACCATTTCACCATTGGATTCAATTATTTTTTTAACAGGAGACATCAAAATGCACGTGAAAACCATCAAATCTTTGGCAGTCATCATTGCCGCTTTAGGCAGCTTGTCTGCGATTCCGGCGCATGCTGGAAAAACCCTCGACGGTATCAAGGCACGTGGCCAGCTCGTCTGCGGGGTCAACGTCGGTCTGCCCGGTTTCAGTGCCGCCGATTCGAATGGCAAGTGGTCCGGTCTGGACGTCGACACCTGCCGCGCCCTTGCCGCAGCCACGTTGGGTGATGCCGACAAGGTCAAGTATGTTCCGCTCAACACGCAGCAACGCTTCACGGCTCTGCAATCGGGCGAAATCGATGTACTGGCACGCAACACCACCTTCACGCTGACGCGCGATGCCTCGTTGGGTCTGGAACAGACCGTCGCCACCTACTACGACGGCCAGGGCTTCTTGGTGCCGGTCAAGAGCAAGCTCAAGAGCGCCAAGCAGCTCAAAGGTCAAACCGTGTGCGTTCAAGCGGGCACCACGACTGAGAAAAACCTGACTGACTTTTCCAGATCGAATGGTTTGAACATCAAGACAGTGGTCTTTGAGCAGCTCGAGGCGGCCCAAAACGCCTACTTCAGCGGTCGTTGCATTGCCTACACCACCGATGCTTCCGCCCTGGCCTCTACTCGCAACAAAGTTGCCAAAACCCCGGCCGACCACGTCATCCTGCCCGAAGTGATCTCCAAAGAGCCCCTGGGCCCGATGGTGCGCCGTGGCGATGACGAGTGGTTCACCATCGTCAAGTGGACCATCTACGGTCTGATTGAAGCCGAAGAGTACGGCATCACGCAAGCCAACGTGGACTCGCTCAAAACCACCAGCGCCGACCCCGTGGTCAAGCGCATTCTGGGCAATGGTGAAGACAGCGGCAAGTTGCTGGGTCTGGACAAGGACTGGATGGCACGCGCCATCAAGGCCACCGGCAACTACGGCGAAATCTTCGAACGCAATGTCGGCCCCAAGTCGGCTTTGGGCCTGCCGCGTGGCGTCAACAACCAGTGGAACAACGGTGGCTTGATGTATGCCATGCCGATTCGTTGAGCCTACGACATAGCAAGGCATGAGCGCCGCATGAAGTCGCAAGAGCGATTTTGCGCGGCGTTTCTTTTACAGCCGTGGCGTTGGCGTTCAAACTCCCACAGGACAAGAGACACCATGAGTTCAAGCACCCCTCCTAAAAAGAAATACTGGTCCTGGCGAAGTCAGGCTTTTCGTGGCCTGGTCTACCAGGTGCTGGCTGTGCTGGCCATCGTCGGCGTAGGCTGGTTTTTGGTGCACAACACGCTGGTCAACATGCGTATGCGTGGCATTCAAAGCGGTTTTGATTTTCTGACCCAACCAGCTGGCTTTGACATTGGTGAGAGTCTGTTTGCCTTCAGTTCTGAACAATCGTACTGGCGCGCCATACTGGTCGGTGTCAGCAACACCTTGCGCGTTGCCATCATTGGCATCGTCCTGTCCACCGTCATCGGCACCGTGATCGGGATCGGGCGCTTTTCACGCAGCATACTGGTGCGGGGCCTGAGCCGTGTTTACGTGGAGATGTTTCGCAACATCCCTTTGCTGATCCAATTGTTGCTGTGGTATGTGGTGCTGACCGAAGTGCTGCCCGTTTCATCGGAGGCCATCACCTTGAGCGGCATGTTCCTGAGCAAGGGCGGACTCAGTTACCCTGTGCCGGTGTGGTCGTTTGGCTACTACTTGGCTGGCGCGGGTGTGCTGGTCGGCTTGGTGGCAGCCGGGTTTTACCGGCGCTGGGCTCAGCGCAGCTTCGAGGTCACCGGCCAAGTGCGCAGTCTGTTCTGGATGTCCGTTGTGATTGTCTTGTTGGGCGGCTTGGTGGGCTGGCTTGTGGGTGGCGCTCCGACCGAACTCGATCGACCCTTCAAGGGAGAATTTTCAATTGAAAACGGTGCTGCGTTGACGCCAGAGTTTCTGGCCGTGCTGATCGGCTTGGTTCTCTACACTGCCGCGTTCATTGCAGAGGTGGTCCGTGGTGGCATCCAGTCGGTCTCGCGAGGGCAAAGCGAGGCTGCCTCGGCGCTGGGACTCAACCGCATCCAGGAGATGCGTCTGGTGATGCTGCCGCAGGCCATGCGCGTGATCATTCCACCGGTCACCAACCAGTACCTCAATCTGACCAAAAATTCGTCGCTGGCGGTGGCCATCGGCTACCCCGACGTGGTCTCCGTTGCCAATACCGCGTTGAACCAGACTGGGCGCGCGGTGGAGTGTATTTCGGTTGTCATGCTGGTCTACCTGACGACCTCGCTGGGCACTTCTCTGCTGATGAACTGGTACAACAGCCGGGCAGCTATCAAAGAACGTTAACAAGTGCCTCGCCATCATGAACACAACAACATTTCAACCCATTGCCGCGCGCCCTGCGCCGGCCAACACAAGCGGTCCACTGGCGTGGATCAAGGCCAACCTGCTGGCCGATTGGGCCACTGCTGTGTCGACCCTGGTGATCGGCGGTGTACTGCTGTGGTATGTACCCCAGATTCTGAACTGGGCTTTCGTCAAGGCTGTCTGGTTGCCCAGTTTCGATGCCTGCCAAGGCAAAGACGCAGGTGCCTGCTGGGGCGTGATCAGCGAAAAGTATCGTCTGATCATTTTCGGTCGCTATCCCTTTGAAGAGCAGTGGCGCCCGTTGGTCGCCACCCTGATACTGACCGGCTTGCTGGTGCTCAGTTGTATGCGCACCTGTTGGAAATTCTGGCTGGCCCCGCTGTGGCTGGTGGTGCTGGCGGTCTACTTTTTGCTGATGTATGGCAACGTGCTGAATCTGAGCAAGGTTGACACCGAACGCTGGGGCGGTCTGCCGCTGACCATCTTGCTGGCCTCGTTGTCGCTGATCATGTCGTTTCCGATCGCGCTGCTGATCGCGCTGGGGCGACGCTCCAACCTGCCGGCCATTCGAAGCTTTTGCACTGTGTACGTCGAGCTCATCCGTGGCGTTCCCCTGATTTCTGTGCTGTTCATGGCCTCGTTCATGTTTCCGCTGTTCATGCCACAGGGCCTGCAGATTGACGTGTTGGTGCGCGTGCTGGCCGGCATCACGCTGTTTGCTGCCGCCTACCTGGCCGAAGTCATTCGCGGTGGCCTTCAGGCTGTGCCCAAGGGACAGACCGAGGCTGCCGCCACGCTGGGCTTGTCCTACTGGCAGACGCAACGCAAGATCGTGTTGCCGCAAGCCTTGTCCATGGTGGTGCCAGGCATCATGAACAGCTTCATCGGGACCTTCAAGGACACTTCGCTGGTCACCATCGTCAGCCTGTATGAGCTGACTGGATCGATGAAACTGGCAATCAGCTCGGATGCCGACTGGATGCCCTTCATCATGGAAGGTTATCTGTTCATTGCCCTGATTTACTTCATCTTCTGCTATGGGATGTCGCGTTACAGCCAATGGGTTGAAAAACAAGTCAACAAGAGCAAGTTGCGCTAACTGTCACTAAAGAATATTCATCATGTCCGAGACAAAAACCACCCATTCCATGATCACGTTTGACAAAGTCAACAAGTGGTACGGCAACAACTTTCACGTGCTGCGCGATATCGATTTGAGTGTGGCAAAAGGCGAACGCATTGTGATTTGCGGCCCGTCCGGTTCGGGCAAGTCCACCCTGATTCGCTGTATCAACCGGCTCGAAGAACACCAGCAAGGTCGACTGGTGGTTGACGGCACCGAGTTGAATGACGACGTCAAGGCGATTGATCGGGTGCGCAAGGAAGTAGGCATGGTGTTCCAGCAGTTCAATCTGTTCCCGCACCTCACAGTGCTGGAGAACCTGACGCTGTCACCGATGTGGGTGGGCAAATTGCCAAAAAAGGAAGCTGAGGAAAAGGCCATGGCGCAGCTCAACCGTGTGCGCATCGCCGAACAAGCCAACAAGTACCCTCTGCAGCTTTCAGGTGGTCAACAACAGCGTGTGGCCATTGCGCGTGCGCTGTGCCTCAAGCCCAAGATCATGCTGTTTGACGAACCCACTTCTGCGCTTGACCCTGAGATGGTCAAGGAAGTGCTCGATGTCATGATCGCGATGGCCGACGAGGGCATCACGATGTTGTGTGTGACGCATGAGATGGGCTTTGCCAGGGCCGTGGCCGATCGCGTGATCTTCATGGATCAAGGCCAAATCGTCGAGCAAAACAACCCGCACGATTTCTTTAACAACCCGCAAAACGAGCGCAGCAAGGACTTTCTGTCCAAGATTCTTGGACACTGACCGCCACGGGCGTAGCCGGCGAACAGCGGACTCTCTGTGTAGGTTCAGGTGCCAGCGATCTTGTAACCCAAACCCTACGCACTCTGCGGAGAGGCTGCGGCCAAGGCGCTGAAGGTAACGCGCTTCTCGATTTACAACTATCGCAATGAATTGACCCAAAACAACGGCCTCTGACGCGTGAAAAATTTTACGTCTTGCGCAAGGTCTTGCAGTCATATTTTTAAACCATAAGAGGACGACAACATGAGCATCACTTCTGAAACTTTGAACAACGCACAGGTGTTCACTGCAAACGACTTCAAGTCCATGACTGGTGAACTGGAAAAGGTCTTGCGACTGCGCTCCATCCCCTTCGGCATGAAGCTGTGTCCAACCGTTGAAGCCATGCAGGCGGTGCCGCGCATTCGGCGGCCACAAGCGGTGCACACCCTGGACCAGTTGGTTGCCCAGACTGCCCGCCTGGGCTGGACACTGGGTGTGACCACCGACGACTTGGTGGGGGACCAATGCCGCTCGGTCGTGGGCCTGGGCGGGCAGGACAAGGACTGGTACGAAGCCAAGCAATTGGTGGGTGTCTGGTACGCCACACCAGAGGACAGCGCCAAGCACCAGAGCGCCATGGATTTGGTGCCCAAGGGTCAATACAAGGCCTTGGTCATTTCGCCGCTGGCCAAGTGGGGCGGCGGTGATGCTGCTGGCGTGATGGACCAGCCCGACATAGCACTGTTCTATGCCACGCCAGGCGCCATGATGTATTTCATCAACGGCCTGCAGTGGCATGGCTACAAGCGTTTCGATTGGTCTTGCGTGGGCGAGTCGGCCTGCGCTGACTCGTGGGGACGTGCCTTGAAAACGCGTGAACCCAGTTTGTCCATCCCCTGTTTTGCGGAACGCCGCTACGGCGGCGTCACCGACGACGAAATGCTGATGGCTTTGCCGGTTGAATACATTGCCAAGGCCTTGCAAGGCATGCAAGCCCTGGCTAAGAACGGTTTGCGCTACCCGTTCCCCAGTTATGGCATTCAGCAAGACGCGCGTGCCGGAATGGCTGCGAGTTACGAGCCAGCCAAACCCAAGGCCTGAGATTGACCGACTCAACCGAAGAAAGTTTTGGAAAGAACACCATGAGCACCTCGATCTACGACCAGCAGCTCGACCGCAACCCAGCCAACCACTGCGCGCTGACACCCCTGATCTACCTGCAACGCGCGGCCGAGGTATACCCTGACCGACTGTCCATCGTGCACGGTCAGGGGGGCGGTGCCCAACGTTGGACCTGGCGTCAAACCTATGAGCGTTCGCGTCGCCTGGCCAGTGCCTTGCAAGGCCTCGGTATTGGCAAGGGCGACACTGTGGCGGTGATGTTGCCCAACACGCCGCCGATGGTGGAAGCCCATTTCGGCGTCCCCATGTCCGGTGCTGTGCTCAATGCCCTCAATACGCGACTGGATGCCTCCACCATCGCCTTCATGCTCGATCACAGCGAAAGCAAAGTGCTGATCGTGGATCCTGAATTCACGCCGGTGATTGCGGCCGCGTTGGCGCTGCGTAAAAGCAGTCACCAACTGCAGCTGATTCAAACCAGTGATGCCCTCTATGGGCCCGCTGCGATGGAACTCGGGGGTACGGACTACGAAGCTCTCCTTGCAGGCGGTGACCCGCACTTTGCCTGGCCGATGCCGAGTGATGAATGGGATGCCATTTCCCTCAACTACACCAGCGGCACCACCGGCGATCCCAAAGGTGTCGTCTACCACCATCGTGGGGCGGCCATCAATGCGGTCTCCAACATCCTCGAATGGGATATGCCCAAGCACGCGGTCTACCTGTGGACGCTGCCGATGTTCCATGCCAATGGTTGGTGCTTTCCCTGGACGCTGGCAGCGCGCGCGGCGGTCAACGTCTGCCTGCGCAGGGTCGATCCGCAGGCTATTTTTGACCTGATGCGGGAGTACCAAGTCAGCCATTATTGCGGCGCGCCGCTGGTGCAAAGCATGTTGGCCAATGCGCCAGCGGCCATGAAGGTGGGACTGCCAAGCGGCATCAAGAGCATGGTGGCCGGCGCGCCGCCGCCGGCTGCCGTGATTGAAAGCATGGAGGCCATCGGCTTCGAGCTGACCCACGTCTATGGTTTGACTGAGACCTACGGCCCGGTCACCGTGTGCGCCAAACAAAGTGCCTGGGATGCCCTGGGCGCTGACGAGCGCTCGCGCCTGAATGCACGTCAGGGTGTGCGCAATCACATGCAATGGGCCGTGCAGGTGCTGGACCCGGACACCCTTCAACCCGTGCCTGCCGACGGTGAAACCATGGGCGAAGTGATGATGCGAGGCAACCTGGCCATGAAGGGTTATCTGAAAAACCCCAACGCCAACGCCACCGCTTTTGCCGATGGATGGTTTCACAGCGGCGATCTGGCGGTGCAATTTCCGGATGGCTATATCAAGATCAGAGACCGCAGCAAGGACATCATCATTTCAGGCGGCGAAAACATTTCATCGATTGAAGTCGAAGATGTGCTCTATCAGCACCCCGCAGTGTTAGCGGTTGCTGTGGTGGCCAAGCCCGACCCGAAATGGGGTGAATCGCCCTGCGCTTTCATAGAGCTCAAGCCCGGCGCTGCCCTCGACGAGGCTGAAGTCATCGCTCATTGCAAGAAACACCTAGCGGGATTCAAAGTGCCTCGCAGTGTGGTTTTTGGTGAGTTGCCCAAGACCAGCACAGGCAAGTTGCAAAAATTCGAACTGCGCCAACGCGCGGCCTCCAACACCGCTATCGATGTCTAGCCAAGCTTGACAGGATAAACGGTTGTAACGGAAGAAAAATTCACATGACATCACAGTTTCACGCCCACAGTGCGCATTGGGGTGCATTTCAGGCAGGCTTGGTGGACGGCCGCTTGGTCGTTCGCCCACATGCTGGCGACCCGGACCCGAATCCCTTGATCGAAAACTTCCCGGACGCGGCGCGCCACCCGGCACGCATCAGCGCACCGGCCGTGCGCCGAGGCTGGCTCGAGCGCGGCCCCGGTCCGGACACCGCACGCGGCCACGACGAGTACGTGCAAGTCAGCTGGAACGAAGCCCTCGACCTGTTGGCGCGCGAGCTCAAGCGGGTGAAGGATCGGCACGGTCCAAGCGCCGTCTTCGGAGGCTCGTACGGGTGGTCCAGCGCCGGTCGCTTTCATCACGCGCAAAGCCAGGTCCACCGCTTTCTCAATGTGGCGCTAGGCGGCTATGTGCGGTCAGTCAATTCGTACAGCGCCGGTTGTGCCGAAGTCTTGTTACCCCACATTCTTGGCAGTTTCGAGCACGTGGTGAAGCGCAACGTGACGTGGGAACAGATCGCCAAGCACTCCGATGTGGTGTTGGCGTTCGGCGGCATGGCTTTGAAGAACTCGCGCATCGCCAGTGGCGGCGTGAGTCGCCATGTGGAACGTGACGCGATGCTGCGGGCAGCCCAGCGCGGGTGCCAGTTCATCTGTGTGTCGCCCCAGCGCTCCGACCTGCCGCCAGAGGCCGCAGCGGACTGGATCCCGGTAACGCCCGGAACCGACACCGACCTCATGCTGGGTATGGCCTGCACGTTGATCGAGCTGGATGCGCACGACCGTACCTTCCTCTCCCGCTATTGCAGTGGTTGGGATGAGCTTGAGGCGTATATCCTTGGCCGCCAGGACGGCGTGCGCAAGGATGCCCAATGGGCAGCCACGATCTGTGGCGTGCCCGCCGAGCGCATCGTGAGCCTGACGAAGTCGCTGCTCAAGCGTCGCGTCCTGGTGGTGGCCGCCCATTCGATGCAACGCGCCGAACACGGCGAGCAGCCAATCTGGATGGCTGCCGTGCTGGCGTGCATGCTGGGGCAGATCGGCTTGCCCGGTGGCGGCTACAACTATGCGCTGGGCACCTTCGGACACTATGGCCGTCGCAACAATGCCATATCGTCTCCGTCGCTGTCACAGGGCACGAACTCGGTCAAGGCATTCATCCCGGTCGCCCGGATCGCCGACATGTTGCTGCATCCTGGTGAGCCATTCGAGTACAACGGGCAGCACCTTGTCTATCCGGACATTCGCCTGGTGTATTGGGCAGGAGGCAATCCCTTCCACCACCACCAGGACCTGACGCGCCTGACGCGCGCGTTCTCTCAAGTCGACACCTTTGTCGTGCAGGAAAGCGCCTGGACAGCCAGCGCCCGCCACGCCGACATCGTGCTGCCGGCCACCATGACGCTTGAACGCGAAGACATCGGCAGTGCGCCCACCGACGCGCTGATGGTGGCGATGCATCAGATCATCGAACCCTACGGTGAGGCACGAGACGACTACGAGATCTTCTGTGGCCTCGCGCAGCGCCTAGGCGTACTGGATGCCTTCTGCGAAGGGCGCACCGCGCAGGAATGGATTCGCCACTTTTACAACACCACCCGCGACACACTGGTCGCGCTCGGGCATGAAGTGCCAGATTTTGGTACTTTCTGGGAACGCGGCGAACTGGTCCTGCCCCAGCTCGAGGATGACGGGGGGATGTTGCGCAAGTTCCGCCAGGACCCCGACGCCCATCCGCTGGCCACCGAGAGCGGGAAAATCATGGTCAGCTCAGCCCGTATCGCTGGCTTTGGCTATATCGATTGCCCGGGTCATCCCACGTGGATTCCTCCGGTGGAAGCACCAACGGATGAATACCCTTTGCACCTGATTTCGAACCAACCTGCGGCGCGCCTGCACAGCCAACTGGATTTCGGTGGGCACAGTCAGTCCACCAAGATGCACGGGCGTGAGGTGTGCACCATGCATCCCGACACCGCGCAGGAGCGCGGGATCGAAGACGGCGATCTCGTGCGCCTGTTCAATGCGCGTGGCGCGTGCATTGCTGCCGTGCGCCTGACATCCGAGATATTGCCTGGCGTGGTGCAAATTCCCACAGGGGCGTGGTACGACCCGGTGGAGGATGCGGATGGGAAAAACCTTTGTGTTCACGGCAACCCGAACGTGCTGACGCGCGACGTCGGCACCTCCCGGCTCACCCAGGGGTGCACCGGGCAGCTGACGATCGTGCAAGCCGAGCGGTTCAAGGGGGAGGTCAGACCGGTCGGCGTCTTTCAGCCGCCTGCGTTCGTGACGTTGTAAGAAGCCATTCCAGTACAAACAAGGAGCAAGACATGACCGATTTCAAGGCACTATTGATCGAGCAGGATGCCAACGGCAAGGCCTGCCACCGACTGACGACGATGAGCGCGGCGCAACTCGACGCTGGCGAGGTCACGCTGCGGGTGCATTACTCCAGCATCAACTACAAGGACGCGCTGGCGGCCACGGGCGTAGGCAAGATCATTCGGCGCTTTCCATGCATCGGCGGTATCGACATGGCCGGTGAGGTGGTGGCCAGCCAGGATGCGCGCTTCAAGCCTGGTGACGCGGTGATTGCCACCAGCTTTGACATTGGCGTCTCGCACCACGGGGGTTATGCCGAACTGGCCCGCGTGCCCGCCAAATGGGTGGTGCCCTTGCCAGCCGGTCTGTCGCTGTTTGACAGCATGGCGCTGGGCACGGCTGGCTTTACCGCCGCGCTGGCCATCATGCGCATGGAAGACAACGGGCTGACGCCTGACAAGGGACCAGTGGTCGTCACGGGCGCTACCGGTGGCGTTGGCGGTCTGGCCATCGACATGCTGGCACGCTTGGGCTACGAGGTGGTGGCGCTGACCAGCAAAGCCACCGAGGAGGCAAAGTTGATGGCGCTGGGCGCGACACGGGTGATGCTGACCTCCAGCATCGACCACGCAAAGGTTCGGCCAATGGAAGCCGGCCAGTGGGCCGGTGCGGTGGACAACGTGGGCGGGCCCATCCTGCACTGGCTTCTGGCCAACATGAAACAGGCCGGCACGGTGGCCAGCATCGGCAATGCGGCCAGTTTCAAACTGGAGACGACGGTGTTCCCGTTCATTCTGCGCGGCGTCAGCCTGCTGGGGGTCGATTCAGGCTATATGTCGTTCCCAACGCGCCAGCGCGTGTGGGACCGGCTGGCCACCGATCTGCGCCCGGCGCATCTGGCCGAAGTCACGCGCAGCATCGCTCTGGCCGAGCTGCCGAGTGCGTTCGACGATTTCATTCAGGGACGTGCCAAGGGGCGCACGGTGGTTCGGGTGATCTGAACGCCATCGTCGATGGATGCGCTCCAGCGCTCGTTTGGTAGAGCAAAATTTCGTGGACCCAGGCAAGGCGCATACCGTTAATCAGCGCTTGCACTGCCGGGTTAGTCGATGGGCGAGGCCACCGATTGGATGGGCAGACGGAGGGTGAAGGTGGTCGCTCCGGGTTGGCTGCTGACACTGACGCTGGCCCCGTGTTTGTGGGCCACGGTCTGCACGTAATACAAACCCAGTCCGACGCCGCCATGCGGGTGGATCTTTTGGGCTTCGCCCTGGTTGAAGCGTTGGAAGATGTGGCCGATTTGCTCTGCGGGGATGCCGGGGCCTTGGTCTGTGATGGCAATATGGATGTGCTGGCCGGTGGTGTGGGCGTGGATGTCAATGCGGCTGTGGATGGGGGCAAATTTGTTGGCGTTGCCCAACAAATTGCCGATGGCTCTGCTGAGGCTGTCAAAGTGTCCAAGCACCCATACGGGGTCCAAAGGCAATTGCGCGTTCATTTGCTGTTGGCGTTCTTGGGCCAGGGGATAGAACTCGTCCATGGCCTGGTGCAACAGATCCACAATGTCCAGGGTTTCAAAGCTGTCCGGGTCGAGCATTTGGGCTCTGGAGGTGTGCAAAAACGCCTCGGTCCAATGCAGCACCTTGGTCAGTTGGCGATGCACGGGGTGCTGCGCACCGAGCTCGTTTTTGACTTGCGCCGCTGCACTCGCAATGGGTGACCGAATGTCGTGCGAAATGTTGGCCAAAGTTTCGCGTTGCTGTTGTTCCAGCGCCATCAGCCGATCGGTCGCATTTTGGATGTGCAGGATGCGGTTTTGGATGGGATCGGAGTCGGCGTTGGTTTCATCCTTGGCCGCCCATTTCTTGAGCTCCAGCCCCAAGCGTGCGAGTTCCTGGTCCATGAAGCGGGTGGTCGACTGCAGCTTGCGCAAGGCCCAGAGGGGGTAGGCACTGAAGATGCCTGTCAAGGCCGCACTCAAGGGCAGCCATTGGTGCAGTACCAGGGGCAAGGCCATGCCGATCAGCAGCACAGTCAAGCCATAGCCGAGCGTCATGAACAGTCCGGCCTGTGCACTGAGGCGCGGCAGCCAGGCCAACGGCAACACGGCCAGACCGCAACTCAGCAGCAGGGTGAGCCACAGCGGTGAGGGGGGGATGAGGGTTTGCTCGCGCATGGAGACGACGGCATTGGCCAGAAATTCGACACCCGGGGTGGGTTCGCGCAAACCTGAAATGGGGGTGGCGATGCTGTCGGCCAGGCCTGCCGCTGTAGAGCCGACCAAGACCAACTTGCCGCGAAATGTGTCTGGCAGAAAGTGGCCTTGCAGAACCTGGACATACGACAGGCTGGCAAAGTGCTGTTTTGCGCTGCTGAAGTTGATGTAGTTTTGTTCGTGCTGGTGCAGCGTGTTGGTGGCGAGAGCGGTGGTGTGGCTGGGCGCTGTGCGGGGCAGCTCTGGTGGCCACTGGTCTGCAGCCATGAGCAGGGCTTGCGCAAAGTGTGGCCATACGGACTGACCGATGCCTTCCCAGCGTGTGATGCTGCGGGCGATGCTGTCGGCATCGAGTTCGGCGTGAACGCGTCCGATGGCGCTGGCCTGGGTGCTGAGCACAGGAATGGGCTGGCTCTCAATCAGTTGGCCGTTCCGTCGGACCTGTTCAATGACCACGGGCAGCACGACGTTTCCAGCTTGCTGCATGGCGCGTGCCAATTGCAGATCGGCTTGGGGGTCGCCTTGCTGTGGCTCAGACAGCAAGATGTCGAGCCCGATGGCTTTGGCGCCGCCTTGGTGCAGACGGTCGATGAGTTGGGCGTGCAGTTTTCGTGACCAGGGCCAGCGTCCGAGTTGAGACAGGCTGTCTTCGTCAATCGCCACGATGACCACGTCTTGAGGTGGGGCACGGTCGCTGTGTTTTTGAGCCAGGTCGTAGACCAGGTTGTCCAAGCGCGACAGCGCACCGCTCAGGTGCAATGGGATGGTCAGGGCGAGCAGCAGCAGCGCCGTGACCAAGCGGTCGCTCTTCAATTGACCGAGTAGGCCCATATCCAGAGGTGATAAGGACTGTTCTGAAGGGGTGACTGCGCTGGCAAGGTGGAATTCGGGGCCGCGTTGAACGCGTACCAAATGGTGTGCTGGCCTTGCGCATCCTGGGTCAGCTGCAACAAATAACGCTGGCTATCAGGTGCTGGTGGCAATTGAAGTTGGAGGTTTTTTTCGAGCAAAGCCGGTTGAATGGCGACCGCAGGCTGCTGAAGTTTGCGAGCAATTTGGACTTCGAAGGCGTGCTGGGTGATGTTGCTGGGCATGCCTTGTGCGTCGATGTACCAGGTGCGCAGCAGGTAGTGGCCGTTGTCCAGCAGTCCGAGTTCGAATTCTGCTTGGGTCGTTTTGATTTGCTTGGCAAGGGGGCGCATCTGGTTGCCTTCACTGGGGCCCACTTGGGTGGTCCAGCCGATGGCATCGGTTTTGGGGTCTGCTGTGAACTGAATCGGATAGGCAGTGAAGCGGGAAGCCGCTTGTTGCAGTGTGGGCGCGGGCGGTGTCGGGGTGGGCGGTAAAGGGGCTTGCCCTAGTTTGACGTGGCTGCCATAGCCAGCAGGCACCATGGTCTTGCCCTGGGGGTTGAGCAGTTCCACACTGCCTTGCGTGGTTTGTGTCAGGCTTTGACCGGGTTGCGCTTCGATCATGAATTGCGTGCCGCGCACAGCGGTGATGGCTGACGGGGTAATGACATTCAGTTTTTGATGGGTCAGGCCGTTGGGATTGGCGCGCACCTCCACCCTGCCAGACTGCAGCCGCAGGCGGGTGTCGGTCATGTGGCCGCCAGCGTAAATGCTGACCGTGTCCAGGGCCAGCTCGGTGTCGGGTTGGAGCACCAGTTCTGAGCCGTCGGCAAATCGAAGGGTCGCGCTGCTGTTGCGGCCAATTTTGATTTGGTGTCCGGTCTGGAGCAGGGCCCCTGGCTGAGCGGCCTGCCATTTGGCGCCGAGGTCTGCGGTCTGCACTGCGCCAGAAAAATGCAGGAGCTGGGCTGCAGCGGGTTTGGCCGCCAACCAGTCCACGGGGATGCGCAGACGTTGTCCCGTCTGCAGCCGTTGTGGATCCACAAGGCCATTGGTTCGTGCAAGTTCTTGCCAGTGATGACCTTCGCTGAGATGCTGTTGACTGATTTGGGTGAGCGTTTCGCCTGGCCGGACCACGTAGAGGATGTGTGCTTGTTCCGCCAGAAGGAGGGCAGGGACCAAGGCCAGTGCGCCAGCGACCCAGTGGTGCAGACACTGGCTAAAACGCAACGCCATGGCTTTATTTTTCATGGAAGTACTCAATCCGGTAGCCGCGTTGGTAAACGGACGACAGCGTCCATCCGTTGGCAACGTTCAGCTGCAGCTTGCTTCTGATGCGGCTCAGGTGCACATCCAGGCGGCGTGTATCGACCGCCATGTCGTCAATGTCCAGTACCTTGTAGAGCGACTGGCGCGAGACGATTTGTCCACGCTGCTGCAACAGTGCAAACGCCAGGGTCGTCTCCATGCTGGTGAGTTTGACCAGTTGGCCATCGAGGAAAATCTTCTGTGCCGCATGGTCGATGGTCAATGCGCCCAAATGCTCTTGTGGTGGGGTCGTGTTGTGACGGGTGCGGCGCAACAAGGCCTTGATGCGTGCCTTCAGAATGTTGGCGTTGTGGGGTTTGATGATGTAGTCGTCGGCACCGGCCAGCAAGATGCGTGCAATGTCCTCTTCCGAGTCGTTGCTGGTCAGAAAGATCACGGGAGGCATGCGACCCAGGGCCGAAAGGCGTGTCATCACTTCCAGGCCGCTGATGCCTGGCAATTGGAGATCGAACAAACAGAGATCGACGGATTTTTCTTGTAATCCCTTGATGCAGTCTTCGCCTGTGCGAAAGTGGCTGATTTGGCAGCCCATTTGTGTCAAATCTTGACTGACGCGGTCTGCAAAATAGGGATCATCTTCCAAGAGTGCCAGTGTGGCAAAGATGTCTTCCTGCTGCGCTAGCATGGTGGGTTCCCATCAAGTCTGAGTCTTGTATGTTTGGTTGATTCCATCAGAAATTTGGAGCAATTGGCGGCGGTTTGATGCATTGGAAGCGCAAATGGGACAGATTTTGCGCATCTGCGGCTTGTCGAAATCACCTCTTGGATCGTTGCTGAAATTGTCACGCGGCGAGGTGCTGTCGATGGATAGAAGCATCGGTGCAACGCCTTTTGTGCGTGCAAAACTGAAAATACAGCATTTTAGGCTGTTAGTTTTAGCAAATTGTCCAACTTACATTCATATTTAATCAATCACCATCCCCTTATCAGCGGAAAAGTGTTCCTCTAGTTTTTGTATTTCTGGAATGCGGAGGATCGCTCCACAAAAGCTTCGCCGCAGCAGGCGCAGATGCGGTGGGGCAGGAAGGGTTTGGGCCCTGGTTGCCAGCGGCCCGTTCGGTGCAGGCCGCCCTGCGCTCAGGCGTTGGCGGTCAACACTGGCGTGAGCAGGTGCCGCACCAGATCGGGCACGCCACGGATTTGCGCGCCAAAGGGCAGGCGGCCAGCCCCACGGAAGAACAGGCCGCGATCGGCGTCACCCGCCATGGCATGCCCCAGTTGCTGGTCGATGCAGAACTGGCCGATGCCCGCAATGCCGTCGCGCAAGCCGCAGGTTTGCAGGCAATCAAACGACATATTGCATTTGGCCTTGGGATGGGCGCGCTCTTGCAGCACCGGCAGGATGCGCAGGTATTTGTCCAGCCAGGGCGTGCGCACCGCACGGGCAGGCAAGCCGGCCACGCTGGTGAATTCCACCAGGTCTTGCGGTTGGGCTTGCGCCAGGATGTTCTTGAAGACGGTCGAGGCATCACATTCTTCGGTCACGGCAAAAGCAGTGCCCAGCTGCACGCCTGCAGCGCCCAGACCCTGCAGCCGCACGATGTCGGCATGGCTGTCAATGCCGCCTGCGGCGATCAACGGAATGTCGCGTTCGTAGCCGGCTTGGCGGAAGAACTCGCGCACCTGCGGCAGCACCACCTCGAAATCAAAACGCGCATCGCCCAGATCGGCCACCTTGGCCGCACCCAGGTGGCCACCGGCCAGACGCGGGTTTTCAATCACGATGGCATCGGGCAGGCGGCCTTTCTTTTCCCATTTGCGCACCAGCAGCTGCACGCCGCGCGCGTCCGACAAGATGGGGATCAGCGCCACCTCGGGGTGATCGCGTGCCAGATCGGGCAGGTCCAGTGGCAGGCCTGCGCCTACGACCAAGGCATCGGCACCGCTTTGCAGTGCCTGTCTCACATAGCCTTCGTAGGCACTGAGCGCTTTCATCACGTTCACGGCGATCCAGCCCTGGCCCTCTGACGCTGCACGTGCTGCGCGGATTTCGCGGTCCAGTGCGGTCAAGTTGGCCGCGTTGATGCGGTCACGTGCATCGGCTTCTTTGTCCAAATGCCCGGTTTGCGCCATCAGGTCTTCATGGCGGCGGCGCAAGTCCACTGACGAGATGGTGCCCATGCCACCCAGCCGGGCCACGGCCGAAGCCAGCCCGCTCGCCGACACGCCCACGCCCATGCCGCCTTGCACGATGGGCAACAGGGTTTTGCCCCGGATGCAAAGGGGCTGCAGGCCAGCGGCCTCGGTCATGGCCAGCCAGTTTTGTGGGCTGGCCGATGGGTTCAGGTTCGCGTTCATGGCTCAGTGCTGTGCCTGGCCTTCGAAGGCCGGGAACAACAGGTTGTTTTCGAGGTGGATGTGATTGATCAGGTCTTCGGTCAGGCGGGCCGTGCCGGCGTACAGCGCTTGCCAGGTGTTGCAGGCCCCGGCGGGTGGCTGGTGCTGCGTTGTCAGCTCGGCCAGCCGCTCCAGTTGCGCGCCATGGCTCACATGCTCGTGGCGCATCATGCCGATCGGGTGCACCACCATCGGGTGGCCGCCTTGCTTGAGCAGCGGGAACAGGATCTGTTCTTCTTTGGCCATGTGCTCCAGCAATTCTTGTTCCATGGTTTCCAGTTGCTGGGCCAGACCGTTCGGCACCTGGGGGTGGTCGCGGTGCACGGCTTCCACGCGACGCGCCATGCGGATGAGTTCGGGCAGTTGCTGGCGGTGCACCTCGTGGTAGCGCTGCAGGATGTGATCGATCAAGTCGCTGGCCGACGGGGCAGGAGGCAGCTTGTCGGTGTGCTCCAGCGCGTTCAGCGCTTGCAGCACCTCGTCGGTGTCCAGACCTTTTTCGGCGCAGGCTTTGGCCAGTGACTGTTGGCCGCCGCAGCAAAAATCCAGCTTCAGTTTGCGAAAGATGGCGGTGGCCCCGGGGATTTGCACGGCCAGCGAGCCAATGCTTTGCTGGGCTTGGCCTGCTTGTCCAGCTTGGGCGGTGGTGGGGTGCGCAGCGAGGTGGGTCATGGGTTTTCCTTGAATGTGCATTGAAAATGAATCTATTATCAGAGAAGATTCATGTTGCGTGCATATTTTCATCAGGTGGCCCAGGTTTGGCTATCCCTCCAAAGCAGGATGGTGTTTTGGCGACGGTGCAGGCACGCTGTGGGATCTGTCAGGAGAAGTCACATGGATTTTTCGCCGTCCCCCCAAGCGCGCCAATGGCACGCGCGCTTGCAAGCGTTCATAGATCGGTACTTGCTGCCCTACAACGCGGCGTGGCACCAGTCGGTCAAACACGGTGAGTTTCCACCCCCGTTCATGGGCGACTTGCAGGCGCTGGCGCAGGAAGAGGGCTTGTGGAATTTGTTTTTGCCCGGCTTGAAGCCGGACGAGCCCGGCACCGGTTTGTGCCACCTGGACTACGCCCCCCTGGCTGAAACCATGGGCCGCTTGCCCTGGGCGGCCGAAGTGTTCAATTGCAACGCCCCCGACAGCGGCAACATGGAGTTGCTGCACCGTTTTGCCAATGCAGCGCAGCGGGCACAGTGGCTGGCGCCTTTGTTGCACGGGCAGATCCGCTCGGCGTTTGCCATGTCCGAGCCCGACGTGGCCTCGTCTGACCCGACCAATTTGCAAACCACGCTGCGCTCGGACGGCGATGACTGGGTGCTGAACGGGCGCAAATGGTTCATCACGGGCGCGGCGCACCCGCATTGCAAACTGCTGATCGTCATGTGCAAAAACGAAGGCCCATCGGGGCTGGCCGGACCAGACGCGGCGCCTGCCTGGACGCCCGCGCAAGTCGCGCACCACCAGCACAGCATGGTGCTGGTGCCCATGGACACGCCCGGGGTAGAGGTGCTGCGCAACATCCCGGTGGTGCACCACCTGGCGCCCGAAGGGCATTGCGAAATGGTGTTTCGCCAGGTGCGCATCCCCAAGGACCATTTGCTGGGCGGCTGGGGTCAGGGCTTTGCCATGGCGCAGGCGCGCCTGGGGCCGGGGCGAGTGCACCACTGCATGCGCACCATCGGCCAATGCGAGCTGGCGCTGGAGATGGCGACAGAACGCGCACTGGAGCGCACCGTCTTTGGCAAACATTTGTCCGACCAGTCGAACGTGCAGGACTGGCTGGCCGAGTCGCGGCTGGAGATCGACCAGGCGCGGCTGTTGGTGCTCAAGACGGCCTGGATGCTGGACCGTGGCGATGCGCCTGCTGCCGAGCTGCGGGCCCAGGTCTCGGGCATCAAGGTGGTGGCGGCGCGTCTGCAAACCCGCGTGGTCGACCGTGCCATGCAGGTGTTCGGCGCCATGGGCCTCTCGCCCGACACGCCCTTGGCTTATTTTTGGACCTGGGGCCGCGCCATGCACCTGATGGATGGCCCGGACGAAGTGCATCTGCGCACCCTGGCCCGGCATGAGCTGCACAAGGCGCGCGAGCGCATGGGAAAAACCGCTGCTTACTTCACCACGCCCGAGCAAATGCGCGCCGAGCCGCATGTGTCGGCCTGAATGCAGAGTGCTGAATTTTTGAACCGTTTTGATTGTGTGAAGGAAATACCCCCATGAACCGTCCCGCAGAAGCCCCCCAGTTGTCGGGCGCTTTGCCGCCCATGCCGCCGCAGCCCATCAGCACCGATGTGCTGAAAGAAAAATACCTCAAGGCCGACGAAAGCAGCGCCAATGAATTGTTTGACCGCGTGGCGCGGGCCCTGGCCAGCGTTGAAAAGCCCGAGTTGCGTGCCGAATACGAGCAGAAGTTCCGGCGCAATCTGGAAGCCGGCGCGATTGGCGCGGGCCGCATCATGAGCGCGGCGGGTACCGGCATCCAGGCCACCTTGATCAACTGTTTTGTGCAGCCCGTGGGCGACTGCATTCAGGGCCGTGACGAGGGCGGCTACCCCGGCATTTACGAAGCGCTGCGCGAGGCCGCCGAAACCATGCGCCGAGGCGGTGGTGTGGGCTACGACTTTTCCCGCATCCGGCCCAAGGGCGCGCGGGTCAAGGGCACGGCGTCCACGGCCTCCGGGCCGTGCAGCTACATCAATGTGTTTGACCAGTCCTGCGCCACGGTGGAAAGCGCGGGCGCGCGGCGCGGCGCGCAAATGGGCGTGCTGCGCATCGACCACCCGGACGTGATGGAGTTCATCACCGCCAAACGCACACCGGGGCGCTGGAACAATTTCAATGTGTCGGTGGGCGTGAGCGATGCGTTCATCGAAGCGGTGCAACAAGGCCGCCACTGGGATTTGGTGCACCCCGCCCAACCCGGGCAAGACCTCATGGAAAAAGGCGCACGCCAGCGCGAAGACGGCCAATGGGTGTACCAGAGCCTGCCCGCGCAAGAGTTGTGGGACACCATCATGCGGTCGGCCTACGACTTTGCCGAGCCGGGCATTTTGTTTTTGGACCAGATCAACCGCGACAACAACCTGCGCGCCATCGAGTCGATCAGCGCGACCAATCCTTGTGGCGAACAACCCTTGCCGCCTTATGGCTGCTGCGACCTGGGGCCGGTGATTTTGCCGCGCTTTGTGCGCCAGCCGTTTGGCCATGGCGGTGACGCTGCGTTTGACTTCGACGCCTTTGCCCACAGCGTGGGCCTGCAGGTGCGCGCGCTGGACAACGTGCTGGACCTGACCCACTGGCCCTTGCCCGAGCAGCAAGAAGAGGCCCGGGTCAAGCGCCGCATTGGCGTGGGCTTCACCGGTTTGGGCGATGCCCTGGTGATGCTGGGCCTGCGCTACGACGCCGCCGAGGGGCGCGAGATGGCGCAGCAAATTGCGCGGTGCATGCGCGATGCGGCCTACACCGCCTCGGTGGCGCTGGCACGAGAGAAGGGTGCGTTCGAGCTGTTGGACGCCGATGCCTATCTGGCCGAGGGCACCTTCGCCAGCCGCCTGCCCGAAGCGCTGAAGGCCGACATCCGTGCCCACGGCATCCGCAACAGCCACCTGTTGTCGATCGCCCCCACCGGCACGGTGAGTCTGGCCTTTGCAGACAATGCATCGAACGGCATCGAGCCGGCGTTTTCCTGGACTTACACCCGCAAAAAGCGCGAGGCCGATGGCACGCGCAGCGAATACCAGGTGCAAGACCACGCCTGGCGTCTGTACCAGGCCTTGGGGGGCGACACCGCCCATCTGCCGCCGGCCTTTGTGGGGGCCATGGACATGAGCGCCGACGCGCACATCGCCATGATGCAAGCCGTGCAGCCTTTTGTGGACACCGCCATTTCCAAAACGGTGAACGTGCCCGCCGATTACCCGTATGAAGACTTCAAGGGCCTGTACCTGCAGGCCTGGCGCTCGGGTCTGAAGGGCCTGGCCACTTACCGACCGAACGCGATCTTGGGTTCGGTGTTGGCGTTGACGCCGGCGCCTGTAGAGTGCCCAGTCGAAGCGCCTTCTTCTTTTGCAACGGCAACGGCAGACCCGATGCGCACCGTCATCGAAAGCCGCCCCAAAGGCGCCCTGGATGCGGTGGCTGAGAAGATTGAGTACTGGACCCACGAAGGGCACAAGACGCTGTACCTGATCGTGTCCTTTTTGCCTGTGCCACGGGCCGATGGTCGGGGCAGCGTCGACCGGGCCATCGAGTTTTTCATGCCGGTGGGCCAAAGCGGCGAGTCGCAGCAATGGATCACGGCCAGCATGCGGTTGTTGTCACTGGCCGCGCGTGGCGGCTTTCTGGAGCGTGCCTTGAGCGACCTGTGCAAAGTGGCCTGGGATCGTGGCCCCGTTCGCCATGGTCACAAAGTGCGCGAAGACGGTACCCGCATTCCGCTGTGGCATGACTCGGAGGTGGCCGCGATCGCATATGCCGTGCAGAACATTCTGGCGTTGCGGGCACAACGCAACGCGCTGTCCGAGCAACTGCCCTTGCCTTTGGCGAGCAGCGAAGACCTCCCGTCCTTCACCGCTGCCGAGCGCACCGGCGGGGGTGTCATGGCCGGGAAAAAATGCCCCGATTGCGGTGCGCACGCGGTCATCCGCAAGGATGGTTGCGACTACTGCACCCAGTGCGGCTTTGTGGGCACTTGTGGGTGACCATCAGGGGCAAAGCGCGGAGGGAGCCGTGGTGGGCCGCTCAGCACATAAAATGCATCCAAACTGAATATTTGAGGCATCCTCCTCCAGAACTAGGACTTCAGAACGATGCGATTGACCCACTGGACCGACTACAGTCTGCGTGTGCTGATGTATTGTGCGCAATGCGAGGTGCAACAAAGCGTTGCGACCATCCAGGCGATTGCAGACCAACACGGCATTTCCAAAAGCCATCTGACCAAAATTGTCATGACGCTGGCGGCGGATGGCTATTTGCAAACCAGCCGGGGGCGTGGCGGCGGCATCCGTTTGGGGCGGCCTGCAGCGCAGATCGTGTTGGGCGAGGTGGTGCGCAAGACCGAGACTGATTTTCAGATGGTCGAATGCTTTGGCGAAGGACAAAGCCATTGTGCTTTGCTGCCAGCGTGCCACCTGAAGCAATTGTTGGCGCAGGCACTGGAAGCTTTTTTTGCCACACTGGATGGCGTGACCCTGGCCGATTTGATGAACACCACACCCACCCCACTGCCGGCGCTGCAACCCCTGACCTTCAGGTCGAGGGCCGCCCGCTCAGGCCAGAAGGCCGCTGCGGCATGAGACACACCGCCTCCCTGTCTGCCAAATTGGTGCGCATTGGTGCGGGCTTGCTGGTGATCGCCTTGATCTCGATCGGCCTGACCTTGTGGGTTACCTGGAAGCTCAGCGGGGGCGCTGCCGCCTTGAACGAAGCCGGTCGCATGCGCATGCAGACCTGGCGCTTGACCAGTGAAGTGCAGGCGCAGTTGTCACCCGCAGAAATCGAGGCATTGACCCAGGAGTTTGACCGCAGCATGGCCATGCTGAAGCGGGGGGATGCCAGTCGCCCCCTGTTTGTGCCGTGGGACGACCGGGTCAGGCAGCGTTACAGCGAAGTGGAAACCATCTGGCAAAACCAGAAAACACGGTTTCTGGCGCGCCCACCGCTCGACCATGCCAGTCTGGTGCTGCACGCCAATACCTTCCTGACGGCGATTGACCGTTTTGTGCTCGCCATCGAAGTCCAGCTGGCCGGCTTGACCGCGATCCTCAATTTGTTCCAGTTCGTGATGATGGCGCTGGCCATTGGCGGTGCGGTCATCATGCTCTACACGGGCTACATGTATGTGATCAACCCTTTGGGCAATCTGCGCGATGGCTTGCGCAAAATCGAGTCGGCCCAGTTTTCAACGCGGGTGGATGTCGCCTCCAACGACGAATTCGGCCAGGTGGCCTCGGGCTTCAACCGCATGGCCGCGACGCTGCAGTCGCTGTATGGCAACCTCGAAGCCCAGGTGGCGGCCAAGACCCAGCGCATTGCAGCACAAAAAGAACGGCTGGAAGCCTTGTACAGCGTCAGCGCCTTTCTGGCGCAGGCCAATGACCTGAACGAGCTGGCCCAGGGCTTTGCCCAGCGCGTGCGGCACCTGATGAAAGCCGACGCGCTGGCCTTGCGCTGGTCGGGCGAGGATGCCTCCAAATTTTTGCTGCTGGCGTCCGATGAGTTTCCGCAATTCATGCAGGAAGAAGAAAAATGCCTGATGGCTGGGGCCTGTGCCTGTGGCCAGCCCCAGCCGAATGCCCGCACGCGGGTCATTCCGATCGTGAGCAGCGACGTGGCCCCCTTGCAGCATTGTTCCCACATCGGTTATGAAAGCATGATCTCGGTGCCTGTGCGCATGCACAACAAGGTGTTGGGTGAAATCAACCTGTTCTACAAAACCCAGATCAGTTTGTCGGCCGAGGAGTTTGAGCTGGTGGACACCCTGGCCAGCCACTTGGGCACGGCGGTGGAAGGTCTGCGCGCCGTGGTGCTGGACCGCGAAGCAGCCATTGCCGGGGAGCGGTCGTTGCTGGCACGTGAGTTGCACGACTCCATCGCACAGTCGCTGGCCTTTCTGAAAATCCAGGTGCAGCTGTTGCGCACGGCCATTGCCAAAAATGACGACACCAAGACCTCCACAGCGCTGGGGGAACTCGACAGCGGCTTGAAGGAAAGCATTGCCGATGTGCGCGAGTTGCTGTTGCACTTCCGCACCCGCACCCAAGCCGACGACATTGACCGTGCCGTGCAGGAAACCTTGCAGAAATTCCAGCACCAGACCGGCTTGCAGGTCAGCCGCAAAGTGACCGGTGAGGGCCTGCCTTTGCCCCAGGACGTGCAGATCCATGTCTTGCACGTTTTGCAGGAAGCCTTGTCCAACGTGCGCAAACATGCCGGGGCGCAAGCGGTCGAAATCGAGATCCACAAGGGCGAACCCTGGCGCTTTCTGGTGCGCGACGACGGTGTGGGCTTTGATGCAGACCGCAACCGCAGTGAAGTGCAGGTTGGCTTGAAAATCATGCGCGAGCGTGCCGATCAAATTGGGGCCTCGGTCGATGTGCGCTCCGCGCCAGGAGAGGGGACCACGGTCACGCTGCGCGTGCCTACCCACGCGCATCCCAAAATCAACCCAGCCCAGACAGCGACCCTGTCGTGACGCCCATGACTGAACCTATTGCGCTTTTGGTGGTCGATGACCACACCTTGTTTCGCCGCGGCCTGATCGCCTTGCTGTCCCAGGACGAGCGCTTTCGTGTGGTGGGCGAAGCCGGCGATGTGGGCGAAGCCCTGCGTGTGCTGGGCAAAACCAGCCCTGACTTGATGCTGCTCGACAACCATTTGCCGGGCGTGAAAGGGGTGGATGCCATCGGGGCTTTGAAGGCGGTTTGTCCTGAACTGCGCATCCTCATGCTCACCGTGAGCGAGGACGAAGAGGATTTGTCCACGGCGTTGCAAAACGGCGCTGACGGGTATTTGCTCAAGACCTCGGAGTCGGACCAATTGTGTGATGCGTTGGTCCAGGTGCACGAAGGTCAATCGGTCATCAGCCCGGCCATGTTGAACAAGCTGGTCTCGGGTTTGCGCCAACCCGCCAACACCGTGCCTGCGGCCTTGGTTGCTATAGAGGTGGCGCCGTCCATGCGGGCGCAGGCGGCGCAGCAACTGGACAAGCTCTCGCCGCGCGAAAAAGACATCTTTTTGTTGATCGCCAAGAGCATGAGCAACAAACAGATCGCCCGCGACCTGGACATCGCAGAGACCACCGTGAAGATCCACATCCAGCACATTTTCAAAAAGATGGATTTGACCTCCCGCGTTCAGATCGCCATTTTTGCGGCCACACATGGTTTGAATTGATCCACATCAACCGGGGTAGTTCCTAGGGAGGATGGAGGCGGGATCTCCATCCTCCTTTTGCTTTGGGGGGTGATGACCTTCTGGTGGATACCCAAAGCGGCGCCAAAAAACCACACTCAGTGCATGAGTATGGAGAACTGAAATGGCGAATGAATTGATTCAACAGCGCAAAGCTTGGTCGGTGCTGATTGTCAGTACCGTGGCTTTCACGGTCTGTTTCATGGTGTGGATGATGTTTGGCGTGATCGGGGTGCCGATCAAGAAAATGCTGGGCCTCAACGCCACCCAGTTTGGCCTGTTGATGGCCACGCCGGTGCTCACCGGCTCTCTGGTGCGGGTGCCTTTGGGCATCTGGACTGACCGCTACGGCGGGCGCATCGTCATGGCGGTGCTGATGGCTCTCACGGTGCCTGCCATCTGGCTCATGTCTTACGCCACGGCCTATTGGCATTTTTTGGTCATTGGCCTGTTTGTGGGCTTGGCAGGCGGTTCGTTTTCGGTGGGCACACCGTATGTGGCGCGCTGGTTTCCCAAAAACAAACAAGGCATGGCCATGGGCGTTTACGGCGCGGGCAATTCGGGTTCGGCGGTCAACAAGTTTGTGGCGCCAGTGATCCTGGTGGCCTTTGGCTGGACGGCTGTGCCTCAGGTTTACGCGGCCATCATGGCAGGGACGGTGGTGCTGTTCTGGTTGTTCAGCCACAGCGACCCGGCGCACTTGGTGCCCAGCCAGGTGTCGTTCAAAGAGCAGCTCAAAACCCTCAGAGACCCCCGTGTGCTCAAGTACTGCCAGTACTACAGCATCGTGTTTGGCGGCTATGTGGCCCTGGCTCTGTGGATGGTGCAGTACTACATCGGCGAGTACGGTCTGGACATCCGTGTGGCCGCCTTGCTGGCCGCTTGCTTTTCTCTGCCCGGCGGCGTGTTGCGTGCCGTGGGCGGTGTGCTGAGTGACAAATACGGTGCGCACAGCGTCACTTGGTGGGTGCTGTGGGTCAGCTGGATCTGCTTGTTCTTGCTGTCTTATCCGCAAACCGAGTTCACCATTGCCACCATCTCAGGACCGAAAACATTTGTCATTGGTCTGAATGTGTACGCATTCACCGGTTTGATGTTCATTCTGGGCATTGCCTGGGCCTTCGGCAAGGCCAGTGTCTTCAAGTACATCTCCAATGATTACCCCCACAACATTGGGGCCATCAGCGGCGTGGTCGGCTTGGCCGGTGGCTTGGGCGGCTTTGTCCTGCCCATCATGTTTGGCGCGCTGGTCGATCTGACCGGTGTGCGCAGCAGCGCCTTCATGCTGATGTACGGCGTGGTTTGGATCTCACTCATCTGGATGTACTGGACCGAAGTGCGCAAAACCGATTACATGGGCCAGGCACCCGCCGACATCACACAGCCAGGCTTGCGCGCCTGAATCACGAGCGAAGGAAAAAGAACATGAATACCTCAAGCAAACAAGCGGCAGGACATGCCATCAACATCAGCGATTGGCGTCCAGAAGACGAAAAATTCTGGGAAAGCACGGGCAAGCGCATCGCTTACCGCAACCTCTGGATCTCGGTGCCAGCCCTTTTGTGCGGCTTCGCCATCTGGGGCATGTGGGGCATCATCACCGTGCAGATGCTGAACCTGGGTTTTCCGTTCAGCCAGGCCGAGTTGTTCAGCCTCACGGCCATCTCGGGCTTGGCGGGTGCGACCATGCGCATCCCGGCCTCGTTCCTGATCCGCCTGTCCGGTGGGCGCAACACGATTTTTCTGACCACCGCCATGCTGTTGGCCCCGGCCATGGGCACGGGCATCGCCTTGCAACACCCCGAGTGGCCTTTGTGGGTCTTCCAGCTCATGGCGATGTGGTCGGGTGTGGGCGGTGGCAACTTCGCCAGCTCCATGTCCAACATCGGCACCTTTTTCCCCAAGCGCTTGCAAGGCACGGCCTTGGGGCTCAACGCCGGTCTGGGCAACTTTGGCGTGACGACCATGCAGATCGTCATTCCGTTGGTCATGACCATGAGCCTGTTTGGTGGTTTGGGCGGTGAGCCCACCACCTTGGTGAAAGACAGCGGCTGGATCTTCGGCAAAATCGCCGCAGGCACCCCCACCTGGATCCAGAACGCGGGCTTTGCCTGGCTGCTGTCACTGGTGCCTTTGTCGGTGCTTTGCTTTTTCGGCATGAACAACCTGACCACGGTCTCGCCCAACATCGGTGGCACCATCCCGGCCTTTTTCAAGATCATCTGGTTGTACACCTTGTCGTTTGTGCCCGCCGGGATTGGCCTGTATCTGTATTTGCCCGCACCCACTGGTTTGGGCGTGCTCAACATGTGGCTGGCCATGCCGCTCATCATCGTGAGCACCTTGATGGTGATGAAACTCACCGCCTTTGGCACGATGAAAGACAACATCGCTGCCCAGTTCTCGATCTTCAAGAACAAGCACACCTGGTCCATGACGGTGCTGTACATCGTCACTTTCGGCAGCTTCATCGGCTTCTCGATGGCCTTGCCTTTGTCGATCACCGTGATCTTTGGCATCAGCCACGTGCCCGATGCCAGCGGCGTGTTGGTGCACACCCTGAAAAACCCCAACGCCCCTTCGGCCCTGACCTACGCCTGGATCGGTCCTTTTGTCGGCGCGCTGGTGCGGCCCGTGGGCGGTTGGCTGTCGGACAAGACCGGTGGCTCCATCGTCACGCAGGTCATCTCGGCGGTGATGGTGCTGGCCTCGGCTTCGGTGGGTTATGTCATGTGGCTGGCTTACCAGTCGGCCACGCCCGAGCAGTATTTCCTGGTCTTCATGTTGTTGTTCGTGCTCTTGTTCACCGCCAGCGGCATTGGCAACGGCTCGACCTTCCGCAGCATCGCCGTGATTTTTGACCGCCAGCAAGCCGGCCCTGTGCTGGGCTGGACGTCGGCCATTGCCGCCTACGGCGCCTTCATCGCCCCGGTGGTGATTGGCCAGCAGATCAAGGCGGGCACGCCTGAGGTGGCGATGTACGGTTTTGCGGTGTTTTACGCGCTGTGCCTCTTGCTCAACTGGTGGTTTTACCTGCGTTCCGGTGCCGAGATCCGCAACCCCTGAAGCCGCCTGACGACTGTTTGCAAACGGGGCTGAACGCCCCGCTGAATTGGAGAAAAAAGATGAGCCATTTTCTGGACCGATTGAATTATTTTTCAAACCCCAAGGAGCCATTCTCTGGTGGTCACGGTGTCACCACCGGTGAAGACCGAACCTGGGAAAACGCCTACCGCGACCGCTGGGCGCACGACAAGATTGTGCGCAGCACCCACGGCGTGAACTGCACCGGCTCGTGTTCATGGAAGATTTATGTCAAGGGCGGCATCGTCACCTGGGAAACCCAACAGACCGATTACCCCCGCACCCGCGCCGACTTGCCCAACCACGAGCCGCGCGGCTGTGCCCGTGGCGCCTCGTATTCGTGGTACCTGTACAGCGCCAACCGCGTCAAGTACCCGATGATCCGCGCGCGCTTGCTCAAGCACTGGCGCGCTGCGCTGGCCGTGGCCAAGAGCCCGGTGGACGCTTGGGCAGCCATTGTGCAAAACGACGAAGCCCGCCGCGAGTGGCAGCAGCAGCGCGGCCTGGGCGGCTTTGTGCGCAGCACCTGGGACGAGGTGAACCAGCTCATCGCCAGCGCCAACGTCTATACCGCCAAGCAATATGGCCCGGACCGCATCATTGGCTTTTCGCCGATTCCGGCCATGTCCATGGTCAGCTACGCCGCAGGCAGCCGTTACCTGTCGCTGATCGGTGGCGTGTGCATGAGCTTTTACGACTGGTATTGCGACTTGCCTCCGGCCAGCCCGCAAATCTGGGGTGAGCAGACCGACGTGCCCGAATCGGCCGACTGGTACAACTCGACCTTCATCATCGCCTGGGGCTCCAACGTGCCGCAGACGCGCACGCCCGATGCCCACTTTTTCACCGAGGTGCGCTACAAAGGCGCCAAAACCGTGGCCATCACGCCCGACTACGCCGAGATCAGCAAGCTGGCCGATCTGTGGATGCACCCCAAACAGGGTACGGATGCTGCGATCGCCATGGCCATGGGCCATGTGATCCTGAAAGAGTTTTACTTCGACAAGCGCAGCGCCTACTTTGACGACTACGTGCGCCGCTATACCGACATGCCCAACCTGGTGCAACTCGAAGAACGCACCCTGGCCGATGGCCGCAAGGTCACGGTGCCGGGCCGCTACCTGCGGGCCAGCGACTTCAACGGCAAACTGGGCCAGGACAACAACCCCGAGTGGAAAACCGTGGCGCTGGACCAGAACGATCGTGTGGTGCTGCCCAATGGCTCGATCGGTTTCCGCTGGGGTGCCGAGGGTCGCAGCGATGCAGGCAAATGGAATTTGGAAAACAAAGAGGCGCGAGGAGACAGCGAAGTCAAGCTCAAGTTGAGCCTGATGGAAGGCGAGGGCAGTGAGTTTGAGGTGGGCGAAGTGGCTTTCCCGTATTTCGGCGGCATCGACACCCCCAACTTCAGTGCCAACAAACAAGCCAGCGCGGTGGACGATGTGCTGGTGCGCAAAGTGCCGGTGCGCCGCATCAAGCTGGGCAAGGCGGGCGAAGAGCGCTACGCCCTGGTGGCCACGGTGTTCGACCTGACCGCGGCCAACTACGGTGTGGCCCGCGGCCTGGCCGGTGAAAACGCCGCCACCAGTTACGACGACGACACCCCTTACACCCCCGCCTGGCAGGAAAAAATCACCGGCGTGAAGCGCGACCAGGTGATTGCCGTGGCGCGCCAGTTTGCCGACAACGCCGACAAGACCCGGGGCAAGTCCATGGTCATCATTGGTGCGGCCATGAACCACTGGTACCACAGTGACATGAACTACCGCGGCATCATCAACATGCTGATGATGTGCGGCTGCATTGGCCAAAGCGGTGGCGGCTGGGCGCACTATGTGGGGCAAGAAAAGTTGCGTCCCCAAACCGGCTGGACCGCACTGGCTTTTGCGCTGGACTGGGTGCGCCCACCGCGCCAGATGAACAGCACCAGCTTCTTTTATGCGCACACCGACCAGTGGCGCTACGAGCGACTGGGCGTGGAGGAAATCCTCTCGCCGCTGGCCGACAAATCCAAATTCGGCGGCAGCATGATCGACTACAACGTGCGCGCCGAACGCATGGGCTGGTTGCCCAGCGCGCCGCAGTTGCAGACCAACCCGATGCAGGTCGTCAAGGACGCACAGGCCCAGGGCATGGACCCGAAAGACTACGCGGTCAAGGCACTGAAAGACGGCAGCCTCAAGATGAGCTGCGAAGACCCGGACAACCCGCTCAACTGGCCGCGCAACATGTTTGTCTGGCGCTCCAATATTTTGGGTTCGTCGGGCAAAGGGCACGAGTATTTCCTCAAGCATTTGCTGGGCACCTCGCACGGCGTGCAGGGCAAAGACCTGGGCGCGCAAGAAGCCAAACCCACCGAAGTCAAATGGCACGACAAAGCCCCTGAAGGCAAGCTTGATTTGCTGGTGACGCTGGACTTCCGCATGAGCACCACCTGTCTGTATTCGGACATCGTGCTGCCCACCGCCACCTGGTACGAGAAGAACGACCTCAACACCAGCGACATGCACCCCTTCATCCACCCGCTGTCCACGGCGGTGGACCCGGCTTGGCAAAGCAAGAGCGACTGGGACATCTACAAAGGCTTTGCCAAAGCCTTCAGCGAGGTGTGTGTGGGCCATCTGGGGGTCGAAAAAGAGCTGATGCTCACGCCCTTGATGCACGACACGCCGGCCGAACTGGCCCAGGCCTTTGATGTGAAAGAGTGGAGCAAAGGCGATTGCGAGTTGATTCCCGGCAAGACTGCGCCGCAAATTGCGGTGGTCGAACGCGACTACCCCAACACCTTCAAGCGTTTCACGGCGCTTGGCCCATTGATGGAGAAAGTGGGCAACGGTGGCAAAGGCATTGGCTGGAACACCGCCGACGAAGTGCACCAGTTGGGCGAGCTCAATGGCAAGGTGCGCGCCGAAGGCGTGACCCAGGGCATGCCCAACATCAGCACCGACATTGACGCTTGCGAGGTGGTGTTGCAGCTGGCCCCCGAGACCAACGGCCATGTGGCGGTCAAGGCCTGGGAGGCGCTGGGCAAGATCACCGGGCGTGACCACACGCACCTGGCCTTGCACCGCGAAGACGAAAAAATCCGCTTCCGCGACATCCAGGCGCAGCCGCGCAAGATCATCAGCTCGCCCACCTGGTCGGGGCTGGAGAGCGAAAAGGTGTCGTACAACGCTGGCTACACCAACGTACACGAATACATCCCGTGGCGCACGCTCACCGGTCGCCAGCAGTTTTATCTGGACCACCCCTGGATGCTCGCCTTTGGCGAGGGCATGACCAGCTACCGCCCACCGGTGGACCTGAAGACCGTGGACGAGATGATCAACCGCCGTCCCAACGGCAACAAGGAAATCTCGCTCAACTTCATCACGCCGCACCAGAAGTGGGGCATCCACAGCACCTACAGCGACAACCTGCACATGCTCACGCTGAACCGGGGTGGCCCGGTGATCTGGCTGAGTGAAGACGACGCCAAGAGCGCCGGCATTGTGGACAACGACTGGGTCGAGCTGTTCAACAGCAACGGTGCCATTGCTGCGCGTGCGGTGGTCAGCCAGCGGGTCAATCCGGGCATGGTGATGATGTACCACGCGCAGGAAAAAACCATCAACACCCCCGGCTCGGAGATCACCGGCATCCGTGGGGGTATCCACAACTCGGTGACCCGCATCGTGACCAAACCGACCCACATGATTGGCGGCTACGCCCAGTTCAGCTATGGCTTCAACTACTACGGAACCATCGGCACCAACCGCGACGAGTTTGTCGTGGTGCGCAAGATGCACAAGGTGGATTGGCTCGATGGCGAAGCAGCAGCCTCCGTGCAGGCTTGAAGGAGAAACAACATGAAAATTCGCGCACAAATTGCGATGGTGCTGAACCTGGACAAATGCATCGGTTGCCACACCTGTTCGGTCACTTGCAAAAACGTCTGGACCAGCCGACCCGGTGTGGAATACGCCTGGTTCAACAACGTGGAAAGCAAGCCCGGCATTGGTTATCCCAAGGACTGGGAAAACCAGGACCGCTGGAACGGCGGCTGGACCCGCAAGGCCGATGGCTCGATCGAGCCCAAGCAAGGCGGCAAGTGGAAACTGCTGATGCGGATTTTTGCCAATCCCAACATGCCGCAGATCGACGACTACTACGAGCCCTTCACCTACGACTACGAGCACCTGCAAGGTGCCCCCGAGTCCAAGGCCACGCCCGTGGCCCGTCCGCGCAGCCTGATCACGGGCAAGCGCATGCAAAAAATTGAATGGGGCCCGAACTGGGAAGAAATTCTGGGCGGTGAGTTCAGCAAGCGCAGCAAAGACGCCAACCTGGCCAACTTTGACCAAGTGCAAAAAGACATGGTGGGGCAGTTTGAGAACACCTTCATGATGTATTTGCCCCGCCTGTGCGAGCACTGCCTGAACCCGGCGTGTGTGGCTTCGTGCCCCTCGGGCTCGATCTACAAGCGCGAGGACGACGGCATCGTGCTGATCGACCAGGACAAGTGCCGTGGCTGGCGCATGTGCGTGAGCGGCTGCCCGTACAAGAAGATTTACTACAACTGGCAAAGCGGCAAGGCCGAAAAATGCATCTTCTGCTACCCCCGCATTGAAGCCGGTCAGCCTACCGTGTGCTCGGAAACTTGCGTGGGCCGCATCCGTTACCTGGGTGTGGTGCTGTACGACGCCGACCGCATCGCCGAAGCCGCCAGCACCGAAAACGAGAAAGACCTGTACCAGGCGCAACTGGACATCTTCCTCAACCCGCACGACCCCAAGGTGATCGCGCAGGCCCGTCTGGACGGCATTCCCGAAGCCTGGTTGGAAGGCGCGCGCAACAGCCCCGTCTACAAAATGGCGATCGACTGGAAGGTGGCCTTGCCGCTGCACCCCGAGTACCGCACGCTGCCCATGGTCTGGTATGTGCCGCCGCTGTCGCCCATCACGTCGGCGGTCAATGCGGGCCATGTCGGCATGAACGGCGAGTTGCCTGATGTGTCGCAGATGCGCATCCCGGTGCAGTACCTGGCCAACTTGCTCACCGCCGGTGACACCGCGCCCGTGACCCGCGCCCTGGAGCGCATGCTGGCCATGCGCGCCTACCAGCGCAGCAAGCACGTCGATGGCGTGGACAACCTGGCGGTGCTGGAGCAAACCGGTCTCACGGTGGCCCAGGTCGAAGAGATGTACCACGTCATGGCGATTGCCAATTACGAAGACCGTTTCGTGATCCCCAGCTCGCACCGGGAATATGCCGAGAACACCTTTGACATGCGTGGCGGCTGCGGCTTCTCGTTTGGCAATGGCTGTTCGGACGGACAGTCCGAAGCCAGCCTGTTCGGTGG
The DNA here is from genome assembly GCA_919902775.1 of Burkholderiaceae bacterium. Classification (GTDB taxonomy): domain Bacteria; phylum Pseudomonadota; class Gammaproteobacteria; order Burkholderiales; family Burkholderiaceae_C; genus Limnohabitans_A. Next base: position 302,584 of record CAKKRJ010000003.1, read on the forward strand.
CGACAAGCGCCGCACGATCCCCATCCAGCCTGTGGTTTGAAGCGAGGTTTCTATGAAAAACAACCGTTATTCATTGCGTGTGTTGTCCAAGTTGCTGTCTTACCCAGACGCAGACTTGCGCGCACAACTGCCCGCGCTGTTGCCGGCGCTGGCCGAAGAGGGCGCTTTGAGCGCTGCCCGCCAGGCCGAGTTGCAGACGCTGGTGACACACCTGATGCGCCTGGACACCATGGACGCCGAAGCGCGTTACGTCGAGACCTTTGACCGGGGCCGCGCCACTTGCCTGCATTTGTTTGAGCATGTGCATGGCGACTCGCGGGACCGGGGGCCGGCCATGATCGATTTGAGCCAAACCTACGCGCAGTCGGGTTTGTTCCTGTCACCCGACGAGTTGCCCGACCATTTGTGCGTGGTGCTGGAGTTCGCATCCACCCAGACGCCCGAAGTGGCCAAGGCATTCTTGGGTGAGATGGCGCACATCCTGAACGCGATTTTCAGCGCCTTGCTGCAACGCGAAAGCCCCTATGCCGTGGTGCTGGCCGCCGTGCTGGAGCTGGCTGGGCACAAGGCCCAGGCGGTGCAGATCGTGGCCGACGAAGCGCTGGACGCGAGCTGGAGCGAGCCCGAAGCCTTTGATGGCTGCAGCACGCGTGGCCAGGCCCGTCCGGGCGAAGCCCAACCCATTCACATTGTCAGAAAGACCTCCACCCAGACCCGGGGAGTTGCAGCATGAGCTACTTTGACCATTTCATCTTTGGCATTTATCCCTACATCGCACTGAGCGTTTTTTTGCTCGGCAGCCTGATCCGTTTTGACCGCGATCAGTACACCTGGAAGAGCGATTCGTCGCAACTGCTGCGCAGCGGCCAGTTGCGCTGGGGCAGCAACCTGTTCCATGTGGGCGTGCTGTTTTTGTTTGGCGGCCACAGCGTGGGCATGCTCACACCGCACTTCATGTACGAGCACTTCATGAGCGCGGGCGACAAACAGCTCATGGCCATGGTCTCGGGCGGTCTGTTTGGCGTGCTGGGCTTCATCGGTGTCACGCTGCTCTTGCACCGCCGCCTGTTTGATGTGCGCATCCGTGTGAACAGCAAAACCAGCGACATCGTGCTGCTGGTCTTGCTGTGGGCGCAGTTTGCGCTGGGCCTGGCCACCATCCCGCTGTCGGCGCAGCACCTGGACGGCGGCATGATGCTCAAGCTGGCCGAATGGGCGCAACGCATCGTCACCTTCCGGGGCGGCGCGGTGGAGTTGTTGGCCGAGGCCAGCTGGATCTTCAAGGCCCACATGTTCTTGGGCATGAGCATCTTCTTCATCTTCCCGTTCACCCGTCTGGTGCATGTGTGGAGCGGTTTTGGCACGCTGGCCTATGTGGTGCGTCCTTACCAGGTGGTGCGCAGCCGCCGTCTGGGCATGACACCCAAGCCACCCTTTGGCCGCGGTTGATGCGACGCAGCTATTTTCAAAAGGCCAAACCATGAACCACGAAACTTTGACTGACAACGCACCGGAGGCTTCTGGAAGCAACGGCAGTTGCGGCAGCGGCACCTGTGGCTGCGGCAGTGCGGCCGCGGCCGTGACCGTGACGCCCGCCATCAACGGCATCGCTTTGGTGGCGCCAGGTGAGAACCTGAGCACGGAGGACTTGCACGAGCGTGCCTATGCCGAACTGCTGCGCCAGGAAGCGGTGCGACTCGGTTTGTTGCCCCGCTTCACCGGCCTGACGGCACCTGATCTGAACGCCGACGAGCAGGCGGTGATCGACCGCATGCTGGAGGTCGAAGTGACTTCGCCCCAGCCCACGCCCGAAGAGGCGCAGCGCTACTACGATGCGCATCAGGCGCAATTCACGGGGGGCCAGGCCCGGCGGGTGCGGCACATCCTGTTTGCCGTCACGCCCGGGGTCAATGTGCCCGCGCTGGCCCAACGCGCCGAAGCGGCCTTGCTGGAGCTGAGCCACAAATCGGTGGCGCCCGAGCGCTTTGCACAGATGGCGGCCGAGTTGTCCAACTGCCCAACGGGCGCGCAAGGCGGCGATCTGGGCTGGCTCACGCCCCAAGATTGCGTGCCTGAATTGGCCAAAGAGCTGTTCTTTCTGGCCGAGTCCAGCCAAAGCACGGGCTTGCGGCCTCGTTTGGTGCACACCCGGTTTGGCTTTCACATCGTCGATGTGCTCGAAGTGAATCCGGGTCATTTGCCCACGTTTGAAGCGCTGCAAACGCAAATCGCTTCGCGCCTGCAATGGCAGTCGCGTGCCACCGCGTTGGGGCAATACATGCGCCGGCTGGTGGGTCTGGCGCAGGTCGACGGGATCGACTTGGACGGGGACGCCTCGCCCCTGGTGCAATGAACGATCAGGTGCTGCCGGATGCGTCCGATGAACTGCTGCTGCGCTTGCAGCGCTTTCATGCGGATTATTTCCCGCTACACCAGCAGCGCTTTCAGGATTTGGTCGCAGAAGGGCAGCACCCCAAAACCTTGTTCATCGGTTGTTCGGATTCGCGCCTGGTGCCCTATTTGCTGACCGGCACTGGGCCCGGGGAGTTGTTCATCGTGCGCAATGTGGGCGCACTGGTGCCACCATACGACGGCTCGCACGGCTTGCACGGCACCATGGCGGGCATTGAATTTGCCGTGTTGCAATTGCACGTGCAACGCATCATCGTGTGCGGGCACAGCCACTGCGGTGCGATCCGCACCGCCTATGAGGGCGCACCAGAAGAAGCCAAGGCGCTGCAAAGTTGGCTGAAACTGGCCGACGAAGCCTTGCTGCCGGTGCGTCCCAGTCCCGAGGCTTTGCTGCGCACCGAGCAGCGCTCGGTGGTGTTGCAGCTCGAACGTCTGATGGATTACCCCATGGTGCGGCGTGAAATCGAAGCCGGACGCCTGACCTTGCACGGCTGGCACTATGTGATCGAAGAGGGCGAAGTGCATGTGTTCGATGTGCAGCGGGGCGACTTTGTACCCGCATCGCAGTCGTCGCACAGCGGCACGGGGCCGTTTCCGCCTTATGTGGAGCACGATGGCCAGATCATTTCGGAATGAACGGGCTGTGGCAGACCATGGAAGAATAGTGGCATGAGCGAATCCGAAAAAGACACCGTTACCCGCCTGGCGGGCCAGCTGATGGCCTCGCGTCAGACCGTGTTGCCCAAACGCCTGGTGGCACCTGGGCCTGACGCCGCTGAACTGGCGCAATTGTTTCAGGCCGCCGCTGCCGCACCGGACCATGACCTGATCAACCCCTGGCGGTTCCTGATCATTCCCGCGCAGCAACGGGCCGATCTGGGCGAGTTGTTTGCCCAGGCCTTGATCGAACGCGATCCCAGCGCATCGCCAGATCAGATAGAACAAGCCCGCGACAAGGCCATGCGCGCCCCTTTGCTGATGCTGCTGATTGTGGATGCCGCCAAAGCCAGTACCGACATCGACATGCATGAGCGTGTGCTGAGTGCCGGCTGCGCGGTGCAGAACCTGATGTTGCTGGCCCATGCCATGGGTTATGGCTCAGGCTTGACGAGTGGCAAGGCACTCAAGGCCGACACGTTCAGGGCCGGTCTGGGCTTGCAGGCCAGCGAAGAGGCCATTTGCTTTGTGAGCCTGGGCTCGGTGAGTTCACGCAAACCCTTCAAGCCTCGGCCCGAGGTGCAGCAGTTCACCCAGATTTGGGTGGGCCGCGCATGAGCCGTTCGAGCGCCGTGGGGGTGGATTTTCCGGGGCTGCGCTCGCCGGGTGTGGGCTTTGAGGCGCCGTTTGAAATGCTTGCGGCGTGCCATGAACGGGTCGAACGCATGCTCGATTTGTTGACGCGGCTCAGGGCGCATGTGAGCCAGCAAGGCTGCGATGAACAGGCCCGCAGTGCCGCAGCCGATGTGCTGCGCTATTTTGATCTGGCCGCACCGCAGCACCATCTGGACGAAGAGCGGCATGTTTTTCCGGCGGTGCTGGCGTTGCAACAAGAGCCGCTGGATCGGCTGGTGGCTCGCTTGCAGCACGAACACCGTCAAATGGAAACGCTCTGGGCCACCGTTCGGGGCGCGTTGGCGCAGGTGACGCAAGCAGACGCCCCAAGCTGGACGCCTTGGAGCGCGGCGGACAACACCGCCATGGATGCCTTTGTGGCGATTTACCAAGACCACATCCGGGATGAAGAAAATTGCGTTTATCCTGCTGCACAACAAGCGCTTGCGCTGCCCCTGCTGCAAGCCATGTCGTTTGACATGGCGCGCAGACGCGGCAGCCAGGATTGAGCTGCGCACGGCAGCCCACGGCCACCCCAAGAAAGCCCCCATGAAATTTCCCGACATCCGCAAGCGACAGGTCTTGGCCGTTGGTGGCGCCACGTTGCTGGTGGTCGCCTTGGTTTGGGTCCTGACCCGCATCGGGCCACTGGCGCCGACCCACATCACGGTCACCGAGGTCCAGCGCGAGCGCTTGGACGCTTCGGTGTTTGGCATTGGCAGTGTGGAAGCCCGTCAGGTTTGGCTGATGGGCCCCACGGTGGCGGGACGCGTGTGGCGCGTTCATGTGGATGTGGGGCAGGCGGTCAAGGCGGGGCAATTGCTGGCCGAGATGGACCCTGTGGACATGGATCAACGCCTGCTGGCACAAGACGCGGCGCTGTCCAGGGCCGCCAGCGTTCAGACCGCAGCGCAAGCGCAAGTGGCCGATGTCAAAGCCCGGCGCGAACTGGCCCAGGCCAATTTGAGTCGGCAAAAAGAACTGGCCCGTCAACACTTCATCAGTCCATTGGCGTTGGAGGGGCGTGAGCAGGAGGTGCAATCCGCTGACGCGGCGCTGCAGGTAGCGCAGGCCAATTTGCAAGCGGCCCGGCACGACGCAGCGCGCTTGCAGGCCGAGCGTTCTGCCTCTGTGCAGCAAAGACAGAACACCCGCCTGGTGGCCCCCGCCGATGCCGTGGTGATCAGCCGCGATGCCGAATCCGGCAGCACGGTGGTGGCCGGGCAGCCTGTACTCAAGTTGGCCAATCCCGCCAGCCTGTGGGTCAAGCTGCGGGTAGACCAGGCGCGCTCGACAGGGCTGGCGGTCGGTCTGCCGGCTCGGATGGTGTTGCGATCCCGTCCGCAAGAGGTGTTCGACGGCCAGGTGGAGCGGGTCGAGCTGCAAGCGGACACGGTGACCGAGGAGCGCATTGCGCAAGTGGGCTTCAAACAGGTCCCTGCCGCGCTGTCGATGGGTGAAATGGCCGAGGTCACGCTGCAACTCCAGCCGACCGAGCCCGCCTGGGTGGTGCCGCAGGCCAGTGTGCAAACGCATCAGGGCCACACGGGAGTCTGGCGTCTGAAGGACGGTGCGCTGGACTTTGTGGCGGTGCAGTGGGGAGTGGTCAGCATCGACGGCCGTGTGCAGGCACTCAGCGGCTTGGGTGCAGGCGATCAGGTGGTGGTCTACAGTGAAAAGCCGCTGTCCGCAGGGACCTCTTTCAAAGTTGTGGATGGGCTCGTCAAAAAGGCGGGGCCATGATCAGCTTGGCGGGGCGGGACATTCGACACGGCTGGGCCAAATTCGTTCTCACCGGTCTCGGCCTGGGCTTGCTGATCGGTGTGACGCTGACCATGGCCGGTGTGTTTCGTGGCATGGTCGACGATGCCCAGGCCCTGCTGACCAACAGTGGCGCCGACCTGTGGGTGGTGCAAAAAGACACGCAGGGGCCATACGCCGAATCCTCCAGCATCAAGGACGATGTCGTGCGCAGCATCGTGGGCATGCCAGGTGTGGCCATGGCCGCCAACATCACCTATTTCACCGTGCAAATCAAGGTGGCTGGCGGCAAAGAGGCGCGGGTCATGGTGGTTGGAATCGAGCCGGGTGCAGCCGCCCTGCCTGGACAGCCAGGCCATTTGCTGGCGGGGAGGCACCTGGCGCGAAGCCACTATGAGGCGGTTGCCGACATCAAGACCGGGCTAAGTCTTGGCGAAAAAGTCGAAATCCGACGCCACAGCTACGAGGTGGTGGGCCTGACGCGCCGCATGGTGTCTTCTGGGGGGGATCCGATGGTCTTCATCCCCATGAAGGACGCCCAACAAATGCAGTTCCTCAAAGACAATGACGCCATTGTCAATGACCGTGCACGGACAGCGGCCAACCCGTCATTCAACCGGCCAGCCGTGCCAGGCTTGCTGGATGCGGTACAAAACCTGCAAACCAGCAGCCGCAACGTCAATGCCGTGCTGGTGCGCGTGGCCGATGGCTGGAGCGCCGAGCGTGTGGCCGAACCGATACGCCGTTGGAAACACCTGACCGTCTTCACCCGATCGGACATGGAAAACATCCTGGTCGACAAACTGATCGCCACGGCGGCCAAACAGATTGGCATGTTTCTGGTCATTTTGGCCGTGGTGAGCGCGGCCATTGTGGCCTTCATCATTTACACCATGACGCTGGGCAAGCTCCGCGAGATCGCCGTGCTCAAGCTGATTGGCACCAGCAACCTCACCATTGCGGCCATGATTCTTCAACAGGCCCTGGGGCTTGGTGTGATCGGGTTTGTGGTGGGCAAGGTCGCTGCGACGTTCTGGGCCCCCGCGTTTCCCAAGTTTGTGTTGTTGCTCACGCAGGACGCGCTCATCGGCTTTGGCGCCACCCTGCTCATCTGCGCGCTGGCCAGCACGCTGGCCATCCGTGTCGCCTTGCGCGTCGATCCGGCGCAAGCCATCAGCTGAGGGCCATGACATGGAGCACACCACAGGGGGCATTCGCATCGAAAACCTGCGCAAGGTCTACGGCCATGGCGACACAGCGTTTGAAGCGCTCAAGCGTGTCAACATGCAAGTTGCCCCTGGCGAAGTCGTGGGCTTGGTCGGACCCTCGGGCTCGGGCAAGAGCACCTTGCTCAAATGCCTGGGGGCGATCATCGAGCCCACCTCAGGCCGCATGACGCTGGGCCAGGAAGTCATCTACGACGACGGCTGGAAGATTCCTGACCTGCGGGCTTTACGCCGTGACCGGATCGGTTTTGTTTTCCAGGCGCCTTACCTGATCCCCTTCCTGGATGTGACCGACAACGTGGCCTTGTTGCCCATGCTGGCGGGCGTTCCCAATGCCCAGGCCCGCAAGCGTGCGCTTGAACTGCTCAATGCCTTGGATGTGGCGCACCGTGCCAAGGCCGAGCCGGCACAACTGTCGGGTGGTGAACAGCAGCGGGTGTCGATTGCGCGGGCACTGGCCAACAAGCCGCCGGTGATCCTGGCCGATGAACCGACGGCGCCCCTGGACAGTGAACGCGCTTTGGCCGTGATGCGCATTCTGAACAACATGGCGCGTCAGGCACAAACGGCCATCATCGTGGTGACGCATGACGAAAAAATCATTCCCACCTTCAAGCGCATTTACCACATTCGCGATGGGCAGACGGTAGAAGAGCCAGGCGAGGGGAGATCGCTGGATTGAGCACGCCAATGGCGATGTGAGACGGCAGGTCACGCATGAATCGACCACTGGCTGGCCCATGCCGTCAGCGGTGCGTGCCTATGCTGCAGGTGATTTGTTGTTGTCTTGCGCTTGCGACTCGATGGTCCTGCCGGCCAGGAAAGCGGTGAAGAAGCCGTTGAACCAATCCATGTTGATGGGCTTGGCCATGAAGATGGTGCCGTCTGGCAGGCCGCCTCGGGCGGCCACTTTGTCGGGGCTGAGGGCGGACAACACCAAGGTGGTCATCCGGTTGAATTGGGGGTTCTGGCGCAGCGTGCGCAGCAACTCAAAACCGTCCACACCCGGCATGTCCAGATCGGTGATCAGAACGTCTGGTTTGATGCTGGCGATGTCGATCAAGGCTTCCAGACCGGATGACATGGCCGTGCAATCCACAGGCATGGTGGATCGGTTGCAGTAGCCGCGCAGCATTTCGCGTGTCACGGCATCGTCTTCAACCAACAAGACGCGCAGCCGGTTGTCACGCTGCTCGGTCTGAATGGTCACCATGTTGTGTTTGCGCTGGTATTCGCGGATGGAGGGCATCGAGATGCGACGATGGCCCCCTTGCGTTTTCCAGGCTTGCAGTTCATTTTTCTCGACCAGAGTCTGGATCGTTCCGACCGACAGCCCCAGCAGCTTGGCTGCATAGGTGGTGCCGCAGTAGTCCTCTGGGGTGTCAGGTGTGGTGTTTATTTGCATGATGGGTAATTTTAGTAACAAAATCTCAAAAAACAATTCTTAAATATTATTAATTTTTCAAAAAATGCCCTGAGAACTAAAAATTGTGGGGTCTTTTGGTGGTTGGCTGCGAAAAATTCGGGTGCAACACAGTCCACGCCGCCACGGCGCGCGGTCCCCCCTGTGACAAAGCCACGCCCGCCTTCTGGGCAAGGGACGATTAACATGCAGCACAAACTTCATGACAGGAGACTGCCGATGTCCGCACATGCTGCTGTATGGCCCGCGCGCTTGCCCGCCAAGATCACCCCGCCGTCCACATCGCTTTGGATGAACCTGGCCATCAGTGCCCTGCGTTACCCTGACAAAGTGGCCCTGGTGTTCATGGGGCGTGTCTGGACCTTCCAGGAATTGATGGCCAGTGCCGAACAAATGGCCAAGCAGTTGGCGGCACTGGGGGTGCGCGCAGGCGACCGGGTGGTGATCGACATGCAAAACTGTCCCCAGTTGGTGGTGACGCATTTCGCCATCTTGCGGCTGGATGCGGTGGTTGTTCCCGTCAACCCCATGAACCGGGCTGAGGAGTTGAAACACTACATCACCGACCCGGACACCCGTGTGGCCGTGACCACGGCCGATTTGGCGCCCGAATTGGCGCAAGCCAGCAACGCCTTGCCACCCGAGCAGCAGTTGCAGCACCTGGTGGTGACGCAATTCACCGATGTGTTCGATGCCGAGACCGTCACGCCGGCGGATTTGCCGGAGTCCTGGCGCGCCTGGTTGTTGCCGGTGCGCGCTTTGCCTGCATTGCAGGCGGGGCAAGTCCACGCCTGGAGCGTGTTGATGGCCACGCCCGTGGCGGGGGCCTTGCCTGCAGTGAAAGCAGGCCCCGATGATTTGGCGGTGTTGCCCTACACCAGTGGCACCACGGGCCTGCCCAAAGGCTGTATGCACACGCACGGCACCATCATGCACAACGCCATGGCCAGCGGTTTGTGGGGCAACGGCACACCCGAAAACGTGACGCTGTGTGTGGTGCCCATGTTCCACATCACCGGCATGGTGAGCGTGATGCATGCCAGCATTTTTCTGGGGGCCAGTCTGGTGATCATGCCGCGTTGGGACCGCGATGTGGCGGGGCACCTGATCTCCAAATGGAAGGTCACGCACTGGACCAACATTCCGACCATGGTGATTGATCTGCTGGGCAGCCCACAGCTGGACCGTTATGACCTGACGAGCCTGGCGTACATCGGTGGCGGTGGCGCGGCCATGCCCGAGGCCGTGGCCCAGCGTTTGTTGGACCAGTTTGGCTTGCGTTATGTGGAGGGCTATGGCCTGACCGAAACCGCCGCCCCTTCGCACACCAACCCGCCTGACGCGCCCAAAAAACAGTGCCTGGGGATTCCGTTTTTGAGCGTGGAATCGCGCATCGTCGATCCCGAGACCCTGGCCGAATTGCCGACGGGCGAATCGGGCGAGATCGTGATCAGCGGGCCGCAGGTGTTCAAGGGTTACTGGAAGCGCCCAGACGCCACGGAAGACGCATTTTTTGAGCGCGATGGCCTGCGGTTTTTCAGGTCGGGCGACATGGGGCGTGTCGATGAAGCGGGTTATTTCTTCATGACCGACCGCCTCAAGCGCATGATCAATGCCAGCGGTTTCAAGGTCTGGCCTGCCGAGGTGGAGGCCCTGATGTTTCGGCATCCAGCGATTCAGGAGGCTTGCATCATCGCCACCCGTGATGCCTACCGCGGTGAGTCGGTCAAGGCGGTGGTGGTTTTGCGGCAGAACCACAAGGGCCAAGTGAGCGAGCAAGACATCATCGACTGGTGCCGTGACAACATGGCGGTTTACAAAATGCCCCGCGTCGTGAGTTTTGTCGATGCCTTGCCCAAGAGCGGCAGCGGCAAGGTGATGTGGCGGGCGCTGCAAGAGGCTGAAATGGCCGCTTTGGATTCACCAGCCGCAGCCTGAGCCCTGTTTTGAGCCCCAAGCGGTCACGCCACCCATGCGCTTGAAACTTTCCATTCTCGACCAATCGGTTGCTGCTGCAGGCCGTGGCCAGGACGCCGCCCTGCGTCAGGCGCTGGCGTGGGTCGCAAGCTGCTCGCGCAGGAATTTTTGTTGGCAGACAATGGCTGACCACTGATTTTTAACCCAAGGATTTTCCATGTTCTCCACCGCGATCGCTGGCAGCTTGCCCAAACCCGCCTGGCTGGCCGAAACCGAAAAACTCTGGCCCCAGTGGACCACCCAGGGCCCCGAATTGCAGCAGGCCAAGGCCGATGCCACGTTGCTGTGGATCAAGGTGCAGGAAGATGCGGGCTTGGACGTGGTGGGCGATGGCGAGCAAGCCCGTCAACACTTTGTGCACGGTTTTGTCGAGCAGGTGGAGGGCATCGACTTCGCGAACAAAGTCACCATGGGTATCCGCAACAACCGTTATGACGCGCAGGTGCCGCAGGTGATCGCGCCGCTGCGTTTGAAAGGCCGTGTGCACGCCTTCGAAGCCCAGCTGGCCCGCGCCCATACGAAAAAGAAACTCAAATTCACCTTGCCTGGCCCGATGACCATTGTGGACACCGTGGCCGATCGCTTTTATGGCGACAAGGTCAAGATGGCCATGGCTTTTGCCGAGTTGCTGAACCAGGAAGCGCTGGCGCTGCAGGCCGATGGCGTGGACATCATCCAGTTCGATGAGCCCGCCTTCAACGTCTACATGGACGAAGCCGCCGATTGGGGGGTGAAAGCACTGGAGCGTGCGGCGCAAGGCCTGACCTGTACCACGGCGGTGCACATTTGCTACGGCTACGGCATCGAAGCCAACAACAAATGGAAAGAAACCTTGGGCCAAGAATGGCGCCAATATGAAAAGGTGTTCCCGGCGCTGGCCAAGAGCAGCATCCAGCAAGTGAGCCTGGAGTGCATGCACTCGCATGTGCCCATGGAGATGATGCAACTGCTCGAAGGCAAGGACGTGATGGTGGGCGTGATCGACGTGGCCAATCCGGCCATTGAAACACCCGAAGAAATCGCGGAAACGATTGGCCGCGCCCTGCAATTTGTCCCCAAAAACCGGCTGATCGCCTGTACCAACTGCGGCCTGGCCCCCATGAGCCGCGCCGTGGCCGAAGCCAAGCTCAAGGCGCTGGCCGAAGGGGCCAAACTGGCGAGCCAGCGCTACGCCTGATGAACGGTCAAACGGACGACGCCAAAGCGCTGGCGAAGTCGTCCTCCACCCGGTCCCCGCACCCACCGCTGCCGCAGCCATGGATCTCTGCGGCAGGCAGGGCTTGGGGCATGCTGAGAACGCCTGTGACCGGGTCGTAGCCGGTCTTGCGCAGGTGCAGGGCCAGTGCCGCGTCCATCGACTGGGCGTGGTTGGCAAACCACGGGCCCAGTTCGTCGGCCATGTTCCGGACCGTCGCCAAGTCACCGGCTTGGCCAGCGGCCAGACCTTCGCGCATGACATCGAGCACCACTTTATGCTGCATGCTGTGGCAGTTGGTGGATGAAAACCGGGTTTGCGCCATCCAGCGGTCTTCTTGGTCAAAGTGCGCATCGGTGTGGTCGATCAGTGCTTGCCAGACGTGCACCAATTGCGCATCGGGTGCGCTGCAGGCCACACCCAGCAATTCGACAAACGCCCGGTGGGTGTCGTCCATGGCGGGTAAATCCAGTGACAAGGCGTCACTCCACTGCAATGCACTCATCGGTTTCTCCAAAATATCTGGGGGGTCTTCACAGACGTCAGGGTAGTCCGCTGCCGCTGTGCTGGGTTTGATCCAGGTCAGCCTGTGTGTTCAGGCGGCTTGGGCAAGGCTGGACAGCGCCATGTTGGCCATTTGGGGCGTTATGCTTGCACTCTTTGCCTGACTTCCTGGACGTTTTCATGCCCCAACAAACGCTGCAGCCTCCGTTGACATCGCCCGATCAGCTGAACGCCACTTTGGCGGAACAGGGTTTTGCGGTGTTGGGAGCGGCCAGCGTCTGTGCTTTGGCTGGGGTTTCGATCGGTGCATTGCAAGCGCTGGAGCCCAGTTGGCATGATTTGCCGCCCGACCAGTACCTCAAGGATGGGGGGCGCTATCGCCGCCGTCGCCACGCCAGTTTGGAGGTGACGGCCCATCAGGCCGTGGCCGTGGCGCACCGTGCACATTGGCAACCGTTGTCCTACAACGCTTTGCACGGCGGCATGCAGCGCTGGTTTGAGCCCATGGCCATGGAGGTGGTGCAACAAGCGGCCTGGCCAAAGCTGTTGTGCGGTTTGGCCCGTGTGGCCTCGGCCGTGCAGGGGGATCAGACTTGGTTCACCGAGGTGCACCAGTTTCGCATTGATACCACCGACGGCATTGGCCGTCCCACGCCCGAGGGCGCGCACCGCGATGGCGTGAACTGGGTGGCGGTGTTTTTGATCGGGCGCCATGGCATCAAAGGCGGCGAAACCCGCGTGTTTGACATGGACAGCCCAAGAGGACAGCGTTTTACCTTGACCGAACCCTGGTCATTGCTGCTGCTGGACGACACCCGCGTGATCCACGAAACCACGCCCATTCAGCCTGAGCAAGAGGGCGGCTGGCGGGACACCTTGGTGATCACTTTGCGCTCGGGGGGCTTTTTGGATGACCCGGAGCTGGGTCAGCAAGCCCAGCCCTGAAGCGCCCCAGGGCGGAAAATTTCAGTCGCGGAAGTTGTCGAACGACAGCGGCAACTCGGTCATGTCCTTGCGCAGCAGGGCCATGGCCGCTTGCAGGTCATCGCGCTTGGCACCGGTCACGCGCACCGCGTCACCTTGAATGGACGCTTGCACCTTGATCTTGCTTTCCTTGATCAGCTTGGTGATCTTTTTGGCGTCTTCGGTCTCAATGCCGTTTTTGACCTTGATGACCTGTTTGACCTTGTCGCCACCGATTTTTTCAACCTTGCCAATGTCCAGAAAACGCACGTCCACATTGCGCTTGGTCAGCTTGTTTCGCAGGATGTCTTCGACTTGGGTCAGCTGAAACTCGGCATCGCCGAACATGGTGATCTCTTTGTCTTTGAGTTCGATGGCGGCCGATGTGCCTTTGAAGTCAAAGCGGGTGCCGATTTCTTTGGCGGAAGTGTCAACGGCGTTGCGCACTTCGACCATGTTGGGTTCGCAAACGGTATCAAACGAGGGCATGGCAGAAAATATCCGAGGTTGAGAATGCGACAATTGTTGCATGAACCTGGAGCAAAACGTCCCCCTGCAGCCGTACAACACATTCGGTATTGCCGCCAAAGCCCAGGCTTTGGTACGGGTGCGCTCAGAAGCCGATCTGCTGGCCGTGCTGGCCGACCCCCAACTGGCGACTTTGCCGCGCCAAGTGCTGGGCGGTGGCAGCAACGTGGTGCTCACAGGTGATGTGAAAGCGCTGGTGCTCAAGATGGAAGTGCCGGGTGTGCGCCTGGCTTCAGAGACACACAAGCATTGGATCGTGGAGGCCGGTGCGGGCGTTGTCTGGCACGATCTGGTGGCCTGGACGCTGGACAACGGCTATCCGGGTTTGGAAAACATGGCCCTCATTCCCGGCACCGTGGGGGCATCGCCCGTGCAAAACATCGGCGCCTACGGCGTGGAACTGCAAGACCGCTTTGACTCGCTCGACGCGATGGACATGCTGACAGGCGAGTTGTTCAGCCTGAATGCGGCGCAATGCGGCTTCAGCTACCGTGACTCGGTGTTCAAACACGCCTCGGACGGTGCGGGTGGTTTGGGCTTGGCAGGCCGTGCGGTCATCTTGCGTGTGCGCTTTGCGTTGGCCAAATGCTGGAAGCCCGAGCTGGGCTACCTGGACCTGACGCGCAAGTTGCAAGAGACGGGCATCCACAAGCCCGATGCGCGGCAGATTTTTGACTGGGTGTGTGCCATTCGCCGCGCCAAACTGCCCGACCCGCAAGTCATCGGCAACGCGGGCAGTTTTTTCAAGAACCCAACCGTCACGCCCGAGCAATGCGCCGACATCATTGCCCGCGATCCCAAGGTGGTGCATTACCCCATGCCCGACGGCACCCTCAAGCTGGCTGCCGGCTGGTTGATCGACGCCTGCGGCTGGAAAGGCAAAACCGTGGGCCATGCCGGGGTCTATGAAAAACAAGCGCTGGTGCTGGTCAACCGTGGCACTGCAGAGCACCCTTGTACAGGGGGCGAAGTGATGACCTTGGCCAAGGCGATTCAGACCAGCGTGTATGAGCGGTTTGGCATTCGGTTGGAACCTGAGCCGGTTGTAGTTTGAGTCTTTTTGACTGTGGTGCTTTGCCGCGCCGGGTTGGGGCCTGAACGGTCGGCCTCATCACTCGCTGCGCTCGCCAAAATCGGCCGATCCGCTCAGACCCCAACCCGGCGCTGTGCCGGTGAGATCACACGATCATGCTGGTTTCAAAACAGTCGCAGCCTTGTCAGGGCGGGCAGCTGGACCGGCCGATTTGGCGAGCGAAGCGAGTTATGGGGCTGGCCGGCTGCCCGTCCTGACAAGGCGGAAAACGCCCATAAAACCAGGCAACAAAAAAACGTCCCGAAGGCCGTTTTCATGCGGGCGACAAAGCATCACTTCGCATCCATATCTTTTCAGAATCAACGACCGGCAGGTCGGGCAAAAGTGAAGTTAAGCGACCACCGACCGTTCATACAAAGTTTCCGGGGCAATGTCGATGTTGCCCGGCCAGTTCACCGTGCCGGCAAATACATAAGCTTGCTCAAAAACATGCTTTTGCTGCAATGGCTCAAAGGGTTTTTTGTTCAGCAGGGGTTTGATGTCAAACAAGCGGTTTTCACCGTTTTCAAAAGACAAAGCCAGCCAATGGTCTTGCAGGGGTTTGACCGACACCACATCCAACAAGTCATGCATGGTCTTACTCCTCAGCGCAAAGGATCAATGGGGTAAGGCTGCTCGCCAGCTTTGGCCAATTCCCAGTCTGCCAGCAGTTCATCTTTGTGGATTTCGATCCAGGCTTGCACCATTTTCAGTTGCTTGGGTGGAAAACCTCCAGCCAAAACGCGTCCGTCATCAATGGCTATCGCCGCTTTATCTCCTGCATAGCGCACATGGATGTGGGCGAGGTGATGCCTGTCCGTGTCTTCAAAGAACATGGAGACCAGGATTCCGTAAAACATGCTGATGGTAGGCATGGGCGGATTGTATGGGTTGATCTGAAGCAAGGGGTTATCGCTTGCCCGCCCTGACAAGGAGGAAAACAACCACAAAACAAAACCAGGCAATAAAAAACGGCCCGCAGGCCGTTTTTTTATTGGAACAAAGCAAGCATCACTTCTTGCCGTTGCCGTCCAGCTTGTAGATGTGCGGACCGTCGCCCATCGACAACAGGCCGGTGTGGGCGTAGATGCCCAGTTTGGCGCGGGTGTCGGTGATGTCCAGGTTGCGCATGGTCAGCTGGCCGATGCGGTCGAGCGGGCTGAACGGCGCGTCTTCCACTTTTTCCATGCTCAGGCGCTCTGGCGCGTACGTCAGGTTGGGCGAATCGGTGTTCAGGATGCTGTAGTCGTTGCCGCGGCGCAGTTCCAGCGTCACGGTGCCGGTCACGGCGCGGGCCACCCAGCGCTGGGCGGTTTCGCGCAGCATGATGGACTGGGGGTCGAACCAGCGGCCCTGGTACAACAAGCGGCCCAGGCGCAGGCCGTTGATGCGGTACTGCTCGATGGTGTCTTCGTTGTGGATGCCGGTGACCAAGCGCTCGTAGGCGATGTGCAACATGGCCATGCCGGGGGCTTCGTAGATGCCGCGGCTCTTGGCTTCGATGATGCGGTTTTCGATTTGGTCGCTCATGCCCAGACCGTGGCGGCCGCCGATTTCGTTGGCTTTCAGGAACAGCTCGACCGGGTCGGCGTATTCGACGCCGTTCAGGGCCACGGGCATGCCTTCTTCAAAGCGCACGATCACTTCTTCAGCCTTGACATCCACTTCAGGCTTCCAGAACGCCACGCCCATGATGGGGTTGACGATCTTCATGCCACTTTGCAGGCTTTCCAGGTCTTTCGCTTCGTGCGTCGCGCCCAGCATGTTGCTGTCGGTGGAGTAGGCCTTTTCGGCACTCATCTTGTAACCAAAACCGTTGGCGGTCATGAAGGCGCTCATTTCGGCGCGGCCACCCAGTTCGTCGATGAACAGTTGGTCCAGCCAAGGCTTGTAAATTTTCAAGCTGGGGTTGGTCAACAAACCGTAGCGGTAAAAGCGCTCGATGTCGTTGCCTTTGAAGGTGCTGCCATCGCCCCAGATGTTGACGTCGTCTTCCTTCATGGCGGCCACCAGCATGGTGCCGG